>NZ_FOOX01000015.1 GCF_900113335.1 Desulfotruncus arcticus DSM 17038
CCGCTGCTTGCCTCAATTGTTGTCATGCTGCTGGTTCCCAAGTCGGCTCCCTTGATTGCCATGTTCATGCTGGGCAATTTGTTTATGGAGAGCGGCGTGGTGGAAAGGCTGACCAACGTCAGCCGCAACGAGTTAATGAATATTGTTACCATCCTGCTGGGCGTGGCTGTTGGTTCCACCATGACAGCGGAGGTGTTTTTAACCTGGAAAACCATCGGCGTGTTCATTATGGGCGTCGTGGCCTTTGCCTTTGCTACGGCAGGCGGTGTGTTGATCGCCAAATTTATGAATTTATTTACCAAGAACAAAGTCAACCCGTTGATCGGGGCGGCCGGCGTTTCGGCAGTGCCTATGGCGGCCAGGGTTGTGCATAGCATGGGTACTGAGGCCAACCCCCAGAATTACCTGCTGATGCACGCAATGGGTCCCAACGTAGCCGGCGTTATCGGCACCGCGGTGGCCGCAGGTGCCTTCATCGCCGCGATAATGTAAAAATAGCTGTTATCCAAAACCTGTAGGGGACTTAATTTGAGTCCCCTACAGGTTTTGTCCGGGTATTTATTTTGAATAGTATGCTGGTGATAGCAGAAGAAAGATTATGGTAATACAAATGAGGATAGGTTATAATTTAAGCAAAGATGATTTTTTCAGAGGTGTTCGTTATGCTTACGAAAAAAAATCAAAAACAATCCCAAACCGTCTATAAAAAATCGGTGGGTATCATTGTAAATCCTTTGAAACGAAGGCAAATTGCCCGAAGGAAAGCGGCTGCCGAAGCATTGAAGGGCATTTGGGCAGATAAGGATGATTCCTTTTTCACGGAGCGGTAGCTCATGCGAATCTTGATAGATACCAATATTCTAGTTGACTATTTTCGTTCACAAAGAGGTTCCCGCCCTAAAAATCCGCGGCAAGCATATTGCTGTCAACAAGCGGTTCAATTCATTGACCAGTCGATTGAACAGGATGTGGAATTGTTAATATCGTGTCACACCTTTAAGGAATTGCTTCAATATAAGAATATTTCGACACAAGAAGAAAGCCGGATATTGGAAAATCTCCCTTTAATGTGTGATATTCTTGAGACCAATAAGGACGTTGCTCATATTGCTGGTTTATTTTCACGCCAGTCCTCAGAATACCGCGACCACCATGTAGAGGACTGCTATATAGCAGCCACGGCCATAGCCTACAAGTTGCCGCTATATACCCGAAACCCGGGTGATTTTAAATATGTTCCGCACCGGGATCTGGAAATAGTGGTCCCATATCAATATCGGTTCGGTGTAACATCATAGTGAAAAAAACCAACCAGCCTTCAGGCTGTTTTTTAGTTGGTATCCATTTTTATTATTATATCGTAATCATGCAGTTATTATAGTTAGTTTAAGCCTGCCCCCCTGATTCGGTTCATTTTGCGGACGATGGTGGACTGGTCCACCCCCAGTGCCTTGGCTGCTTTGTGGGTGCTGCCGAGTTCTTTTAGTGCCGTCCCGATCAACTGCCGCTCCAGCTCCAGCTGCGCCTTCTTTAGGGGCATAATCCCGTTGACCGTAATTTCCCTGGTGTCGTCGGCAGCTTCAGTTGGTTTGACCTGAGATTGCGGGGTGAAATCAAAGGGGATTTCCACCGACTGCACAATTTCCCCGGGTGAAGTCACCAGCAGCCGCTCTACCACGTTTTTGACCTCCCGCACATTGCCCGGCCAGGAATGATTCAGTAAATCCTTATATACGCCGGGGGAGAATTCCTTGCTGATGCCGTAAGCCTTTTCAAAATGCTTTTTAAAATAATAAACCAGCGGGATAATATCATCTTTTCTTTCCCGCAGGGGCGGAATTTTAATGGGCACCACGTTCAGCCTGAAATACAAGTCCTCGCGGAATTTCCCCTGCTGCATCAATTCCTCCAGCTGCTTGTTGGTGGCGGTGATAATGCGCACGTTCACTGAGCGTGGTCTGACCCCGCCCACCCTGGTAATCTCTTTTTCCTGGATGACGCGCAGCAATTTAACCTGAAACGGCAGTGGCAGGTCGCCCACTTCGTCCAGAAAAAGCGTTCCGTTGTCGGCCAGTTCGAACATGCCCGGCTTGCCTTCCCTGTTGGCGCCGGTAAACGCGCCCTTATTATAACCGAAAAGCTCGGACTCCAGCAGGTTTTCGGGAATGGCGCCGCAATTAACGGTGATAAAAGGTCCGCTGCTGCGCTTACTGTGCTTATGAATAGTTTTGGCCACCACTTCTTTGCCTACACCCGACTCGCCCAGCAGCAGCACCGTGGAATCAACCTGGGCCAGGCGCAAAGATATTTCCATGACTTCCTTCATGCTGGTGGATTTAATCACCACATTTTCCTGTTCGATAAACTTTCTGCGTAATTGGGCCAGTTCGTCGTGGTAGCGCTTACTAAGGGCCATGCTTTGCTCCAGCTGGTTTTTAAGCTGATTAAGATCGGTCATGTCTCTGATATTAATTACCACCCTGACTATTTCGCCCTGCTGGTTATGCACCGGGTTTCCGGTTATTAATAAATTATGGGCCGTATTCTGCTCAGAAACAGTGACGGCTTCATTTTTCTCGACAATGGCTTTGGTAATGGACTTGGTGTAAATGCCGCTGTTTACCAGGTCCTGGGTGTTCATTTCCTGCAGGGCGGACGGAGAAATACCTGTAATTCTTTCATTGGCCCGGTTGGCCCTGATGATCTTTCCGTCACGGTCAGTAATTAAAATGCCGTCATAAGAAGATTCAATAATGGTCTCAAGTTCTTTATTCAACTGTTTTACAGAACTGAGCTCTTCAGAGATAAACTCAATCTCCGAAATGTCCTGGAAAACACCAATAGCTCCCACAACTTTGCCCATTTCAATTATCGGGCTGCGGTTGGTCAGGTAAGTATGAGTTCCCGAGGAATACTCCACTGAAAATTTATAGTGGGACTGGTACTGCCCGTCCTTTAAAATGTCCAGCAAACCCTGGGGAATAATGACTTCGGAGAGGTGGCGCCCCAGGGCCTCGCTTTTATCTCTGCGGGTGATTTTCTCCGCAGCCTGGTTGAACATGGTAACAACGCCATCTTCGTTGATAGCGATTATGCCATTATGAGCCGAGTCCATAATGGTTTCAATTTGCTGGAACATGCTGCTGGCCATTTTAAAAAGAGCCTGCGCCGCTTCCGTCCTGCCCATTATTCCAGTTGTCCGGCCCCGGCTGTTAATCACAGGGAAAACATTGGCGGGCATGGTCCAGGAATCTGTAACGGGTGAATCTTCCCTTAAGACATAAATATCTTCCTGCATAATGGCCTGTACCTGCGTGCCTTCGGAGAGCATTTCCGGCCCTGCATTTACTATTTCCTCCCCTGTTACAATGCCCACCACTTTTCCCTGATCGTTGACAACCGGAACCCCGGGCAGCCCTGTGCTGCTGAGAATTCTCCAAGCCTCCAGTGCTGATGCTAAAGGCCGTATAATTATATCGCATTTGGTCATTACTTCTCGAACTCGCATAGAAACGCACCAGCCTTTTCATTAGATGAAACCTTGTTTTGGCTTCCCACTATCATTACTTTATCTTCTTTTCAATAGTAAATCAATTAACTAGATCTGCTAATCTCGTTAACCGCCGCTAAGACTCCCGCCTCTAAAGGCGGGAGTCTTAGCGGCGATAAACTCGAAATAAGTGCGACTAAGGTTCAGGTGGGGTCAAAACCCCACCTGAACCAAGTCTTCCTTATTGCCAATTGTGAAAATATTAAATAATTTTTAAAAATATAGAAGGATTTTATGATTATGTGTATAAAGATAAATAAAACAATTTGTGAAATAGATGTTCCACTAGGCGAAATATGGAGGTGTTGATCCGTTGAATGAGGGCATTTTTTCAACGGAAGGCAAATCGCAGGAAAAATCCGCCGGAAGCGTTCGTTCGGTTGAACGGGCCGCCGATATCCTTACCTGTATGGGAAGCGGAGAAAAAACTTTAACGGAAATCAGTGTTGAGCTTGGTCTCAGTAAGGCCACGGTATACAGAATTTTAGGCGCGCTGCGTAATAAAAACTTTGTTTCCAGGGACGCCGACAGCGGAAAATATTACCTGCACTGGGGGCTGACAGGCCTGTTAAATGCCGGCTTGGAGCAGGGGGTGGTGCAGAGCGTATATCCTTTAATGGAAAAATTATGGCGGCTGACGGGCGAAACCGTGACTTTGTACATTAAAAAAGGCTACAACAGGATTTGTGTGGCTGAAATTGTCAGCCAGCAACCGTTGAAATTTGCCGTAGGCGTGGGTACTGTAGTGCCGATTAACGCCAATACCGGCTCTCCGGGCAAGGTATTTCTTGCTTACATGAACCGTCATGAAGTCGATGAATTTCTTAATCATGAGCACGCCAGCCAGGGGTTTAAACCCACCGGCCAGGGGCTGTTGTTAAAAGAACTGGAGGAAATCAGAAAAAGGGGGTGGGCTGTCAGCTACGGGGAGCGGATCAAAGGCGGGTCCAGTCTTTCAGTTCCCGTCTGGGACAGGTCCGGAGATGTGGTGGCGTCTCTTAACCTTCTGGGTCCTTATGTCAGACTCAATGAAGAAGTTTTGTTGGGGTATTTGGACCTGCTTAAAGAGTGCGCGGAAGCTGCTTCTATTCGCCTTGGCGGATCCCCGGCCAAGTTCTGGGAGGTGAATCCGGATTGAGAAAAAATGGGGGTAGAAAATTCGAAAAATTTCATCTAGCGAAACAAATCTGAAAAATTGGGAGGTTGGAAAAATGTTTAACGTGAAACGTGCCAACATTTTACTGCTTTTAGTTGTTGCCACATTGCTCACAGTGGCCCTGGTTGTGTCGGGCTGCGGCGGCAGCGGCGGAGAAGAGCAAGGCGGCGGCGAATCTGCCAAGCTTGAAAGGATATCAATTGCCACCGGAGGAACCGGCGGTACATACTACCCGTATGGGGGCGCGTTGGCCGGTATCATCAACAATAAAGTGGAAAACGTTGAAGCCACAGCTGAAGTAACCGGGGCATCGGTGGAAAACGCCAGACTTATCGGCAGCGGGGAGGCCCAAATGGGGCTGTTGATGAACGATGTGGTATATCAAGCTTATAAAGGTGAAAACCAGTTTGATAAGCCCATCGAACTGCGTACGTTTATGGGCATGTACGCTAATGTAATGCACGTAGTTGCGCTGGCTGATTCCAGTGCCAAAAGCATATCGGATCTAAAAGGACTCAAGGTATCGGTAGGGGCGCCGGGTAGCGGTACCGAGAATATGAGCAACCAGGTGCTTGATGCCCTTGGTATCGGCTATGACGCCTTCCAGGTATTCCGCCTCTCCTTTGCCGAAAATACCGAAGGTTTGCGCGACCACGTTATCGATGTGGGCATCTGGTCCGTGGGCGCACCCACTTCCTCCATTATGGACCTGGTGACAACCCACAAAATCAACATTATACCATTTACTGATGAGGATATGAACAAAATCACCCAAAAATATCCATACTATAATGCCGTTACTCTGCCTGCCGGCACTTACAGCGGGTATGATGTTGATGTTAAAACTCCGGCTGTTTGGAACAGTGTGGTGGTGAGCAAGGATATGTCTGAAGAATTGGTTTATAACCTGGCCAAGACTATATTTGAGAGCAACGCCGACCTGGTGGCTGTATATGCGGGCGCCAAGGAAAGCACGCCCGAAAATACCAGAGCCAGCGCCGTTATCCCGCTGCACCCCGGCGTAATCAAGTACCTCCAGGAAAAAGGGCTTGATGTGCCGGATAATCTGATCCCGCCGGAAATGAAGTAGGGCTGTGAAACCGGGAGCTGTGAAGGCCCGGCCTGGTTTGCCGCTTATTTGTATATTAACACTGTTGGTGATAGCCGCCGCCATCCTGATTGGGACGGCGGCCTATCGCCCCACCCTGGTGGTGCGGGATGCTGAATCCGGAAAAGAGCTGGTGCTGGGATCTATCTCAGAAGGCGACGCCTTTGATCTTGATTTTATCCATTCGGTGGATATCTTGCCGGTGCAGGATCATTTTGTTTATAAAAATAAAGAATTATACTTGATGCAGACAAAGTGTCTTTCTTTCGGTGCCGGCCTCGGATATATGGGGCAGGGGACTTTGCAGGAAAAGGGAAAGTGGAGTGAGATTGACAACATGAACCGGCGAGTTGGTGCTTTACCGCTAAGAGTCGGAACCATTGCTGATCACACAATTGTTTATAAAGGAAGGAAGTACCGCCTGTCCGACTACTTTACGCCCAAATCACTGGTTAAAGTCGGAGTCGAACGTAAGAGGAATTTTTTATGGGGGAATGGTAAATGAGCAGTGACGTCACTGGCAAAAATAATAAAGGACTGCAAAAGGGGCGGCTTACCCCCGGTTTAATTTTAATTGTGGCCCTTGCCTTAACTTTTTTTCACTTATACACCTCCGGGATATCCATGTTTGGCGCCTGGATGCAGCGTGATATCCATTTGACTTTTATACTGGTTATTGTTTTTTTAATCTTTCCTTTTGCCCGCAAGGGTCAACAGGATGAGGCATCGGTGTTGGATTATTGTTTAATTGCCCTGGCTCTGGCGTCAGGAGCCTATATCCTATTGTACAATCAGGACATTGTTATGAGAGCCGGCGCGCCCAATACACCGGACTTGATTTTTGGCGGGATTATGATCCTGCTGATTCTGGAGGCTGCCCGCCGGGCAACGGGGTGGGTGCTGGTAATAATCGCCGGAGTTTTTTTAATTTATAATTTTGCCGGGCCTTATATTCCCGGGATGCTGGGGCATAAAGGTTGCTCCCTGGGCCGGGTCGTTTCGCAAATGTATTTGACCACGGAAGGTATTTTTGGTACGGCTCTGGGGGTTTCCGCCAGTTATATCTTTTTGTTCGTATTTCTCACCTCCATGCTGGAAAAGTTGGGTATGGGCGACTTCCTGCTGCGTCTGGCCATGGCGGTTATGGGCAGATTTGCCGGTGGCCCCGCCAAAGTCGCGGTGCTGGCCAGTGGCTTTATGGGATCGATCAACGGCAGTGCCGTGGCCAATGTGGTTGGAACCGGTACCTTTACCATACCGTTAATGAAACAAAACGGGTATAAACCGCACTTTGCCGGAGCTGTAGAGTCCTGCGCTTCCTCCGGCGGCCAGCTGATGCCGCCGATCATGGGCGCTGCGGCTTTTATCATTGCCGAATTTTTGGGCATTCCTTATATCAATGTAGTTGTGGCCGCTATTATTCCGGCATTTCTTTATTACATGTGCGTCCTTTTGGGTGTGCACTTTGAAGCCTGCCGTTTGGGCCTTACCGGTCTGCCGAAGGCCGAACTTCCTTCGGCCAGAGCTGTTTTAAAAGAGGGCTGGTTCTTTTTAATCCCGCTGGGTGTCCTGGTATTTTTCCTGGCCGTGCTGCAATATACGCCTGTCCGGTCGGGTTTTTATTCCATCATCGCCATGTTTCTGGTCTCCCTGGTTAGCAAGGACAGCCGGATCAACTGGGATCGTTTTAGAGAAGGTGCTATTGCCGCGTCACGCAACACCATCACTGTGGCTCTGGCTTGTGCCGCCGCAGGGTTGGTTATCGGCAGCATTAATTTAACCGGGGCGGGCCTTAAAATCTCTTCCGCTATTGTGGCGGCCTCCGGGGGGACGCTATGGCTGGCTCTTCTGCTAACTGCCGTGGTGGCGCTGATTATGGGCATGGGGCTGCCGACTACGGCTGCATACATCGTAACCGGCACCATGGCTGCGCCGGCGCTGATCAATTTGGGCGTAGTGCCTCTGGGCGCTCATTTGTTTGTGTTTTATTTTGCCATTATTTCCGCCATTACGCCGCCGGTGGCCCTGGCTGCCTACGCCGCTGCCGGCATTGCCAGGGACAATCCCATGAAAATTGGCGTTACCGCTTGCCGGCTGGGTTTTGCAGCGTTTATCGTGCCGTTTTTGTTTGCCGTGCAACCGGCCCTGATCGGTGTGGGAGATGGCATACATATTGCATGGTCTAGTTTTACGGCGCTAATCGGTGTTGTTGCCCTGGCAGGCGGAAACATTGGTTTTGTGGTTTGCAATGCCACATTATGGGAAAGGGCTTTGCTGATCGGCGGCGCACTGTTATCCCTGCACCCGGGGTTCTATACTGATTTTATCGGGTTGGGGATGATTGCCCTGGCGCTGGCTGCCAATATTCTCCGGGGAAAAAAAACCGGCGTCACTGCCGCGTCCGGTAATTTAACCCGCTAGCGTTTGCCGGGGATAATGGCCGGCGATACCGGGTATCCGTTTGGCTTATGTAACAGCCGGCGCAAACTCACAACTTGGAGGGAGTGGACCTTGACGGACAGCAACAATGCAAACAAGCAGATGTCACTTAAAGATGAGGTAAAAAAATACGTAACAGATGGGTGCAGTATCACTTTCGGCGGCTTCATTGGCCGGGATGGTGTGGCTGCGGCACATGAAATCATCAGGCAGGATATCAAGAACCTGACGGTAATTGACGACAGCAAAACCGACGTTATGGATTTGCTGGTAGGTGCCGGTGCCGTTAAAAGGTGGGAAGGCGCTTACCTTGGTTATGGCGCCATCGGATTGGCTCCAAATATCAGACGGTCCGTGGAGAAAGGCGTACCGCTGAAAATAGAGTTGGAGGACTGGTCCAACGCCGGCATCAGCATGCGCTTTCTGGCCGGCAGCTTAAACGTTCCCTTTATGCCCACCAGGTCGATGCTGGGGACGGACATCGTCAAGTACAACCAGCGGATTAAAGTGATCGAAGAACCCTATGAGGGCACCCCGGTGGCCCTTGTTCCGGCGGCCCACCCGGATGTGGCTATCATTCACGTGCAGCGGGCCGATGTCATGGGCAATGCCCAGGTATGGGGTTTCACCGGTAATGACGAAAATAAGGCCCGTGCCGCCAGGCATACTATAATCACTTGTGAGGAAATTGTATCCACTGAGGAAATCCGGCGCCAGGGCAATCTGACCCTGATCCCGTTTTACTGTGTTGATGCTGTGGTGCAGGTGCCGTACGGGTGCCACCCACAGTCCTGTTATGGCTACTATGCCTACGATGTATTGTTTTGCGGTGAGTATCACGAGTCGGCCAAAGACAGGGATAGCTTTTTGCGGTGGTTGGACCGCTATGTGCTGGGCACGGCGGACCATCTTGCTTACTGTGAAATGGTGGGCTGGGACAGACTGCAAAAACTGAAGGGATTGGAGCGCCGCTTCAATCGCATTCCGGGCTAAGGAGGATATAATTGATCATGGGCGATAAACGATACAGCGCATCGGAATTAATGGCTATAACCACCGCCAAGGAATTTAAAGACTGGGAAGTCGCCTTTGTAGGCATCGGCATCCCCCTGGTGGCCGGGATCACCGCCAAGCGGTTTCATGCTCCCAACCTGAATATTGTGTATGAATCCGGCTGCATCGGGCCGCAAAAATACCGGGTGGATTTTAACGTCGGGGATTCTTCGGCGGCGGATGGCGCACTGTGTCTCACCTCGGAGTGGCGCGTATTCAGCGACATGCAGTGCGGGTACTACGATGTGGGGGTACTTGGCGCGGCTCAGGTGGATAAATACGGCAACCTTAACACTACCGCCATTTTGGGCGAGCAAGACTACCAATCCCCCAAAGTACGCCTGCCGGGCAGCGGTGGCGGCAACGACATCGGCTCAAATATCGGACGGGTCGTGGTGATGCTCAGACTGGAGCCGCTGAGGTTCGCGGAAAAGGTGGATTACCTTACCACGCCCGGCTTTCTGGACGGCAGCCCGGATGCCAGGAAAAAAGCCGGCTTGTTGGGTAGCGGTCCTGTCGCTGTAGTCACTGACAAGGCGTTATTTAGATTTGACCCGCAAACCCATGAAATGTACCTGGATACCGTCTACCCCGGTGTAGACGTTGGGGAAATTAAAGCGCTGGTGGGCTGGGATTTAAAAATTGCTCCGCAATTAAAAACCGCTTCCGAGCCGACGGAGGAGGAACTGGCGGCCGTCCGGGCGGCTGATCCGGCCAACCTGATCATGGGTGGGGCCGCGGCCAGGAAAGGTTTATCCGGACTGGATGAATATATTGAAATTACCGTTAAAAATTCAGGAAAATAATAAAGAAGTGAATATTATATAGCTTTCCATACAATCAGCCAGGAGCTAGGCCCCTGGCTGATTGTTATTTGTCCGGTTGTACGCGGCTAGTTGTTGCTAAAATGGCTGCCGGCCGGGCGGGTAATGTGAAAGCGGTATTTCTCACCCCGATACGCGGCAATTCTATATTCGGTTGGACGCCCGTCGGCGGTATATACAATAGTGGTTACCTGGAGTAAAGGATGGCCTGGTTTAATGTTTAATATTTTAGCTGTGCTCTTATCCGCCACAATTGATTCAAAGGACTGGGTCAGCATGGCAGGAGTCACGGTCGAGATATTCTTGTATAAATCGTAGGTTGAGAATGAATGTCCTTTTTGAATCTTTTCCTGAACCAGAGCCATCATTTCTTGGCCAATTGCTTGGGGGAAGTAGGAATTATAAATGACCAGCGGTTCGTCATCGCCAAGACCCAACAGGCAAACATGGGCGATATTGGATTGCAGGGGAATGGCCAAAATTGTAGCAAGATTGAAATCCGCGGAAATAATATGGCATGACAGGCACTTGGTTGAAGGTTTGATTCCTTTCCGGTGCAGGGTTTCTTCGAAAGGGGTGACCGTAATTAGTTCCTGATCCACCCCGGGGGTGGCCACAAAGGTGCCTTTGCCATGGCTCCTGTAAATAAGTCCTTCATTATCCAGTGCCGCCAGTGCCTGTCTTACGGTGATGCGACTGACTTTATAAATGTTGCATAACTCTTTTTCCGAAGGCAGCCGGTCAGTTGGCTTTAAATTTCCTTTCTTGATCTCTTGCTTGATCAGTTCTTTGAGCTGTAGGTAAAGGGGCACGGATTTATCGTGTACAAGCATTTTTAATCTCCTTTGCCGCGGTAATTATAATCGATAAATAGTGCTTATATCAAGAATATAACATGTTGGTTGTTCTTCAACAATATGTGGATTTGCATCCCGTCCGGGAGATCAATTAAAAAAAGTTTCTTTATAAAAAATTTTTTGAAAAAGGGAAGGGAAATAAAAATTTATATCGAATTGAACATAATTATAACATGTTATAACCAATATTGCCATCTTGGTGGCGGCATCTAAAGTGTGGTATTTAAAGGAAACGTTGGACGATGTTATTAAATTGGGCCTGACAACAAGCGCTATTTGAGAAAGGAGGTGTTAAAAATCGGCGTTAAGCTTGTTAAGGTTGGTATAACAACTGGTTGGGAGAAAAATATGCTTGTACCCGGGTGGTCTCTGATTTATACCGTCAGAGGGTGCCTGGAAGCGGTGGAAAAAGCCGGGGGAGTGCCTTTGCTGCTGCCAGTGGCGAACAATCAATCCACCCGGCAAGAGGTTCTGACAAGTATTGACGCGCTGATCGTCAGCGGAGAAGTGCTCAGTGTTAAGCGTAATGTATTAAAAGGTGGTAACCCGAAAGATTTGTCGGCCCAAAACCCGCTCCGGTTTGCCAATGAAAGTGCCTACATTCTTGGCGCGCTGGAACGGAATATGCCTATTTTGGGAATCTGCCGCGGTTTGCAGGTTTTGAACATTGTATGTGGCGGTTCCATGTTTTTGGATGATATCCACCACCTACCGGGCAGGAGCAATGTTCAACACCACCAGGGAGACAAACCGCCATCGGAAACCGTACACGAGGTGGTGTTTACGCCCGACACTGTGCTGACCGAACTTACGGGTATCAATAAGGCCAGGGTTAACAGTTTCCACCGTCAGGCGGTAAAAGAACCTCCGTCAGACTTCCGGGTGATAGCCCGCGCCGATGACGGTATAATTGAGGGCATCGCCGGCACCCGGCGCGATTTCGTGGTTGGTGTTCAATTTCATCCGGAAGTGCTGCCTGATCCGGTCTGGGGCAAATTATTCAATGGTTTGATTGAAGCCGGTAAAAGCTATCAGAAAGTGAACAAATAAACTTTGATTAGGAGGGATACATATGGGATCAGCACAGATGATCGGGCCGGTTCCGCTTGAAGTTTTCTGGTTGCTTGAATTGCTGATAGTAATTGCGGTAGTTTTTATAGCATTTAAGCGGCCCATTTACGAGGCCATGGCCATTGCCTTTGCTTTTACCATTGTGATGACCGGTCGCTATGACCTCTTTTGGATTAAACTTTTGGCCCCGACAACAAGCGGACTGTTTTACATCATTGTGGGTTTTCTGGTTTTTGCTTATATTTTAGGGCAAACCAGGGTAGTTGATAAATTGATTAATGTAATCCTGGCCGCCGTGGGCGGTCTGCCCGGCGGGGCCGGATATGTTTCCCTGTTGGGCAGCTCCGCTATGGCCACCATGACCGGAACTGGTCCGGGAAATGTGGCCGCCACGGGTGTATTTACCATTCCGGCGATGATTAAAAGCGGTTTTCCCCGTCCCCTGGCGGCAACGGTAGAGATGTCGTCCAGTATGATGGGCAACCAGGTGGGGCCCGGCTTGAACCTGGTTTGTTTCGCCATATTAAGCGCCCTGTACCCCGACCAATACTCACTGTCCACTTTTTGGCTCGGACTTTACGGAGTATTCGGCTGGCTCATTATTCATCGCTGGCTGACCTTGATTGGCTTTTGCAAATACTATAAGGTTAAACCCATTCCCAAAGAAGAACGCCCCAAATTGTTGGATTCCTTAAGGGAAGGTTGGAAAGCGCTGCTGATTCCGGTTCTTATCCTTGGTCCGATTATGATTGATTCACTGTTGAAAAATACGTTAATTAGCCGCTTCGGAGAAGCAGGGGCCAAAGCGTTTTCCGGTTCGGTGCTGCTCTTTACCGTGGGCCTGTGCACCGTATATGTCCTTATTATCGGCAGGAATTTAATCCCCGGCGGGTTTAATGTCTCCGGCATTTATACTATGTTCCGGGATAGTCTGAAAAGTGTGGTCCCGGTGTCCGCCACCATATACCTGGCCTATGCCATCGCCCTTATCTTCCAGGAAATAAAAATGGATGAAGTCATCCAGAGCTGGTTTCTTACCTTTGGTCTGGGCAAACTTGGATGGGCAATAATGGTGGTGGTATTTACCGCCTTCCTGGGGATGATTTTGCCCGGTTCCTCCCAGGTGGCCATTCTTGGCGGCGCTATTATCTCCACCGGTGCGGCAGTCGGCATTAATCCCTTTTTGGTAGCGGTGGTGCTCCCGGCGCTTACCGGTGTAATGGAAGGCATGACACCACCCCTGGCCCTGGCTATGTACACTGCGATGGGTATTGCCAAGTCGAAATTTTGGGAGACCGCCAAACTGGCCTATCTGTGGATATTTGGCCACTTCATTGTGACTTTGCTGTTATTGCTGGGGATTCTGCCGGTCTTAAGATAAATTTGTTGCGGGTGAGGTGTTAAATGTGAAAAAGCAATTAGAAAACCTGTTAAGCAACCTGTTCGGTATTTTCATAATTGTGGCAATCTGTATTGGCGCGGTGGCTGCACTTATGTTTGCCGTTGGATTTATTGCCGGTGAACCGGCGGGGGCAAATATGGCCCTGCTGGGGAAAAAGATCCTGGATTATGGGATCAAAATCGCCGCCGTGGGTGTGCTCTGTGGGTTGATTAATTTTTACACCTGCGGAGAGCATGAACTTACTTTAAAAAATACCGACCAAGAATAAATAACAAGCAGGAATAGGTAAATCAATGCCGAAGCATAAATAAAGAGGTTATAACATGTTATAAATACTATACTATGAATACTATGGAGGAAGGGACAATTATGAGCGCCAAATCACTATCATTTTTGTGTCCTAACGGGCACCTGGGCTTTGCGCCGATCAAAACCGGCAGTTTCTACCGCGGTATCAGCCAAAAACCTGATTTTATCCTGGCGGACTCGGGCAGTGATGATATCGGCCCGGTTCCCCTGGGTGTGGATATCTGCGCCAGTCCGCTGCAGTGGCAAAAGCACGACCTGGAGGTAATGCTGGTCGAGGCCCGTAAACTTGGGGTGCCAATGATTATCGGTTCCGCCGGAGATACGGGAACCAACAGCCGGGTGGATATGTACGTGGAAATTATCAAAGAATTGGCCCGCAAGCACAAAATCCCCCCATTTAAATTGGGTTACTTTTACTCGGAATTGGGCCGGGATTACCTGGTGCGAAAAATACAAAACGGCCAGGTGCTTAAAGGGCTGGACGGGCGACCGGACCTGACTGTGGAGGATATTGAAAAAACCGACCGGGTGGTGGCCGTGGCCGGCGTTCATCCTTATATCAAACTGTTGGAGATGGGCGCCGATGTAATTATCGGCGGGCGCTCCAGCGATTGCGCGATATTTGCCGCACCCGCGCTACGGACCGGTTTTCCCGAAGAACTTTGCTACTATCTCGGTAAAGTAATGGAATGCGCCTCTTTCTGCTGCGAACCTTACGGCGGCAAAGAAACTATCATTGGCACCATTACCGGAGAAGACGTCAAGGTAACAGCCATGCATCCCGAACAGCGCTGCACCGTGGCCTCCGTGGCCGGGCACGCCATGTATGAAAGATCAAATCCTTATTATGAGTATGTAGCCGGCGGCATGCTGGACATGAGCAATTGCAAGTATGAGCAGCATGATGAAAAAACCTGCCGGATTACCGGCCCGAAATTCGTCCCGGCGGATGAATTAAGGGTTAAGATCGAGGGGGCCGGCAAGGTGGGTGAAAGATACGTCGGCATTGCCGGTATCCGCGACCCCTATACCATTCAGCACATCGACAAGGTCATCGAGTGGGCCCGGCAGCAAGCGGTGGAAAGGTTCGGTGATACCGGTTATGAGCTGCACTACCGGGTGTTTGGCAAAAACGGCGTTATGGGCGATCTGGAGCCGGTCAAAGAAATCCGGTCCCATGAGCTGTGCGTGGTTGTGGAAGGCATTGCTCCGACCGGGGAAATGGCCCACGAAGTGTGCATGACCGGCACCAGGCAAATGTTTTATGCCAGGTTGCCCGAGGTGAAGGGAACCGCCGGCGGGGTGGCTTTTGTCCTGGATGAAGTGCTGCCGGCCAGTCCGGCCTGCGCCTGGACCATGAACCACACCGTGCCCGTGGCTGATCCCATGGAACTGTTTAAAACCAATTTAATTGAAGTCAAGTAGTGGGGGGACGGAAATGAAAACCAAAAAGCTGGCCGAACTGGCTAAAACCATAAGAAGCAAAAACGCAGGAACAGATAAGATTACCTTCGATATTATCTTTCGGGAAAAGGAAAATTACGAACTGGTCAAAAAAAGCGGGGCATTAACCAAAGAAACGATCTGCCGAATTTACGGTATCAGTGAAAACAGAATTACTGATTTCGTTGAATTTGACCCGGCATATGCGATCAAATTTACCATTTACCGCGACCGGCCCAGCGGCAGCCCCGGTGAAGGGGACATCTTCGGGTGTCAGCAATATCCGCCTCTCTTAGATATTGAGATACCAATGAATTAATAGCTTGTGCTGTTAAGGCTATTATTGGAGGAGCCAGGGTTGACCGGCAAAAACAGTAACAATGCTAACAAGCTAAACCTCCTGGTTCCACTTCTTGACAACTTCCCGGTCGGGAAGTATTATTTAATTAAAGTTATCTTTATTAATTGGGAATACTAAAACTGAGGAACGGCGTGAGTGCCTCACCTAAACCGGGGCTTTACAGGTTTCCCAGGGTGCCGTAAACACCCTGGGAAACGCTATTTTACCACATTTTTCCCTAAATAGCTAATTTATTACTTTCTTGCCCTTAGTTCCAATTTCCCCACATTATCGAGAACATACCTCCGACCCTTGATCTGCGACCCAAAAGTGGAAGTGTGTCCCCTTTCCTGTTTTACCAAAAGAATTTTGTTTAATTTTTTGATTAAATGCCGAAATTTAAAAGATTTTGATCGTATACATCGAATTATTATTGCAATGGGATGCAATCTAGCATTATTTGATTCCTATTTGCATTGGATGAATGCATTGCACTCAGGAGCCGTGTTAAAAAATTATTATAGTTATGATTCTGTTCTGCATCATGTTTTTTGTATACATTTTTCAAAACATTTGTAATTGTACAACCTTCAATTGGCCTGAAATTTGCGTAAGGTTATCACCATGTTTTAAGAATTTCTTTGTAAAGGGGGTTTGGTTAATTTTTGCAATATTAATAAATATCTAATTTTAAGGAGGTTAATGTGTGAGCGGAAATAATAATGACAACTTTGTAAGAGTCCTTTCCCGCAAGGATGTGCTGGCCCTCGCGTTTGGCGCCATGATCGGCTGGGGCTGGGTGGTTATGGCGGGCTCGTGGGTTAGTACGGCCGGTTCAATGGGGGCCATGCTCGCTTTTGTGTTGGGCGGCCTGCTGGTGGTTTTGGTGGGCTTGACCTACTCCGAGCTGGCGTCGGCCATGCCGCTGACCGGCGGTGAACACGTTTACAGTTACCGCGCCCTTGGCGTAACGGCCTCATTTATTTGTACCTGGGCGATTATATTAGGTTACGTATCGGTAGTTGCCTTCGAGGCAGTAGCTCTTCCCACTGTTACGGAATACCTCTTTCCCGGTTATAAATTCGGATATCTTTGGACCATTGCAGAATGGGATGTCTATGCCTCATGGGTGCTGATTGGTGTTCTGGGTTCGATTTTTATTACTATAATCAACTATGTGGGCATCAAGGTGGCAGCATTTTTGCAATTGGTATTTACTATAGCCATAGCCTTGGTGGGCTTGGTGCTGATCGGCGGGGCAGCGGTAAACGGCAGCACCGCACATATGGAGCCGCTTTTTGTCAACGGCATGAAAGGCATCTTTGCCGTGGCTATTATGACCCCGTTTATGTTTGTGGGGTTTGACGTAATTCCCCAGGCGGCTGAGGAAATCAATATCCCTTATAAATCGATAGGCAAAATATTGATCGCTTCCGTCTTTTTAGCGGCATTATGGTATATTCTCGTCATTTTCGGCGTATCCCGCGCTCTGACGGCCGAGCAAATGAACAATGCCTCCCTGGTAACTGCAGACGCCATGACAGCGCTGTTTGGCGGGGCCTGGGCCGGCAAACTGCTGATTATCGGCGGGATTTGCGGCATCCTCACCAGCTGGAACGGTTTTTACATTGGCGGCAGCCGGGCGATTTACGCTATGGCCCAGGCCAAAATGTTGCCCTCATTTTTAGGTAAATTGCATCCAAAGTATAAAACACCTTATAATGCGATTATTTTAATTGGGGTATTATCAACTCTGGCGCCCCTGTTCGGTAGAAAAATGCTGGTCTGGCTGGTGGACGCCGGCGGATTGGGCATCGTGGCGGCCTATTTCATGGTTGCGCTATCATTTGTGGTATTAAGAAAAAAGGAACCCCAAATGGCACGTCCTTTTAAAGTTCAAGCGGGCAATCTGGTGGGATATCTGGCTGTAATATTAAGTGCATTGTTTATCCTTCTATACCTGCCCGGCAGCCCGGCGGCCTTGGTTTGGCCTTATGAGTGGCTAATTTTCCTCGGCTGGTCCGTTATCGGTATCGTCTTCTTTGTTTGGGCCAGATCTTCCTACGGCAAGGATGAGGCCGACAGAGCGATGCATGAGCACGTTTTTGTCAAGCTCAATAACGATAAAAATATTTCCGGATAACCATAACCTGCTTACGTTATTTTTATAACAGCGAAAAAGCCGGCGCAGCGCGGCGTCGGCAATTTTTTAACTTAAGGGGGTATCCTATGAGGCTGGAGGACGGGTTGGAGAACGTTTGCGGCGGGATTCTGATGGTGGATGCTTCCGGTGCAATCACCTACATTAACTCTACAGCCAGAGGTTACCTGAACTTAAAAAACAAGCCGTGGGCGGATCTTATGGTTTCCGACATCCTGCCTCGGTTTAATTTTGATCTTAAAAGCATTGACCAGGATCAAAAAAATCGGATCATGGAAGTTGCGGGAAAAACCTTAATTTTATGCTCCAGGACAGTTTTTCGCGGTACCGATCCTGTCGGGTTGGTCATTACCTTGAAAGATATCAGAGAACTGGAAGGAATCAGTGAGGAATTAGGCTCGGTAAAAAGCCTGTACCAGGAGCTAAAAGTTATATTTGATAATTCCTACGATGAAATCTTTGTAACTGACGGCAACGGTGTTGCTGTTCGGGTTAACAAGGTTTGTGAAAAATATTATGGCGTCACTGAAGATGAAATAATTGGCAAGCACGTCAGTGAACTGGAAAAGCTGAACTACTATTCGCCTTCGCTTGTTCCCAGGGTGCTAAAGGACAAAAGGCGGATTACGGCTGTGCAAACAGTGAAAAACGGCCAAACATTAATTGTTACTGCCAATCCTGTGTTTGATGACGCGGGACGTATTACCCGGATCGTCTGTAATTCCAGGGACATTACGGAATTAACCAACCTGCAGCAGCGCCTGGAGGATACCCAGAAGTTGGTGCAGACCTACAGGGAGGAGTTGGCCCAGCTAAGAAATGCCAACTTGCCGCGCAATGCAATTGTTGCCGAAAGCCAGTCCATGAAGCAAATTCTGGAAACCGCGGAAAGAGTGGCCCAGGTTGATTCCACCGTCCTGGTGGAAGGTGAGTCGGGGGTAGGCAAGGGCCTGGTGGCTTTAAGAATTCATCGCGCCAGCAGACGGGCCAAAGGTCCCTATATTGTGATCAACTGTGGGGCCATTCCGGAAAATTTAATTGAATCAGAGCTGTTTGGATATTCCGCGGGAGCATTTACCGGGGCCAATAAGGAAGGCAAAAAAGGACTCATTGAAATGGCGCACGGCGGTACTGTTTTTCTGGATGAAATTTCCGAGCTTCCGCTGCCCCTGCAGGTTAAGATCTTGCATGTAATTCAAGATAAAAAAATCATGCCGGTAGGGTCCTCCGATTATAAAGAGGTGGATATTAGAATTATTGCCGCAACCAATAAAGATTTGTATAAACTGATTGATGAAAATTTATTCCGGGAAGACCTGTATTACAGGCTGAACGTGGTACCCGTGGTTATACCTCCTCTAAGACATCGCAGAGAGGATATTCCCCATTTGATTAATCATTTTGTCAGAAAGTTTAACGAGCAATTGGGCACCAGGAAATCAATCAGTAAGGAAGTTATGAATACCCTAATAACATATGATTGGCCGGGCAATGTCCGGGAACTCGAAAATTTAGTCGAGAGATTGATGATAACTTCCGCTGCAAATATTATTGCCGCTATTGACCTGCCCGAACGTATCACTCAGGTTGGCGGCAGTTCGGTTAAAAATAAGGTTATGGTTGTCGACCTTTGCCCCATGAAGGATGCCATAGAGCAAATTGAAACTCAGCTGTTGGAAAAAGCGCACAGCAAATATAAGAACACTTATCGTATGGCTGAGGTTTTAGGAATCAACCAATCAACAGTGGTGCGCAAAATGAAAAAATATCTCGGTAAGGAATGATAAGCATGAGCAGTACCGGTATTTTTTCTGTAGATGTGGATTTGGGCGTGGTGCTGGCGAAACTGGTCAAGGCACCTGGTTACCAAAAGCCTAAAATTACCGTATCCCTTACGGGACCCGTTACAATATGTCACCTGGTGGATTATTTAGGAATACCCAGGGAATATATCAGTTTTGTTACTGTTAACAGCGAAAAAAAAGATTGGGCCTCCTCGCTGGGGCCCGGTGATAAAATAATACTGTTTCCCTATATAACAGGAGGCTGAAATTAGGAGTCAGGAGTCAGGAGACAGGAGTCAGAATAAGAGAACCGGTGAAAACAGTCAAGGGCTGGCTTTTAGGTAATGATTAAGTTGAATGATATTTGTAAATATTGGTATATTATTAGTTGATCTATTGGAACAAGGCCACAAAGCATTTTGCCTGCTAACGATTGACAATTAAATGCCAACTTTTTACTATCAAATAAATACTAAAGAAAATAAACTACTTATTTACTAACTACTGACTCCCGGTTACTGCTATTCTGACTCCTGACTACTGACTCCTGAAAAAAAAGGAGGTAAAAACAATGGGAAGAAGTGAAGAGCTTCTGGCAAGAAAAAACAACCTGGTGGCCCGCGGCATCTCCAATTCCACCGGTATTTTCGCTAAGGAGGCCAGGGGAGCAACCATAATTGACGTGGAAGGCAACGAATATATTGACTTTTACGCCGGCATCGGCACTCTCAACGCCGGGCATTGTCCCCCGCCCGTAGTTGCTGCCATCAAGGAGCAGGCGGAAAAGCTTTTGCATACTTGTTTTATGACTACCATGTACGAGCCATATCTGGATCTGGCAGAAAAGCTAATCGAAATTTCACCGGGCAGCTATGAGAAAAGAGCCATGTTCGTCAACAGCGGTGCCGAGTGTGTTGAAAACGCCGTTAAGATCGCCAGGTTCCATACCAAAAGAACCGGTGTAATCTCTTTTGAATGCGCTTTTCATGGCCGCACCTTAATGACCATGACCCTGACCAGTAAAGTTAAGCCTTATAAATTCGGGTTTGGCCCGTACGCTCCCGACGTTTACAAAATCCCCTCCGCTTATTGCTACCGCTGCTACTACAGGTCGACATACCCCGGCTGCGGCATGCACTGTCTGGAGCAGTTCGACAGGATGTTTGCCGCCGAAGTTGCACCGGAGAACGTTGCGGCAATGATTATCGAGCCCATCCAGGGCGAGGGCGGCTTCATTGTTCCGCCGCCGGAATTCCTGCCCGGTCTGAGGAAAATATGTGATAAGCACGGTATTGTTCTTATCGCTGACGAAGTTCAGACAGGTTTTTGCCGGACCGGTAAGATGTTCGCCTGCGAGCACTGGGGACTGGAGCCCGACCTGATGACTGTGGCCAAGTCGATTGCCTCCGGCATGCCCCTCAGCGGCGTTGTAGGCAAGGCCGAAATCATGAACGCCCCCGACCCGGGGTACGTCGGCGGTACCTACGGCGGCAACCCGGTATCCTGCGCTGCCGGGCTGGCTACCATTAATTACATGCAGCAGGAAAAACTGGCGGAGCGGGCCCTGGAGATTGGGGCCAAGACCCGCAACAGGATGCTGGAAATGAAAGAGAAGTACCCCATCATTGGCGATGTTCGCGGTCTTGGCGCCATGAATGCCATCGAACTGGTTAAAGACAGGGAAACCAAAGAACCGGCCAAGGAAGCAACGGCAGCTATAACCAAGTATTGCTTGGACAATGGCGTTATTGCCATTAGCGCTGGCATTTTCGGCAACGTGATCCGCACCCTGATTCCTCTGGTCATTACCGATGAGCAGCTGGAGCGAGGCCTTAACGTTCTGGAACAGGCCGTAGCCCACGCCTCGAAATAAATTAAATTATCTCCGGGGAGGTAAAGTATGAAAGGATTTTTTGGAAAACTGTTACGAATAAACCTGACCCGGCAAAGTTACGCGCAAGAAGTTATTCCGGACGAAGTTTTTAAACAGTATCTTGGCGGTAAGGGGTTGGGCTCCTATCTGCTGCTGCAGAACATCAAGCCCGGCATTGACCCCCTTTCCCCCGACAATAAACTAATTTTCACCACCGGCCCGTCCACCGACACAGCCATGGTGGGCAACAGCCGGTACGGTGTTTTCGGCAAGTCGCCGCAAACCGGCGGCTATGCCGAATCCTATGCCGGGGGCAGAGTGGCGCCGGTCATGCGCCGCACCGGCTACGACGCCATAATTTTTGAAGGCGCCTCGGATCAGCCGGTATTGGTGGAAATAAGTGATTCCGGCGTATCGTTTCACGATGCTTCCGGCCTCTGGGGGTTGGATACCTATGCCGCCGAAGAGGAAGCGCTGAAACAGGTTGCGGTACAGGGCGCCCAGGCGCTGGTGATCGGCCCCGCCGGTGAGAACCTTGTCCGGTTTGCGTGTATCGAGAACAACCGGTGGAGATCCGCCGGTCGCACCGGCATGGGGGCGCTGATGGGCTCCAAAAAACTGAAAGCTGTTGTCTTTCACGGTAACGCCAAAGCCGAAATCGCCGACCCGGAATTGCTAAAAACAGTGGTTAAAAAAATCCGGGATCTTGGCAAGGGCAACCCCGGGGTGGAAAACTACCGTAATTACGGTACCACTGTGATGGTAAAAATTATGAACGGCGCCAAGGCTTTTCCCAACCGCTACTGGAACAGGGCCGTTGACCCCAATTGGGAAAACCTGAGCGGTGATACTCTGCTCCAGCAGCATAAGGTTAAGCCTACCGCCTGCCCCAACTGCTTTATGGCCTGCGGGAAGCGTGTTTCCATCGATTACGGCGAGCATGCCGGCCTGGAAATCGAGGGACCCGAGTACGAAACCATTTACGCTTTCGGGGGACTATGCTCAGTCAACCGGCTGGATCAGGTAGCCTATCTTAACGACCTGTGCGACCGTCTGGGTATGGATACAATCACCGCCGGCAACCTGGTGGGTCTGATTATGGAAGGAACCGAGCGAGGCCTGATCGATACCCCGGTCAGGTATGGGGATGTCGGAGCCGCCGCGGAACTGGTGTGCCAAATGGCTCAGCGCACCGGACTGGGCGAAATCCTGTCCCTTGGCATTAAAGAGGCCGCTGCCAAGTTGGGCTTGCAGGATATTGCCATTCACGTCAAGGGGATGGAGCCTCCCGGGTACGATCCCCGGGTGCTGAAAGGGATGAGTTTGGCTTACGCCACCTCGGCCAGGGGCGCTTGCCACTTGAGGGCTACGTTTTACAAGCCGGAACTGGCCGGCATGATTGACACTTCCTCCACCGATGGCGTGGCCGAACTGTTTATCGACTTTGAAAACAGGTTGACCATTTTTAATACCCAAATATTGTGCGTGTTTTTCAGGGATTTGCTTACCTGGGAAACGTTAATTGAATTAAATAAGGCCATAACCGGCCTGGAGTTCACCAAAGAAGACTTATGGGCGGTAGCTAACAGAATCATAGACGCCACTCATACCTTCAACCAGCAGCAGGGCCTTACCAGAGCAGATGATACCATACCGGACAGGTTCTTTAAGGAAAAGGTCAACGACGGCCAGAACGGAATAAACCCTGACGAACTTAACCGCATGGTGGATGACTACTATCAGCTGCGCGGGTGGCAATAGGTTTACCAGGAGTCGGGAGACAGGAGTCAGAATGAGAAAACCGGCTCGGGACAGCCTGGGTGGGACAATGGGACAGGTACCGTGTCCCATTGTCCCAGCGCGAAGATGAGTTGCGGTTGCTCACTAATTAAAGTGATTAAGTTAATAAAGCTGCCAAAGGCCTCGGGAATTATCATGCCCGGGGCTTTTGCATTTAGTATACAATGCCTTGTCTCTGAGACAAGTGTATCATGTTTGATGCAGATTGATTAATAACAGGATGTCGACCCGCATACGCTAACAGTAACAATCAACGAGAACAGGTAACCGGGGTTTGACCCCGCACCGTTGTAGTCCCCCGCACTATACATTATCAGAAAATATATTCAATTTAAAAAGGTATCCTGTGATGAGATTATGTTTCAAAAGTGAGACAAACTCCTGATGATAATGCCAAATATTGTAACCAAAATACCGCAAACAGCCATTTTAAAGGCTTTTAAAGATGTGGCACCTTGCTTGCATAGTTGATTTTTTGTTTAAGTGTTTCAAGGATGACAATCCGCATAACACTGGTCCCCAAGCAACGATTTTTCAGGATAGATCCGCAGTTGCATAAATGTTAAATGTTATTACAGTTATCAGGAGGTTAATAATGAGTAAAAAATACGACGGAATCATTGCCCAGTCACAGAGATATCTTGACATGATATCCAAAGAAGAACTCACCCATGAGGAGAAAGAGTGGGTAGTTAAGGAAACTGTGGATGGTTTCCGGGAAAACGTTAACCCCGGTTTCCTTGATTACAGAAAATCAGTTTCCACCGACTATACTTCCGTGGAATGGAGAGATTCCGGCTCATCCTTTACCGACATCTGGGGTAAAGAATTTATCGATTGTCTTGGCGGTTACGGAATTTACAACGTTGGACATCGTCATCCCAAGGTGATGAAAGCCGTTCTGGACCAGTTGAAGCGCCAGTCGCTGCACAGCCAGGAATTACTTGACCCGCTGCGCGCCCTTTTAGCCAAGCTGGTTGGTGCCATTACTCCCGGCGACCTGCAATACGCATTCTTTGTCAACAGCGGTACCGAGGCTGTTGAGGCCAGTCTCAAGTTTGCCAAAATGTCTACCGGCAGGCGCAGTTTTATTGCCGCCACCCGTGCTTTTCATGGTAAATCCCTGGGGTCATTAACCGCCACTGCCAAAGGTGTTTTTAGAAAGCCTTTCCTGCCGCTGGTGCCGGGTTTCCACCATGTTCCGTACGGCAGCGCCGAGGCGGTGGAAATGATGCTGGAAAGCTGTGCATTTATTGGCGAGGATGTAGCCGCCGTCATTGTTGAGCCCATCCAGGGTGAGGGCGGCGTAATTATACCGCCGGATGACTACCTGCCCAGGCTGCGTGAGCTTTGCGACAGGTACGGGGCGCTGCTGATCCTTGATGAAGTGCAGACAGGCATGGGCCGCACCGGTAAAATGTTTGCCTGTGAGCACAGCAACGTAGTACCTGATATTATTTGCCTGGCTAAAGCCTTTGGCGGCGGAGTCATGCCTATCGGCGCCACTGTAGCCCGCAAGCCCATCTGGGAAAAATTAGTCGACAATCCGTTCCTGCACACGACCACTTTCGGCGGCAACCCGGTCTGTTGCGCCGCTGCAATTGCCAGCATCAACGTGCTGCTGGAGGAAAAACTGCCCGAGCGTTCAGCTGAGTCCGGTGCCTATATGTTGGGTAAACTTTATCAGCTGGCTGAAACATATCCTGCCGTTGTTGATGAAGTAAGGGGCAGGGGCTTGATGATCGGTATAGAATTTTTAACCAACGAACTGGGCTATGAAGTTGCCAAAGGCTTGTTTGCCCGGGGAGTTCTGGTGGCCGGAACGCTGATTAACGCCAAGTCGATCCGGATTGAGCCGCCTCTCATCATCAGCAAAGAGCAGCAGGACCAGGTAATCGAGCGCCTGTCCGACACGTTAAAGGAGGTTAACGCCGGCCTGTAATTTGGGTTGCATTTTTCCCCCTGAAAAACGTAGATCATTTAAAGGAGGTTAAAGAAGAATGACGGAAAAGCTGCAAATGTTTATTGACGGGCAGTGGTTGGATGCCGTTGGCGGAAAAACGGTGGATATTATCAATCCTGCCACGGAAGAGGTAATTGCCGTTGCTGCCGACGGCGACGAGCGGGATGTGGAAAAAGCTGTCGCCGCCGCCAGGGGAGCCTTTTATGAAAAAGGTTGGTGGGATACCGCCGCCGGCGAGCGGGCCAGGCTGCTTTTAGCCGTAGCCGATCTAATTGACCAAGAAGCTGACGAATTGGCCCGGGCGGAAACAATAAATAACGGCAAGCCAATGCGAGAGTCATATTATGATGTTGCCGACGCCGCCGGCTGTTTCCGCTATTACGCGGGAATTGCCACCAAACCGCATGGTCAGACCTATGAAGTGGCCGACCCGATGCAGGCCATGGTGGTCAGGGAGCCGATCGGTGTTTGCGGGCTGATCGTGCCCTGGAATTATCCGCTGCTGATGGGAGTATGGAAGCTGGCTCCGGCTCTGGCGGCGGGAAATGCCGTAGTGTTTAAGCCGGCGGGAATTACTCCTCTGACAGCAGTGAGGTTGTTTAAAATCTTTGAGAAGGTAGGTTTCCCTCCCGGTGTTGTTAATTTGGTGCTGGGACCTGGATCAAAGGTGGGGCATGCCATAGCTTCCCACCCGGATGTGCATAAGGTAGCTTTTACCGGGGGCACTGAAACCGGCCGGAGCATTATGATCGCAGCGGCCGGGAATATTAAAAAGATTTCGCTCGAATTGGGAGGCAAATCACCCAATATAGTGTTTGCCGATGCTGATTTTGAAACTGCGGTTGACTATGCGCTATTTGCCATTTTCGCCAACCAGGGACAGGTTTGTTCCGCAGGCTCCAGGCTTTTAATAGAGGAAAGCATCCATGACCGCTTTATAAACCGCATGGTAGAAAGAGCTAAAAAGATTAAAGTAGGCCCTGGATTACTGCCCGACACCGAAATGGGCCCTCTTGTTTCCCGTACCCATATGGAAAAGGTGCTGGCATACATCGAAACAGGCAAAAGAGAAGGCGCGGAATTGGTTTGCGGAGGCGGCAGAATTACGGACGGCGATTGCTCCAAAGGATTTTTTGTGGAACCTGCTATATTTGTCAACACCAGGCCGGATATGACCATTGTGCGGGAAGAGATATTCGGCCCGGTATTGGCTGTGCAAAAGTTTAAAGACGAGGCTGAGGCTCTTCAGTTGGCCAACGATTCAATATATGGGTTGGCGGGAGCTGTCTTTACCACCGACGGCGCAAAAGCACAGAGGGTAATACGCAAGCTGCGGGCCGGCATAACCTGGATCAATTCCTATCACCCAACATATAATGAAGCACCATGGGGTGGCTACAAGCAAAGCGGGATAGGACGCGACCTGGGGACCTTTGGTTATGATGAATTCACAGAAGTGAAGCAAATTAATATCAACCTGGATGTTCAGCCCGTTGGCTGGTTTTCTTCATAAAACACTTTGGGGAAGCTGTCATCCTGTATTTACATTGTTCGGGGAAGGTGACCAAGTAATCATCTTTCCTATGGTGGCTGGGGCTAGGAATATTAGAATGTTTCGCGGTAAGACAAAAAAAACCGGCGTGTTTATGTGATTTAAGCGCCGGTGAGGAAGTAGCTGTAATATTTTAGCGGCAATGAGGCCGCCGGCGGCGCAAAAAAAAGGGCCAGTGCCGGTGGCCTTTTAATAGATGATTAATATCAGACAATTCTGACATCAGTAGGTTTAGAATTGGTCGGTGGAGGTGGTTCTGGCAGATTTGTTTGGTGTTCCAAAACAACTTGACATTAAAAGGAGGTTTGATAATGGATTTGGGAAACTATCAGCACACGAACATAGTGGCAATTGTATTTGGTATCTACATGCTTATGATGTTGCTGGTTGGTTGGTATTCATCCAAAAAGGTTGACAGCACTACTGATTACATTGTTGCCGGCCGACGCCTGAGCTTGCCCTTTGTGGTGGGCACTCTCTTTGCCACCTGGTTTTGTGCCGGTACCATGATGGGCGGCGCTGCCAATGCTTATTTGTTCGGGAATCAGGGTGTTATATTTGATCCATGGGGAGCCGCATTGTGTTTGGTTTTAACGGGTTTATTTTTTGCCAGGATGATGAGGCGCGGCGGCTACATGACCCTGGTTGATTTTTTTGAAATACGTTACGGTAAAGAAATGGGGCTTCTTTCAACCATAGTGGTGATAATTGCTGAATCTGGTTGGGTGGGAGCCCAGTTGGTGGCTTTTGGTTCGATTTTGCAGATTTTTATGGGAGTTCCTTTATGGGCCGGTATAATAATTTCGTGTGTTGTGTTGGTTTTTTATACCTATATGGGTGGTATGTGGTCAGTAACCCTGACAGATGTGATTCAGATGATTATTTTAACAGCAGGCCTGTTACTGCTTTTGCCGGCGGTTATTTCCCATGTTGGCGGATGGGATCACTTTGTTGCCAACGCCAGTAACTGGGCTGAGCTTCCCGCCTTTGCCATGGGACCTGCGGGAGATGTGGGATTTTTGGGCTACACCGGATTGCCCGGATGGTTTTACTACCTGGGTGCCTGGCTGGCAATTGGCGTCGGCAGCATACCGGCTCAGGACCTGATGGCCAGGGTGTTGTCTTCCAAGGATGAAAAGACTGCTGTGCGTGCTTCTTATATAGCGGCAATATTATATGTAACCATTGGCTTAATCCCGGTTATTGCAGGTATCGCCATGTTTGAAGTTAATCCCGATCTTGGTGTGCCGGATACGGAAATGATTTTGCCCTGGATGGCGATGAAATTCCTGTCACCCTTTGTTTGCGCTATTTTTGTTGCCGGCCTGGTGGCTGCGCTGATGTCCAGCGCAGACAGCGCACTGCTGGCCGCGTCTGCGGTGGTTGGCTATAACGGTTTGCGTTATTTTAAGCCTGATGCAAGTGACAGTGATACTTTAAGGCTCACCCGGATCATGGTGCCAATAGTGGCTATAGCATCATTGCTGCTGGCCTTATATGCTGAAACTATCTATCGTTTGATGGTAATTGCCTGGAGTGTCATTCTGGTGGGGCTGGCCGCTCCCTATGTCGGTGGTTATTTCTGGAAAAAAACCAACAAACCCGGGGCGCTGGCGGCGCTGTTTGGTGGATTTATTTCCTGGATTGCGTTTATTTTTTACTATCTGCCTGCCACCAGCGAAGCCAATGTTGGTATTATTGAGGAAGGCGTAGTTTACACAGAATGGGCTATTTGGGACGCGGTTTACATCGGATCGGTGCCGGCTTTCCTGGTCTCCATTGCATTACTGGTTGTTGTATCATTATTGACGCAGAAAAGCAGCCCCCCATCACCTTTAAAAGATATGGACGGCAATTTAATGCCTGTTAAAAACTGGTTTGGCGGCATATAAAGCATAATTCTGTTATAATGATTCTGCTATAATAATATTGGGATAAAAATAATCTGGTCCGGGGCTGGTTGGATCCCCGCCCCGGCTTTGTCATTGTTAGTAGCGAGTGACTTGGCAATTTCAAAAAAGGGCTGATCAGCAAAGAGGTGAAAAAATGATTGACACCCATCCATGGGGAAAATTATTAACAGAAAATGCAGCTGAAGCCGGGGTTTACGTGCTGGGGGTGCCCTTTGATTTGGCCGTCAGCTGCGGCAAGGGAGCCGCCCTGGCCCCGGAAAAGATCAGATACCTGTCCAGGTACCAGCCGGCCACTACGGAAACAGGAGCCATCATCAACAAAATTAAAATTATGGATGTGGGTGATATCCCGCTGGACCTTAACTGGGAGCGTTACTATAAAACGGTGGAAGATAAGGCTTTTGAATTGTTGTCCGATAACAAGTTCTGCCTGTTTATCGGCGGCGACCACTCGGTAACCATACCCCTGCATAAAGCCTTCGGCAGGTCGTGTGCCGGCAAGGGGAGGTTCGGTGTGATTCATTTTGATGCCCATTGCGACCTCTGTGACTCCTATGATGGGCACGGCTGGTCCCACGCGTGCACTGAAAGAAGAGCCATTGAAGAAGTTATCAGGCCTGAAGATTTAACGCTGTTTGGGATACGCTCCTATGAAATTGAAGAGTTGGAGCTGTTGGCGCGTCACCCGGAAATAAAAGTAATTACAGCCTGTGACCTGTATCATGGCGGTATTGAACAGGCCTTTGAAGAGATTATGAAGCGCTATGCCGGTTACGACTCCATCTATTTTACCCTGGATATTGATGTGCTGGACCCGGCCTTTGCGCCCGGCACGGGTACGCCTGAGGCCGGGGGGCTTTCCAGCCGGCAGCTGCTTGAATTGGTAAAACTGATGGTGGATAAACTGCCGGTAAAAGCCATGGATATTGTGGAGGTATCGCCCAGTCAGGACCATTCCGACATAACCTCCTGGGCGGCCCTAAAAATTATCTATGAAGTTATTGGCTGTCTAAATAAGAAAAGACAGGAGACAGGAGTCAGGATTCAGAATAAAAAATAGGACTGGGCGAGGGCATTCTGACTACTGACTCCTGAATTCTGACTCCTGAAAAGGCCGGGGCTTACCCCGGCCTTTTCAATAAAGAAGACTTGGTTCAGGTGGGGTTTTGACCCCACCTGAACCTTAGTCGCACTTATTTCGAGTTTATCGCCGCTTAACTCCCGCCTGTAGAGGCGGGAGTCTTAGCGGCGGTTAACGAGATCAAAGCTTAATTCCGTACTGTTTAATTTTCCTGTATAAAGTAGCCCTGCTGATGCCCAGCGCTGTTGCAATCTCTTTCTTGCTGTAATTGTGGCTGGAAAGCTCCATTATTTTTGCAGCCAGTAAATCCTTTTCCATATTGCCCAGGTCATCCTTAAAATTGGTTTCAGCCGGGGGGGTGCCGTTGTTGAGCCAGTGTCCGCTGACCCTTTTGGGAATGCTCTCAAGGGTTATAATTCTGCCGGGCTCCATATTCACCGCGTATTCCACCGCGTTTTCCAGTTCCCTGACGTTGCCGGGCCACTCGTATTGGATAAACGCCTGGCGCGCATTTTCACTGAAAGCGTCGATAATCTTGCCCAGCAGGTCGCGATATTTATCCAGGAAATAATCCATGAGTATGGCAATATCTTCTTTCCGGTTGCGCAGCGGAGGGATAAATAAAGGAATCACGTTAAGCCTGTAAAATAAGTCCTCTCTGAACTCCCCTGTTCTGCACATTGCTTCCAGGTCCCTGTTGGTGGCGGCCACAATTCTTACGTCTACCGGAATCGGATGATTGCCTCCCACCCTTTCCACCTGGCGCCGCTGGATAGCGTGCAGCAGTTTAACCTGCAAATGCAATGGGAGGTCCCCTATTTCATCCAAAAATATTGTCCCCTCGTTGGCCAGTTCAAATTTTCCGGGGCGTCCACCCTTGCGGGCTCCGGTAAAGGCCCCCTCTTCGTAGCCGAACAGCTCACTTTCCAGCAGTGTTTCAGGAATGGCGCCGCAGTTGACGATGACCAGCGGTTTATTGCGCCTGGGACTGGTGTAGTGAATGGCCCGGGCGAATAATTCCTTGCCGGTTCCGCTTTCGCCGGTGATTAAAATAGTTGAAGAGCCTTTGGCCACCCTCAATGCCTGATACTTGACCTCGCGGATTTTTTTGCTGTTGCCCTTGATGTGATCCAACTCCAGGGCTATTTTATTGTCCGTCAGGTTATAGGCCATCTGCCTGGCGTCCGACATATTCCTAAATGATATAACTGCCCCCATGGGCTTTTCCTCCAGCCAAACCGGAGTAGCTGTTACCAGAAGATGCATCTGGTTGGGGGGGGTGCCGCAAAGCTCTTCCTTCTCCCGGTAACCAACCCCTGTTTTAGTCACTTTAACCGCCGGTGAATCAGGCCAGATTTCTTCTATATGCAGGCCCAGCAGGTGCTTGCTCGGAATGCCGATTATCGACTCGGCGTATTTATTGCAGTGAATGATTATATTATCCCGGTTGATTGAAATAATACCCTGGTTGATGGTTTCGATAATGACGTTTAATTTGTTGGAGGTAATCTCCAGGCGGTTGTAGGCTTCAACCTCGGAAACCCTGGAAGCCAGCAGAAAAGCCATGCGGTTGAGGAAATTAAGCAGTTGGTCCTTTTTATCCATCAGCTGGTTTTTTTGCTTTTCGTCAAAGGCAACCAGAGACAATACGCCAATAACTTTGCCGCGCAGTTTAATCGGGCAGCAAATTTCCCCCATTTCGCCCATTAAAATAGGGCCGTAAAATTCAGCCTCCGGGTCCTCAATAATGATAGGGTCACCGGTTTTCAACACCCTCGTGTAGATAAAATCCCCATCTGTATGCCAGGCTTCATCATCCTTGGTGCCGATCAGGTTTTTATACTTTCCTGTGCCGGCCACAATGTTATATTGATCGTCCAATATTTCGGTTTCCACGTCCAAAACGGCGGAAACGGCTTCGGCAACCTGTTGTGCCGTGTCCGATATTGACTTTAATTGGGGCGGTTCCTTCGTTGAAGGTGTGTCTCCTCTCCTCAAAAGAGACATGGCTTATGTCCCCTTTCCCTTTCTCTTATTAAGATAAACATTCTTGATTGCTGCATTGGAATCCTGTTCAATTACCATAAAACTGTCTCACAAGTGAAAAAATATTTTCAAAGATGAGACAAATGTAACAATAATGAGACAAATTAATCAGTATATTTGAGGGAGTATTGCATGAATTTTGCTGGTTTTTGATTAAGTATTAAATTTGCAAGAAAATATTTTAAATATGAAACCCGTCACGAAGGAATTAATGCAAACCTAGATTGAATTAATCACAAATTGCATTAATAAAGTAAAGGGTGTGCGGTTTGCAGATTGTGTATTGTATACAGCATGATTGCCCAAGCAAATAATGCTTTTGAGCATTATTTGCTTGGGCCGGTTAGTCAAATTCCCCCTAATAGCAGCAGGGTAAATATCGAGAATGCTGGCATTGCTTTTGCTTTTATTTAGCAATAACTAATAGTTAACAACAAGTAACAGCAGGTAGGCTAATATCAAGCAAGTCAACTTGAAAATCAAAAGCAAATGTTAGGGAGGGGTAATCATGACCCAGGAAATCAACTGTTTTGAAATTGTTAAAGATTTGATCGATACCTCCGTCAAAAAATTAAATTTAAACAAGTCGGTATACAATATCCTAAGTGAGCCACAGCGGGTTCTTACAGTTCAAATTCCGGTCCAAATGGATGACGGCGAAATTAGAATTTTTACCGGTTACCGGTCTCAGCATAACAATGCTCTTGGTCCTTATAAAGGTGGCATCAGGTTCCACCAGGATGTAAACCTGGATGAGGTTAAAGCTCTTTCAACCTGGATGAGTTTAAAATGCGCCGTACTGAACGTTCCATATGGCGGTGGCAAAGGCGGGATTATTGTTAATCATAAAGAGCTGTCACAGGGGGAACTGGAGCGGCTGAGCCGGGGTTACATCAGGGCGATTGCGCCCGTACTCGGTGCCGATCTGGATATACCGGCCCCTGACGTTGGAACCAACGGCCAGGTTATGAGCTGGATGATGGATGAATTTTCCCGTTACCGCGGCCAGAACGAGTTTGGTATGATTACGGGCAAACCGGTGATTGTCGGCGGCTCGATGGGCAGGGTGGAAGCCACCTCGCGCGGGTGTGTCTTCACTATCCGCGAGGCGGCCAAAGTAACAGGGCTTGAACTTAATGGAGCAACGGTAGTAGTGCAGGGCTTTGGCAATGTTGGCAGTATAGCGGCGCGTTTGCTGCAGCAAGAAGACGGTTGCCGTATTCTGGCCGTAAGTGACTCAACCGGCAGCGCCTATAACCCCAATGGTCTGGACATTGCAGCTGTGGAAGAATTCAAAGCTCGCACCGGCAGCGTTAAAGGATTCCCCGGCAGCAAAGATATCAGTAATGATGAGCTGCTGTCCCTGGAATGTGACATACTGGTTCCGGCTGCGCTGGAAAACCAGATTACAGATAAAAACGCAGCCAAAATTAAAGCTAAAATTATCGCTGAAGGCGCCAACGGTCCCACGACGCCCGAAGCCGACCGCATTCTGGCGGATAAGAAAATCCTGGTGCTGCCGGATGTGCTGGCTAATGCCGGTGGCGTAACCGTATCCTACTTTGAATGGGTGCAAAACCAATACGGCTATTACTGGAATGAAGAAGAAGTAAATAACAGACTGGAAAGAAAGATGGTTGAGGCCTTTAACAACGTCTACGGACTTTACCGGAAGCGCAAAGACGTCGATATGAGAGGCGCGGCCTATATGGTGGCAATCGAGCGCATCAGTCAGGCCATGTACATGAGGGGCTGGCTGGGCAACCAGGTATACCAGGAAGTTAAACGCGAGGTCAAGTTAGCCTAAATTGTAAAAATAATTTAGGGGAGTGATCATTTATGACGGGGTGTCCAATGGCTTATTCCGACCCGTGCAAATACTGTGAGCATTACGGTAAATGCGTGCCTAGTCAGGCAGTGCGCAAGCTCGAAGATCTGGAAAGGCAAATTAAAGAATTAAAACGCATGCTGGATAGAAACGACAAATCCCGCTATGTCCGGATTAGCTAACTATATTGGCCATAATCAAAAACGAAATATTGTGTGCAATCAAGCATACAATTTAATTCATACAAGTTTGTCTTCCTATAACAGACCCGTGCTTACACGGGTCCCTTTTTTTCCCCAAGGGTAGTATAATGGGGAGAGGGGGTGTGGGGATGCAATTGACTACCGGTAGTCACGGGGTAATAACAGCTGATGCTGCGGGCAGAATAACCATGTTGAATGATGCGGCCAGGGCCCTTTTGGGGCTTGAACTGCGCAGTGTGATCGGCAGGTCGGTAAAAGAGATTATTCCCGACACCAGACTCACTGACGTTATGCTGGATGACCGGGAAAGCAAAGAGGAAAAGATTAGTGTTGGCGGCAAAAGACTGATTGTCAGCCGTACCCCGGTTTATGAAAATGCCAGGCTGGTAGGTTCTATTTTTATTGTTCAAGATACCTCGGAGCTGGAAAAAGTTAAAGAGCAGATGCTGGAGCTTAAACAGGCCAAAGATGAACTGGAGGTTATTCTTAATTCTTCCTATGATGAAATTTTTGTCATTGACGGGAAGGGCATTACCAGAAAGATCAATAAGGCCGGTGAAAGCTTTTATGGTGTTGATACAAATAAAATGATTGGCAGAAACGTAACTGAACTAGAAGAAAATGGTTATTTTTCTCCTTCTGTGACCCGGCTGGTTTTTGACAGGAAAGAACGGGCCACAATAACCCAGACGACCCGCAGCGGCAAAGAGCTGATTGTGACCGGGAACCCTGTTTTCGATGAAAATGGCAACATTACCAGGGTTGTGGTTAATTCACGTGATATTTCCGAGCTATCCAGCCTGCGCCGGCTGTTAAAAGATACCGAGCGTTTGGCCGATAATTACCGCAAACAGGTGCTGCAGCTGAAAAGCGAACAGAAAGGCGCGCAGCGCGATTTGATAGCTTCCAGCCCGCAGATGCTGACGCTGCTGGAAATGGTGGATAAGGTTGCGGCCGTTGACAGTACTGTTTTGATAACGGGCGAGTCCGGGGTGGGCAAGGGTGTTGTGGCGGCCAGAATCCATAACATGAGTTCCCGCAGTACCGGGCCTTTTGTCACCATCAACTGCGGGGCTATTCCGGAAAACCTGCTGGAGTCCGAATTGTTCGGATACGTCCCGGGGGCTTTTACGGGAGCCCGCAAGGGGGGCAAAAAAGGCCTGATTGAAATGGGTAACGGGGGCACGGTATTCCTCGATGAAATAGGCGAGCTTCCCCTCAACCTGCAGGTTAAACTGCTGCACGTCATTCAGCAGAAAAATGTGCTTCCGGTGGGCGGAACGGCCCCGGTGGAGGTTGATGTAAGGTTTGTTGCCGCTACCAACCGCGATCTTAAAAAGATGGTTCAGGAAGGCTCTTTCAGGGAGGACTTGTTTTACAGGCTCAATGTCATACCCATGGAAATTCCGCCGCTGCGTGAGCGGCGGGAAGATGTGGATGTGCTGCTTGGCTATTACCTGGACCTGTTTAATAAAAAATATGGTATGGCCAAAAAGTTTACCCCGGAGGTTAGGGAGGTTTTGGACCGGTACAGCTGGCCCGGTAACGTCAGGGAAGTTGAAAATATTGTGGAGAGGCTTGCGGTTACGTCGGACGGGACGGAGATTAAGCCTGTCCATCTGCCGGATTATGTGCTTAGCCGGATAAGTGAAAAAAACAATAAAATTTATATTCCTGATCTTTGCCCGTTGGATGAAGCGGTGCAAGAGGTGGAGAAGCAATTGCTTGAAAAGGCCTTCAAGACGTTCGGCAACACTTATCGCATGGCGGAGGCCCTCAATATTAATCAATCAACGGTGGTTCGCAAAATGAAAAAATATCTCTCTGCGCCGAAAAGAAGACCCGGGCCCAAGAAACAATAAAAGTAAAAAATATATTAAAAACCCAGGTTGGTCTAGGAGGAAAAAAGCGTTTCAGCGGAGAATTTGTCCCTGATAAATAATCAAATTGACGCATAGATTAGCATATGTTTAATAGTAAAACTTATCACAAGAAATAGTACATCTTGTCACAAGGTAATAAAGAGTTCCAAACTGCAAAAAATAAAAAAGTGCAGTATGGTGAAGGAATAATACTATTTATGTAGAAAGTATTCTCTTAACTAAAATTGTAAGGTACACGACAATTTATGTGACAATTTTAGTTGGTAAGGCGTGGTAAAGTGGAAGAACCAAAGCCCAAGAAAAAAAACGCACCTTTAACGGCAATAGCTGTTACAACTACCATCGGCACTGAACTGGCCATTACCGTGTTGATAGGATTTTACGGGGGCCGGCTGCTGGACCGGCAGCTGGGCACCGAGCCTTGGTTTCTGGTGGGCGGTGTGCTGGCCGGGGTGGCCCTGGGAATATTCGGTATTATTCAAACTGTGCAAAGGTTCTTTAAAAACTAAGGAGTGAAAACCGCTTGACAGAGCCCACACCTATCAGAGACATAGATTTACAATATGCGCGCACCACCAGGATTACGGCCCTTATCGCCGTGCTGACGCTCCCGGGATTGCTTATCAACCCCGGTGATACGTTGATCCTGGGTTTTATTGTGGGCAGCGTGGTGGGGATTATCAACTGCTATTTTCTGGTCAAGCGGATGCGCATGCTGGTGGAACTGATCATGCAGAAGAATGCCGACCAGAAGCAGGCCAAAATGTTCATGCGGTCGGGCTTCTACCCGCGCCTGGGCATGATCATAGCGGTGATATATTTTGCCAGCAAGATTGATTTTATTGATATCTACGGTGTTGGGGCTGGGCTTTTGATACCAACCTTAATCACCGTCGTGGACGCTAACGTAGCACTGTACAAGTATTTCGCGGCACGCAATGCCGTTGATAAAATATAAAGAACCGGAGTCAGGAGACAGAAGCCAGGAGTCAGAATCGGAATGCAAGAGATCCCTACTGACTACTGACTCCTGACTCCTGACTACTAAAAAAAGGGAAAGGGGTGAAAAAAATTGTCCGCAGAAGCAGCTCACGAAGCAAGCAAAGACATGCTTGAGGTGGTGCATGAGAACCTGAATATTTGGGGGTTTCCCCATGATGCTGTAAACTTCGGTTTGGGTCCCATGGATCTGAAAACACTGGTTATGACCTGGATCGTGATGGCACTGGTCATACTGTTTACAGTTGCAGCCACGCGCAATATGCAGTTGAAGCGACCCGGCAAGCTGCAGTTGATGGTGGAGGAGATGTACAGTTTTTTAAAGGGTCTGGCTTATGAAAACCTGGACCCGAAAAAAGGCGCTTCCCTAATGTGCCTGTTATTCAGTTTGTTTATTTTCCTGCTGTTTTGTAACCTCTGGGGCCTGATCCCAACCATGATGTCTCCCACGGCAAACGTTAATACCACGCTGGGGATGGCCATCGCGGTGTTTATCCTGGTCCAAGTCCTGGGTCTGTACTACCGCAAGCTCAGTTACTTCAAACACTTTGTTGAACCATTTGTCTTTTTCCTGCCGCTGGTTATTATCGAGGAATTGTCCAAGCCTCTGACGCTGGCCTTCCGTCTTTACGGCAATATCTATGCAGGTGAAGTTCTCATTGCGGTTCTGCTGGGGTTGATCCCATTTACCATCAACTTCTTCGGCGGTTTCATTGCGATGGTGGTATGGCTGTCATTCAGCATCTTCGTAGGTTTTATCCAGGCATTCATTTTTACCATGTTGACCATAGCCTACATCGGACAGGTAACTGCCGAGCATCATTAACGCTAACTTCTTGACAGCTTTTAGACGCTGCACATTAATTAGCTGATATCTCAATTTAAAATAGAGATATGCCACCATAATTTATGTTTTAAAATTTTAGGGGAAAGGAGGGGAAAAGCATGGAATTAGCAGGTGCTGCTGCAATCGGTACTGCTCTGGCAGTGGGTTTGGCTTCTATCGGCGCCGGTATCGGTGACGGTCTCGTAACTGGTAAAACTGTTGAGTCTATCGCTCGCCAGCCTGAAATGAGGGGTAACCTGATGACCATGATGTTCATTTCCGTGGGTCTGATCGAGGCGCTGCCCATCATCGCCGTCGTTATTGCGTTCATTCTTATGGGTAAAATCGGGTAGGCCCCCTGTAATGCCAGGCAATATTGTGGCGAAGGCGGCAATAGCGGGTTTTGGCCAACCAGAGCCTGCTATCGCCTTCCTTTTGTCACAATCGAAAGGAAGGAGGGTAAGTTGTGGGTGCTGTAGTTCAGGCGTTAGGCCTTAATAATACGTTGGTGGCGCAAGTTTTTAACTTTATAGTGTTGCTCATCTTCCTTCGCATCGTAGTGTATCCCCATATTGTTAGGATACTTGAAGAGCGGCAGAATTATATTGAGAAAAATGTGTCTGCCGCCGAGGAAGAAAGAAAGCAGGCCGAGTCCCTGCGCCAGCAATACCTGGCTGAAATGCAAAAAGCCAAGGACGAAGCGCGGGATTTAATTCAGAAAGCTAGCAAGGCCGGTGAAGACCAGGCCCGTGAAATCATTGAAGCGGCCAAGGCGGAAGCCAACCGCGTCAAGGAATCGGCACTGCAGGATATCAATAGGGAGAAGGAAAAGGCTGTTGCAGAATTACGCGATCAGGTTGCTACACTGTCCATACTGGTTGCCGGTAAAGTTGTCAGCGAGAAAATTACTGCCGATATACAGCGCAACATGATTGACGAATTTATTAAAGAGGCAGGGGATCTGCCATGCTAAAGGGGGCCGTGGCCGGGCGCTATGCTGAGGCCCTTTATGAAATTGCGGTAAAAGCGAATCTTGTTGACCAGCTTGAAGAGGAATTGAAGGCAGTTGTTGGTGTGATCAATGATTCCGATCAACTGAAGAAGATTCTTTTTCACCCCCGCATTACCGCCGCTGAGAAAAAGGAAGTGCTGGACAATCTTTTTAAAGAGCAAATTTCTGAGGTTGCCATGAGCTTCCTGGGTCTTTTGGTGGAACGTCACAGGGAAATTTATCTGGCGGACATCACCGAATATTTCACCGGACTGGCTAACAAGGCCCGTAATATCAGCGACGTTAATGTGACCTCGGCGGTGGAACTCACCAAAGAAGAGAAAAAGCGGCTTGCCGATGCTATGGCCAAATGCACCGGTCAAAAAGTCCGGATCAGCTATAATGTTGACCAGGGCCTGCTGGGTGGATTGCTGGTACGCGTTGGCGACAAGGTTATCGACGGTAGTGTGCGCACACGTCTTGCGACCCTGCGCGAACACCTCAGACAAATAAGTTAAGTAGATAGGGGTGAAACAGTAGATGAATTTGCGACCTGAAGAGATCAGTTCGATCATTCGGCAGCAAATTGAGAAATATAAAGCCGAAGTCGAAGTCAGCGACGTTGGCACGGTCATCCAGGTGGGTGACGGTATTGCCAGGGTCTATGGCTTAGAAAAATGTATGGCCAGTGAGCTGCTGGAATTCCCCGGCGGCACCATGGGTATGGCGCTGAACCTGGAAGAGGACAACATCGGTTGCGTGCTTTTGGGTCCCTACACCCACATTAAAGAGGGCGATACTGTTAAGCGGACCGGAAGGATTATCTCCGTGCCCGTTGGCGATGCCCTGATCGGACGCGTGGTTAACCCCCTGGGCCAGCCCATCGACGGCCTTGGCCCCATTAACACGGATAAATTCCGCCCGGTTGAGCGTATCGCCCCCGGCGTTATTGAACGTAAATCCGTGCACCAACCACTGCAAACCGGTTTAAAAGCTATCGACTCCATGATTCCCATTGGCCGCGGCCAGCGTGAATTAATCTTGGGCGACCGCCAAACCGGTAAAACGGCTGTTGCCGTTGACGCCATTATTAACCAAAAAGGTAAAGATGTTATCTGCATCTACGTTGCGGTGGGGCAGAAAAACTCCACTGTGGCCAACGTGGTGCAAAAATTAAAAGATACCGGAGCCATGGATTATAGCATCATCGTATCAGCTACCGCTTCCGATCCTGCTCCGCTGCTATTTATTGCTCCGTTTGCCGGCGCCTCCATGGGCGAGGAGTTCATGTTCCAGGGCAAACACGTGTTAATCGTATATGATGATTTGTCCAAGCAGGCTTCCGCTTACCGCGAACTGTCGCTGCTGCTGCGGCGCCCGCCCGGACGTGAAGCCTACCCGGGTGACGTTTTCAACCTGCACTCACGCCTTTTGGAGCGTGCCTGTAAGGTTAGTGACGCGCTGGGAGCAGGTTCAATGACCGCTCTGCCGATCATTGAAACCCAGGCCGGTGACGTTTCGGCCTACATTCCGACCAACGTTATTTCCATTACCGACGGTCAGATCTACCTTGAGCCGGACCTGTTCTACGCCGGTGTCCGTCCTGCTGTTAACGTGGGTATTTCAGTATCCCGCGTGGGTGGCGCCGCCCAGATCAAGGCGATGAAGCAAGTCGGCGGCACCCTGCGTCTGGACCTGGCCCAGTACCGCGAGCTGGCTGCATTCGCCCAGTTCGGCTCCGACCTGGACAAAGCCACCCAGGCCCGTTTGACCCGTGGCGAGCGCATGGTGGAACTGCTCAAACAGGGCCAGTATGTGCCGATGGACGTCGAAGACCAGGTTATCTCACTTTTCGCTGGCACCAGGGGCTTTTTGGATGACCTTCCTGTGGACCAGGTACTGCCGTTTGAAGACGGGTTGCTTAAATTCATCAAGAACAATAAGGCCGATGTCCGCCAGGAACTGAGCGAGAAGAAAGAGATTACCAAGGATCTTGAAGAAAAACTCAGGGCTGCCATTAAAGAATACAAAGAATCATTCGTTAAATAAATTGCCCGGCAGAGTAAACAGCGAGGTGGTGAAATAGTAGATGGCAAGCATACGCGACCTCCGGCGCCGTATCAAGAGTATTTCCAATACCCAGAAGATTACCAAGGCGATGAAGGCTGTATCTGCGGCAAAAATGCGGCGCGCCCAGGAAAATGTTCTGGCTGCCAGGCCCTTTGCCAAGCGAGTGCGTGACGTGCTGGGCAGGGTGGGATCTGCTTCGGTGGGCTTGAAGCACCCATTGCTGGCAGTGCGCGAGGCCAATAAAGTGGCATATATCGTTGTGACCGCCGACCGCGGCCTGTGTGGTGGCTTTAACTCCAACTTGATTAAGAGAGCCGCTCAGGAGATGAAAGGCCGACCTAATCTTGACGTTGTTTGTATCGGCCGCAAAGGCAGGGACTTCTTCCGCCGCCGGGATTACAACTTAGCCCAGCAGTATGTCGGAGTAATCGATGCCGCCGGTCCCGGGTTTGCCCGCGAAGTGGCCAAGTTCGTGATGGACAAATACGCGGCGGAGGAATATGACGCGGTATATCTGGTTTACAGCCAGTTTGTAAACGTGCTGGTACAAAAGCCCATAGTACAAAAACTGCTTCCGGCGGAACCGCCCGAAGGAGAAGCCGACGGCAAACATGTGGACTACATTTTTGAGCCGGATGCGGAGCAGATTATGGGTAAATTATTGCCCATGTATATTGAAAACTCCTTATTCCAGGCGTTGCTGGAAACCAAGGCTGGTTTTTATAGCGCTCAGATGACCGCCATGGATAACGCAACCAGCAACGCTGCGGATATGATTGAAAGGCTGACGCTGACCATGAACCGTGCCCGTCAGGCCGCCATCACCAAGGAAATTTCTGAAATTGTCGGCGGCGCTGCCGCTCTGGAATAACCGGAGCGGGAGGCGGTTAGCCAGAATAAGGAAGGGGATACACCTTGTGAGCATAGTGCTCTTGTCATTGCGGGCGAAGCAATCTCACCGCAAGGAATGTCCCCAATTATGTAAGGCAAAGGAGGTACGGAGTAGCTAATGGCTAACGTAGGTGAAGTAGTACAGGTCATCGGCGTTGTGGTGGACATTCGTTTTCCACCCGGCCAGGTGCCTGATATTTATAACGCTGTTAAAATTACCAGTGAAGAAGAGGACGCTTTCGGAAGAAAGATGAACCTCACCCTGGAAGTGGCCCAGCACCTGGGCAACAATATCGTACGTTCCGTAGCCATGTCCACAACAGACGGCCTGGTACGCGGAATGAAAGCCGTCGACCTGGGGAAACCCATCAGCGTTCCTGTGGGCAAGCCGGTTCTCGGACGCCTGGTGGACGTGCTGGGGCAGCCCATTGACAACAAAGGCGACATCGTAAGTGATAACGAGTACCCCATCCACCGTCCGGCTCCGGCTCTTGTGGACCAGTCCACCAGGGCGGAACAGCTGGAAACAGGCATCAAGGTTATCGACCTGATGGTGCCGTTCCTCAAGGGCGGTAAAGTCGGTATGTTCGGCGGCGCCGGTGTTGGCAAGACCGTTATCGTTATGGAACTGATCAACAACATCGCCAAGCAGCACGGTGGTATCTCCGTGTTTGCCGGTGTGGGCGAGCGTACCCGTGAAGGGAACGACCTATACAACGAAATGACCGAGTCCGGCGTTCTTGATAAAACCACCATGGTGTTCGGACAGATGAACGAGCCTCCCGGAGTGCGTCTCCGTGTGGCCCTGACCGGTCTGTGCATGGCTGAGTTCTTCAGGGATGAACTTGGTTCAGACACACTTCTGTTTATCGATAATATTTTCCGTTTCACCCAGGCCGGTTCCGAGGTCTCGGCGCTGTTGGGCCGCATGCCCTCCGCCGTGGGTTACCAGCCGACCCTGGCCACAGAGATGGGCCAGATGCAGGAGCGGATTACATCAACCAAGCAGGGTTCAGTTACCTCCGTGCAGGCCGTTTACGTGCCTGCTGACGACTTGACCGACCCTGCGCCTGCTACCACATTCGCTCACTTGGACGCCACCGTTGTGTTGTCCCGTGCCATTTCCGAGCTGGGCATCTATCCGGCCGTGGACCCGCTTGACTCTTCGTCCAGGATTATGGACCCCAACGTTGTCGGACAAGAACACTATGCCACCGCCCGCGGTGTGCAGCTGGTGCTCCAGAGATATAAGGAACTGCAGGACATCATCGCCATCCTTGGTATGGAAGAATTGTCCGATGAGGATAAATTAACCGTGGCCCGGGCCAGGAAGCTGCAGCGTTATCTTTCTCAGCCCTTCCACGTTGCTGAAACATTCACCGGGTTCCCCGGAGCCTATGTTTCACTAAAAGACACCATCCGCGGCTTCCAGGAAATTCTGGACGGTAAGTATGACGATCTGCCGGAAGATGCCTTCTATATGGTGGGAACTATTGAAGAAGTCATAGAGAAAGCAAAACGTCTGGCTGAAGGAAGTGCATAAGTATGGCGGAAGAAAAACTGCAATTACTGGAAATTGTTACACCCGAGCGGAAAGTATACAGCCAGGAAGTGCGGTTTGTGGTGGTGCCCGGCAGTGAAGGCGAATTAGGCTTTTTGCCCGAACATGCTGCACTGGTCAGTGCCGTTAAAGTTGGTCTGGTCAGAGTGCACCATGAAGGCAAAATTTTAAAAATAGCCGTCAGCGGCGGGTTCGTGGAAGTCCGCAGCAGCAGGGTGACCATACTGGCCAACTCCGCTGAGCGCGAGGACCAAATTGACGTTAAAAGGGCCGAGGAAGCCAAGGAACGCGCCGAGCACCGCCTGCAAGGCGGAGGCGATATAGATACGCTGCGCGCCGAAGCAGCTCTGAAGCGTGCACTAAATCGCCTTAAGGCTGTAAGCTGAAGAACAGGAGTCAGTAGTCGGAAGACATAAAATACCCCCCGGATAACCAACCGGGGGTTATTTTTGTATCTCAATACCTTAATTTGGCAACAATAGGTAGCAAAGCAAAATCCGAGGAGACTGTTTGGTGACTAAACTTGTTATTAGAGGTGGCAAACCCCTGTATGGGAAAATAAGGGTTAGCGGGTCCAAGAATGCGGTGCTGCCTATTATCGCCGCATGCCTTTTACCCAATTCAGCGTGTACTCTGGAAGACGTACCGGACCTTGCAGACGTACATATAATATGCAGGGTTTTAGAGACCCTGGGAGCCGGCATAACCTGGCTCAACAGCAGCACATTAATTATTGAACCGCCGGAAAAACCCCGCACCGAGGCACCATATGAATTCGTCCGTAAAATGAGAGCTTCTTTTCTGGTAATGGGGCCATTGTTAGCCCGTACAGGCATCGCCTCTATCTCGCTACCCGGTGGTTGCGCTATCGGCAGCAGGCCGGTAGATCTGCATTTGAAAGGCTTTAACATGCTGGGAGCACGTATTGAACACGGTTATGGCAGTGTGCTGGCCGAAGCCGGGGTAAACGGCCTGCAGGGGGAGAAAATTTACCTGGACTTTCCCAGTGTTGGTGCAACGGAAAATATCATGATGGCTGCGGTTATGGCAAAAGGGCAAACAATTATCGAAAATGCCGCAGAGGAGCCGGAGGTAGTAGACCTGGCCAATTTCATCAACGCCATGGGTGGCAAAATCAAGGGTGCCGGTACAAAGGTAATTAGAATAAACGGGGTAAAAGAACTGCATGGCGTTACCCACTCGGTGATTCCGGACCGGATAGAAGCAGGCACCTATATGGTGGCCGCAGCTATTACCGGCGGGGATATTATTGTAGAAAATGTTATTCTGGACCATTTAAAGCCAGTCGCCGCAAAGCTAAAAGAAATGGGTGTGCAGGTTCAGGAGCTGGAAAATGCAGTAAGGGTCACGGCAAGTGAACAGTATCATGCCGTAGATATTAAAACTATGCCCTATCCCGGGTTCCCCACAGATATGCAGCCACAGATGATGGCATTGATGACGGTGGCCAAAGGCACCGGCATCATTACAGAAACAGTCTTTGAAAATCGATTTATGCATGTTAGTGAATTGAAACGCATGGGTGCGAGGATAAAAGTGGAAGGCCGGATGGCGGTGACTGAAGGCCCTGCCAGATTGACCGGTGCCTACGTCAAAGCCACTGATTTAAGAGCAGGGGCTGCCGTGGTACTGGCGGGCCTCAGCTCCAGAGGCGAGACTGTAGTGGGCAAAGTAGAACACATTATGAGGGGTTATGAAAAACTAACCGAGAAATTAAAATCAGTTGGCGCCGATATAGAATACCGTGATTAAGTGTTAGTAAAACAACAAAACCGGGGTTTATTCAACTCCGGTTTTGTTGTTTATCATTAGAGCAGATTACAAGGAAATATTTATGAGTGAACAATCATTCAATGATACGATAATAAATTAATTTGCAGTCTTAATGAATGAATCTTTAATCTCGACAAAGAAAGGCAAGTCACCATCTGTTAGAATCAGCCCGTCCATAATAGCCGATGTGGGATCAATTTCCCTGCTTGCAGCCTTTAGCCAGATACTCTCGGATGTTCTAACGGTAATGGCGGGATTGCTGGAACTACCTTTATACCAGCTGACCGTACCGTTTTTAATAACAATAACGTAATTTCCGGCATTATCTCCTGTAATTACGAACTGAGCCTCTTTATCAACGTTAGCAATAACAGTTGTATCATAAGGTAAAGTGTTTAAGTATTCCTCAAAGGGTGTTGCTGCTGCAGGCTTATCACTTTCAGTCTGATCAACAGACGGAGAAAGCTGATCTGCAGGTTCTGTGGTTACCGGGGTTGAAGGCTCTGCCTGCTGTGCAGGGGGTGTTGGTGCCTGATCTGGCGATGTGACAGATATCGAATCTTCATTTAATTCAACTGCATAATCAACGGCGTCAGATAAGAAATTCATTGGGATCAATGTTCTGTAATTGACGACAATAGGCGGGGATTCAAGATTAATTTCCATTTCGTTTTTATATGCTTTACCACCGATATATAGCTTAATAACAGTATTGTCTTTAGTGGCTGTAACTAACTGCTGTTCATCATTCCAGTTAATAACGAACCCCAATTTTTCAAAAACAGCTCGCAATGGAACCATGGCAGTTCCATTATTAACAATTGGCGGAACATCCAGGGTGATGGGGGTGCCATCTACCAACACGGCAGGCGTTCCGGCCAGCGCCGGCACAGCCGTAGCCAGGAGCATAAGCATTAAGGTTAAAACAAGAAAGGACCTTTTAATCATCAAATAAATTACCTCCTAATCAACTATTTTGTAAAATATTTTTTCATATTAGACAGGTAGTCGGTATTGCCCTCTGCGGTAAATTTTTTGGATAAGTAAGCCATAGTACCATTAACCTTGTCGGCTGCAATGTCAAGCCATAATTGTTCGCCGACATTAATTTTTATGCTGGGGGAATCAACGGCACCCTTGCCGGTAGTGCATTTACCGTCTTTTATAGATACCCAGTATAATCCGGGATGGCCGTCTGTAATGTTAAATTGGTAAGTGCATGTTACTCCCTCAGCGTTTGCCGGATTTAATCTTGCCGGCAGTCCCTCCAAATAAGATTCAAAAGGGGTTTTTTCAGATACCGCAGGTTTATCGGCAGGTTGGCTCGTAGCTTGGTCCTCCGGCTGTGGCTGCGCAGGCTGATTGGTTGGCGAGTTGCCGGGTTTAGCTGATTGTTGAGTTGCCCCTTGCTGCGCCGGTTGCTGATTAGACGCCTGTTTAGTATCATCAGGTACTGGTTTGGAGCTTGGGGCCGATGGATTATCTGTGGACTGCTGCACAGAATGCTTAATCTCGCCATTTTCTGCTTTGACCTCATCACCTGTAACTTGCTGATTATCCTGTTGCTCAGCTTCTGTAGTGTCATCAGTAACCTGTTGGTTGTCTTGTTGTCCTGCTTGTGTAGTGTTGTCTTTAACCTGCTGCTGTTTAGTCTGATCTGGAACATTAGACGATGCATTTTCCTGCGTTTCTTTCTTACCGCAGCCAAACATCAATAGCATTAGTGATAGTAAAAGCATTACTGTTAAGGTAAGAATATTTTTTTTAATAATAACACCCCCAATAATTAATTAACCAAGAATTAAAAACCCGCCCTCCTTTCTAGTTTTTATATAGAGAAAATTTTTCCAACCAATTTTAAGTATATATCTAATATTTTGAAAAATCAATCAAATATTAGGATTAAGACTTGCGTTTTTAAGTTAGACCTAAGTGGTAATTATGGGCGTATAAACAAACATTCTGCCGGTGATAATAGGTAATAAATGCCATTGATGGGTAATATAAATTAGGAGACGAGAGTTAGTAGGCAGGAACCAGGAGACAGTAGTCAGTAGTCAGGAGAAAATTAAACAAGATGATACAAGACAGCAAATATTTTATGTTTATATTCTGACTCCTGAATTCTGACTCCTGACTCCTAAAGAAAGGTGATTGCCTTGCGTAAGGTATTTTGTTTAACATTATTATTAATAGCAATATTAGCTCTGGGAGTGCCCTGGGTCGTTAACCGGCTGACCGAGCCGCCTCTGAAGAATGAGGGTACAATTGTCCGTTTATACAGACATGCAACCGGTGAAATTGAATCAATACCACTGGAAGATTACGTTACCGGTGTCGTAGCTGCCGAAATGCCGGCGGAATTTCCCTCCGAAGCGCTTAAAGCCCAGGCCGTGGCCGCACGAACTTACATTTATAAAAGAATGGTGGCTGGAGGCATTGTCAATAGCTGCAAGGAAGGCGCCGATACTTGTGACGACCCGGCCCACGCCCAGGCCTGGCAGTCCAGGGAAGAAATGAAAAAGCGCTGGGGCACAGTCAATTACTACCGTTATTATTACAAAGTTCGCATGGCTGTTGATGATACTGCGGGAGAAATAATTACCTTCAATGGGAAGCCCATCGACCCGGTTTTTCATGCCTCCTGCGGCGGGCAAACTGAAAATTCCGGTGATGTATGGAAATATGATGTGCCATACTTACAAAGCGTAGCTTGCCCCTATGATGCCGACCCCGAGCCGGAGCGTCAGGTGATATTTAGTTTATCCCAGTTGGTGAAGGCAGTTGGTGTCGACCTGCAGGCTGTGGCAGTGTCCACCGGGCAAAGTGACGAAATGTTCCAGGTATTGGAACGAACGGCAACCGGCAGGCCTAAAGTATTAATGGTCGGCGGCCATTCTAAAATTGCCGCCACAGATCTCAGGAGCATGCTGAACCTGCGCTCAACTAATTTTACCATTACCTCCGACGGCGATAAGGTAACGTTTAATACAAGAGGTTACGGGCATGGTGTGGGAATGTGCCAGTATGGGGCCAAAGGACTGGCTGAACACAACTATGACTATAAAAAAATATTAAAACATTATTATACTGGAGTGGAAATAAACAACATTTTTACCGATTAAACAAAATTTGCCCTGAATAAAAAATAAACAATCAAGCCACAATAAATAAAACTCCAACTTATTAACATAACAGCTGATCACATTTTGGGGGTGTTATGAATGTGGCCGTTCAACAAAAGACTTGGGAATCAAAACCCGGTGGAGAAATACCACCGCTGGCTAAAGCGCTGGCTGTTTGGATCCGGTAACAACAGGCATAATGCTGCCGGGTATGGTGTAATCTAAATGCCGCCCCTAAATTGGGGGGCTTTTATTTTTTTCATAAAACAATTTTTTCATTCCCTCCGCATATAATGTAACAAATGCCGGGGGAGGTAAAGCAATGCAGGAATATATCCAAAAGCGGGTGCTGGAAATCTGTACCTATATTCTTGAAACCCAGGCCACTGTACGACAGGCTGCTCTGGTTTTCGGCGTGAGCAAAAGCACGGTGCATAAAGATATGACTGAAAGGCTTCCTTCATTAAATAAAGAACTGGCCAACCAGGTTAAAAAAGTTCTGGATTTTAATAAGGCTGAGAGGCATCTGCGCGGCGGCGAAGCTACTAGAAAAAAATACCGGGAAAAACAATAACAAATATATCATTTCCTGGAGGAATCTGTCCCTGATAGTAGAAATATTAGTAGCGGTAAGCTTGTCCTAAGATAATAAATACGCATGCTTATTAATTTTTAGGGACATAGGGCTAAATATTTATTGATGCAATTGTGGACAGGCGTTTTAATTAGAAGTATGGAAAGGGGTCTATGAGGTTCCACATGAGCACTGATATAGGTATAGATTTAGGAACAGCAAATGTACTGGTATACGTTAAAGGCAAAGGTATCGTTTTAACAGAACCTTCTGTAGTAGCTATAGACAAAATTTCAGGCAAAGTGATCGCCGTAGGTTCAGAAGCGCGGCGCATGTTGGGGCGCACTCCGGGCAATATTGTGGCCACCCGCCCATTGCGCAATGGTGTGATTGCCGATTATGACGTAACAGAAAAAATGCTGCGTTACTTTATTGAGAAAGCAGTCGGCAAAAAACTGTTTTTTAAACCCCGGGTGATGGTTTGTATTCCTTCGGGCGTTACCGGAGTGGAGGAGCGCGCGGTAAAACAAGCGGCCGTTCAGGCAGGCGCGCGCCAGACCCACGTGATTGAGGAGCCGTTGGCCGCAGCGCTTGGTGCCGGGCTTGATATTTCACAGCCCGGCGGGACCATGGTTGTTGACATTGGAGGCGGCACCACCGATGTCGCCGTGTTATCTCTGGGAGGAATAGTAATCAGCATTTCCCTCCGGGTCGGCGGCGATAAGTTTGACGAGGCGATAATCAAATACGTCCGGCGGGAATATAACCTGGCCATAGGAGAGCGCACGGCGGAAGAGATTAAAATGGAAATTGTCAACGCTTATCCGGATGCCGGGCCGCCGGCCGAAATGCAGGTCAGGGGCCGTGATTTATTGGACGGCCTGCCCAAAGAAGTTACCGTCTCCAGCGATAATATTTATGAGGCAATCAGGGAAAACCTTGCTCTGGTTGTGGGCGCGGTCAAAGAAGTATTGGAACAAACCCCGCCGGAACTGGCCGCGGACATAGTTGACAAGGGCATCGTACTGACCGGGGGTGGGTCACTTTTGCGCGATTTGGACAAGCTTATAGCTAGTGAGACCGGCTTAAACGTGTTCATTGCGGAAGACCCCCTTTCCTGCGTTGCCATAGGTACCGGCAGAGCGCTGACCATGTTGAACGTGTTAAACGACCAGCATAAACGCAGGATGATTCGCAAAGTAATCAAGCAAAAAGTATACGCCGGATAAGATAAGAGTAAAGCCCTTCTGTCATCAGAGGGGCTTTAGTATGTTATGTGCTTTTTGTTTTATTTTTTTATTCATTTTATTTGCATATTAAAGGGAACAATTTACCTTTATGGTCGTCAATAAATATTAAGGTAAAAATAAACCGCAGATAGTTAATATTGTTAAATATTTAATAGGTAAATTAACAGGGAATTTAAAAGCTTCCGTAGAAAAAATGTATACAAGCTAAAGTCATTAATGGCAGAACAACAGCGCAAATCCAGTATTGGCAAAAGGAACATGCCGTTTAACCAATAAAAAACTAAATAAAGGTGGTGATAGCACGATAAAGTTAAGGCGAATGGCTGTAATTATAGCCATTATTGCACTTGGCCTGGTATTATGGTGGCAGGGCCCGGGTAACCGGCAAAGCGTGCTGAATCATAATGATGGAGCTAAAGAAGTAGACAAAGACGGGGCGGCGGAGCCTAAACAAGACCTTGAAATGTATGCGTTAAACATTAGCAGGCCACTTAACAGCAAAGAAAAAAAATCTCTCACCGAACAGGTAGATTGGATGGGTAGCCTAAACGGTGAGATTTTGCTGGTACGGGCCAGCGCCGGACAAAAGCAAGCGCTGCAAAAACTGCCCTATGTTAAAAACCTTACAGAATACCTTCCTGAACAAAAACTGAAAGGCTTGTCGCAAAACGAGCCAAAAGACAGCCATCAAACACCAGAAAACAGCAGTGGCAATACTCAAAAAAATGGTTCCCAGCAGGAAGTTTACACTGTAACCTTAACCGGGGCGGGAGACAAACCCGACGCATTACAGCTGATAGAAAGCCTGGATGGACGGGTGCTGGATGGCGCTGCGGGTGAAGGGCGCTACTTGAGAATAGAACTGCCCGGCGCTGCGGTCGGTAAACTGGCGGCTTCCCCGTTGGTACTGTATGTGGAAAAGTACGACCGGCCTGAATTTTTAAATGACCGGGTCAGAGATATAGTGGGGGCCAGGCCCCTGGCTATCCCGGATTTTATAACTCCCGGCGGGCTTAACGGAGCCGGGCAAATCATCGGTCTGGCGGACAGCGGGCTGGATACCGGCTCAATTACCAATATTCATCCCGATTTGCAAACCGGACCGGACGAAAAGCCCCGGGTAACCATGCTTAAATCCTGGGCCGGAGTTGAGACGCCGGCGGATACCATCGGACACGGCACCCATATGGCGGGCACCCTGGTTGGCAGCGGCAAGGCCTCCGACGGCAAATATGCCGGACTGGCTCCCGGCGCCGGCCTGTATTTTCAGGGCATTGTGGACAAAAACGGTAATACCGCCCCGCCTTTGGACCTGCAGGAACTTTTTGGACCGGCGTATAGTGCGGGTGTTCGCATTCATGTGGATGGCTGGGGTAAAAAACAAAATACATATGACAGCACGGCCGCTCAAATAGATGAGTTCGTGCGCACTCATAATGATTTTTTGGCCATTTTCGGCGCGGGTAATTCCGGTCCCCAGACGGATAGCCTTACTGCGGAGGCCAACAGTAAAAATGCCCTGGTGGTCGGGGCTTCGAACAGCTCCAGACCGGCGTTTGAGAGAGATATGGGTGACGCCGGTGAAGTAGCAGGGTTTTCCAGCCGGGGTCCCGCCGGTGACGGGCGTATCAAACCGGAACTGGTGGCTCCCGGCACCTCCATAATTTCTACAGCCTCCCGGCTGGTCGAGGGGAACCTGGATGGCCGCTCCGATTACACGGTGATGGATGGAACCAGTATGGCTTCAGCCGTCACAGGCGGTGCCGCGGCACTGCTGCGCCAGTATTTGCAAAACTATACCAGATTTAATGATCCCTCGGCGGCTCTAATGAAAGCTGTCTTAATCAACGGCGCGCAGCATTTGGAGGCGGACCTCCCGGCGGCCGGTTTCGGCCAACTGGATCTGGGCAGCACGGTTATAGCCCTGCAAAACCAACTTTTTGAGCTGGTGGACGATAAAAAGGGATTGGCTGCCGGCGGCAGCAGGACCATAGGAAAGAAAATCACATCCGCCGGGGCCCCGTTTAAAGTTACTCTGGCCTGGACAGACCCTGCGGCGGCGCCGGGCGCCGCAACAACTCTGGTTAACAACCTGGACCTGGAGGTTATCGCCCCGGACGGAAAAACATATTATGGAAATGACTTCGACCGCCGGGGCAAAAAGGATAACAGCAACAATGTGGAGCAGGTTTATATACCCGATCCCCAATCCGGAGAATACAAAATCGTGGTGCGCGGCCGGTCAGTTGTAGAAGATGCCTCAACGGAAAGCGGGCTGACTCAGGACTTTGCCCTGGTTTTCGGCCAGCCTCCGGGCCGGGAGACGGTTAACGGAGAAAAAGGGATTTCTTTGCCACCTGAAACCATATCGGCTGTTGATGACCATTTGCTGTCAGCCGGTGAAAAAATCCCGGCCGGCGCTGATGTTTATCGGTTGGAAGCGACTAATGATTCCCGCCTGGCATATGTTGTGGGCCGCACCTGGCAGGCCACCGGGATTAAGGAAATGGAAGATAAAGAAAAAGAAATTTTATTGCGGGTTAATCGTGATTACCGGGAAGGTGGTTATGTTATCAATCCGGAGGCTAAAAAAGCCCTGGTTGTCAACGGCCGTGCCTCGCCGGCAGGACAGACGATTACCCCGGGCAGCAGTGTAACGGCTTATATCAACCCCCATGACCAAACCATCTGGCAGGCGCATGTTACCAGCCTTGAGAACGAGGGTGTTCTGGCCGGGGTTGACCGGGAAAAGGGGCAAATTGAACTGCTGGAGGACCGGCAAATTTTCAGTCTGGCCCGGGAAGCCTCAATAGATTTTTCCGATGTCATAGTAGACGGTGATGCGGCCGATTTGCCTTTTGGCGCTGCCACCACCGCGGACCTGGACAATCTTTTGCCCGGTATGCCGGTGCAAATTACTTCGGGGGTTGATGAACTGGTTTATCACCTGACCGTAAAACGCTACCTGGCTCTGGGGCATATAGCCGGAGTGAACCGCGACGCAGGAAATATAACTTTATCCTCGGGTAAACGGTATCACGTTATGGCAGGCATATCCATCGCCAGGGATCAGCAGCCGGCTGCACTTGATTCGCTGCAAGAAGATGATCTGGTCATGCTCAATCTGGCGCCGGGTTCCACTGAAGTGCTGGGTGTTACTGCTTTCTCTGATGTTAGTTACGGTCAGGTGATTTTTGCGGAAGAAGATACGCTGTATTTAATGGACAGCAACAAAGGTTTCAGATATTTAATTTTATCTCCCGAAACCCGGCTGTACAGATGGGGCATGCCCGCGGGCATTGCTATATTAAATCCCGGCCAATGGGTACGGGTTGCGCGGGATCCCTCCGCGGATACGGTATGGCGGGTGGATATCGCCGAGAGCGCTAAAAAAGTAAAAAGCGTCTTTAAATCCTATACCTCCGGGCAGGGAATGAAGCTTGACAACGGTCAAACGTTAATGCTTAGCTCATTTGCCGCGGTAACTAAAAATGGCTATCCTGTTGAATTCAGGGATTTGCTGCCGGGAGAACAGGTTGTAGTTTCTGCTCTTTATACGCCGGACGGCCGGCAGGTTGCCGCAAACCTGGAAGCGGAAACCCGGAAAGGGGTCGCGCCGCCGGAATTAAAAATAATATCCACCGTGCCATATGAAGAATTTTCTATGGTTACCGGTCAAACCTCCGCTTCCCGCCTTTATGCCCGGTATCCGGGAGGCGATGTCAGGGAGATTGAAATTAACGCTTCCGGGACATTTTATTACCCGATCAAAGCCGGCGAGGAGGAAGACATTCAACTGGTGGCCGTGGACGGGACAACCGGCGGGGTGGCCGGACTTCAGCTAAATCTCGCCCGGCAGCGGAAAGGATTTACCGATATCGGCGGGCACTGGGCGGAAACAGATATTCGCCACATGGCAGCTCGCGGCATGGTGAGCGGTTATCCGGATGGCACATTCCGGCCGAACAAGGCCGTTACCAGGAGTGAATTTACTGTTTTGCTGTCCAGGCTGTTGGGCTCGGGCAATCTCATGGCAAATTTGCCGTACAGGGATGTAGGGTCCATACCGGACTGGGCGAGGAATGCCGTAGCTCTGTCCTACAGCAGGGGACTGGCCGTCGGCTACGACGATAACACTTTTCGGCCGCAGGCACGAATAACCAGGGTAGAGGCAGCGTCACTGCTGGTTCGCGCATATGCAATACTAAAAGGCCCGCCGGAAAACCCGCAGCAAAAACCACACTACGCGGATTGGGATAAAGTTCCGAATTGGGCAAGAGAAAGCGTGAGCATGTCCGATGCTCTGGGGTTGCTGTCCGGTAAACCCGGGAATTTATTTGACCCCGGTAACTACATTACCCGGGCTGAAACGGCTGCCGCCTTGAACAGGTTGTTGGATTCGGTAATAACCGATGCCAATCAGCCCCGGCAACAGCAGTAGGGGCACCCCTTGCGGGTGCCCGGAGCTATAAGAAGTACGGTTAAGCCAAAAAAAGCAGGTGTTTTGCAAAAACACCCGCTTTTTTTTAATTTCCCAACCATAGTATAATTGTATCCGTATCTGCTTCCTGGTCCCAAGCCTTTAGCTGCGCCTCAATAGTGGCCAGCTTAACCTTTAATTCTTCCTGTTCCGCCGGGCCGGAGCTTCCTAGCTGGCTTGCCAGTTCTTGGTATTGTTCAACCTTTTCTTTATAGCGTGCATTAATATCGACCGGTTGGGCGTCATTGTTCAACACCTGTCCGAGCTTTTTAAGATTATCCAACAAGTCGTAGGACGAACCGTCGTCGACTATTATCTTTAAACTCTCCTGGTTTCCCGCGGGAGTATACTCGGAAGCCAGAACTTCATACGTGGCGTTGCTGCTGTTGATAAGTGCCAGCGCCTGCCGGTGGGCGGCCTGCAAATCATCGACTTTGACATTTAAAAAGATACGGTCTAAAACCCGGTTTTTGTCCGTGCCCAACAGCACATACTGCTGTTGGCCGGCATCTTTGGCCGGAGGTTTGACCGTTCCTGACCCGGCATTGGGATCGGTTTGGCCATCCTTGGTATCGCCCTGTTGCGTTGTATCTTTATTGGCGTTGGCATCGGTATCATTAGTATTATTATTGCTGTCATTGCCGCCGGTCTGCTGTGTTTGGCCGGGGTCTGCCTGCACATCGCCCGGTTGATCATCCGGCTCCGTTTGCTTGTTCGTTTCGTTTTCCGGTGGTGAGGTTGTGGGTACATTTTGCTCAAAGTTACTCAGGTTGCCTTTGCCGTTGCCGGCCAGCTGCCCCGCCATATTACCTCCCCAATTCAGGTAGGCTCCCGCTGATCCCAGCGTTACCAGCATAAAGGCGGCAGCCACAGCGATACTGCGTTTCCACCTGGTGAACAGGCCTGCTGCAAACGTGCTGCGCTGTTCCGGCAATTGACTCATAACACTGGCGACGAGGCCAGGCGGTGTCTTTATGTCCGGCATTCCTTCCCGTAAAACGCTGCCGATATTTCTCCAGATATCAGCCTCTGCACTGCAAACGTCACAGGTGGCAACGTGTTTTTCAATTTGTCCGGCTGTGGCGGCATCCAATTCGCCATCCAGCCATTCCGGCAGCAGTTGCTGAATTTGCGTGCAATTCATTATGATTCACCTCCCTGCGGTTAATTTTATTAAGGAAGGTTAAGCCTGCTTTTTCCTGCCATTGCAGGCAACCTGGGATAATTGCATTTTCAAAGAGTGACGGGCCCTGCTGATGCGGGATTTAACGGTACCCAAGGTGCAGTCCAGCATTTGGGCTATTTCCTCGTAGGAATAACCCTGCATCTCCCTTAATACCAGCACTGCCCTGTGTTCCTCGGACAATTTCCATAGCGCGGCGTGAACCATACTGCTAAATTCCTTTTTTTCAAAAGCCTCCTCGGGGCTTTCGATGTCTGAGGCCACCATGCGGGGCATTTCACCCTCTCCGGTTTGCACCGGGGAGTCAAGGTATACCTCGGGTTTCTTTTTACGTTTTTCATTAATAGAAAGATTTACTGTAATGCGGTGCAGCCAGGTTCCGAAATCAGCCTCGTTGCGAAAACCGGGCAAAGCACGGTAAGCCTTGATGAACACATTTTGCGCCAGGTCCTGCGCGTCGGCGTAATTGCCGGTAAGTTGGTAGCTTAGTGCAAATATTTTGTCCTGATACATAGTAACCAGTTGTTCAAAGGACCTGGTATCACCCTTTTGGGATTTTGTTACCAGGAGCTTCACGTTATCCAAAGGGACAATCCCCCTCGAGCTCCAGCTCCGGATACTTTTTAGACACCTATGTAAGAGAAAAAGTTCCGACAGCGGGGCACTATTTTAACTATTTTAATAAATACTGGCAAAACTTATTGAATTAAATAATTAATCTAATTAATAATTTACTTTAAAACATTAAATTTATCAAAGGTTACTGCTGCCTGCCTGTCCTGATATTTCAAATATAATAATTAAATTAAACCCGGCCCTTTGCGCTTTCATATTATTATACGCCAATTATCTGCCGGTAAAAAGTTTTTAAATTTTTTTGATCCGGTTTGGAACTTTTCGCAAAAACCATGTGTCTAAAGAAACGGGTGTAAAACAAAGAAATCCAAAATACCCAAACTAACGAAAAATATTAAATGAGCAGAAAAAAATCCAGATGAATGGAACTTTTACGTTTAGCCGTGTGTCTAACAATCGAGTGGCAGATAAAGACATGCACTGCAGGATACAGGAACGAAGATATAATAATCCAGACGGCTCATTTAGATGTCACATTCACAAGGTGAGCAGGCGGCTTGGCCGCTTCTCTATAGCAGCAAGTTAATAAATTAACTGATACCTGTTCAAGGGGGGATGTAAAACTAAAGTAACTTTCATTTAAATCTGGCCGAGGGGCCAAAAATAACAATTTAAGGAGGGAAACTAATTTGCTTAAAGTACGCAGCAAAAGATTTTCACTACTAATGGCTCTCGTGTTCGCGTTCACCATGGTGTTCCCCTGGGGCGCAGCATTTGCGGCCGATTACGATTCCAATGTCCCAGTAGTAGACGATGACAAGATACAGGATCTGGAAACAGTAACAGTTCAACTGGATCCTGGCGAAGTAAGTGAAGGCGCTCGTTTAACCATGCGGTTGCCAAGTGATTTTGAATTTGTAGATAAAGACGGTAATGCAATGACCCAGGCTGATTGGTCAAAAACCAGTGTAGCTGGTGGCGTTTATCAGTATGGTACCAATGGTACGGATGGTATCAAAAATATAATTTCAGTTCCCGAGAATTACCGTGGGGACACCAACGCCTTATGGGGCGCTGGAATGCTTGAAATTAAAAAATTGGCTGACAATGAAATCCAGTTGACTGTTGCTGGTACTCCTGATCCCGGCGCAGATGGATATTTCTCCTTCAAATTAGGCGCCGTGTACGTTGATGAAGGATTTGACGGCGATATCGAGATGACACTTGACGGTACTGGTGGATTTGATGACGGTACACTTACAGTCGGTCGGGTAACCGGTGGCGAAGTTGACATTGATGTAATTGACGCACCCAACTTCGGCGACGACACCAGTGCAGACGACCCTGTGGTCATCAGATTTAAAGAAGACCGGGCCGGCGGTCTGGCTGACGGCGAAGACGAATCCATCAAGCTGGTCCTGCCGGACGGGTTTGAGTGGGCCAACGTATCCGCCAAAGCTGTAGAGAGCCCCTTGTCCAAAGCAGAAGGGTACGTAGCCGATGCAGAGGATTTGATTGGTGATGTTGTAGATAACGATATATTCACTGCCATTAAGAACTCTGATGACGAGGCTGAATTTGATACTGCTAAATCAGATGCTTTAACCGAACTTAGCAATGAGTATACTGCTGCTGGTGCCTTGGGTACCTTAAGCGGTGACAGAGCACAAACTGCTTTAGAAAAGGCATACGATGCGGTAGACGACGTTGAGTATTCTGATATCCAAACCAAAGCTACAACATACGGCGTTGAATCGATCTGGGGCGAGAACCCATTTGAAAATGGCGCTGAACTTTATGTTGATGGCGACGAGTTAATCATTGATACCAGCAGCTTTGATGGAACAAACGAAGATTCTTGCTTCGAAATCAGAGTAGGTATCAAGGTTGAGGATGAAACCGATGCTGAAACCGGTGATGTCATCGCCAAGGTTAAAGGTGAAACCACATGTACGCAAAGCGAAATCGTAGTCGGTACCTACGGTGACTATGATGTAACTATGGAAACCGGTGATGTGCCCACCATTTACGCCGGACAGCTTGAACAAATCATTGCCGATGTCAAGGTTAACGAATCTGTAGCAGGCAGCATGACAGAAGGTCGTTCCCTGCTGCTGACCCTGCCCGCAGGGGCCAAGTGGGGTCAGGACGCTGACATGGACGAAGACGATGATAACAAAGCCAGCTTGGAATATGTAGGCTTGGTTGGTGACGACGGACGTACTGCCAAGTGGAGAGTTAACGGTGAATCCTCAAATGATGCCGGCGAGCTGAAACTGGGCGACATGGAAGTAATGGTTGAGCCCGGCTTTGAAGGCGACCTGGTGGCTGAAGTTGGCGGCACAATGCCCGTCGATGTGGATGAAATCACTCTGGCCAAGGTAGTACCTGCGGTTAAAGTAAGTGCAGAAAAAGTAGACGGCTTAATCATCGGTCGTGACGCCCAGGATGTTGGTGACATTACCATCACCGAAGCCGCTGACGGTCTGATTAAAGACGGTGAAGACCTAGTAATCGATCTGCCGAGAGGCGTAGCATTTACTGGTGAACCTGAAGTTACCGTAACCGAAGGCGACCTGGAAATCGACGATGTAAGCATTAAAGACGACGACAGCGATGAAGATAATCTGCTGGTCATCGGCATCAATGATGCCAGCGCCGAAGCCAGCACCATCGTTATCAGCGGTATCCAGTACTCCTTGGACCGCACCGTTGCTGAAGGCGACATCAAAGTATCCGTTAAAGGCTCTGCCGTTAACGAAGTAAACGACGAAGACGCGGTTAAAGACGAAATTCCCACTGAAGAATGGGATGCCCGTGACATTGACGAAGACGGCGACGATGAAGGCTTAGTCTTCCCGCAGAAAGAAGATGCCGCTGTAGTAGTAAACGCTTCCGTGGGTACTCCCGCACCGACGGATCAGAAGCTGACCACCACCATTACTCTTGGTGACAACGGCAGCTACATCTCCGACGGCCGGATCATGGTCCAGCTGCGTGACGCCGCTACTGCGCTGGGTGTAGAACCGCAGAACATCTTCTGGGATAATGCCACCAAGAGCGCTACCTTTGTTAAAGGCGAACGCGTTGTACAAATCACTGTTGGTGACCCGCAGGTCAAGCTGAACGGCACTGCCCTGCCCACCGACAAGGGCGCGGAAATCAAGGACGGCCGGACCTTTGTATCCCTGTCCGCAGCCGGAGTTGCCCTGAATGCTGTTACTGCCTGGGACAACGACACCAAGACCGCTACCCTGACTGTCAAGTAATTGACTGATTGAAAAATAAATAAGCCTGGGTCTTCGGGCCCGGGCTTATTTTTATCGCCAACATATTGACAAGCATATAAAAACCAAGTAAAGTTAACCTAGTAAACTATTAAGTTAATTAACAAAGGATGGAGGTGTGGATGTGCGGAAAATAATGTTTTTGGCAGCTTTTGTTGTGGTTTTAATGGGGTTTTGCTTTTCCAATGCTTTGGCAGCGGAACAGCCTGATACTTCAATGAAATTATCGTTAAAAGAAGCCATTGACATGGCTGCGAAAAACAATACGGGAATTAAGATTCAAAAGGAAGTGACCGAACAAGCAAAGGACAAAAGGGAAAGCGCAGTCAAGGATGTTAAAAATTTTACACCTGACGGTGGCGCTTCGCCGGAAATTGAAGCGGCATACTCCAGCTTACTGCAGGCCGATTTGAGTTACAATATGCAGCGTAAAGAAATAGAGAACCAAACTGATGAACTTACACTTAATGTGTATGGCAAGTATATGGAAATTAGATCTCTTGAAGAAAAGACTAAAGCTTTACAGAAAACAATGGAAGAAATGGAATGGAAAAAAAATACCGCCCGTGTTCAGTTAGGTGTAGGGGTAATGGCTACTACCAGCATGGTCGGAGTGGATGCCGAACTGCAGCAGGCGCAATCAGATCTGGCAAGTGTTAAAGATGAAATAGACAAAGCATATGTGGAATTGAACAAGTATTTGGGTTTAAACCCGGAAGATCGGCCGGAGTTGACCGATTCCATTCCCTATGAACCCATGGAAGTTGATGATGTAGATTTCGATGCTGAAAGAGCTGTAAATAATAGCATTGATATATGGCAGGCTCTGCAGAAAATTACCCTTGAGAGAAAAGACCTTTTGATGGTAAATAATGATTACAAGGTAGAAAAACACGACATTGATATTGCAGAAATGAATATGACACAAGCTAAAGACGAATTACGCAAACAAGTGCATCTTTTATATCATGATATCAACACTATGCAGGAATCAATAAAGGCTGTAGAACAAGGTATTCAATCGGCTAAAGAAGCATTGCGGGTGAAAAACGTGGAATTCGAAGTTGGTATGGCCAGCAAAGGTGATGTTTTAACTGCTGAAAAAAACCTTGCGAATGCTGAAAAGAGTCTTGTTGAATTAAAGTATAATCATGCGGTGGCAGTGGCCAATTACCGCAATTTTATCGGACGGAGCATTTTGCCCAACGAAAAAGCATAAAAACACAGAGATAATTAGTTTTGATTTTGAGCGTAGCTTACGCTCTTTTTTTATTGTAAAAAAAATTTTGAAAATTAATTTTTGTGGCAGGAATCTAAAATTTAATATTGAAAATAAAATAAATCTTCAAAAAAAAGTTGCAGAGGGGGTGGGTGATATTGACGGAGCGAAAGAGGGTTGGTACATATGAATGACTGCTCACTCAAAAAAGTTGCGATTTTTCGGAATAGTTTTCTATCATAGAAGGAGGTTTTGGGGTGAAAGTTAGAAATAAAAAAATCTGTTTGGCTGTTGCACTAATATTTTTGTTAAACATAATTGCCCCCCTTGGGGCCTTTGCCAGTGATGTTGAAGTATTGGACATACCGGTGGTTGATGATGATAAAGTGCAAAAACTGGGGACGGTGTTTTCAACAGAGTCGCCTGGAAAGGTACAGCCAGATGATAGTGCTATATTGCGTTTACCGGAAGACTTTAAATATATGAATACAGATGATGTAGATGCAGACATTAATGACACTGCCAATGTAATGAGCGAAGATGACTGGAATACTTTAACAGTTGATGGAGTCGAACTTGGAGTGGTTGGCGCAGTATATGCGGGACAGGTTGATTACCATGGTACACAAATACCGGTAGCAATGATTCCGGTGGATAAGTCTGTGAAACTGGGTAATAAAGATACGAACTATTTTGAATGGCCGGTTAAAGTTTCAGGTGAGAAAAACAGTGTTTTTTCTTTATGGCCGGATGGGCACTATCACCTAAACACAGGAATTACTGTCGAAAAATTAGGCGACAATGAAATAAAAATAGAAACGCATGATCTGACTCCTGCTGGTACTCCGCTGAATGACGGATTGGACGGTCCTGATCCCGGTTGTTCAACTTACATGTATGTACACAATGGAGCTATATATGTTGATGAAGGATTTGACGGTACTATATTGGCAACCATTGATGCTCCTTCAGGAAGTAGTATTGCTTCGGGGGAAGTACCTATCGGCCGCGTGTCTGGTGGCGAAGTGGATATCGAAGTAATGGATGCGCCCAACTTTGGTGACGACACCAGTACAGACGACCCGGTGGTCATCAGATTTAAAGAAGACCGGGCCGGTGCCCTGGCTGACGGCGAAGACGAGTCCATTAAACTGGTCCTGCCGGACGGTTTTGAGTGGGCCAATGTATCCGCCAAGGCCGTAGAGAGTCCCTTGTCTGAAGCAGAAGGCTATGTAGCCGATGCGGAGGATTTGATAGGTGATGTAGTGGATAACAGCATATTCACTAATATTAAGAAAGCTGCTGATGAAGCTGCATTTAATACTGCTAAATCAAATGCTTTAACCGAAATTAACAATGAGTATACTGCAGCTGGTGGCTTGGGTACCTTAAGCGGCGACAGGGCAAAAACAGCTTTAGAAGATGCATACGATGCAGTAGACGATATTGACTATTCTGATATCAAAGCTACACCTACGACATATGGCGTTGAATCGATCTGGGGTGACAACCCATTTGAAAATGGTGCTGAACTCTATGTTGATGGCGATGAGTTAATTATTGACACAAATAGCTTTGCTGGAACAAGCGAAGAATCATGTTTCGAAATCAGAGTAGGTATTAAGGTAGAGGACGAAACCGATGCCAAAACCGGTGATGTCATCGCCAAGGTTGATGGCGAAACCACCTGCCCGCAAAGTGAAATTGTGGTTGGCCACTACGGTAACTATGATGTCAAGATGGAAACCGGTGACGTGCCTACCATTTACGCCGGTCAGCTTGAGCAAATCATTGCCGATATCAAGGTTAATGAATCCGTAGCAGGCAGCATGGTTGATGGCCGTTCCCTGCTCCTGACTCTGCCCAACGGGGCCAAGTGGGGTCAGGATGCCGACATGGACAGTGATGATGACAACAAAGCCAGCTTGGAATATGTAGGCTTGGTCGGCGACGACGGCCGTACAGCCAAGTGGAGCGTTAACGGCGTATCCACAAACGATGCCGGCGAACTGACCCTGGGCGACATAGAAGTAATGGTTGAGCCCGGCTTTGAAGGCGACCTGGTAGCTGAAGTGGGCGGTACACTGGCCGTTGACGCGGATGAAATCACCCTGGCCAAGGTAGTTCCCGCGGTTAAAGTAGCTGCAGAAAAAGTAGACGGTTTAATCATCGGCCGCGACGCCCAGGATGTTGGTGACATTACCATCACTGAAGCCGACGCCGGTCTGATTAAAGCCGGTGAGGACCTGGTAATCGACCTGCCGAGGGGCGTACAGTTTGCAGGCGAACCTGAAGTTAAAGTGACCGAAGGCGACCTGGAAATCGACGATGTAAGCGTTAAAGACGACGACAGCGATGAAGACAATCTGCTGGTAATCGGCATCAATGATGACAGCATCGAAGCCGGCACCATCGTTATCAGCGGTATCCAGTACTCCTTGGACCGCACCGTTGCTGAAGGCGACATCAAAGTATCCGTTAAAGGCTCTGCCATTAACGAAGTAAATGACGCAGATGCGGTTAAAGACGAAATTCCCACCGACGAATGGGATGCCCGTGACATCGACGAAGACGGCGACGATGAAGGTTTGGTCTTTCCGCAGCAAGAAGATGCTGCTGTAATAGTAAACGCTTACGTGGGCACACCGGCCCCGGCGGAGCAGAAGCTGACCACCACCATTACCCTTGGTGACAACGGCAGCTACATCTCCGACGGACGGATCATGGTCCAGCTGCGTGACGCCGCTACTGCGCTGGGTGTAGAACCGCAGAACATCTTCTGGGATAATGCCACCAAGAGCGCTACCTTTGTTAAAGGTGAACGCGTCGTACAGATCACTGTAGGTGATCCGCAGGTAAAGTTGAACGGTACCGCTCTGCCAACAGATAAGGGTGCTGAAATTAAAGACGGCCGGACCTTTGTATCCCTGTCCGCAGCCGGAGTTGCCTTGAATGCTGTTACTGCCTGGGACAACGACACCAAGACAGCTGCCCTGACTGTTAAGTAATTATCTGATTGAACATCAAATAAGCCCGGGTTTTAGGCGCCCGGGCTTATTTTTATCAATTGAAAAGTGCAAAAAAACCGGGCATTGCTTGATGTCCGGTTTTTTTGTACTTTTATAACTTTTTTTTATAAAAAGAAACAAAATAGTTATTTTTTGCGTCTAAATACAGTAATTAATTTTGGGGGAGGCACTATATATGTTGAGGAAAACTATTTGCCTGGTTATTTTTATGCTGCTTTGTATTTCTGCCGCATTACCCGCCGTTGCTGCTGAAAACTACAAGGCTGACACCGTAACGCTAAAGTTAAACGATACAAATGCCCTGGTAGACGGGGCCGCACATAAAATGGGGGCTGTTCCTCGCACCATTGATGGTATAACCATGATTCCGCTGCGCTTTATTGCTGAAATTTTCGGCGCACAGATAAACTGGGATACCGGGACAAATGAGATTACTATTAAACAAGAGGATAATACCATTTGCCTGGAGCCGGGCAGTGATAAGGCTGTGATAAACGGCAAATCCCGGGCTATTACCGGGAAAACGTTGGTTGAAAACGACACCACTCTGGTGCCCATGCGCTTCCTGGCGGAAAGCATGAATTACAAGGTTGATTTCGTACCCGCAACCAAGGAAATAAAAATCAAACAACTGCCTCCCCCCAACAAACCACCCGTGGCCAGCTTTAACTTTAGTGAGGACACTGTAGCCCAGGGAGAAACGGTGATCTATGAAGACAATAGTTATGATCCCGATGGTGACCAGATCGTGGAGAAAAAATGGACGGGTAATGAAAGGGCGTTTTTTGCCGCCGGGGAGTACGAGGTAACCCTGGCGGTTAAGGACAGCCGGGGGGCGTGGAGTACTCCGTACACAAAGGTAATTAAGGTAACCGACGAAGTCAAAATGGACAGACTGGCTTATAATTTTCACCATCCCATAGCGGGAGAGCCTCTTGGCAACATAGATATTTCAGTGCTGGACATGAAACAAATTGAACCGGCCGTCAGTATGACCCAGGACCATGTGATGATCAGCAATAGCCCGGAAGTGGTGAGGTCTGACGGTATTTTATACAGTGACACGTTAAGCGGGGAAAACCGGCTGTATTACCACCATATTAACGGTTCAAATGAAAGAAAAAAGGTTTACCTGCTGGCTGTTAACCAGGGCTTAGAACCGGTAAAGCTGACACTTAAAAGGTGGGGTGCCGCCGGGCCGGGCGATCCCATGGGTGTTGGCCGCGCGGCTGCCTATCGCTTGCTGGCTTTTGATCCCCGAAACGTGCGTTTTTGGGAACTTCAACCGGGGGAAATAGCGGTGTTGAATGAAGAAGTGAATAATATCTGCAAGCCGGGTGAGGCAATCCATGGGATGTTTAACGTAGAATCAAATGATGATTTGCTTTATGCCGTAGTGGCTGTTGGTGGTGAAAATCCTTTAACTTTTACCGATCTTGACCACTTACCCGCTCAAGTGGGGAACGACAACCATATCCGCGGCACTTTTAAAATGGCCAATCGTGACATTTCTGTGCAAATTGAAGGCACAGAGCCCGAGAGGTTGGTTATAGCCGATGGCGAGGATGACGGCTTTTTAGGGGGAACTGACAACGGCCTTTTTAGTAAAAACAGCGGCAACTATGGGGTGGTTTATCATATCAGCGTCAAAACCAAGCAGCCGGTGGGAGTGGTATTCTCTCCCCGGGGCGGCGTGTTTGCGGGTGCCGCCAAATGGGACGGAAAAGCTTTCAACCTGCCCAACAAGGGGGCGCTGAGGCCTCAGACGGAGTTTGCTTTGATTGGTGTGATTGAGCCGGGGAAAGCAAAAGTGTTGGAGTTTATCCCGCCGGCCGGGTCATACCTGCCTGTCAATTTAATTTTTATTCCCATTGAGCCCATTGAGGATAACAACAGCGAAAAATAATAGGCCCAAAAGTAACAGGCACCTGTTTCGTATTTTGAAAAAGGTGCCTGTCCATTTTTAAAGTCCGATTATAAAAGCAGATATGTTGTACCGTCAAGATTTTCTTTGGGTTAATGGGTTATTCCGCGGATTCAGGCTCAAAGTATGTTTGCAGCTTCTGAATAAGTGTCGGGTCGCCATCAACTTCAAACTTTTTGTTGAAGTAAGCAAGTGTTCCGTCTTCCTTCCCGGATGCTATGTCCAGCCAAAGCTGTTCACCTACCGTAATGGTGACGGTGGGGCTGTCGGCAGTTCCTTCACCCACGGTGCACTCGCCATCTTTAATAATTACATAATAGCTTCCCGGGTTGCCGTCGGTAATAACGAATTGATAGGTAGTGGAGACGCCTTCCGCTTTTTCAGGCAGGAATCTGGTCTTTAAGTCGTCCAGGTACAATGCAAAGGGAGTTTTGTCGGCATCGGTTTGGCTTGCTGCCTCGTCGGTGGCATTGGTATCATCAGTTGCGTCGGTGTCATCGGTGGCATCTGTATCATCAGTTGCGTCGGTGTCATCGGTGGCATCTGTATCATCAGTTGCGTCAGTGTCATCGGTGGCATCTGCATCATCGGTAGCATCCGTATCATCAGTGACAGTGCCGTCTTCTTCCACAGTTGGATCTTCCGGTGTTGTTGTATCAGTGGCGGTGGTAATGGTTATAATCTGGGTATCCGGGTTCCAGTCAACCTTAGCCCCCATGGATTCACTTACAAAACGCAGGGGAACCATGGTGCTGCCGTTTAGAATCGTGGCTTGGGCGTCAACATCTAATTTTTGACCGTTAACCTTGACATCTCCGCCGATGACCAGTTCAAGAGTGGTATCACCCTTGACGGCTGAAATTGTCTTGGTGGTGGCATCCCATGCTACCTGGGCTCCCAGTGCTTCGAAGATAGCACGCATCGGCACCATGGTGCTGCCGTTTTCGATCATGGGCGGGGTATCGGTTTGGAGTGTCTGGCCGTTTAACATGATGGACGGGGCGGCGGCCTGTGCCGGCACAACGGCAATGGCAAGAACAAACAGCAGAGAAACAACAATAAGCAAATACTTTTTACTCAATTTTTCAACCTCCTTAAAATTAGCATAGATACAATTATTGTTCTGGAATATGGAGCCGAAAAGTCCCTCCTTTCCATTTTAAATCAAATGAATTGTGTTCACTAAAAGAGTTGGCTAAAGATAGCGGGATGTCCTAGTGAAATAAGTAAATTTTAGAAAAATTCTGGTTCCGGTACTTGCCTCCTTTCTCAGAAGATATTATTTAATTGACAAGTTATATATAAATATAAATTTAATTAAAGATAAAATCAAGAAATTTGATCAATTTTCACTATAAATAACCATTTTTCTGCATTAAGGAATAAATCATCTGTGCAGCTTCGGCCCGGGTGATTTGTTTGTTAGGTTCCAGGTATCCTTTATTCGTTGTGGTGATCAGGCCGTTTTGTATGCATGCCAGAAGGTGCGGCCTGTTCCAATTATCAGCTGAATTGTAATCACTGGGGTAATATGCTTTTAGTGTTTGGGTGGCCTGGTCCTGGCTGACCAGGCTAAACCCGGCTGCGCGCGCCATAAACGCGCAGGCGTCTTCCCTGGTTAAAGGGTCATTAGGGTGGAAATACAGCTTTTCGTTGATTGTAAGGCTATTGGGAATCCATCCCTCTTTTAGAGCCGCCTCCAAATACTGCACATCAGAGACCCCCAGGTCTTGCATATCGCTAAAGATGTGGGTTTGCGCGACAGAGGCGGAAAACGGCAGCCTTAAACCTCTGCCCAGCATGCTGATAAATTCAATTCTGGTCACCGGCAGTTCTTTTTTACCTGATTTATCGGTCAATCCAAAATAATTATCGGGTACATAAGAACCGTCCGGATATTTTTCAAGTGGATTCATGACTCCTTTGGTCCATAAGGCCATAACATATGGCCTGGCCCATGACAGGTCCAATCCGCCTGTTTTATTCAATGAAAAATCATTGAAGTCGGAAATCACCCGTGCAACCAGGTAGTGCCCGAAGCCGAATTTGTTAAAAGGCACAGTAACACTATCGGCAGTATGATTATAACTGTTAATCTTCTGCATCATTTTTAATTGCAACAGGGAAGTCTGGTAATTAGGCGGTGCATATAGTACGGTAATCATATCGGTGTCGGCATTGCCGGTGGATGTGTCATACTTTAGAGTCAGTTCACCGGCGTTGGACAGGTAATAAGCAGACGACGCAGAATGAATCGAATACAGCGGGCTTAACGGCAAATAGTATGGTGCCAGGTTAGTTGGGGGGGTGTTGATTTGGATAGATACACTTTGGTCAAAGGCCGCCCTGCCCTGACTATCGATAACTGCGGTATCTTTGGGCAGTTTTAAGCCTATTGATTTGTCAAAAGCGGTTAACTTGGAACCGGGTGATTCAAAATAACGGAAAGAGCCGGATGCAGGGGTTTCCATTACCGTGATGGTTAAATCATCAGTTTCGGTATCGGAATCTTTATCCTTTTTACTGCTGCTGCGTTTCTCCACCTTGACCTTAATTGTATTTTCACCCGGCTTGAGCAGGTAGTCGCGAAACAGCCATAGTTCGGAATCGGTTGACCCTATTTGTATGGCCTCCTCGTTGTTAACTTCAACTGTTTTGGCCTTTTTCACGTTCACCTGGATATCCACCCTGTTGGTGTTGGCATAAGGACGCTGTGAATAGGTGGCGTTTTCATCGTTGGCGGGTTTCCAGTAAATATCCAGGGCCAGAGCCGGTGTAATAGCGGAACAGAAAAAAAATATCAGTAAAGCCGGGATTAATATGATTTTTTTTGAGGTCACTGTCATCGCTCCCATTCTGTAACACTTGTAATAGATATATTTGGATAGTGTTTTCACCCTTTCCTTCCTTATAACCAATAAAAAACAACAATTTTATAAAAAAGGCTTAACCAGCTGGAATTTACAGCCAGTTAAGCCTTTTAGCTACTGCATTTTACAAAGCTTCCTAAATTAAAGCTTCTTGCTATTGAACAACCAGTTCATAGATTTCATCCCAAAACATGTAAGCTTTAATATCCATACCCTTCCTTAGATTGCCCAAAGAATAAGTACTTCCGCTATTGGTATGAATGTATAAATGATTATTTAAATCATATCTCTTCCAGTTGTATCCTTTGTCAATATAAATGTGACTGTCGCCGCTGCTGCAATCTTCAGCTAGTGTACCGGCAACTTCTTCGGCAGTTCTGATCACTGTTCCGCTGCTGGCATTTTCCAGTACTTCCACTCTGTCGCCTACTTTTAAGTAAGAAATGTTGCCGTAAACTTTAGTTCCTATTTCTATCCGGTCACCGGATCTAAAAGATATAGTTCTGGTTCCGCCGTTGAACAAATTAATGGAGAAAATACTGCCGGTTGGATCGACAGCGGTAATTATGCCTCTTGCCGGGCTCAGGACTTCCACCTGGTCCAGATCGGTGCCGTAATAAGTGGCCTGCACCAGATCGCCTTCATTCACGTCATTTAAATTAGGATAAGTTATTCCCGGCACCACCAGGTCCACACCGTTTTCGACATATAACCGCTCGCTGTTGCCGTTTAGATCAACGGCTTCCAGCCTGCTGTAAGACTTTCTGACATTTTCCACCTGGTAAATATACTTTGACTGAAGGTTGATTTCGTCAACCTCGTCGTCATCAAGCATAATTTTAGCGTAGTCACCACGCCGGATATCTTCTAAATCACTGCGTTTGTCTTTGCTGTTGATATCAACGTTTTTCTGAATAAAGTAAGTCTTTTTGTCCCCGTTGATGTGTTGGAAATCCATAATCATACCATCTTTATCCAGGTTGGTGATTATGCCTTCGCTGGCGTTGTCGGTATTAATATAAATTATATCGCCGTCCAGCAGCCGGAATTTAACTTCCATATCCTGTTTGATATCACTGATGTCCGCATCATCGTCGCTGTTAACGATAATCCTGGCATTAGCCAAAATATCATATACCTTGATATTATTTAGGCGGTCTTTCAAGGTTATTATGTCGTTAGTACTGTCAACGGCCATCACGGTACCTCTTAACTCGTCTTGCGCTTCCCTGCCGGTTACATTAAGCGCAACAACATAACCGTCTTCAATCTCCGCGGTTACTGTGTCACCCTCTTTAATATCCGATAAAAACGCGCCGGCTGATATACCGGATATGTTAACATCGACGTTGGACGACAACCGGTAAATTTGCAGGCTGCCATGGACATTCAGGTTGATAATATTCTTGCTGGTGTCAATAATGATCACCTCGCCTGAAACATTTAAACTTGCAGCTTCCTTCAGCAGTTCAATTTCAGTAACCCTGTCGCCGTCAATTGTTACTTTTACCCTGTCGCCGTCCCGGATATCCTGCAGTGTGGGGAACCGGACCCCGTCCACCCGCACGCTTACATTATCATCAATCAGGTACGGCTTTAACTGGTTATTACTCATTTGAAGAGTCAGCAAACCGGTATCGAAGTCCAGATCGTAAACAACTCCCTCGTTGCCGGCTGCCGTGCCGCGTGACAGGACATTGATTTTGGATACATAACCTGCGGTGTCAAGGGTTACCTGCACATTGTCTCCTGGCTGCAGCACGCCGAGGCCCGAAGAATTTGAACCGATAACGGAAATCGACGTGTTGTCAGGCAGGTAATAGGTATTTATATTCTGCCAGCCATCAAGCAGGACCAATGCATTTTCCTCCGGGTAAACTTTGACGATTGTACCATTTACAACCGAGCCACCAATCAGGTTTCCCGTTGATTGTGATGGTGCCGGGGTGGTTATGGGATTCGGTGTGGTTACAGGGTCCGGTGTCGTTACAGTATTTGGCATCATATTCATAGCGCGGGCTAAAAAGCTCACCATTTCAGCCCTGCTGACATTATTATCAGGCCGGAAGGAATGGTCGTCGTAACCCGCAATCAGGTCGTAGTCCTGGGCCACTCTGACGTAATAAACGGCCCAGTCGGGAATTTTATAAGCATCGGTATAGTTGGGCAATAACAGCTTTTCTTCCGCTTCGCTTTCTTTGCCGATTACCCGCACCAGCAGTCTGGCCACCCAGGCCCTGGACGCACCGGAATTAACGCTGAACTCGTCGCTCTTCACCAGCCCGTGCTGCAGCGCCAGCCTGATATCGGATTCCATCCCCTCGGGAACGGTGAAAGTAAGCTGGGTCTGTGCGGTGTTGGCGTCGCTCTGCAGGTTCATGGCCCGCACCGCCATGCACACTGCTTCCGCCTGGTTGACTGTTTTGCCGGGTTTAAAAGTCCCGTCCGTATAACCGCCGACCACGCCCAATTCGCTCATTTTATCGATTGTTCCGGCTGCCCAGTGGCTTTCAGGCACATCGGAGAAAGCGGCCCAGGCAGCGCTGCTGATGGAAAAACACATCAAACACGCCGCCAAGAACATTAGCGTCCGTTTTATCAAGTTATAATTCATGAAAACATGTACACCCCCGCCAAAAAAATATTATTTTTATAATTCGACACAAGAGGCCCAAATCCTGCCATTAAACGAGATTAAAGACCTCGTTTTTTACTTGAATAATAAAAAACAGACCTTCTTGATGACATCCAAAAAGTTAACAAGTCAGCCAATTGACAACTTATAATAGAAAGAATAAACTTAACCTAGTGAACTATTAATTCTGCAAATAATAATTGTAGAACACCATTTTGACGTAACAAGGGGGGGGGAGGGAGAATGAAACGGAAGTGCAACAAGAATCAAAACAAGAATTGATTAACCGCTACTTTGACCGGTTGGATGAAATGGTGCAGCACTTTTTGCGCAGGATGCACCAGGAACTGACCGGCGCATTTGAAAGGGGGGTAACCCGCAATCAATTCGTAATGATGAAGATCGTTAACGACCACGGGCGGGTTACTGTTTCCAAAGTGGCTGAGGATCTGTATGTGTCTCTAAGCGCCATTACAGCTTTGGTGGACAGGCTGTGCCGGGCCGGGCTGGTGGTGCGCCACCGCTCTGAAGAGGACCGCCGGGTTGTGTGGCTTGAGCTGACGGAAGAGGGCCGGGAAGTGGTCCATGAATGCCTGGAAGCAAGGCGCAGGACCATCCAGCGCTATCTTGGACAGTTGGCTGAAGAAGACCTGTTACATATGATTAACGCTTACGAGAAGATAATTGATCTTATGCGTCAGGAAGATTCCAGGAAAGTTACAAAATAGCATATTCAGCCGGAGGCCGTAGGCGCGGACGATCCTGTCTCCCCGCCTGGAGAATAGTGCTGGATAGTTGCGAAAATTAAAAGATACACGCGCTAAAGGGGGTTGGCGATTATTAATCGCAAGGTCTTTATTGTATTAGCTTTCTGGTTAATTATCTTATCAGCACTTACCGGTTGTGGCGGCAAAGATAACCAAACCGCAGATGGAGAAAAAACGGTTATTCCCGTTCAAACAGCGGCTGCGGCAAAAGGTATGCTGGCGGATACAACTGTTGTTTCCGGCAAGCTTGAGGCCTTGGAATCATCGGATGTTGTTGCCGGTGGACAAGGTGGTAAAGTTTATTCCGTTAATGTGTCGCTGGGTGACAAGGTGAGCAAGGGACAGGTGCTTGTTACTCTGGAGAACGAAACCCAGGCTGCCGCCGTTCGTCAGGCGGAAGGAGGGGTGGCCCAAAATGAAGCCGCCCTGGAAGTTGCCAAAATAAATTACGAGCAGGCCAAAGCCAATTACGAGCGCGGCAAAGAATTATATGATTCCGACGTAATAGCGCAGGCCGGCCAGACAGGTTTTGAAACCACTTATGAGATACCTTACAAGCAGGCCAAGGTTGATTTAGAGCAAACAAAGCCTGCGGCGCTGGCTGCTGCCAGGGCTGCTTTAGCCAGTGCTCAGCAGCAGTATGACAACTGCTTTATTAAGTCACCCATCAACGGGGTGGTTACCGCTGTAAACGTTGATCCCGGCGAACTGGCCAGTCCATCAGCTAGTCCGGTAGTTTCGTTGGTTAACTTATCCAAGGTTGTGGTAAAATCAACCGTTACTGAAAACCAGATTAACACAATTAAACAGGGGCAAAAGGTTCCGGTGCTGGTCAGCGCGGTTTCCGCCGACCCCATCACCGGGGTTATCAGCAACATAGCTCTGGCGGCTGACCCGGCAAGCAAGGCTTATCCCATTAAAGTGCAAATCAATAATTCTGATTTAAAGCTAAAGCCCGGCATGTTTGCCGAAGTACAATTGACCGGTGAAAAGCAGAAAACCCTGGTTGTGCCCAGGGAGGCTGTGGTAAAAATAGACGGCAGGGATAATGTCTGGGTCATCAATGACAACAAAGCCGCCAGCCGCCCTGTTACGGTCGGCTCCAGCGACGGCAAGAGTATAGAAATAAAGGACGGGCTCAAAGAAGGCGAGCAGGTGGTTATTTCCGGCCAGGATTCCCTGCAAGACAATGCTGAAGTAGAAGTAAAGAAATAGGTGAAGCGAGCAAATGAAAATTACCGAATTCTCGATTAAGAGGCCGTTGTTTATTGCAGTGCTCGTTGCCGTTGTTATGATTCTGGGCGGCGTCTCTTTAAGCCGCCTTAATATCGACCTTTATCCTGAAATGAATCTGCCCGTGGCGATAGTTATGACCGACTACGAAGGAGCCGGACCCGAGGAAGTTGAAAACCTGATCACCCGCCCGATGGAATCGGTTTTGGGCACCGTCAGCGACCTGGATTCAATCCAGTCGGTTAGTTCTACCGGTTCTTCACTGGTAATTGTCATGTTCAACTGGGGTACCGACATGAACTTCGCTTCTCTGCAGATGAGGGAAAAGGTCGATTTAATTAAACCCATGCTGCCGGATGACGCCGGCAGCCCGACGGTTTTTAAAATGGACCCCAATATGCTGCCGATCATGCAAATGTCGGTATCCGGGCGTGATCCGGTAAAAGTTAAACAGGTTACGGATAATTATATTCAACCCAGATTGGAACGGGTTCCCGGCGTGGCCGCCGTTGATGTCCAGGGCGGGTCCCAGCGGGAAATCCAGGTGCTGGTGGATCAAGCCCGCCTGCAGGGGTACGGGTTTAGCATCAATCAAATCGTGCAGGCACTGCAAACAGAAAACGCGAACGTCTCCGGCGGCCAGGTGGAAGAAGGCAAAAAAGACCTGCTGGTCCGGGCCACCGGAGAGTTCGAAGATCTGGATGAAATCAGGAACCTGGTGTTAACGTCGTCCACGGGGGTTCAGGTTCACCTTTCGGACCTGGCGGAAGTAAAAGACGGCACCAAGGAAGCCACCCGCATCAGCCGGGTGAACGGCCAGCCCGGCCTGACCATCATGATCAACAAGCAGAGCGTGGCCAACACCGTGCAGGTGGCCAGAGACATTAAAAAGGCCATTGCGGCGATGCAGCCGGACTTGCCGGGTGATTTTGAAGTTAAAGTACTGTTGGATCAATCTGAATTCATCGAACAGGCAATTAACAGCGTGGTGGAAAAAATCTTTGTTGGCGGCATCCTGGCTATGCTGGTAATGCTGGTGTTCCTGCGCAATCTGCGGAGCACACTGATTATATCAACGTCAATTCCCATATCCATTATATTTACTTTTGTACTGCTTTATTTCAACCATATGACACTGAATGTGATTAGTCTGGGTGGTCTGGCCATGGGCGTGGGTCTGATTGTGGACGACGCCATTGTGGTTTTGGAAAACATCTACCGTCACAGGCAGCAGGGCTATTCTCTGGTGGACGCGGCTAAATTAGGCACCGCCGAGGTGGCCAGCCCGGTTATCGCATCAACGCTGACCACCATCGCAGTGTTTTTGCCTATCGTATTCGTGGAAGGGCTGGCTTCCCAGTTGTTTAAGCCTATGGCGCTTACCGTCTCGTTTTCCGTGGGCGCTTCGCTGGCGGTGGCCCTGACCCTGGTGCCGCTGCTGTCATCCAGATTCTTGAAACTGTCGGAGCCCAAAGAGACCACGCTAGCGGGGAGGATTTACGGAATTTCTGAAAAGTGGCTCGACCGTTTGTATGCCCGTTATCGGAAAATGCTGCAGTGGTCCCTCGGGCACAGGCGCTGGGTGATTATCGGCGTGGTGGCGCTCTTTATCGCCAGTATGGCTTCTTTCCCACTGGTAGGCGCCGAGTTCATGCCGACCATGGATGAAGGATACGTCAAAGTCCAGGTGGATTTGCCCAACGGCACCAATTTGGATGAAACCGACCGCTACATAACCGCGGTTGAAAAATTGGCTGAAAAAATACCGGAAGTTAGAAATATATACTCCAACGTGGGCTTTACCGGCAGCGAGAGCATGGGCGGCGAATCAAGCAGCGACCGTGGACAGGTATATTTTGAGCTGTCCGAGAAAGGCGAACGCAACAGATCCTCCGAAGCTGTGGCCGAGGAAATCAGGGGTTTGGTTAAGGGTATGCCCGGCGCGGATATTACTGTTTCCGCCACCGGCCCGGCTTCCGAAGGCCAGGGCACGGGCTCGGCCATACAAATCGATATTAAAGGTGACGACCTTGATACGTTAAAGCGACTGTCCGACGAGACTGCGGAAATAGTCAGGCAGGTGCCCGGCACCACACAGGTTACAACCAGTTTGGCGGAAGGTTTGCCGGAGATCAGTGTGCGGGTTAACCGTGATAAGGCCGCGCAGTACGGGCTTGGAGGCGCGGAAGTGGCCTCTACATTGCGCACCGCCATTGATGGCTCGGTGGCCACCCAGTACCGCACCGGAGAAGACGAGTTCGATATCCGGGTGCAGTTGGCCAATGCCGCCTCGGCCCGCCTGGCCGACCTGAAAAACCTTACGGTTATGTCGCAGACCGGCCAGACCGTACCCCTCGGCACGGTGGCCGATCTTGTGGAGCAGGAGGGACCGAGCACCATTAACAGGCAGGATCAGTCCAGGTATGTTTCCATTACCGGGGACCTCAGCGGTCGCGACCTGAACACCGTAACCAAAGACATCCGCGCCAGACTGGATAAGCTGCCTCTGCCGCCCGGATACTCCTTTGAATACGGCGGCCAGAACGAGGAAATGATGGAAGCGTTCGGCAACCTGGGACTGGCGTTGATACTGGCTGTCATTCTGGTTTACCTGGTGATGGTGGCGCAGTTTGAATCACTGCTATATCCCTTTATCATCATGTTCTCCGTTCCGGTTACCGTTATCGGTGTAATCTTTAGCCTACTGTTTACCGGCAGGTCTTTCAGTGTACCGGCTTTTATCGGAGTTATTTTGCTGGCGGGTATCGTGGTGAAAAACGCCATTGTGCTGGTGGACTACGTCAATGTTTTGCGCGGCAGGGGCATGGAACGCAATGAAGCCATTCTTAAAGCGGGTCCCACCCGTTTGCGGCCTATTTTGATGACCGCGCTGACGGCGATACTGGCCATGCTGCCTATGGCCATGGGCATCGGCGAAGGTTCCGAATCCCAGGCTCCGATGGCCACAGTAGTGGTGGGCGGCCTGCTGTTTTCAACACTGATAACCTTGCTGCTGGTGCCGGTTGTGTATACCATATTGGATGATCTGGGCAAGAAGTTTAAATTGAGAAAAAACAAAGGGCGCAATAAGAAAATGCCCAAGGAAGTGCCGACCGACACAGTAAGCTAAACCAATTATCAAGGGATTTATGTAGGGGCGGACGACCCTGTCCGCCCGTAACCGAATAGCAAGGGGTCTGACCCCGCAATCAGACCCACCACACAAAAAAAGGGGCGAAGCCTATGAAAAATAAAGTAACCATAATTATAGTCCTGGTATTGATGGTAGCCGCGCTTTGTGGCATTACCGGGTATTACTGGTATAACAACATCCATTTCGTGAGCACAGAAGATGCCAGGGTGGATGGAGACATCTATAAGGTTAGCCCGCAAATAGCAGGAGAGATATTGGAAATAAAAGCCGACGAAGGTGACGCTGTGCAGGCCGGGCAAATTATTGCCAGGATGGATGACACCGCCTTACCCAATGGAGGCAACACGGACCTTACCCTGGTCAAGTCGCCGGTAAGCGGCCTGGTAATCGCCAAATTGGCCCATGTCGGGGAAATTGGCGCGGCAGGACAGCCGGTGGCATGGGTAATTAAACCCGGTGAACTTTACATCACGGCGAATATAGAGGAAAACGACTTATATAAAGTAAAGATGGATCAGATGGTGGATATCGTCCTGGATAATCAGCCAGGTAAAAAATATACCGGAGAAGTGGATTTTATCGGCGAAGCCACTCTATCCACCTTCTCCCTGCTGCCGCAGTCCAACTCCAGCGGTAACTTTACCAAGGTGGTGCAGCGCATCCCGGTAAGAATTAAATTCGATAATACTTCTGATCTTTCCCGGGTGCTTTACGGCACCAACGCCGTGGTGAAAATCCATGTCAAGTAAGGGGAAAATTGGCGGCCCTCCGGACGGTAGTCCGGGCATGGGGCCCGGCGGACCACCAGCAGGACCTCCCGGTGGTAGACCGGGTATGGGTCCTGGCGGCCCCCCTGGTGGGCCACCCGGCGCACCGCCGCCGGGTTCGCCCATCCCCTGGGCTTCCGTGTTTATTTTAATTGCGGGCGGGTTTATGGCGATTCTGGACAGCAGCATTGTCAACGTGGCCCTGCCCAAACTCATGTCTATTTTTGGCGTGGGTGCGGAGAGCATCCAGTGGGTGATGACCGCCTACCTTCTGGTATCCGGGGTGGTCATCCCGGTGACGGGTTACCTGGGCGACAGGTTTGGCTACAAACGGTTGTATATCGCATCAATGATTGCCTTTACCATTGGTTCGGCTCTATGCGCCATGGCCTGGAGCAACAACTCGCTGGTGGCGTTCCGGGTATTGCAGGCAATAGGCGGCGGAATGATGATCCCGGTCAGCATGGCCATTATTTTCCGCATCGTACCCCGGGATAAACTGGGTATGGCCCTGGGCGTCTGGGGCATCACCGCCATGCTGGCGCCGGCCATCGGTCCGACTGCGGGCGGCTACTTGGTTGACAATTTCTCCTGGCATACCATATTCACCATCAACATACCCATTGGCGTTATAGTCAGCATTTTAGCCAGGTTAATATTAGAGGAAACCCCAATAGTGGCAGATCTTAAATTTGACCTGCCAGGTTTCATATTCAGCGGACTGGGCTGCTTCTTCCTGCTGTTGGCGCTGAGCGAAGGACAAGATAAGGGGTGGACTTCACAGTATATTGTCACATTATTTGTCAGCTCCTTTTTCCTGCTGCTGCTGTTTGTCATCTGGGAGATGCAAACGCCACAGCCAATGCTGGATGTTAAGCTGTTCCGCAACCCGGTTTTCGCCGCAAGCACCGTGGCTACGTCAATATTGACCATCGGCCTTTTTTCAGCTATATTCCTCATCCCCATATATGCCCAGAACCTCATGGGGTTGACGCCAATGCAAACGGGCTTGCTTTTAATGCCGATGGCGGCGATGAGCGGAATAATGATGCCCATCAGCGGTAAGTTATTTGACAAGATAGGCGCTTTTCCATTATGCGTTGTCGGAATGATCATATTAATTATAACTACTTATGAGATGCGTGTGGTTAATATAGACACCTCCCTTGAATGGTTAAAGTTGATGCTGATCATCAGGGCTGCAGGCATAGGTTTGATGATGATGCCCATCACCACCTCCGGGATGAATAGCATACCGCCGTTTCTATCCGGCCGGGCTTCGGCGATGAACAACCTGTTCCGCCAGATATCGGCATCGCTGGGCATTGCTTTCTTAACCTGGGTGATGCTGCAAAGACAGACTTATCACATGCAAATCATGAGTGACGTAATCGGCATTAACCACCCCGTGGCACCTGGTCTGCTGCACGGTGTCGGCGTGCAACTGGCTGCCGGCGGCATCTCCGGCGGGGACCATACCGCCGCTGCTTTAATGTCTCTTACCCTGCAACAACAATCCATGGCTGTGGCTATCGGGGATACTTTCTATGTCAGTACGATAATTGTTTTATTTGCCATACCGCTGATATTCCTGCTCACCAAAAAACGCGTGGAAGCGCAGCGGGTAATCGAAATGAAACGTTATGCGCCCAAAGGCGCGCCGGGAGGGGCCCCGAGCGGGGTTTAGCACTGCTTATGCTGCTCGTAAAATAAAACATGTGTGCGAAATAAGAGCAGGCTGCTTTTTAGAACTTTAAAAAAGCAGCCTGCTCTTATTTCGTATCTCAAAAGGCAGTTTTTCTTCTTGTTTCTGTATTAATATGGTAAAATGTTATCATAAAAACCTTAAATGATTACATTAAGATGAACATAATAACATTGTAGAAGGAAGTGTCGCGAATATGCTGACGCCCAGGCAGCTTGCCGTCTACCGTACCGGTTGGCGGGAGCATAAAAAACAAAAAGAACAACAGCTTATCAGGCGATACAGGCACGCCATGGAACGGGTCAGGCTGGCGGCTGCTCACCTGAAACAATACTATGGCTGTAAAGTTATTCTCTTTGGCTCATTGCTGCGGGAAGACAGATTTATGGAGCATTCAGACATTGATATCGCCGTTTCCGGCTTGAATAACCGGGAAAATTTCTGGAAGCTGTATTCCGAAGTGATGGATATTCTCGCGCCCTTTGACTTCGACCTGGTGGAACTGGAAAGGATCGACCCGGAAGTGCGGGAATACATCCAGAAAGAAGGAATGGAATTGTGACACCCAATCTGATTTTGCTGGAGGTTCGGGTACGCAAGGAACTTTTTAACCTGGAGAAACTGGTGGAAGAACTGAAAACAATAACCAGGATGCGCGAACTTAAGGTTAACAGCATGCGGGTAAGGGCTTGCGCTTCCATCTTACATGACTTTTACTCCGGAATTGAGAAAATATTTATTAATGTTGCCCGGGAAATTGACCAAACGGTGCCCAAAAGCGAGGGTTGGCACAGGGAACTTCTGGAACAAATGACTCTGGACATACCGGTTAAAAGACCTGCTGTTATTGGCCCTGAATTAGCAATGCAAATTCAGCAATATCTAAGCTTCAGGCATCGTTTTCGCAACCTTTATGGTTACGAGCTGGAATGGGGTAAGATGGAAGGACTAACCAGCAATATGGAGTCGACGTTGCAACAATTAAAGGACAGTGTGGAAAAATTTATGGAAGTACTTGCTCAAATTACGGAATAGTAAAAAACAAACCTCCTGTATCAGGCACCCTAAAATTCGATAAGTATCGCTATTCAAGAAAACATTCAAGAACACCTGCAACTGGTTGAGCGGGCGTTTTTTTTGTTTGTCCTCCCTCATTATTCTGGCTTAATAACTGAAGAATGCCATAAACACCAGGTTATTTTAAAGTTGCCTAAAATAAACTAACATAATTTCCCTCTTAAATGAAGGATATCAGGATATTTTGTTGAAATTTAAAATGTCTATAGGGAATAACACATTAACCGCCCTCTCTTGACATGCCCGGCACGGGCGTTGTATATAGGATAAAAGTCTCAAAAAGTGAATTTAGCAGTAACACAAAATAAAGTTTTTCCGAATAGGAGATCCGTTGAATGACTGCAAAAAGAAAAAAGGCCATTAAAGAATCCCCAAAGGGAAGAGAACAGGCCGGTAAACAAGAACTTGATGTCTTACACCAGATTGCTTTCTGGGGTTTAGCGCTGTTGCTGTTTTTTCCGCCATATTTCCAAGGGCTGTTCTTCGCCCCGGAGCAGGAAAAAGCTCTTATATTCGCCACCCTGGTGTTTTGGCTCACCTTTCTGTGGCGCTGGCTGCAAAACGATCACAAACTCCTGCGTAGCCCGCTGGACTGGTTTGCGTTAGCCTTGCCGGTGATTTACATAATATCGTCCTTCACGGCGGTCAATAAAGGTCTGGCCATCGACGAGGTAGTCAAGAATATACTTTACTTCCTAACTTACTGGTCTGTATCCCGCTTAGTCCGTAATGAAGAAGATATACATAAATTATTACATGTAATGTACATCAGTGCCATTGGCGTTGCCCTGGCCGGGCTGGCCACGGCGACGGAACTGATTCATATCAATGACGGGTTTAATGTTACTGAATATGGCGGTACTATTTCATCAACTTTTCAATACCATAACGCCCTGGCCGTTTACCTGGGGGCGGTGTTCTTTATTGGCATTCACCTGTGGCACCGCTCCAACGGCCGTGGGCGCGCGTTTCTGGCCGCGCCGCTTGGTGCCGGGCAAGCCATTGAATTAAAACTGGCGCGATTGAATCCCATGGGCTACCTCTACGCCTGCGGCAATTTCCTGTTACTGGCCGTGCTTATTGGCAGTAAGTCCAGGGCCGGGCTGCTGGTGTTCGGGCTGGTGTTTGTTATTTATTTAATTGGCGCGGGTAACGAAAGACGGCTCACCGCTTCGCTGGCAACAGGCTGCTTGGGTGCGGCTGCTTATGTTGTAATTGATAAGTTTATTCTCCTGGCCCAGAATAAGCAGCACGATCAGGCCTGGTTATGGATTGTGGGCGGTCTGGTACTGGCTTTGGCCTGGCAGTTGGCTTATAATTTGCTGAACCGATATGTGTTTGACCGGTGGGCCGGCGATGGTAAAAAATTTATCCTGACTTTTGCCGCCCTGGCTGTTATTGTTATAATAGCCGGTGGGATTTGGGCATCCGGGAAAACGCAAGTTTTTGAAAAAGTAACCAGCCCCGAATATTTGGAAAATGCTTTTCAGCGTGTATATTACATGGGCAGCGCTGCGGAAATGATCAAGGAACGACCACTGCTGGGCTGGGGCGGCGGCGGCTGGAAAGAAGCCTACGAGGCCTATTTGAGTTACCGTTACACCACCAGGGAAGTACATAGCTACTATTTCCAAGTGGGAGTGGAAACGGCTATTCCCGGGGTTATAATTGTGTTTGGTATCTGGCTGTCCTTCCTGGTGTTGGCTTGCCGGCTGTTCTTAACCAACAAAATGAACGATACGCACCGGCAGCTGGTGTGGTTGTTTGCAGTTGTCTTTCTCATGATCGCCGGCCATGCCCTGATCGACTTTGATCTTTCACTTTCTGCCATTACCATTGGATTATGGAGTATTATGGGTATGACCTTGGGTTTGCTGCGGCTGGACAAAGCAGAGGAGCCGCGGCGCGCGAAACAAGCCACCTTTAATTATGCTCCCGTTGCAGCGGTAACGACGGTAATGCTGATCGTGATCCTGATATGTGCCGGTCTTCTAAATGCTTCCAAACTATATAACCAGGGAATGTATTATTTAAGAGCAAATAACGCTGCCGGGGGAATTGAAAGCCTGGAAAAAGCCACTGGTTACAATCCGTTTAATGCGGATTACCGGGTTATCTTGTCCCAGGTCTACAGCGGTTTGGGGAAAAGCGATGACGCCATGGCTGAAGCCAGGGCGGCGGTTGACCTGAGTCCATACAGTTTTGCGGTGCGCAATAACCTGGTGAAAGTAGCCATAGCAAGCGGCAAAAACGAGCTGGCTGTCGGAGAAATTAAAAACACTCTTTCACAGGCGCCTAATAACATAGAAGTTTACGAAGCATATGCCCAAAATTATGTTAACCTGGGCGTTAAAGAGTTGATTTCTGGTAAAAAGGATGCTGCACGGGAGCATTTTAACAAAGTCGCCGGTGTTGTTAAACTAGTCAATGAACAGGCAGCGTCACTGAATGGGAAGGATATTGCCATGTGGCAGGGGCCAAAGCTGGCGGTAAATGACAATATCCAGCTCGCCTTGGGGCAGGCCGGCTATTTCCTGGGCAACCAGCCCGAAGCGCAAAAATACTTGCAACAGGCAGCAAAGTCGGGCAAGAAAGAAATAAAGGGGCAAGCCTTGTTGTGGCAAGCATTATTGAATGAGAAAAACGGCCGGGCCGAACAAGCCCAAAAAATGCTGGATGAAGCGAACAAAATTGCCCCGGAATATGACCAGCAATACCAGTCTTTAAAGGAAATTCCGGTTTTATAAAAGTAATTCATTACAGAACAGCAATTAAAGATTACCACTTGAAGGGCTTGTGGTTCCATGAGTTATAACCAGAGATTAAAAACTTTAAATACATCTTTAAATACGTCGCCTCCCGGTATTATGGAGGGGTCTTGTACACTCACTGAACATAACTTTTCTTTAAATTTACCAAAGATATATAATAGCAAATTACAGTGGTTGGCTGTTCCATTGCTTCTTTTAAATGATATACTGGCTTTCTATTTAAGTATTTTAATAGCATTTGCGATTAGGGCTTTTTTATTGCCCGCTGTAATAAAAACTTTTCCTGAAATATTTTTAAGTGTTATTTTTCATGTTTTATGGTGGGTACCTCTACTTGGGTGCATTTTTTTCATTTTCGAAAAATCATACACCAAGCGCCTTTCCTTCTGGCAGGAAGCCGGGCAGCTAGTAAAAACAACCACACTGGCTTTTTTGGTAGTCGTATGTATAGTGTTTTTAGCCAAGTTGGGGGACACGACCTCCCGTACCCTGGTGATGCTGGCCTGGGCTATCAGTTTATTTGTTGTGCCAACTTTACGGTACCTGGGCAAGTTAGTGCTGGTAAAACTGCATATCTGGGAAAAGCCTGTTATTATCGTAGGTACCGGGGAAACGGGGAAGCTTATTGCCAATACTTTTAACCGTGAACCTACCATTGGCTATAAACCGGTTGGATTTTTGGGTGATGGCAAAGCCGAGCAATTGCACCGGCCCGCACTGGTTTCAGGAAAAGAAGTTCCGGTACTGGGCAGTTTTGATGAGGCAGAAGCCATAATGGAGCGCAGCGGTATTCGCGATATTATTGTGGCCGTTCCAGGTATGGAGTCAAAAAAACTGGTCCAACTGGTTAACCGGTTACAGCGCAAGGCCCATAAACTATTGGTGGTGCCGGATCTTTTCGGTATGCCCATGGAAGGGGTTGACGTGCAGTACCTGTTCAACGAACGCACCCTGGTGCTCGGTATTAAAAACAACTTAAATGATAAAGTAAACATTGTTATTAAGAGAGCCTTTGACTTATTGGCGGGGTTGTTGATTCTTACAGGTTTATTACCGTTTATGCTTTTAATTGCCATCCTGATTAAAGTGGAATCCAAAGGCCCGGTTATTTTTGCGCACCGCCGTTTAGGGAAAGATGGTGTTGAATTTAACTGTTTAAAATTTCGAACCATGGTAAGTAATGCACAACAGGTTTTGGAGGAATTATTGGAAAATGATCAAGAAGCCTATGAAGAATGGAACAGAGATTTTAAATTAAAAAATGACCCCAGGGTTACTCGTATAGGTAATTTTCTGCGCAAAACAAGCCTGGACGAATTACCTCAGATAATTAACGTGCTAAAAGGAGAAATGAGCCTTGTTGGGCCCAGGCCGATAGTTCAGGATGAAATAATCAAATATGGTCCAATGATTGATAACTATTACCAGGTGCCGCCTGGAATTACAGGTTTATGGCAGGTTAACGGAAGAAGTGACGTGGACTACAAAACAAGGGTGCAAATTGATACCTGGTATATACGCAATTGGTCATTATGGCTGGATATAACTTTACTCATACGTACCATCAGCGTTGTTTTTGCCTGCAAGGGTGCTTATTAAAGACAAACTGAAAGAAGAAAAATGATGGACCAAAAGATACTCTATTGTGCTTCGACGGCATCGCATATCCTCAATTTCCACCTGCCTTATCTTCAGTTTTTTAAAGAACAGGGCTGGCGGGTGGATGTGGCTGTAGCCGGTGCGGCGGAAATTCCCTATGCGGATCATGTGCTGGAACTGCCAATTAAAAAAAATCTGTTTGCCATTGGGAATTTACGTGCCGTATCCGCCATTAAACGACTTATAATTGAAAACCGGTATGATGTCATCAGCACCCATACAGCCCTTGCCGGCGCCCTAGTCCGTCTTGCCGCAATGCTGGCGGGAAAGCGGCACTACGGAAAGGTCGTGCACACCTCCCATGGATATTTCTTTAACGAGGAAGGACGGATTTCCGAACTCCCCTACCTCTTGGTGGAGCAAATGCTGGCCCCGGTGACCGATGTGTTGATGGTAATGAACAGCGTGGACCACAATCTTGCGGAACGGTACAAACTGGGAAAAAAAATCACCTTTATTCCCGGAATGGGGGTGGATCTCTCCAAATTCTCCGGTGTAAGTGATGAAGAGAAAAAAAAGCTAAAAATCGCTGCCGGTTATGAGGAAAATGATTTTCTGATCGTTTATGCCGCCGAGATGAGTAAAAGGAAAAACCAGGGAGAACTGATCCGGGCCTTTGCCCTGGCGGCAGCCGGGGAACCATCGTTGAGACTCCTCCTGGCAGGGGACGGGGTATTGAAAGCCCAATATGAGAAAATGGTCCAAAGATACGGTCTAAATGACCGCATCTGCTTTTTGGGGCATGTTTCAGATATGGCTTCTTTATATCGAATTTGCGACCTGGCGGTTTCAACAAGCCGCAGCGAGGGATTGCCGTTTAACGTGATGGAAGCCATGGCTTGCGGTTTGCCGGTGGTGGCTTCTCGGATCAAGGGGCATTCAGATTTGCTGGGTGGGTTACAGAATTGCTTCTTATATAATTTAGGGGAAGAGAAGGCGCTGGCGGATATGTTGTTGGCGCTCTGCCATAATGGGATATTGAGGGAGAAGATAGGCGATGAGAACGGGATAATGATTCGGCATTATGGCTTGGAAGTGGTAAGGCTTACGGTGCTAAATAGGTATAGAGAAACGATGGCAGGTTTTAAAATGAAAGGATGAATATGAACAAAGTTTCGGTTATTATTCCTGTCTATAATGTAGAAAAATATTTAAGACAATGCTTGGATAGTGTAATCAATCAAACCTTGCAGGAAATCGAAATCATTTGTATTGACGACGGCTCTTCTGATGGCTCTTGGCTGATTCTAGAGGAATATGCAAGCAGGGATTATCGAATTAGAATCCTAAACCAGAAAAATGCCGGCGCAGGTGCAGCTCGAAATCGTGGTCTTGAGCTAGCAACAGGTGAATATCTATCCTTTTTGGACTCCGACGATTTTTTTGAACAGAATATGTTGGAACTGGCTTATGCAAAAGCGAAGGAAGATGACGCGGATATTGTTGTCTTTCGCGCGGATTTTTATTGGAACAATTCCGATTATTTTAAGCCGGCTCCGTGGACACTGCAAAAAAAACGAATTCCGGCCATATGTCCTTTTGCGGGAACCGACATCATGGGAAATCCCTTTCGAGCATTTATAGGATGGGCGTGGGACAAACTGTTCCGCACAGCCTTTATTCGTGAAAAAGGATATCTGTTTCAGGAGCAGCGCACTAGCAACGATTTGCTGTTCGTATTTTCTGCCGTCACAGACGCAAAACGTATAACAATATTGGATGAGACACTGGCACACCAACGGCGGGCCATTTCCTCTTCACTTTCGGTCACACGGGAAAAGTCATGGGACTGTTTTTACTATGCGCTGATTGCCTTGCGGGAGCATTTGCAGCGAGTTGGTTCTTTTGAAAAATTTAAGCGGGACTATATTGATTATGCGCTGCATTTTTCTCTGTGGAATATCAACTCAATAAAAGGTCCCGCTTATGAAAAACTCTATAACAAATTAAAGGGCGAATGGTTCAAAGAATTAGGTATCGAGCAGCTTAATGCACAGGATTTTGAAGTTAAAAGTGAGTATCAACAATACCGCTATATAAAAAGAACACCTTTCTTTTTTTATAAACGGCTCGTAGTTATTGTTCCTATAATTCAAAAAATTGACAGTATATGTCGCTATTTTCGGGATTACGGTATGCTCTGCACCCTGCAATATATTATGGGAAAAATTAAAAAAATGGTTTCCTGCAAGTTGAGACGGCAAGCTGCGGGCAAGTGACACGGAGGAGAAATATGCCGAAAGTATCTATTATAATCCCTGTTTATAATGTTGAAACATATCTACGTGAATGCTTGGATAGTGTGCTGAATCAAACTCTTAAGGATATCGAAATCATTTGTATCAACGATGGCTCTACCGATGGTTCTCCTTCTATTTTGGATGAATATGCAGCGAAAGACAGCCGCGTTAAAGTTATCAACAAGCCAAACTCCGGCTACGGCCATACCATGAATGTCGGTATGGACGAGGCGACAGGAGAGTATATCGGCATAGTGGAGTCTGATGACTATGTCAAGCAGAATATGTATGAGATACTTTATAATATTGCCGCCGAACAAGATTTAGATTTGATCAAAGCAGATTTTTATCGTTTTACCAATGAAGAGGGAACACTCAACCTGCAATATACCCGCCTTGCAGAGCAATTTCTGGGTTATTATAACAAGGTTCTCTGCCCTTACGACGATCTTAACCTATTCCGATTCATTATGAACACATGGAGTGGAATTTATAAAAGGGATTTTCTTAACGTACATGACATCAGGCATAATGAGACTCGAGGCGCGTCTTTTCAGGATAACGGGTTCTTTTTTCAAACATTTTGTTGGGCGAAGAGAGTTTATTTTCTTGACAGGCCTTTTTATATGAACCGACGGGACAATCCTAACTCCTCCGTACACAATAAGGAAAAGGTTTTTTGCGTGAGTGAGGAATATCAGTTCATCCGGGATTTCTTGGAACAGAATGCTGATTTCAAAAATCATTTCATGCCTGTTTATCAGCTTAAAAAGTATCACAATTATATGTTTACCGTTGACCGGGTCGGAGATGAATTCAAATTGATGTTTTTATATCACTTTAGTAAAGAATTTCAACAAAGTGCACTTGCCGGCGAACTGGATCGGAAGATATTTACCGGAAACGAATGGGAAACTTTGAACCGCATCATGGAAGATCCGGAAAAATACTATTGCAGCTTACGGAAGGACAGTAACGGTATAGTCTCCTGCTTACGCAAAATTCTCAGTGGCATTAGCTACTGCAGGGAATATGGCTTGAAAGCCGCTTTTATACGCTTGAAAGAGAAGCTTTAAAAGTACGGAGGGTTTTAATGCTTACATGGTGGATTAAAAAGCTACTGAAAAAAATTCTGCCTCCGCCCGTGAACACATTTAACCGAGAGGTAGAGCGGATTTTGGACGCCATTGGGGGTAGCCGCCGCAGTCTGGAGAAGCGGCTTGCTCAGATGGAAAAAGAAAATCAGCAGCAGTTTGCAATTCTGTCTAAAGAAAAACAGAGGCTGACGGAACTGTTGGATGCATCTAATAGAGAAAAACAGAGGCTGACAGAACTGTTGGATGCATCTGATAGAGAAAAACAGAGGCTAATAGAGCTTCTGGATACATCCTACAAAGATAAACTATTACAGAATGAGCAACAGAAATCGTTAAAATATCTAGTAGACCAAGTAAATCAACTGATGGTGCGAATTCCTAATAAAAATATGTATAATAACGATTATGAGAGAAGAGTCATTGCAAATTATTATGATGCAATGGTAAGGGAGGATTTTGAAACTCGTTTTTTGTCCCTTATTAGAAATTTAGATGCTGAGAGTGCGGAAACTGTTACAAGAATTCTTAGCCGCCAACAAAAAATAAAGGGGACAGAAGGCAAGCTTGTTGATCTATTTACTACAGAAGAACAACACCATATTCAATTTATTAAAGAGCATTTTCAGAATAATATTTTTGAGGTTTCCCCCAACGTTTTTTGCTATAAGAATTACCTTTTACCAATCAATCATTTTGAAGCAAGTGTTTTCGTAGATCAGCACGGTTTGCGTCATGTGGAAAACTTGGAGGCTTTCAGGGATAAGTGCATTTTAGATGTTGGTGGATTTGTGGGAGATTCTGCATTGATTTTTGCCCCACTTACTGAGGACAAGGTATATACTTTTGAAGCGGTGAGTGAACATTATGATTTAATATTAAAAACAATAAAGCTAAACAATTTAGATAATGTGGTTCCTGTCAAGGCAGTCCTTGGAGCAGAACATGGTCAAATAGCAATCAATATTGCAGGATCAAGCAGTAGCATTTATACACCTAATATAAAGTCAGAAGCCAAGGAAATAGTAGAAATGATTACATTGGATGAATTTATAACAAAAAATTCATTAAACGTAGGTCTAATTAAGGTTGATATAGAAGGATTTGAACAATCGTTTCTTACGGGGGCAGAGCAGACAATAAAAAGTCAGCGACCAACATTGCTGCTTAGTATTTATCACAATTCAGATGACTTTTTTGATATTAAACCTCTAATTGAGAGCTGGAATTTGGGATATAAATTTAAGGTGCATAAACCTATTGATTTTTCAATTTCTAGAGAGGTATTGTTAATAGCTGAAGTTTTGTGATTATTGTACTTAACTTTACATTATTATCTTTGGGGTTTAACTGAATTTTGTTTAGTTTATCAAAAAAATTTGAGGAGAAAATAATGTCAAAAGTATCATTAATTGTTCCAGTTTGTAATGCAGAGAAATATTTAAAACAATGTCTGGATAGTTTAATACATCAAACATTGTATGATATAGAAATTATATGTGTTGATGATTGTTCTTCTGATTCCTCCGTTAATATTTTAAAAGAATATGAGAACTTAGACAATAGGATTAATTTAATATTATATGACAAAAACAAGAGTGCAGCACAAGCAAGGAAAGATGGAGTCTTTGCAGCTAAAGGTGAGTATGTACTATTTGTAGATTCAGATGATTTTCTTGAATTAAATGCTTGTAAAGAGCTGTATTATGAAATGCAAAAGTTAAAGGTGGATATTTTGCATTTTGGCACCAAAATTGAAAACTGCTTAAATATATCGGAGGGGAGGATATCCTCAAATGAAAAACTATTAAGGCCTTATACCAATAAACTAAGAGGTAAAGAAGTTTTTACTAGTTGTTTTTTAGATAATAAATACGGATTTACACTGTGGAATAAAATATATACTGCCAAACTTTGCAAAAAAGCATTCTTGTATATGCCAGATGGTATTTTCCCCAAAGCACAAGATTTATATGCTTACTTTATGTTATCTTTTTTTGCGGACTCATATATTGGAATATCAGATAGGATATATTACCATTATTGTTTTGGGAGAGGTATTACGGGACATGAGCGTATTAATCTGCAGATATTGGAAAGGTATTGCACACAAGTTTTGGTTGCCGATGGGATTAAAGAATTTTTGCAGCAACAAAATTGCTTTCAAATTTACGAGGGGATTTATAATAAATATAAGAAAAAACTATTAAATGAATGTATTACTAATTGGCAAATGCGACTACCAAAAGAAAAATCATTTGAAGGTTTTGACATTTTAATAAAACATTGGGGAGAATATGATATTATAACCGCTCTTGCAGAAAAAAAATGGTATCAGCGTGAAGAGGTTGCAAAAAATATCTATGCTTCTATAAAATTAAAATCTACCAAAACGAATATAAAAACAATTGCTACATATTATCACCATATCGAAAATGGTGGTGTGCAACGCGTTTTATCACTTATTATTCCAATATGGATTAGTATGGGATATCAAGTTATTTTATTTACAGATACTCATCCTAGCGGGAATGACTACCAATTGCCCGATGAAGTTAATAGGGTTGTTTTACAGTCTTACAATACAACAAATCGAGATAATTTTAATATACGAGCTAATCAATGGCATCAAGCTATAGAACAATATCAAATTGATGTTGTTGTATATCATGCTTGGTTATCCCCAGTTTTATTCTGGGATATGTGCTATATTAAAAGTCAGGGTATCCCATTTATAGTAAATACACATTCTATATTCTCTGCCACATTATTATCTTTTCAATATCAATTTGGACAATTACCTTCTATTTATTCTATGTGTGATGCTGTAGTTTCCTTATCTTCTGTAGATAAATTATATTGGAGTCATTTTGCCTCAAATTCTTTTTATATCCCCAATCCAATTGACGATAATTTAAAGAAAGAGGAATGTAGCTCCCTGGAAAATCACAATATTCTATGGATTGGCAGATTTTCAGCAGAGAAAAGACCAATGGATGCAATTAGAATTATGGAATTAGTGATAAAAGAAGTATCGGATGCAAAATTGTATATGGTTGGATCTAATCCTGATCCCAGTGTAATGATAAAATATAAAAAAGAGACTGAGAAACGTGGTCTTGAGAACAATATAATATTTTGTGGATTCCATAGGGATGTTAGTAAATTCTATAAGTTATCATCTATCAATATATTACTTTCTCGATATGAGGGATTCCCAATGACGTTGCTTGAAAGTAAAGCTTACGGAGTTCCAACTGTGATGTATGAAATGCCTTATATAGAGATGGCTAGAGATAATAAAGGTATAATTTTTGTACCACAAAGCGATATAAAAAATGCAGCATATCAAATTATAAAATTGTTGAATAACGACGAAGATAGAAAAAAAATTGGATATGAAGCAAGGTCCAGTCTTCAAAAATATTTTAATTACGATTATTACGCAGCTTGGAAAAATGTATTTTCTACGGTGCAATGTAATTTAAATTTAGAAAAGGATCCTTTAGTAACAACCGAGAAAATTATGATGAATACGCTTATAGATCATTATAAAAGCTGTTGGAAACAAAGGGAGAATATGCTGAAGTCACAACAAGTTTCTATTTTGGAAAAGGAAATAACTAGTTCGTGGTCTTTTAGAATTGGTCGCGCTATAACATGGTTGCCTCGTAAGATTCGCGGCGGATTCAGATGCTATAAAGAAAACGGTGTTAAATATACGCTTCTTAGAATTAGAGAGAAAATAGTTAGGAGACAAATCATATGAACATCGCAATCGCCGGGACTGGATATGTTAGTCTTGTTTCCGCCGTTGTGCTGGTTCATGTTGGCCACCATGTCGGCTGTGTGGATGTGGACGAGGCCAAGATTGAACAATTGAAAAAAGGTGTTTGTCCCATTTATGAGCCATCTCTGCCAGAGCTTATGGCGAAAAACCTTTGCCGGCTAACCTTCACCACTGACTATGCCGCCGCCTATTCGGACACGGATGCCATATTTATTGCCGTGGGTACGCCGGAAAAGTTGGACGGCTCCGCACTAGGAAGCCTAATAGACCACAAATATTATTGGTTAATTAATTGAAGGAAGTTATATGTCATTTACATCATCATCATTTCTGATATTTTTTCCTGTCGTCACGGCGCTGTATTTCATCATTCCTCGTCGCTTTAAACGCACTTGGCTTTTGCTCGCAAGCTATTATTTCTATTCCTCTTGGAATCCGAAATATTCGATCATGCTTGCTACTGCAACGCTGATTACATATTCGTGCGGCTTACTGCTGGGGCGAGCCGGTAAAAACAATAACGGAAATCAAAAGCTCAGGAAAAAACTATGGTTAGTGATCGGTATTTCGGCCAATGTGTTGATGCTTGCCTTCTTTAAGTATTTTGATTTCGCATTGAACAGCTTATCTGGAATCTTGTCGTTCATTGGCATATCTTTCATAACACCGGAATTTGATATTCTTTTACCGGTCGGCATATCATTTTATACTCTTCAAGCGGTTGGCTATATCATTGACGTTTACAGAGGGGAATCGGCGTCAGAAAAGAATCTGCTCAGCTTTTCGCTTTATATGTCGTTTTTCCCACAGCTGATTTCGGGGCCCATTCCGCGTTCCGGAGTATTACTTAGACAAATATCCGAAAATCGCGATTGCGATTCTTTTGATTATAATCGTGTTAAGCGCGGCTTGCTGCTTATGCTGTGGGGTATATTTCAAAAGCTTGTGATAGCGGATCGTTTGGGCATTTTGGTCAATCAGGTCTTTGATAATTATGCAAATTATGCCGGATTTGAGATTGTAATTGCGGCGGTATTTTTCGCCTTTCAGCTATATTGCGATTTCGGCGGTTATTCCAATATAGCAATCGGCGCGGCTGGGGTGCTGGGCTTTAATATACCGGAGAACTTCAAACAGCCGTATTTTTCGCTGTCTGTTAAAGAATTTTGGCGCAGATGGCACATCTCCCTTTCCACGTGGCTGCGGGATTACCTGTACATACCTCTCGGCGGAAACCGGAAGGGTAAGCTAAGAAAACATTTCAACACAATGCTTACATTCCTTGTGAGCGGTCTGTGGCACGGAGCGAGCTGGCATTACGTGGCTTGGGGAGGGCTGCATGGGCTTTACCTCGTGCTGGAAGATGTCCTAAAGCCTGTCGGGCAGTTTCTCCGTAAACTATTTAAGGTTAATACGGCGTGTTGGTCCTTCCGCTTTTTCCGTGGGCTTTTGACTTTTGTGCTCGTCGACTTCGCATGGATATTCTTCCGCGCAAACGGCACGCTGACAGCTTTTAGGATTCTGAAAAACATGATATCGGACTTCAATCCGTGGATATTCTTTAACGGTTCGATATTCAAGCTTGGTCTGGATCAAAAGGATTTTGTTGTTGTGCTGGTCGCGCTCCTCATCGTCATTATTGTCGACTGGATGCACGAAAAAGGTTCCGTGCGTGATAAGCTTGCAAGCCGGAATCTGCCGTTTCGATGGTTAACATATTTTGGCGTTATTTTTGCGATACTCATATTCGGCGTTTACGGGCCGGGTTACGATGCCTTATCGTTTTTCTATTTCCAGTTTTAGCGCAGAGGTATAAACATGAAGAGGGCCATAATGTTATTATTCTGTAAATTCATTGCATTTACAGTCATATTTATAGTCTTGTTTACGAGCATTTCCTATATCTTGAGGGATAAAACGAACGCGGAACATATTTATACCTTCCGCGAAGAAAGCCCTGATTCTCTGGATGTTTTGTTTCTGGGCTCATCGCATTCCTACCGCTTTATTTCACCGCTTGAATTATGGAATGATTATGGGATAGCGTCATACAATCTGGGAACCAGCGAGCAAAGCATACCGCAATCATATTTTGTTCTCAAGCAAGCGCTTGGGACGCAGCAGCCTAAGCTGGTCGTTCTTGATTTATATCTTATTCGGGCGTCATCTTATGCCATGTCAAACGCGAGAATACATCAAATAAATGACAATATACCGAGAACAAGGGTTTGGTATGAAGCTGTCTGCTCATTGGTTCCTACGGGTGATAGAGTGCAGTATATCTTTCCCATAGTTGCATTTCATGACAGATGGAAGTCATTATCGGCGCAGGACTTTGCGAAAATAAAGGATGTAAAAAAAGGCTCCGACTTTAACTATGCAATAAAGGTTTTCGAGCATATTCCGCTTTTGGATTTTGATGAGACTCAAAGCATTCCCGAGATATCTGCCTTGTATTTGGATAAAATCGTAGAATTATGCAGGGAAAATGATATTGAGCTGCTGCTTTCCGTGATGCCATATCCGGAGTACACCGAGAAGGAGCAAAAAATATATAATTCAGTTTTTGCTCTCTCAAAAGAAAAAGGTTTACAATATCTATACCTTCTCGATAAATTTGATGAGATTGGCTTGGATTTTCAAAAGGATTTCTCGGATTCAAACCATGTGAATATTGCTGGTGCGCTAAAAATTACGGATTACATGGGTCGCTATATTAGGAATAATTACGATATTCCCGATCGCTCCAAGGACCCGGGTTATACGCAGTGGAATGAACAGTACTTGAAATACCGGAAGGAAATCGCCGACAAAATAGCACGATTGGGAGACGAAACCAACGAAGCCGTAATTTATTTCAATGCCGTGCTTTCTTAGTTTTAGCACATAAAATCCCACGCGAAGGGAGCTGCAGGATGCCTGATATAACGCCTAAAGTATCGGTCATCATCCCCGTTTATTCGAATAATTCGCTTGACATACTCAAAGAGTACGAAGCGAAGGACAGCCGAATAACGGTATTGTCACAGTAAAACAAATACGCCGGTGTTGTCCAGATTCTATCCCGAGGTGGAGCAAAGCTTTATTAATATGGCATTGTCAAATTATCTTTTTAATCTTGAGACAATGAGCTCCGATGAAGCTTATCAATTGGTGTATAATAAGCTCAAAGACGAAGGAACTGGGTATAGATACTCACGCCGATTATTATTTTTATTCGAAAAACGATTATCGAAAGTACAAAAGAACTTCAAGATATCTATAAATCAAAATCTTTCAAGATTGGTTGTGCCATTACTTGGCTACCTCGAAAAATTTGCGGTAGATTCCGTTGCTATAAAGAAAACGGCACGAAATATACTATCGCCGCTTAAAAGAAAAGCTTATTGGGAGATAATTGTTTATGAACATCGTAATCGCCGGGACTGGCTATGTTGGTCTTGTTACAGCCGTTGTACTGGCTCATGTCGGTCACCAGGTTTTTTGTGTGGACGTGGACGGGGCCAAGATTGAACAATTGAAAAAAGGCGTTTGCCCTATCCATGAGCCGGCTCTGCCCGAGCTAATGGTGGAAAACCTCTGCCGGCTTACCTTCACCACTGACTATGCAGCCGCCTATTCGGACAAAGATGCCATATTTATTGCCGTGGGTACGCCGGAAAAGGTGGATGGCTCTGCTAATCTGTCATATGTTTATGCTGTTGCCGAACAGATTGCTGCCTCCGTTACCAGTGACTGCGTAGTGGTAGTGAAATCCACCGTGCCCATCGGCACGAATGAAAAAGTAGAACAGCATCTGAAAAAGCATTTGAAGCGTGATGTCACCATCGAGGTGGTTTCCAATCCGGAGTTTTTGTCTCAGGGCACCGCAATAAAGGACATGCTTCACGGCAGCCGTATCGTGGTGGGTACAGAGTCGGAATCTGCCCGTCGGGTGATGGCAAGCATCTATGAAAATCTGGAGCAGCCCGTTATATTCACCGACCGCCGCAGTGCGGAGATGATCAAGTACGCCTCCAATGACTTTTTGGCCTTGAAAATCTCCTACATTAACGAGATTGCTAATCTCTGTGAGGTGCTGGGGGCAAATGTGGTGGATGTGGCCCGGGGCATGGGCATGGATCCCCGCATTGGGGACAAGTTCCTGCGGGCCGGTATCGGTTATGGTGGCTCCTGCTTCCCAAAGGATACAAAGGCGCTCCACTGGCTGGGCAACTTCCATGATCACGAATTGAAGACGGTAAAAGCAGCTATTGAGGTCAACGAAAACCAAAAGCTGCGTCTCATCAAAAAGGCGCGTAAGTATTACAGTAGTTTTGAGGGACTTACAGTCGCGGTGCTTGGCCTGACCTTCAAGCCCGGTACGGATGATCTGCGCGAGGCGCCGTCTTTGACCAATATCCCCATCCTGCTGGATAACGGAGCTAAGGTCAAAGCATATGACCCCTACGGCGTGGAGCAATTTAAAAGGAAAGTCAGCGGTGATATTATGTATTGCACCACCCCTGAAGAGACTTTAAAAGATGCTGATATTTGCTTTATCCTTACTGAATGGCCGGAAGTGATGGAACTGCAGCCTGTTCATTTTCTCGCTATGAAGCGACCAATCATTTTAGATGGACGAAACTGTTATGATCCGGGAATTATGGAAGGCTATCCTCTGGTTTATGATTCCATTGGGAGAACGGCAGTATCTAATCTGGACTAAATAAATGGGATCAGGTAAATGCATTTAAGCTTGTTTTTTTTAAAATGAAAAATCCGGCAATTTTAACTATGGAAGGTAATTTGGAAGGAGTTTAGATGAGTTTTTCCATAAAAATCTATGTATCCTGCCATAAAGACTCATATGTTTCTACCCATGCTATGTTATTTCCTATCCAAGTAGGGGCGGTGTTGTCTAAATCGCGTTTTGGTAGTATGCTGTATGACGACACGGGCGATAATATTTCATTCAAAAATCGCAGCTATTGTGAACTTACCGCCCAATACTGGGCGTGGAAAAACGAAGAGGCGGATTTTTTCGGCTTTTTTCATTACCGCCGATATCTAGCTTTTGTGAAGAAAAGCCTCGTGGATTGTTGTGCAATGCCCAAGAAACTGCCGTTTGCGTATAAAATCTATAAGTTACCGGATGAAATTACTTTGGAAAAACTCGGATATAATACCGAAACCATGAGTAATATCATCAGTAGCTATGATGTGATTTCGCCTATAGCAGAAGAAATGTATGTATCTGTTTATAACCACTATCAAGACACCGAATTTCATGATGCTTTAGATTTGGATTTGGTACTTGAAATAATTGGCGAAAAATATCCCGAATTTCAAGATGCCGCACAGGAGTATATGAACAGTACCAAACACTATTTTGGCAATATTTATATAATGAGAAAAGAGATTTTTCATAGCTACTGTAAGTGGCTTTTTAAAATTCTGGAGACATTTGATAGCCGAAAGGATTTTTCCAAATATAGTGGAAAAGCTTATCGTGTAGACGGCTATTTGGGCGAGCGGCTTTTTGGTATCTATTACACATGGCTAAAAAAACAACCGCATGTTAGTTGGGCTGAATTGCCCCGTGCCCATTTTGAAGCGTTTCCGGGGGAAACGGATAATTTCTCTGTAATGAAGCGAATTAATACCTTTTTCCCTCCGGGTACACGCAGACGTGCCTGGATCAAAAAACTAAAAACATTTAATTAAGGAATTAATAGGTAATGAAATACGATTATCTTATTGTCGGTGCAGGTTTGTTCGGTTCCGTTTTCGCCTATGAGGCCAACAAGCGGGGCAAATATTGCCTTGTGATTGATAAGCGCAGCCACATTGGCGGTAACATATATTGTGAATCCGTAGATGGTATCAATGTGCACAAATACGGAGCGCACATCTTCCATACCAGCAATAAAGCAGTTTGGCAGTATATCAATCAGTTTGCGGAATTCAACAATTACATTAATTCTCCAGTTGCTATTTATAAAGATGAATTATATAATTTACCTTTCAATATGAATACCTTCATTAAAATGTGGGGTATCAAAACTCCGGCTCAGGCCAAAGCAAAAATTAAAGAACAAATTCGTGAGCTAAATATCGTCGAGCCTTCGAATTTGGAGGAACAGGCCTTATCACTCGTCGGCAGAGATGTTTATGAGAAGTTGGTCAAGGGGTATACTGAAAAACAATGGGGACGTTCCTGTACAAAGCTTCCTTCTTTTATTATTAAAAGGCTTCCTTTGCGCTTTACCTATGACAATAATTATTTTAACGACCGTTATCAAGGCATCCCAATGGGAGGATATACACCTATTATTGAAAAAATGCTTTCCGGAATTGAGGTGCGGCTTAATACGGATTATTTTGATTATATCAAGTCTGAAAAAGATTGCGCTAAAAAAACCGTATTTACCGGCATGATTGACGCTTTCTTCGGTTATAATTTAGGCTATCTCGAATACCGGTCCTTGCGTTTTGAGCATGAACGGTTGGATTGCGACAATTATCAGGGCAACGCCGTTGTCAATTATACAGAGCGTGAGGTACCATATACCAGAATTATCGAGCATAAGCATTTTGAATTTGGCAAGCAACCCTCAACTGTAATTTCAAAAGAGTATCCTTCTGAATGGAAACCCGGTGATGAACCGTATTATCCGGTCAATGATGAAAAAAATAATGGGTTATATGACCGGTATGCAAAACTTGCTGAATCCCAAAGCGATGTGATCTTCGGAGGAAGGTTGGGTAGTTATCGGTATTACGATATGGATAAGGTGATTGACGCAGCACTTAAAGCCGTTGCTCTTGAGTTTGGTAATTAATTGTCGTTTGTACACGATGGAGACAGAAGTATGGAATTATTTCGTTTTATATTGCCACAATCAAATATTTGCAGCGAAACAGAACTGTATTTTAGGACGGTGCCGGCTTCAGTTTCTGATAACAGCGTTATTTTTGATGAACAGTCCCGGATAATTAAACTTAAGCAGGGCGCGAGGATCTCCTTTGACACCTATTTCAATTGTTTTTCTTATTCGAAATATTTGAGGTATACCTGGGTGGATTGCGTTGGAATCTCTTTATCGCTTAAGGGAAAATTCTTGGTGAGGTTGGTAGCGGCAAGACTGGAGGAAAATGGCCAGTCGAGCGAGGTTCTGCAAGAACATTTAGTACAGTTTATTGAAACAGATGAATTCAAATTCACTCAAAGTTTTGCATCAGATAATACCGAGGGAATTTATTATATTGAATTGACAGCTTTATCCGATGAAGCTGTTTTTTGCGGTGGGCATTATTTTGCTGATGAAATAGAACATAAACATAAAGTAAATCCTATTAAGGTTGCTTTTGTGATCTGTACCTATAAGCGTGAGGACTTCGTCTATCGTAATATCAGAACTGTAAACAATTATATATTTGATAACCCACATTCTTCTGTTAAAAACGACATGAGTTTTTTCATTGTGGATAACGGGCACACTATTGATTCAGTCCAAATAGAGAGTAGATTTATAAAAGTATTTAAGAATAAAAATTATGGCGGCAGTGGCGGATTCACCCGTGGCATTATCGAGGTTTATAAGCGGAGAGTTAAATATACCCATGTCTTGTTAATGGATGACGATATCTTGTTCGAGGGAGAAGTACTTGTAAAAACGGTAAACTTTTTAAAAGTAGTAAAAAACGAGCATCTTGATACTTGCATAGGTGCTGGTATGATGAGAGAGGACTTGCCTTATATCCAACATGAAGCAGGAGCGCTTTGGAAAGGGATGCATGTAAAAAGTATAAAAACAGAGTTGGACTTACGTTTAAGAGAAAAGTTGGTGTTTAATGAACATGAGGAATTCATAAATTACAGTGGCTGGTGGTATATGTGCATTCCACTTAGCCTTATTAATGATAAAAATTTTCCACTCCCGCTCTTTATCAAAATAGACGATATTGAATATGGCATCCGCCTGTCCAAGAAAATTATCCTTATGAACGGAATCGGGATATGGCATGAACACTTTGACTTGAAATACAGTGCGTATCTGGAGTATTATATCAAGCGGAACGAAACTATACTCACCGCAATCCATTTCCCTCAATTTGGAGCGCTCGCCAGTATTAAAAAGTTGTTGTTTGCTATTGGTAAGCAGCATTTGAAAAGAAAATACTCAGCACACTACTTTTTGTTTCGTGCCTATGATGACTTTCTTAAAGGTATTGATTTCCTGCTCCAAACAGACGAGGAGAAACTAAACGCACAGTTAATACAGCGGAGTAATGAACCCTCCCATGATGGATCAATTGTTTATTTCCCGATTATGCTCATCAGCAGCGGTTTTCGATTTCTTATAATGTCGATCAAACTGTTGCATGGGTATCAAAAGGCGGCCAAAATATACCGGAAACGGATGGGAGAAGTTACCTCGCTTGATTTTTGGTGCCGTCATTTAGATATTGAGGAGAATTACTGTGTTAAAAAGATTTAGAAATGGTTTTGGAGTTTTTTCGCTAATGGAAAAACTGAAAAGGCATGGATTTCTGTTTGAGGAACTTGTAAAAAGGGATTTTAAAAAAAAATATAAGAGAACGGTTTTGGGAATTCTGTGGAGTATGCTTGCCCCGCTGCTGACACTCTTGGTGATGGCTATTGTATTTACCGAGTTTTTCGGCAGAACTACACCGCACTATATAATCTATATGTTTGCCGGAAACTTGATATTTTTTTACTATCGGGACGCAACCAGCGGAGGAATGACGGCTCTTGTAACTAATTCTTCAATTTTTACCAAGGTAAATGTACCAAAGTATTTATTTGTGTTTTCCAAAAATGTATCTTCTTTAATTAATTTTGCTCTTACTCTAGTTATATTTTTCTTCTTTGTAGCGATTGATGGCATACCTTTTAGCTGGAAATTCTTCATGTTGATTTATCCTATTGTTTGTTTGCTCATTTTCAACATTGGAGTAGGTCTAATTTTATCGGCATTATTTGTTATTTTTAAAGATATTCAGTATCTATACGATGTATTTTCGACCATGTTAATGTATTTATCGGCCATATTTTATACCATTGATTCCTATTCACTAACAATGCAGTATCTTTTTTATTTAAACCCTATTTTTGTGTATATTACTTATTTCAGAACAATTGTTATTGACAATACGGTTCCATCACTTAGTTACCATTTGCTTTGTGCATTTTACGCCTTGGCGGTAATGGTTATCGGCGGTGTTATCTATAAAAAATACAATTACAAATTTCTATATTATGTTTAAGAGGGACTACTATGGTTGTAAAGCTGCATAATGTATCCGTTCGATACATCACAGGGGATTTTAAAGAAATTGGTATTAAAGAATATATTATCAGGCGCTTGCAGGGTAAGTATAATATAAGAGAATTTTGGGCGGTCGATAACGTTTCTTTCTCTCTTGAAAAGGGAGATTTGTGCGGAATTATCGGCAGCAACGGAGCGGGAAAATCTACGCTTTTGAAGGTAATTACCGGTATTATGGTACCTACAAAAGGCCACGCGAATGTCAATGGCAATATTGCCGCGCTGCTTGAATTAGCCTCCGGTTTTGACGGTGATTTAACGGTGAAGGAAAATACTTATTTACGTGGGGCTATGCTGGGATACACAAGAGCGTTTATGAACGAAATGTATGATCAAATAATAGCTTTTGCTGAACTTGAAGAATTTCAGGACAGGCCGTTTAAGCAATTGTCATCCGGCATGAAATCCAGGCTGGCTTTTTCCATTGCTTGTTTGGTTAATCCGGAGATTTTAATTTTGGATGAAGTGCTGTCAGTCGGGGATGGGGCCTTCCGGAAGAAGAGCGAAGCCAAAATGATGGAGATCATTCATAGCGGAGTGACGACCATCCTGGTATCACATTCTCTTGATCAGATTAGAAGAATGTGCAACAAGGTGCTCTGGCTGGATAAAGGAAAGCAGATTGCTTTTGGTCAAACCAAAGAGCTTTGTGACCGGTATGAAGAATTTTTGGCTAAAAAATAGTTAAGTTCCAGGCACCCAATTTATAAACTTGAATAGTGTCCGGGGGAGGTTTTTGACCGGCTTATCGCTATTCCAAAAACCTCCCGGAACGAGACTCGACCTTTTTGTGTTAACTAAAGGCATTATATTTAAAATCCCCTAGCTAAATCGTCACAGGGGGGGGCATCATAAACTTACTGATAAACTACAGTATGATGATAGAAATTTTTTGCCTCTTCAGCAAATCCGCTTAAATGTGGCTTCAACTCAATTGCCTTTGTAATAGCACTATGGTCATCGTAGCCGGATTCAAGTAAAAATGCATAAGTACTTACCATTTCTAAAAATTGTGAGCTTTGCACATTAAGCGACATTGCCAATTCACGGTTAATATCACCGTTAAAGCTTCTCTCCAAATTATCTTTAAACTCCTTACCACGATCGGTAATTCTGTAAACGTAGGTCTCGTTTCCCTTAAATTCATCTACAATTGCAAATAGAGAAATATTAAAGAATTATCAGGAGGTTTGAAGCAGCTACAGATTAATTAAACAAAAGCAAATAAAGAACAATAAACCATTGACGCCGAACAAATGTTTCAATTAGAATAATGGCAAGAGGTGGTGTCAATGGAAAAATTGTTAACATCTCATCAGACGGCAAAGCTATTGGACGTATGGCCGCATACAATACGCCGCTGGGAGGTGGTTGCCTGTGAAAACTACGGTTAAAGGAACCATCCTCCAGCTCACAGAGCTTCAGAAAAATTACCTCGACAACCTCATGGGACGTTACTGTGCCGCAGTTCACTGGTCATTTAAAAGACTTTTAGACGGTTGGAAGGTGCAGGACATCCGCATATCTGTACAGGCAAAATTTAGTCTCAACTCCCGGCAGGCCAACGATGGTGTATACGATGCCCAAAGCACTGTCAAAAGCCAGCATGAATTGGTCAAACTGCACTACGAAAACGCCAAAGCAAAAGCCCGATTTACCGAAAAACGTATAGCCAAGACTAAATCACCTGCTAAAATTGCCAACCTGCAAAAGCGGTTGGATAAAGAGCAGCGCCAACTGGCCGAGTGGCAGTATTACCTTGAAACCAACACCTTTCCGCCCATAGTATTCGGCGGCAAGAAACTATTTTGGGAACGGTGCAAAGGCAACATCACCAGAGAAGAGTGGCGAGAGGCCAGGTCCAACCGTTATTTATCCAGGGGGGACAAAACCAAAGGCGGCAACCTGAACACTCGCTTATACGAAATTGCTGGTCAAAGCTACCTTGATCTAGCTGCCGAACAGGTGCAGGCCAGTAAATCAGTACGCTACAACCGCATCACCGTCCCGATTTACCTGGCCCATAAGCCCTCGAAGAAAACCGGCAAGATCAACGGCATCAACTACCGGCAAATGGTGCTGAACTATCTTAAAACAGGTAATGCTTATCAGGTAGAAATCCTCCGCAGGGACGGAAAATATTACGTCCATGTCACCATTGAAGAAGAAAGCCCGGTACTAGATAACGTTAGAGGTGCTATAGGTATAGATACCAACCCGGACGGGTTGGGAGTAGCCCTGGTAGATTACCTGGGGCAGTACCGGGGCAGTCAGTGGTTGGGTGAAGGTGAATGGACATACGCTAGAAGTGATCGGAGGGATAACCTAATTGGTGAAATGACCAAAAAGGTAGTGGCTATGGCTAAAGAGATGGGCAACGCTCTGGTGGTAGAGGACTTAAAGTTCAAAAACGACAAGTCCGTAACGGCCAAATTTAACCGTATGAGCCACGGTTTTATCTGGTCAAAGTTTCTGGAATACGTTAACCGGTGTGCTGCCCGTGAGGGGGTGCCGGTAATAAAGGTAAAACCGGCCTTTACATCGGTCATCGGTATTCTAAAGTACCAGCACATGTACGGACTATCAACCCACCAGTCCGCAGGCTATGTAATTGCCCGGCGTGGTTTAGGGTTTACCCATGAGAATATACCAAAAGAATTGCTTGATAAGCTAATCAAGAAAAAGCCCGAATTTAAACTAATGACCAACTGGAAACAGTGGTCAGCAATCAAGAAAGCAATTCAGAAACATCTTAAACAGAAAGGGGTGAACAGCCTGGTTTCATGGCATGTTCACCGGAAAGAACTGTTAGATATAGGTTAAAACCAAAAGCCTTTAGAGTTTGCGGGTGGCCACGGTACACGTTGTGAAAGGCCGTTGTCACAAGTCGCCAACCCAGGCGGAGGTAACACCTTCTCCGGGCAGTACGCTCGCATTAGGCAGCGGCGGGGAACCCTTCAGGGTGATCCACCTGGAACATAGGCGAGAGCCTATGGCCTAGCAGTTGAATCCTGTGACACTGCCTCCCGTTAGTCGGCGGGAGAGAAACCTAAATAAATCTGGATTAACCTCAATAAATCAGATATGTTTAGTTTTCAGAAACCAGGATCAGAGGGAACAACGCCGTATTTGAATTTAATTAATGAAGATGATACAATATTGACATAATAATGGCTTTAAAGAGGTGCATGGTATGAGTTGGCAAGAGAATATTATTACGAACATCAAGCCTTCAACAGCAATTCGTCATGATTATAATTCTTTTTCAAAGCTGTGCCACGATACCCAGGCTCCAGTGGTTGTGACCAAGAACGGCGAAGCCGATCTTGTGGTGATGAGCCATGAAGCCTATCAGAAGATGATGGCTCGACAACGGTTGGGACAGATGTTGTCGGAGGTTGACCGTGAAATAGCTGCAGGGACACCTATGCGGGATTTCGAGGAAACCTTTGCAGCGATAAAAAAAAGGATAGAAAATGAGTAAGAGAATTGTATTATCGGAAATGGCCTATTACGATATTGACAGCATATTCTCTTACATCGCTCAAGATAGTAAACAGACAGTTAAAAAATTACGAGTATTTATCTATGAAGGCATAAGGAAGCTATCAGATTTTCCGGAGATGGGGGCGGTTATCCCTGAAGAAGACGCACCTGGTGCACAACGTGGATACAGGCGTATTGTAGTAACCCCATACAGTATATTTTATAGAGTACTGGACGATCGTATTGTAATTGCCAGGGTGCTGCATGGACGACAAAACTGGATGCAATCTATATTTCCTATCTATGACAAAGAATAACAGTCAACTGTTTTAATAAGAGAAGGCAGTCCTTACGGCTGCCTTCTTTAGGTTCTATTCAGTATGTTTATAGGTTAATGGTAACAACTTTAGTTGTTTCATCCCAGTTAACCTTGGCTCCCAGTGATTCACTGATAAAGCGCAGGGGTACCATGGTGTGCTCATCAATGAGCTGGGCGGGGACATCCATGGCTACTACTTGATTATTGGCTTTGGCTTGGGCTTGATTGATGGTTAGCGCGACGGTGGTGCCTTCTCTGGTTGCGGTAATGGTTTTTGTGGAATTATCCCATGTGACTTCCGCATTCAGTGCCTCCATAATTTCCTGTAACGGTACCATAGCGCGTCCATCTATAATCGACGGCGACACATCAAAAGTGAGCGGTTCATAGTTTACATAAACCGTGATGCCGCTGCCGATTGGGGGCGTGGGTTGTGGTGTAACAGTACCCGCTGAATCACTGTCACCGTTGTATACCTGGTCAATTACACTTGGCTGGTCATTCTGCCCGTAGGTACTGTCGATGACTGAAGATTGTGATTGCCCATAAGCGCCTACAGTTAGCGCCAAGAACAGCGCAACTGAAATGAATAGGCCTGACATTACTTTTAAACGCATGTTTGCACCTCCTTTCTGTATTAGTATTAATTTCTGTTTAATTGATTAATTTCCTGCTGCTGCAATTGTTAAATAATGCCTATTGATATTAAAGAGTTCTAATACCGGAACTTCATAATAGTCAGGTTTATCATTGACTTTCTGCAATTACTCGCTTGTATGCAGGATGATGAGATTACTCCTGTTCTCGTATGATAGATAATTCCCCAAACTTGATATAGAAGCCAGGGGCAATTAGCCCCTGGCTTCTATATGTTCTATTCAATATGTTAATTGGTTAATGGTAATAACTTTAGTTGTTTTATCCACGTTAATTTCGGCTCCCAATGATTCACTGACAAAGCGCAGTGGTACCATGGTGCGTCCATTTATGAGCTGGGCAGGTACACCCAGGGTAACTTCTTTATTATTGGTGTAGGCTTTGGTTTGATCGACGGTTAACTTAACGGTTTTGCAATGCCCCTGGTTAGAAATGTCGAGGGTATCTTTGGTTTGATCGATGTTTCGCTTAAAGTTGGTGTCCGTTCTTGTTGCGGTAATGGTTTTTGTGGAATTATCCCATTGTACTTCTGCGTCCAGAGCCTCAATAATGGCCTGTAACGGTACCATGGTGCACCCATCTATTATCACTGGCGACACATCAAAAGTTAGCGGTTCATAGTTTACATAAACCGTGATGCCGCTGCCGATTGGGGGCGTGGGTTGTGGTGCAACAGTACCCGCCGAATCACTGTCACCGTTGTATACCTGGTCAATTACACTTGGCTGGTCATTCTGCCCGTAGGTACTGTCGATGACTGAGCCGTTGTAAACCTGATCAATTACACTTGGCTGGCCATCCTGTCCGTAGGTACTGTCGGTGACCGAAGATTGTTCCCCGTAAGCACCCACAGTTAGCGCGAAAATCAGTGCAACTGAAACAAATAAACCCGCTGTCAATTTAAGTCGCATATTAGCACCTCCTTTCTCAATAATTAACTTCTATGTAATTAATTGATCTCCTGCTGCTGGTACAAAGTGCCAGTCACCCAACTTATTATGAAGTGGCAGCGGATTACATGGAAGCGCGATGCTGTGCTTTGAGATTCCCGAGCTACGCTCACAATGACAGAGGTGAGAATAGTGTGGATAGCCGGGCATTTTAAATTATATTAGAATATACGATATGGGAGCAGTGTTTTTGAAGGACATATAGTTAATTCATCGAAATTATGTATATTAATAAGCCAAATTTCTATTTTTGGAGGTCGATTTGGTGCGCGAAAAGAAATTGCTTTGGACCGGTTTGCTGCTGCTGGCGATCTGCGTAGTGGGCTATGCGGGCCTGGCTTCAGCCGGGGAAGACGGTGCTCCCGGTTCATTGAATGATCCTTTAGTTACAAAAAGCTTTGTTGTAAAATATGTGCAGGAATGTTTGGCTCAATTCGATCAGGCCGGTGGGGGAGGATCTATTGAATGGAGCACTTCTACTCTGGCGCCTGGCCAGGAGTTTATCGGTAAATCGGGCACCGAGTTTATTGTGCGCAGCGGTGAGGCCGTGGTGGTGGACCCGTCCGGCAGCGGCATTGTGGATCTAACCGCTGGTAAGAATGTGACCGCCGGTCTGACGGCGGAAAAGAACCACCTGTTTACCATTCCCAGGGAAGATGGCCGCGGGGTAACGGCCATTAAACAAACAACAATCATGTACAGAGGCAATTAACATTAGTTATGTTTATAAAAATGCGTAAATCAAGTATTCCTAAATCAGGTAAACTCTTTTTAATATTGGCCCTGATTGCCATTCTTACAATATCTACAAAACCTGCCAACGATGATTTGCCCCCACCCTATAAAGTGGGGGACGTTTATGATTTAATCGTTGTGGGGAGCGATCCCGAAGGCATTGCCGCCGCAGTATCCGCCGCCAGGAACGGTCTCTCCGTGCTCCTGGTGGATAAAAGGCCGATACTGGGCGGTTTAATGACCATGAGCTGGTTAAACTCAATTGATATGAATTATGGCCCTGACGGGGAAATACTAAACAAGGGGATATTTGCCGAGTTTTATAATAAGATTAAAGGCGACTCGTTTGACGTGCAAAACGCGACGGTCGTTTTTAATAATCTGGTGGCCCGGGAAAAAAACCTCCAGGTTTTGCTTAATGTCCCCAGTATTAAGCCGGTTATGGCGGCAAGCGGCGGACCGGCGGTTGTGGGCGTGCGACTGGCGGGCGGTGCGGAGGATAAGGTGGTTAAGGCCCGCAGTGTTATAGACGCGACACAGGATGCGGATATTGCCGCACTGGCCGGTGTCCCTTACAGTGTGGGGCATGAGGATATTGGCAGGGAGGCCGGTAATATGGCGGCGACCCTGGTATTTAAATTAAGAAATGTCAGTTTGCTGGACTGGCTAAAGATTCGCTATTATCTATACCGGGACGGCAGTAAAAGCACCGGCGCCAACATGCACAGCGCCTGGGGTTTTAATGGAATTACTTCGCAGTATAAACCCCAAAGCGACAGAATTATGCTGAGGGGCCTGAATATTGGCCGTCAGAAAGACGACAGTGTGCTGGTCAACGCGCTGTTGATTTTCGGGGTTGATTCGCTCAATCATAATTCCAGGCTGCGGGCCAGGGCGGCTGCCGAAAAGGAATTGCCTTCAATTGTAGCTTTTATCAACCAGCATGTTCCTGGGCTTGGGCGTGCCGTACTGGCCGGGACGGCGCCGGAGCTTTACGTGCGTGAATCCAGGCATATTTACGGTGAATACCGCCTGACCCTGGATGATGTGCTGGAAAACAGGGATTTTAATGACAGGATTGCCTTCGGGTCTTACCCGGTGGATATGCAGCCCACGGGACCCGCTGTGCCGGGAGTTGTAATCGGGAGACCCTTGCAGTACGCTATACCTTTTCGCTGCCTGGTGCCGCAAAAAGTGGACGGCCTGCTGGTTGTGGGCAGGTCTGCCAGCTATGATTCACTGGCTCACGGCAGCGCCAGGACTGTGCCTGTGGGCATGGCCGAGGGACAGGCGGCCGGGGCCGCGGCGGCGCTGGCTGGGGAAAACAACCTTTCCTTCCGGGATCTGGCCGGGCGGCGGGATTTAATGCTGGAACTGCAGTCGCGGCTGAACAAACAGGGAATGGCGCTGCAGCCATTTCAAGTCAAAAATAAACTTGCCGGCCACTGGGCGTACGCCGGGCTCAAATTTATGCGTGGGTTGGGTCTGGCCATAGGCGGTTATAATAACGATTACAAATTAGATAGTCCTATTGAAGAACAGCGGTTTATCAATATTCTGTCCCAGGCGGTTAAGCAAACCGGCGCCGGAGTTGATAGCTATCCGCATCTATATACCGAGCCTAATGTGTTTAATCTTTATGACGCCTGCTATATGCTGTCCGGGTACATGGGGCTGAAATGCACTAAAGAGGAAGCTTTCCTTTATTTTAAAGACCGTGGTTTTTTTGACCGGGAGCCTAAATGGAAGGCATATTTTGATACCAACAAGCCCCTGTCCAACGGTGCGGCGTATATGTTGGTCACGAACTTTGTCCGTGACAGGAGACAGGAGTCAGGAGACAGTAGTCAGGAGTAGGATTAGAATGAGGGAACCGGCGAGAACATTTGAGGATTTACTGGTTTGGCAGAAGGCGCATCAGTTTGTGCTTAAGGTTTATCGTCTAACCGGGGTATTTCCTAAGTATGAGATATACGGTTTATCGTCGCAATTTCGGCGTGCCGCCGTTTCTATAGCAGCTAATATTGCGGAAGGTTTCCGTAAACAAAGTAAGGCGGATAAAATTCGTTTTTTAAACATTGCACAAGGGTCTGTCGAAGAATGCCGGTATTACTTAATTCTTACGAGAGATCTTGGATACGCTGAAATATCCGAAACAAAACTTATCTTGCAAGAGGTTAGTAAGCTACTGGTGGCATATTTACGTGGAATTCAAAATTCTGACTCCTGACTTCTGACTTCTGACTCCTGAATACTATTTTAAAGCTGGAGGTTTAACTGTTGGAGAAAAAGTGGACGCCCATTTTAATAGTTGTTATTCTCATTTCCATCATCGCAGCCGGGTACCTGGCCTGGCAGAGGCATACTTTAGAGGCCAATAATCGCACTGTGCAAATGGCGGTTGTGTATGACGAAGCTGCCTCGCTGGCCCGCATGAACGATATTAGCGTGCCTGAGGTGCTGCATCAATTCCGGGAGCAGGGCGCGGGCGCTGTATTAATTAAAGAGCCTACCGTGGCGGAAGCGGAGCAAAACGGCGAGTTTAAGCTGCAAACCGGGCAGTCGCTGCTGCTGATGCGGGATTACGGCGCTTTAAAGCCGCTGGGCAGTGATTTCTGGCAGCAAGTCCAACCGGACCGGGCTTACTTTATTTTTTCCAATCAGGATATTTACCAGAGGGTAAAAGGCCAGCTAACCGCCAAGAAAGTGCAGCTGAAGTCATGGGAACGCCCGGAGCTGTTTATTCTTGAAGCGGATTACAGCTGGAGCCAGCTGCAGCAGCTGGGTGTGGGCTTTCCCCGGAGTTCCGTGGATAACGCAAACCGGGCCGGTATGCAGGTGCTGGTGCAGCTGCGCTCGTGGAATCAGGTTGATGTGGCAGGGTTAAAATATGTTTTTGACGAGATCGGCCAAATATCGGGCCTGGCCGGGCTTTTATTCAACGATCCGGTACTGCCCGGAGTTCCGGAGCAGATTCGACCGCTGACTTATGTGGTGCAGGAACTGAAAGTTCCGGTGGTTGAAATTGAATTTGCCAGCCAGATTGGTTTATCCAAGCTTGGTTATCTGCTGGACAAAAATGTAGTCAGGCTGCACACCCTGAGCCTGGAGGAAGATGCCAAAAAGAATTACAGCCCGGCGGAAATTGTTGACCGTTTTGATTTGGCGGCGACTGAACGCAATATAAGGATTTTGCTCTTTCATACCTACACCAAACCCGATGCGCCAAACATATTGCAGTGGAACTTGGATCTGGTCGGACAGGTGGGGGACAAGCTGCGTGCCGATGGCATGCAAGTTGGCGCTCCGTCTGTTTTATCCGTTCCATTAGCTAATTCACGCTGGTTGCTGTTTCTGGTCGGTTTAGGCGTAATTGCGGGAGGTATGCTGCTGTGCTTCAGTATGGGGTGGCAAAAAGCCGCGCCGTTTCTTGGCCTGGCGGCGCTGCTGGTCTGGGCGGGGCTGTTGGGGGCCGGGATGACCGGCCCGGCACGCAAATTGATGGCATTTGCCGCGGTGGTAATCTTCCCCACACTGTCACTGGCGATCAACGTAAAAAGCGGGGGCACTGCAATATGGAAAAGCGTGCTGTTGCTGCTGCGCACCTCACTTATTTCGCTGATCGGCGCGCTGCTGATGGTAGGCCTGCTGGCGGACCTGGGCTTTATGCTTAAGTTGGACCAGTTTGCAGGAGTAAAACTCGCCCATGTGGTTCCGTTGCTTTTATTGGCGTTGATTTTCTTTTTCCGCAGCGATGAAGAAGGGGCGGGTTGGCGCAGGCAGCTGCAAAAGTTTTTGGACCAGCCCTTGCTGGTTAAATCCGCCGTTGTGCTTGGTGTGTTAGCTGTTGCCCTGCTCATTTACGTGTCTCGAACGGGAAATGAATCCGCAGCCATATCGCCGCTTGAGCTGAAGTTCCGTTCTCTGCTGGACACACTGCTGGGGGTGCGGCCGAGGACCAAGGAATTCCTGGTGGGCCACCCGCTGCTGCTGCTTGTCTTGTATCTCGGATACCGGAATAACAATTACATGCCGCTGCTCCTGGCCGGGGCTATCGGCCAGATTTCCCTGGTTAATACCTACGCCCATATTCACACTCCGCTGGCCGTGTCTTTGTTGCGCAGCTTCAACGGGCTGGTTTTGGGCATTATCGGGGGGGTGGTGCTTATTGTACTGTGGCGCAAGGCGGAACAATTATGGCAAAGGATGCGCTCTGAGGCGGAGACTAATTCATAATTCCGGGCCGATTTCATTTTTTAAGGGAACAAAATCCCAGTAGATATCGTCAATTATTATTATGATCAATTAAATAACGAGGGGGAGTTAAAATGAAAAAGAAGTTATTGGTGTTAATCCTGGCGTCCGTGTTTACTTTGGGGCTTGCAACCGCCGGTCATGCTACTGTAGCGTCAAAGCAGGTTAAAGCTGTTTACAACAACATTAAACTTATTGTTAACGGTAAAGCTGTAAGCACTTCCGCAGCCGACGAGCCGTTTACTTTGGACGGGGTTACATATGTACCTTTGCGCCTTGCGGGTGAAAGCCTCGGCTGTGACGTAAACTGGGACGGCACCACCAAGACCATTACTTTAAACAGTAAGTCTTCAGTTGACACTGCTATTATGAAAGCTCAGATGACTCAAAAAGACCAGGAAATTGCCGACCTGAAAAAACAGGTGACAGATTTGCAGCGTGATTTGGCCGACAGCGAGAGTTCTTCATCAAGTAGTTCTTCATCTGATTCCGATGATTTAAGTGACCTGGAAGATGAACTGGAAGACGATTATGATAAAATCGAGGATGTTGCAGTGGACAGCATATCCCTGGACGGCGATGAAGACCAGGTGGATGTGGATGTTGAAGTGGATCTGGGTAAATACGATGATGAGTGGGCAGATTTAAGCGACAGCGATATAGAAAACTGGCTGGATGATGTGGTGTCGGATATTCAGGATGAGCTGTCTTCCAGTACTGATGTTGACGGCAAGATTATCGACAATGATGAGGATGATACGCTGGTCACGTTCAGCAAAGACGGCAAAAATGACCTTAAGGTGACTTTCAAGGACGATGACTACAGGGACGGCGGTGCGGACGTAACAGACGTGGAAGACAGCCTGGAAGATGACACATACAGTGTGGGCAGTATAAAATTTGATGTCAAAACTGTGGATTATAATGAAAGCAGCGATCTGATCAAGGCATACTTGTATGCCGATACCAGCGATGCTTATACAAAGTGGTTCGATATGTCGAACAGCGCAATTGAAGACGATGTGGAGAGCATTTGCGACGATATAGCCCAAGCCTTTGAAGATGACGCCGATGTCGACCCGGATACGGTCAGGATTTATTTTTATGACGATGATGACTCGGACTTAGATGATTTTACTTACGACGTGAGCAGAGAAAGGCTTGATTGATTACCAATCTTTACAGCTTGCTTGTATAAATTTACTAGAGGTTATACACTTGAGACGTAGAATTAATTACACCAGGTGATAAAAATGAAAGCTAAGCTTTTGGGGGCGGATATTGACCGCTTGACCATGGACCAGGCGATTAAGGCTATTACCGCGCTGGTAAGGGTGGGCAAGCCCTGCCGGGTAATTACATTAAACCCGGAATACCTTTATCAGGCGGTAACTGCCGATTCATCTCTGCTGGAGTTGGTCCGCAAGGCAGACCTGGTTACCGCGGACGGCGAAGGCATTGTTTGGGCGGGGCGGGTGGCCGGTACACCTTTCCCCGAAAGAGTCACCGGTATAGATTTGATGCTGCGTCTGATGCCTAAAGCCACGGCGGAAGGCTGGCGGGTATATCTTTTGGGGTCTGCGCCGGGCGTAGCCGAAGAAGCGGCGGAAAACTTGCGCCGCATGCACCCGGGTCTGCAGATGGCCGGTACGCACCACGGCTATTTCCAGCCCGCCGAAGAAGCAGCGGTTGTTGCAGAAATCAAGCAAGCGGTTCCGCAATTATTGTTTGTGGCGCTAGGCGCGCCCAAGCAGGAAATTTGGATAGACAAATATATAGATGAAATAGGCCCGGTGATGGCCATGGGCGTGGGTGGTTCCCTTGATGTGATAGCCGGCCGGGTGACCCGGGCGCCCCGCTGGATGCAGCGACTCAAAATAGAATGGCTCGGCCGCCTGGTTATGGCACCCTCCCGCTGGCGGCGGATGATGGTTCTGCCCAAGTTTGCCTGGCTGGTATTTAAAAAATACCGTTTAAATTGGCACTGAAAACAAAAATGTTGAACGTTTGACTTCTCCGGTGTATTATGTTAAACAAGCCGGACTTGCCAAAACAGAACTGGGATCTATAACTGAGTCAGGGGTCTGACCACGTATGCATTCTACAATAATTGGGGACTGACCCCGGGGCCCGGCTAAAGGAGGTGCCGCTTATCACCGGCAAGGGAAAAAGAAAATTGAACAAACCGAAATTTGTTATATTTATCATTTTGCTCGTCGGTTTGTTTGCCGGGGGCTTTGCGCTGGCCAATAACTATTTGTGGCCCTTATTAACCGGCGGTACGGTAGCTGACAGTATCAATGAAAAAGAACAGGATATATCCAAGCTTCCCGGCATTAATGTGTTGATGATGGGAGTGGACGAGCGAAGCGATGACACCAGCAACCGCACCGATACCATGATCCTGGCCAATATCAATAATAAAGACGATCGTGTATCGCTTCTTTCCATACCCCGGGACACCAAGGTTGATTTGCCGGGTCACGGGGTGAACAAGATTAACGCGGCCAATCAGTACGGCGGACCGGAAATGGCTATGGACGTTGTTTCCGATTTAACGGGAGTGCCCGTTGACTATTATATCATTACCAATTTCAACGGTTTCCAGGGTATTGTGGATGCTCTCGGCGGGGTTACCATTGATGTGGAAAAGCCTATGCATTACCATGAAAACGCTTACGGCGGGGCTTATAACATTGACCTCGACGCGGGAGTCCAGCGTCTCGACGGTGACCAGGCCCTGCAGTATGCCAGGTTCAGACATGATGCCCTGGGAGATATCACTCGCACCCAGCGCCAGCTTAAATTGCTGACGGCTATCGGCGATGAGGTGATGAAACCCAGTTCGCTCATTAAAATGCCCAAGCTGGTACCCGAAGTTTACAAAAACGTGGACACCAACCTGGGGCTTTCACAGTTGGCATCCCTGGCCAAAGCGGCCAGAAATATTAACGATCTGCAGATGATCAGTCAGACACTGCCGGGCTGGTTCCTCGACGAAAATGGGATTAGCTATTGGTATGTGGACCCTGCCAAAGCTAAAGAAGTGGCCAATGCTTTATTTGAAGAAGGTAAAGTGGTGGACGTGGTCCTGGGCGAGATAAATAATAATAACAATAACGACAACAATACCAGGCAAGTGGCCATGGATCAGACCAAATCCGTTCCGGATAAACCGGAGCAGCAGCCTGATACGTCGGAAAGTGTCAATACCACTGACGATGACGGCAGCTCCGGCAGTACCAGCGACAGCAGTGCCAATGACCGCAATAACGACACCGATAAAGATTACAATAATAATAACAGTAATAATAACAGCAATCTAAATCACAACAGCAATGGCGATCTGACAGGTGAGCAGGACGCTACACAACAGAATGTCTCACCGCCGGGGGAGTCCGGCCGGGATAAATCGCAGAAAAGCACGACGGGCGAAATCGTGGAATCCCAGCCGGAAGAAAATCACGTTCAAATTATAATCAACAGCAACAATTAGTAATGGTCGCCTGTTGTGTCATTGCGAACACATCGAAACAATTTCGATTTTCATGTTCCTTACGAGCGCAGCGCGTCAATCTCATGCATGGGATTGACGCGTTTTTTCTTTCCTCGTCTGACAGATAGAACGGATCGCGATTTGATAAAATTCAAGCGAGATCCTTTTTTTTAAAAAATTTTAGCTTCATTGGGTTAAAATGGTTTGAAAATCGGATTAGTTTAAAGGATAATTAAATAAATAGTAGAATTATGAAGGTACAAATTTTTGCCGAAATGTGATAAGGAGGGAGATAGTTTTCGATTTTAGCCATAATTAGCGCAGTAAACTAGACGGAAGATTGGGAAAGGATTATGTGAGTGAAGGAGTGGAATTACTTGGGACGTAAAAGTTTTTTAATCGTGGCGCTGACAGCATGCTTAATTCTGGCTATGTCGGGTTACGCAATGGCATCCGGTTTCACTGACATTAAAGGCCACTGGGCCGAGTTGCAAATAAACGAGTGGGCGAATGATGGTCTGGCAGGCGGCTATGATGATGGCACCTTCAGACCCAATAGCGAAGTATCCCGGGCGGAATTTGTCTCTCTGGTCAACCGAGCTTTTAATTTGGGAAACCAAGATACTGCCGATGCCGGATTTAATGATGTTAAAACCGGTAAGTGGTACTACAAAGATGTCAATATAGCCAAAGCAGCGGGGTACATCGGAGGCTATACCGATGGCACCTTCAAACCCGAGCAAACTATCACCCGCCAGGAAGTGGCCAGCATATTAGTGCGGTTGTCAGGTTTGGAGCAAACTACGGACGGGCTTGGTCAATTTGCCGACTCTTCAACTTTTGCGGCATGGTCTCGCGGCAGCATTGGCGCTGTGACCCAAGCAAAGTTGATGGGTGGTTTCCCGGATAAAACTTTTAAGCCGGCTAACAGTATTACAAGGGCGGAGACGGTTGTAACTCTTGATCGCGCATTGGATAAAGATGATGGCGATAAAGTTACCACTGAAAGTGCAATAGAAGGAAAAGTAACTTTTAACGATAAGGCTGTGGAAGGAGCCGAAGTCCATGTTTTCAAGGCGGGTAGCTTTGAGGTTTTAGGAGAAACCAAGACCGATAAAGACGGAAAATATAAAGTGGTCCTTGATGCCGGTGATTATGATATAACAGCTTCAACCGATCAACAAGTTGCTTATATTGACAGCGTTAAGATAACAAACAATCAAATATCGACGGCTGACTTAAAATTGGTAAAAGCTGCTGTTTTGAAAGGTAAATTATTAGATAAAAACGATAGAGCTGTTAAAAATGCCACCATTCTGTTCACTACCAACCCCACTTTTGTAAGCGTGACCGGTAGTCGCGGTGAATATACCATTGCGGTATTACCTGACAGGACATATACTGTCCGGGCTTTTAACCCTAAAAAACCAGCTCAGGGACCGGAAATTTTAAAAGAAAACATGCAAGTTGACACAGCGGGAGAACATGCTATTAAAACCTTAAACGCACCGTTTTCAGTTTCATCTGCCGGTGGCGGCGGTGGCGGTGGCGGTGGCGGTGGCAGCATTGACGACGACAATGATGACGACGACAACGATCCCGGTGGACCTACGACGGTAAAAATAAAGAGTATTAGTATTTCACCTGATGCTGATCGCCTGACCATAGGAGTGGGTGAACAAGAATCACTAAAGGCAATTTTAAATCCTTCCAATACTACGCAAACCGGTGTTGATTGGACTGTAATCAGCGGTCAGGATAAAGTCTCGTTGAATAAAAACAAAACAACGGCGACTGTTGAAGGTTCAGCACCGGGAGATGCCCTGGTTAAAGTCGTTTCAACCGCAAATAGCTCTATTCAAGACACAATTGATATACAGGTTGTTAAAGTTCAGGAAGTAGATGTTACACCTGGCACGCCAAAAGATTTGGACGAGAGTAGTGAACCTGTAAAAGTTAAAACAAAAGTTACTTTGGGCGGAAAAGAGATCCCTCTGGCTGTAGTTTTACCAAATGTTCAGGCAGGTACAACCATGACTATAGAGGAAGTGCCGACCGATGCAGACCCGGGTGATGATCTGCTGGCTTTTGTCGGTTTGAATTTAACAATTAGTACCCCTGGTGTGGAAGTAACTGTGGAATTGCCAGTACCGGATGGTTTAACCGTTGATGATGCGGGGGCGTTCCACTATAACGGTGCAGTATGGGAATACAGGGAGGCAACAATTATTAACGGGAAGTTGGTATTCACCACCCAACTGAGTCCTGTTGCCGTGTCGAAAAAAATGCCGGCCCCGAAGGATTTAAAAGCAACTGTTGATGGCAGTTCAGTAAATTTAAGTTGGACTGCGGCGCCAAAAGGCAGCAGTAATGATAAGATAACTGTCAGCTATGATGTTTTCAGGGATAACACTAAAATTGCGTCTGCTATTGTTGCTACAACATATACGGATGCGGATTTGGAATCGGGTGAATACACCTATTACGTTAAAGCGTATAGAAATGTGGAGGCAGGTAATTCGGGTAATGTAATTAAATTTGAGTCGGCCCCGTCAGACAGTGTGACAGCGGTAGTCGGAACCGGAGCAGGCGCTCCTAAAATAAATAAATTTGCCGGTATAGCTCCTGATAACGAAAATTCAATTGATGTGCCTTTAAAAGAAATAAACACCCAAACCAGCATAGAGGTTAGCCAAGATTGCACTCTGAAGTTAACTTTGGTAGGGTTGGACTCTTACGGCGAATTTACCTTAAAATCCGGATCAAACGATATTAGTAATATTCTGGTCCCGAATGTTAATATTTCGACGGAGGATTTAACTACTTTATTTAAAGCTTTAAAGAAAATTGATTCGGCTACTGTGAATTCAATCATTGCCGATATTGACTTCAGCGGTTTGTTTAATACAATTAATGAAGCCAGTGACCAAACCAAAGGATCCGTCTTGACCGCGTCTAACTTTACCAACGCTTTTAAAGCGGCAAAAAGTGCGCCGGCTGGATATAAAAGCAGCTTACTAAACGATATGAAGACAATCATACCCATGGTAATTAACAGTGAAAATAAAACAACGATTATAAAAGCGATCAAATCGGAGGCGCTGCTATCGGTGCTTGAAGACAAGGAGGCCTTGTGGGAGGCCATCTTAAACGATGACATATCCGGTATAGATTTTTCCGGAATTTTCAATTCCATAACCAATGCGGATGACATTACACAAAATGCCATCATTGAGGCGATTGACTTCAAAACTTTGTTTGATGAAATCAATAAGCTCGATGCAGAAACCAGAAGTGAGATCTTTGAGGCGATCAACTTTACCACCCTGTTCAACGCTATCAAAGAGTCCACCGATACTGAGGCCAAACAAGCCTTTATTACTGAAGATGTGCCCAATATGATTGCAACCATTGCCAGTGATAATCAAATCGACCGCTTGGAGTTAATTAAATCCTTAAATTTAAACCAAGTTAAAATCGAAAGCTTGTTTGACTGGCTGAAAACTATCGGCGGTAATCCGGATGTTGTGGCACTAACCGCCGAAGTAAGCAATAATAATGGAGCAACAACATACAATATCACCATCGCTAAATAGTGCCAGGCACCAAACTTATTAACTTATTTTATTCAGCCGGGTAAGTTCCATGCGAATTGCCCGGCTGAGTTCTTCTGTGCCAGGCACCTAACTTAATGACAGATTTGTTACATGAACCGCTCCTGTTTAATCCCGGTTAAAGCAGGAAGTGGCAATAACCGGGTGGAATATATTAACGCAGGTTATTTTACAACAAACGACAATAAATTCGAAAATAAGGAGGTACAAGCAGGTATGACCAAAAAGACCATAGGTGTAATATTATTGACAATGTTGCTGCTGTTGACCCTAAGTGGTTATGCCCTGGCAGCCGGTTTCACCGATTTGCAGGATCACTGGGCGGCAGGGCAAATAAACAAATGGGTGGATCAAGGACTGGCCGGCGGATACGACGACGGCACTTTTAAGCCCGACCGCCAGGTTAGCAGGGCGGAATTTGTTGCTCTGGTCAACCGCGCGTTTAAAATTGAGCAAAGCAACTCAGGTGTGAATCTTTCTGATGTCAAAACTGGAAACTGGTATTACGATGATGTGGCGGCTGCAACTGCCGCGGGTTATATCGGCGGATATGCCGACGGCACCTTCAGACCCAACCAAATTATCACCCGTCAGGAAGTAGCCGGTGTTTTGGTACGCTTACTTAAGCTTACCCCGGAAACTGAAGGGATTGATAATTTCGCAGACGCCGGGCAAATTGCCCAATGGGCCCGCGGCAATATCGGCGCAGTGGTCCGGGAAAGCTTGATGAAAGGTATGCCGGATAACTCATTTGCACCGCAAAAAGGCATCAGCAGGGCGGAGGCGATAGTTTCCCTGGACCGGGCGCTGGGTTATCTGCCGGATGCCGCTGCGCCTGGTGAACCCCAATCTACAAAAGCAACTAGTATTGACGGTAAAGTAACTTATAATAGTGCGGCCGTGCCCAATGCCGTGGTTAAAATATATCAGGCTGACGGCTATGAAGTATTGGCTTCCACCCAAACCGATTCCAGCGGTCATTTTAAATTTAACCTGGAACCGGGTAAATATGATTTGACAGCTACCACCGACAAGGAAGTTGCTTATAAAAGTGACGTGCAGGTAACCGGCGATTCCATGACCGGTGTTGATCTGTCGATGCAAGAGGCCGCTGTAGTTACCGGTATCTTGAAAGACAAGAACGGTAAACCGGTCAAAAATGCAACTCTTATTTTTACCACCAACCCTACTTTTACAGTCAGTACTGATGGCAGTGGTAAATATACCGCAGTATTGCTGAAGGATCGTAAATATCAGGTCCGCTGCACAATAGACGGCAAGGTGACACAAATAGAGGAAGATTTACAGGTAGGTAATGCCGGGCAGCAAGAAATAGCTTTAAGCACGAAGGACGCTACCGGTTCATCCGCCTCAGGCGGTGGCGGCGGCAGCAGTGATGAAAGCAGTGAAGAAAACGGTGATGAAAGCGATACGGACGACGATTCCTCCCCAACCGAAAAAGCTCCGGTAGTAAATTCAGTAACCTTTACGGTGGACGGCAGCCCGGTTACGGTAACAGGCTCAAACAATAGATTTAACGTTAATTTAACCGGGTATTCGAATAACTCTAAATTCACCGGTATTACTGTAAACGCGTCGAATGATGCAAGTAAAGCCAAGGTTAGTTTGCTTGGCGTTTCCAAAGAAATAACTTTCAATCAAGGGGTGGGCTCCTTTTCCTATCCAATGACCCTGAGTGAATTGAAGATGGCGCTTGAAATATATGGAAGTAACACAATACCCATCACTGTCACCGGCAAAACGGGCTTGACATCGAATGTCACGGTAAATATAACTATATAATTAGTAGTTGGTTAGTTGGTTAGAACTAACAAGGTGCCAGGCACCAAACTTATTAACTTATGCCAATATGCAAAATACAATAAAAAGGCCGGGCAGTTCCATGCGGATTGCCCGGCCTTTTTATCGGTTACCTTTTATTTTGTTTTAATGGGTAACAATTACCTCTCCGCGATTATTCGCTTGATTATCGATACTAACGAAGGCAAAGATTCACGTATTGTCATCCAGACTATCTTGAGGTCAACACGAAAATACTCATGCGCCATGATGTTGCGCATTCCTTTCATCTCAAACCATGGGACTTCTGGATACATGGACAAAATGTCATCGGGGATGTGGTTTGCTGCTTCTCCAATTATCTCAAGGTTTCTAACTACGGCGTCTATTATCATACTATTTGCAGCGAACCCTTCAAAGGTCAGGTCCTCGGTGTATCGCTGGATTTTCGTAATTGATTCCAATATGTCACTTGAGGTATAGGCGAGCGTCTCTTGTCATATGTATAACACCTCTTGCAGAACCCGGTCCTTTATCAAGGGTTTTAACGCTTCTATCGTAACCAAGTCGACTTTTCGGCCAAGGATCTCTGTCAGATGATGCTGCAATCGAATGAAGTGAAACAGATCCACGCAGCCGCTAAATTCAACTAGTACATCAACATCGCTCGATTCATCGGCTTCGCCCCGGGCAAACGAACCAAAGACTCCGATCCTGGAAACCCGGTAAGTATCACGTAATTCAGGCATATGCTCTCGTATGAACTCCGTCGGATTCACACTAATTCCTCCAATCATTTAGGTGGAGATATATATCTAGTAAATTTTGGTATACAGCAAAAATACCATACCTATTAAGGCAAGTCAAGAATAGAAGAAGAAATATCAAACATACAGGTGTCTGGCACCTTATGTTTTTTTAAGGCTTGCCTGGACACGGTATGTGATATAAATTAATATAAGCACAACAGGAACAGCTACCGGGTGAAGAAGGTATTTTTAGAAGTGCTTTAAGAAGGTGTATATATGGTGCAAAGAATAGTAATATCCGGCTATTACGGGTTTGACAACCTAGGGGACGAGGCGGTGCTTTACAGTATGCTGCTTACCCTGCGCAAGATCATCCCCGATCTGGACATAACCGTACTTTCCAACAATCCGGCAGCCACGGCGCGAGACTACGGGGTGCGGGCGGTAGACAGGTGGAAAATCAGAGAAGCAGCCGGCGCGCTCCGTAAAGCCGACCTGCTGGTAAGCGGCGGGGGAAGCCTCCTCCAGGACGTTACCGGGCTGCAGAGCCTGCTTTATTACCTGGGAGTAATTTGGCTGGCCCGCCTGCTGGGCCGGCCGGTGATGTATTATGCCCAGGGTATCGGCCCGGTTAACACCAAAGCCGGAAGACGTCTGGTAGGGCTGACCACCCGGGGCGTCAGGGCCGTCACGGTGCGGGATGAGGAATCCATGCACGATCTGCGGGCCATGGGTGTAAATCGGGCCATCGAAGTCACCGCCGATCCGGTACTGGGACTGCAGCCCGAAGACATCGACCTGGCGGAAGGGACAAAAATCCTTCAGCATTACGGGGTAAAGCCGGGCACGGGGGTGGTGGGTGTGGCCATCCGCTCATTACCCGGCAGTGCCGTCTGGGAGATGGATTTGGCCCGTGCCCTCGACAGCCTGGTCAAAGCCGGGCGGACAGTGGTATTTATCCCCATGCAAAGCCCGGCGGATGTGGCAATCTCCCGTGAAGTGGCGGCGGCGATGCGGGAGTCCAGCATTATCATCAGTGAAAAGCTGAATGTGCCGCAGATGATATCTTTAATCGGCAACCTGGACCTGCTCCTGGGAATGCGCCTGCACGCCCTGATTTTTGCCGCTGTCTGCGGAGTGCCTCCGTTGGGGATTGTTTACGACCCCAAGGTTGAACGTTTTCTTAAAAGAATAGGCGTGGCGCCTGCGGGGCGTCCCGATGAAATTAAAGGCGGGCACCTGGCGGGTCAGCTGGAACAGATGCTGGAAAACCGGTCCCGGGTTGCGGCCAACATGGTACACAAGCTGGAGCAGCTCCGCACTGCGGCCGCGCGCACAGCCCGCATCTTGGAGACAGAGATTGCCGCATTGCTCCGCTCTTCGCAATGACAATTAAGGAAATGCCGGATGATAATTTACGAAGCATTGGCTGTATATGTAGTTGCATTGTTATAGCTGATTAAGGAAAATGGGAGCCTGGCGCAGCCGGGCAGACGAATACGACATAAACAGCTTGTATTTTACATATTTAAGCTGATATCAAGCTTTTTTTGAATTTGTGTGACACCAACGCCGGTGTTACAATGAAGTTAAGTTTGTCTGATGCCGATTTTTACCGGCTGGAGGGATAATATTTGGAAAAATATATAATGCCGCTTATTTTTGCGCTGATCCTTGGTTACGCAGTAACGCCGGCGGTCAAATTAATTGCCTTAAAAATCGGTGCCATTGACCGTCCGGACCCCCGTAAGGTGCATAAAGGCTTAATGCCCCGGATGGGCGGTTTGGCGGTGTACCTGGCTTTTACGGCGGCGGTGCTTCTATCTCCGGCAAGGGCCTATCCGGTTGTATGGGGATTACTGGCCGGTGCCACTATTATTGTTGCTCTGGGCATTTTAGACGACACCAGGGGCCTTTCCCCCAGAATGAAGCTGCTGGGGCAAATACTGGCGGCGTATGTCGTCACTTACTTTGGAATTGAAGTATTATATATAACTAACCCGTTGACAGGTAAAATGTGGATGCTGGGAATGCTGAGCGTGCCGCTGACGCTGTTTTGGATTGTGGCCGTCACCAACGCGGTTAACCTTATTGATGGGTTGGACGGGCTTGCCGGAGGGGTTTCAAGCATAGCCGCCCTAACTATGGCGGCGGTGGCCTGGACCCAGTGGGGCAGCTCAGGCATAGCCGGAATGCCCGATATGGTAATGCTGTCACTGATTCTGGTGGCTGCGACCCTGGGCTTTTTAAAGCATAACTTTCACCCGGCTAAAATCTTTCTTGGGGATACTGGCTCCATGTTTTTGGGATTCTCTCTTGCGGTTATGTCCATCATGAGTCTGACCAAAAGCGCCACAGCCGTATCTGTAATCATACCGCTGGTCATACTGGGCATACCGCTTTTAGACACTTTTTTTGCTATTATTAGGCGCTTTCACAAACACCAGCCTATTTTTCAGCCCGACCGGGAGCATCTGCACCACCAGCTTATGGCTATGGGCTTGAGTCATAAGCAAACAGTACTTGTTATATACGGCCTGAGCGCTTTTCTAGGGATTAACGCGGTGGTATTGAACTTGATCAGCAGCGACCAGGCGCTGGTACTGCTGATTGTGCTGGCGGTAGTGGCGATATATTCAGCCAACCGTTTGGGCGTGCTGGGCGGCACCAGCCGCGCGGGGTTTAGGACAATTAAGAACTTAAAACGCCACAAGCCATCCAAAATGTAATCCATCGCTAATTAAACAACTAAAGCGATTAACAAAAGCAACCAAGAACCTTACCGCGGGATTCAAGGTTGCTTTTCTTGTAAAAATATGAAGGATTTGCTGTTTCCGGCTGGAATATATACCAAAACAAACTTTAAATTACGGAATTACAGGTACACAGGAGGCACAATCGGTCTCCGGAAGCCTCCGGAAAGCGTGGATATTCATGAAAATCTTTAACAGTAAGGAGGTTATCGCCTATGCGAATCAAAAAGGCTGTTATACCGGCGGCGGGATTGGGAGTACGATTTTTGCCGGCTACCAAGGCGGTTCCCAAGGAAATGATACCAATAGTAGATAAACCCACTATTCAATACATAATCGAAGAAGCAGTTAATTCAGGGATCGAGGACATACTGATTATAACCGGTCGCAATAAAAAGGCCATTGAAGACCATTTCGATAAATCGCTCAGCCTGGAAAACCACTTGCGCTGTAAAGGCAACCAGGATCTGCTGGATATAGTGGAAAAAACGGCCTGCCTGGCTGAAATCCATTACATCCGCCAAAAAGAGCCGCGCGGATTGGGGCATGCTATATATTGCGCCCGGCGGTTTGTAGGTGATGAACCTTTTGCCGTGCTGCTGGGCGACGATATCGTCAGCAGTGAAGTGCCCTGCCTGCGGCAAATGATGGATCTGTACGAGGAAACGCAGGCATCGGTAATCGGCGTCAAGGAAGTACCTCCGGATGATGTCGGCAAATACGGTATTCTGGATGCCGGGCCGCTGCGGGACAACGTTTACCGCATCCACAACCTGGTGGAGAAGCCGGCCCCGGAAGACGCGCCCTCCCGGCTTGCCATTATGGGCCGCTATATTATTGAACCGGAGATATTCGAAATCCTGGCGCGTACAGAGCCGGGAGCCGGGGGCGAAATCCAGCTCACCGACGCCTTAAAAGTGCTGGCAGCCCAAAAGCCCATGTACGGTTTAATTTTTGCAGGCAACCGCTATGATGTGGGGGACAAGCTGGGCTACCTCAAAGCAATGGTCGAGTTTGCCCTGGAACGCCCCGACCTGGCGGAAGAATTCCGCAGCTATTTACACGAACTGATGACGGGCGCAAAATAAAATTCCCTAACAACTTCTCAGGCTTGCTGCTTATTTAAGCGCAAGCCTGTTTGGCCGGGCGTCGCCAATCTTTCCCTGCGAGTCTTTCTTTTTTGACAGCAGCAGCAAATAATCACGATACATATTCTCCCGCCGAACATCTTCAAGTTTACCAAACCTTAGCAATACCTGTTTTTTCAAAGCTTATCCTCCTCAATAAATAGGAATGGGGACACACTTCCTCTTTCAGGTTGGGTTTTAGGGTCGGAGGTATGTCCCCGATTTAAGTGCATAAATGTTTATTGCCGTGGTAAAATTAAGAACTGTACATTTATATGAAGAGATCGGGAGGACTATGTACCAATGAAAAAAATAAAATTCGGCACAGACGGCTGGCGGGGAATTATCGCCGACGACTACACCTTTGAAAACGTCCGCATTGTCTCCCAGGCGGTGGCAGACTACATCAACAACAAAAACATGGGGGCCAAAGGCATTGTTATCGGCTATGACAACCGCTTTCTCTCCGACCGCTTTGCCGACAACGTGGCCGACGTGATGATCCAAAACGGCATCAAAGTCTACCTCTCCGACAGGCCGCTGCCCACTCCGGTCACAGCCTTTGCCGTAAAAGTGCATGACGCGGCCGGTGCGGTGATGCTCACAGCCAGTCATAACCCGCCGGAATACAACGGCTTTAAATTTATCCCTGATTATGCCGGTCCTGCGCTGCCGCACATTACAGCCGCAATAGAAGAAAATATCGCCCGCCTCCAAAACAGCGTCCGCCGAAATACAAACGTTTACCATGAACAGGCGCTGGAACTGGCGGTTGACCACGGCATCCCGATGGCGCAGTCAGTTCCCAACCACGTGGCCGACCGCATTATGATCGACCCCCGTTACGAATACTTCGATCACCTGGAAAAGCTTGTGGATATGGAGGTAATAGGCCGGGCCAACCTGGAGGTAATGGTCGATGCCATGCACGGCAGCGGGATGGGGTATCTTGATGTAATGCTCAGGCGGGCCGGCAACAGAGTTAAAGAGTGCCGCTGCCATCGCGATCCGCTGTTTGGCGGCAGCTTGCCCGAGCCCACCCAAAAGTCGTTGGAAGGCGTATGCCGGTGGATCAAGGCTGAAGGAGCGCGCCTGGGGCTGGCGCTGGACGGTGACGCCGACCGCTTCGGCATTATTGATGTCGGGGGGGTTTACATAACTCCAAACCAATTTCTGCCCCTGCTTTATCATCACCTGATCGCCGTAAAAGGTCTGGTGGGGCCGGTTACCCGCACCGTGGCCACCTCCCACATGCTGGACCGGATTGCCCAAAAGCATGGTCAAGAAGTATACGAAACTCCGGTAGGGTTTAAATTCATCGGGCAGAATCTTCTGGAAAAGGGCTGTGTGCTGGGCGGGGAAGAAAGCGGCGGGCTTTCCATAAAAGGGCACATTCCTGAAAAAGACGGCATCCTGGCCGGCTTGCTGGCAGCTGAAATATTGGCTGTTAACGAAAAAAGTTTAAGCGAAATCGCCTTGGATGTCGCCAAAGAATATGGCGGCGGCATGTACAGCGAACGGCTGGATGTGCGCACCACCCCGGCCCAAAAGGTCCGCATCATCGAAAAGCTGCAGCGGCTGGACCCTGCAGAGATCGCCGGAGTCACGGTTGCTAAAAGAATAACAATAGATGGAATAAAGCTTGTTTTAGAAAGCGGCGAGTGGGTCCTGGTTCGCCCCTCCGGCACCGAACCGCTGTTTAGAATTTATGCCGAATCCGAAAATAAAGAAAGAATCGAAAAAATACAGCAGGCAGTAATGAATGCCGCAGACATAAATTAGCTCAAAAAAGAGATTACCGCGCTCCGCTCGCAAAGACAGGAGGAGTGACCACCCGGCAATCTCTTTTTTCTATGAACATATTTTTTAACAATAACAGGAACAAACCTGATCTGTGTCGAATTTACACCTTGATACTTGATAATGTATGCATAGAAGTATTTTGTTGTTAATCAACAAACTATTAAGCCGGGACGGATGCTATTGAAAAACCCGAATAAACCTGTAATTTTCATAGCTTGTGCGCTTTGTGTAATAGTTATCAGCCTGGTCCTATTTTTGAGCAATGTCGGACCCGGTGGATCGACATTGACAAGAGATTACCACGGCATTACAAATTCAACTGAAGAACAGGGTTCCGCAGCTCCACCTGAAAGCATGCAAGAGGGAAAAGACATTAACCTATTGCCCGGTTCCCGGGATTTGTCCGAAATAGGCGACAGCCTGCAGCAAGACAAATACCAAGCTATTTTACTAAAATACACGGCCATGTTTTCCAAGCTGCAGTCAGAATATACAGGCAAGCTTAACAACTTGCTCAAAAGGGCTCAGCTGGACATCCAAAACAGCGGAGGGCAAAATAAAGAAATAATAAAAATATCTTATCAATATTTAAAGGAAGCCAGGGCTCTTGAAAAAGAGTGTGACACCAAGTTCTACAGCATACTGAGCGACATGAAAAAAGAACTTAAACAAGAACATTTTCCACAGGATGTGGTTGATGAGGCGGAAACGCAATACAAACAGCAGAAAAAAGAGCGGGAGCGTTACCTTAGCACCAAAGCACTGGCATATATCAAAGGAAATTAGCCTAACCAACTAAACACTAACCAACTAACCAACTGATCCGAGGTTTACTATGATTGATATTCACGCTCATATTTTGCCGGGTATGGACGACGGGGCAGGGGACATTGATGAAGCATTAAACATGGCCCGCATCGCCGTGGCGGAAGGCATCACAGGACTTATCGCCACTCCCCATGTAGCTTCCGGATTGTACTGCCATACAAAGGAGCAAATTACAGCTGCAGTCAATTCATTAAATAACTTATTAGATAAAGCTCAAATACCTCTGCAGTTGTACCCCGGCGCGGAGTACCTGCTGGAGCCCGACATCCCGCAGCGCCTGCGCGCCGGTGAAATATTGACCCTTAATAACGGTGGCAAGTATTTGTTGGTTGAATTTCCCTTTACATCTGTCCCCGTTTATGCCGAAAACATCTTTTTTGAGCTTATGCTGCAAGGTGTAACTCCCGTGATAGCCCATCCTGAGCGCAATGCCGAACTGCAAAAGCATCCGGGCAGGCTGGCCAATTTGATTGAGAAAGGGGCGCTGGCCCAGGTTACAACGGGAAGTTTGGCCGGCCTTTTCGGAGATAAAGCCGAGCGCGCAGCGGTCGGCATGGTCAATAAATGCCTGGCACATTTCCTTGCTTCAGACGCCCATTCCTCCGACAAGCGGCCCCCTGCGCTAAAAACCTTACTAAATAGAATTAATCAAAAAATTAACACTGATACCTTGGAACAGCTTACCGAAATAAACCCGGAAAATTTAATTCAGGGTAAAAGGATCAAACGCGCCGAGATAAAAGAAAACGACCTCAAACAGGGCGGAACAGGGATACTGTCAAAACTCGCCGGAATATTTAAGTAAAGGCCTAAAGAATTTCTCCATATAATAATGAAATTGAAGGAATTGGAAACAAACCTGTCGAATATTTCCGTAATGCTTAGTATTTACATAAGAGGAGTAAGAACATTGCAAAATGATCAATCAAAAGAAGAATTTTTAGCCGAGGTTATTGATTTAAGAGATATCATCAATGTCTTAAGCAAGAGAAGAAAGATAATCGCTCTAATAGTTGTAATATCCTTGCTGACCAGCGGAATATTAAGCTTTTTTGTTTTAGATCCGGTTTATGAGGCAAAAGGCATGCTGCTTGTGACCATGGCTGCCGATAATAGCCGCACGGTTGTGCCGAGTAATGATAATTTAGATTCCTTAATCGGCAGCTTGTCCCGGATGCCTCAAATGACCATGAACACCTATGTCGAGCAGCTTAAAAGCGAAGCAGTAATGAAGCGCGTAATCAACAAACTAAACCTTCAGGAATACGGTGTCACCCCGAGCATGCTGGCCACGATGATTAACGCCCAGGCCATTAAAGACACCAACATAATTGAAATTAAGGTTCAAAATACCAACCCACAGCTGGCCATGGATATCGCCAATACTTTGAATGCCGAATTTCTGGATTACCTGTCGGAAAAGAATCAGGAGCAGATGTCCCGTTCGGCGGCGTTTTTATCCCAGCAAAAAGATGAAAATGACCAGAAATTAAATGAAGCCCTGGAAAAACTCAAAGAGTTTAATGCTCAGCCCCGCGGAGTTGCTTTTTTGGATAAAGAATTTACCATAATGACCGATGATTTAAATAACAGCCTGTCGCAGCTTGATACAGTGCGGATAGAGGTAAAGGAACTGCAGGCCGGGATTGCCCAGATGACTGAAACTCTGACAACTGTACCGAGAACTATAACCACCAACAGCCATGACGTGCAGACCGGCAATCAGGTGACGAATGAAGAAGTTAACCCGCTTTATGTATCCATAAATGACCAGTTGAGCCAAAAACAAGCCGCTTTGGCTGAAAAAACAGCCCGGCTTAATGAACTGGTAACGGTTACGGAAAGACTTAAGAAAGATTTAACCGGCTTGCAGGTGGAACTTAGTGAAAAGAAATTTACGCAGACACAATTGCAAAATGAAATTGATATGCTAAGTCAAACCAGCGCCTCGCTGGCGGAAAAAGCCACGCAAACGCAAATTGCCAAGTCGATAGACCTGGGTAACACCAGTGTGGTAATCGTTTCTTCAGCCGCAACCACCAAACAGGTAAAGCCGAATAAAAAGCTGAATATGGCAGTGGCGCTGGTGTTGGGTTTAATGCTGGCAATTGGCCTGGCCTTCATGCTTGAATTCCTGGACAATACTTTAAAAAACACGGAAGATATAGAAAAATATCTTGAAGTACCGGTCATCGGGGTTATACCCAATGCTAAACGATAGAAAGACGGGGTATGGGATATGGATGATAATAATAATTATAAATTAATCACAAGCAGCAATGCCAGGTCCCCTTTTGCGGAGTCTTTTCGCAATCTGCGCACCAATATTAATTTTGCCGGGCTGGACAATCCGTATCGAACCATACTTGTGACAAGTACGGGGCCTGACGAAGGAAAAACCACAACCATAACCAATTTGGGTATAGTTATGGCCCAGTCCAATAAAAAAGTATTGATCATGGGCCTGGACCTGCGGCGTCCAAATCTGCATAAAGTATTTAATATAGATGATAACGTGGGGGTTACCAATGCTTTAATTGAGAACCTGGACCCCGAAGAACTGGCGCAGGAAACGGAGGTTCCCGGACTTTACGTCTTGTCCAGCGGGCCTATCCCTCCCAACCCATCCGAACTGATAGCCTCACAGCGAATGTGTTCGCTTCTGGAGCGGGCCCGCAACCATTATGATCTGGTACTGCTGGACTCCCCTCCGATAATGCTGTCGGATGCGCTGTTGCTGGCTAATCAAGTGGACGGGGTAATACTGGTGGTGAAGAAGGCTTCCACCCGGAAAGATCATGCCAAAGAGGCCAAGGAAAAACTGGAAAGAGTCGGGGCTAAAATAATTGGCGTTGTTCTGAACATGGTAGATATGGAAGGCGGTGACTATTACTACTATTATTACTACTCCCACGGCAACGAAGGCGGGCAGAGAAGGCGTAAGCCGGGGAAAATAGCATCCTTTTAATTAAAATAAATAAAATATTTGATTAATACTTGATCTTTTAATAGAAATTTGGTAAATTTTTATGTAGCTTTATACGGCGGAAAAAAGGCAAACTTGTCGAAAGATAGGGGCGCAAAGCCATGGGCCTTAGTCGCATCAGCGATATGGCAGCCGGTTGCTAATAAGCCGTACCTCCTTAGCAACAGCCAGAGGATGTACTGCTTAATCAAAGGAGGGTTATATTTGGCTTTGGAACAAGCAATTTCACAATCGGAATTAAAAGGCAAAGCAAAAGACAAAATTAAAGATAAAGCAAAAGAGCAGGAACTTATAATTAGTTTAAAACAAAAGCTAACCAAATTCGGTTACACAGCAGGTGAGGTTGAATATATCATAAAAAACTGTAGCTCCAACCCGGAGATTGTCCAAAAATTAAAATCCCAATTAGATATAGCCCAAAAATGCCTAAAGGTACAATAAATCTATAAGGCACAATAAATTAAAAAAATGGAGCAAAAACCCTCGACATAGTTTCGCGGGTTTTTTAGTTATTTATGTAATAATGCAAATAATTAACATTATTTTTTTTAAGAACAGGATTTAATTGGATCTTGCCGAATTTAAAACCATAAAAGCAAAAAAATACTACGCAGAGTGAATGGTGGGCAAGATAGTGAATAGTGCGGTAAGGTTTATTAGTCTATTAGTGGTCGACTTTATAATTATTAATCTCTCTTTTATCTGCTCTTACATTGTTAGATTTGAACAAGTGGAAGCGCTATTGCCCAACTTGGTCAACTATTTGCAAATATCACCGGTAATAATACTTATATTTTTGGCCTGCTTTTGTTATTTTAAAATTTATAAGCGCGTATGGGCTTATGCAAGCATCGGCGAGCTTATAACCATTGTCCAGGCGGTCACGGCAGGTAGTGTTATAGTTATTGTTTTAACCTACCTTACCGGGGCGATGCTGCCCCGCAGCATCGTTTTGACTTCCTGGGCTTTTATTATACTTCTGCTGGGCAGTTCAAGATTATGCTGGCGCCTGCACCTGGAAGTTAGAAAAAACAGTTGTCGTAAGGGCAAAAACACGCTTATAGTGGGAGCCGGCGACGCCGGTGTGTTGGTGGCAAAGGAATTAAAAAACCACGACAGCGGCCTTGTGCCCGTCGGTTTTATTGACGATGACCCCAATAAATGGAGATTAAGCGTTCTGAGTTTACCGGTGTTCGGAAATCGCGAGAAAATAGAAAAAACAGTTAATAAACATAATGTGCAGCTGATTATCATAGCCATGCCTTCTGCCGACGCCCGGCAAATAAAACAGATATTTGAAATTTGCCGAAAAACCAATAAAGAAGTTAAAATATTGCCGGGCTATTACCAGTTAATTGATGGTAATGTTAAAATAAATCAGCTGCGACCGGTAAAAATTGAAGACCTGCTTCACCGTGAACCCGTTAAACTGAATTTAAATGAAATATCCGGATATATTAAAGGAGAAACCGTATTAATAACAGGGGCCGGGGGGTCAATAGGCTCCGAACTCTGCAGGCAGGCAGCGGGCTTTAAGCCAAAGCTGCTGGTGATACTGGGGCACGGAGAAAACAGCATCCATAAAATATGGCTGGAACTGCAGGAAAAGTTTAAAGATATACCGCTGGGGGTAGAGATTGCAGATGTCAGAGACAAACAGAAGATAAACTCGGTATTCCAAAAATACCGGCCTGCGGTGGTGTTTCACGCGGCGGCCCACAAGCATGTGCCGCTAATGGAATATCACCCCGACGAGGCTGTTAAAACCAATGTGCTGGGAACTTACAACGTTGTAGAGGCAGCGGATCGGGCCGGTACAAAGCAATTTGTTTTAATATCAACCGACAAGGCCGTCAATCCCTCCAGTGTTATGGGGGCCACCAAACGGCTGGCCGAACTGATTATTCAAAATGCGGATAAAACCAGCAATACTAAATTTGTGGCTGTCAGATTCGGCAATGTGCTGGGCAGCCGGGGCAGCGTAGTTCCCATTTTTGAGGAACAAATTAAAAAAGGTGGTCCCGTTACGGTAACCCATCCGAAAATGAAACGCTATTTTATGACCATTCCCGAGGCGGTCCAACTGGTAATTCAGGCAGGCTCCATGGCTGACGGGGGCGAGATATTTATTCTGGATATGGGCAAGCCGGTAAAAATTGTGGATCTGGCCAGAGATATGATTAAACTGTCCGGTTTGGAGCCGGATAAGGATATTGAAATAAAGTTCACCGGCGTCAGGCCGGGGGAAAAGCTTTTTGAAGAACTTTTAACCGAGCAGGAAGGAGTCGCATCAACAACACATAAAAGGATTTTTGTAGCTAAACCATGCCTTTTTGAACTGGCGGAGCTGGAAAAACAGCTGCTGTATATATCGGCAAATGCTAATAACATTGATGATAAAATAATATTTGCCATTCTTGATTTGATTATACCTAATTTTAAAAACTACAGGGATAAATTAGTTGGTTAGTAGTTAGTTGGTTAGTTGGACAGGAACCCCCTTCCCCCTAACCAACTAACTACTAACCAACTAACTGCTAACCAAATGTTTACTTTACCAGGATACATAATTATTGAAGAAATTCATGAAAACAATCGCATCAAGGTTTACCGGGGTCTTACGGCTGGGGACCGGTTGCCGGTCATTATCAAAGCCGTCAGGTCGGTAACGGCTAACCCTGTAAGTATATCGAAACTGCTCTATGAATATGAGATTAGCCGGAACCTTGACATTGAAGGGATTATTAAACCCGCGCGTTTGGAGCAGAACGGGGTAACTATTGCCCTGATTATGGAAGATATTGGGGCTGTATCCCTGAGAAAACACCTGGCCGGCAACCGCCCGGATCTGCCCGGCTTTTTTTCCATGTCCGTTCAATTAGTGCAAACCCTGGGGGAACTTCATCAACAAGGCGTTATCCACAGAGACTTGAAGCCTGATAATATACTTATTCATCCCGCTTCCGGAGAAGTGAAAATAATTGACTTCAGCACCGCCATACTTGTTTCCGTGGACAGCGCAAACGCCTCTTTGCCAACCGCTCCGGCGGGAACCCCGGCGTATATGTCCCCGGAACAGACCGGCCGGATAAATACGATTACTGACTGTAGAAGCGATTTTTATTCGCTGGGAGTAGTTTTTTATGAAATGTTAACCGGGCAGCTTCCTCTGCGGGCGGAAAATCCTGTTCAATGGGTTTATGCTCACACAGCCCAAAAACCGGTACCCCCATGTAAAATCAACCCGGAAATCCCCCCGGCAATCTCCGCCATTATTATGAAATTGCTCTCCAAAACAGCCGAGAAACGATACCAAAGTGCCGGCGGCCTGCTGTGGGACCTGGAAGAATGCCGGCGGCAGTGGAATCAAAGCGGAATCATTAATCCGTTTCCCCCGGGACGGGCGGATACTGCCGGACGCTTTCAGCTTCCCCAAAAGCTCTACGGCAGGGAAAAAGAAATTGCGGCTTTGACGGATGCCTTCGGACATGTATGCTACGGACAGGCGGCATTAGTCATGGTGAGCGGTTATGCCGGAACCGGGAAAACGGTATTGATTAATGAAACACTGAGATCTCTAACGGCAGCCGGAGGTTATTTTGTGTCCGGTAAGTTTGGCCAACTCCGGCATAATGTGCCATATGCTCCCTTCATTCAAGCCTTTGGCAATTTAATGCGGCAGCTGCTGACCGAAAGCAGGGAAAAACTCGCTGCCTGGAAGAAAAAACTCCTTCGCGCCCTGGGCGGGAGCGGAGCGGTCATTGCCGGAGTAATTCCCGAAGTGGAACTGATTACGGGACCCCAACCGGCTGTTGAACAACTGCAGCCGCTGGAGGCTCAAAACCGCTTCCGCATGGTATTTCGGAACTTTGTCCGGGTATTTGCCAAAAGAAAACATCCGCTGGTCATATTCCTTGATGACCTGCAGTGGGCGGACCCGGCATCATTGCAATTAATCCGGTTTTTAGGCGACGATCCGGACAGCCGCTGTCTGCTGCTTGTCGGCGCCTACAGGGATAACGAAACAGCCGGGGCGCACCCGGTGCTGGAAACCCTGGCGGAGCTGCAAAAAGCGGATATTCAGGTGCGGCATATTGCGCTGACGCCTCTTGACCCGGTCCAAGCCGGCCAATTCATTGCCGGTTCCCTTGGCTGCTCAGAGGAAAAGGCGGCGCCGCTGGCGGAAATCCTTCACCGGAAGACGGGCGGCAATCCCTTTTTTCTGGGCCAATTATTACAATCCCTATACAAAGAAAATCTAATTGCCTTTAACCCGGAGAAGGGCTGCTGGGAATGGGACCCGGCTTCTTTGCAGGCAATTCCCATAGCGGACGATATTATCGAATTCATGCTGGGAAATCTGCATAAACTACCGGAAGAGACGCGCAATACGTTAATGCTGGCCGCCTGCATCGGCAATGCATTTGATTTAAAAACGCTGGCCGTTGCCTGCGAGAAAACTCCGGCTGCAACAGCCAGAGGTCTTTTGCCGGCAGTTTTGGATGGGCTTGCCCTGCGAGTATCCCATTTTGACGATGAGTATGAATTTTTGCACGATCGCGTGCAACAGGCGGCCTATTCCCTGATACCGGAAGAACAAAAAAAAGAACTGCACCTGAAACTTGGACGTTTGATTTTAGAGCATACCGGCCGGGACGAACTGGACGCGAAAATACTTCTTATAATGGATCTTGTGAACAGTGGCCTGGATCTCATTGTTGATCCGGCTGAGAAAATAAAACTGGCCGGCCACAACCTGACGGCCGGCCGCAAGGCCAAAGCCTCCACCGCCTACGTCGCGGCGTTAAATTATTTCCGGGCCGGTGTGGAGCTATTGCCTGAAGACGCCTGGGAAAAGCATTATCAATTAACCTACGATCTTTATCTGGAACGCTCTCAGTGTGAGTATTTCGGCGCCAATTCAGAAACGGCGGAGCAACTGTTCGACATTATACTAACCCGGGCAAAAACAGAACTGGAAAGAGCCGGTGTATACGGCAAAAAAATTGAATTTTATTCGGCAACCGGAAAATACGCGGCAGCCATTCAGCTTGGCATCAAGGCCTTGCGCAAGCTGGGTGTCGGATTGCCGCCCAACCCCGGGAAAATTGATTTTATCAAGGAATTAATAATCTTCAAATGGCGGATGCGCGGCAAAAAAACAGGCGAACTGGTCAACCTGCCGGAAATGAGTGATCCGCTGCAAAGGAAAGCGCTGGAATTATTAATACTGATTGCCAGCGCGGCTAACCTGACCAACCCCGATTTGTATGGACTAATCCTTTTGAAAATAGGAAATTTCACATTAAAGCATGGCCATACGGATCTTTCTTTAATCGGATATGCCGGTTACAGCATTACAATCGGCAGTATGCTGGGAAACTATGCCGGCGGACATGAGTTCGAGCAAGTGTGCCTGCAGGTAGCCGGAAAATACGACAATAGCTCATACAAATGCATTGCCTATTTTCTGTTGGGCTCATTTGTCGCCCATTGGGCACAACCTGGCCTGACCGGTGTTGATTATTTGCAAAATTCCATCCGGTATGGTCAAGAATCCGGCCAGGTACTTTTTATCGGGTATGCGCTTTCGGTTATTATTGAGAATAAGTATCTGTTGGGCATCCCTCTTAAAGAGGTTGCCGAGGAAGTTAAATATTGCTACAACTTTGCCAAAAGGATGAAACATGAAAATTCGTTTATCAACGCAATTATCTATCAAAGTTTTGTTTCAGCTTTAATGGGGTTTACCGGCGATCCCTTTACCTTCAACGCCGCAGGCTATGACGAGAACAGTTTGATGGAATTGATAAAAGACGATAATTTAGCCCTGCTGACTTATTGGTTAACTAAAATCCAATTAGGTTACCTGTTGGGTGATTATGAAAATGCCCTGACTGTGGCGGAAAAAGCTCATGACAATATTGACGCACTCATAGGATTCAGAATGTTTGCCGAATATAATTTCTACTATTCCCTGGTGATTACCGCCGTATATGATGGATTGCCTCCCGGGAAAAAGAGGAAATATCGTAAGATGTTAAAAAAGAACCAGCGTCAAATGAAGAAGTGGGCGAATTCCTGCAATGAAAACTTTTTGCACAAGTATCTGCTGGTGGCTGCCGAAATGTCACGTCTATGCGGCAAAGGGCAGGAAACCATGGCTCTGTATGACCGGGCCGCACAGTCTGCCCGGGAAAACGGCTGCATTCATATGGAGGCGCTGGCCAATGAACTGGCGGCCAGATATTATCTGGCCGCAGGCCGGGAGAAAATTGCCCGGGCCTACATGAGCGACGCCTGCCGCGGGTACTGCCGGTGGGGGGCCATGGCCAAGGCCCGGGCTCTGCAGGAACAGTTTCCCCGCCTGCTGGCCGGAATAGTGCCGGAGCATGAAAAATATGATCCCGCCAAAGTATTAAAAAGCGCCTTCCAAATTTCCACCGAAAGTGACAGTGACCCTGCCGGCGATTTGGATCTGTGCGCCATTAGGAAAACGGTGCAAAATCTGTCCGAAGCAACCGATCCCGGAACGCTGTTAAAAAGCTTTCTGGACATTGCCATCGAAAACGCCGGTGCCGACAAGGGATATGTACTGCTGGAGAAAGACGGGGAATTGTTCATTGAAGCTTTAAAAGAGAGTGAACACCCGGCAGCGGTAATTGCGCCGGCTCCCCTGGAAGAAAGCAATGGTCTCTCCAGGGCGGTGGTCAGGTATGTGGCCAGGACCCTTGAGCCTGTGGTGCTAAATGGCGGGGATCAGGCCGGAATTTTCGCCGGGGACCCCTATATCACCCAATCCCCGGCTAAATCCATAGTTTGTCTGCCCGTGCTGTTTCAGGGCATACCTGTGGGAGTTCTGTACCTGGAAAACAGCCTGATGGCGGGAGTATTCATGCCGGACCGGCTGGAAGTGTTGAAGCTGTTATCCAGCCAAATGGCTTATGTAAAGAAATTGCAATCATTCCTGGAAGAAGGCGCCGCCGCAATGATGGACGAAACTCCTCCGCCACCGGCAGGCCCACTCACTGAAAGAGAACTGGAGGTGCTGAGTTTGATTGCCGCGGGCATGTCAAACAAGGAAATCGCCCTGAGGCTGCAGCTAACCTTAAGCACCGTTAAAAGCCATATACTCAACATATACGGCAAGCTTCAGGTAAACAGAAGAGTTCAGGCCATAATCAGGGCCAAAGAATTAAAGCTGTTAAAATAATGAAGCAACAGGCCCCCCCTAACCGGCTGAATACTACCCAGCTACCCTACTACCCAACTAAAATTCTTCATCTCATACTTTTGGTTGATCACAGCCTGAAAGATTTACTATAAAGTTATAGGGGGGTCCGCCCCGCACATCCCCGATAGAAATTAACACATCTGTAACAAATAATCGAATTTTTGTAACAATAATATTGTAAAAGTATTATTGGAAGGTGATTTGCTTGAACTTTGTATCGCGGACAGCCATCCTGCTTTTTTGCGACTTTGTATTGGTTAATTTGGCAATGGTGCTGACGCTGTTGATTCGTTTTTACGAGTCGGGCAATGCCTTGTATTATCTGCAAAACTATATTAATTTTGCGCCTTTGGCCGCCGGGCTGATGATTATATCTTTTTACCTGTTCAGGCTGTACAATAAGGTATGGGCCTATGCCAGCATCGGTGAGCTTGTCACCATCGCCACAGCTGTATCGACCGGGACGGCGGGCGTGTTTATATTAAGCTTTTTTATCCAAACACCCCTGCCCAGAAGCGTCGTGTTGATGTCCTGGGCCTTTAACATACTGATCATCGGCGGCTCCAGGTGTGCCTGGCGCGTGTACGTAAAAACCCAAAAAACAATCGGACAAAATAACGGATACAAAAAAGAAAAGAAAAAAGCACTCATTGTGGGCGCAGGCGATGCCGGGGCAATGGTGGCCAGGGAATTACAAAACCATGATAACGGCCTGGTCCCTGTCGGTTTTGTGGATGATGATGTGAAAAAACACGGAATGACCATACTGGGCATACCGGTGCTTGGCGGCCGCGACAGGCTTCCGGCGATAATTAAGGAACGTATTATCGCCGAAGTTATTATTGCCATGCCCTCGGTGCCGGGGGAGATTATCCGCCAAACGGTGCAGACCTGCAAAAGCGCCAATGTTAGGTTAAAAATATTGCCGGGCATCTACCAATTAATTAACGGGAAAGTAACGGCCAGCAGCCTGCGCACCGTCCAGGTGGAGGACTTGCTGGGAAGAGACCCGGTGAGGGTAAATATGCGACAAATAGCCGGATATCTGACAGGCAGGACAGTGATGGTAACCGGAGCCGGCGGGTCCATCGGCTCCGAGCTTTGCCGGCAGGTGGCCGGGTTTGCCCCTTCACGTCTGATTGTACTGGGGCACGGAGAAAACACCATTCATAATATTGTTATGGAACTCTGGGAATCGCACCACGATCTCACCATTGACATAGAGATTGCCGATGTGCGGGACAAGCAAAAAATTGATAGTATTTTTGAATTGTACAAGCCCTCAGTGGTTTTTCACGCTGCTGCCCATAAACATGTTCCCTTGATGGAACGGCACCCCGATGAAGCCGTTAAAACAAATGTCTTCGGCACAAGGAATGTGGCCGAAGCCGCAGATAGGGTGGGAACGGACATATTTGTGATGATTTCCACCGATAAGGCGGTCAACCCTTCCAGCGTCATGGGCGCCACCAAGCGCCTGGCGGAACTGGTGGTCCAGCACCTCAACAAAATGAGCAGGACCACCTTTACCGCCGTCCGGTTCGGCAACGTGCTGGGAAGCAGCGGCAGCGTGGTCCCCACATTCAAGAGACAAATACTGCGGGGAGGACCTGTCACCGTCACCCACCCTGAAATGAAAAGATACTTTATGACCATACCCGAGGCGGTTCAACTGGTCATTCAGGCCGGGGCCATGGCCGAAGGCGGGGAAGTTTTTGTGCTGGACATGGGCGAACCGGTGAAAATAATTGACCTGGCCCGGCTGATGATTACCCTGTCCGGTCTGGAGCCCGGCAAGGATATTGAAATAAAATTCTCCGGCGTCAGACCTGGTGAAAAGCTGTTTGAAGAACTACTCACCGCGGAAGAGGGCTCCGATGTTACAAAACATGAAAGAATTTTTGTTGCCCGCCCCACCGGGGTGGATTTTGCCCGGCTGGAAGCCGAATTACATAGACTCTGGATTCAAAACAGTAACGGCAGAATAGCCAGCGAGGATGTTTTCGAAGTACTCATTAATTTGATCCCCAATTTCCGCCACTATAGAAAAGAATGGTTGGTTGGCTAGTTGGACAGTTTTAAACTCTAACCAACTAAATACTAACCAACTGTCCAACTAATATGTTGCACTTTTAATAAAAATTGGATATGTTATTAGTAGGAAAGTGAGAATATCTAGCTGAATAAAGAGGTGCAATATATGATTACCGAGCTTCGTAAAAAATCTCAAATCACCATTCCAAAAGAGCTGGTGTCGAAGCTTGGCCTAAAAGAGGGAGATAAGCTGGAGATCACTGAAAAAGACGGTGTCATTCAAATCATGCCGGTTGTAATATAATCCTAAAAAGTATCTTAATGAATTAAAAGAAGATTACAGATATAAAGACTAAAATTAAAACAGGGAATCAACCGATGTTTGATAACGTGGATGATTTATTTAAAAAGCTTAATACCGAGGAGATTTAGGAGAATTAAAAGTGTTTTCCGAGTGGCTGTCCGCCATACCAGGCCATGTAGCCCTGGGCTTTCGCACCATGCTGGCCAAGTTGGTTAGTTGGTAAGTTAACTCAGGAATTCCCTAACCAGCTAATAAAGGGTGTAGTCATATGAAAGATAATGCAAAATTGACTAAAAAACAGATAGTTTCATTACTTAATGTATTAAATAGTAAATTAAAAGAAAAAACTTTATATGGGGAGATTTCTATTGTAGGAGGAGCTGTTATGTGTTTGGTTTATGACGCACGCCCTTCTACGAAAGATATTGATGCCATTTTCAAGCCTAAATCTGAGCTTTATAATATAAGTAAGGAAGTGGCTAAAGAGTTTAATATACCTGAAAATTGGTTAAATGATGGGGTAAAAGGCTTTATACACAAAGGCGAATTTAAACCCTATAAAAAGTTGAGTAATTTAATGATAAATGTAGCTTCCGCTGAGTTTATGTTTGCCTTAAAATGTTTTGCTTCTAGGTATGGTCCTGAATCAGAAGATATAAATGATATTAAATTTCTAGCTAAGTTTTTAGATATAAAAACTACCAGCGAAGCAATTAATGTTATTTTAAGGTTTATACCCGAAAAATTAATTTTGCCTAAGACAAGGTATTTCCTTATGGAGATTTTGGGGGAATAATTAGTGACTTTAAAAGAGTTAATTGAAAAAACAAAAGAAAATTTACAGGACTTTTCTTTTAATATGTCAGATTTCCTTGATGCATTTTATAATAGTAAATCCACATCTAAATATCGTAAAAACGCAATAAAAGAAGAGCCGGTCCATTACGAAGAAATTCCGCAGTATTTGTATGCTTTCGTTGCCGCTACTGCGCATAAATTAGCAGAGGATTATAATTTAGAAATACCAAATTGGACTTTAAAGGATATTTATTGCTTAAAATACCCCTATTTTGCGATGAATGCTAAAGGAAATTTAAGATTATATTTATTAGTAGAAAGTCCCCCTGCTTTTAAATTTCGCAATTTATATGTACCTGAAAATTGTCTTTCAAGAGTGTGATTATGAAGTAGCAAAGAAATTAGTATCAGGTCGATATACCCCGGTTGATAAAGAAAAGCTGAGTCTTACGTTTCGGGGGGAATAGATGTGCTGGGCCATGCCGACATCTCCATTACCCGGCGATAAATGCAAAAAACAAACAGGACTACAATTTTACTCTCATCGTTGCCGTCATACCGTTGGCACCCAGTTGCTGCAGAAAGGCATCTCTATTGATAAAGTGCAAGAAGTTTTAGGGCACGAGAATATTTCAATAACCAGGCGTTATGCCAAGACCGCCCCGGAAGTAATTATGGAACTGGCAGCAAAAGCGAGCAGGGTTGAAGAGTAAATGGCAATTTATGGTTTTTATTAAAAGAAATATCAAAAGATTGAAGGATATGGGGATGTTTGTAGAATAATCACAAATATATACAAAAATTTAGAGGTTTAGTCTTTATAAAAGCATGCATAATACAGGCGATTAACTGTTGCATTAAAATGGTTTAGATCAAGGTATTATTGTAGACTTTCCTTAGGCTATCGCGAGGTAAACCATGCTGCGCAAACAAGTGAAAAATTACCTTATAGAGTTAAAAATGAAGGGTAGCTCTGAGCACACTGTAAAAAACTACGGGTATCATTTTGATAAATTCATCACCTACATGGAAGAAAACAATCTTAACTATATAGAACTTACAGCAAAGCAGTTTAAAAAATTCCGTAATCGCATGGTGGAACAGGGATTGAAACCCCGAACGATTAACGCGGTTTTATCCGCGCTGAAAAGCTTTTATGATTTTCTGGTAGAAGAGCGATTAGTGCCTGGCAACCCCATTATCACCAGAAGGCTGAGGGTTAAGGAAGGCCAATCCCTGCCCGACTTTATGACAACAGAAGAATTAAAAGTGTTTTCCGAGTGGCTGTCCGCCATACCAGGCCATGCAGCCCTGGGCTTTCGCACCATGCTGGCCACCGGCATGCGGGTCAGCGAGGCCGCGTCAGTGACACCCAACGACATCATCGTGCTGGACAACGGCGGCTACATCTTCAGGGTGCGCCACGGTAAAGGGGATAAAGAAAGATATGTGCCGGTGACGGATTCGCAAGTAGTCAATGACCTAATTACATATACTGGAGACCGTCGAGACGACGATCCACTATTTGGCATCACCAGCCACGCCTTTAAATGGTGGGCCCGCAAATGCCGGCTGGAGACGGGGATTAATTTTCATTCGCACCGCTGCCGGCACACCCTGGGTACGCAGCTGCTGCAAAGAGGCATTTCCATAGATAAAGTACAGGATGTGTTGGGTCACGCCGACATTTCTACCACCCGGCGCTACGCCAAAACCGCCCCGGAGGCCATTTACGAGTTGGCGGCCAAGGTGGATGAACTAAAAGAACGCCGGGCGCTGTATAGATATTGGCTGCGGTAATAGAATGTTCGAAACTTGGATGTTGTGATAAAATACAAGTAAGTTTAAGGAATGCCAGGGTCTATTAGGATGGAACCGATGGAATCGCAATTAAGAGAAGAAATTAACAAATACATAACTGACTTAAAAATGCAAGGCAGTTCAATGCAAACGATAAAAAGTTACATATACTATCTTAAAAAATTCGCATCCTTTATGGAGTCTAACAACATGGATTTCTTGACCTTTACCCCCTCGCAAGCCAGGCTGTATAGAAATTATATTATAGAAACTGGTCTTCAACCCAGAACAACTAATAAGGCTATATCTACTCTAAAAGGTTTCTATAACTTCCTGATTGAGGAAGGCAAAATAATAGGCAATCCTATAATTACACGCAGATTACGGGTTAAAGAAGGACAAGCCTTGCCAAGATTTATGACAGCCAGAGAACTTGAAGTGTTTACTGACTGGTTGACCACTATACCCGACCAGGTTGCCATGGGTTTTCGCACTATGCTGGCTACCGGAATGCGTCTAAGCGAAGTTATTGATATGAAGTGCAGCGACCTAATTAGATTGGAAAATAGCGCCTATATAATCCGTGTCAGGCATGGCAAAGGCAATAAGGAAAGATATGTTCCCGTTATGGATGCTGATGTGGCCAGACGGTTGGCGGAGTTAAAAAAAGAACGTCCTACTGAAGCGCCGCTTATAAAAGTAAGCAGCAACCAATACGGTATATGGTCGCAGAAGTGCAAGAATCAGACGGGGATAGATTTTTACCCTCACCGCTGCCGGCATACTGTGGGCACACAGTTGCTTCAAAAAGGAGTGGACCTGGACAAGGTCCAGGAAGTGCTGGGCCATGAATACATTTCGACAACCAGGCGTTATGCTAAAACCGCCCAGGAAGCCATACTTGAATTGGCTGCGAAAGCGGATATGGTGAAAGAATCCGTGGCTCTCTATAGGTTCTGGTTAAGGTAAAAAAATTTTTAAAAAAATAACATTTATAGGTAATCTTGCAGGGAATGTTTTAATTTTAGCGAAATAAATAAAATAAGTCATTTATAGGTAGTATTTTAAATAAAATTTACAGAAAATGGTGGCTGAAACGTTATGTATAGTTTGATGCCTATTAGGGTATTTAGGTGGATATATATTGGACACGCCTGCTTCGGTAACAATGAGTCGGTGGCGTCCTTTTTAGTTTAGGGTGGAAAGTTGGTTAGTGGATAGTTGGTTAGATTTTAAAGCTTAGCCAACTAGCCAACTAAATTGATTGAATAGTCGCTCGGAAGTGTGTATGCGGGTAGATTGAATGTGTCTTTAGTGGGTTAGTAATTAGTTGGTGAAGAATTAATTTCTAATTAAGTACAAATCCGCCAGACAACTCTCAAGGAGTATAACAAAAATGTATATGAAAATAAAAAGAATAATAGATATATTCCTTTCATTATTAGGATTAATCATATTATTGCCGTTATTCGTGATTCTAATCATAGCGATTAAGCTTGATTCTAAAGGCCCTGTGTTTTTTAAGCAAAAACGTATTGGCATTCATAAGAGTCATTTTAATATATTAAAATTCCGGACTATGATTATAGATACGCCAAAAGATACTCCGACTCATTTATTAGATAACCCGGAGCAGTACATTACAAAGATGGGGAAATTTTTGAGGAAAACAAGTCTGGATGAGCTACCGCAAATCTGGAACATCTTTGTTGGACAGATGAGTATTATTGGTCCTCGTCCTGCTTTGTGGAATCAATATGATTTGATAGAAGAACGAGATAAATATGGTGCTAATAATGTACCTCCTGGGCTTACTGGATGGGCTCAGATAAATGGTAGAGATGAACTTCCCATTGAGATTAAGTCTAAGTTGGACGGAGAATATATTCAAAGGATGAGTTTTTTATTCGATGCTAAGTGTTTCTTTGGGACCGTTTTTAGTGTTTTGAAAAGTGATGGAGTTATTGAGGGAGGGCCTGGTAAAAAAGAGATTGCACCTACTAATGAGTTGTTATCTTCAGGTAAATCACTAGAGCAGCAGAGGTAGTTTTTAGTGCTTTTAATTATTTGTAACATAGAAAGGCGTTTTTTGTAGAACTTTTGATAACTAGTCATAGAGAAGATTTATATGTAACTGGGGCGTGCAATGGTAAAGATTGGTTTGTGTCTATAAAGTGTTGCTTATTGCAATGCCTATCATAGTTAAGAAAAAAATAAGGTTGAAAAGTTTGCTAAACAATATTGCTATTAGATCTTTTTTGTATTAATATGTGGTAATAAAATTTTAATAGATTTGTAGCGATATTTATTAAAATATTTTAAATTAGCACTTTTGGAATTTGGGGCATATCAATTAATTTAGCTAATTTCCGAAGCTGTAAATATGGTTATAGTTAAAAATATCTAATGTTCAGGGAGCGGAGTCGAAAAAGTTTTTTTGAATAACGATATGATATATCAAAGTAAAATGTTTTTGAGAGTGGAGAACGTATATGAGAATATTAATATTAGCAAATCATTTTATTACTATCTATGCATTTAGAAAAGAGTTGATTAAAAAATTAGTTGATGCAGGAAATGAGGTATACATTGCTTTACCTAAAACCAAAGAAATTGAATACTTTTCTAATATTGGATGTGAAATTATTGATACTCCTCTTGATAGGAGAGGAACAAATCCTATTTCGGATATAATGCTATTATTGCAATATATAAGGAAAATTAAAGTCATAAAGCCCAATATAATTCTTACCTATACAATTAAACCAAATACGTATGGTGGTATTGCTGCTAGGATTTGTAGAGCAAAGGTTATTCATACAGTAACTGGATTGGGCTCTGTTTATATTCAGAACATGTGGCAAAAGCATATTGCAGTTCTGCTTAATAAAATAGCCTTTAAATATGCTAATAAAGTAGTTTTTTTAAATGAAGATAATAAAGAATTTTATAAAAAGTTAGGAATTATCTCTGAAATGCAAAATACTATGATTGTTCCTGGTTCAGGTGTTAATTTAAAGAAGTTTAAGCACGTTGAACAGCCTAGTGGTGATAAAATTATTTTTACTTTTGTAGGCAGGGTACTTCAAGATAAAGGAATTGAAGAGTACTTAACAGCGGCAAAGGAACTTGTTAAAAACTATAACAATGTTGAGTTTGAAGTAGTTGGTTTCGTAGATGAGGAAAGGTATATTAAACTCCTTAATGAATTTGATAGAAAAGGGATTATTAAATATCTAAGTAAACGAAATGATGTTCCTCAAATAATGGCGAAATCTAGCTGTATCGTTCTACCGTCTTATGGAGAAGGAAGAGGTACTGTACTACAAGAAGGGGCGGCTGTAGGAAGACCGTTGATAACATGTGATACATATGGGTGTAAAGAAAATGTAGTGGATGGATATAATGGTTTTTTGTGTAAAACATCAGATGCCGAATCTCTTAAAATTAAAATGGAAGAGTTTTTAAATTTATCACAAGAACAAAAAGCCTTGATGGGAAAAAGAAGTCGAGAAAAGGCAGAGAAAGAATTTGATCGGGAGTTTGTTGTTAAAGCTTATATTCAAGAGATAGATAAAATATGTCAAGGTGAGGTATAAACGAATGAGCTTATACGAAAAGATTTTAAATAGAAAAGAAAAGATTTCATTAATCGGACTAGGTTACGTTGGACTTCCTATAGCCGTAGCTTTTGCGAAGAAAACTGATGTAATTGGATTTGATGTTAATAAAGAAAAGATTAATCTTTATAAAGATGGCATAGATCCTACCAGAGAAGTGGGAAGTGAAGCAATAAAAAATACAACAGTAGACTTTACTTCCGATGAAACAAAACTAAGAGAAGCTAGATTTCATATTGTAGCTGTACCAACTCCTGTAAAAGGAGATCGAACACCTGATTTAGCGCCGGTTGAATCAGCAAGTAGTACTTTAGGGAGAAACTTAACCAAAGGATCGATAGTAGTTTATGAATCTACTGTTTTCCCAGGAGTAACAGAAGATATTTGTGTTCCAATTTTAGAAAAAGAATCAGGGCTAAAGTGTGGTGTAGATTTTAAAGTTGGATATTCTCCTGAAAGAATCAATCCCGGAGATACAGAACATAGACTAGAAAATATCATAAAAGTTGTGTCGGGTATGGATGAAGAGACTCTAGATACCGTTGCAAGGGTATATGGGTTAGTAGTAAACGTTGGAGTATTTAAAGCAGAAAGCATTAAAGTCGCTGAAGCTGCTAAGGTTATCGAGAATGCCCAGCGCGACATTAATATTGCTTTTATGAACGAACTTTCCATCATCTTTAATAAGTTGGGAATTGATACAAAAGCAGTACTTGAAGCGGCAGGTACAAAGTGGAACTTTCTTGACTTTTCACCAGGACTCGTAGGTGGTCATTGTATAGGTGTTGATCCATATTATCTTACATATAAAGCAGAGCAGGTGGGTTACCATTCACAGATTATTCTATCAGGAAGAAAGATAAATGACGATATGGGTAAGTATGTCGCTGAAAATACAGTAAAGAAAATGATCAAGGCAAATAAGCAAATAAATGGTTCAAAAGTAGTAGTCTTTGGAATTACATTTAAAGAAAATTGCCCGGATGTTAGAAATACTAAAATACTAGATATCATTGAGGAATTAGAGGATTATGGAATAGAGGTAAAAGTAGTGGATCCGGTGGCGGATACAGAAGACCTATGGCGTGAATATAGAATTAACCCTTGTATATGGGAAGAAATAACAGACATAGATGCTGTTATATTTGCAGTTCCTCATAAAGAGTTTAACGCTATAAAATTAGAAGATATAAAGAGGATGTTTAGACCAATAAGCAACATCTTCTCCGATGTTATGAAGGAAATTGCTGCAACATCTGAGTCTGATGTAGATATTGTAAATAATTGTGTTTTAATTGACGTAAAAGGAATGTTTAATCGACAAGAAGCAGAGCAAATGGGGTATATATATTGGAGGTTATAAAATGGGTTATGAAAATATTAAATTTTCAGAGGGGACTCAATTCTTAATAACCGGGGCGGCAGGTTTTATAGGCTCAAATTTAGTAGAAGCAATAATTAAATTAGGATATAAGGTGAGAGGACTTGATAATTATTCGACTGGTAAAAAAGAGAACGTAGAAGAGTTTTTGGGTAATGCCAACTATGATTTTATTGAGGGAGATATTCGCGATTTTGATACATGCATGAAAGCCTGTGAAGATGTGGATTATGTCCTTCATCAAGCGGCGTGGGGAAGTGTACCAAGAAGTATTGAGATGCCTTTATTATATGAGGAGATCAATATAAAAGGGACATTAAATATGATGGAAGCGGCGAGACAAAACGACGTGAAAAAGTTTGTTTATGCATCTAGCTCTTCTGTGTATGGCGATGAACCTGACCTTCCTAAGAAGGAAGGAATAGAAGGTAATCTACTTTCACCCTACGCTCTTACCAAGAGGGTAGATGAAGAATACGGGAGACAATATACAAAACTTTACGGATTAGATACTTATGGTTTAAGGTACTTCAATGTTTTTGGCAGAAGACAAGATCCAAATGGTGCATACGCGGCGGTTATACCTAAATTTATTAAACAATTACTAAACAATGAAAGACCAACAATTAATGGTGATGGTAAACAGAGCCGAGACTTTACTTACATTGAAAATGCAATTGAAGCTAACTTAAAGGCTTGTAACGCACCTCGTAAAGCAGCAGGGCAGGCGTATAATATTGCTTATGGTGGCAGAGAGTACCTAATTGATATTTATAATGAGTTGTGTAAAGCTCTAGAAAAAAATATAGAGCCTATTTTGGGGCCTGAGCGTAAAGGTGATATTAGGCACAGTAATGCTGATATAAGTAAAGCAAAAGAAATGTTTGGATATGAACCTGAGTGGAGTTTTGCGGATGGGCTGAAGTTGGCAATTGATTGGTACAGAAGCCATTTGTAAACTAAAAGTTTAGAGTATTTTCAATTCTTGATAGTTTAGACTAAATAATAGGAGTGTAATCAGCTAAATTTTATTTTATAAATAATTTCACTGGAAACTGTTTTCTGTTTAGGGATTTAGATTTTAAATACTATTTTCAATAGACTATCTATGGTTAATATGCACGGTATAGGATTTGATGGAGTCTTTACTAATTAAAAGTTTAAGGTTATAAGTAAATACACATACATAGGAGATAAGTATGCAAGGAGTATTTGTGCATGACCATAAGTTCCCACGCTACGGAGAAGCTTATTACCATTCATATGGATTTGATAATGAGTTTTTTAATCGTTATTTAAATATATTTGATAAATTTGATATTATTGCCCGAGAAACGAAAATTGATTTTGAAGAAGCTATAAAAACGCCTACTGTAAATGAAAAAGTGGATTTTATATCCATAAGTAATTATGTTCAGCTTAAGTCAAGCTTCATTAGGGATAATATTGATAGAAAAATAAATGAGAGTGATTGTGTAATTGTTCGGTTACCAAGCATTTTAGGATTATATGCTATTCGCAGTGCAAAAAAACATAATAAGCCGTATTTAATTGAAGTAGTAGGATGTCCATGGGATGCTTTTTGGCAACAAAATATTTATAAAAAATTAATTGCCCCAATTATTACTATTTTGTGTAAAAAGGCTATTTATGATGCTGGTTATGTTGTGTATGTAACAGAGGATTATTTGCAAAATAAATATCCAACATTAGGAAGTAGTATATCGTGTTCAAATGTAACGTTGCCATCAGTAGATGAAATTAATTTAAGAAAGAGAATAGAAAAAATAAAAAAATTAGATTCAAATAAAAATGTAATCATTGGTACATGTTCTACGGTCGACGCCTTATATAAAGGTCAACAGTATATGATCGAAGCTATTGCAAGATTGAAATCAAAAGGATATAAAATAGAATATCAATTAGTCGGCGGAGGGGATCCCAGTTTTTTAAAATCTATTGCAAAAAAGTTTGGGGTAGAAGATGATGTTAGATTTTTAGGTAAATTAAAACATGCAGATGTTTTTACGTGGTTAGATCAAATAGATATTTATGTTCAACCAAGTAGAACAGAAGGCTTGCCAAGGTCGGTTATAGAGGCAATGAGTAGGGGATGCCCAGTATTTGGATCCAATGCTGGGGGAATACCAGAATTAATCGATAATGAGTTTGTTTTTAAGAAAGGAAATGTTGATGGTATTTGTAATGTTTATAAAAAATTTACATATGAAGTAATGAAAAACCATGCGTTACTTAATTACAAAAATTCAAAAAAATATTTACAATCAGTGTTGTATGAGCGGAGAATAAGTTTTTTTAAAGAGTTTATCAAAGGAGCTGTACTGAAAGAAAAAGAGGTGAAAGAGTGAAATATGTAAGAATTATAATTGACTTTTTAATAAGAGATACTCCAATTCACTTGATAAACTTGGTAACTGTTTTGCTTCCTAATCACCTTATAACTAACAGAATTAGAGGTGGTTTGATAAGACCTTTTTTAGGTAAATGCGGGAGGCGTCTTCAGATTGGAAAAGGCGTCATTATCAATAATCCCAGAAATCTACGAATGGGTAATGATTGCTATATATCTCATTATTGCTATGTTCAGGCTAAAGGAGGATTAGAATTTGGAGATAATGTAATTATTGGCCCAATGTCAATTATTGCAACTAGTAATCATATTTTTGAAAAAGGTGTAGTAAAAAATAAGGGGAGTCATAAACCAATAGTTATAGGAAAAGGAACTTGGTGTGGAGGACATGTTGTTATTACATCTGGAGTTAATATCGGGGAAAGTGTAGTAGTTGCTGCAGGTGCTGTAGTGACCAAAGATGTAATATCAAATAAGAAAGTTGCAGGAGTTCCCGCTAAAGAAATTACAAGTTGTTGAATAAAATTGGTAATGGTGTATTTATTTGTTAAATATTTAACGTTACGTATTAGTGACAGTGAGTATTTAATGGATATATATTACATCTTATTTAAGGTATTTGGTAAGGACATTAAGCATAATTTTGCACCAGACAGACTTGAATATTTGTGGACTAATGCTAGTATCAGTGTTTTCAAAAATTGGAGGAAGCCCAAATGATAAGAGTTTTGCACATTGTTAGTGCTATGAATAGAGGCGGTCTAGAAGCCTTTTTAATGAATGTGTACAGAAACATTGATCGTGCAAAATTGCAGTTTGATTTCATGGTACATACGGAAGAGAAGTGTGCACATGATGCTGAAATACACTCTTTGGGAGGGGAAATTTATTCTGTACCAGTGAGGGGGAAAGGGATTGCTGCAAATAAACAAGCTTTAAATGATTTTTTCGCAGCTCATAAAGAATATAAAATTATCCATCAACATGCAAGTTCGTTAACTTATATTGAGCCACTTAAAGCGGCAAAAAAACATGGTGTTCCAGTACGAATTATTCACAGTCATAATACCAAGCAAGGTGGTAGTAGACTACATAGATATATTCATTTAGTTAATCGATTATTCATAAAAGATTATGCAACAGATTTTTTTGCATGCTCCGACTTGGCTGCTAAATGGATGTACTCAGTAAAACAGTACCATAAAGGAGATTTCAAAATAATTTGTAATGGAATAGAAATAAACAAATTTGTTTTTAATGAAGCCACAAGGAAAAGGGTTAGAGACGAATTTAACATACAAAATAAGTTTTTGGTAGGGCATGTGGGGAGATTTCAACCTCAGAAAAATCACGATTTCTTAATTGATATTTTTAAGGCAATACACGAAAAAGATAACAATAGCGTATTGATGTTAATAGGAGAGGGAGAATTGCGCTTAGAAATTTTAAAGAAAGTTGAACAGTTAGAACTAAAGGATGCTGTAATTTTTACTGGGATACGCTCTGACGTAATAGATTTGCTACAAGCAATGGATGTGTTTGTATTTCCTTCATTACACGAAGGATTGCCAGTTGCGCTAGTCGAGTCTCAAGCTGCGGGATTAATGTGTATGGTATCAGATGTGATAACAAAACAAGTGAACATTACAGAGTTGGTAAATAATCTTGAATTGAGCAGAAGCGCAGATTTTTGGGCTAAAACAATTATAGAAAAGGCAGGCAACTATAAAAGAAAAGATACTTCGAAATTGATAAAAGATGGTGGTTTCGATATAAAAGTAGTGGCAGAAGAATTGCTTAGGTTTTATTTGGGAAAAGAAGTCACATGTTAAAAACAAAAACAAAAATAAAGAAGCTTATATGTATTTTTGTAACTCTAATGATGCTTTTTTTTATTTACATATTGAAATCCACCTATGTCGTTAATATATCATACAATAACAGTTTATTCTGGTTGAATTTTTTTGGCTTATTTGGTTGGGTGACACTTATTTGGAGTATAATGTCGTGGAGAATTTTAAGAGGCGAAATAATCTGTATATATAGTATTTTTTTAGGTGTATTCTATCTATTTACTTTTGGACAAAGCTTATTAATCATTTTTGATTTAGTATCTGAAAATCGGGATTTGCTAAATGGAATTTCTTCTTTTCAGCTTGTGGAGGCGCAGATATTTACCCTACTTTGTCTTGTTGCGTTTCACTTAGGAGCTTTGATCATATGTAAGGAAGTAGGTAAGGAAACTAAAATTTATTCCAATAATAAGATGTTAAATTCGGATGTAATAGGTATGAATAAGGATAATGTGCTTATGATTAAAGCAATAAAGTATGCTGGCATTACTTTATTGTTATTTTCATTTCCTGGATTTATTTATGATACCATTAGTACATTAACTATAGTAGTAAATGAAGGCTACAGAGCTTTATATGGCTATGATGGTGATGTGAGAAGTGTGGGTTTGATAGCGCGAATTTTTCAATATACTTCCTCCTATTTTTTGCCCGCTTTAATATGTTTATTGGTAGTATATAGAACTAAGGTTGCTGTGAGAATTTGGATTGTTGCTGTTATGATAATTTATATTATAAATGAATTATATATTGGTGGTAGGGGTGGCGCCGTTAGCTTGATTTTGGTTATAATATGCCTCTACCATTACAGCGTTAAACCAATCAATAAAAAGAGAGTTTTTACGATTGGTATTTTTTCATATTGTCTCCTGTCATTTCTAAGTGTTATTGCTCAACTGCGTGGCTTATCTAATAGAAGTATTATAGATTACTTTGTAGCTTTTGCAGAATCATTCGGTAAAAAGAATTTATTTTTTGATACGCTTACAGAAATAGGGTGGACAATGTTTCCTTTAACGATGATAATGCAAATATTTCCTTCCAATTATGAATTTTTTTGGGGGAAAAGTTATTTTTATGCGTTGACATCGGTGATACCGAATTTAGGGTTATGGGAGCTACATCCGGCTGCGCTGTATGCAAGTGGCTCTACGTGGCTTATGGATTTGCTCGATTTATATTCTGGCCCAGGTTTTTCACTTTGTGCAGATGCTTTTAGAAACTTCGGTTGGTATGGATTTATAGTTCTTCTAGGTTTTGGCTTGCTTTTCGGCCGAATATATTCGTCTATTGATAAATTTACGATACACACACGACCTGAGATATTATGTTTTGTAATGATATTCGCAAATGCAACTATGATGTGTGTTCGGGGAGATAACTTATACATAGTTCGCCCTTTATTCTATGTTGTTATACCAATTTATGTTCTAATTAGAGGCATATACTACTACTTGTTAAATTCTAGAGTAACACATAAAATGTCAGGATAACTCTATAGGAAATATGATTAACGATAAATAAGCTCATTTGGAATAAAGTGGCTAAAAAAATTGCCTGTATGCTATTCGGTTGTTCAGCGAAGAATAGCTACGTTCTTTTTTTAGAATAGAGTTTCCTTTTATAGGTTGACCACCATACTTTAAGGAGCTTAACTGGGCCGTAATTACTCTACCTCGGAAAGCCTTGCTATGGTGTTTTTGTACTGGCTTATACATCTGTATAGCGATTTTTTCGTAAAATTGCCTAATACTTCAGCGAATGACTTTACCGGGCAGCACGTTGTTTTAAGGACCAGTTTCACTCCTTGTTCATCGTGTCCATTCAGTTGGTAAAGTAAATTTGTAGATATATTCAAGATATGCAAAAGGTTAAGCTTGTACATTAATGTTTTTGTTTATAATGTAACATTGATTAGCAATAATGAGATTTATTTATGTGCAAATTTTAATAAAGAGATGAGGTACATATTTTGTTTAAGGCTAAGAAAATTGAAAAAAAAGATTCTTTAAAGCCTCTATCTTTACGAAAAAATATTTCTTGGACGTTTATGGGTAATATCATTTATGCTGGATGTCAATGGGGCATGTTAGTAGTATTGGCAAAACTGGGTTCGCCAGAAATGGTTGGAAGGTTTGCATTGGCTTTAGCAATAACTGCTCCTGTAATGATGTTAACAAATTTGCAGTTGCGGGGAGTACAGGCAACCGACACGAAAGAATTGTACCAATTTGGTGATTATTTAGGTCTTAGATTAATTACGTCTATGTTAGCTTTTTTTATTGTTGCTGTGGTGGTACTACTTACTAATCGTGTCCTGGAGACTATTTTTGTTGTTTTAATTATGTGTATGGCAAAAATAATAGAATCTATTAGTGATATTGTATTCGGCCTAATGCAAAAGAACGAGTGCATGGACCGTATTGCCATGTCTATGATTTTTAAAGGGGTTATATCACTATTAGTACTAGGTATTGTTGTTTGGATTACAAGTAGTCTAGTTGTTGGAACACTAGCCCTAGCCTTAGTTTGGTTTGCAGTACTAGTTTTTTACGATGTTAAAAACGCTCAGCGTTTTACGACTTTTAGGCCAATAATCCATTACCCTGCAATAAAGAGTATGGTTAAACTCTCATTACCTTTAGGGATTGTATTAATGATGGGATCACTAAACACAAATATCCCTCGCTATTTCATAGAATTTTATATTGACGAGGAAACGCTAGGATATTTTGCGGCAATGGCATACTTAATTGTAGCTGGCAATTCGGTTATTAGTGCTTTAGGTCAATCGGCTACCCCTAAATTAGCAAAGTACTATGCATATGGGAATAGGAAAAGTTTTGAGAAATTGATTTTAAAAATGGTTGGTATTGGAATTATTATGGGTGTTATAGGTTTAGGGGTTGCAATAATATTTGGCAATGAGCTATTGACATTACTTTATAGTGAAGATTATGCGAAGTATTCAGATGTTTTTGTATTAGTTATGTTAGCCGGAGCAATTAATTATGCAGGATCATTTTTAGGATATGGCATGACGGCAGCACGTTGTTTTAAAATTCAGCCATTTCTTGGGTCAATATGGGTAATTTCAAGTTTAGTAGTGTCATTTTTATTAATACCAAGTTACGGTATGAGGGGAGCAGCATACGTTTTAATAGTATCATCGTGTGTACAATTAGTTACAAAAACCTTGGTTGTAGTCTATCTGATATATATCAGGAAAGCCGATAATTATGTAATAAAAAATTCAGTGTGCAATTTAATATTTTAGTAAAAGACTCAACTTTCACAGAACCAAAAACCCCTTTAAGCTAGGCACAACCTGAAAACAGCAAGTCTTAATTGCTTATGTTGACAATTTAAGACGCATTAGCAACAGCAGGTAACATCTTTTTCCTTATATATGTTGGCAATTGTTGTAACCATATATCGACTTTTTCGGCAACAGATATTGCTTGAGATTCCACCGTATTACCAATCACGATAGAGTTCATTATGGATAACAATTGGGTAAGGGCTGTTTGATAGTCAAGCTCCTTTACCTCATCACACATTATGAAGAACAGCTCCCCCAATGACTTAGGGTCAGTATTTAATCGTGACTCCCAAGATAACACAATGTATCGAGTAAAAATAATGCTGGTATG
>NZ_FOOX01000008.1 GCF_900113335.1 Desulfotruncus arcticus DSM 17038
GTCAACTTCTATACCATTATGGAATACCCGATGACCTCCTGCGGCTGCTTTGAGTGTATCCTCTCCATGGTGCCCGAGTGCAACGGCTTCATGGTAGTTAACCGTGAACACGGCGGCATGACCCCGTCCGGCATGACCTTCTCCACCCTGGCCGGCACCATCGGCGGCGGCGCCCAGATGCCCGGCTTCATGGGTATCGGTAAATCATATCTGGCCTCGCCCAAGTTCGTACCCGCCGACGGCGGCCTGGGCAGACTGGTATGGATGCCCAAGGCGCTGAAAGAAGAGCTGCGCGCTTCACTGGAAGAGGCTGCTGAAAACGCCGGCCTGGGCAAAGACTTCGTCGATAAGATTGCTGACGAAACTGTCGGTACCAGCGGCGAGGAAATTATGTCCTTCCTGGAAGAGAAGGGACATCCCGCTTTGACTATGGATCCGTTAATGTAGTTTTTTAAAATCAAAAATTAAATCTTGGCATACATTAGCCTCCCCCTGGTTGGTACTCCCCAAAACCCCGACCAGGGAAATTTTTTGTTTAAAACTTGCTTAGCCTGCTGACAGGATTTGCAAAATTTAAATCGAATTTTGAAATTAATTATATTGAAAGGAGTAATACCGATGAAAGTCCTAATTGTTGCCTGTGGTAATTATTCATCACAGGGTTATGGCTGTCCCGGGGAATGGAAGTGCTTAACAGCAGCCGCCAAAAAAGACGGAGAATTTGCTCAATACGAGGATAATGTACAGGTAATTGGTTTTTTAGAATGCGAATGCAACGGGCGCCAGCTTATTCCTAACATTGGCTGCGTGAAAAAGAATTCGGATTTCGACGCCATTCACTTCTCCACCTGTATGGCCAAACCTTGGCCAAACTGCCCTTATATGGATATAGACGAATTAGCCGGTAAAGTTGAGGAAAAATTCGGCGTAAAAGTAATTAAAGGAACCCATAATTACGGTTAAAATTCAAATCAACCAACTTTTATCTTCATATGCCTCAAAAAAGCAGAGCTATAAGCTCTGCTTTTTCTTCTTGATCAATGCGCACGGAGGGAACCACCGGAGCGCCAGATACAAATAACTTAAAAACTTTTTTCAAAATAGAATAGAACAACATAAAAACGATATGATAAAGACTTTATACAGTGGGTAAGCTATCGGCGAGGTGATACGTATGAATTATTTAACCACGTCATTATGGTTTATACTGGCGTCAGCATTGCAAGCTATAACGATTTGGCTGGCCCTGAGGGCAGGACTGACTACCTTCAACCCGAGCTTTAATTATACCGGCCTGTTTGGCTTTTTAGTTATCGGCCAAATCGCCGGATACCTGCTGATTAGCTTTTTCGGTGGCAGGGCTCAGATATCCGGAATCACCTACGGAGCAATCTACGGCTTTTTTCTCTGGGTAGTAATCGCCCTCTTGCTGGCCCCGGCTTTAAATCTGTTTACTTCCCCCCTGCAAATTGGGCTGAACGCAATCATAGTAACTTTATTATCATTCCTAATATATGGGGCCGTAGCCGGCTACGCCTCCGAACACACTGTTAAGCATTTAAGAGATTAAACATTGATGAGGGTGGAATAATTTCCACCTTGATTGGCACAACGCTTTCTAATTTATTGATTAATCGGCAGGAAATATATAAGACAATAGAGAATATGTTCGCAAATAGAAGATAGACAGAAAACTAAGCCAGGAAAGAGGAGATTTTTTAATGCCCAATATTATGATTGTAACTTGCGCTAAAATTCGCGATATTCATTGCATAGCCTGTTTGAAATGCTTTAAAGCCGCTAATTTAAAAGAAGGGCAATTTGCAAATTATGACAAAGTCAATATCGTAGGTATGAGTTCTTGCGGAGATTGCCCGGGACTCGTAATGCCCAAAGTAGGGCTTGTAATGGAAATGGCTGATTACCTGGAGTGTGATGTGGATGTCATCCATTTTGGTACCTGTATGGTAAAAGCAGTCAAAACAGCAGCCTGCCCGATTGACCTGGAAAAAGTCAAGGAAATGCTAACCAATAAGTATGGAGTGCCTGTGGTTATAGGAACTCACGACTATTAAACCCTATATGAGCTATTAACCAGTTTCACTTATTGATTTGACACTAAACCTAACCCCGCATGGATATGTCAATTTAGCATGCTAAAACAAATAAAACAGACCCCATAAGCGCCGGCGCCGGCGCTTATGGGGTCTGTTTTATTTTATGTTTAATCGAAATAACTATTCAGCATCTATAACTTCTTAGAACTCAGGAGTCAGCATGAGAGAACCGGGCTCGCGGTATTCTGACTCCTGAATTCTGAACAGTAACTAATTGATATTATTTATCACATCAATGGCATATTCAACATCTTCTCTGCTTACATCACGATGAGTTACCAACCTGATCAACGTGGGCCCGAAAGTTATGGCCAACACGCCCCGCTGCTCCAGCACAGACACAAATTCCTCGGAGGTCATGCCCGTCCCGGATACGTCCGCCACGATGATGTTGGTTTGCACCTTATTCAAATCCACCTGCACCCCCGGTATACCGGCCAGGCTTTGGGCCAACATTTTAGCGTGAACATGATCCTCAGCCAGCCTGTTTACCGAGCCAAGTGCTACCAGACCGGCCGCTGCGAGAATACCTGCCTGCCGCATGCCGCCGCCAAGGGCTTTGCGGTATTTGCGCGCCCTGTCGATAAAATCACGGCTCCCGGCCAACATAGAGCCTACCGGCGCACCCAATCCCTTGGACAAACAAAACATTATTGAATCGCACCAGCGGGAAAACTCACCGGGCTGTCGGCCAAGAGCTACGGCGGCGTTGAAAATCCTGGCGCCATCCACGTGGACAGACAGCCTGTATTGTTTGGCCAGCTCGTATATTTCCTGCATTTGTTCCGGCGCCATAATTGTGCCGCTACCCCGGTTATGCGTGTTTTCCAGGCAGATTAAAGAAGTTTCGGGATAATGTATATTGTCCCTGTCTCTAACGGCCGCCTTGATCAGTTTAGGGGCATCCGGTCCATGCAAACCGGTAACCGGTCGCAGCTGGACCGCCGATAAAATGGCGGGGGCTCCCACCTCGTAATAAAAAATATGTGCTTGATCGTCAACGATAACTTCATTGCCTCTGGCGGTATGAGATAAAACAGCCACCTGATTGCCCATAGTGCCGGAAGCGACAAAAAGGGCCGCCTCTTTGCCAATCATAGCTGCTGCTGTTGCTTCCAGCCGTTTAACAGTCGGATCTTCACCAAGTACGTCATCACCTACTTCAGCATGGGCCATTGCCTCTCGCATTTCCATCGTTGGTTTGGTCACCGTATCACTTCTTAAGTCAACAGTCTTCATTTTTACCTCCACTTTAGCCAAGTAATCTGGTGTTATCTTCTGCGAAAACCACTGAAAATCCTTTCCTGAGCGATTTGCGCTATGACCTTTAATATTTCCTTAAAATAGTTGAAGGTTATCGGCCACTGAATGTACAATATAATAAATAAAAGATACAACTAACGGGGAGGGGTAATTGTATGGACCTGCATCACGCGGAACCGGTCCAGGAGGAGTTCAAAATGGATTACTCCGAGTGGAGTTACATCAATATTATTCCGGCAATTCTTTTTTTCGGTTTTATCGCAGGCGTAATAACTATATTTGTTTAGAACAATTAAAACTTAATTAAACACGAAAAAAGGCCTTGGAGGCCTTTTTTCTTTTTGGAGTCAGGCTTGACTTAACCCTTATCTGAAATAATCGATCTTATGATATGCTCCGAAGACCACTCTTTACCTGATATTAAGGTCAGCGGCGCAGTCTTGGGAAAAATCTTTTTATTTATCTCGGCCACACCCATACCTTTCTCTTTTAATAGGAAAACCTCACCTACTAAATTTTCAAGGTATTCCGTTTTCTTTTTAATCATTTCCCTGCCGTTATCAACCACTCCGGCATGGGCGCAATAAACAGCTCGGAAATCATAGTTTAAAATTTTTTTAAGAGAATCCATAATGCGGTAGATATTCTCACATTTCATAACAATTTTTGTTTTCGGAGTTACAAAAAGATCACCGGTAAAAAAAACACCCTCCCCGGGATCGTAGATGGCAATATGATCAAAGGAATGCCCCGGCACTTCTATAATCTGAAAAGTCCTTGTCAACCCCTCAATCTCACTTCCAACCGGCCTTGGTGAAAACTTTGACCTTGATCCCCAAAAAATACGCCGGTAAAAAGGAATTTTAGCGTTTACTCGGCATAAGGAAATTGCTGAAGGATGGCTGTATATCTCTACGCCGTTTTTTTCCAAAAACGGCGCGTTACCGCTATGATCCTCGTGAAAATGCGTTAGTACGACCCGTTCCGGGCGGTGGGAATTAAAAAAATTTAAATAATCTTTTCTAAATTTACTTGGCCCGGTGTCAACGGCCAAACCATCAACCAGATATACAAATGTCTTTAAAGTTGTGCCCAAAAGGCTGATAGTGCATCCGGCACACAATACCCCGTTGTGCTTATTTAATTTCAAGCCACTCAATGGAAAAATCCCCCATTCAATTACACCTGCCCGCCGCAGCTTGTATCCGGCGTTCCGTAAATCCGCCGGATCACCTTGTCAAAGCTGTCTATTTTTCATGCTCTGCCGGCACCGTTAGTGGCATGGATATCTATAGCGAATAATAAAGCTATAAAAAATATTCGATTAAATTTTGATATAACCTTTATTTGGTACCTTTTGATTTTATATCTTTTTTTTAATACAGTGCAGGAAAAAAGGTATATATCATAGAAAATAGGAATATTCCTATTTAAGGAGATGAGATTAATTGAACGCCAGCCATGAAATTTTTCAGATTTTAAAAGACAGCGGCTACAAATTAACCCGTCAGCGCCGAGTTATTATTGATGCTCTGGCAAAACACAACCGGCCGGTTACCGCTCAGGAAATTTATCTTCAGGTAAGAAAGAATTTACCTTCAATCAGCCAGGATACACTGTATAGAAATTTGGAGGTACTAGCTTTCGTCAGGGTGGTTAACAGGATCAGGGTTCGCGGAGGCGACCGGTTTGAGCTGGCGGAACAGCATCACCATCATTTTATTTGCTTAAAGTGCGGCGAGGTCAAATGTTTAAAGGGCTGCCCCATCGGGCCACAGCAGTTGTCCGAGGCCAACAAAAACAACCTGGAAGTTCTTTATCACAATTTCGAGCTGTCTGGCTACTGCGAAAAGTGCAGACACAGAAAGGAAGGATAATATTGAAAAAGAAGCTGGCAACATTAATTTTAGTGTTATTAACGATTTTTGTTTTCTCAGGTTGTTCCAACAACGGAAGCAAATCAACTGAAGATACTTCCAAAGTCCGGGTGGTGGCTACCATTTTCCCTGTTGCGGATATAATTAACAATATCGGTGGAGATAAGGTTGAAGTATCCACACTCCTGCCGGCGGGAAGCAGTCCTCATACCTTTGAGGCAACGCCTGAGCAATTAAAACAAATTTCCGGCACCCAGCTGTTTGTTAAAGTAGGCGCAGACTTGGATACATTTGCCGACAAATTGGCGGAAGCCGGCAAACCGGAATTGATGACATTAACATTGGCAGATAAGGTAGATTTATTGGCGGAAAGCCCACTGGAGGAAATTGAGGATAAAGCGGGAACCGGCGCAGATACCCATAGTCATCACCATCATGATATGAACCCCCATTTTTGGCTTAACCCGGTCCTGGTAAAAGATTGCCTGGCTCCTGAAATTGCCGACGCTTTAGCCATCTTGTCACCGGAAGACAAGGATTATTTCCAGGCCAACCTGACAGAATACTGCAATAAAATTGATCAGTTAGATCAGGAAATAGACCAAAAAACTTCTGTTCTAAAAAACAGGTCGTTTATCGCATTTCATTCCTCATGGTGTTACTTTGCCGACAGGTATAATCTGGAGGATATAACCGTGGAGGAATTCCCGGGTAAAGAGCCTTCTGCCAAATGGATTGCCGGTATCATTGATTTGGCCAAGTCTAAACAGGCCAAGGCAGTTCTAATTGAGCCTCAGTTTAGCCCCAAGGCGGCCCAGGTTTTGGCCGACGAAATAGGGATTCCGGTAATCAAGGTAGACCCTTTGGGAGCCGAAAATATTACCGGTTTCAACAGCTACCTGAGCATAATGCGCTCTAATACAGATAATTTGGTAAAAGCTCTGCAGTAGTAATTTAGGTATTCAGGGGTCAGAATTCGACAATACTTCAAAACATAACTTATTCTTTTGACTCCTGACTTCTAAGTAAATCGAGGTGTTACATATGCCAACAGACCCCGTAGTTGAATTTGAACACGTAGATGCTTTTTTACAAAACCGGTGTGTACTGGAAGATATTACTTTTACTATTAAAGAAGGAGACTTTATAGGGGTAATAGGACCAAACGGCGCCGGCAAAACAACGTTGTTACGCCTCATTCTCGGGCTCTTGCAGCCAACCCGGGGGCAGATTAAATTATTTGGCGCTGACCCTGCCGCACTAAAAAGACCCAACCGCAAAGTCGGTTATTTACCGCAAAAATCCGGTTTTGACCGGCGCTTTCCATTATCGGTAAAAGATGTTGTGTTATTGGGCTTTTTCGGGGAAACGGGCCTTTTTAAAAGCCCTGGTCAGCTGGAAAAAAGCCGGGCGGAAGAGGTCATGCAAAGATTAGGCATTGCTGAACATAAAGATCGTCCGGTGGGAGAAGTTTCGGGCGGGCAGCAGCAGCTTGCTTTCCTCGCCGCGGCCCTGGTATCCAAACCTAAATTATTAATCTTAGACGAACCAACAAATGGCCTGGACCCCGCTGCCCAAAACAGATTCTACGGTCTGGTCAGAGAAATGCAGGCATACCTTTCTTTAACGGTAATTACCGTTTCCCATGACCTGGCAACAATATCCGCCAATGCCGACAATATCATCTGCATCAACCGGACCATGCACATGCACGGCAGTTCCGCTGAAGTAATGAAGCACCTGTCAGGAAACCACTTATATCGTTGCGAATTTGACCTTTTATCCGGATCGTCCAATGGTTGGAGGGAACAGTCCTAATGAATATGCTTGCCTATGATTTTATGCAGCGCGCAATTATTGCCGGAATCTTGGTTGGAGTTATCTGTTCATTTGTTGCTTTTTTCGTTGTTTTGAAAAGACTGTCCTTTGCTGGCGTGGGTATTTCACATTCGGCCCTAGGGGGAGTTGCCCTGGGGGTATTTTTAGGGTTTAACCCGATTCTGGCGGGAGGCATTTTCGCTACCATTGTTGCATGGCTGATAGGTTTTGTAAGCCGGCGGGGTGAAATCGAAGAGGATGTCACCATTGGCATCTTCTTTTCGGCCGCCATGGCTTTCGGCATAACCGTTATGGGAATGGCCAGCGGCTATTATGCCGATCTTTTCAGTTTTTTGTTCGGCAACATTCTGGCTGTAAGCAATCAGGATTTAGTGGTTCTGGCCTCAGTGGGCGGGATAGTGCTGCTGTCCCTCGGCTTATGTTTCAAAGGGCTTTTATTTATCTGCTTTGACGAGGAACTGGCACAGGTTAACGGAGTCCCGGTTAAGGCACTTTATTACCTGTTGCTCACTTGCATTGCCGTCACAGTAGTTATAGCGGTAAAGGTAGTAGGGATTATACTGGCATCAGCATTACTGGTAATTCCAGCAGCAATGGCACAGGAATTGACTAGAAATTTCAGATGGATGCTGGCGCTTTCTATTATAGCCGGATTGATCTCTTCGCTGGGAGGGCTATGCCTGTCATATTACTACGACCTCCCTTCCGGTTCGACTATTGTGCTGACGGCCAGTTTACTTTTCCTTTTGGCCTTTGCCTTATCACCTCGCAGAATGCACCTGCATAAAATCAGCAGATTATTGAAAAGAAAAGAATTAAAAAGCCAAAGCACAGGAACAGGAGGAGGGACAAGGGAACAGGTTCGTTGTCCCTGACCCGGGATATCAAACCTGTCCGCCCCCGTTCCTCTCGAAGATAGAGTCTAAACTGGGGTGCATTTATTTGAACCCTGGTAGCGCCGTCCTTTTCCATGGTAAATAATGTCTTAGCTCGGCATTGCGTCATTACGTTAGCGCTCCCCCCTTACTAACAAGTAAATACCATTATGGTGTTTTAGCCAAGCTAAAACACCCGTGTTGGCATATAGTACTGACACCAAAAACCCGGCTAAATGCCGGGTTAATTAGTCCTCTGGAGCGTCATACATGTTTTCTAAGTCCGCCGTTTTAACTTCACGCATTTCTTTAGCATCCAGCGTCCTTAGTTCGCCAGATTTTACCGACCGTAGTTTTTCCGCTGTAGTAGTGCGAAAATAGTCAGCCTTAACCATAGCCCTATCCCCTTTAAATTTATTTATAATTATTTTTCTTTGTTGTTGCTTAATTTATTCTACCAATAAAACTAATCTATGATGCGACTTCTTATAGGTGTGCACCTTCTTATTGCCGCTACATGAATATTTCGCCACGTTTATTTTTTTGGGAGTATTTTTTAAATTCTTTTTTGAAAAGAATTATTTATTTTGCAATAGGTATAAAAGAGGTTATCCATAAATCAATAAGAGCAAGCCTAATGTATTTAACACATTGGGCTTGCTCTTGTACGCTATTGCGAATTTAATCACCACTTGCTATGGTTTTAAACCATATATCCATAGAAGCATCTTCAGAAGCATCATCCGATGAGGTATCCGAATACAGTTCTATCATGAAGGGCTCAGTTTTTATTTTATTTTTTAAAAGCCATGTATCGTACATATACTTAACCGCTTTATCAAGAGCATCTGTCGTCAGAAGATGAAAATCCTCCGCTTCAAAAGTACAAACCACATAGCTTCCATTAGGCATTTCAAAATATTCAAATTCATTTTGAGTATTACTGCCGTTTGTCTCTGCACCAACAAAATATCGAAGATAACCTTCTCTTTCACTTGGCCTACCGACACCTATTTCATTTCCATCTTGCTTTATATTGTCAATGTCACTTTTTCTGATGTGAAAGTTATGCCATAATTCCGCCAGGAAGTCTATACTTGGGTTATCAGGAAACTTAGCATCAATAGATAACCCAGCAAAATGGCGAGTTGAAAGTAACTTTCGGCGATTTACTTCTAAAACAATTCCATTCGCTACAAGTGGAACGTTTTCATCTACCAAGCGATACCGCATAGATAAGTCAGGCTTGATAAAATGTGTTAAAGGTCTTGGCTGTTTGCGGTAAGCATTGGGTGTCAAACCATATGCGTCCTTAAAAGATCGTGTAAAGGTTTCAGGATTTTCAAATCCCAACGCCAAGCTCACGTCAATTATACGGTCACCCCCACTGGCTAATAATGAAGCTGCATTTGCCAATCTACGTAGTTTGACATATTCCATTACAGGCTTTCCAACTAACCGCCGAAATAATCTTTGATAATAAAAGGGTGATAAACATGCCATCTGTGATAGCTTTTGAATTTGAATATCACTTGACAGGTTTTTTTCAATATAGTCTAAAGTTTGTTGTACCGGTTCCCACGATTCCATAGTATGTACACCTCCTACTTCCCCTATCATAACAGGATATTCAAAAAATTTTCTTGATTTACAATGCCTAATTTGTATGCCTTCAGGTTACCATATAACAGCTCTTTAACCCGTCCGTCTGCGCCGACGCTCCGTAACGTAAAAATGGCCTCTGATAAAGGCCATAGAGCAGAACAGAACGATAGCTATGTTCTGCGGCTGTGACAAATTTTCCGTGCTTGACGGGCCACTTGGAAATGAAGTGGAGAACATCATCAAAGCAATCGATCCCGATAACAATAAGGTGTATTAAAATAAAAAATCCGGGCAAACAGGAAAGCCCGGATAATCTGCCCGAAAAGGCAGCCATTCGTTAGAAAAGCAGATTTCCCTCGCCTTCTTCGTAAAGATATTTGCGGGACACATCCGTTATTCTAGCCGCATTTTCCACCGCCCGGGCTACAGCCGGGCAGACATCTTCGTTGAATATAGACGGGATAATATACTCCGCCGACATCTGATCGGGTTTTACAATCCCTGCCAAGGCTTGCGCTGCGGCAAGACACATATTATCGTTGATCATCCGGGCATGACAATCGAGCGCACCTCGAAAGACCCCGGGGAAAGCCAAGGCATTATTTATCTGGTTGGGGTAATCCGACCTTCCGGTGGCAATTACCCCACATAGGTCATGAACTTCCTCCGGTTCAACCTCCGGGTCGGGGTTGGCCAGGGCAAATACAATTGGATTTGACGCCATCCGCATAATATCAGCACGGTTTAATAAGTTGGCACTCGAGACCCCGATAAAAACATCGGCGCTGGAGACAGCTTCTTTTAAGCTGCTCTTTTGAAGGCTCCGGTTGGTATGCTCCGCCAACCACCTCTTGGATGCTTCTTGGGGCAGATTATCTCTTGAAATAGTACCTCTCCTGTCGCACACGATGATATCCTGCGCACCGGCATCCATTAAAATTTTGGTGATCGCAACACCGGCCGCCCCCGCTCCGCTGATTACTATTTTAACACTTTCCAACTGTTTTCCAACAACCTTTAGGGAGTTTATCAACCCCGCCAGCGTTACAATGGCAGTACCATGCTGATCATCGTGAAAAACCGGTATGTCCAGCCTGCTTGTTAATTGTTTTTCAATCTCAAAACAGCCCGGGGCGGCTATATCTTCAAGGTTTATGGCTCCAAAAGTGGGTGAACAGGCCAGAACGAAATCGATAATCTTTTCAGGTTCATGAACGTTCACGCATAAAGGGATTGCATCTATTCCTGCAAATTTTTTAAATAATACAGCTTTACCCTCCATTACCGGAAGGGCGGCTTCCGGACCAACATTGCCCAGGCCAAGGACAGCCGAGCCATCGGTTATCACTGCCACTGTATTACCTTTCATGGTCAGGCGGTAGGCTTTTTCAGCATCTCCGGCTATGGCCGTGGAAACCCTGGCCACTCCCGGCGTATAAATAAGTGATAAATCTTCCCGGCTCAGTATTTCCCTTTTAGCCCTGATCTCCATCTTTCCGCCAAGATGCCTTTGAAACACCCGGTCAATAACATGTAATACCTGGACACCCGGCAGCCTGTCAAGGGCTTCGACTACCCCGATAAGGCCGGCACGATTATTAACGGAAACCATTAGTTCTCTGACCAGGTAATTTGCAGATGCCGAAACCAGGTCTATCGCCCCCAGATTACCACCCTCCCGGGCAATAACCTCAAGCACCCCGGCAAGCGTACCAGGCTGGTTTGCGAGTTGTAACCTAATGGTTATATTTAGTGACATAACCAATGTAACCGCCTCCTAAAAAACGCGCGTTTAATCAATTCCCTTAGCGCGCGCGTTTTAATACTTTATTCCTTAGCCCTTGCCATATACATGGCAAGGTATACTATCCTAAAGTGTAATACAATTTACAAGGTTAAAATATTATCTCTCCAAGCCGGATAGCCCATTCTAATGCGGTACCATATAAATTTTCATGTAATTAGCTCTTTTTCATCCGCCTAACTGCCGCAATGTGTCTGCAGGCAAAACCGGGATTAACCCGCGAGCGGAATCGAAAAGTGCAGCATTCACAGGTATTTTCAGTTGCTTTTAATTCCCAGCGGCAGTCATAGTCGGTTACCAGTGCCTCATTTTCATTTATAAAATACACTACCAGTTCATCAACAAAATATGGCTCGCCAATTTTAACTGTCATTTTAACCATCCTTTTTAAAATCATTATTTCATAGATAATATTCAACATAATCAACCGACATCCTGTTGACCATAGATGTTAAGCATTTATAATTATTATAAGGGTATGCTATATAAGCATCGTTTGCCAGGGGGGGATATTACATGCTGCAATCTCCGAAATTGCTAAACCCTGCCCAGGTTTGTAATGCTCTGGACATTACACCAGGCAACGTCAAAAGGTTAACCATGGGAGGATACCTGGAAGTAAAGGGACAGTTACAGTTTAAAAATGGGTTAATGAATCTTTTTAACAGTGAACAGGTTGAGATCTTGATTCCTAAGATGCCTAGAATTAAACAATCCTGGGAGAGATCTGACAATAACCGCTATGGAGCCAACCGCCTTGCCAGTACAAGACAGCAAGAGCATAAATCTTTCCAATATATGATGAAGCTGAAAGAAAATTACTTTAATGAAATTGAACACTTTCCGACAACCGAAAAAGAACTGCTGGAAGCCTGTTTTTACCTTTATCACCTTAACCATTATGCCAAAGCTGGAAATCCCTATTTATATGATCTAAAGGAACTGGTGCTGCGTTCTTTTGTCCGCAGCCACCTTAATAAGAATAACCTGCTAAAGGTACATTTTATTGAGGGGGACAATAAAATGCTGCTCTGTCCCAACTGCAAGGCCAAAGCGGAGGACCGGAACCTTAGCTATGTTGAGTATCTGGAGAAAACGGGGGGCTGTCCGGCCTGCGCCAGGGAGTATAAATACTATAGCCTATACGAATTTATTATTGCTTACCGTGATTATCTTTTTTGTTTTCACACTCCTTATAAAACAGCTAAAAGGTGGTTTGACCGCACCCACCTGCCCCCTCATAAAAACAGCCCCCGGCGTGAAGGGGCGTATGCCTTTGGCAGAGCCATATATAATGCGGAGGCACGGGCTGTTGAGCTGCTTGAGGTTGTGCAAAAATTGCAGGACTTCCTTGCCGCATATGGCATTAAACCGTTAATTGAAACTAAAAGGTTGAACGCAGCAAGGGTCTAATCTGTGATTAGACCCTTGGCCTTTTCATAGCTGATCGGGCCGGATTCTGCGTAGATAACCTGACCCTGCGGGTTTAAAATGATAGTTGTGGGGATCCCGCGGATGCCATATACCATGGCCACATCGGCCCGGGTATCCAGATAAACCGGGATGGAATAACCATGTTTCCTTAGATATGCTGTAACATCATCTACAGACTTTTCCTGTGCGGCTATATTAATAAAAATGAATTTAACATTTTTGTTGGCATACTCAAGATACAGTTTATTTAACTCGGGCATCTCTTCCTGACAGGGAGGGCACCAGGTGTTCCAAAAATTAATAAAAATATATTGGTCCTTAATCTCTGATAATGCCACCGGCTCACTGTCTTTACTGATTAAGAAAAAGTCAGGGGGCACCTTGTCCGGCTGGACTGTCTTTTGCTCCCCGGGTGCGGTTAACGAGACTTCACCCGCAAGCTTGCCCTCCCCAACCTCTGGTTCCGACTCCGGTCCCGGCTTAGCCAGCCACATGCCGACAGCCACGATAACTACTACCACGAAGGCCGTAAGAATTTTAGGTTTCATGCTGCCATTCTCCTATCCTGAAAAATTTTTCACGTTACTTGTATCTGGCGCTCCGGCGGTTGTCCCCTGATCGCCGGTGCCGCGTTAGCGGCATTATTAATTAGTAAAACAATAACATCAGCTTATCCCATTGACCGGTTATCAACAATATGCCCATTGCTATTAAAAGCCCGCCGCTGATTGCGTTAATGAAAGGCAAAATCCGCGTTAAATTAGACAGCCCTTTGTGAATATAGCCAATACCCAGCGCCGCTGCCATAAATGGAATTGCCAGACCAAGAGAATAAAAGGTCAACAGCAAAATTCCCCGACCCAATGTCTGAGTGCTGCCTGCCAGCAGCAGTATCGAAGCCAAAACCGGCCCAACGCAAGGAGTCCAACCGGCGGCAAAAGACATTCCAAAAGCAAAAGCCCCGGTCCAGCCCGTAAGCCCTTGTCCCAAACGCCATCCGGATTGGCGGTAAAACAGTTTTACAGGTATTATTTCACTTATATGAAGACCAAAAACTATTAGTATTACACCAGCAACGCGAGATAAAATCAACTGATTTTTAACCAGCCATTGTCCTATACCGCTGGCTGCCGCTCCCATTGCTATAAACAAAATGCTAAACCCCAAAATAAAACCTACACTATTTCGAACCGCGGCATTACGGGACAGGGTTTCAGTATTACCGGCGCCGGAACCGGTTATAAATGAAAGATAGCCCGGCAAAAGAGGTAAAACACATGGCGAAAGAAAAGACAGCAGACCGAATAAAAAAGCTGCACCCGCATTGATAACAAATGAATTATCCATCTTATCACGACCCCGATATTTTTTTAAATTATTATAATTTAAAATTAATTATATGTTTGAAATTTTACCTCATTTTGTGTTAGAATTTTTTTAACATTTTTTACTTTTTCAATGAATGACCATTCACTCAACTATCAAAGGAGGTTTTACATGGATTACATTGAACATTTTTGGCACAATTATTATCCTGAAGGAGTACCCAAACAAGTTGCTATCCCCGGCGTACCTTTATATCACTTTCTTGAACAAGCCAGCGCCAAACACCCTTCCAGCCTGGCGACCATCTTTATGGGCAATAAACTTACATTTGCCCAGCTTAAGGATAAAGTTGACCGTTTTGCCGCAGGGCTGCACAGCCTGGGTATAAAAAAAGGTGACCGCGTTGCCATCATGCTGCCGAACTGTCCTCAAACAATAATTTCATATTACGCTGTAATCAGGCTGGGCGCTATCGCTGTGATGACAAATCCCCTTTACATGGAAAGAGAATTATCGCATCAGCTTAAGGATTCCGGCGCGGAAACAATTATTTTTCTTGACGCGTTATCTGCCAAGGTTTTGAATGTGCTGCCCCAAACCCCGGTAAAAAATATGATTGTTACCGGAATCCAGGATTTCTTACCCCTACCCCTTAATTTGCTTTATCCCATGAAAGCAAAAAAGCAGGGCATGAGCCTGGAAGTTCCTCAAAACCAAGGAATTATCAAATTCAAAGAGCTGCTGCAAAAAAACGCCCCTTTCACCCAAACTGTTGCCATAAACCCCGCAACGGATCTGGCACTGCTCCAATACACCGGGGGCACAACCGGACTGTCCAAGGGCGCCATGTTAACTCATGAAAACCTGGTGGCCAACGTTGTGCAGGTCCGGTCCTGGCTGCCTGACTGCCAGGAAGGTGGAGAAAGAATATTTGGAGCACTTCCATTCTTTCATGTTTTTGGGATGACGGTAATAATGAATTTTGCTGTCTTGACTTGTTCCACAATGATACTGGTTCCCCGCTTTGAAATTGACACCGTGCTCAAGCAAATCAGCAAATATAAGCCAACCTTGTTTCCCGGCGCTCCAACCATGTATGTCGCTGTTATATCCCACCCCGATATTAAAAAATACGACATTTCCTCCATCAAGGCCTGCATCAGCGGGGCAGCTCCACTGCCGGTTGAAGTACAGGATAAATTTGAAAGCCTTACCGGCGGGAAGCTAGTTGAAGGTTACGGTCTGACTGAGAGCTCTCCGGTTACACATAGCAACCCTATATACGGGGAGAGAGTCTTTGGCTCTATCGGCCAGCCGCTGCCAAACACCAATGTTAAAATAATGGATCTGGAAACGGGCACAACAGAAGTACCGCTGGGTGAAGTGGGTGAGCTTTGCATCCAGGGCCCGCAGGTAATGAAAGGCTACTGGAATATGCCTGACGAAACAAATCAAACGCTGCGTAATGGCTGGCTATTTACAGGCGACATGGCGCGCATGGATGAAAAAGGCTTCACCTACATAGTTGATCGCAAAAAAGATATGGTTATAGCCGGCGGCTACAATATTTACCCCAGGGAAGTTGAAGAAGTACTATATGAGCACCCCAAAGTTAAGGAAGCTGTAGTAGCCGGCGTCCCTGACCCATACCGGGGTGAAACCCTCAAAGCTTATATAGTTCTTAAACAAGACCAGCAGGCAACAGAGGATGAACTAATTCAATTCTGCAATAAAAACCTGGCCAAATACAAAGTACCCAAGAAAATAGAATTCCGGCCGGAATTGCCCAAAACTATGGTAGGCAAAATATTGCGCCGGATTCTGGTGGAGGAAGAGAAGGCCAAGATGAGCAAGAATTAACAATGTTGATTGTTCAAATGCCTAGCGTGATAAACCGCAAAACAGATAAAAGAAGCGGCCTACACAGCCGCTTTTTGCTTGCTAATAAAGAAGACTATACTAACACACCCCGGCAACAACCATGTTCTTTCCTTCCGATTTAGCTTTATACAAAGCATTGTCGGCAGATCTTACCAGGTCACCCAGTACCGCATAACTTCCAACAGTGGCGACACCAATAGATACCGTAACCTTTCTTTTAAAATTATCGCAATTCTCTATCGCCCGGCAAATTTTATTGCCTGTTTCAACACCCTCATCAATCATAGCCCCGGGCATGATCACCGCCATCTCCTCGCCTCCATAGCGGCAGCATACGCCTTTATCCCCGACTACGGATTTAACCAACAGGGAGATGTTTTTTAGAACTATATCCCCTTCCGGGTGACCAAAAGTATCATTGTAACTTTTAAAGTCATCCACATCCAGCATCAGCAGCGTAAGTTTTTGGATCGTGCCCCTGATATTATAAAGCTCTCTCTCAATTCTTTCATAAAAATATCTGTGATTATACAGGCCGGTTAAAGCGTCTGTAATAGAAAGGCTTACCAGTTTACTGTTCAAGATTACGTTTTCTAAAGTTAAACCAATTTGCATCGCATAAAGCTCCATAATCATCAGCAAAGTGTCTTCATCAGGAATATCACTCTTGCCATAGGCGCATAAAACACCATATGGATTGCCATTGCTCTCATAAAGCGTACACACCTGCAAATCAGTTGTGACGCAATCATAACAACCCTCCGGGCAAAACCCCTCTGTGTGCATATCTTTAACCAGCAGCACTCTGTCCTTTAAGGCCGTATTAAAAGCCCTAACAACAGAATCGCATAAGACAGGTACATTATTGATGTCCTTATTCTTAACGATTAAAGTTTTATAATTATGATCTTCCAACTTAAACAAACCGCACTTGGGAATACCAGTTATTTGCTCAAATCCATTGACAATACTGTTGTAAATTGTATCAAGGTTTTGTTCACCGGCAATTTGAGCAGTAATCCAGTTTAAATTTGTCAACTTTTCGTTGATTTTTTCCAGTAGATTAATTCGCTCGTCAATCGAATGCTTGCCTGACAAAACGCTCCCCCATTTAAGTAAAATACTAAATGTAAATTTCTTCTTTTTCCTCTTAAAACCTGCCGTTAAAAAATTTTTTGTCATTATATTAAAAATTTAACATTTGGCGATGAAAAATTACCATTGCCTGCCCCAGGGAAATCCCACCGTCACCCGGCGGTACTTTGCTATGTATAAAAACATTGAATTCCTCATCTTTCAATACCCGGGTCGCAGCGGTTAACAGGTAATTGTTATGCCAGCAGCCCCCGCTGAGAACAACCCGGTTGTTGCTGTTTTTTGTCCTTACCTTTAACGCACAATCTAAAATCATTTTGACCAATGTATCATGAAATTTTTTCACAATTACTGTTTTAGAAACTTTTTCTAAGTAATCATTTACCATCGCCCTGACCAGCGGTGTTATACCAATCACATCGTCCGTTATCTCATAAGCATAGGGTTCAAGTTGATTAAAAGCCTTGGGGGCCAGTTCCCCTATTTCTATGGCCGCCTGCCCTTCATAAGAATTTTCCAAGCATATGTTTAAAATAGCCGACGCGGCGTCAAAAAGGCGGCCGCAGCTTGATGCCAGCGGTGAATTGATTTTGCGGTCAACCATCTTTTGAATGATTTCCAGTTGATCAGATTTTCCCGGAAATAGCGTTGCCGCCATTTCGAAGCCTTCCTGTCCCAGCAGGCTGATCAAGTATGCTGAGGCGGCTAACCAGGGGCTGCGCACGGCTTTATCACCCCCCGGCAGTGGCAGGTATTCCAGGTGAAACTCCCTGGAAAAATCAACATACCCACCGGTAATCATCTCAAATCCCCAAATATGGCCGTCAGTGCCATAACCGGTACCATCCAGAATTATGCCTATTACATCTCCGTCCAATCCGTTTTCCGCCATGCACGAAGCCATATGCGCATGATGATGCTGAATACCGGTCGCACCGGGGAATAAGCTACGCGCTATGGCGGAGCTATAAAAACCGGGGTGCAGATCATAACCGGCAAGGGCGGGCCTGGCTCCGATCAATTCACAAAATTTGTGCAGGCTCTGCTTATAGTGATCCAAGCCTTCAACAGTATCAATTGAACCAAAGTGCTGGCTCACATACGCCTTGCCTTTCCTCAATAAGCAAAAGGTGTTTTTCATGTCGCCGCCGGTACCGATATAATCTATTACGTCCGCATTTAGAGCTTCACTGCTTAGTTCAATGGGCTGCGGCACATAACCCCTGGCCCGCCTGAAAAACTGAACGTCACCACAGGTAAAACGCACTACGGAATCATCACAGCGGTGCACTATATCCCGGTTATGGAGCAGGAAAAAATCAGCAATGCCTTTTAATTCGTTCATCGCCCGTTCATTATCGGCTACCAGAGGCAAACCGGTCAAATTGCCGCTGGTCATCACCAGCACATTAAGATCTTGCTTAAATAATAGCAGGTGCAGCGGAGTATAGGGCAGCATCACCCCAAGGCTGTTTAAAGACGGGGCCAGTTCGTCGGGCAGGCGGAAAGGATTCTTTTTGGCCAGTACAACTATGGGGGCAGACGGGGAATTTAACAGCGACTCTTCTTCCGGGGAGACAATACAGTATTCGCGGACAATATCCAGGTCCCGGCACATTACCGCCAGTGGTTTGGCCGGGCGTCCCTTGCGCAACCGCAGGATACGGATTGGTAGCGGGTCCATGCCGTTGCAGGCCAGGTGAAAGCCACCCAGGCTTTTAATTGCTATGATCTGCCCTCCGGACAGCAGGCGGCGGGCATTGGCAATCCAATCACCCTCGATTCTCCTGCCCGCACGGTCTACCAGCCAAACCTTGGGACCGCACTCCGGACAGGCCACCGGCTGGGCGTGAAACCTCCTGTCGCCGGGATCTTCATATTCTCCGGTACAATGGCCGCACATGGCGAACTCAGCCATGGAGGTCCAGGGGCGATCATAAGGAAGCTTTTTTAAAATAGTGAACCTGGGGCCGCAGTTAGTGCAGTTGGTGAAAGGATATTGATAATGCCGGTCTGCCGGATCGAAAATTTCGCTGCGACACTGGCGGCAGGTGGCCGCATCAGGCGGCACGACGGAGTCACCCGTAACCCGTCCCCCGGTGCGTTCGATGCGGAATTCCCGAAAACCCTGCAACGGCATTTCATTTACCAGGCATTTTGAAATACTGGCCAGAACCGGAGGCCTGGCACAAATCTCATTGCTAAACTTATCCACTGACTCCCTTGGGCCTTCCACCAAAATCAGCACACCATAGCCGGAGTTTTGAACTGTTCCATTAAGGCCAAGGGACCGGGCCAGCCCGAATATGAACGGCCGAAAGCCCACACCCTGAACCACCCCGGTTACCAATATTTTTTTCCCGATCAGCTCTTTAGCCAAAACTCCCTTTCACCACTTTTCAACAAATTCTGGGCAACGGTGCACCGGCCAGCAGGTCCAAGAATTTTGTGCCCCCCAGGGCCGTTTGCAGATAAACACTGCCCCGTCCCGCCCGGACCTCTCCAATAATCACGGCGTCTCTGCCATATATTGATTCATGCAGAAGCTCCAATGCCTTGTCGGCTTCCCCGGCAGTCACTACGGCCAGGAATTTTCCCTCATTAGCCAGGTAAAAAGGGTCAAGACCCAGCATTTCAGCCGCCCCCCTGACCTCCCGGTCCACAGGTACTGCTGTTTCCTTGATCAACATGTCCATGCCACACGACTCAGCTATTTCTTTGGCGGCGGAGGCCAACCCGCCTCTGGTCAGGTCTCGCATCAGCTTAACCCCCGGGCAACCGCTCAGAAGATGAAAAATCGTATGGTTTAACGGAGCGCAATCACTTTTAAGCGCACCTTCAAGACCAAGAGCTTCCCGGGCAGTCAGCACCGTCAGGCCATGATTACCCATACTGCCGTTGACAATCACCACATCGCCCGGCTCAGGCCTGTGATAACCCAGATCCAGCCCGTCCGGTACAATTCCGACGCCCGATGTGGTTATAAAAATTTTGTCCGCGTGGCCCCGGGGAACTACCTTGGTGTCCCCGGCCACAATAGCCACACCGGCCTCAACGCAGGCTTCGGCCATGGCCGCGGCTATCTTTTCCAGATCAGTCAATAACAGTCCTTCTTCAATAATAAACGAGGCGTTGAGATAAACCGGGCGGGCTCCGCTGACAGCAAGATCGTTTACCGTACCGCAGACCGCCAGCTTCCCGATATCACCACCGGGAAAAAATACAGGGTCCACCACAAAGGCATCAATGGTAGTTGCCACTTTTTCTCCCTTAAGCCGGAATACGGCGGCATCCGAGAGCTGTCCCAGCAGTGGGTTGTTAAAGTATTTCAAAAAAATATCCCGCACCATTTCCCTGGATAATAACCCGCCATCGCCATGGGCCAGCAGTACGCGAGAATTGTTTATCCCACAGGTCATTTTGCCACCTCCCCGCGCTCGTAACGATAGTAAGCTGCGCAGGCCCCCTCCGAAGAAACCATGCATGGCCCCACAGGCAACGTTGGAGTGCACCTGCAGCCGAATAACCCGCAATCGGTAGGAACGATTAAACCGCGCAGCAGTTCCCCACAGCGGCAGCCCGGCGGCTCATCGCAAATCGAAGCTGCCAACCCGAATTTATTGCGTGCATCATACGAAGACAGTTCCTCTTTGATCATTAGCCCACTGTCCTTAATTATGCCTAATCCCCTCCAGGCCGCAGCGCCGGTATAAAAACACTCTTCCAGCACCCGGCGGGCCTCCCCGTTGCCTTCCTGTTTAACCACCCAGCGGTAGTTATTACTGGTTGCGGAGTCTGCCGACAAAATTTTGTTCAGCAGGGCATTTACCGAATCAATGATATCGACCAGGGTGAACCCTGTTACAATGGCAGGTATGCCATAATCTTCACCTATAAACCTAAAGGATTCCGAACCCGTAACAGCGCATACATGACCCGGCAGGATCAAGCCATCCACATTTATGCCGCCGCTGTCCAGCAGTGACCTTAGCGCCGGGGGCATTATTTTATGAACGGAATAAACGGTAAAGTTATTAAGGCCGGTATCCCTGGCCTGTTTGATGCTGAGCGCAACAAGGGGAGCAGTGGTTTCAAAACCGACACCGAGAAATACCACTTCGGCAGCAGGGTTGTTTTTAGCCAATTCCAGTGCGTCAGCAGGAGAATAGACAATTTTTATCCGGGCGCCGGCGGCTCTTTCCCTCTCCAGGGAGGAGTCCCGGCCGGGAACCCTGAGCATATCACCAAAAGTGGCCACGGTAACGCCAGGTATTCGGGAAAGGCCGATCATTGTCTCAATATCACCCGCTGCGGTAACGCAAACCGGACAGCCCGGGCCACTGCGCAGCTCTACCAGTCCCTGGAATAAGCTCCTTAACCCGGAGCGTGAAATAGCCGTGGTGTGAGTGCCGCAAACTTCCATCAATACAGCCGGCCGCCCCAGCCGGTCCGCCGCACGGACCGCTTTTTCCCTGACCAGCTTCAGCATCCTTTGACCAAGTTCCGGGTCATTCAGTCTTTCCAGCACTTTCAAAGCGTAAGAGCTCCTCCCATAATTTTATCCTTTCCTCAGCTTCGGCCAGATCCAGTTTTTCCACCGCGTAGCCTGCATGGACCATTACATACTCCCCCACGGGCACATCTCCCACCAAGTGCAGGCCAATCTTCCGCCTGATGCCGCCCGCTTCAATGATCGCCCACTGTTTCTCCGGCACTTCAACCACAAGGCACGGTATTCCCAAGCACATCCGCTGCACCTCCGCTACTGTCTTATTGGGCCCCTGCTAAAGATTCCAGCCAGGAACACCATTCATCCAAACCATGGCCGCTCCTGGCCGAAGTGATAAAAATTTTTAATTGGTCGTTTATTTCTTTTAACTCAGCAAGACAAGTGTCCAGGTCAAAATCGGTATATGGCAGCAGGTCTTCTTTATTGATAACCGCAACCCCGGCCTCTCTAAAAACAGACGGGTACTTGGACGGCTTGTCAATACCCTCGGTCACACTTAAAACCGCAATCTTCATCTGTTCCCCCAGGTCAAAAGCAGCCGGGCACACCAGGTTGCCGACGTTTTCAATGAACAGCACATCCAATTCCGCCAGCGGCATTTCCAGCAGCGCCCGGTAAACCATGTCGGCGGTAAGGTGACACAGTCCCTCGGTGTTAATCTGCACTGCAGCGGCACCGGCTTTTTCAATTCGCGCGGCGTCACGCTCAGTATATAGGTCTCCCACCACGACCCCGATTTTTAGCCGGTCAGCCAGCATCACGGCGGTTTTTTCCATTAGTGTTGTTTTACCGGACCCGGGCGAACTGATCAGGTTAATTGCCACTACCTTGCTTTGCCTGAACAATTTCCGGTTCACCACAGCCTGGTCGCTATTGGCCAGCAACAGGTCTCTGCCTACAATAATTTTCAAAACAGCCAGCTCCTTAGTCCCTAATCTCCCTCATAATAATCGACGTATAATTCTCTGCCGCTAACGGTTGAGGCGCCACCGGCGCCGCAATCAGGGCATTTCCAATTAATTTCATCAGGTTGATATTCACTGCCGCATTCCCCGCACTTCAGTACGAGGGGCGTTTTATCAATTTCCAGCACAGCGCCCTCGCAAATTGTGTCTTTGGTCAGCACCTGGAAAGCAAAATCAAGGGCTTCCGGCAGGGCGCCATATGACTCTCCCACCACTATTCTAACGGTATTCACTTTGGCAATGTCATTTTCGGCAGCGCTATGTTTAACTGTTTCAATAAGTGCCTGAATTAAAGATAGCTCATGCACCGGCCAAAACCTCCGCGTAAAACATAGTAGTCAGAAGTCAGGAGTCAGAATTCAGTAGTAGTAATACCCCTCCTGACTTTTATCTCTTAAATAGATGCTGAAGATAGTTGCCCTTTTTTGTTGCTTTTATTCATTATAAACCATCCTATTGAAGTTTGATTTTCTCCCCATGGCTAAAGCCAGGGGATTCTAGGGACTAACCCCAAGGCAGTACAATCACCTCTAAGCAGCCGCTTACGCCGCTGCCTTACTTTTATTTACCACTGGTTTTTTACGGGGTGTAGCTAAAACCCGCACCCGGTGGGGATTTAATAAGATACCCTTGTCCAAAGCCGAGAAATCGACGTCCAGACGGTACTTACGGATAATATTAGCTGCTCCGTTTATGTCTGCATGTACGATATAGCCTTCTTTTGTCCGGTACAGACTTCGTTTGATTCGTCTACCGCTAAATTGCGGTTTATTTTCCCTTTGTGGATCGTACACTGGAAGGCTATCTTTATCGAGAAAACTTGCTTTACTGGTGTAGCTCTCTTCCACTTCCGCGTAGAGAATACCGTACTTTTCACAAAGGTTTTTCAGGATACGCCGGAGCTTCCAGAACGGGATCTGGACAAAGTTCTGGTTGTTGACGTGACCAATGCTAACTCCCTGCTTTTGTTCCTTATTCACACCGACTACGACGGTGCCGACTTCCCGGGTGATGCAAAAATCTACTATGTGCCTTGCTACTTTGCGCAAGTAGTCGGTGATGAGGTTTTCCCGACGCACGGCGAGAGTGGCTTGCTTTTTGGTTTCGCCTTTGATGTTGTGCAGGTCTTTGATGGATTGCAGGCGCGCCCGTTCTTTGTTGTACCACTGGTTAGCTGCTTTTAGCTGCCTGCCGTCGATTAGGAAGGTGTGTCCGGTGGTGGAAGCGCAGGCAGCCAGGGTATCTACACCCGGATCTATTCCCAATATACGTTTCTTGTCCTGGGTTGACATAATTACCGGCTTAGTGTGATAAATAATCTCCACTTCAAAGAAGCGGGCGTTATGAGCCGGGTTAATGCGTACCTCGCGGACGCTGGTGGCGTTAATGCGGCTTGGGAATGGGATATAGGTTTTAGTTACCTGGTTCTCTTTTCTGAAAGCGTTGGATAGTGGCAACTGCAGGTAGTTATCTTTAATAGTGATGGCATTTGTGGATAACACCAGCTGAAAGTAGCCGTCTTTCTTTAGGTAGTGTGGGATGCGTATTTTATCTATCGGGTATTTGCCTTGCTTTGCTAGCCTATTTAGAGAAAGAAAGCTTTTAAACGATTGGGTGGCTATCCGGATTATCTGCTGGGAGACGCCGGCTTGTAGCATTTTGAAGTTCTCGTTCGCTTTGCACTGGGCGCAGTTCTTGGGGTAGCTCAGTAGTTTTCCAGCTGCAAAGTAGTGCTGCCGGATGTTGTACAGGGCCACGTTGTACAGGTTCTTGGCGTACCGGCAGAGGCTTTGCAGCTGGTTATACTCTTCTTTGGTTAATCCTTTAATTCTGTTCTTTTGTGTTGCAAACAGTTTGGTTCACCTCCCTTTTGTAGGTATATTATACCATACAGAACCTATGTTTGGGTATGGTATATTTGCCTTTTTATCGACTAGCAACTTTTCAGGGCATTGAGCTCTGAAAGTTGCTGCGCCTTATATCCCCATGGCTGAAGCCAGGGACTTTACGGCGCGCTTCGGTAAAGCATAGTGTTGCCACATGACAACACCATGCTCCCAGCCGTTTAACAATCAATTTTCCAACACAGCCCTCACTCTTTGCACCAGCTCCGGTATAGCCGCTTCCACCGCAGGGGTGCAGTGCGTGCTGAAATTCACCACATCCTGCACTTCAACGGCAAAAATTATAATTTCCGATGGCATTTCACGGCCAAATAAACGGTAGCCCAAATCCAGGGCCGCGCCCAGATGCATATTGTGAGTGCCGGAGAATTCCAGATCAGCCATCAATTCCCGCGTGTTTAACTCCAGTATTGTGCCCGGTTTCGCGCCCGCACAAACACCGTCAATAATTAATGCCCTGTCATATCCCAAAACCGCATCAATAACATCAAACCCCGTGGTGGTAAGCACACGGGTGTCTACAAAGCCGCTTAACTGTTCCGCCACCTTAATTCCCACAGCATCGTCCGTTAGTACGGGATTGCCGATGCCTATCAGTATAGTTTTCATGCACCTGTCACTCTTAAAAGTTATTCATTGATTGATAAATTTTTCCCCGAGCATCATAAATATTGATCTGCAGTGGCGATCTGCCGGGCAGTGCATGGGTGGCGCAGGCCAGACAAAGATCGTAGGGTCGATAGGCCATCTCCACCATATTCAGTATGCCCTCATCCACCTTGCCGTCTTTGATGAAATGACTGGCGGCCCTGCGTATCGCCACATTTATGGGACCCTTATTATGGGTGGTGGCCACGATCAGGTTGCAGTCCTCCACAATACCCCGGCTGTCGGTTTGATAATGATGGATCAGCACTCCCCGTACAGCTTCGATAATGCCGACACCCTCCCCGACAGCTTCACCCAGCGGGGTACGGATGTCCGGTGCGATAATACTCTCGTCTTCGGCCAGCTGCCGCACTTTTTCTGCGGCATTTAACAGTTCCACCGCTCTGGCCCAGTGATAAACCATGATATTGTGCACCGGCCCCGGAGGCAATGCCTCTTTCATTTTTTCATAAGCTTCCTGGGCCAGGGGCGTATCAAAGCCACTGCCTGCATTATATCTGGCCAGCGGCCCTACGCAGTACAGGGAAGTGTTGTCGCCGTCGGCAACCCCCTGCCAGCCGCCTTTTTTCAAATACGGCATTTTTAAATAGCTCCAGGGCAGTACCCTTTCAGCTATATAATCCAGATATTCTTTTCCCTGAAAACGCCCTATTTCCCGGCCGGCCGGGTCAACTATTTTCTGGGTGCCGTCATAATATTGTACTTTATCCTGGTCATCCACAGTGCCGATATAATTGCAAACCACCTTATACATGTCACCCAAAACGAGTTCCATATACGCCTGGTTTTTAAGCACCACATCTTCAAACACCTGCAGGGTCATTTGTCCCAGTTCCACCAGATCCTCGGACAGCTTCAAAATTTCCTGCCGCTCTTCTTCCGTTATTCTCTTGGACCAACCGCCGGGTAGCGCGGCCACGGCATGAATCGGCCGGCCTCCCAGCATTTCCACTATCTTGACGGCGCTGCTGCGCTTTTTGAGCACGGCACGGCCGGTCTCCACCCCTACCGTTTCAATCAAACCAATTAAGTTACGCACAGCGGGGCTGGCCGTGGGGCCGGGTACGAAATCCGGAAAACCCAGCGCGTATAAGATTGCGCAGTGATCTTCCACATAGTGGGCGTTTAAAAACAGTTCTCTTATTTTTCTGGCAGTTGGCGTGGGCTCAACACCGTAAACAGCGTCGGCAGCCTTTACCGAAGCAGTGTAGTGCACCCCCCGGCAAACACCACAGATAGTGGAGACAGTGCGGGGAACCTCCTCAATGGGCATGCCTCGCAGGAAGCGCTCGTAGCCCCTCAGCTCGACAGTCTGAAAAAAAGCATTATCCACGTTGCCTTCATCATTCAGGAAGATACTTATTTTACCGTGTCCCTCAAGCCTTGTCATCGGATTTATTTCAATTCGCTTCAATTTATTCCACCCCTTATTTCAGCTTTCCGCCCAGAATGGACGAAGGCAAAGAATAACGGTAAAAAAGTTTGGCCGGACAATCAATCCGATCAACCAGTTTTTCATCGGCCATAGATGCGGCAATGGCGCTTACAGCCCGCAAGCCGAAGTCCTTTACTCCCGGAATGGGCCCGCCGCAGCCGCGGCAGGGTATATTGACTTTGGGGCACTGGGCATTACAGTCACCCTGGGTTACCGGCCCCAGACAAATGTAGCCCTCCTGAAGCAGGCACTTATCCGGCTCGGGCACACCGTCCGTCACCCTCCGGATGTCTTGGATCAATTCCCTTTCCTTGCCCTGCAGGGCGGGATTGCGCTCACAAACATCACATACCGCCTTGCCCCCGGTCAACCAGGAGCCCCGGGGCGGCAGCTTTCCTTCCAGCACCGCCGTCAGCGCGCCACCGATAAAGGAATGGTGCGGCGGGCACCCCCCGGTAAGGTAATCCACATCCACCACTGCGGCAACAGGACGCACGTTTTCATAAAAATCAGGCAGGGTCAGCTCATATTTGCCATCTACCACGCAGCTTGTCTGCGGAACAATACCCTCCGGATTATCCGTACTAAAGGTGTCAAAGTAAGCGGTATCAAATATTTCTTTTTTGGTGTGCATATTGCCCATCCCCGGAATGCCCCCCATGGAGGCGCAAATACCCAGGGCAACCAGTGTTTTGCATTTGCGGCGCATCACCTTAACCATGTGTTCCTGCTCGCTGAGCCTGACCATACCGGCAATCAGTCCCAGATCAATACTGCCGTCAGGCATGGCCTCCAGGTCCTTATATTTAACATCCGCCACCGTGGGCGCCCAGAATACTATTTCCAATTGAGGCAGCACATCCAAAAGAGTTTCGGAAAGGTCCACCACTGCCATATCACAGCCGGCACAGCCGCCGGCCAGAAGATAAGCTAATTTTACCTTTTCAGGCATTTCCATTCCTCCCCCTGGGGTTTGGGCCCAATTTCCGGATGACGGCGTCAAAATCATTCATCACCTGGGCAAAACGTTTGCCCTCGGACCCGGAAATCCACTCCAGCCTGACCCTCTCAGGCTCAACCCCCATATCCACCAGCAATCTGTGCAATAAATTAAAGCGCCGCAGTGCTTTATGGTTACCTTCTTTATAATGGCAGTCACCGGGGTGACACCCTCCCACCAGTACTCCGTCGGCGCCTTTACTTAAAGCCTCCACGATATATTCCGCCTCAAGGGAACCACTGCAGGGCACCCGGATGATGTTAATGCTGCTGGGGTATTTATACCTGAGGCTGCCGGCCAGGTCGGCGCCCTGGTAGGTACACCAGTTGCAAGCAAAGACGATAATATTGGGCTTCCAATCAGACATTGCCATCCCCCCGGATCTTATTTATTACCGCGCTAACATTGCTTTTGGCCAGACCGGTCACCTTTTCCGGCTCCGCGCCCAGGCAAAGGGCCAGCAGCTGCATATAATGCAGCACCGGTATGGTAAAAGTAATCCTTCTGTCTTTATTCAGCGGCACCTGGGCAGTATCTATTTGAATCAAACAGGAACTGCAGCCGGTAACGATTAAATCCGGATCAGCCTCCTCCTTGATGGATTTAAGCTTTACGGCAAGGAGATTGAAGGCTTTTTCCATGTCAGCGCTCCTCATGCCCCCCATGCCGCAGCAGTCTGTAAGGCGGCTATAGTCAACCACCTCGGCGCCCAGGGTCCGGCACATATCCCCGAGTATATGGGGATGAAAGCTGTCTTCTTCACGGTCCGGATAGATTGCACTGGGCCAAAGGCTGTGGCAGCCGGGCTGCAGGGCAATTTTCAGCCCTTCCAAACTATATTTGAGGGATTGTTTAATTTTTTCCACCCCTATATTTTGATAAAGATAGCCCACCGACTGGTAGACATCGGCGGTACCCCGGTAATTCCTGCCCAGACCCTTTAATATGCCGTTAACTTTTTCTTTCAGGAACGGATCATTTTGCAGTTTGTGCCTGACTTCCCCCAATGAGCCGTAGCAGCTGCCGCAAACCGTAACAATATCCAACTCCTTTTCCTCCGCCAAAGACAGGTTCCGGGCGCTTACGGCACTCCAGCCCGCCATATCCACCGATGGCATGGTTCCCCAGGAAGGACAGCAGGACTGGCCTTCCAGATCATCCAGTTCCACTCCCAGCAGAGGATAGGAAAGACGCACCGCTTGCTCTAAATCAGGACGGTTAAAAGCTGTATTGCAGCCGATAAAAAATCCTACTTTCATCCACTACACCTCACTAGCATCAGCCATTTCATTGCCATCCATGGGAATTAATCCGATTTCCCACAGGTCGGTCTGGTGCAATATGGCCTTTATTTCTTTAAGTGCTTCGGGAGAAGCCAATACGGTGGGGGGTTTTTCCGGCAGGCCCACCTTTTGCCTGGTCTGTCCTGAATCTTTTAGATATACGGCGTGCCCCACGTCATAAAGAGATTTCAGACCTTCGATAGATAAGGCCGGCACGGCGAATTCCCGCACCGCCACCCGGCGCATGGCCAGAATTATCTCGAAGGGCCTGACGTCCCTGGGACAAATTTCAGTACAGCGGTTGCAAGACTGACAGGCCCAAATGGATGAGTCTTCCAGGAGTATTTCCCTGGCCCCCAAAAAGATAGCCTGAATCAATTTCTTGTTAAAGATAGGAAAGCCGGCCAGGGCCATGGGACATACCGCAGCGCACTTGCCGCACTGAATGCAATCAAGCAGCGCCTCGCCGCCCATTGCTTTAATTTCCGCTACAAATCCGGGCTCACCGGCAGACAGATCATATACTAGCTCAGCGGACTCATTAATCAATTGACTCACCTCCCGACGCACTGGTTAAAGCATCGATCTGGGCCAATATCTGACTGGCTGTAAATCCCTGCAGAGTAATGGCCAGAGAAGGACATGCCGCAGCGCAGACACCGCAGCCGGCGCAAAGAGCTATATCAATGCGGGCCCGCACCTTGCCGCCGGTGTCCTCCCGGCTGATGGCCGAATACGGGCAAAGCGGTACACAAATGCCGCACCCGCTGCATTTATCCTGGTCGACGGAAGAACTAAAGGGCTCCACCGCCACCTTGCCAGCGGTCAAAGGCACGGCCGCCGCGGAAGAGGCCGCCCTGGACTGGGAAACCGATTCCGGAATATCTTTGGGCCCCTGGGCGCAGCCGGCAATGTAAATACCCTTTACCGATGTCTCCACAGGGTATAGCTTGGTGTGCAATTCCTTCAGGAATCCTTCCGAACCGCAGGTAATACCCAGTCTTCTGCCCAAATCCTCCATGCCGGCAGAGGGCTCCACAGCTGTGGCCAAAGCCACCATATCGGCGTCCAGAGTTACCGGGATGTCCATATCCACGTCATAAGCCCTGACCCTCAGGCGGTCACCGGGCAACTGATCCACTGCCCCCACCCGGCCCCGGATAATTTTAATTCCCAGTTCTCTGCAATAATTATAGTATTCTTCAAAATCCTTACCCGGAGTTCTGACATCAATAAAGAAAATATATACTTCGGTATCCGGATATTTTTCCTTGATCAAACGGGCTTCTTTGAGCATATACATGCAGCAGACTTTGGAACAATAGACATGATGGTTTTTGTCCCGGCTGCCGACGCAGGATATGAAAGCCACAGTTTGGGGCTTTTGGCCGTCCGAGGGACGGTGAAATTCTCCATCCGTGGGTCCGGTAGCCGAAAGAATCCGCTCCAGCTGCATGCAGGTAATGACATTGGGGGATTCCGGGGAATATTCTTTAAAGGGCTCTTTGGGCATGGCCTGATAACCGGCGGCAACAATAATGGTACCTACTTTGATGTTGATAAATTCACCCTCCGGATCATAAGCCAGGGTACGGTCACAGGCCCCGGTTTTACAAGCTTTTTCACAGGGCGCCAGCATAACTTCCCCGGTTTTGGCATTCACCCGGTGCTCTTTGCCCAACTGCGAGCCGGCGCAGTTCAGGCAATGCTCCGGGTCCAGCACCGCTCTTTTGGGCACCGCCTGGGGAAAAGCTATATATATGGCCTTACGATTGTCCAAACCTTCATTAAACTCATTGGGGGCTTTGCCCAGGCAGGCAGTGACACAATCACCGCAGCCGGTACACTTGTCCCAGTCAATGTATTTTTGCTTTTTTCTTACGGTGACCTTAAAATTGCCGATGGAGCCGTTAACGGCCTCCACCTCAGAATAAGGCAGCAGCTTAATATAAGGGTGGTTGGCCACCTGCACCATTATTGGGGTAAGGATACAGGCGGAGCAGTCATTGGTGGGAAAAGTTTTATCCAGCTTGGCCATATTTCCCCCCACCGACGGATTGCGGTCCAGCAGCCAAACCTTGTAACCCATGCCGGCCAGGTCCAGCGCGGCAAACATGCCGCTTACACCGGCTCCCACCACCAATGCGGATTCCTCCACCTCTACATATCGCTGTTCCAGCGGCTGCAGCAAAGCAGCCTTGGCCACCGCACTGGCAATCAGCTTTTGGGCCTTTTGGGTGGCCCCTTCTTGGTCCCCCCAGTGCGCCCAGCTATCCTGGTCCCGGATGTTGGCCATCTCCAAAAGATACGGATTTAAACCGGCATCCTCCAGAGTTTTCCGAAAAATAGGCTCATGAGTCCGGGGTGTGCAAGCGGCCACCACCACCCGGTCAATAATTCCCGCCTCAATGTCTTTGCGGATTAATTCCTGACCGGGGTCTGAGCACATAAAAAGATATTCCCTGGCCACAGCAACACCCGGTAATGTCGCGGCAAAGCCAACCACTTTGGCAACGTCTACCGACCCGGCTATGTTTTCACCGCAATGACAGACATAAACACCTGTTTTTGACACCATCTTTCCTCCTTATCCTCAAAAGGCATAGTCGATGATATTGGTCTGTTAAATCCATATTCACGGACCATCATTGGGACGATCCATATAAATTACCTCCTTCCCGTGCTGCAACAACTGGTAATGGCAAATCATGTTACATACTGGTATTTTCTGAATTTTATGATTTTTTACTTTAGTCACGCAAAAATAATGCCAGCCTGAAAGACTGGCATTAGTGGCATTACCATTCCAAATTTTATACACAGCGCAAGGCAAGCTCGCTGTATAGCGAATATTTAATCATTCCAAATTATATACACGTCCAAATTTTAGACAGTTGGTCCGTGATACTCTTATTAATGAATGTTATATTCTTTTAATTTCAGATAAAAAGTAGCCCTGGGCATACCGAGCATACTGGCTGCGTCTACCTTATTGTTGTTTGTTTCTTTCAGAGCCTTGATAATAAGATCCTTTTCCAGGTTCCTTACCGCCTTTTTCATAGGAGTCAGCCGAACGATTTTACGGCCCCCGTTTAATTGCCGGATATAATCAGGAAGGTGCTGAACCTGAATGATATTCCCGTCAGCGGTGTAAAACGCCCGCTCAATGACATTCTTCAACTCCCTCACATTGCCGGGCCATTCATAGGCGGCAAAAAGAGCGAGCGCCTCACTTGCAATCAGTTTCACCGGAGACTTGTTCTCTGCAGCCAATTCCCTCAAAAAATGATCTGCCAGCGGGGGAATATCCTCCTTCCGGTGCAACAGCGCGGGAACTGTAACCGATATTACATTAAGCCGGTAAAACAGATCGCTCCTGAATTTACCTTCACCAATAAGCCTGTTCAGGTCCTGATTGGTAGCCGCTATAATCCTGGCGGACAGCCTGATGGCGGTGGTTCCGCCCACCCGCTCAAATGCCCTTTCCTGGAGCACCCGCAGGAGCTTGGCCTGTGTACTTAGGGGCAGTTCGGCTATCTCATCCAGCAGCAGGGAACCCCCCCGGGCCTGATCCAGTTTACCCGGCTTACCGCCTTTGCGGGCGCCGGTAAAGGCCCCTTCTTCATATCCGAAAAGCTCCGATTCGATCAGTTGCTCCGGCAGAGCGGCGCAGTTAATGGCGATAAACGGCTTCTCGCTACGCGGGCTCACCATGTGCACGGCACGGGCCAGAACCTCCTTGCCCACGCCGCTTTCACCAAGTATTAACAGAGTAGCGTCATTCTGCCCCAATTTGATAGCTGTCTGCCGCAAGCCCTGAATGTAGGGGCTGTCCCCCACAAGATAGTCCTTTATTTCGTCACTCATTTTCAAACGTTTTTTGTAATACTCCAGTTCACCCCGGGATTGTTCCAATAAATACGGAAGGCACATCTCTATCTCCGCCAGCCCCTGGCAAACCGCAACGGCTTTGTCCCGGCAGGAATTATATCCGCACGCCCCGCAATTCAACTCATCTTCCGGCTTATTTTTATTGGTATATCTTAAAACCCTGACAATATCCTCTTCGCTGGGGGACAGCAGAGGTTGATATTTATTGGAAAAGGAACGATCCAGTTGTAGTTTGGGGAGTCGCCCGAGGTTCTCTTTTTTTCTGGACCGGGAATACTGGTAAACCTGGTACTGTCTGTTAAAAACATCCAGATCACTGGCTATTTCGGGTCCGTCTATACACCCGCCTTTACAAAACAGCATGTCTATGAGACGGTGTTTAATATATCCCTCCTGCAGTTTTTGCAGAAACTGGACACATTCTTCCTTTCCTTCCACCACCGCGACCTCGTCTTCCCGGTAGATGTTCCCCCTGGGGTCGACATTCTTAACCAGCCCGCCGGTCAGCGGAAAAGTGGAGGGTAAATAGCTTTTTTCAAAGGATGGCGCGGGGACAACATCTTTTGTCTCCCACATGTCTTTTAACAGCTCTTTTAATTCCTTGAAGGTCAATACGGCATCTATGATACCCTCCGGGGAATTCAGCACTTCCTCCTTCTTGGCTATACAGGGTCCAATAAAAATCAGCCGGCAGTTTTTATTGCGGTGACGGAGAAGCTTGGCGGTGGCCATCAATGCGGAATCAATCGGAATCAGATACTGTATCAGATCCGGGAAATGTTTTTCGATCAGATTCACCACTGCCGCGCAATGAGAACCGATAGCCGGCTCTTTCCTGCCGGCCAGATATTCTCTGTACCTGGGCATGGTCAACTCTACCCCTATGGTTAGCTCATGAACTTCATTAAAGCCCGCCTCCTGCAGCAAGTTAAAAAAATCACCGGGATCAAGAGGGTAGATTGAGGCTGGAAAGGACGGGGCCAGGAGGGCGATAGCTCCGCCTTCCTTTAAGTAATCCTCTACTTGCGGAACAAAAGTAACCACTTCTTTGGCATTTTGCGAGCACGCCTTGATGCAGCTGCCGCAGCTGATGCACCGCTCCGGAACAACCATCGACTGCCCTACCTTAACTTTTATGGCCTTGACCGGGCATTGGCGCACACATGAATAGCAGGCTTTACACCTGTCTTTAATGGTAGAAACAACCGACACCTTACCCACCTCCAAAAATAAAAAGACGTCACCATGCAGTGAACATCGCTTCCCCATTATGAAACATAGCACTAAATTTTATATTCCGAAAATTTGTGAAATATTTTTCAGGTTCCCCTTTTTTCTTTGGGCGGCACACCTATAATTGAAATTCTAAGATAATGTTAAATTATATCATAATAGTTGATTAATTAAAATTATTCTACGCTGAAGTTAAAAATAACTTCGTTTTCCGGTTATATACATTACTGAAAAAAAGAATGCCGCTGCATTCTTTAAAAGATATCCTTGATATTGTATTACTATTTGCCATTATTTCAGCTATCTGGATTCCAGGGCTTCGCGAAGTGCAATGAAGGCTTTGAGTATATCGGCCGAGGCACGCATCAAATCCTCAACGTTCTGCGAAGTACAATCATGGGCCAGTTTTTGGCCGAACTCGTGTACCTTTTCATGCGGACCGTCGATATCCTTCAAGTTGCACGGATCGGTTAACCGATCCGTGCAACTTTGTGCTATTTTTCCAGCGCCGGCTGCGCACTATTACCCTGATTCTGCAGCATTTTATTCTTGTAATTCCAGGCCAGCACCGCTTCAGCAAAGGCTACCATTTTTTTGGTCATTCCACCGCCCACTTTACCATTTTGCCTGCTGGGCAGTTCCCCCTTGTCAATATTGGCGTAGTCCGGCAGGCCAAGCTCCGCGGCCATTTCATTTTTAAACTCCTCCAACGCGGGGTATACATACTGCTGTAATTCCCTGGGCACCAGGCCCGTGGACGAGGTGGCCTTCATTAAATCCGGAAGCGTGTAACTGCCTGACAAAACTATTTCATTGTTCTCACTCAAGCTGCATTGACACCTCCCGTAATAATCCAATTAAAAAATTTTAGTTTAACCAATATTTAATGCTAGTATTCCTTGTTTGAAAATAAATATGCCAGTTAAATTGATCTAAAATTTAAATTTCTAAACTGGTGATTGTGAACACAGCCTGAATAATTTCTGCGTTGTTTTTTTCTGCATCAGCCAATACCTGGTAAGCTTTTTGTGCATTTTGATTGAATTTTTTATACCGGTCCCTTTCCAGGTTCCAAATGTCCTTAATAACGCCTCCGTGCCCGGCGCTTACCGGAATAATAAGTTTACCCAGCTTGCTGGCGATTTGATATTCTTTCATCAGCATTTCTCCGCCAACCTGAGGATTGCAGTTGCCGGTAAAAATACAGCACCCGCTCCTTTTGATCATATCTTCTTTATACTTTAATAGCAGGTCCGGAGAATTACCTATACAAGGAACAAGGTTAAACCTGGCAAAAAATTCGATACTTTTACCACTCTTGTATAACTGCTCCATTGCCCCTGCAAGTACATGGGTATCGATTATGGAATCAAAGCCGCAGGTTAAATTGTAACCTTCAACAATGGTATACTTGCCAAGCCGGCGTAAAAAATGATAAAAATTTCGCCCGCATGCTGTATTATCTCCACCAAGTCCTGTAACATAAATATTTTTTTTATAATATTCTTTTTCGATACTGCCCAATATATCAGCTATGCCACCGTAGTCATCAACCGCCACGGTTTGAATATTATACCGTTTCAGATCATCCACAAACAGTTCAAATTTATTCTTTTCATACTGATAATCGTCATCACCCGGCTGCGGGCGGCGCATAATGGTAAAGTGCTCCCTTGAATTTTCCCTGAATATTGCTCTGATCCTGCCGAAAACCTTCTGCAAATTGGGATCATTAAAGCTGAATCCCAAAAACAAAAAGGTATGTTCCACCAATGCACAGTAAAAAGCACTGGACATAGCGGAGCGCCTGGTATCATAAAACTCATAATCATCCCTGGTCAAAACTATACCATTCAACTGGGATACATCTCCGTGCATTTTATATATGGTTACCGGAGCATTAACATTGGAATAAGCCAGGGCATCATCATCCCTTACTACATTGACGCTAATGCCCTCCTGCCGAAAAGTTTCTTCAATAACCAGGTCATAATTTGTAGTCCAGATGTTTGATAGCGGCAGTCTGGTTATTATCCTGTGGCTTTCCGTTCCCGTTACATCTTTACCGAAATGATTTAATATTTCCTGCGTTAAACCTCCACGGTTTCCCTTGCGCAAAACATACATTTGAGCCAGCCCGATCAGGTCATGCTCTTTGTCAACATTGAGGCCAAGTTCTTTGGCCGGTTCCCTTAGCAATTCCTTCCAATCAAAAAAGCCAACCGGCTTGGACAGACCGGCCCCCAAAAATAGCGCGGCCCTGCCACAGCGAAGAACTTCTACGTATTTTTTGATCATTTGCTCCCGGTCAATCATCCATAATTAACCCTTCCGTTTAAGCATAGTAAACCGGCTAAGCATGTTAAAGCAACCTAATACATCATAAGAAACGCAACAATTATTATTCCCAGACATGGTTTTTTGAAATCATTAGACTCAATTTTTAAAACGGGGATTAAAAATAGCAGCCGGATTTTTTTCTCAGCTGCTATTTATCACCTGCCTTATTGTTTTACTAAGCTGTAATCAGGTTCTATTGGTACTGAGGTATCCATATTGCCATTTAAAATACTTTCCTGCTTATCCCCTTCCAACAAGAACTGCACTTTCTCAATGCCCGGAAGCTGGCAAAGGGAATCAACCACTGCATAAATAGTGATGGTTTCTCCTGCCGAACCGCCCCAGTGATTATCACGAAACTCTTTGGAAAAATCAATATAGGCAATACCGTCGGTCACCTTGGCAGAAAGAAGTTTTGTTCCGTTTGGAATCACCTGACCCAGGTTTGTATTTGCCGGGCCTTTAATTAATTCATGAACAATAACACTTTCCATTGCTTCATCTTTTTCTTTTGCGGCTTCCCTCTCCTCGGGAACGAGATTCATCGCTTGATCATCGCTGAAGTAAAGAGTAACTTTTTGAACTTCACTGCTATTAGGATTACCCTGTTCGCTCTCCCGGCTCACCTCGGGACTTTGTGCGTCCGAAGAATTAGCAGGCTTTTTGCCACAAGCGGAGACAGATAAAATGAGCAACACCGCAAGCAGGGCTATGATCCCTTTGGGCCAAAATCTGTTTGCTTTAATAATTTCAAACATCTCCTTTCACCAAATCTCTTACCGGAAAATTTGTGGTTTGAAAGCCGGTGTTCCGTAAATGTTCATTGCGAGGGGCAAAGCGGCGTGAATTTTCGCGCCAGCGTTCAGCCCATGCTTTTCCGTCTGACTAAAAAAGCGATAGCTGCCAATATCACTGCCGGTAAACCCCACAATAAAGGTATAATAACAGCATTGTTTTGTTCTGCCAACCCCGCCAGATTAAACACTAAAGCAGCCAGGGTAAAAACATTAACGGCTAACGCCTTACTTGCACTTAGATAAGCGCCGGCACTTAGTATTGATAAATAATATAGTAAAAGGAAAAAGTAATTGAGGTAGATTTGAGAATGATAATTTATCAAGGCTATCAATATAACATCGCCATAAAAAGCAGTATAATAAAAACGGCTATTTTGCACAAAAGGGAATTCCCTGAGCCTGACTAATATCACATAAACAACCATCAGCCCCAGGAGGGTACCATACCTTTGTGCGTCTGCGTTTTCAAACCTTAAACCGAAAAAGAGAAGCAGAACCAACACTATATTTCTGGCAAACACCAGAAAATTGAATAGCTTTGGACTCAAATTATACCCCCCGCAAACCAACCATTAAATCCATTTTAACAGAGATTAGCCTGACAGTATATATGTTTTCCGTTCAGCCGGTCATGCTGCTCTGAATTTATGCTAATACCAGTACAAAAGAGAAACCCCGTAAACCGGGGTGGGAATAAAAAGTCAAATATTTTCATTTTTTTAACCGCCCAGAGTAATATCCTGGGTTTCATACCACTGCAGTGCTTCATAAAAGTGGTTCTTTTTAAAATCAGGCCATAAATCATCTATAATATAAAAGTCGGAATATATGGATTGCACAGGTAAAAAGCCGCTTAGCCTTCTTCTGCCTCCCCAGCGGACAATCAGATCTATTCTTGATATATCCGATGAGGCAATATGTTCATTAATATTGCGAGTCTTTTTAAAGCTATTTTTCTCAACGGCATTAATAAAATTGCTTAAGTCCCATTTCCACCCGTAATTAACCAAAAAATTAATTTTAATCAAATCTCTTCCAAAGGTCTTCCTTTGTTTAAATTCCAGCAATTCTTTTGGAAAAAGCGGAGAAGAGTAATCACCGACAACCAGCAGGGACGCATCCCGGTTGGCCAGCATTTTTACGGCATCCACGCAAGCTTGTTGAAATGCTTTCTTTTGAACAGCCGGCCTTTTTGTATTGTCCTGAGTGAACCCATAAAAGGTAAGCTCCGGTATACCCAGTTCCACACACATTTCATACAGCATCATACCCGGGTCCAGCCCTTTTTGATAACCGTCCTGTTTGGCCAAACCGTTGTTAACGGCCCACCTTCTATTTCCGTCCGGAATTACTCCGATATGCTTCGGTAACCTTCCAAATTTTGGGCATGTCATATTGCTCCTCCCAAAGCGCAAGTTATGCAATTAATAGCATGCCCATTTTGACGTAAACTATCCACATCGACTAATATTTCCTATAACTCACGATACTTTTAACTGGCCGGAGTTTATTCTTTTAGCGCCCGTTCCAGTATGCGGTACATCCGGTCCACCATAGCGCGCGGGTCTACAGCCAGACCGGCCGCCGCCAGGGCATTGTCGTAAATTTGTTCCGCTGCCAGCTTGGCAAACTCCTCATCTTTCTGCCTGAGTGACTCCAAGCCTTTTATTATTTCATGCCGCGGGTTGATCTCCAGAGCTTTGCCGCCCATTGAGCCAAAATCCTTGTTTACCGCCTGCATTACCCTTTGCATACTGCTGGTCATATAGCCATTAAGATTTATGAGAAGGGCCGGACTGTCGACCAGCCGCTTAGACTCCTTAACTTCTTCCACCCTGTCACCCAAAGTTTGCTTCAACCAGGCTGTCAAGTTGCGCAGCTCCAATCCTTCAAGGTCTTGTTTTTCATCATTAACAGCTTCCTCAGCCAATTCAGGCAGTTCCAGGTCGGCCTGGTCGGCTGAAACCAGTTTTTTACCTTTGTATTCGGCAAGGTTGGTTAATACAAAATCATCCACCGGCTCGTGGGTATAAATTACTTCTATATCCCTGACCCCAAAAGCCTCCAGGTATGGCCCGGCCTCAATCAGTTCACGGCTGGGGCCGTTGATGTAATAGATATTCTTTTGATTTTCCGGGGTCCTTTCCACGTAATCATCCAAAGATATATATTTTCCCGGCTCAGATTTTGATGATTCAAACCTCAGAAGAGGAGCAATATCCTTACTGTAAGTGTAGTCCGAAGCCGCTCCTTCCTTTAGAAAAACCCCAAATTTACGCCAAAATTCATAAAACTTCTCTGTGTTTTCCCTGGCCTGTTCACCCAAAAATTTCAAAAACCGCCCTGTAATAATTTTGCGCAGCTTGGCTATCAATGTGCTGTCCTGCATGGTCTCCCTGGAGATATTGATAGGGATGTCCTCACTGTCGACTACGCCCTTTAAGAAGCGAAGCCATTCAGGCAAAAGGCCTTCAGCCTTCTGCTGAATCAATACTTTTCTGCAATATAAGGAAACCCCCGGCTCTATTTTACCGAAGCCAAAACGTTCCACATTCTCACCGGGTACAAATAACAGCGCGTTAATGGCAATGGGAGCATCGGCAGTAAAATGCAGCTTAAATAAGGCGTCGTCATACGCATTGGAAATAAATTTATAAAACTCAGCGTATTCCTCTTCTTTAATTTCGCTTTTACTCCTGGTCCAAATTGCCTGCACCGCATTTACCTTTTCCTCATCCAGCATAATGGCAAAGGGGACAAAATTGGAATAGCGCTGAACTATTTTTTTAACAGTTTCTTTTTCGGCAAATTCATAGGCGTTCTCCTTTAACACAAGGATTATAGTCGTTCCCCGCTTCAATCCTTCAGCTTGATTAATTGTAAAACTGCCCACACCGTCCGAAACCCACTCGTACCCTTCGGATCCGGGCAGATAAGACCGGGTAAGCACCCTGACTTTTTTAGCCACCATAAAGGCCGAATAAAAACCTACACCAAACTGTCCGATCAGGTTAAGGTCTTTTTTATCCGCATCTACCAATTGATGAAAAAAAGACTTTGACCCTGAGTGAGCAATAGTACCCAGGTTTCTCACCAGTTCATCCCTGGTCATGCCGATTCCGGTATCGGCAATAGTTAATATTTTATCCTTCTCATTGGGTTCAATGGTTATTTCGTAAGGTAAATCGGGGTCAAGCATGTCCTTTTCGGTGATGCTTTGATACCTTATTTTTTCCAGAGCATCGGCAGCATTAGAAATCAATTCCCGCAAGAATATCTCACGGTCGGTGTAAAGAGAGTTGATCACTATGTCCAGCAACTGTTTTACTTCTGCCTGAAATTCCAACGTTTCATGCCCGTTAACCACGTTATCCTTCTCCATATTTCCAACCTCCTAGAACCAAACTAAGCTCAAATTTGTTAGCACTCTTTTTAGATGAGTGCTAACTTAAAAGTACAACGAAAAATCATTTTAAATCAACCGCGACTAGATTTAAAGTCAGTTAATTATTCCCCCATTATCCGAATTATCTCCATCTCTCTTAAATTTATATACTAAAAGTACTTTCAAGATTTGTTTTTCACCCCGGGTGTGCTGTCCAGCCAATGCAGAACAGCGGCTGTAGTAACACCGTAGATAATAGCGCCTATAAAGTGCGAAATTTGTGTATTTGGCCCTGTCTGATCTAAATGAGGAACTTTGAATAATACCGGAATAGCGAAAATTATAAAACTAGCGATAAATCCGTACAACGCGCCTTTGATTAGGTACCCCCTTGAAGTAATTTTTATAAGTATAAAAGAAAAGATTATTCCTAAAAAACCGGCCCATAATACCTGTGTGATTAATGACACTATAGTTTCATATATGTTTTCAGGGGGTTCGCCATAGATCATCATAGCTGCCCAGTCAAGGTAACGAAATGAGCCAATCTGCAAAAAATGATAAGAGATCAAGTCCCACACATCCATAATTATACCGCCTATGATCCCGGCTATCGCTCCCCTAAAAGTTCTGTCCATAGCGCACCTCAACATTTTAATATCTATTAACTTGCTCAATTTATCTTTTTTTATAACTTTTCCTTGAAAATGTCTTTTAAAGCAACCTATGGAAAAGAGCTCCCCATTTAATTATTGTGTAAATTTATCCATAACTTATATAGGCAACAATTTTTTAAATTTAGACTTCGCAGTGAAATCATGCTTCAATATTGACACATCGATTAATTAATTGTAATATTAATATATTACAAATTCTATATGTGGGTGATAGGGATGATCAATATGTCAGGAATAAGCAAAAAGGCCAATTTCATCTGTTCCAGAAATACCATAGACGGCGTTTATCCACCTCTGATACTTGCTCTGCAGGCCCGCAGAGCCGGGGCAGACACCATGATCTTCTTTACCTTTGACGGCATAGATGTGATAAGAAAAAACGGAGCAAAAAAAATAAAATATTATCCCAACGGAATGCTTGGCGCAATTCCAGGCGTTCCCGGCGTATCGGCAAGAATGATTACCAAGCTGGCCGAAGACCGGGCCGGAGTGCCCAATATTGAAACCTTGCTGGAAATGTGCCAGTTGGAAGGGGTAAAGTTTCATGCCTGTTTAATGACTTTGCAGATCATGGACATCAAAAACGAAGAGTTAATTGAGGGTGTTGTAGTTTCAGACGCCGCGAGCTATATTAAAACAGCTATGGAATCCAATGTCAACCTTTTCATTTAAAGCTTGGCAGCTATCACATATATTTAATTAAAATTGAAAAATATATAAACATTGCAGGCTTATTGTAATGGCCTGTCTTTTTTTATTTTATTTTCTGACTGTGACAATTTCAAAAATGATTGATTTTTTTAAATATATTTATTAATATAAGTATATAATATTTTTTTATCAATTTTAATAACTACTATTTATCATTTTAGCCCCTTTTTAATAAGAATAGTTTATCGGCAGGTGAGCGCTTATTAAATTACATAAAGTTCAGCAAATTTTAAACGCGGAAATAATTGCCGGAGAAACAATGCTTGACCTGGAAGTTAATTCCGGTTTCGGTTGTGACCTAATCAGCGACTCCCTATGCTTTTCCAGGCCAGAGTGCCTTTTAATTACCGGGCTGACCAATATTCAAATCATTCGAGTGGCAGATATGATCGAAGCCAAGGCCATAATGTTTGTCCGGGGTAAAAAACCGGCAAAAGAAATCATCCAACTGGCTGAAGAAAAAAAGCTGCCGTTACTGGTGACAAACAGATTTCTTTTTGAAAGCTGCGGGCTATTGTACCAGCACGGCCTGCGCAGCTCTTGACAGCGTTGGAGAGTGATAAAATTTGAAACTGGAATTTAAGGTTCAGGGCATGGATTTCACCAGGGGCGGTGAAGCAGCCGCCAAGATAAAAAAAGCCCTGCAGCTTGTCGGCATGGAAATTGAAACTATTAGAAGAGCAGTTATTGTAGCCTATGAGGCCGAGTTGAATATTGTCATTCATGCCAGACACGGCAACCTGGTTGCTCACATCCACCCCAACCGGGTAGAAATTGAAGCCGTTGACGAGGGTCCGGGCATTCCGGATATTCCCCTGGCTTTACAGGAAGGATACTCCACCGCCCCGCCCCACATCAGGGAAATGGGTTTCGGCGCAGGTATGGGCCTGCCCAATATTCAACGCTGCTCAGATGAATTGCATATTGACTCGGAAGTTGATTCAGGCACTACGTTAAAAGCAATTATTATCAATAGAAACCGTGGTGAATGAAATGCTAAAATACTTTCATTCGGTTATGCTGGACCAGGAAAAATGTAAAGGCTGCACCAACTGTATCAAGCACTGCCCCACCGAGGCGATCAGGGTACGCGAAGGGCGGGCCAGAATCATTGAGGAGCGCTGTATTGATTGCGGCGAATGCATTCGTATCTGCCCCAACCGGGCCAAGCTGGCTATCACCGATTCCCTGGAGCGGCTGAAAGACTTCAGCTATACGGTTGCCCTGCCCGCTCCCTCCCTATACGCGCAGTTTGGCCCGGCTGTAATGCCCCATAACATTTTGGCGGCGCTGCTGGACATTGGGTTTAACGACTATTACGAAGTTGCCGTAGGCGCTGAAATTGTCACTAACTGCCTGCGTAATTATTTACAACAGGATAAACCCAGGCCTTTGATCTCTTCGGCCTGTCCCGCAGTTGTGAGGTTGATGCAGGTACGTTTTCCCGGATTGCTTGACCATGTTGTTTTAATCGACACCCCCATGGAGGTATCGGCCCGCATGGCCAGGGAAAAAGTTATCCGGGAACATGGCTGCAAAAGTGAAGAAATAGGCATATTCTTCATCACCCCCTGCCCGGCCAAGGTTACAGCAATAAAACAGCCTTTTGGCAGCCGCTCCTACGTTGACGGGGCTATTTCCATGTCCTCTATTTACGGCGAGATTCTCAGCCGGCTGGAATCACCAGCCACCAATATTGTCCCTGGCGGCTCCCCCGCCATCGGTGTGGGCTGGGGCCGAGCCGGAGGAGAAAACCACGGCATTAAGGACCGTTCCTTGCTGGCAGTAGACGGAATTCACAATGTTATCAATGTCTTTGAGGAAATCGAGCGCGGTGGACTCAGGGACATTGATTATATTGAAGCACAGGCCTGCACCGGAGGCTGCATAGGGGGTCCGCTGGTTCCCCAAAACCAGTTTGTTTCCCGGGTGCGCATGGAAAACCTGGTCAAAAAACTGAGCCAAAATGATTACCACTGCCCGGAAATAGACTGCAACTATGATTTTTGCGAACTGCCGGGGCCAATATTACCCCGCCCCGCGTTAAAGCTTAGCAATGATATTGACCAGGCCATCAGTATGCTCGAACAGGTAGAAAAAATCACTTCCGATTTACCCGGTTTGGATTGCGGTTCCTGCGGCTCTCCCAACTGCCGGGCCTTGGCTGAGGACATCGTACGAGGCTACGCTGAAACTTCTTATTGTGTATTTAAATTAAGGGAAAAACTACAATGCCTGGCCAGGGAAATAGTGGACCTGTCTCACTTGCAACCACCTGCAATGGGGCGGGAAGCGGCAAAAAGCGACAAGGAGGGCGCCAAACGATGAAATTGTGGGACAAAATTATTCAACAACTTGAATTAACCCTACAAGCCGGTCCCCTGTCGAACAACAAAATCCGAGGCGCTTTTTGCGGTGACCTGTTAAGCGACGTCCTGGCCAACGCGTCCCCCGGCGACCTGTGGGTTACCATTCACCACCACCGCAACATTGTGGCGGTAGCATCCCTGGTTAACCTTTCAGCGGTAATAATTTCCAATGACCGAATCCCCGACCCTGATACCGTGGAAGCAGCTATTAAAGAAGGGATACCCGTTTTTACCACTCCTCTTAATAATTTTATAGCCAGTGGAAAATTATTTGTTATTTTATCAGATAATTCGATAATTTAAATGTAACAATAATATGTTATATTTAAGGTTTTTTTTACCCTTAACTCTGCTAAAATCAATCCACAGAAAAAAATTTAGCAAGCATAATAAAAATCAGGAGGTTGGAAAGATGTCACACAGTTGTTCATGTCACGCTCAGTTTGGCCAGGAACAGTTATCAGAGATTGAAAAACTGCTGGAGCCATACAGCGGAGATCCCGGCAGTTTGATCCAGGCGCTGCACAAAGCTCAAAACGTGGCAGGGTATCTGCCCAGGGAAGCACAGGTGCTGGTGGCCGAAAAACTCAATGTTCCATTAACGAAAGTTTATGGAGTGGTTTCCTTCTACTCTTTGTTTACAACTAAACCAAAGGGCAAGCACAAAATACATGTGTGCACCGGAACAGCTTGCTATGTTCGCGGAGCCAGCCAGCTATTAAATAAGCTGGAGGATGAATTACAGATTAAACCCGGTGGTACAACCGGGGACGGACAATTTTCCGTTGACGTGGTGCGCTGTCTGGGCGCTTGCGGGCTTGGCCCGGTGGTAACAGTGGATGAAGACGTTTACGGCCGAGTAAATAACGGGAAACTCGATGATATTTTATCCAAGTACAGCAGGGAGTGACCAAATTGGAGGAGCTTTCCCAGCATTTACTTGATGTGGCAGTTAATTCTCTGGAAGCCGGAGCCACCGAACTAACAATTAATATCAACGAAAATATTCCAGCCAATACATTGCAAATTGAGGTGGCCGATAACGGCCCCGGCATTTCCAGGGCGGATGTGGCCAAAGTTAAAGACCCTTTTTACACTACCAAACATAATAAGCGGGTTGGACTTGGTATACCGCTATTTATGGAGGCAGTTGAGAGATGCTGCGGCTCTTTTGAGATTAAAGCCCAACCACGACAAGGCACAGTTGTTACCGCCACTTTCCCTCATAATCACCTGGACCGGGCCCCACTGGGAGATGTGGCGGGAACCCTTGTTACCCTGCTTGCTGCAAACGATTCAATAGACTTTTTTTATAACCATCTATATAACAACCGGTCATTTTCTTTTAACACCAGGGACTTTCGGGTTTTGCTCAGAGACATACCGATAAAAACCCCGGAAATTATGGTGTGGCTAAAAAATTATTTACACAACAACATTCTGAAATTGAGGAGGGAAAGAAAAGTTGAAGAGTTTAGAAGAACTGGATAAATTACGTGACCGTCTCCGGCAGGAAATGAACATCAGGGACAAGGACCACGATGTCACCATAACCGTAAGCATGGGTACCTGCGGGATTGCCGCCGGCGCCAGGGAAATCGTCAAAGCCCTGTTGGAGGAATTAAAACAGCAAGGACTGAATAATGTGGCGCTTACCCAGACCAGCTGTGTCGGCCTTTGCCAGCATGAACCGCTGTTGGAGGTAGCCAGGGGACCGGAAAAAACCACCTATGTAAATGTTGACCGGGAAAAGGCCAAAGAAATAGTTCGCAGGCACCTGGTGGAAGGCACTATAGTAGAAGATTGGACAGCACCGAAAAAGTAATTTGATAACTAACCGGTCATATCTTGTTAGGCACAAGGAGGAAAAATAATGGAAATGTATAGGTCCCACGTGCTGGTTTGCGCCGGCGCGGGCTGCATCTCTTCGGCCTGCAAATCGGTACAAAGCGCACTCCAGGAACATATTGAAAAAACAGGACTGGAAAATGAAATCAAAGTTGTGGAAACGGGTTGTATGGGACCCTGTGATCTGGGTCCGGTAATTATGATTTTCCCGGACGGTGTATTTTACCGTAAATTAAAGCCCGAAGACGCGGCGGAAATTGTCAATGAACACCTGCTCAAGGGCAAAGTCGTAACCCGGCTGTTGCACCGGCCGGTGGGCAGCGAGGAACGGGTCGCCGACTTTGGCCAATTGGAGTTCTTTAAACGTCAAACCAGAATAGCTTTACGCAATACCGGTATCATCAACCCGGAATCCGTTGAGGAATACATTGCCCGGGACGGTTACCGGGCCCTGGGAAAAGCCCTTTCGCAGACAACTCCCCAGCAGGTTATTGACGCCGTAAAGGAATCCGGCCTGCGGGGCCGAGGCGGGGCCGGTTTTCCCACGGGTTTGAAATGGGAGTTTACCGCCCGTGCCAACGGTGATGCCAAATATGTTGTTTGCAATGCCGATGAGGGCGATCCCGGCGCGTTTATGGACCGCAGCATTTTGGAAGGCGACCCCCATTCGGTATTGGAGGCAATGGCCATTTGCGGCTATGCCATCGGTGCTTCCCGCGGCTACATCTATGTCCGGGCGGAATACCCCCTGGCTGTGGACAGGCTGGAAACAGCCATTAATAAAGCACGTGAATATGGTTTGCTGGGTGATAATATTTTTGGCACCGGGTTTAATTTTAATATTGAAATCAGGGTGGGAGCGGGAGCGTTCGTCTGCGGTGAAGAAACCGCCCTGCTGGCCTCCATCGAAGGGCAGCGCGGCGAACCACGTCCCAAGCCGCCCTTTCCGGCGCAGGAAGGTCTCTGGGGTAAGCCGACCGTCATCAACAACGTTGAAACCTGGGCCAACATACCACCCATTATCTTAAACGGGGTCGCCTGGTTTGCGTCAATCGGAACGGAAAAAAGCAAGGGCACCAAGGTTTTTGCCCTAGCGGGCAAGGTTAATAATACAGGACTGGTTGAAGTTCCCATGGGCACTACGCTCAGGGAGATTATTTTCGACATCGGCGGAGGCATACCTGACGGCAAAAAATTTAAGGCGGTGCAAACCGGAGGGCCTTCAGGCGGCTGCATACCGGAAGAATACCTTGACACACCGGTGGATTATGATTCTTTAAATAAGCTTGGCACCATTATGGGTTCCGGCGGGATGATTATCGTCGACGAGGACACTTGCATGGTTGATCTGGCCAAGTTCTTCCTGGAATTTGTACAGGAGGAGTCCTGCGGCAAGTGCGCCCCCTGCCGGATTGGCACCAAGCGCATGCTGGAAATACTGCAGCGGATAACCTCCGGCAACGGGCGCGAAGGTGATATAGAGCTGCTGGAGGAACTGAGTCAGGGCATTAAAAGCTCAGCTCTTTGCGGCCTTGGACAAACCGCTCCCAATCCCGTGCTGAGCACCCTGCGTTATTTCCGCCATGAATACGAGGCGCATATTAACGATAAAAAGTGTCCGGCCGGTGCTTGCCAGGCACTGCTCACCTATTATATTAATCCGGAAACCTGCCGGGGCTGCGGCCTGTGCGCTAAAGAATGCCCGGCCGGAGCCATCACCGGGGAAAAGAAAAAGCCGCACGTTATCGACCCGGCCAAATGCATTAAGTGCGGTTCCTGCCAACAAAAATGCAAGTTTGATTCGATTATCACCATTTAAATAAAAGGGTCGGGGAATGCCCCCAACTTATCAATGTACCCAATTATATCAGGGTAAAATGGAGGAATTAGTTATGTCACAGGTCAGCTTAACCATTGACGGTATAGAAGTCCAGGCAGTTCCCGGCACTTCGGTGCTGGAAGCCGCCAAAAAAGCGGGTATTAAAATACCAACCCTATGTTATCTGGAAGAGATTAATGAAATCGGCGCCTGCCGCATTTGCCTGGTAGAAGTCCAGGGAGCCAGAACCCTGCAGGCCTCCTGCGTCACTCCGGTGGCCCCGGGCATGGTGGTGCGGACCAACACCCCGGCCGTCCGGCAGGCCCGCAAACTGAACCTGGAACTGATTATGTCCAACCACCCGCAGGAGTGTTTAACCTGCCCCCGCAGCACCAATTGCGAGCTGCAGCAACTGGCCTCGGAATTGGGCATTACCGAGATCAGATTTTCCGGCGCCAACCCTTCCTATGAACCGGACTTCTCCAGCGCCGCCCTGGTGCGCGATCCCCGCAAGTGCATCCTGTGCCGCCGCTGTGTCAGCGTTTGCGAAAAAGTTCAGCAAGTTTGCGCTATTGCCCCACAGGAACGCGGCTTTAATACCATCGTCGCGCCGGCGTTTCTCGAGCCACTGGGCGATACCGCCTGCGTAAACTGCGGCCAGTGCGCCCTGGTCTGCCCAACCGCCGCCATCCACGAAAAGGATCAAACGGCTGAAGTTTGGGCGGCCCTGTCAGATCCCGGCAAACACGTTGTGGTACAAACCGCTCCGGCTGTTCGGGTCAGCATCGGGGAAATGTTCGGCCTGGAGCCGGGCAGCGTGGTCACCGGGCAATTGGTTGCAGCTCTAAGAAAACTGGGCTTTGATAAAGTTTTTGATACCGACTTCACGGCTGATTTAACCATTATGGAAGAAGGCAGCGAACTGCTGCAGCGCATGCAAAACGGCGGACAGCTTCCGCTGATCACCTCCTGCAGCCCCGGCTGGATTAAATTTATTGAACACTTTTATCCCGGATTGCTGCCGCACCTGTCCACCTGCAAGTCGCCCCAGCAAATGTTCGGCGCCCTGGCCAAAACCTATTACGCTGAAAAATCGGGCATCGACCCGGCAGATATATTTGTCGTGTCAATTATGCCCTGCACCGCCAAAAAATTCGAAGCCGGGCGGCAGGAAATGAACGGCAGCGGCTGCCAGGATGTCGATGTGGCACTTACTACCCGGGAATTGGGCAAAATGTTAAAAGAGGCGGGAATAGACTTTAATTCGTTGGCGGAGGAAGATTACGACCACCCCCTGGGCATCTCCACCGGGGCCGGGGTTATCTTCGGCTCCACCGGCGGCGTGATGGAAGCAGCCCTCAGGACAGCCTATGAGCTGGTTACCGGGCAGGCCCTGCCCGCACTGGATTTTGAGGAAGTGCGCGGTTTGGAAGGGATTAAAGAAGCGTCCGTGGATTTAAATGGGACCGTTTTAAACGTTGCGGTAGCCCACGGGCTGGCCAACGCCAGGGAAATGATGGAAAGAGTGCAAAACGGCAAACAGTACCACTTCATTGAAATCATGTGCTGCCCGGGCGGCTGTATCGGCGGGGGCGGACAGCCCATACCCACCACCAGGGAAATCCGTGCCCAAAGAGCAGCCGGCATCTACAGCGCGGATAAAAGTATGGAGCTGCGCAAGTCGCACGAAAACCCGGCAGTCCAAGCGTTATACAAAGAATTTCTGGGTGAGCCGCTGGGTCATCAATCCCATGAGCTGCTGCACACCCACTATACGGCCCGTAAGAAATATTAATTGCCAATCGAAGCGGCGTAGACAATCTCAACTTTAAGTAACCCCCCAACCCCCAATAAAAGGCCTCCGGATTACTCACAAGCGTGATTAACGGAGGCCTTTTAATTTTTTAGCTAAAAGGGTGATGCTGAGATTGTTATACAGGATAATCAATAGGGGTATTGTTTTAAAAGCCTATAGGGTGTCAGTACCACGTCTCCGTGACACTCCCAATTTAATACCGTTGAAATTAATATGAAATGCCGCTATTAAGGAACCAATTAAGTCTGCAATCATATCTAAATTTGTATCAATTAAACCTTGTTGATTATGTATAGGCGGGTTAACCGTTATGTCTACAATGAATTCCAGGAGTTCAAAAATTGTACCAATACCAATACCCAACAGAGTTACGTATAAAAAATTGCTTGTTCTTGAAATAAATGAAATATCCATAAAATTTTTAATGGCTGAGTAAATAAAAAGGGTAACAGTATATGTGCCAAATACATGCAGATAGTTGTCAAAAGCAGCTGACTCTAAATAAAGGTTAAAGTATTTCCCCCCCAAACTATGCGCAATTACAACAAGTGCAAGGCAAATATGTATGTAATTGCCAACATTAAAAGAGTACTTTTTGCCAAGGAAAATATAACCGATAAAAAGAACAGTGACAAAAAGAACTTCACCGGCATTAGTTATTTTTTTGTCGATAGCTAAGGCAGCAATCGTTATAAATTGTATGATGATAAAAATATAATTTGTAAAATTCCTAATTACTGCTTCCATTAATAATTTCCCCCTTAAGCCTTTTGCTAATTTTTATAAGGGACTTTCTTAGCAAAATATATTAATAAGTGTCAAAATTAATTGTAGCGGCCTCATTTATTTCCGCAATTATTTTATCCAAATCAATTGCGTATTTTTCGCATACCTGCTTCAGGGTTAAAAGAGAGTCTCACAACAACTACAAACAGGCGGTCTGTGAGCGCAAATTCCAACAAACCCCCCCCACCCATTACGTGAATAAGGCCAACCCATCCTCTGAGTATACACACCCTTACTGTGAGTATGTCATCAGTTTATTTACCAGAAAAGCTTTATTTAAGCGCTCTACACAGGGCGCTTATTTTGGTTACCAGTATAAATCAGTCTTAGCAATAATGCTTCACCTTTTACTTTGGAGCTATCAGGTAAAATGGATAAAAAATAGCAAGGAGGGTGGAATCAGGTCGCAAACCTTTAAGCCAGCTTACATATCATCTTCCAATGAGCAATAGAAAGTGGCTGATTACGAATGGAAATTAGTACTGCACAAAATCCAAAGGGGGGAATAACTTTATGCTGGATTTGTATGAGAACCTTGCTTCTCAGATAAAATGCCCTACAGATCACCTTGACTTACTCAAATCAATTATCCCTGGTAAACTGGTGCCGATTTTGCTATATTGTAGTACTTGGTCAACGCCCAAAGACATAGCAAAAGAACTCGGGTTACCTTTGGAAAAGATTGAGCTCGACATAAATAAGCTTTTTAAGGACGGAATGATATCCCGTAATAAAAAATATTTTAAAACGAGGAGCTTTTATGGCATCATTAATACCCTTTTGGGAGAAGGAAAACTGGAGCAGTTAGCTAATAGAGATAGGGCAAAAATCGTAGATTTTTATATGCAATCGAGAATACAAATTTATGACAGGTATATAGATCAAGGCCGTTTAAAGGCATCTTCAAGAGTACTAACAACAGGCGAAGCTCTTAAACATCATGAACATTTACATGCTGCCGGCAGCTCCGCAATAGTCACCCAGGATGAGGCATATAATATTTTAAATCGAGCTAATAATTATGCACTGGTTTCATGCTCATGCCGCTTAACCTTCCGGAATTGCCATAAACCAATTAATACATGCATTAATCTAAACGAATCTGCCAATGAATTGCTGGAACGGGGAATAGGTCGGCAAATAACGTTGGAAGAGTGCCAGGAGATTTTAACTATTGCAGACAGAGAAGGGTTGGTCCACATAGCTATCTCCGCTCCCGGCCAATCAGACTATGCTCTTTGTTCTTGCTGCAGCTGCTGCTGTCACGACTTACAAGCTTTACTAAAATACAATCGTTCGAACTGGGTTCAAAAAGCGAATGTGATTGTTCAGGATGACCCTCAAAAATGCATTAATTGTTTTAATTGTGTTGAACGTTGTGTTTTTGGAGCCCGGAAAAACATAAATGAGCAATTAGTTTATAACCCGGAATTATGTTACGGATGTGGGCTTTGTATAACATCTTGCCCTGCTGGCGCTATTACTTTAAAAAAACGCTAACTGTCTAAAAAAATCCTCATGGAATATCCAAAATGAATAACAACTGACACAAGGGCGGGCGGAGAGGTTACTGTGCCATTAACAATTTCCTCCAAACCTCTTTTTGCCAAGCATTTGCAAATATTATTATGTGCATTTTCCGGGGACTCAATTTTCAATTTATATAATTTTTACATTTGTGTTACTATATTAACATACTGTTCATCAAGTTGGTAAGCCCGCTAACCTTTTACTTTAAGGTAAAACGGGCTTTTTCTATAGCGTGCTGCTTAATGCGATATATGAATGTAATATGTATATGTATTGAGATCTTATTTATACTACTCTGATTATTTCCTCAACCTCACTTATTTTTATGCCCCTTTTTTTCAGTTCACCAAAAAATGGCTCGGGTTGAATACATTGTTCAGGAGCAAGCACACCCTTTTGTTTAATCTCCCCCCCGGCAAGCAACTGCGCCCCAATTGAAGCAGGCCATTCTGTGGCATCGCAAAGATCAGCATTTATGACATAGGTATATTTAGCAGTTGAATTATTTTTATCTCCCACCACCTCTATAATTAACGAACCGTAACCCGGTGTAGGTAATGATTTTAATACTCTTTCCACCTGATAACGCGTCTCTTCTGCCTCCATCAGGGTATGAAAGAATTCCATTGCGAAATCCCTTGGAGCTATTAATGTCTCATTAATTTTTATTGGAGTCATGGAAAAAAGTCCAAGTTTAACTATTTGATTTATTGTTTCTTGGACAATCAAAGGATAAAGCGATCCCCTAACTGTGACCGTTTTAACACCTTGTATAAACATTGGCAGGGTTATGTGTTCCGAATGACCAATATAGGGGACTTCCACCAGACCGAAGGGATCAGGGAACCTAACTGATTTTTTGCCCTCTTTTACGGGTGAGATTAATTCATATTTATTATCAATAAAAATCGGGATCTTACCATCCAGTGCGTGAAAAAAATGAAGAGCGACAGCATGTCCACCAGGCCCGGCCCCTGCAATCCATGAAATATTGATTGTATTTACCCGGTCTAATTTCCCAGCTGCATAACTAACACATACATTGCTCAATCCAGGGGTAACCCCCAAGCCAATTATAACTGGTATTCCTGCCTTTTTTGCCTCGTCATGAAACTTAAAGGCCTCTTTGGTTGAATCATAATCGTCATTAATATCAACGTAAGGCACTTTTGCATCAATTGCTGCTTTTATCGTCTTAACACCATAGCTATAAAACGGACCAATAGCACTAACCACAGCATCTGCACCCTTAATTGCTTCAACCAAACTATTATGATCATCGGCATCAACAAATTGTACAGATACTTTTGTTCCACTCGTATTGAATTCATTGGCAAGTATATGAGCGCCATCAATGTTACAATCTGCTATAACAACTTCTGATACACAGCTTTTGATTAGATCCCTTACTATCCCAGAGCCCTCAAAACCAGCTCCACCAAAAACGACAATTCGCATCTAAAAAAACCTCCTCTAAATAATTGTATTTTTCGACAATACTAGCATGTATAGCCTTAAACTGTTGGCTTGTACTTAAAAATTTTTTTTAAGTTAAAAATCTCTCAAACAATAGAAAATTAGAATTTAATTATAAATAATGATGTTTTGTATTTATTTTATTATATACAAATGTTGAATCAAATTGAATCAATGGCATTTTTACAAAAACAGATGAACACTATGTACAATAATCATGTTTATACTATTTAAAACTCCGTATAACTACGGAAATTGAAGTCTTGCTATCTGCATTTCGATGATTAACAAAAGTACGATAGCTTTAAAAAAAAATGATACACGGACATTTTTGCTTCAGTATCTTAGTTATATATGTAATATTTTCTAAACATTCTTATGGTAGCAATTGTCAACCATATGTAGTAATATATAGTAAAATTATATGAACTTGAATTTGGCAAAAGATTATGGAATATATATCATTATGTATTTTTAAAGGGGGAAATACCGATGATAGAAAACCAAGTCAGCCGTTCCGCACTAATGGCCGCCTATATTCGAGCCTATCATTCCCTTCACGACGAACCCAAAATTTTCGATGATTTTTTAGCCCACCTCATAATGCCAGAAGAGAGACAAGAATTTATCGAACAGGGCCTGGTAAATTCTCTCCAATTTATTGATCCTGAACGTACAAAGCTATGTCCGGATAAGTCAACCGCATTGGCGTGGTTGGTACAAACTGTGCTGCCATCATCCATAATGCTAAGCCGCGCACGGTATACGGAAAACAGGCTTAAGCAGGCTGTCAAACAAGGGATACGACAGTATGTGATCCTCGGGGCGGGTATGGATACCTTTGCATTCCGACAGCCGGAGATGTTAGACCAGCTTCACATTTACGAGGTTGACCATCCCGCCACACAAACCTATAAGATCCACCGTCTCGTTGAGTTAGGTTGGGAAGCTCCCACTCAACTGCACTTCGTTCCGGTGGATTTCACGCAGGACAGTCTAGCAGCAGCACTAACGCACTCATCATATAACCCACAGGTTAAAAGCTTCTTTAGCTGGCTGGGTGTTACTTATTACCTGCCCCGCGATGCGGTGTTCGCCACGTTTCGTACTATCGCCGGTATCGCCCCTGCGGGCAGTACAGTCATCTTTGATTATTTGGATACCGATGCATTTATCCCCGAGAAAGCGGCAAAATACATGCAAATATGGTTGGATAGCGTGCGGCGGGCGGGTGAGCCACTAAAATCGGGCTATGACCCATCCATGATCGCTGCGGATCTCGAAGATCAAGGTCTACGCCTCCATGAGAATTTAAGCCCAGCCGAGATCGAAAAACGCTATTTCCATGGACGAATGGATCAATATCATGCGCTGGAGCATGCGAACTTGGCATGTGCAGTGGTCAAATAGAGTTCCGCGTTTTCTACGTTTGCAAGCTGTTTTTGCGATAGCTGAATGTAGCTTACAATACCATTGGCATCACCCCAAAAAAAGAAAAACTCCGTATATTTACGGAGATGTAGTGTCTATTTTCCGCCGGCATGCATGGGACTCGGCAAATATAAAGGCCTGGTGAATCATTAATGATTCGCTAAGTATTTATGCAAAACGCCTTCTCCGCATTAGGCAAACCCAGGCTCTAGGCGGGTTTGGGCGGTTAGATCCAAAATGGCTTGAAACGAGCGAAAGGATTTCGAAGTAGGGCTCCACAGAGTTAATAATATCTTTGGCAGTACGCTGCGGTGGACCCGGGCCATCACGTTGTTCATCAGCGTTGCCAACAATACTTAGCCACAGGCCATCTTTTTCTAAATAGGCAGCGACATTTTCAGCGAAGCTCTTTCGTTCTTCATCCGAATTTAATGAATGAAAACAGCCTCTATCAAACGCAAAGCCAAATGGCCCCCCTTCAATTTTGTTTATAAGAAAGTCAATCACAATAAAGGTACATTTGACATTAGCTTTCGAAGCTTCCTCTATAGCCTTTTGTATTGCAATTTCCGATGTATCAATACCTATCACATCAAAGTTTTTCTGGGATAGCCAGATGGAGTTATTGCCAGTTCCGCATCCTATATCCAGTGCTTTACAGGGTTTTATGTCCATCGTAGTTGCAGTCTGAATAAGGTTAAAATCAGGTTTGCCAATATCCCAAGGAGTATCGCCTGCTTTATATCTTTTCTTGTAACGTTCCTCTATCATCATCTTGTTTAAACCTCCTACACACATAACGTGTTCTTCAGCGGTGCACCACTTGCCGCGAACCCGCTGATTCAGTGTCCGGGCTCAATTTTACTCGGGTTCCATCTTTCAAGGCATCCTGGTGGGAATCGCCTGGACATCCACTGGAACAAATTGTTAGGCCTTTCTTCTATCCACTATTATACTTTGTAACCTAATTATTGCAACATATAAATGTAATATGCGAAAAGGATGGGAGGATTTTCACTAGCTTTGGTAGTGTCGATTAGTAAAACCCCCTGCTATTTTGTTGATTAAGAAATATGAAACAGAGCTGTCGAAACAGCTCATCTGTTAATCATCAGCCAGGGTGTTGAGACCAAACCTTTCGGCTTATTCATAAATGGTATAGGGAGGCCTTAGAAGCTATCAACTCAACTGTTTTTCCAAAGCCAACATCACCGCTTCTAATCAGTTCAATTACCTTTTGCTGAGATCGATCAAGTAACTAGAAGACCTGGAGCCGACAAAATCCATCTACAATCTGGTTCGGTAATGTATAATAGTGTTAACTCGGCAACGAAAGGGGTTTGATTATGGGTCCGGAAGAATACTTTACGGAAGGGAAAAAAGATAATTACCTCCCTGCCAAAGCCGGCAGGATGCCCATCCCCGTAAACCCCGTGGTGTACGCCGCATTACGTGCCATATACGCCGGCGGTCCGGGCTGTCGCTGGAAGTCAGACTCCTACGGGAGGCCCTATTATTCTTACCAGGCGCGGGACGGGCAGATAAATATTTTTTTCGACCCGCCCTACCCCCCATATCAAGGCTATATGCCCTGGTCAAGCAGGGACATGGAAAAAGCCGCAGAGTTACCTAAACTACACCTCAGCCCGCGTTGGCAATACATCTACATGGGAAGCATCAGGGAAGCGGTACGAAATCTGTCCGTTGAAACAGCCGATGTTTTCCTGATCCTAATGGCCGAGATATCCCGTCTGCACGATCCCCGGTACGATACCGCCATGATACGGCTGGAAGACATTGCTGCCTACAGGTCGGTAAAAATCAGACACGGCAGTGCTTCCAACCTTTACCGGGAATTCAGGGATGAGATTTTGAGATTGGCGGATTTGCGGCTTACGATGAGGTGGCGCGACTATAAAAGGGGCGGCAATTTGATCTTCGGCAGGGAACGGGCCGACAAGCTGCTGGATATTGTTGACATTGAGTACAAGCGGGACGACACCCGGTGGACTTCTGTCAGTATCCGCTGCGGTCAAGCGTTGGCCGGCTTTTTAAACCCGGACGGTTTGAGATGGGTGGGGTATTACAGCCGAGCGTTACTTCAATTAAACCCCTACAGGGAAGGAATTGCCAAAAAAATGGGCACCTACTGGATAATGATTGGTGTAACGGCGGGGAAAAGGGGCGAAAAGCCACGGGCAACCCCATCTACCATCCTTGATTTTTGCGGTGAGAAAGTAAACTGGCGCAACCCCGGGCAAACGGTTGACACCTTTATCAAGTCGCACGAACTGCTCCGGGGAATAGGGATTCTGGAAGAAACACCGGTTCTGGAACCGCCCGACAGGAATAAAGGTTATTTTAAAAAATGGCTGCAGACTCCTTTAGCGGTCAAGCTTTCGGATAACCTCTGGAGGATAGAAGGCAAAACCAATAAAAAAGTGTTAACACGCCACCGAACACCTTTAAATTGTCAAGTTCCCGGCAATGCGGAAGAATTGCAGACCACCCCGCACCTGATCCGGCAATTCAGGTCGGTTTTCGGGATCCACCAGGAAGAACTCGCCCGCTCAGTGAATGTTGCCAGGCAGACCCTTTCCAATTATGAACGCTGTCGGCGAAAACTTCCCTACGAGGTAGCCGAACGAATCCTGGCGGTCTGGGAGCGCAAATCCAGACAAAATCATACCCACCGACCTGATCAAAGGGCGCAGCTAACTAATTCATAAATATCTGGAGTTGTCCCCTTGACAACTCCAGGTAACAGGTAATTATTTTTGATTATAGGGCATGTCGCTGATTAATCTCTGCACAATTTTTTCGTCTGAAATAAACGTGCGAAAGGCCCTGGAGGCAAGACTTTCTTTATCAGGGCGGTTCCAGGCCAGGTAAAACTCGTAGCTTAAATTTACCCCGTGCATTTTAATCTCTCCCAGGTCGCCTTTATTTAGTAATTCACCCGCCGCCCAGCTGGAAACAACCCCGATCCCGAGTCCCAGCCGCACTGCATTTATAACTGCCTGGGCGCTGCCCAATTCCAGGACGCTGGTGAACTGATCCAGCGTTATATTATGCTTCAAAAATTGTTGTTCCAGGGCCTGCCTGCTGCCCGCCCCCACTTCACGCACAACTATGGATTCGCTGGTCAGCGCAGTGATGGGAACCTCCTCCCCGCATAACGGGTGCCACGGAGGTGTTATCACCAGCATCCGGTCGGTCAGCCAGGGCTGGCACTCCACTCCGTCGGCTTTAACCGGATACCCGACAATGCCGATTTCAACATCCCTGTCTTTAATCCACCGGGTAACCTGAGCGCTGCCCCCTATCTGCAGGCTTACTGTCACAGCCGGGTGCTGTTCCCTGAAACCCCCGATAATCACGGGCAGCAGGCATTCTCCCGCCACGGGCACAGCGCCCAGCTGCAAATGACCCGCTTTGACTTCCCTTAAATCATCGATACCGGCCTTAATCTTGTTATATTGCCGGATCATCTGCATGGCCACCGGGAAAAGCAGCCTGCCCGCTTCAGTTAACACCACCTTCTTCTCCGCCCGTTCAAAAAGGGTGATATTTAATTCTTCTTCCAGGGATTTAATTTGAAAGCTTATGGCCGGCTGGCTCATATCCAGCTGGGCTGCAGCTCTGGTGAAATTTTTTAGCTGGGCGATAAGCAGAAAAGCCTCTAATTGTTTTATATTCAATATTGACCACCACTGTTTCGTTTATTTGCTAATATACTGCCTATAATACCATAGAAATAATAAAAAAACAGGCGAATGGAAGGGGATTACATCCATTCGCCGCTACACGGGATCATTTTCCGGCCGGTTTAATGTACTAATGTACCCCGGCCGGTTTATATTAATAGAGGTCAAGAGACCTGCCAAGGCAAATAATATTATGCGGTATACTTAATGGCCTTCTTTTCTTTAATCAACGGTTTTGCACCGGTTTGATGGCTGTGCACAATGTTAAAGTTTTCTACAATAAACAGGTACCCCAGCACACCGATCGCCACCAGCCCGATACTCACCGCCCATTCAATAAATGATGGGAAGTAAAAGCCGCCTGCAGCTTTAGCCATACCGGTGAAAACCACGTTCATCCGGTTGATGATGACACCGGCCACCACTAAAACGCTGAAGGTGGTTAAACCGGCTGATGTTTTGCGCAGGCTGGGAGTAAAGCAGATAATCAACGGTATGATGACGCCTGCCACCATTTCCAGCAGGAACATATTGCCTTCGAGATTACCGCTGAACATCAGGCCGGCTGCGCCGCGATAATATAAATCGACAATCTTGAGCACCAGATAAACCAGCATCAGGTAACCGGAAACTTTGATCAGAGACTGCAGCACTTCCGAGTCTACCTTATGTCCGTGAGCCCGTGAGCCCAATAGCGTTTCCACGGTAACCATAGCAGGGCCGACAAAAAAGGACGACATCAGGAAAAACACAGGCAGCAGCATCGACCACCAGAGGGGATACAGTTTGCCCACCTCGATCACATAAAGGGAACCGAGCGAAGACTGGTGCAGCGTGGGCAGCACAATCCCGATGATAAACAGCACCGGCATGATTTTTTTGAAAAAACCGTGCCAACGTTTTTGCACTTTTTCAGTGCCAATCTCGCCGAACTCCAACAATTGAATCATTGTATAAATGGAAACACACCAAAAAACTTCAAACAGGACGCTGGTATAGCCCCACGATACAAATGGGCGCCAGAAGTTGAACCAGCGGCCGATATCCATAAAAAGACCGGCCATGACCAAAAGATAACCGATTAATGAGGTAAGCATGGCGCTTCTGGCAATGGGGGTAAATTTCTTAACCCGCAATACATGCACCAGCAGACAGGTGCTGTAGCCGCCACCGGCGAGAGCCACACCGGTCAATACGTCAAATCCGATCCAAAGGCCCCACGGCCATTGGTCATTAAGGTTAGTGGCGCTGCCCAAGCCAAATGCCAGCCTGTACAGCATCAGCGCCGCTCCAAGTAGGCCAAGCGCGGCCAGTACATACCTGGTCGGTGTCATTTTAAAAGTCCATTTATTTTCCACGGTATTAACAGCGGACATCCATAAAACCTCCCCAGCAGTTTATCTTTTCCCTTTTTCTTCTCTGGCAATTTCATTTCTCCGCCTGTTGTACACGTAAAGGCCTGTAAGCACGGCACCCCAGCCCAAACCGACAGCGGGAGTCAGCCTTAGAATGCTTTCCGAGTACTGGGGCAGCGGCTTAGTTGTAATATTGGTTCTAAAGCCAAGCTGCTCAAAGGGCACGTCGGATAGATACAGCCATGAGGTACCGCCCGCTTCCTTTTCGCCAAAGATGTGGTTTATGTACCCACCTGCGCTGATTCTTTCCCTGGCCACTTTAATCATTTCTTCATGTTCACCGTAGGTTAATGCTCCAGCCGGGCATACTCCCACGCAGGCCGGTTGTTCACCTTTGGCGACCCGGCCGGCGCACATCTGGCACTTGCGTACCCGGGGAAAAGTTTTATCCCATTCATATTTGGGAATGCTGAAAGGGCAGGCCAGCATACAATAACGACAGCCTACACACAGTTTTTCATCATAGACAACGGGGCCTTCCTTGGTTTTTTTAATGGCCTTGGAAAAACAAGCCGAAGCACAGGCGGGCTCATCACAGTGTAAACACTGCTCTTTAACAAACCGCCATACTTTTTCGCTTTCTTTTTGGGATTCCACTTTTTTTACCGCAGTCCAGTTTTCCGCTGCCAGTACCGCTTCACTCCCGGTCGCCGGGGCATCCTCATCCTTACTGTACTCCAGTTTGTTCCACAGCTTACAGGCCACCACACAACTTCCACAACCCACACAGCGGGTAATATCCACTAAAACAGCTTTAGACACTGTACCTCACCTCCTAAACCCTTCCGGCTGCTTTGGCTGAAGCTGCCAGTTGATTATATGTTTTACTTCGGTCAACGTATTTTGTATGCAGCAATTCCTCGGCCAGTTCACTCATCGGATGTTGGAGGAAATTTTGATACAGCGCCAAAATTTCCGAATTTTCGTGACTTTCACGCCACTCCATTTTAGCGTCTGCCTGGTACAGGCTATTGATCCTTTGCATCCGCACTTGATCGGAAGGGGGCACTGCTGATCTGGGTTGTCCTCCCCCACTGATACAGCCGCCGGGACACGACATAAACTCAACAAAATGCCAGGGCGACTCGCCTTTGCGCACCGCTTCGAGTATCTGCCTGCCGTTGCTCATGCCATGGCAGACAGCGACTTTTACCGAACCGACACCAGGCACATCCACCGCAGCTTCTTTTACTCCGGTCAGACCGCGAACAGGTGTTAATTGAAGTAAATTGGCCGGCGGTTCTTTTTCCGTAATGAAGAAATACGCCGTGCGCACCGCAGCTTCCATTACCCCCCCGGTGGCTCCGAATATCACCGCCCCACCGGTGCTTTTGCCCAGCAGCGGGTCGTATTTTTCCTCAGGCAGACTGGTTAAATCAATATTTTGCTGTTTTATCATCCGGGCCAGTTCTCTGGTGGTCAGCACGGCGTCCATATCTATCAAAGCGGGATTTTCCCAATACCGGCCACTGCTGTTCATCTCCGGGCGGGTAACCTCGAATTTTTTGGCCGTACAGGGCATAATGGCCACGGAGAATATTTTCTCAGGCTTGATATTGGCAGCCTTGGCATAATACGTTTTAGCCAGCGCTCCCAGCATCTGCTGGGGAGACTTGCAGCTGGACATGTGGGGTAAGAGATCGGGGTAGAAATATTCGCAAAATTTAACCCAGCCCGGGCTGCAGGAAGTAAATTGAGGCAGTGGTTTTTTGATGTCCCCCTTAATCCGCTTAATTAATTCTGTGGCTTCTTCCATAATGGTCAGGTCGGCAGTGAAGTTTGTGTCAAAAACAGCGTTAAAACCCAACCGCCTGAGAGCCGCCACCTGCTGACCCATTACCCAGGTGCCGGGGGGCAAACCAAATTCCTCGCCCAGGGCAACTCTGGTAGCCGGGGCTGTCTGTACAACAACAAAGGTATCAGGGTCATCAAGAGCTTTTTTAACCCTTTGGGTATCGTCACGCTCGGTAATAGCCGCGGTCGGGCACCACAGGGCGCACTGGCCGCAATTAATGCACACGGTTTCATCCACCAGAGGGAAGCCGTAATAGCCAAAAACCGTCTGCGTATTTTTACATACCTCCAGGCACTGGCCACAGAGTACACATTTTTCGTCATCCCTGACTATAGAGGGATTATCCGGATCAATGGGCACCCTACCCCGCACCTGGGCCGGCCAGGTGCCCGGCACCTGGTATTGCTGCGGCAGCCAGCCTTCGCCACCGGCTTGTCCGGCAACGGAAACCGCACCGCAGCCTGCCAGGCTTGCTGTTACACCTGCGAGACCAAGTCCTCCCATCATGCGCAGAAAGGAACGCCTCGTCACTTTCTTGTCCATCTTAAGTTGGTCTTCCATTTTTGCTCCTCTCCCCGTAAACAACTATTTAGCTGGAACCATCAAGTCTCTGGCCCTCTTCATCAACCTTTTAATCGGGGCCAGTATGTTTAACGTCCTACCGGATTTTTTCAGTCCCATGGCCCATTCGGTAACGCGAACCACTGTGGCGCTGATTTCATACAACAGGTAAATAGGTGAAGCGAAAAGCAGCACGGTGAATATGTCAGGACTTGCAACTACCGCTGAAGCAATTATCACCGCTGCCAGGATAGCAAATTTTCTGCCTTTGATCATGGTCCGGTAGGAGATGATTCCCAACCTCGCCAGAAAATAGCTGGCCAGAGGCATCTCGAAAATTAAACCGAAAGGAAGTAAAAAATTAAGGGTAAAAGATACATAATTGCCTATGGTGAGCATTGGTATCAGCTGCGCACCGCCGTAGCGCATCAAAAAGGATACGCACATTTTAAACACAACCAAAAAACCAAAAGCTATACCACCAATAAAAAGAATGAATGAAGTAAAAACGAAAAAGGTAAAATACACTCGCTCAACTTTACGTAAGGCAGGTATAATGAAACCCCAAAACTGCCAAAGGGTCACGGGCAGGGAAGCCAAAAATCCAAGAAAAAATGCCAGTTTAATTTTTGTAAAAACAGCTTCCGTAACCCCGATATAAATTATCTTATTGCCTGTTCCAGTAACGGGTTCGAGCAGGATTTTTAGAAATGCGTCGCTGAAAAACCAGCAAACCACTGCCATGACAAAAGTCGAAACAATGGAAATGATCAGTAACCGGCGCAATTCTTCAAGATGCTCTACCACTGTCATTTCTTCATGTCCGGATATTTGGCTCTCCCCCTTCCCCCGTATAAGAAATTTAAGGTTTCTGTCTAACTAGTTGACTTGTTTTGATGTATTGATAGAAGCATTTGAAGCATCGGCAGCAGCGGCAGCGGTTGCAGCAGCAACTCCGTCAATCCCGTCGCTCTTCTTTTGGGCCTGTTCTTCACCCTCTTCTCCTGAAAAAGCGTTTTTCATATCCCGCGCCGCATTACCCAGAGCTTTACCAACTTCGGGTAATTTCCCGGGCCCAAAGATAATAAGAACCACTACCAGGATTAAAATCAGGTGAGTTGGCTGAAAAAGGCCGTTAAACATAATAACTTCCCTCCTTTAATAATTTTTTTAATATAGCTTTGAAGCGGGTCATAAATAAATTTAATTAAAAGCAACGCAACTTGATAAGTCATACTTATTAAATTCAATTAATTTTTTTTATTAATATTATTGCTTTTTTTCACAAAAATCAATATAATTTTAAAAAAAATACATTTAAGAACGCAGAAGCCTGACCGTCAGGGTTTAATGCCAACCGGAAGGGCTGATACTGCTCTAACCCTGCGGCAACAGGCACTCAGTTACTGTGGTCAAGGGGCAATGAGTCATTAGCATTGCCTTGTCACGACCTGTTTTGCTCAGCAGACAGGTCGTTATTTTTTAAGGAGTTGATGAATTTTGGCCAAGGAGCAGCGCATCGGGGTGATCGGCATTGTCATTGAAGACAGGTCCCAGGCCCAGCGGATTAACAGCATTTTAAGCGCCCACGGCGACGTTATAGTAGGGCGCATGGGCGTCCCCTACCGGGAAAGGGGGCTTTCGGTTATCTCACTGATTGTTGATGGGAATACTGACGAAATAGGGGCCTTAACCGGTAAACTGGGTACTGTTAACGGGGTTAAAGTTAAAAGTGCCCTGGTTACCAGGTAATCGGTTAATAAAGAAGACTTGGTTCAGGTGGGGTTTTGACTCCATCTGAACCTTAGTCGCACTTATTTCGAGCTTACAGCCTGTTAATCCCCGACCGATGAAGGCGGGGTCTTACAGGCTGTGCGAAGATAAAAGGGTGATTGCAATGACAGATACCAGAGTGGAAAAAGATTTACTGGGTGAGCTGCCGGTGCCTGCCCGTGCTTATTACGGCATACATACCATGCGGGCTTTGAAAAATTTTAACGTTAGCGGGTGTACTGTCCACCCCCAGCTGGTGCGGGCACTGGCCGAAGTAAAATGGGCCGCCGCCCGGGCCAACCACCGGGCCGGTCTGCTTTCCGCCGCTATTACCGAGGCTATTTGTACCGCCGCCAGGGAAGTGGCCGGGGGGAAACTCGCCGACCAAATCGTCGTAGACGCTTTTCAGGGCGGGGCCGGGACATCTACCAATATGAACATCAACGAAGTCCTGGCCAACCGGGCCATTGAACTGCTGGGCGGCCAAAAAGGCGATTATCAAATGGTCCACCCGCTCAATCACGTTAACCTTTCGCAGTCCACCAATGACACTTATCCCACCGCCCTCCGCGTCGCCGCCATCAGGTTGGTGCTGGACCTGAGCGAAGCGATGGCGGAACTGCAGACAGCCCTGCAGGAAAAAGAGGCGCAGTTTGCCGGAACGCTCAAGCTGGGGCGCACTGAATTACAGGACGCTCTGCCGGTGACACTGGGGCAGGAATTCAGTGCTTACGCCGAAGCCGTCGCCCGGGACAGGTGGCGGCTGTACAAGGTGGAAGAGCGCCTGCGACAGATAAACCTTGGCGGAACGGCTGTTGGCACGGGACTAAACGCCCCCCCCAAATATATTTATCAGGTAGTGGAGGAACTGCGTCAAATAACCGGCATGGGTTTGGCCAGGGCTGAAAACATGATTGATCTGACGCAGAATGCCGATGTTTTTGCCGAGGTGTCGGGACTGGTAAAAGCAGCCGCAGTGAACCTGAACAAAATTGCCGGAGATCTGATGCTGTTATCTTCCGGCCCGGCCGGGGGGCCTGCGGAAATCAATTTACCGCCACGGCAGGCAGGATCTTCTATTATGCCGGGCAAGGTAAATCCCGTTATTCCTGAAATGGTAAAACAGGTGGCCTGGCAGGCCATGGGAGCAGATCAGGTAATTTGCCAGGCCTGCGGGTCCGGCTGGTTGGAGTTGAACTCTTTTTTGCCGCTGGTGGCTCATAACCTTTTACATACCCTGGAGATGCTGGCCAAAACCGCCAGAATCTTTGCCTATGACTGCATTGCCGGCATCAGCGCCAACGAGCGGCGCTGCCTGCGCTGGCTGGATGAAAGTTTAACCATGGTAACAGCGCTGGTGCCTTACATCGGCTACGAGCAAGCCACGGATTTGGCTAAAAAAGCTCATCACAGCAGAAAAACATTAAAAGAATTGGTTATAGCAAAAGGACTTTGTTCCGAGGAAGAATGGCAGGAAATATTTAAGCCGCGCCACCTGACCCGGCCCGGCATTGCCGGGGCGCGCAAGCTGGCGGGCCGGCTGGAGAGAAAAAAATCGGGGGGAGATGAAAACTGATGCATGAAACACCTCGCAGCGGCAGGCTTCATATAGCCCTGTTCGGCAGGCGGAACGCCGGCAAATCAAGTTTAATCAATGCCCTTACCGGGCAGGAACTGGCCATTGTCTCGCCGGTGGCAGGAACCACCACCGACCCGGTATATAAATCAATGGAAATACTGCCCATCGGCCCCGTGGTCTTAATTGACACCGCCGGGCTTGACGATGAAGGCGAACTGGGAGCAAAGCGAATCGCCAAAAGCATGGCGGTGCTCGCCAAAACCGACCTGGCTCTGCTGGTAATAGATCCGCAGCAGGGAATTAATCAAACCGAGCTGGAACTGGTTGAAGCGATCAGACAAAAACAGCTGCCGGTAATAGGCGTTATTAATAAAACCGACCTTGGTGAGGCAGTTTCCGATTTTTCCCGGCAGCTGCCCGGTATCCCTGTTGTCAAGGTAAGCGCCCGAACGGGGCGCGGCCTGACTGAACTGAAGCAGGCGATAGTGCAGCTGGCCCCCAAAGACTGGACAGCGCCAACTATTGCCGGGGACCTGGTGCCCCCGGGGGAACTGGCGCTGCTGGTTGTCCCCATCGACCTGGCCGCGCCGAAAGGACGGCTGATATTGCCCCAGGTGCAGACAATCAGGGATATGCTGGACCACGACTGCCTGACCATGGTGGTAAAGGAACGAGAGTTAAAAGTCGCCTTAAACAAGCTGCAAAAGCCCCCGGCGCTGGTAATCACAGATTCGCAGGTTTTTTTAAAGGTGGATGCAGATACGCCGCCCGGCGTACCCATGACTTCCTTTTCCATCCTGTTCGCCCGCTATAAAGGGGACCTGGCCACTCTGGTCTCCGGCGCACTGGCTGTGGAAGACCTGGAACCGGGTGATAAAGTTTTAATTGCCGAGGCCTGCACCCACCACCGGGTGGCCGATGATATCGGCACAGTCAAGATCCCCCGCTGGCTGCGCCAGTCAGTGGGCGGTGAGCTTGATTTTCACTGGTCCAGCGGCATCGAACTGCCCTCCGACCTGGAGAGCTACAAACTGATTGTGCACTGCGGCGCCTGCATGATCAACCGGCGGGAAATGTTATCCAGAATGATGGCCGCCGGTGCCGCCAGGGTGCCGATTGTTAATTACGGGGTACTGATTGCCTATGTGCTGGGCATTTTGCGCAGGGCCCTGGAACCTTTTCCCGATGTGCTGGCACTGCTGAATGAGCGCAGTTAATAAAAAACGCGCGCTTAATCAGTTCCCTTAGCGCGCGCGTTTTAATACTTTATACCTTAGCCCTTGCCATATATATGGCAAGTATAATTTCCTAAAGTGTTAGAGAACGGAGCTAAGTTATTGATGCATAATTTCGCAAGCGCCCTGGCTAAAGCAAAAGCCGGGACAATACTTGACCGGCAGGCAATCGGTGCGTTGCTGGCAGCCGGTCCGGAAGAATCACAGGAACTATTTAACGCCGCCAACCAAATAAGGCACGACCATGTCGGCGACAAGGTGCACCTGCGGGCAATTATTGAGTTTTCCAATTACTGCCGCAAAAATTGCCTGTACTGCGGGCTGCGCCGGGATAATCATTCAATTCAACGTTACCGCTTAACTGAGCGGGAAATACTGAACGCTGTAAAAACGGCCCGGGAACTGGGTTTTCGCACCGTTGTGCTGCAATCCGGCGAAGACTTATACTATGATGCCCCAACTATAGCCAGGCTGGTGGAAACGATCAAAAAACGGCACGACCTGGCCGTGACACTATCCCTGGGGGAGCGCGGCAGGGACGATTACCGGGACTGGCGGGAGGCGGGCGCCGACCGCTACCTGTTAAAACAAGAAACCGCGGATGAACACCTGTTTAGCATCATCAAGCCGGACGGGAGTTTACAGCAGCGGGTTCAGTGCCTGCGGTGGCTCAAAGACCTGGGTTATCAAACCGGGTCCGGCAATATGGTGGGCCTGCCGGGGCAAAGCCTGGCAACACTGGCGGAAGACATTAGCCTTATGCGCGAGCTCGATGTGGAAATGGCGGGCATCGGCCCCTTCCTGCCCCACCATGCCACACCATTGAAAGCCGCAGCATCCGGGGACCTGGTCTTGACCTTAAAAACACTGGCTGTTACCAGACTATGCCTGCCGCAGGCACACCTGCCCGCCACAACTTCACTGTGCACACTGACACCGGACGGGCGCAAGCTGGCGCTAAATTGCGGAGCCAACGTGATTATGCCCAACCTTACCCCGGCCGGTGTGCGCGATAAATACCTGATCTACCCGCAAAAAGCGGACATAATTGAACAACCCGAAGCAGCGCTAAAATCCATTCAGGCGCTGCTGGCCGAACTGTCAAGGCCGCTGGCTCAAGATTACGGCCATGCTAAAAAAACACCCGGAAGGAGTTTTTAATCATGGAAACCAATCAGGAAAACATGCGTGCCGATTTCATCAACGAGGAACAAATTAATGCCTGGCTGTCCGAAGCCAGGGAAGCCGGGAAAGAAGAAGCCCGGGCGATTATCGAAAAAGCCGGCGGCGCCGAAGGACTGACACCCTATGAATGCGCCGTACTCCTTCATCTTGAGGACGAAGAGCTGCTGGAAGAGATGTACCGTACCGCATATAAAATTAAAGTAAAGATTTACGGTCGCAGACTGGTACTCTTTGCCCCCCTTTACATCAGCGACTATTGCGTTAATAACTGCGTCTACTGCGGGTACCGCACGGATAACAAGTTTACCCGGCGCCGGCTGAGCGCGGAGGAAGTGCGGGAGGAAGTTAAAATTTTGGAATCTTTGGGCCATAAACGGCTGGCGCTGGAAGCCGGTGAAGACCCCCAAAACTGCCCCATTGAATATGTTCTGAATACAATCAAAACAATCTACGAAGTCAAGGAAGCCAACGGCAGCATCAGGAGAGTCAACGTCAACATAGCCGCCACCACAGTGGGTAACTACCGGAAATTGAAAGAAGCCGGCATCGGCACCTATATTTTATTCCAGGAAACCTATCACCGGGGAACTTACGCCGCCGTGCACCCAACCGGCCCCAAAAGGGATTACGACTACCACACAACAGCCATGGACAGGGCCATGCAGGGCGGCATTGACGATGTTGGTATCGGCGTGCTGTTCGGACTGTATGACTATAAATATGAAGTGGTGGCTATGCTGCTGCATGCCTTGCACCTGGAAGAAGCTTTCGGCGTGGGGCCCCATACCATCTCCGTGCCCCGGATCAGGCCCGCTGAAGGCGTGGATTATCACCATTTGCCCAACCTGGTCAATGACAGGGATTTCAAAAAAATAATAGCGGTGCTGCGCCTGGCCGTACCATATACCGGTATGATCTTATCCACCAGGGAAAGACCGGAATTTAGAGACGAGCTGATTAATGTAGGCATATCACAAATCAGCGCGGGATCATGTACCGGGGTGGGCGGCTATAAGCAAGAACATGCTGATGTAGCAGCCTGTGACGCCGGCTGCGATGAGGCACCTCAGTTCCAGGTGGAAGACCACCGCAGTCCGGACGAAGTACTGCGCAGCGTCTGCAATTCAGGCTATATCCCAAGTTTTTGCACCGCCTGCTACCGCAAGGGGCGCACGGGCGACCGCTTTATGCCGCTGGCCAAAAGCGGCCAGATTCAAAATGTCTGCCAGCCCAATGCCATCCTGACTTTTAAAGAGTATCTGGAAGATTACGCCTCGCCGGAGACCAGGGAAGTAGGACACCGGACAATTGCCAACCATCTTAACGAGATCAGCAATCCCCAAACCCGTCAACTAACTGAGGAACGACTCAAACTAATCGAACAGGGGCAGCGGGATTTATATTTTTAAACATGCCGCAACTGATATAATTATCATCCAGGACGTAAAAAGAAGCCTCTCTAAACCAGAGGCTTCTTTTTAGTTGTCGGTAAATAAATCTTTTACATTAAAAATTTTGCCAGATAAAATAATAAATAGTAATATTATAAAAAGTACCCGGCAGTAAAATTAATGGGTTAAAATTAAAAGAGATGTAGTGACTACATCTCTTTGGATTGCAACAAAAAAGCTGGTTTTGAAGGTGTAACAGATGAAAAAAGCAGTTCTAATTTTTAGATACATTGTCATAGTACTGGTTTATTTAATTCTAGTATCTATCTTTTATAATAATTATCAAAATACTGTTCAAATTATTCGATCTGAAGATCAGGTCCAGCATCAGTTAATTGAGGAAAGTATCTATAATAACATTAAATATGCCAATATCAGCATTCAAGTTGTTGAGGAAGAACTTAATGCCCGGATGCAGGAATATTCTTTAGTGATGCTTAAAAAATATCAGCAGGAACCTGATATATTAAACTGGAACTTTGAAGAATTGAAAAACCGGTTTGGCAATTGTGAAATTTATATAATTGATCAAAATTTTAAGGTAGTCGATACAACTTTTGAACAGGACCGTGATTTGGATTTTAAAAATTTTCCTAGTTTCTGCAAATTACTAGCAGCACGTCTCCAAGGAAACACTTTTGAATCCGACCGTATGGACCTATCAACGAACACAGGTGAATTAATGAAATATAGCTATATACCCACACCTGACCATAAATACCTGTTAGAACTAAGTATTAACATAGGTCAACGGTTTCCAGCATTAAATAGTTTAGATACCTTTTCAGCCGTAGATATTTTAAAAAACCAGTACCCCTGTGTTAAAGATATTTCTATTTACAAAAGTGATCAAAATGGAAGTGTTGTCCTAAAGGTATCAAAAAATAAGCCTTTTTATAGTAAAGTTACAGATAAAAATAAGGTCACCCACATAGAAAAAGCCCTAAGGTTAAATCAGGTTCAAATAAGAGCTGAAAATGGTTCTTCTTTAGGGGTTACATATATCTATAAATATATTCCTTACCTTCCATCTCAAAGTGCCGGTAATTTAAGTTGGTGGAATTCGAATGTTATCGAAATAGTTTATGATAACGGATGGCTAATAAAAGACATTAATAATGAAAGAGAGTCATTTTATACAAATATTGCGATAATTACTGCAGTTTATTTTGCTTTTGTCTTTATTATCATTTTTTTACTTCATAGATCTGAATATATAGCCTACCATGATCACCTTACAGATTTACCAAATAGAAAATTATTTAACGAACTAATCAAAAACAATATATCCAGCATTAAAAAAAGTGGGGGTAAATTGGCAGTATTATATCTTGATCTTAATAACTTTAAATCGATTAACGACACGCTGGGACATCATGTAGGAGATAATTTGCTTCATAAAGTAGCTCAAATGTTTAAAGATAATTTACGAAAAAGTGATAACGCAGCAAGAGTAGGTGGTGATGAATTTATTATCCTATTGCCAGGGATCTATTCACAGGATACAGCTATTAACGTAGCTATGAAATTGAACAACATTTTTAAAATCCCCGTTAAAATTGATGAGCATGAGCTTACTGTTAAATTAAGCACCGGTATTAGTATTTATCCAGACCACGGCAGTGACCCGGAGGAACTTATTAAAAAAGCTGATATTGCTATGTATCACGCTAAGAAGCATAATCTTAACTATATGTTATATAGCGCTGATCTTGAATAGCTGCTGGTACTTGCAGCTACCTCAAGCAAAGCAAATACAACAAACGCCAGGCCTTTTTCCTGGCTTGTTGCTTATCTTGGCCATACTCTTTATACAGTTGCCTAACCTTTAGCCAACCTGCTGGTTTGAGAAGGTCCTGCACCCCAATTATGCTAATTTAAATTTCATAGACAGTGCTTCCAACTCTTCAGCTAAAACAGTCAAGTTTTGTGTAGTTGAAGAAACCTCATCCATTACGGCTGTTTGTTCTTCGGTTGTTGCTGCAACATTTTGTACGGAGGCTGACATTTGTTCGGTGGCAGCAGCTACTTGCTGGATTTCTTCCGCCAAATTTTGAACAGAATCAATAATTTGCTCAAACAAAGCTTTGACATTCTGTATTTTCGATGCCCCGGCTTCCACCCGGGCAGCATTTTCCTTAGTTCCCCGAACTGCTTTTTGTGACTCCTGCTGGACATTTACAATCAAGGCCTGTATTTCCTTAGCCGCATCGGCCGACTGCTCAGCTAACTGTCTAACCTCTTCGGCCACTACAGCAAAACCTCTGCCTTGCTCGCCTGCCCGGGCTGCTTCAATGGCGGCGTTTAATGCCAGCAGGTTGGTTTGATCTGCAATTTGAGTGATTAGTTCAACTATTTGAGTGATTTTACCAGTGGCAGAACTAAGGCCGCTAACTACATCACCGGCTGTAACAGCAGCCTCTTGGATCATTTCCATTTGTACGGCAACCTCTTGCAGACCTTCCCTGCCCGCTTTGGCCAAGCTTGCGCTTTCATTGGAAGCTTCCGATATATGCTGGGTGTTGCCGGTAATCTGTTCCACAGTTGCAGCCACTTCAGTCATTGCTGAAGCCGTCTCGGTTGCCCCCGCTAAGACGTTTTCAGCACTGGCTGAAAGTTCAGTGGCAGATGAAGCAACGTTTTGTGATTTTTCCTGAAGCTGTTTAACAATTTCTATCAGATTTTCCCGCATGCGATTAAAAGAATCCGCCAATCGCCCGGCTTCATCCCTGGACCTGACATTTATCATTTCTCCGGCCAGGTCCCCGGCAGCTATTTTTACCGCCTGATCATCTACCAACCGGATAGGATTGGCAATGATCCGGGCAATAACTATTGCTATTACCAAGCCAAGGATAATAGTAACAGCTATAATTATTATGGATACGCTAACCGCATTCGCTCCGGCAGCCATGGTTTGTTTTTTACTGTCAGCCAACAGCTGGTTTTGGAGTACTGCCAGCTCTTCGGCGCTAGTGGTCAGATTGTTAATAACATTGGTATTGGCTTTTTTGCATACCATTACACTTTCTTCCGCTGCAATTCTGTCTTTTTCATTTTGGACCATTTCACGGTTTTGCACCAAGGTTGTCATCTGTTTACCATAACCCTTAAAAACAGAAACCTGCTTCTTTAGCTCATCGTAAAGCTGCTTTTCCTTTTCTGAATCTATCGTGGGAGCAATTTGATTTAAACTGGCATCACCTTCACCCAAAGCCTGCTGAAATTGGTCGATATCAACTGAGTCACCCGTTATTATATAGTCATTAAGATAGGTTGCAGCTTTACTGTATTGTGCCAAAGCTCCCTGTATCGAGATGAAAGCGGCGGACTCGTTATTAATCATCGCGGTATAGCTATCGTCGATATTTTTCATATTTAATACTAGATATGCACAAACACCCAACAGCAATAGAATAACTATGCTAATACCGGCCAGGATTTTCCCCTTGATTTTCAACCCCATTGCCAACACTCTCCCCAATATTTTGTATATCCAACATAAAGCAGCTATTCGACAATAATCTTATAACACCTGCAAATTATGTAAAAATATCATATAATAGCCGTTTGAACCAGTCAGGCTGATTTAGTTTCCTAAACTGCAAAATAAGCAACAAGCCAGGCCTTTCGCCGGGCTTGTTGCTTATCTCTGACATACTTATTACACAGTTGCATAACCTTTAGCCAACTTGCCGGCTTTAGAAGGTCCTGCCTCCGGATCCTGCGCAATTTGGAACCGGTTCAATTCATAATAACCGTAAAATAATTCCCGCGAGTTTAATATACCATAAATTTTCCCGTCTTCCAGCACGGGAAGATAATTAAAACCGCACCGTGAAAACAGCCGCGCCGCCTTAAAGATTGAGCTATAGTAATCTATAGATATAGCTCCAATCGGCCTCATAATTTCCCTAACCGTCAAATAGCCGCCGCTTGACGCACGCTCAAGGAAATACCAGCTGTCAAATTCAGCTTTATAATAAGTGTTACTTACCAGCATTTTAACTTTTATCGCTTTTAAGATATTTCTGACGGTTAAAAGTCCAGTGGGTTCATTCATATCGTCAACTACCACTACCAGACGATGCCCTCGCCAGGCACCACCTTTTTCCGACCTGTGCAGGGATTCCTTAATTACACCCAACGCTCCGGTTAAAGTATCATTTTCTTTAACAGCTGTGTGTTTGGCAATTGGAGTCGCATAATAACCTACAAACTCCTCGTTCATACAAATCCCCCCACGGTATTAAATCATTTCATCCACAAACCATAAGAGGTCGATGGCCCTGATAACGCCCACAATTTTATCGCAGTCCACAACAACAACTGAATTAACCTGGTTATTAATAATCACATCCACTACCTGATTAAGATCATCAGCAATATTGATGATCCTGTTATCCAAAGACCGCATAAAATTCCGGACTTGTAATGAAACATTTTTACTCTTGATTAAAAACAGACCGGTTAAACTATTGATACTATCTTGGTCATTTAACCCCAGAGCTTTTAATAATGAACGTAAAGTAAACAGCCCCACTATTTCATTATAGTCATTTTTTACAAGCAGGGATTCATAGCCCCGCCAGGTGCCGTCTTTATTCCGAAAACTACTGACAAGAATATCTGCAGCTCTGTTAATGGATTCATTTTCGTGAACCACCGGATAGTCGCCGGCAGGCACCATTACCCCGGTAGGCGTCATGTTCATTACAGCACCGCCTCGCCATTATTTTAGCCAACAACATTCAACAATATTATTCGCAAAAATGGTGCCAATATATTGGGAAGAGGAGGTAGGTCCTCTTTTCTAATCAAGAAGACTTGGTTCAGGTGGGGTTTTGCCCCCACCTGAACCTTAGTCGCACTTATTTCGAGTTAACCGCATTTAACGGTGCGTGGCAATATTTATCAGGGAGGTTTTTGCCCTTAATATGGGCAGAAACCTCCCACAAAGCCCGCCGAAATGTTATAATAATAACAAACCCCCAAATAGTGAGGATAATATGATAGCTATAAATATTAAAAGAGGCTTTATCAACCAACTGCTTATTTTAATAGCTGTTTTGCTGCTGATCCCTATAATTCTGGCCATATACCTCTTTCATATGGTTAACGCCACCGAGTTGGGGATGATTCAAAGTCATCAAAAGGTGCTGGAAGAAGCTATGGATTATCTGGATGATTCTTTTGGCAATACGTCCTTTGAAGATACTGTGAAGCGTTTAAACATAGAAAATTTACAAAGGCGTGACCAGGAAAAGGCATTAAACCAGGCTTTAAAGCCCATCGTAGACGGAGCGAGGAAAAAATACCCCGAACTGGATATCGGGTTTTATTCAAAATCATTTGATGTTATCCTTGACGGCAATAACGACCATCTTCACGAAAACTTCTCCACCCGCCGCAAAAGGAATTTTGACGATGCCATGGAAAGCGAAAAACCTGTATTTGAGGTTTTGGGACAGCCCGGCAGCGGACAGCTGGAAACCTACCGGCCGCTGATGCGGGATGGAAAGATTATAGGCGCGGTATGGGCCAATGAAAACATCAACCAAATCTATAAAAGAATTGATGTCATTCAAAAGGATGTTTACGGCATTATCTTAGTTGGTGTTTTTCTGGGTTTTGGAGGAGCATTTAGCGTAATCAACAAATTTGTCCGCAGCGTAGACGACATCAAAGAAGGTCTGGAAACGCTCGGGAATGACCCCACCTACGTCCTTCCCAAAGCATCCGGCGAGTTGGGGCAAATCACCGATGCTGTCAATGCGATGTTTAAAAAGCTGATTGATGTGCAGCAATATAACGACCTGATCCTGACCAGTATTGACGATGGTACGGTTTCCATCGATATTAACGAAAACATCATTAATTTTAACCCGGCGGCAGCCAGAATACTAAGCCTTGACAATTCCTGCCTGGGACGGAAAGTTGACGAAGTTTTTAACGGCTCCACTCCTTTTGCCGGCCTGTTGAAAAGCACCCTCGACAGGAAACCGGTTAAGGATCTGGATGTCATTTACGATAACACTTCCGAAAGATCCAGACACCTGCTTATAAGCACTTCCCTGATGATTAACGTCAGACAGGAACTGGTGGGAGCACTGCTCCACTGCAGGGATATTACGGAAATAGTACGCCTGCAGGAAAGCGTCAGCCGCCAGGAAAGGCTCGCTTCACTGGGTAAACTGGTAGCTGGAGTAGCCCACGAAATAAGAAGCCCGCTCACTTCCGTAACCGGTTATATGCAGTTCTGGAATAAAGGCCACGCTCCTTCGGCAAAGTCCCTAAACATTGTCAACCGTGAATTGCGCAGGCTGGCCACCATGACAGACCAGTTGCTGGAATTTGCCCGCCCGTCCAAAGCTGTTTTTACCGAATGCGACCTTAACGGGTTAATCAATAGAAGTGTACAATTTTTCGCGGACGCCCACGGCGGGGATGTTCAGATATACTGCCAAATGCAGGACGACCTGCCCCCGGCGTACATTGACCCGCACCAGATTGAACAAGTACTTTCCAATATTATGTATAACGCCTACCAGGCCATGGAAAGCGGCCGGGGGATACTGGAGATAACTACCTGGCACGAGAAAGAAACAGGGATGCTCGGCACAGCCATAAAGGATAACGGCTGCGGCATGTCTAAAGAGGTGCTGGAACAGATATTTGAACCATTTTTTACCACGAAAGCCAAAGGAACGGGCCTGGGCATGGCCATAGCGCATGAAATTATAAAAGCACATAAGGGCTCAGTATTGGTCGAAAGCGAGCCCAATCGCGGCACTACCATCAAGTTCCTTTTACCGGAATACAGGAGAGGTGACAGTTGTGTGGAAGGTTTTAATTGTTGATGATGAAGAAGGAGTATGCGAACTGCTGCGAGATGTATTGGAGGATGCAGGCTTTGAAGCCTGGATTGCTTATAATGCCAGAGACGCTATTAACATATTGGAAAACAAAACCCCCGATACCATCCTGCTTGATATCAGGCTGCCGGATGCAGACGGCATTCAATTGATTAATGATTTTAAAGAAATGGGAGTAAATGTTCCCGTTATCTTGATGACGGCTTTCGGCACCACGGAAATTGCCATTCAGGCGATGAAACAGGGCGCGCATGATTATCTCAACAAGCCTTTGAACCTGGATGAATTGCTGCTGACAGTTCAAAAAGCGGTTAAAATGCAGCAGCTGGTATCAGAGGTAGCCACTCTCCGGGAAGAGCTCGACCAGGAAACCGATGCTGTTGATAACCTAATCGGCCAGTCAAGACATATGCAGGATGTTTTTAAACTTATAGGTAAAGTTGCGGACAGCGACATTACCGTTTTAATCCAGGGCGAAAGCGGCACCGGCAAAGAGGTTGTCGCCAGAGCCATTCACAATAACAGCAGGCGCAGCAACCGCCCTTTTATTAAAATTAACTGCGGCAGCATACCAGAGCATCTAATGGAAAGTGAGTTGTTCGGCCACGAAAAAGGCGCGTTTACCGGAGCAATTTACCAAAAGCCGGGCAAATTTGAGCTGGCCCACAGCGGCACCGTTTTTCTGGATGAAATCGGCGAGCTTCCCCTCCACACCCAGGTCAAGCTTTTGCGCGTACTGCAGGAAAAAGAATTCGAGCGGGTGGGCGGCACCAAGTGTATTAAAGTGGATGTAAGGATACTGGCCGCGACCAACAGAAATTTAAAAACAATGGTGGAAGAAGGAAATTTTCGGGAGGATCTTTACTACCGGATAAATGTTGTAAATATCAAGATCCCGCCACTGCGGGAACGCAAGGACGATATTTCCCTGCTGGTCAATCACTTTCTAAATAAGTACACTAAAAAATACAACAAGGAAATCTCCGGCATTTATCAAAATGCTATGACATCTTTGGTTAATTATAACTGGCCCGGCAACGTGCGCGAGCTGAAAAACATCTGCGAGCAGGCCGTGGTAATGAGCCGGAGTGCAGCGATTATGTTTGAAGATCTGCCGCTGCCTTTAAACGGTGATTTAATGCTTGGCAATAATCATTCAAACTCTTTGCCGCTGGTCATCAATAAAAACAAAACCTTAAAAGAAGTAGTCGCCGAAGTGGAGAAACAAATGATTCTGGCGGCTTTAAACGCCAACAACTGGAACCGCCAGGAGACAGCCAAAGCCCTTGGTTTAAACCGGAGATCACTATATTCCAAAATGAAAGAGTTCGATCTTGTGGATGGGTAATAATTACCCAGTACAATGAGCATATTTTACTCATCCTTCAAGTAATCAGGGTGTTAAATTAACCCTGATTACTTTTTTTCTCTGACAAACGCTGTAGATTGGGGCATGTGCCTGTACCCCCACCTCTGGCACACCCTTTGCTTTATTGAGTAACAAAGATAATTACAAAATTCACTTTCACAAACGGAGGTGGTACTTTACAAACTTATTGTTTAATAAGTAACGGTATTAAAAAAGGAGGTTTTTATAATGACCGAACAATCCAGAGCAAAATTAAATAAATTCAGTGTCTGGTTAAGTGTAGCTGCATTAATCTTTTCCATTGCCTTATTCTGGGCGGGTATGAGTTTTTTAAAAGCCGAGGTTTTTCCGCATTACTTTAACCCCCAAAAGCACCAAATTGTCAAACAGAATCCGGACACAAAAGAAGTATATGCCTGGCAGGATGCCAGCGGTGCTGTTTACACGCCTGAAGACACCCAGGTTAAAAACTTTACCTGGGGTATTACCGCACTGCTGCTGTTCGTTATGTTAAGCGGTATGGCTCTTTACAACAAAGCCACCAAGTATTACACCGGTGTTTTACTGGCCAGAGAACCAGCGAGGTCCAATCAAAACTATGTACCCCGGTTACAATAAGAAAGGGGGATTTCAGTGGAAATATTCTTCCCCATAGCTAGAATGCCCATCTCGATTTTTGCAATTCTCGGGCTTGGCGGAACAGTAGGATTACTGTCGGGATTATTTGGAGTGGGCGGCGGTTTCCTGATGACACCCCTGTTAATGATGATGGGAATTCCACCGGCTGTGGCAGTTGCCAGTGATACCAATCAAATTGTGGCCGCTTCTGCTTCAGGCACCCTGGCTCACAGTAAACAGAAGAACGTTGACTTTAAGCTTGGTTTTATCATCCTGGTAGGCAGCCTGATTGGTGGAAGTTTGGGCACCGTTCTGGTCAAAATATTAAGGTCCCTGGGTAATTTTGATTTTGTATTAAATATCTCATACGTGGTAATGCTGCTGTTAGTTGGTTCGTTTATGTTGGTTGAAAGCATTAGCTCATTGAAAAAATTACGCAAAAAAGATACTGCTGCGGATAATTTAACGATTAAAAAGACTTCGGCGGCAACCAAATTTATGCAAAGTTTGCCCATGAAAATGTATTTCGAGGTATCGGGAATAGAAAGCTCGCTGCTGGCGCTGCTGGTGCTGGGCCTGCTGATCGGTATACTGTCGGCTCTAATGGGTGTAGGCGGTGGCTTCATTATGCTGCCCATTATGATTTACCTCATCGGCATACCCACCCATAATGCCGTTGGCACCAGCATATTTGTAGTTATTTTCACTGCGATTAATGTCACCCTGGCTCAAAGCACCTTAAATCATACGGTAGACCTTATGCTCGCCATATTTCTACTAATTGGTTCATCCATCGGGGCGCAATTCGGAGCCATGCTGGGCAAAAAGCTGCAGGGTGAGCAGTTAAGGGTTGTATTCAGTTTAATCGTTCTTTTGGTCATGGCCAAAATGCTTGTCAGTTTACTTGCCACTCCTGCCAATTTAATCGGACTGGGGGGCGGTCACTGATGATATTGATGAGATTAAAGAAAATGATCAAATTAAGTTGTTTACTGATTACTGTGCTGTTGATTGTACTTATCTGCGCAATTCCCGCTGTGGCTGATACAGCACCGGCTGTATCGCCGCAGCAAGTAAACATCGGCTTAAATTTTAAAGGTGCGGATTTATCGGTTTCCGGTTCCGTTCCAGATGGAGCCGATGTTTATATTAAAGTTTCTTCGCCCAACGACTCGGTACTGGAACTCAATAAGAAGGGCCGGGTGGGGGGAATGTGGATGAACGTTGAAAATACTGAAGTCAGCAACGTTCCCAAACTATACCAAATTATATCTTCACAAAAAATAACGGTTTTACCGCAAGAACTTCAGGAGAAATTAGGACTTGCCCGGGATTTTGAGCCAATTTATCAAACCGCCAGCGTGAAGAAAAAAACCGCTGGCGGTTATGTACCACTTTCCGCTCAGGAGTCCAGAGATTTTGTAAGCTCATTAATTAACATTTACCAAAAAAGCGGTCTGTATGCTATCAATGAAAACGCGGTTAAAGTTGAAAACGGGCAATATCAGGCCACAGTTAAATTACCTCCCAATATACCTCAGGAAACTTGCAACATAACAGTTTACGTTATTAGAGAAGGCAGTCTATTGGAAACCGCCAGTACATCCCTTGAAGTTAATCCCGTGGGCTTAACCAGCTGGTTAAATCGCGAAGCCATATTTGACGGACCGACTTACGGTTTAATTGCAGTTTTAATCGCTCTGTTTTTCGGCACTGGAATTGCATTTTTATTCGGCTATATTGAAAAAATCCTCAGCGGCGGCAAAAGCGGGGGTTTTGACGCCAGTGCCGGTCATTAAGTCCCCAATCCACTATTAATATATATAACCTGCCCTGACGGGCAGGATTTTTTTTGCCAAGCTTATAATATAATTTACTAAAATAGGCCTTATGACTTGATTAACAGTATGTTAATTATGGAATGTTAAATATACCTTATTTTTATTTTACTTGTTTTTTTGTAAGTTGTTCCATTATAACGTGATTTAGTGAGCCTACTAAGGGGACAAGACAGCCGGCAAAAAACAATGCAATGCCTCTAAGATACTTATTTTTGAACATAATAAGTCACCTCTTAGTTACATTATATACAATTTGCTTAAATAAACTATAAATACTGCACATTACAAAGTTACTTTTTATTAAATATCCAAATAAAAATTCTTAAACGGAGTATCAAACACAAAAGCCGGGAATAGTGCTATTCCCGGCTTTTGTTTATTTTTGCAAAACAAGTATTTAGATCGCGTTTTCCCCTGTTTCACCGGTGCGAATTCGTATTGCATTTTCAATGTGATAAACGAATATTTTCCCGTCTCCTATTTCTCCGGTTCTGGCTACTTTAGATATGACCTCAATGATTTTATCGGCCAGGCTATCTTTAATGACCAGCTCAATTTTAACTTTTGGCAGCAAATTAATACTATATTCTGTTCCCCGGTAAACCTCGTTCCTGCCTTTTTGTAAACCGCAGCCCATTACCTGTGACACGGTCATGCCGTGAACACCGGATTTAGAAAGACCCTCTTTAATTTCTTCCAGCACCCCGGGTCTAACAATAGCTTCAATTTTAACCATCCAGTTTCCCTCCTATCTAAAAATGTATTTACACTGGTTTATTTAAACCCCATTAAGCCGGTCACATCTCCGGAACGCATCATGAAGTCTCCATAAGCTTCCATGCCGTGTTCACCAAGGTCCAAACCTTCCATTTCTTCCTCCGCGCTAACTCTGAGTCCTATTACCAGGTCAATTACTTTAAATACGATAAAGCCCAGTGCCAGGCACCACGCCGCCACGGCCACAACTCCCGTAGCCTGAACAGCCAGTTGGCTGAATCCGCCGCCGTAAAAGAGACCGCCGTCCACCGCAAACAACCCCACCGCCAGCGTACCGAAAAGACCGCAGATGCCGTGTACGGAGATAGCTCCTACCGGATCATCAACTTTAGCAACCCGGTCGAAAAATGCTACTGACAGGGGCAGCAACATACCGGAAATGAGTCCTATGGCTAAAGCTCCCGCCGGGCTAACCGCCGCGCATCCTGCGGTAATACCCACCAACCCGCCAAGCGCTCCGTTTAGTGTAAGCCCCAGATCAGGTTTACCGTACCGCACCCAGGTTACAATCATAGCACCGACAGTACCGGCCGATGCCGCCAGCATTGTTGTTGTAGCTATCAGAGCAATGTCCCCGGTGGTGCCGGAAAGCGTGCTGCCGGGGTTGAACCCGAACCATCCCAGCCAAAGCAACAGTGTGCCAAGGGTTCCCAGCGCAATATTATGACCGGGGATAGCCCGTATTTCACCGTTTTTGCCGTATTTGCCTATTCTCGCTCCAAGCAGCCAGGCGCCCACCAGAGCGGACCAACCGCCTACGCCATGCACCACAGTGGAACCGGCAAAGTCAATAAAACCCTTTTGAGCCAACCAGCCATCGCCGTTCCATACCCAGTGCACTACAACGGGGTAGATAAAAGCCGTGATGACAATAGTAAAAATAATATAGGCGATAAATTTAATCCGCTCAGCAACAGCCCCCGAAACTATGGTTGCAGCCGTTGCGCAAAACACTGCCTGAAAGAACCAAAAGCCTAAAGACGGTATGCCAAAATCCAGACCTTCTAAATTTCCCAGAAAGAATCCTTTGATTCCGATAAATCCACCGGTATCGCCACCAAAGGCCAGAGCGAAACCAACAACAAAAAACAAAATCATACCAAGAGAAACCGTTAATAAATTTTTCATCATTATGTTTACCGTATTTTTAGCCCTGGTGAAACCAGCCTCTACCAGGCTAAATCCGGCGTGCATCAGAAAAACAAGGTAACCGCAAATCAATACCCAAACCGTATCTATGGCTACAGCATTGGATTCGGGGGTGGGTCCGTCGGCAAAGGCCGCTGCCGGGAATAAGACCCCAATCAGCAAAAGAGCTAATATCATTGTTAATCTTCTATGCATAAGACTTTCCTCCTTAAAGCTGTTTGTAAATTGGTTTTTACAAAAAGAAAAGTCCCGGCACCTCTAATGCGGTGCTAGGACTTCTTTATCCAATTTGGATACTGCTCCGTACCCATTTTATATTTAGTTAATCTTTTAAAACATAGTCAGGTATTGGTCAATCTCCCACTGGTGTACTCTTACGCGGTAACTGTCATATTCCTTGGCTTTAGCTTCGGCCAGTTTTTCATAAATATGAGTACCAAGTGCACCTTTGATGACTTCATTTTTAGCAAGTTCGGCATAAGCTTCCTGCAAACTGCCGGGCAGCGATCCTATACCTAATTCGCTTAGCTCTGATTCAGTCATATGGTAAATGTTCCTGTCGCATGCCGGCGGTGGATCAATTTTATTGGCTATGCCGTCCAGTCCGGCGGTAAGACAAGCTGCCAGTGCCAGGTACGGGTTGCATGAAGGGTCGGGATTCCGCAATTCAACCCTTGTGCTGGCCCCGCGCTTGGCCGGTATCCTGATCAACGGACTGCGGTTCCGCCCGCTCCAGGCCATATATACCGGAGCCTCATAACCGGGCACAAGCCTTTTGTAAGAGTTTACAGTGGGGTTGGTAACTGCCGCAATCGCCCTGGCATGCTTCAGCAGCCCCCCGATATAGTAATACGCCTCTTTGCTTAACTGCATGGGATCGGCGGTATCATAGAACGCGTTAGCATCGTCCTTAAACAGTGATTGGTTGGTATGCATGCCGCTGCCGTTAATGCCGAAAACCGGCTTCGGCATGAAGGTGGCGTGCAGGCCATGCCGCTGGGCAATGGTTCGCACCACAAACTTAAACGTAACAATCTTGTCAGCGGTATCGAGCGCATCGGAATATTTAAAATCAATCTCATGCTGGCCGGGCGCAACCTCGTGGTGCGAAGCCTCAATTTCAAAACCCATTTGTTCCAGTGTTAAAACGATCTCTCTGCGTGCCTGTTCTCCCAAATCCACCGGTGAAAGATCAAAATAGCCGGCGTTGTCATGGGTGGTTAAAGTGGGAACACCATCCTCATCAAGGCGGAACAGGAAGAATTCCAACTCCGGCCCTACCTGCATGGTGTAACCCATCTCGGCGGCCTTGGCCAAAGTACGTTTCAGGATTACCCTGGGGCAGCCGTCAAAAGGAGTGCCGTCGGGGTTATAAATGTCACACATCAACCTGGCCACTCCACCTTCCCTTGGACGCCAGGGAAATACCACAAATGTATTCGGGTCGGGACGCAGGTACATGTCTGATTCCTCAATCCTGGTAAACCCGTAAATGGAGGAACCGTCAAACATTAATTCATTGTCCAGGGCTTTTTCCAGTTGATCAATGGTAATAGCAACGTTCTTCATGACCCCAAGAAGATCGGTAAACTGCAATCGGATAAACTTGACTCCCTTTTCCCTCGCCTCTGCAATCACGTCATTTTTGTTCATATTAGACCACCCTTCAGTTAATAAATTTGTTTTATAACTTTTATAACTATAAAAGCCGACACAAGGTCCTTAAAATACCTTCTGCCGGCTTCTTCGCCGTAATATTCCAACATCGTTGTTGGGCCGGTAAAATACAAAAGCCCACAAACAAATTTTTACAAATTTGTTTGTGGGCATCATCGCCGTTAAGTTAATACATCAATGTATTAAACAGTATATTAAATTTTAATGTCTAAATTATAAAGCATTGGTCATTTAAAAGCAATAGTTTTTTTAATAAAGAAGACTTGGTTCAAGTTTAGCGGCGGTTAACGAGATAAATTGAATCACACCCCGTTAGCGGGAGAAATTGGCAAAATGTCCCGTTATGCGAGATCAAAAGCAGACTGGTGACAACAAGTTTAATATATTTTATAATTGGCTCAAGCTATTCTCACTTGGGCAAAGACGCCCGGTATTTTATGAAAAAATACCGGGTATTATTTATTTCGAACGGAGTGATTACTGGATGAAAATAGCCCTGGCTCAAATAAACCCGGTTGTGGGTGACTTGCAGTACAACACCGAGAAAATTATTGCTTATACTGAAAAAGCCCGTAGACAGGGAGCCGATCTGGTGGTTTTCCCGGAGCTGTCCCTAACAGGCTACCCGCCCAGAGACCTGTTATTGTCCGGTCAGTTTATTAATGCTGCGGCAGATAAGTTAAAGAAAATAGCTGCCGTTTGTGAGAATACCGGCGTCCTGCTGGGAGCACCGCTGCGTCAAGACGACCGGCTTTATAATTCTGCCATTTTACTGGCTGGAGGCTGTATTTCAGGTATTCAGCATAAGACACTACTGCCTTTTTATGATGTGTTTGATGAAAAAAGATATTTTGCGCCGGCAGCCAGGCGGCAGTGTATTGATTTCAGGGGAATCAAACTGGGTGTAACAGTGTGCGAGGACATCTGGAACGATAAGGACTTCTGGCATCGGCAATTATATGATATCGATCCGGTGGAGGAATTAATCGCCGAAGGCGCGGATATAATCATTAACCTTTCGAGTTCACCCTACAGCTACGGGAAACACAGCCTGCGTGCCGAAATGCTGAGTAAAGCAGCCATAAGGCACCGTACTGGGGTTTTATATGTAAATCAGGTGGGTGGGAACGATCATCTGGTTTTTGACGGCTCCAGTTGCGCAGTAACTGATAACGGTGCGTTAATCGCCCAATTGCCAAGCTTTCAGGAGGAATTGGCTGTCTGTGATACTGAAACCTTAAAGAATAACCCCGCCCCACCCGTGGAAATCAACGAAAACATTGGTTGGGTTTACCGGGCGCTGACGCTGGGAACCAGGGACTATCTGTATAAAAACGGTTTTAGACGGGCTCTTGTTGGCCTGAGCGGCGGCATAGACTCATCGGTGACAGCTGCCCTGGCTGCCGACGCGCTTGGCCCCTCTAACGTAATCGGTATTTCCATGCCCTCCCGTTATTCATCTTCCGGAAGCAAGGACGACGCCCGCGCCCTGGCTGAAAATCTGGGCATAGAATACAGAGTTATACCTATAGAAAATATTTTCCAAGCTTATATCAGGGAACTTAATCCAACCGGCAAACCTGTAATTGATCTGGCTGAAGAAAATGTTCAGGCCAGAATACGGGGCAACATTTTAATGTTCGTTTCCAACCGGGAAGGTCCTATGGTTTTAACTACCGGTAATAAATCGGAGATGGCTATGGGGTACAGCACATTATACGGTGACATGTCAGGCGGGCTGAGCGTCCTGGCGGATGTCCCCAAAGTAATGGTTTATGAACTGGCTGAATTTATCAACAGGGACGGTGATATCATACCCCGCAGTGTTATAGACAAGCCCCCTTCAGCCGAACTGAGGCCTGACCAAAAGGATGAGGACAGTTTACCCCCTTATCCCGTGCTTGATCAAATTCTTAAAGCCTATATTGAAGACATTAAATCCGTAGACGAAATAGCAGCCATGGGTTATGGCAAACAGCTGGTAACAGACATTGCCCGCCGGGTTGATAACGCTGAATACAAGCGGCAGCAAGCACCTCCCGGCATCAGAGTAACTTCCCGAGCTTTCGGACCGGGCCGGCGCATACCCATTGCCCAGCGCTGGCGATCACACTAACAGCGGGAATTGCATCCGCATATTTGGCGCCTGCAGAGAGCATCATATGAATATACAGGAGGTGTCAAACGTGGTGCAGTTTTTCAATTTTCACATCGGGGCGGCAGAAACGGCCACAGCGCCGAAACTAAACTCCGGTGAGGCATATATAATATGGAACCAGCTTGCCTCCAGGTATGATTGCATAGAAAAGACTCAGATTTATCTTAATCTTGCACACGACCCCGACTTAAAAGTACTTTTAAGTAAAGGATTCAATATATTGCAGAACCAGACCCGGGAACTGGAAAATACTATGGCCAGGTATGAGTTACACTTACCATGCAGGCCTCCTAAAGAAATTAATTTTAAAAACAACACCGAAATTTTTAATGACAGGTTGATATTTAAAGATGTATTAACGGGGTGCGAAAACTTTTTAGGTTATCATTTAAACGCTATACGAAACTTTTACACTAACGATGTGTTAAGAAAAATGTTTATCAAGTTCCTGAATGTAGAGTTACAGGTTTTTGACGATGCCTGCAAATACGGCAAAATGAAGGGCTGGCTGCATATCCCCCCCCTTTACAACGCCTAAAAACCTACATATAGCGGTATTGTGATTACCCGTAAAAAAACGCGCGCTTAATCAGTTCCATTAGCGCGCGTTTTTTTTACTTTAAGCTGTAGCGCCAGAATTACCAGCCTCTGGTATAATCTTCGAAACAATCCAAGCAAACAAATTCACCATTTTTAACCCTGAGCCGCGGCTCCATTACCATTTCGCCGCAGCTTGCGCATTTATGCGAAGGGAAAATTTTTGCCTTTTGTGGAAACTTAAAATCAATTTCTTCTATTTTACAAAACTCATTTTCGTCCATATGAAGAATTTGTTCAATTCTTCTGCCCTGAGCCAATTGAAACCTCGCCCTGTCTTCCTGTGAAGCTGAGCCTCCGAAGACTTTTTGGCGCAGTTCCGTCATCTCCGGATCGGGACGCCGGGCATCGCCATTGACAGAGATCCTTAACGCCCGGTTACCGCTGCGGCTGCCAAAAGTGTAGACCTGTTTGCCCAGGTCGCGGTAAATTAAATTTCCCTTGCCCAGGGTGCAGCCGGTCATAACCTGCACGGCATCAATGCTGCAGGCATCATTTTCCACAACCGCTACCAGTTCTTCATCCTGTGAACGCATTTGCTGCAAATGCTTTAGCGCTATTTCAGATACTTTAAAGCCAATAGCCAAACCGGGACACGAATGGCCGTGAAAGTCCACAGCTTTTTCCCAAGGAGTTTTTTCCATACACACAGCTATCACCTCAATTTTTTTCAATTTTCATGCTATATGGTTTTTAATATTTTGTCAATGTGGTATGCTAACTTCAAAATTGCAAGGAGGTGCTTTAAAATATGAAGGCGCTTATAATTTTGGCCCACCCCAATCCCCAAAGTTTTAATGCGGCAGTTCTGGGAACTGTCAAGGAAGAACTCGGGAAAAAGGGCGCTGAAGTAAAAGTTAAAGATCTTTATGCTATGCAGTGGAACCCCGTTCTCAGCGCTTCCGACTTTCAGCAAATGCTTTCCGGCAAAACCCCCGACGATATCGCCCGCGAGCAGACTGATGTTGCCTGGGCCGACACCCTGGTCATAATCAGCCCGATTTGGTGGTATTCTTTTCCCGCAATCCTGAAGGGATACATCGACCGGGTGTTGGGCCAGGGCTTTGCTTATGAATATACCGCCAGTGGGCCCAGAGGGCTTTTAACCGGCAAACGGGCAGCAGTTATCACCACTACCGGTGCAGACGAAAACACAGCAAAACAAACCGGGATGATGGACGCCATTAATACATCCATTGTAAATGGGATTTTCAGCTTCTGCGGTTTTTCAGATATGAAATATCACAACAGTTATGCCGTACCGATGGTTTCAGACGAAGAGCGCCAAAAAATGCTTGAACAAGTTAGGGCATTTGTAAAGGCACTTTAATAGAAAGGAACCTCGTGTATAATCTAAAATACACGAGGTTCCTGGTTTCAATAATCAATTTGGTTGGGTCAACTTTCTATCCCGGGGCTTAACCTGCCCCGCTGTCGTGAAAGACGGGGTGGTTTTACCTTTATTAAAGAATACTTTCGCAACAAATACGAAGTTAACAAACACCATGAAAAGAGATAGTAAAATGATAATCAATAGTGGCGACGCGCCATCATCCATAGTAATGGATCCACTCTCCTTATATATAATTTAAAGCTATCTAGTTTATAATAACAGATTCTCTTTTTTTAATAAAACCCCCTTTTTGGTCCCTGGTAGTAAACTGGCGCTGCCTGTTTAATTATTTTGGCTTTTTCTGATGCTTATGTCCATTATCTTACCCGCGCGTAACCAAGGAATAATGTAACTGTATTCTATGTTTATGCATGGTCTGGTATAAATTTTACCTAGATAATTTTTAAAATTTCTCCTAAAATCTGCTGAACAGGCTTGTTAACATCCAGGGTAGCCAGCACTGCCCGCCAAATTTCTTCTTCGCAATCAGAGGGCCGCCATTCATGGTCTTGCTCCGGTAAAAAACCGTATTCTTCTTCCGCTTCTTCCTCCGGCAAAAATAAAACCTCCGGCGCCGCCTCATTAATAACCGTTAAAATAAAAGGCAGGCCGTCCAGATAGAGCTCCACCCAGTAGTAATTTGCCTGAATACCTTTAATACTTACCGTTCCTTTTTTAATGAAAACATCATTATCATTTAAAAGCAATAAACCAAAAATAACGGAGCTGGCTTTAAAACTTAATGTTGCAACATCGAAGACTCCTGCAGCATCCTTTGCCACAGCATCCTTTACCGCCCCGGCGATATTAAGGATTTCACCAACCTGATCCAATTGGCAATACATTGTTCCACCTCGTCGTCAATCTGATTAGGTCATCTTATACGGGCCGGCGGCACAAGGTCCCATGGCGCATTTGCCGCAGACATCGCATAACCCCAAATCTGCAAACTCCCTATCCACTTCCAGCAGACGCTGGTAGCAAATATGCTTTTCAATTCCACCGGTTTTTAGTGCTCCCGTGGGGCAACGTTTAACGCAATAAAGGCATTTGCCTTGACTATAATAACCTACAATATTCTTCCTGCGGTTTTGAACTGGGCGGTATGACCGCTGAAGTAACAATGCTGCCAAAGCGGCCGGCACAGCCTGCTTTGGTAATTAGCATCCTGTTGGCGCCAAAGGTGCCAAGCCCGGCAACAAAGGCGACGCTTTTATGAGACCACCCCGCAGTTAGATCCTCCTCGTTAAAATTATGGGTGGGTTTTTCAGCCAGCGCACTATAACCTTCTTTTTCAAGCAAATTGATAACCTGTCCACAAATTTTGGTGATCAGCTTGTTGGTTTCAATATACGCCTCCGCCCATTCCCGGGCTACACCGGACGCTTTCCGGTTGGCGTTGATGATGATATCACTAAACGGCAGGAAAAAAGCCACCACTGTTTTTGCCCCGGACAGAAATTCTTTGGGGTGCATGTGCTGAGGGCCAACTACTTGTTTAATTTGGGTAAACAAATGATCACTGGCGGAGGCAAAACCTACCAGAGGCTCCCTGTAATAGCTTACAATACCAAATTCCGGAATAGACTTCTTTATCTGCAAATCAATTAGTTCGCGCAAGCTCAAACTTAATCCACTCCTTATGTTACATTATAAATTAGTTTACCTTTAAATTAATCCAACCAGTTATTTTTCAGCCAGGCAATAGTGGGGCCCAGGTCATAATTATGGGCCAATTCAACCAGCATAGGAATTTTATTATAGCTATCCAGCCCAACAGGTCTGGACAGTGCCGGGTTGAGACGTTTATATCTATAACCAAGCATTTGATGGCTGAATAGGGCATAGGCATCTGAGACGCCATCGGTTATAACAGTGATAATCGGTGCTGGAGGGGAGGGACACAACAACCATTGCAGTTTACCCCACCCGGCGGTATTATAATTGATTCCGTAACAGTTAAATCCGGTTCCTATCGACAGCAAATAAATATCCTCAATTTTCCTGCCGCCCAGATACCTGTCCGTCGCTGCGGCAATAGCTGCCATACTGGGATTATTGGCGATAACCCCGCCATCAATGCGGTTTTCATAAGACGGGAAATACGTCGGCGCGGCGCTGCTGGAAAGCGCAACGTCAATAACAGTGGCATCTGTTGTCCCCGAACCCATAAAATTATTAAAAAAAACCGGGCTCCAAAATAATGTGGAACCGTAACCGTTAACCCTGAACGAGGGCACCAACACAAAACGGTCCAGATCTTTAATTTTCAATTCCGTGCCAAAAACTTCTTTAAGCAGCTTCTTTAAATGATAATTATTATATTTGGGCCTGTACAGGTCGCAATATCTTGGATTGAATATATACCTGCCGTTTTTAACAGAATACAGATCGACCAATTTTTCCGCTTTTAATCCAGCGGCAAGACCAAGAGCAATAAAGGCACCGGTTGATGTACCGGCAAACATATCCGCCTTATCGATAAAGTCCGGGAACAGGTCATTAATTTTCTTGACCAGACTTGCGGTTAACGCTCCGCGAATACCGCCTCCGTCAAATGAAATAATTCTAAATTTTGCCAAAATCAAACACTCCAAATGTTCATGCTTTTAGCATTTATCCATTATATGTCAGCAGTGTATGATTTGGCTCTAAAAAGTAAGTTTGTGATTAAAACATATTAATTCTGCTCATTTGCAGGCCAAAGGAGCGGGCTAATTACTCTTCTTTAGATGCAGTGAGAAAATCTTTTTCTAAATAAGCGGGGTTTGGATATGTATAAAAACCCTGCTTAGTTTTATAGCCCAGTTTACCCTTGTCCACATATTGCTTCAAAAAATCGGCGTTGGCCTGGGCCTGCCTGTCCCCTTTTTTCTTAGCCCAGTAGTCGGTGATATCCCATACTGTGGAAAGGCCTACCTGATCCATAATACCAAAGGGGCCAATTGGCATGCGCGTAACCCCCATCCAGGCCCGGTCTATGTCTTCTACAGAAGTGACATTCCTGGAGGCCAGGGTCAGGGCTGATAAAAACAGGCTGGAAAGCATAGTGTTAAAAACATAACCACTATTTTCCTTTTGAAGTGTAATAACGATCTGACCAATGCTTCCGGCAAAGTCATGTACAAGCTGCGCAACCTCCGGCGCGGTACCCGGGTGAGGCATGACGTCAACCACGTTGTTGGAGCGCAGATCATGGAAATGCAGAGCACAAAGCTTCTCCGGCCTTCCGCAGGCCTGGGCAAACATGGAGGGCAGCAATAAGGACGTATTGGTGGTAAAGATGGTGCGCTCCGGGCAAAGCTTGTTAAACCGGGCAAAGATTTTACCCTTGAGATCCGGGTCCTCGGGCACCGACTCGTTGATCAAATCAACTCCCCGGGCGGCCTCAGCCGCGTCAGGGGTCATGGAGATCCGCGCCAGGGTCTGCCGGAGCTGCTCTTCAGTAAGGCGGCCAGTGGATGCGTACCAGGAGGCAAGCTTGGTCACACTCTTCATCGCTTTGTCCAGAACCTCCCGGGACACATCATAGTACACCACCTCATAACCGTGCATAGCGCACTGCAAACCTATTTGCTGTCCCATCGTACCGGCACCCAGGATTAGAACACGCTTAATATCGGATAATTTCATAAACAATCCTCCTGTTATTATGTATTTATATGTTTTATGCACTTTAACAACATAATTGATCATATTTTACGAACGATCGACCAATTCCTCTTTTTATGTCTTTTTTATGGTTCCCCTCTCTTTTATCGCTGCAACTTCCAACAACCAGTGACCACCGCACATCAAAGTACGCACCCCAACCAGTTTCATTGGCACTATAAAGCTGCTCCCGCCGGGAAGCAGCTTTATGTCTAAAAAATATTATTTTATATTCTGCCGACCATATCCCATTCTTTGCGCAACCCCGGCTGACCGGGCAGCCAGCCGGCCGGTGCGTTCAGTCCAGTTGCTTCAGTGAATTGGAGTGCCTGGAGAACCCGGATAATTTCATTTACATTCCGGCCTACGCTGCCGGGATACTTACAGAAATATGTGATTAACCCTTTTGGAGATATTATCAACGTAGTGCGGGTAGCCACACCTTCCGATGGCTTGTAGGCGCCAAAGCACTCTGAAATTTCATGGGTGGGATCGGATAAAAGCGGATACTGCACTTTCCTGGCGGAAGGCGACACCTCGGCAAAAATTTTATGCGCATACACACTGTCGGTACTGATCCCCAGCACCTCAGCGCCCAGTTTCCTAAATTCCGCATAATGGTCAGCCACGGCTGCCAATTCGGTTGGTCAGACAAAAGTAAAGTCAGCTTTGTAAAAGAACAGCACCACCCACTGGTTTCGGAAATCCGACAGTCTGACATCAATTTTCTGTCCCCTGTAATAAGCTTCCGCTGTGAAATCAGGGGCGGTTTTATCCATCACAATGGGTTCAGAGACAAAACATTCCCCATCTAATATATGTCCCATTATAAATCCCCCTTATATTGTTTTAAATAAATTATGAAAGAAGCTTATATATAGTGTGCATTTATAAAAATAAGAGACTATACCCCTGAAAATAGGCAGTATCAATTCTATTAATTATTAATAATCGAGCATTAGCCGGAGAAAAATAAATATTGTCTGAGACGACACATTTTGAAATTGGAAGCGAGGTTTTAAGCTTGGTTAAAAAATATATAAAAAAGGAAACTCCCATTAATAAACTTGAAGCAAATACATTTGAGGTTCAAAATAGTGAAGGGCAAACTGCCGCGCCGGAGCATTACGGTCACGGGGCGGTATACGTGGATAACAGCATAAAAGAGGAATAGGGAGATGATAGCTTGTCCAACCAAGTTACAATGCCAGAGGTATATAAAATCGCTCTCAATAATGAACTGCGCGGCGCAGGCTTCTATTCCTCCATGGCCCGCCGCTCTAAAAACAGTGCAACCGCGGACATTTTTCATAAATTATCAGAGGAGGAAAAAGAACATCACCGTCTTTTTCAAATGCTGCTTGATAAAACCGGCGACACATCAAAAGATAGCATATTAGGCAGTGAAACAGCAGCTTTTCTGAAATCGTTGTTTAAAACCAGTGTTTTTCCAGCTGACGCGGAGGAATTGACCGACCGCATCACGCCGGAGGAAGCCTTGTCCATAGGTATTCAGGCGGAAAAAGATTCAATCTTGCTTTACCATGAGCTTTTTACACAAACTGAGAATAACGAAATTCAAGCTATGCTGAGCAAATTATTACTGGAAGAAAAAATGCATCTGGTTGAATTAAGGGAGCAGTTAGAGGAAATGCAAAGACCTAAATTAAACTGAAAAATACTATCTTTGTGCATTTTCCCCCTAACATGGGCAAATGAACCAATATTGTTAATTGACAATGTTTCATAATAGTTTTAAACTATTGTTAATTAATTATTCAATAAGGGGGAAAAACAGTGAGTGTAATCTTTGCTAACAAGCTTGACCCCAACTTTATGCATGAAGTCGTTTCCAAGGCTTGTACCACCAGCGATCGCGAACAATTCTATAATTGCCTGTCATGCGGTATGTGCAGCGCAGGGTGTCCTTATAACGGAGTTCACGAAAACGCCGACCCCAGAAAGTTTATTCGGATGCTGACCCTGGGCATGCGCGACGAGGTATTGAATTCTGAGTTTATCTGGGCCTGCACCCAGTGCGGGCGATGTACCTCAGAATGCCCCATGGGCGTGGAAGTGCTGACCCTGGTTAGGACAATCAGGGGCAATTTTGGCCTCAAGGCACCGGGCTTCTTACAGGATGTCGTTGATGCCCAGATTAAAACAGGCAACCAGATGGAGGTTTCCACCGAAGATTATCTGGATACGCTGGAATGGATGGAAGAAGAGCTGCAGGAAGAAGTCGGCGACCCCAACGCCAAAATACCAATCGACAAGGAAGGCGCTGATTTTCTGTTCCTTTGGGACCCGCGTGAAATTAAATATTATCCCAACGATGTCCAGAGCCTAGCTAAAATAATGTGGTACGTAGGCGCTGATTGGACCTGCAGCAGCAAGTGGTGGGACGCAACCCACTATGCGCTGTTTAACGGTAATGATGAAGAATCTCGCATAATCACCCAGAGATATGCCGATGAAGTTAAACGCCTTAAAGTAAAAGAGCTTGTTATAACCGAGTGCGGCCACGCCACCCATGCCAACAAGTGGGGCCCAAAGGTTTGGCTGGAAAAAGACAATACATACCCGGTGAAAAGTATTGTTGAAAAATACGTAGAATGGTTTGAAGCAGGACTGCTTCACGTAGATCCCAGTGTAAACACCGAGCCGATTACATTGCACGACCCCTGTAATTCCGTACGCAAACAGGGACTGGGTGACGCAATGCGCTACGTTTTAAATAAAACAGTAACTGAATTCAGGGAAATGAATCCCCACGGAGTGATGAATTACTGCTGCGGCGGTGGCGGCGGCCTGCTGGCCATGGGTAAAGATATTTATCCTTACCGGATGGCCAAGGGCAAGCTGAAGGCCGATCAGATCAAGGATACCGGCTGCAACCTGGTGGCCTGTCCCTGCCACAACTGTTTTGACCAGCTAACCGACATTATTAAGTACTACGAGCTTGACGCCAAGGTCATACACCTGCATCACTTAATCAGCCACGCTTTAATTATGGATAAAAAACCTCAAAAATAACTATTCCAAGCCCGTTCCCCCTTTTCACAGGGGGTAACGGGCTTGCATTTATAAAAATTAACGAACCGTTATAGTATTTGTCACTGGCAGGCCAACGCCATCCTGGTGATGCACTGTACTGTGGCCAACCCCTTTTAATGTACCCGTAACGAGGTCGGAATAAGCCGTTATCCCATGCTCGTTAAGGTCAAGCCCCTCAATTTCTTCCTGGCGGGTGACACGAATTCCCATAGTTGCTTTTAACAATGAGAAAGCAAGGTAAGTTATACCAAAAGCCCAAATGGATACGCTAATCACCCCCAGAGCCTGAACCATCAACTGTTGAACGCCTCCGCCAAACAGCAGCCCGCCATCCCTGGCAAACAAGCCAACAGCCAGCACCCCCCAGGAACCGCCGACACCATGCACTGCAATGGCGCCTACCGGGTCATCGGCCTTGATCCGGTCAAAAAATTCCACGGCCAAAACCACTAAAATTCCGGCTACTGTACCGATAATAGCTGCACTGACGGGGCCAACAGCAGCGGTTCCGGCTGTAATAGCAGCCAGACCGGCCAACGCGCCGTTAATTGCCATACTGGGGTCTGCTTTGCCGTAACGGCGCATGGTAAAGAGAATTCCGGTAGCGCCTCCGGCTGCCGCCGCCAGGTTGGTGGTCAGCGCTATATGGGCAATACTTGCATTCAAACCGGACAGGGAACTGCCGGGATTGAAACCGAACCAACCAAACCAAAGGATGAATGTGCCTAAAAAAGCCAGGTGCATATTGTGGGCCGGTAAAACATTTACGCTGCCGTCAGCATTATATTTGCCCGTACGGGGCCCCAGCACCATGACAGCCGCAAGTGACGCCCAGCCGCCAACGGCATGAACTGCCGCAGATCCCGCAAAATCAATCATGCCCAGCTTGCTTAGCCAGCCTCCATCACCCCAGATCCAGTGCCCGGCAATGGGATACATAAACGAAGTGCATAAAAAGGTAAATATGATATAGGTGCTGAACTTCATCCGCTCGGCCACCGCACCTGATATGATCGAAGCCACAACCATGGCGAAAGCAGCCTGGAAAATCCAGAATGCAGGTATGGGAATACTTAAATCAATATGCTGCAAATTACCCGTCAAAAAGAAACCGCTGCCGCCAAAAAGGCCGAAAACATTCGCCCCGTACATTAAGCCAAAGCCAATGGCCCAAAAACCGAGCATACCAAAAGTACAGTCAGTAAAAACCTTCATCACAATATTCAAAGAATTTTTAGCCCTGATAAAACCAGCTTCCAAAAAGGCAAAACCAGCTTCCATAAAGAGCACCAGTGCCGCACAAAGCAGCACCCACACCGTATCTATACCCGAGGCAAGTTCTTTAAAACCAATATCCATAATACCTACTCCTTTTCCACAAAAAATAAAAGGGCAGGTAACGGTAATATTCCGTTACGAGCGCCCTTGCCCTTTTTCCAACACTGGAGTTACGTTATTTACTTGTTAAATGGCGTCTTCGTGTTTTTCCCCGGTCCGAATGCGAACTGCGTCATCCATCGGGTAGATAAAAACCTTTCCGTCACCGACATCACCGGTTCGGGCAGCTTCACTGATAACCCGAACAATTTCGTCAACCCAATTATCCTTGGTAACTATTTCTAATTTTACCTTGGGCAGCAGGTTGATGCTGTACTCGTGTCCCCTGTACACGCCTACCCAACCACCCTGCAGACCGCACCCGAAAACCTGACTAACCGTCATACCGTGTATGCCGAAGCGTGAAAGAGCTTCTTTGACATCTTCCAGCTTGGCCGGGCGGATTATGGCTTCAATTTTTTTCACTAAGTAGTACCTCCCGAATAAAAAAGCCCTAAACCGCACACAACGGTATCAGGACCTTCTTTGGCCATGACTCGATACATCCTTGTATCTAAACAGTTATATTAATTATATGCTACAAGGACTTTCCTGGCAACCCAATAATATTAACTGAGCAACTATTGAGCAGCTGTCGGGAAATAGCAGAGGCGGGCGGACAGGTTCGTCCGCTCCTATACCTCTATTAATTCTCGCTAATGAACCACATTAGCTACATGGGTATCCGGATTGCAATGTTGCCGACTCGCATTGACATTTCTAATCAAATCATGCTCATGCTTAGCGTTATCATACGCCCGCAGCAAAATTGCCGCCAACTCCTCAATTAACGGCATCCTGGGATTAGCGGTGGTGGATTGGTCGTCAAAAGCCTTCTCTGCCAATTCCGGCACCTTCTGTTTAAATAATTCGGCATCAACTCCACATTCCGCTATTGTAGCAGGTACACCAACTGCGGAACGCAGTTTCTCCACCGCGTCGATCAGGCTGTTTACACCTTCCTGAACATTTGCCGCCGGCAGCCCTAATAAGGCAGCCATCTGCCGAAATTTTTCCGGGGCCTGGTAATATTCATACTGTGGAAAAGAGGCAAATTTACTGGGTATCTCCGAATTATATCTGATTACGTGCGGCAGCAGAATGGCATTGGCCCTGCCGTGCGGAATATGAAATTCACCGCCGATTTTATGGGCCAGGCTGTGACAAACACCCAGGAATGCGTTGGTAAAGGCCATCCCGGCAATACACGAAGCGTTATGCATTTTACCCCTGGCTTCGCGGTTATCCGCACTCTGATAGCTGGCAGGCAGGTACTTGAAAACGAGCTCAGTGGCTTTTAGCGCCATGGCATCTGTATAATCAGAAGCCAATACCGACACATATGCTTCCACGGCGTGAGTAAGGACATCCAAACCCGTATCGGCGGTTACCGCGGGCGGCATGGTGTTCACAAATTCAGGGTCAATTATGGCCACGTCGGGAGTCAGTTCGTAATCTGCCAGGGGGTATTTGATGTCCCGGCCCCGGTGCGTAATAACCGCAAAGGCACTGACTTCCGAACCGGTCCCGCTGGTGGTGGGTATGGCGACCAGTCTTGCTTTACGCCCTAATTTGGGATATTTATAGGTGCGTTTGCGGATATCAAGAAATTTCAATTTCAAAAATTCAAATTCGACTTCAGGGTGCTCATAGAAAAGCCACATGGCCTTGGCCGCATCTATCGGAGAACCGCCGCCCAAAGCAATAATGGTATCGGGCTGAAACTGCCTCATCACTGTACAGCCTTTTTGAACTGTATCCACCGAAGGATCGGGCTCCACTTCAGAAAAAACCTCCATCATAACCGGATTATTGCGTTTTCTGAGGTGATAAATAACTTTGTCTAAAAAACCCAGTTTAACAATCCCGGGGTCGGTAACAATGATAACTCTTTCCAGCCCTTGCATCTTTTCCAGATACTGCACCGAACCAGGTGCAAAATAAACTCTTTCGGGAACTCTGAACCACTGCAGCTTTTCCCTTCTGCTGGAGACCCGCTTGACGTTAATCAAATTATCAACACTGACATTGGAAGTGGTGGCATTATGACCCATGGAGCCGCACCCCAGGGTTAGAGAAGGAACGTTGACGTTATACAGGTCCCCTATGGCCCCGTGTGAAGCCGGAGAATTAATAATAATTCTCCCCACCCGCATGCGCCTGGAAAAAAGGTCAACAACTTCCTTGTTTTCGGAATGAAGCACCGCCGAATGGCCCAGCCCGCCAAAGCCAATGATTTCCTCACACCTTTTAATGCCGTCCCGGTATTCTTCAGATTGATAGCAGGCCAATACCGGGCTTAATTTTTCCATGGAAAGAGGGTACTGCGGGCCCACACCCTGCTGAGGAGCTACCAGTATTTTGGTGTTGGGAGGGACCTCGAAACCCGCCATTTTGGCAATATCATATGCTGATTGTCCCACTATGGCAGGATTCAGGCTGCAGTCCTCGCCCTTAACAGCCAGTTGTTCCAATTTGGCTGCTTCATCTTCCCCCAGGAAATAGCAGCCGTAATGCTGCATTAATGAAGTGACTTCTTGATAAATGTCCCTGTCAATAACTATGGATTGCTCAGAGGCACAGATCAGCCCGTTATCAAAAGTTTTGCTCAGGATCAGGTCGGTTACCGCGCGTTTAACTTTGGCCGACTTTTCAATATAACAGGGTACATTGCCCGGACCAACACCCAGGGCGGGCTTTCCGGTACTGTAAGCCGCACGGACCAGCCCGGCTCCACCTGTCGCCAGAATTAGCTGCACGCCGGGATGATTCATCAGGAAACCGGTAGCCTCGATGCTGGAATGCTCAATCCAGGTGATGCAATCCGCGGGGGCGCCGGCTTCCACCGCCGCGTCAAGCATGGTTTTGGCAGCCGCTGCGCTGCAGCGCCGGGCCCCGGGGTGAAAGCTGAAAATCACCGGGTTGGCCGTTTTCAGGCAAATTAATGATTTAAACATGGTAGTAGAAGTCGGGTTAGTGACCGGGATTACGGCGGCAATAACTCCGACAGGCTCTGCTACTTCCATAAAATCCTCTTCATCGTTGACACTGATAACGCCAACGGTTTTTTTATATTTGATGCTGTGGTACACCGACTCCGTGGCAAAAATGTTTTTAATCATTTTATCTTCATATACGCCCCGCTTGGTCTCTTCCACGGCCAGCCGGGCCAGTTCCATGTGTTTATCCAGGCCCGCCAGCGCCATAGCCCGGACAATGTGGTCTATCTGTTCCTGATTCAGCTTAGTCAACGCCTGGCGCGCTTTTTCCGCCTTTTCGACAAGTTTATCAACCATTAATTGTTTCTCGTCACCGATAAATTTCGGCTCCTTCCCACCCATCACAACTACCTCCATCCTTTAAAAAATCCTGGCTTCCCCTTCGTCTTCTTCGTCATTATTGACCTGGTGATGGAAAATAGCTTCCAGGCTCTCATCATCATACCCCCCGGGCCGAACTTTTAGCTGGCTGATAACATTTTTAACTCCCCGGGCCTTTTCAGCTGCTTTAACAGCCTCCCGCTCCTCGTCTTCGCTTTCTGTTGTGCCCATCAGAAAAACCGTCCCATCAACGGACCTGGCGCCAACATGTCGCAGGTTCACCAGAGGATTGGCATTTAATTCTTCAATTACTTCCGCGGTAACAGACTCATCATCTATAGCACCGTCGGTGCTGATAGCCAGGCCAAGCTCAATGCCCTTGACACCGTCCAAATCCTGCAGTTTTTTCCTGAGCCTGTTTTTTTCAGAAAGCGTATCGACTATTCCGGTTACTTCAACCTCACCGTCTATTACATTAGCTTTAAGGCTGTAACTCCTTAAATCTCTATCATTATCCAGCATTTCTTGGATTTGCCGCTGCAATTTCCGGTCTTTTTCAGACATAATGTCACCCCGCAATAAAATATTTTATGGGCTTATTATTACCTTGTTCCTAAATCTGTATTAAAAAAGTATTTTTTATTTAACTCTTACATAACTATCCTCATAATTAGAAAATATAAAACAAACCCTGTTTGAAAGGAGACTTAGGTCATGCTTAACCAATATCAGCAGCAACAGCAATTCGGACAAATCATGCCGGAACCGCCTAACGTTATCAGCACCAAGGACCATCTTTATTTAAAGGATGCGCTGTCCTGGGAATTAGTTTCCATGAAAATGATGCATCACGCCTCGCTGAACTGCCAAGACCCGGAAATAAAAAATTTTTTAAATCGTGTTGGCCAGATGCACCAGACCCATTACCAAATGCTGCTTAGACACACAGACCCCAACAACGTGGGGAATCAATAGGGAGGTGGCAAAAATGCCGTTTAACCAATATATGGGGGGAACCCAGGGGATGCAGCAAGGCAACCCGATGATGATGGGCCGGCAAAATATGCAGCAGAGCCAAAATCAAATAAAAAATCCGCAAACAGGCATGCTTCCGGAAATCAAAGGACCCCAAATCAACGACAGGGACTCGGTGAATTTGGCGCTGGCTCAGGAAAAGTACTTGACGGACAACTTGAATGTTTTCGTCCGTGAAGCCAGCCACCGGCAGCTGCATAACGATTTAATGCGCATATTTACTGAAACCCATGTCATGACCCGGGAGCTTTTTAACCTGATGTTCCGTAAGGGCTGGTATACGCTGGAGGCGGAGCAGGCCCGGAAACTCGCCCAGACTCACCAAAATTTCACCGGCTATAGCTCACAATTCCCTTATGCCAATTACCTGCAGTAACCACTTTAAAAGGCGTGTCCGCTTAACGGCACGGTTTAATAGGGAAACTTGCTGAACCATACCCTAAACCGATACGGAAAAAGAAGGAGGTTACAGAAAAATGTAGCTTCCTTCTTTTTTAGCTACTTTGCGGTTTCTGCCGAGCCGATGCCTGAAAAAACCACCGCATTGTAAGTCGGCGTGGCAGGAGTGCCGCCGCTGCTGCCGTCCAGCTTAAGGTCGTCCTTGTCTTTGTCGTGCCACTGGCCGTCAGAGTACTGCCCGCAGGCCAGGTTGGCGGGTTGCTGGTTGGTTGGGCAATCCCGCCCATAGGAAACAAGGGCGCAAAAAAGCACAGGGGTTTGTCTCTCCTGTGCCTTTTCCTGACGTTGTTTTGTCTTTTGCGGACGGCGGGGTGAAACCGGGCTTATCCAAACAGATCGTTGTGGGTTCCGGTACGAGTCAGAGTCAGAACAAGAATGTCGTTTTCCAGCTTGTAGATCAAGAGCCAATCTGGTGTGACGTGGCATTCCCTGTGTTTTGACCACACGCCACTCAAGGCGTGATCCTTATGTTTTTCCGCCAGAGGCGCCCCGGCAGCCAGCGTTTGGATAACCGCCGTGAGCAAGCGAAGGTCATAACCTCTGCGCTGGATATGCTTAAGATCACGCTTGAAACGGCTGGTTGGCCTTATCTCATACATCAGTCAAAAGCTCCTTCATCATTTGCTCGGCGTCGGTATAACCTTTGACCGAAGGATCGCGGCTGATGCGCTCGGCCTCCTCCATAGCGGCGATTGTCTCAGCGTTGGGAGCCTCCAGGGCGACGTCAAACGGGATTCGCTGCTGACGAACCGCCTGACGCAGAAAAATATTGAAAGCCGTCGTCATGTTCATGCCGAGTTCGGAAAAGAGCTGTTCCGCTTGTTTTTTTAGCTCCACGTCCAGGCGAATGCTTATATTCGTTGTATCGGCCATAATTATCATCTCCTTATGTTTTAGTATATTAAGTATAGTATAAAATATGTGCTATGTATATACTGCGCACGAATACAACAAATTTATATTGATAGTTTTAACCCATGCAGCGCCTTAACAGCTCCATGGTTTTCGCCCGCTCGCCGGATTCCCGGTAACTTTCCAGCAGGGTTTCCGCCGCCGCCAGAAAGGTATCCTCGCAGCGCAGCCGGGCGCTTTCGGCCCACAGGGGCCTCCATGTCGTCCAGATGCCGACCGGTGTAATGGTCAGTTACTTTTCTTTCAGAAACCCGTGCATGAATAATTCCACAAGCTGCTTAACCGCTTCGCCAAAGGTCAGGTCATTATCCAGTATAAAAACGGGATTGATCACTGCCTGGATGGAGGCTATAAAAGCAGCGGTAAAAATGCGCGGGTCAATGTCCCGCAGTTCTTCCTTGTTATTACCATTTACCATAAACTGAATGAATCCCTGTATTTTTTCAATTCTAAAACGATCAACTTTTTGCCAGAACTCCGGATAATGAACCTTTAAATCATTCAGCACCAGCGGGTTAATAAAGGTCGGAGCAGTTTGGGTGATGTAAAGGACAATGCCGGCGATGATATCTGCCGGTTTGTTTTCCTTTGCTATTACTTGTCCTATTCCACCGGCAACTTTATTCATAAATTCATCCAGGACTGCTTCAATTATTTCTTCCTTGCTGCGAAAATAGCGGTAAATCGTCCTTTTACTCATCCCCGCCCGGGAAGCCAGCTCATCCATGGTAACGTTGTAAAAACCCATGGTGGAAGATAAATCCATAAAAGCACCGATTATTCTTTCCTTCAATTTATATCAACTCCACCTGCTTATTTTAGGCGACTTTTTTCTTAAATTTGATCACACTCAAAAACAGCAACACCACAGAAAATACCAGCAGGGAGGCAACCTGCCCGACCAGGTATTGAAAGCCGATGCCTTTTAAAACTATGCCCCTGATGATGTCAAGATAATACGTCAGCGGTATCAGGTTGCTGATCAGATATATTACCTTGGGCATGGCATCCCTGGGAAACATAAAACCAGACAGCAGGATACTCGGCAGCAGGAAGAAAAACGACATTTGAAAAGCCTGCATCTGGGTTTTGGCGATATTGGAGATGAAGATCCCGACCCCCAGTGAAGCGGTAATAAAAAACAACGTCAATAAATAAAGCTCCAATAAACTGCCGCGGATGGGCACACCGAAAACAATTACCCCCACCAGCAGGGCCACGGTAATTTGCACATACCCCAGGGCAATATAAGGCAGTATTTTTCCGATCATCAATTCATAAGCCTTGACCGGCGTTACAATAAGCTGTTCCAGGGTGCCCCGCTCCCTTTCCCGCACTATGCCCATGGAAGTCATAATCACCATGGTCATGGTCACAATAATACCCAGGATGGCCGGCACCATGTAATAAGCTGTGATGCCGTCGGGATTATACCAGGGTCTGACTCTGATGTCATACGGCTGTCCACCGATATGCTTAAGCTTAGTTAATATCTCCTGCGATTTAATCAGTCCGATGGAAGTGGCTATCGCCACGGCCTGATTGGCTACCATATTATCACTGGCATCTACTATTACCTGGGCCTGGGCGGCTTCGCCCCTTTTAACACTACGGGAAAAATCGGGCGGAATAATTATCCCAACCTTGGCTCTGCCGCTGTCAATCATCCTGCTGACCTCATCATAGCTGCCGGCGACGTAATTGATGTCATAATAACCTGATGCACTAAATGCTTCCAATAAGTCCCGGCTTTCTGCTGTAAGCGATTGGTCAAAAACCACCGTTGATATATGCCTGACCTCGGTTTGTATGGCATACCCGAACAACAGTAATTGTACCAATGGCAGCATAAAAACCAGTCCCAGGGTCATCCGGTCTCTGCGCATTTGCAGAAATTCCTTGTGCAACACCGCCAGTATTCTGCTCATCTTCATGCACCTTCCCAGAAAAAGTTTTTAAGTTACTTGTATCTGGCGCTCCGGTGGTTCCCTCCGTGCGCTCCGCAATTTTCTTTGTATCTTTTATAGTTATTTGTAGCTAACGATTGCAACAGACAGCCCAGTGTCACTTTACGCCCTTCCGGGGTCAAGCTTTGGGGATTTGACGGGCTATGGACCGCATCCAGTGCTCCGCTTACTCGGGGAAGCCACCGGATCGCCTTGCCTACGATATCTTTTGTTCATCCTCTGTTGGTACCCCGTTCCGGGTTTTGCGCGCCAGCGCAATAAACACGTCCTCGAGTGACGGTGTCACGCGGTTTATTTCCGCATGTGTAAATTCAGCCAGATAAGCTATATTTTGTTCATGTTCGAGTAAAACGTGCAGCACCGGGCCATGGACCGAACATTCTTTGACGTATGGCAGTTCCTCAATTTTATTGATCCAGTCTATTGCATCCGGCAGCTCCGCTTCCACCAAACAACCTTCGATAACACTCTTTTTCAAGTTATCCGGAGTATCCACCGCCATCAGCCGGCCGGCGGAAATAAAAGCGATATTGTCGCAGTACTCGGCCTCGTCCATAAAATGAGTGGTCACCAAAACAGCCGCTCCCTCGCCCGCCAGCTTGCGGATAATATTAAAGAACAAGCGCCTGCTGGTTGGGCTGACGCCGCTGGTCGGCTCATCCAAAAAAATTATGGACGGCTTTGAGATAATGGCACAACCCAGGGCCAGCCTCTGTTTCCAGCCGCCGCTGAGATTGGCCGTGAGTTCGTTTTCCCTGCCCTGCAGACCGGCCATATCCACCATAGCCTGGACCCGGGTTTTCCGCAGCACCCCGTTTACACCGTAAAGGCCGGCATAAAAATTTAAATTTTCCCGTACGGAAAGATCATCATACAGGCTGAATTTTTGCGACATGTAGCCTATTTTTTGTTTTACTTTCTCCGCTTCCCTGACCAGATCATAGCCAAGCACCCTGCCGCTGCCTGAAGTAGGCTCCAATATGCCGCAGAGCATGCGGATGGCCGTGGATTTGCCGGCCCCGTTGGGCCCCAGAAAGCCATATATCTCACCGCGTCGAATATTCATCGTCAGGCTGTCGACGGCGGTAAAACTGCCGAAGACTTTGGTCAGCTTATCCGTGGTTACCACGTATTCTTCCATTTAAAGCACCTCTTTTTCCGCCAGGGAGACGAACACATCCTCCATTGACGGTGCAACTTCCTTGCAGGACATCATTTCCACGTTTTTGTCAGCCAGCCATGCCCCGATGGCCGGTACGGCCGCAGCAGGGTCATTTACCACCAGATGATACTTGTCACCGTAAAAAGACATATCCTGCAATATCTGCAGCCCGTTAAAAATTTCAGGGTCCCTGGTGCCGGCCCTGACTTCAAATACTTTAAACCCAAAGTCTTTTTTTAGGCTTGACGGTGATCCTATGGCAGTGATTTTGCCTTTGTCGATAAAGGCCACTTGTTTGCACAATTCCGCTTCATCCATATAGGGAGTTGAAACAAGGATAGTCATTCCTTCCTTGTTCAGCCGGTAAAGAATTTTCCAGAATTCTTTCCGGGACTCGGGATCAACCCCGTAAGTAGGTTCGTCCAGCACCAGCATGCCGGGTCTGGCCACCAGGGAACATGTAAGGGCCAGCTTTTGCTTCATCCCACCGGACAGGTTATCGGCAAACCGTTTTTTAAAGCTTGCCAGGCCCGTTACCGCAAGGATTTCGTCAGCCCGCTGGTTAATTGTAGCCCTGCCCAGCTTATAAAGAGAGCCGAAAAAAATGATATTTTCCATAACCGTAAGGTCGCCGTACAGGCTGAAGCGCTGGGGCATATAACCCATTGACTTTCTGGCCTTCTCAATTTCCGCAGCAGGATGACCCATCAGGGAAACCTCTCCTTGATCGGGAGTGATCAGCCCGCAGATCATTCTGATTAATGTGGTTTTGCCGGCCCCGTCGGGTCCCACCAAGCCAAAAATAGAACCTTTGGCCACCTGGAGGCCAACCCCGCCCACCGCGACATTTTGACCAAAAGCTTTAGTCAGGCCAACTGCTTTAATCACCGGCCGTCCCTCCGCTGATAAAGGTAACATCGGCCGGCATTCCCGGCTTTAACGTGCCATCGCTGTTATTAATCTTAATCTTAACCCCGTAAACAACATTGGTGCGTTCTTTCTTGGTAAGTATCGTTTTGGGAGTAAATTCTCCCTTTGAAGCTATTTCATCAATTACTCCGTTATATTCTGTTGTTATACCACTAACGGTAAATTTCACCATCTGGCCAAGCTTGATCAAGGGCAGGTCATCCGTGGGGATATATACTTTAATCCACAAGTCTTTTAAATTTGCCACCGTGGCCAGAGAAGCTCCCGCCTGGACGTACTCCCCTTCCTCGTAGTTTTTGGTCACAACCGTTCCCTCAATCGGGCTATATATCTTTAAATCCGCCAGCATTGTCTCAGTGGTTTTTAACACCGCCTTGCTTTGTTCAACCGCTGCCCTGGCCGTGGCCACCTGCTGGGGACGGCTGCCGGAATTAACCAGGCTCTGTTGGGACTCGGCAACTGACAGCTGGTTTTGGGCCAGATCCAATTTTGTTCGGGCATTATCATATTCGGCCAGGGGAATTGCTTCTTCATTGAAAAGAGCTTCCGCCCGGTCAAAATCATCTCTGGCCTTTTGGTAATTGGTCCTGGCAATATCTACGCCGGCAGCTGCCTCGTCTTTTTCCTGCTGCCTGGCTCCGGATGCAATGTCTTCCAGCTGCGATTCAGCCTTTACAACACCCAGCGCATCCCGCTCACGCTGGGCCAACAGATCATTGCGGGATAGTTCCGCCACCAGCTGCCCCCCGGTTACTTCATCACCGGCATTAATTTTCATCATTTTGATGGTTCCGGGCAGTTTCGCGATCAATTCAACCGTGGTGGCCTCCACGGTGCCGGTGGCCTGAATCAGCGATTCATCCCGGGTGTAATAATTTCGATAAACCCAATAGGAGACACAGGCAACGGCAACAACAAGTACGACAACAACCGGAATTTTTTTTCTGTCCATCTTAACTACTCCTTTCACGCTGACCAGTTAATTGATCTCGTTAACCGCCGCTAAGACTCCCGCCTCTAAAGGCGGGAGTCTTAGCGGCGATAAACTCGAAATAAGTGCGACTAAGGTTCAGATGGGGTCAAAACCCCACCTGAACCAAGTCTTCTTTATTAAATGGTAATTACCAGGTAAACTATTGCTACCGAATCAGTTTACCTGGTGCCATAATACCACCAGGCTTTGGCAAATGCAATAGTTTTTTATCCAAAAGTATCCTGTTTTAAAATTAAGGAAATAATTACAATAACCTAAAAAATCTGGAGGGATAAAATGTATCTCGAGCAGTACGTGAATAAACCGGACAGGGAAAATATTTGTTGGGATTTTGACCTTAACAGTGAATTCAGAGGGCAGAGAAAAATCGGGTTTGGTTTCGTTGTAGACGTATTGGACGGAGCACCCAAACTGGCGTTATATCATATGAAAGTTAACTACAGCACCAGCACAACACTGGACTCCCAGCCACCCCGGGACATGCTGGTAAGAGCAGTGCGCGAACAGGGCGGACATCTGGAAGAGGAAAACCTTTATCCCATTAATCAGGAGTTAAAAGACTGGGTGAGGCAGAGGATTTTATCCTGAAAATTATGCTTCAGGGGCTGGTGTTACGTAAATTCTCCTTGTGAGGAGCAAAGTGACGTTGCCAAACTCGGATCTCATAGCTACAACTCCAAAGTAATCTCAAGCAGAATGGCGGACTGACAGTGTCATCCGTACCACGCCAGCAGCATGGCTATCTCCATAATATGCAAAGCGTGTACGTTAAAGGAAAAGGGACATGCCTCTTCGAGGAATGTCCCCAAATTAAGTTCCGTTGATCGCGCAAAACTAAGCACTTGCCCTATTACATGACGTTTTCGCTTTCCGCATTGCCACCTTTAGTATTATAGAGATCCATCACATAACGGGTAGCCAGATCACTGTCCCGCATGATTACGCCAAAGGCAAAAGCGGTATACAAGTACCGTCGAAAAGCTTCTATCAGGTCCTCGGCCCCCATCTCCCTTTCCAGGTAGGGCAGCATAAAAAATGTTGTCAGTTGGGCGGTTAAAACGTGAACGAGGTTTTCCAGCCCCGGGTATTTTTCCAGCAATTCCGGTATAGCCGGTGCTTCTTTAAGCATATCAAAATATTGTTTGGCATCTGCTTCGTCAATTTCCCTAAAATTCACAGATAATCCCCTCCCGCTAGCTCTTTTTACAATCTTTTCCGGTTAAGGGGAATATTAAACCCTTTACAGTTCTACCACCGTACCCGCGTTATTAAAAAAGAACTTGTCCCCAAACTCCCGGGCCAGTACGGCGGCGGCAGCCAGTCCGGTGCAGTGGGATACACCTATTTTTTGAACACCGAATTTTTTTATGGCTGCAACGGTTTCATTCAATTGATCGTTTTTGGCGCTGATAAGATGGGTGCCGCCGACAACCGCGTAAATGTCATCAATGCCGGTCAGGTTTCTGGCATGAAGCATGGTATTCACCAGTCCCCGGTGTGCGCAGCCAAGCAGCAGCACCAGGCCTTTTTCCGTCTTGACGATGATACCCTGGTCATCCGCCAGGGCATCCGGCACAAAACCGCTATCCGTCTTAACAAACATATTATTGTCTACACCCTCGAATTGGGTGGTCAAAGGCACTTCACCGGTGGTAACAATGTTTTCAGTTAACCACACCGGTTCTTTGTTTAAAACAAATGATGCGCCGAGCGCTTCCAATTCCTCACGGCAAAACGGGATTCCGATAAAACGGTGCATACTGCCGCCTCCGGGAAGATTAACACGGATGTATTTTTTCTCCCAGATGTCGGGGTGCGCATATATCTCCACCCTTTTTCGCAGCATCTGGAGCAAGAGGCGCAGGCCACCGGTATGATCTGTATGTCCGTGGCTTAAAACAATTTTATTGACTTTACTTAAATTAAAACCACCTGCCAGGGTATTGCGCATTAAAGAATCAGTTAAACCCGTATCCAGTAATACCGTATCGTCTCCATATTCAATCAGTATGCTCAGTCCCCATTCACCGGTAAATCCAATCATACCGGCCGTGTTTTCGCACAAAGTTGTCAGCCGCAATGAACTCATAAATTTTCCCTCCTTTAAATAATGTTTGCCTTACTCAGGTTTTTAAATATGTAACTAACATTGGAGTTTTACCGTGCCCCACCTCAAAACCGCATGATTTGTAAAAATCAATCGTATCGTCATAGGAACTGAGAATCTTCCTGGCATATTCGCCGTATCTTGAAACTATTGGTACTAATTAAAATTTTATCATTTATTTTAGCTTATTCTAATTATAACTAATAGCATAATAAAGACAAACCCATTTTGAACAAATGCAAGTTACTTATCACGCATCAGCGGCAGGGTGATCAACCCATTATTTAGCAACAGCTGCCCTGCAATTACCCGGGTTAATAAATTTTAAAATAGCTCACACTAAAAGCAGGAGGTGAGCAATAATGCCAAAAAGTCAGGATTCATATATTGCCGACGCGGAAATGGATATCATAAATAAGGAAGCCAATGAAAACGCGGCCCAGGACTATATACGCATACACACCAGCCCGGAAGAACTGGTTGAAAGCCGCAGCACGAAGTATTAAATACAAAATAAAACACCGGTCAATTCCGGTGTTTTTGCTTTAAATGTTAATCATCCAAGTGTCCTGTTTTTTTATTCATACCCAATTTAACGTCCTTATCTGTACCAGGCCGGTGCCCGCTGTTAAGCTGGGCTTTTTGCGACTTTATTTCCCTGGGCCTGGGCGCTCCCACCGGCCGGTGCAGGTCTTGCTGCAATTCCGGTTCCCTGTAATGATGACCGGGGTGATCCGGCTTTTCCAATTTTCCACCCCCTTCATTTTTTTATATTGTTGCGCCGGCCACCAAAATTATCCCCGCAAGTTTAGGTTATAACATAGAAAACATTTGACAACTTAGTATAAATTTTAGGGATGTCTTTAAAAGTTAGTCTATTATATAATTCTGTGCGTAAAGAAAATTTTGTACTAGGAGGCTATAATGACATCAAGGTATAGACAACATGCGGCTATGATAATTACTTTCCTGGTTTTTTTTCTTGTCCTGAATGTCCAATCTTCCGGCGCCTATAGCAACTTAAAACAAGGCAACAGAGGTCCCGATGTGCTTGCCCTGCAGCAGCAGCTGCAGCAACTGGGCTATTTTTCTGCTCAACCAACAGGTTATTTCGGTACTGTGACAGCATCTTCCATAAAAAAATTTCAGCTTAATTACGGTTTAAAGCCGGATGGCATTGTCGGTGTGCAAACTAATTCGCAGATTAGCAAATTACTTGGTTTACGGAATAACAGCAATAGCAATAGCAACAGCAATAGCCACAGCCAAAAAGAGGTTCTGGGTTTTTATACCGGTGACGAACCTGCGCTACCATCTTCCATGGCCACAGTTAAAGCACAAAGCAGCCTTTTAACCTCGGTTTCTCCTTTCTGGTACCGGCTCAACAGGAATGACCCGAGCAGTCTGGAGCTATACGGCGGACAAACATGGCCGGAAGTAAACGAATTACTTAGTTTCAGCAAGAAAAATAATATTGGCAACTATGTACTGATACACAATCTTCTTTATGGCTCTTCCACAGTAAGCAAGGATGTAGTGCACAAAGCACTGGCAGATTCCAATACACGCTGGAAGCTGGTTACTAATATCTATGACCTGGTTAAAAATCAGGGTTACAGCGGAGTATGCATAGACATCGAAAATATCTATGCCAACGATCGTGGGCTATACATACAATTCTTAAAGGAATTATCATCGCAGTTCAAGCCCGCCGGACTCAAAATTATATCCTGCGTTCCATCTAAAACAACGGATAAATCCCTGGGTGGCTGGGGAGATAATTTTGATTATTCCCAAATAGGGCAATACGCTGATCAAATAGTTATCATGGCCTATGATGAACACAGCAGCGGCAGCAGCCCGGGGCCAATTGCATCCAGGCAGTATGTTGAAAATGTAGCCCAATACTCATTGACCAAACTGCCGCCGGAAAAGATTCTGATGGGGGTAGCAGGATTCGGGTTCGACTGGAACACCAATAATGGGACTTCCCGCTATATCTCATACCAAATGGCTGCAGATACGGCCAGGCAATACAACAGGCAGATCCAGTGGGATGCCAACAAACAGGTTCCCTACTACGGTTACACCGACAAAAATGGCTCCTGGCATAGTGTTTACTTTGAAAACGCCAGCAGCCTCGCTGCCAAGCTGGATATTGTAAATACTTACAACCTGGGAGGAATTGCCATCTGGCGCCTTGGCATGGAAGACCCCGCAAGCTGGAAAGTAATCAGAGATAAATTGTACTCGTAAGACTTTTGCAGCGCTAATAGGTTATTTAGAACTTTGGGTCCTTTATATGGCAGGCATTTAAGGACAGCGGCAAAATGATTAAAAAAAAGCAGACTAAGCTTTGGTCTGCTTTTTTTATACCATATTAAAAACGTTTATACGTATCCCGCAGTACTCTTTTGAGCACTTTACCCGAAGCGTTTCTTGGCAGCACTTCGGGAAACTTATAAATGCGAGGTATCTTGTAATCAGCCAGACGGCTTGAGCAAAATGCTTTTAATTCTTCTTCAGATATTACATTACCCGGCTTGGGACATATAACCGCGGCAACTGTTTCCCCCCAGACCGAGTGCTGCAGCCCGATTACCGCCGCCTCCAGTACTCCCGGATGCTGGTATAAAACCTGTTCAACTTCGGTGGAATAGACATTCTCTCCGCCGGTTATAATCATATCTTTTTTACGGTCGACCAGGGTAATGTAACCCTCATCATCAATGGTTGCAAAATCGCCGGTGTGCAGCCAGCCGTTGCGCAGCGTTTCTGCCGTGGCCTCCGGGTTTTTGTAATAGCATATCATCACGGTCTCACCGCGAATAATAAACTCACCCACCTGTCCCGGCAGGATATCTCCGCCCGCATCATTCACCACTCTGGCTTCAGTGCTGATAATGGCTTTACCACCGGCTCCGGGTTTGCGCAGCTGGTCTTCCGGCACAAGCATGATGCCTCCGGGACCACCTTCTGTCAAGCCGCATAAATTATAAAACCGGTCTGTAGAAAATTTGCTTATTGCCTGCCGCACCAATTCCACGGGCATTGGCGCGGCGCCATAGCCGAATCTGGTCACCGACGCAAGGTCATAGCTGTCAAAATTAGGCACCTGCAGCATAAAATTATACATGGTGGGCACGCCAAAGAACAAAGTAATTTTTTCTTTCCCCAAAGTCTCCAGTACCCTATGAGGCTCAAATGTCCGTAAAACCACGTGGGTTGCTCCCACATACATCCCGGAAACGAGGAACAGGTTCAACTGGGCCGAGTGGAAAAGCGGAGCCAGGTGCAGCAAACGGTCCCCGGGGTTAACCCCCATATGGACTACCATCACCATGCCCACGTGCAATATGCGGTGGTGATCAAAAAGCGCCCCTTTGGGTCTGCCGGTGGTACCGGAAGTGTATAGGATTTCGCAATCGTCCCATTCCTCCACCAGCACCCCGGGTTCCTCTCCTGCGATATTTGCCGTCAAAGCGTCCCAGTCCACTGCCCCCGCATTGTTTTCACTTTTCCCGGCACTGATTAACTGCCGCACTTTGGATATTTTCCCTTTTAACGAAGCCACCAACCCGTCGTATTCCGGGTCAAAGAAAAATACCACGCTGTCTGAATGGTTGACTATATATTCAACCTCAGGCGCAGCCAAGCGAAAATTAACCGGAACCGCCACAGCCCCAACCTTCATAATGGCCATAAAAGCTATCACGTAACGGTCTGAATTCTGCATCATCAGAGCCACTTTTTCACCTTTGTTCACCCCCAGCGCCAGTAAGGCATTGGCCAACTTGTTTACGTCCAGATTTAGCCCTTCGTAGGTGTAGCGCTTGTCGCCATAAACAAGGGCCTCTTTGTTTGGGTGCCGGCGGGCATTACGGGCCAGCATGCCACCAATATCCAAAATATCACCTCCAAATTTTTTTTATATTTGTTTGCTCCACTGCCACAAAGTATTTTTTAAAGGACTTCCTCCACCTCGGCCGAGTAGTCGTTTTCTACTCAGGAAATAATCAGCCTCCCTTTATCTAATGGATTATGCATCCTGCCGTTAATTTACGATTATAAAAATGATCAACGATTTATCAACGATGCTTTATCGGCTTGTAACGCAATAATCATGCCCAAAAGAACCTTCTTTATTTTAGTTAATTTTGAATTTTTGGAATATTAAACTCCGTCCTGTTTCCGGAACAATTGTCCTGTTTTCGATACGGACAAACCAGGCATCAAACCATACCTGCAGCTCTAAAACCCTTGTTTTAGTTTAAATCAGAGCTAGCTGACAGTTGGCACATACTTTGCGGATAGGAAGGATGGGCACACACACCTCCTCTTTTGGTTCAAAGCTTTTGGGTCGGAGGTATGTCCCCAATTTAAAGAAATTCAATCTATAGGAGGTAATTGCCTTATGGTGGGTATAACCGCTTTCGGTGCCTATATCCCCTTTAACCGCATGGAGCGCAAACGTCTGGCCGAAGCCTACGGCGAGCCGGCTCCCCCGGGGGAAAAAGCGGTTGCCAATTACGATGAAGACAGTGTAACTATGGCGGTTGAAGCGGCAAGGGACTGCCTTACCGGCAGCGGGCCCGCCGCCCTGGGCGGAGTGTTTTTCGCCACCACCACGCCACCCTACCGCGAAAAACAATCAGCCACTACCGTAGCCGCTGCCATTGATGCGCCGGACACAATTCGTACGGCAGACTATACGTCCACTTTACGGGCGGGCACCACCGCCCTTTTGGCTGCTGTTGACGCCGCCAAATCAGGGGCGGGCAGCGTACTGGTTACAGCAGCCGACTGCCGTCTAGGCGCGGCCAGGGGACAATTTGAGCAGCTCTTTGGTGACGGGGCGGCTGCGCTGGTCGTCGGAACCGAAAATGTGCTGGCGGAAATCGAAGCCACCTGCACCGTGGCCGGCGACGTGATTACCCAGTGGCGTGAAACCGATGACAAGTACGTGCGGGCCTGGGAAGACAGGTTTGTAACTACCAGGGGCTACGGCGCTATGGTTAAAAAGGTGCTGACCACTCTGGCCGGCAAACAAAAAATTATGCCCTCGGAGATCAATAAGCTGGTTTTATATGCTCCTTCACCACGGTACCAGGCGGGCACGGCCATGTCCATGGGCTTCCGGCAAGAACAGATCCAAGACGGGCTTTTTGCCACGGTTGGCCTGGCCGGCGCAGCCCACGCCCCTCTGATGCTGACCGCGGCCCTGGAACAAGCCGGGCCGGGGGACCGGATATTAATGGTAAGTTTCGGAGAAGGGGCCGATGCAGTTCTGTTTAAAGTCACGGAGAATATTAAAAACTTCGCCCCTCGGCTGGGAGCAGCCAGGTTACTGGCATCCAGGAAAAATACCATGAACTACCTGACCTATCTGCGCTGGAAAAATATGCTGGACTTTGAGCCGCCCAGGCGCCCGGACCCGGATCGCCCGTCCGCCCCGGCCATGTGGCGTAATGCAGCCAAGAACCTGGCCTTTTACGGCAGCCGCTGCACAAAATGCGGCACGCCTCAAATCCCGGCCCAGCGAGTCTGTGTGCACTGCCGGACCTTTGACGAGATGACTCCCTACCGCTTTGCCGACACCAATGCCAGGATTGCAACCTATACCATAGATCACCTGACGATTTCCCAGGATCCCCCCACTGTCTTTGCAGTTGTGGACTACGAGGGGGGCGGCAGACTGCTTTGCGAGATGACGGACTGCGAGCCCGCCAAAGTGGCCATAGGGATGGAAGTCGAAATGACTTTCCGCAAGCTCTACCAGGCCGGCGGCATTCACAACTATTACTGGAAAGCCAGGCCCAAGAGGTAAAGGAGGGATAATGATATGAGCATCAGAGATAAAGTTGCCATCATAGGTATGGGCTGCATCCGTTTTGGCGAACATTGGGATAAGGGCATTAACGACATGCTGGTGGAGGCGGCCTATGAAGCGTACAACGACGCAGGACTAAGCCCCGATGACATTCAGGCTTACTGGCTGGGCACCTGCGCTTCGGGCTGGGCGGGCATCAGCCTGTCGGAGCCGTTAAAAATACAATACAAGCCGGTGACCAGGGTGGAAAACTTTTGCGCCACCGGCACCGACGCATTTAGAAACGCCTGTTACGCCGTAGCCTCGGGGGCTTATGACATAGCTATGGCCATAGGTGTTGAAAAATTAAAGGATTCGGGATACAGCGGTCTGGTTATCACCCCTCCCCCCGGTGACGGAACCGCCCCCAACTACTCGGCTCCGGCCGCCTTTTCCCTGCTGGCCCCGGCTTACTTTAAAAAGTACGGGCTGGACCCGGAAACCGGTAAAAAGGTTTTGGCCAGAATAGCTTACAAAAACCATAAAAACGGCGCGCTAAACCCCAAAGCCCAATTCCGTCAGGAAGTGCCGATGGAAAAGATACTTAAATCACCGGTTGTGGCGGCTCCGCTGGGTGTTATGGACTGCTCCGGCGTGGCTGACGGTTCGGCGGCGGCTATTATCGTGCGGGCGGAAGACGCTCATAAGTACCGCCAAGATCCTATTTATGTCAAGGCTCTGTCGGTGGTGTGCGGGCCCGGGCACGGTGCCATGCACCAGGATTACGATTTCACCTCAATCAGGGAAACATACCATGCGGGGGTTGATGCTTACCGCCAGGCAGGGATTACCAACCCGCGTAAAGAAATTAGTATGGCCGAGGTGCATGACTGCTTTACCCCGACGGAACTGGTCATTTACGAGGATCTTGGTTTTAGCGAGCGCGGCAGGGCCTGGCAGGACGTACTGGACGGTGTATTCGACCTGGCAGGCGAACTGCCGGTAAACCCGGACGGCGGGCTGAAATCTTTCGGCCACCCCATCGGAGCCAGCGGCCTGCGCATGCTCTATGAAATGTACCTGCAGCTCAGAGGCCAGGCAGGACCGAGGCAAATCGACAATCCCAGGCTGGGCCTCACCCACAATCTTGGAGGCTTCCCATGGGAATCGGTTTGCTCGGTTTGCATTGTCGGCAAGGAACCCGGCTAGGGGGCGCACAATGAGAACCCTGGTTGAGAGCACCCGCTTATGCCCGGAGACCGGGCATAAGGTGCGGGTTGAGGAATTATACGAACTTGAGGGCACCTGCACCTGCCAGGTGGATACCCGGCTGCTTTCCTGGCGGTGCCTGGACGAGGCGAACTGCCGGGCCAAAGCGGCCTGCCCCCTGCACCGGGAGTACGCCGGTACGGGGGGAAAAACTATGTTGGACCGGTAAGGCTGGCATTTGGTAAGAGGATACACCTACTTATTAGGAATTTTTTAACGATACTTGTATCTGGCGCTCCGGCGGTTCCCTCCGTGCGCTCCGCAATTTTCATTGTAGTTCGTGTAGTTACTTGTATTTAACGCTTGCAACAATCTGTCTGGCGTAACTTTACGCCCTTCCGGGGTCAAAGCTTTGGGGATTTGACGGGCTACTAACCGCATCCAGTGCTCCGCTTACTCCGGGAAGCCACCGGATCGCCTTGCCTACGGTATCTATTTTAACTTACTGGTAAGGGGCAGATTGCCCCCACTAATTTAGCTTAGTCAAGCACATGTATATTACCGCACAAAGGAGGTATGAAAAAATGAGCGACCGCAGTTCTTTGGTCGGCACCGAACTTTCCCGCTATACTTTTACGGTAGAGCGTGGAAAAATCAGGGAGCTGGCCTTGGCCATCGGCGACGACAACCCCGTGTATACCGACCCGGAATACGCCCGCTCCCTTGGCTACAAGGACGTTATCGCACCGCCCACCTTCGGTACCTGTATTGAGTTCTGGGGAGGGTCCGACTTCATGGAACTCTGCCGCAAGCTGCAGCTTAACCCGGTGCAGGTTTTGCATGGAGGCCAGGACTATGTTTACTCCGGAGTAATTTACCCGGGCGACGTGATCGAGGCCGGCAGCGTTTTGAAAAAACAACTTCAAAAAAGCAAAATGAGTATCCTTGTTTTGGAAACCACCTACCGCAACCAGAACGGTGATACCGTTTTAACCTGCCGCAGCACCATCATCGAACGGGGTCAGGCTTAACCTAACTATAATAACTGCGATAACCACATACGAGAATTACTTGATAAAGAGGTGGTAACTTTGAAAACCGAACTGTATTTCGACGATTTCCAGGTGTCGGAGCAGCTGCCCCCGCTCACCAAGCCTCCGATTGACCAAATACAGCTTGTTAAATACGCCGGCGCATCGGGCGATTTTAACCCGCTGCATTATATGCCGGAAATCGGTCAGATGGCCGGAACAGGCGGCGTTATTGCCCATGGGATGCTGATCATGGGCATTGCCGGCCAGGCGGTGGCGGGCTGGATACCCAACCGCTACCTCACCCGCCTTTCCGTGCGGTTTGTAGATATGACCAAGCTGGGAGATAAAATCACCGTAACCGGCACAATAACCGGCAAACGCGAAGAACAAGGTTCCGGAGTTATTACCGGTGAGGTAATAGCCGCCGACCAAAATGGCGGAGTAAAACTTAAGGGCACCTTTGAAGCGTCACTGCCGAAAAGGTAAAAACTAAAGGGGGAATAGTTAGTGGATTTAATGCTGAAAGATAAATGCTGCATTATTACCGGAGCGGGGCGGGGCATAGGCCGCGAAACAGCGCTGCTTTTCGCCCGTGAAGGCGGCAGGGTAGTGGTCAGCGACCTGGACGAAGCGCCGGCGCTGGAGGTTGTTGAGCAAATCAAAGCCGGCGGCGGCCGGGCCGTGGCCTGCGTGGGCGACGTAACCGCCGACGGCTTTGCGGAAAAAATTGTTGCAACCGCAGTTGAGTCCTTCGGGCCAAGTATTGATGTTATAGTCAACAATGCCGGCTATACCTGGGACGGCGTTATTCATAAAATGACCGACCAGCAGTGGGAAGCCATGTTAAAAATTCATCTAACCGCTCCTTTCCGCATCATCCGCGCAGCGGCACCGTACATCCGGGATGCCGCCAAGCAGGATAAAGAAGCAGGCAGAAGAGGAACCCGCAAGATTATTAACATTTCATCCATTGCCGGTCTGGACGGAAACGCAGGCCAGGCCAACTATTCCAGCGCCAAGGCGGCAGTCGTGGGCCTTACCAAAACGCTGGCCAAGGAATGGGGCTCCTTTAACGTTTGCGTAAATACCGTGGCCTTTGGTTTTATTGAAACCCGGCTGACTCAGGCCAAGGAAAAGGGGGAAGCTATTAAAGCGGAAGACAAAGATGTTTCCATCGGTATACCGGAAAGCGCGCGCCAGATGTTTAAAGCCATGATTCCGTTAAGACGGGCCGGCACACCCGAAGAGGCCGCCGGCGCGATACTGTTAATGGCTTCGCCCCTTGCCGATTATATCAGCGGAGAAGTATTAAGGGTTACCGGAGGTCTGTAATATGGCCCTTGATTTAAATGCCGGCGATTATAAAATTTTTCGTGACGCCTTTAAAAGATTTCTGCAGGCGGAAATAATACCTAATTACCCCAGGTGGGAAAAAGAGGGCATCATACCCCGGGAAGTATGGCATAAGGCCGGGGACAACGGTTTTCTGTGCCCCTGGGTGGAAGAGGAATTCGGCGGGGCGGGCGCCGGTTTTGAATATTCTGTGATCATCACTGAAGAACTGGCCCGGGCCGGAACCCATGTAATGTTCCCCCTGCACAGTGACATAGTAGTTCCTTATATCCACTCCTACGGCACTCCCGAGCAAAAACAAAAATGGCTGCCCGGGTGCGTTTCCGGTGATATTATCGCAGCCGTGGCCATGACCGAGCCCGATACCGGCTCCGACCTTGCCGCCATTCGCACCACCGCCGTTCGGGACGGTGATGAATACGTAATTAACGGGGCCAAAACGTTTATTTCCAGCGGAATCCTGGCTGATTTAGTAATCGTGGCCTGTAAGACAGACCCCGGGGCGAATCCCCCACACCGGGGCATGAGCCTGATTGTGGTGGAGCGGGATACCCCCGGCTTTCTCCGGGGCCGCAAGCTGGATAAAATGGGACTGCAGAGTCAGGACACCTCGGAGCTGATTTTTACCGACTGCCGGGTGCCGGCGGGCAATATCCTGGGCCGGGAAAACGCCGGGTTTACCTGCCTGATGGAAAAGCTGCAGCAGGAGCGCCTGGTCTGTTCGGTAATGGCCCAGGGTGTAGCCGAAAGAATGCTTCAGTACACCGTTGAATACTGCCGGGACCGTAAAATCTTTGGCCGGCCGGTAGCTTCTTTCCAGCATAATTCCTTTAAAATCGTGGAAATGGCCACGGAAATAGAGCTGGGCCGCACTTTCCTCTACCAGTTGGTTGAAAAACACCTGGCCGGGGAAAGAGTTGTTAAGGAAGTCTCCATGGCCAAGTGGTGGATTACCGAAATGGTCAACCGGGTCGCCTACCACTGCCTGCAGCTGCACGGAGGTTACGGTTTCTGCGATGAGTACCCCATCAGCCGGGACTTCAGGGATGTGCGCATATTCAATATTTTTGCCGGCACCACTGAAGTAATGAAAAGCATTATTGCCAAAGAACTGGGGCTTTAAATCCCCAGTTTTTTTAACTTTTCGTATAACCGGGAGCGGCTGATACCCAGCATGCGTGCAGCTTTGGTTTTATTCCCCCCGGAAGCCTTGAGCGCGGAAACAATGATTTCCCTTTCGGCACCCCCCAACCGGTCGCGGTAATTTCCTCCCGGGGGCGGGCCTTCTTGCCCGGGCTTGTCTCCGCGCAGATAGGCCGGCAGGTCTTTTACCTGGATTACACCGCCGGAGGCAAAATTTACTGCCCGCTCGATGATGTTTTCCAGTTCGCGAACATTTCCCGGCCAGTGGTAGCCGCTTAATATCCCCAGTGTTTCCGCAGTGATATCCGTAACCCTGGTTCCAAATATTTCATTATATTTGCGTAAAAAATAATGCACCAGGGGCAGAATGTCTTCCGGACGTTCCCGCAAGGGAGGTATGGTAAGCTGTATCACGTTGAGCCGGTAAAAAAGATCTTCCCGGAACTCGCCCCTGGACACCAGGCCTTCCAGGTCGCGGTTGGTTGCCGCAACCACCCGCACGTCCACCTGAATTGGACGCGTACCGCCCACCCGGTCAAACTCTTTATCCTGCAGCACCCGCAGCAGTTTGGCCTGCAGTCCCGGACTCATATCACCGATCTCGTCAAGAAATATCGTACCCCCATTGGCCAGTTCAAAGCGCCCCGGTTTGCCTCCCCGCTGCGCCCCGGTAAAAGCACCCGGCGCATAGCCAAAAAATTCAGATTCCAAAAGGTGCTCCGGAATTGCAGCGCAATTAACTTTAACAAAAGCGCGGCTCCGCCTGGGACTGGCCGCGTGAACAGCCTGGGCAAAAAGCTCTTTTCCCGTGCCGCTTTCCCCCTGGACCAAAATGGTTGAGGTACCCCGCGCCGCCTGGAGGGCCTCCTGCTTAAGCTGAATCACAGCCGAGCTTACTGATATAATACTGTCAAAGGTATAATAGGTACTTCCTTTCTTCTCCAATTCGGTGCGGTAATAATTAAGCTGATTTTCCAGGGAGTCCATGCGCCTGGCCATCTCCCTGATTTCTTCCAGGTTGCGGAACATCATTTTGCCGACTGCCCCAACCACCCTGCCGTTTTCAACGATGGGCAGGCGGGAAACCATATAATACCCGTCCCTGATCTGTTGCAGCTGCCCCGTTTCCGGAACTCCCGTGCGGGCGACTATATGCAGCCGGCTGTTTTCCAGTACCTTAGTAACATGCCTGCCAATAGCCTCTTGGGGATCAAGGCCGAAAAAATCTGCCAGTGACTGATTTACAAAGGTTATGCAGCCATCTTTATCAACCACAACTATCCCGTCGTAGGCAATATCAAGCACCGTGCGCAGCGTGTGCTGCAGTGTGCGGACACTTTCCAGTTCCGCCGCAACTTTTTCCAGTTCGGTAAGGTCCTGCAGAATAGCCATGGCCCCCGAGGTACGGCCGCGATCAATTACGGGTGTAAAGTTGACCAGCAGCGCCCGGCCGGCCACCATACACTTTTTGCCTATCTCCACCCGGCCCGTTTCCATCACTTCAGTAAAATTCAAGCCGGGCAATACTTGTTCCGCGGAGCTGTTTAGCACTGCCTCTTCCATTACCCCTAACAGTGATTCCGCCGCCGGGTTCAGCAAAGTGATCAGCCCGGACCTGTCGACAGAAACCAAGCCGTTATGCATAGCCTGGTAAACAGCTTTAAGCCTGGCATTCAGCAAATCCGCCCGCCTGAATAAAGCCATAATCATGTCAACTTTGGTAAAAACCCCACGCACCCGGTTATGCCCGTCAACCACTACCCCCATCCCTACCGGACTGGTTTTAACCACGTTTTCCACATAACGATAAGGGGCTTCCATTTCCACAGTTACCACCTTGCGGGTCAGAAACCCGCTTACCGGCCTGTCCAAGGAACAGCCCTCTAAAATAGCATCGTATAAGTTTACTTTGGTCAACAAGCCCGTCAGCTTACCGTTTTCATCTACAGCGGGTATGCCATCCAGCCGGGTCTGGCGGAAAATTTCAACTGCCCGCTTGATACTATCACCCGGATGCAAAGTCGGCACGTCCGGCGTCATAAAATCTCTCATCCGCAACGCATTCACCCCTTTCGCTGCAGCTACCAATATTATATCGCATATCCATGGTTAAGTCTTTTTCACCCTCATGAGTGTAAAAAAGACCGCCGGGTGGTGGTCTTTTTACAATTTCATTTCTTTTAATATCTCTACTCCGGCACTGGCGCCGATTCTATTTGCACCGGCTTCAATCAGCATAAGAGCCTGGTGCAAGGTTTTTATTCCGCCGGAGGCCTTGACACCTATTTGTTGGCCAACTGTTTGGCGCATCAGGGCGACATCTTCCACCGTGGCCCCGCCGGACCCAAAACCGGTACTGGTTTTGACAAAACGGGCTCCGCCCCTTTCGGCCAACAGACAGGCCCGGATTTTTTCCTCTGCGGTAAGAAAACAGGTTTCAATAATAACTTTAACCAAACCATCGGGATTAACAGCATGTACTGCTTCCACCACCGCCGCAATATCCGCCAGAACCAGCTCATCCCGGTGCTCCTTTAGCGCCCCGATATTGATCACCATATCTATTTCGCCGGCACCTGACCGGACAGCTTTGTCCGCCTCAAAGGCTTTGGACTTAATTGAAGCGGCTCCCAGAGGAAACCCGGCCACCGCGCACACTGCAACTGCAGAACCATTAAGCTGCTCCTTGGCCAGCGGCACATAAAACGGATTAACGCAAACTGCTGCAAAACCATATTCTTTTGCTTCTGCGCAAAGTTTAATAATATCAATACTGGTCGCCACCGGTTTCAACAAAGTATGGTCGATTAAACCCGCCAATTCCTGTGCACTGATCAATTTTTCATCTCCTTAAATACAAAAGAGGCACGCCTCTGGTTGGCTACGACACGCTGACGTCAACCAGGCTGCCGCCGGTTATCTCCATTAGTTTTTCAATCGATATCGGCAATAAAGAATTTGCGCTGCCGGCTGAAGTATATACCACCTCAAATCTTTGCATCGTTGCATCAAGGTATACCGGTATGTCTTGGACCAGGTTAAAGGGACAGACACCACCCACCTTGTAGCCGGTCACAGCTTCAACTTCAGTTGCAGAAGCCATTTTGGGTTTGCTGCCGATTAGATTTTTAACCTTTTTCTGATCTATTCGTTTGTCACCCGGTACGACAAATAACCCGTATGTATCCCCCGACCGAAATAAAATGGATTTGGCGATTTTGCCTGTTTCAACTCCCAAAACGTTAGCAGCTTCTTCCACTGTGCTTGTCTTTTCTTTAAAAACAATGGGCTCTATACTGGGATCATAAGACTGCACATATTTACGCACACGATCAATCAAGGTTTTTCCCTCCAAAAATAGCTTTCCTGACCATTATACCCGAAAAACAACAGCTTGTCCTGCAGGACAGCAAAGCGCCTGCCGCCGGTTTCGGCGCAACAAATGCTGTAGTTTTTTTTCATTTGTCTGCAACATGTTATTTTATCAGACCAAATTTTCATATTTTCTTAGCTGCTGTCGCCAAAATAATAGTAAAATTTTAAGCCGCATAACATTGTGTCTTTCTTTAAAAAATAATGTTGAAATAAATCAGGAGGTGTTGAAATATGCATCATGCATTGGGAACCAATCCTTTTTTGCAACACGCAGTTCGCCATGGTCAAATGTTATTGGCGGAGTCCAACAGGTCGGTGGAAGTCTCCCGCAGCCTCGTTTCCGCCTGTGACAATATAATTATGTCTATTAATTCCGGCAACTTGCAAGGTGCGCTTAGCGCGGCCCAAAATGCCAGGAATATGTCGGCTCAAATCGCCCAGGCAACCCAGCAGTTAAACCAAACCATCAATGAGCGCATGGAGATGGCCGGATATATTTTAAACCGCATCCAATTCAGGCTTAATGACCTGTCCAGAGCGCTGCAAAGCGTCAGGGAATCCAATACCGGCTACGCCAACCGGGGTGTGTATCCCAACCAGGGGGCATATTTTACCCAGGGTATGCCTAACCAGGGCTTTTATCAACAAACACAGCAGCACATGATGTAGTAAGGAAAAAAAAGCCGCTGGTATAAGCGGCTTTTTTTGGCGCTGTAAGGGCGATCGAATATGTCCGCCCGCCCCGTGCTCATTTGACAGTTTACTTTAACTCCCGGCCCTCCTGTTTGATATCACTGATCCTGGTTAAAGCCGGCGGGTGGCTGTAACTAAACCACCGGATGAAGTTTGGCGGGGACACGTCGGAAAGGTTCTTAACGGCCAAATTAACCTCAAGCTGAACAGCCCCGGGAACATCGCCGGTGAGCATCACGGAAACCCGGTCGGCTTCACGCTCCATGCCCCTGGAAAAATAGTTTTGCAGGGGGCTCCCTACAAAAGACACCAGTAAGAAGAATAACAAAATCACCGCCCAGGTGTAGGGTGGATAATATCCGGCTGAAGGCACCATGCTCCGCAAAACCAGGAACAGCACCAGCCAAATTAAAAAATTGGCGGCAACACCCATTAGCAAACCTTTGATGATATGCCCCTGCTTCCAGTGAGCCATCTCGTGGGCCACAACGGCCTTCACCTGATTCATAGGGTAATCGGACAGCAGGTTGTCATAAAGTACGATTCGTTTAGTACCAAACAGCCCGGTAAAGTAAGCGTTGGCCCTGGTGGTCCGCTTGCTGGCATCCATCACCAGTACCTGGTCAACCGGCAGCCGGGCTTTTTGGGCAAGCTGTTGCACCATCGCCGTTACTTCGGGGTCACGAACCGGCTCAAACCGGTTGAATAAAGGAGATATAAGTACCGGCCAGAGCAAGCTCTGCAGCACCAGCCAGAGTGATACCAGAGCAGCTGTAATTAACCACCAGAAGCTCGGCCAACGCCCGATAATGCCAAAGAGTATTGCCACCCCGGCGGCGGAAAGAACCAGTTCCAGCCCGGAACTTTTAATATAATCAGACCACCACGCCCCCAGCGTCTGGGTTGAAAACCCCCAGTGATGCTGCCAAAAGAAACTGGTGTATAAATCAAAGGGAAGTGAAATCAGTTTTAAGATCAGCCATAAAACTAAAAAAAACAATACATACGACCAGATGGACCGGCCGGTAATTTGCTGGAAGAAACGGGAAATGGCAACGGCCCTGCCCCCAAAGACCAGCCAAATCAAAAAAGCAGCCTGGGCTAAAAAACTTAAGGCAAACAATAACCCGGGCACAAAACTGTATGCCCGGCCGTCATGCACCTGCTGTTCGGAAAAATAATTTAAAACTTCCGGATTTACCCGGCCCGGGAATAGTGTAAACCAAATATAAAGCAGGCAGAAAAAACCGGCAGCAACGATCAGCAGCAGCCACAATCCGTTAATTTTTAATTGCAGTTTAATCACTCCCAAAATGACTTTTCATTACCTCCGAAATTCAGGCATAGCAAACCTGTGCGATGAAACAATAATAGCAGGAGGTGAAATAATGAAAGGCAATACGACAAACTGGGCAGTTCTTGTTACAGGCGCAGCTGTAGCCGGATTAGGCAGAGTCATAGGCGGCACCCTTGGTGCAGGAATAACCGGATTTGGACTTGCACACGTCGCTCGAGGTGTTCTTGACCAATTCCGTCCCAGCGTCAAATACTAGATAAAAATAATTTCCATCATTTAACATTATATCATATAAAAAAGCCCCCGGCTAAATATTATTTCCAGCCTGGAGGGCTTTATTTTCCTTTTAATGTTTCCATCCGTTCCAGTACTAGTTTTTTCCTATCTTCTCCCGTCTCTTCGTTTAAAACCCCCTCACCCAGCAGTTTTTCCACCGCCTGGTGTTCAGCGTAAAGCAATTTTTTACGAACAGTGTACTCCTGCTCTTGAAGCAGCTCAGGATTTTTCTGGTATAAAGCCGCTAATTCCTCGTTAACCCTTGCAATGCGATCACTGTTTTCTTTTCTAAGCCGGTCAAATACAACAGGGGAAACCCTGCCGCCGGCACGCATGCGGACAAGCTCTTTGTCAGCAGCCAGAGCCTGCTGCAGTTCAAAGGACAGATGTTCATATTCAGACAGTCCCCGGACAGTTTTTTGCAATCCCAACAGCCGGATAAAAGGCGATATAGTGGTACCCTGCACCACCAGCGAGAAAAAAACCACTCCGAAAGTCATCGCGATAAGCATCTCTCTGCCGCTGGTACCAAGTGGCAAACTCAGGGCCAGGGCCAGGGAAAGCGAACCCTTTAAACCGCCCCAGTTTAAAATGTGTTTCCAGGTGCACGGCATTTTTAGCCGGGAGGTGGTCAAATATACAGCTGCAGCACGGCCCAGCACGACCAGCAATATTCCGGTGGCAATGAAAGACGCGTGATCTGCCATATTGATGCGTGAAATCTCCAAACCCACCAGAATAAATACCAGTGAATTGGCAACCAGGGTAATGATATCCCAAAATACGGAAATACTTAAACGGGTTGTGGGTGTCATCCCAACATCTTTGCCGTAGTTGCCCAGCACCAGTCCGGCGGCAACAACGGCAATTACACCGGAAACATGCAAGTATTCGGAAACAAAATAAGCGCCGTAAAATAAAACCACGGAAAAGGCAATTTCCAGGGGGTAGTCGTCGTAGTACTTAAACAACTGCGATAAAATAAAGCCCATAGCCAGGCCTACCACCATGCCTCCGGCCGCAACCTTGAAAAACTCGGTCAGGCCGGCCGCTATACCCCATGGCCCCATTGCCACCATGGAAGCCAGAGAATATGCGGAGATCTTAAACAGCACCACCGCCACCCCGTCGTTAATCAGGCTTTCCCCTTCCATGATCACTGCCAGGCGGCGGTTTACCCCCAGACTTTTAAAAACCGAAATCACGCTGACCGGATCGGTTGCGGCCATCAGCGCACCAAAAACCAGGGCTGTTTGCAAAGGCAGGTTTAATGCCCAGTGAGCCAGTCCCCCCGTTACCAGATAGGCGATCAAGGTACCGCCAAAAGCCAGTATAATTATGGGGCCGCGGTTCTCACGGACATGTTCAAAAGACAGTTTAAGGGAAGCTTCACCCAGCAGCGCGGGCAAAAAAACGGCAATTATTGCCGTTCTAAAGACTTCATCAGAAGCAAAATAATCCCTTAATTGGTCAAGCACCCCCCAGGCGGGAATAACTCCGATCACCGCGCCTATCAGCACCAGTGCTATGGGGTATGGTTTGTTCAGCTTTTTGGCTATAGCCGTAACGCCAATTGATATGGCCATTAGGATTAAGATCATTTCAATACTGTGCTCAATCATTAAAAGGGACTCCTAACATTTTAACGATTTTTAATAATTACAGGAGACAGGCGTCAGGAGTCAGAATAAAAAAATGGTCACTAGTCTTTAGCATTCTGACTCCTGACTCCTAGCCTTTTCATTATATTATTGCCTTTGATCTTAATGTCAATTAAATGTTTCATTGATATTCCCGTTATCGTCGTTGATTTCCATAATTATAGCATTTACACATTAGAGGTGTCAGCCGCCACGTGAAATTTAATCAATGCAATAATACAGAAAATTTGTTAATCTATATTTAAAGCAGCTAACTATATAGCACCTGTAACTACTTTTGGAATCGGGAGTCAGTATGAAAACCGGCTTACGGGATTCCGAATACCTGAACAGCAGCATTAAAAGTACCAGAAACGAGAAGGGGGCAATTGGTTTTGGAAGACTATATCAGGGAGTACAGTGAAAGAACACCCGGTTCCCGTGTCATGTACCAGCGGGCTGTTAAAGTCATGCCCGGAGGGGTTTCCCACAATATGCGCTACTTTGCGCCTTACCCTATATACATAAAGGAAACTGCCGGCTCCAAGATTAAAGACCTTGACGGCAATGAGTACATTGATCTGTGGATGGGGCATTACACGCACATCCTGGGCCACCAGCCCGAAGCCATAGCCGGGATGGTGCGGGAAGCCGTGAATAGGGGCACGCACTGGGGATTTGTAAACCACTACCAGGTTGAACTGGCTGAAAAAATTAGCCAAATCGTTCCCTGCGCGGAAATGATGAAATTCGGCGTATCGGGCACCGAGGCCACCATGTACGCGGTAAGGCTGGCCCGGGCCTACACGGGAAGGAAAACTATCCTTAAAGCACGGGGCGGCTGGCACGGGGCAAATTCCGAATTGAGCAAAGCTGTCCATGAACCAATGGATGTTCCCGAAAGCGCGGGTATATTACCCCAAGCAGTTCAATATACGGAAACATTTTCCTACAACGACCTGGAGGGCACCATAGCAGCCATCAGGAAGGCCGGGGACGACCTGGCCGGAATTATTATCGAAGGTGTGGGGCAGCTGTTCATTCCTCCCAAGCCCGGCTACCTTGAAACAGTGCGTAATGAAATACAAAAAGCCGGTGCTTTATTTATCCTGGATGAAGTTATAACCGGACTTAGGCTGTCACTGCAGGGCGTCCAGGGACGGTTTAACGTCAAACCGGATCTTTGTACCATGGGCAAAGTGCTGGGCGGCGGTATGAATATCAGCCTGGTGGCAGGCAAAAAAGAAATACTGGGACTTGCCAGCCCCACTTCCGGACTACCCAAAGGGCAGGGGGTGTTGATGGGCGGCGGCACTTTCTCCTGTATGCCGCTAGCCATGCTTGCCAGCCTGGCCATGGTCGGCCACCTGGAAGCAAACGCCGCGGCAATCTATCCCGCTCTGGAGAAAAAAGGCCGCCGCGTGCGGGAAGGGATGGAAAAAGCTATGCATGCAACCGGTATTAACGCAAAATGCACCGGCATCGGCTCGCTGTTTACCGTCTGCTTTCCCAAAGATGATACAGCGTTGAATAATATTGAAGCAGTAGAATCCAGTACCGACGTAAAGAAACGAGATCAGGAATTCCGCATCCGCATGATGAACAAAGGCATCTATACGGTTTATGGCGGTGGGGCCCTTTCCATGGCCCATACCGACGAAGACATAGACAGAATCATCAACGCCGCGGGAGAAACAGGCCGGGAGATGGCGGCAAAACTTTAGCTAACTAATTCCCACAATACCAAAAGCCTGCTCAAGCTTTTGCTGAAGCAGGCTTTAATTTGGGTTTTCCAGGTTTCAAACTCTAAACATTTAATATCTAAAGCGGTAGTTATTATTACGGCCAAGTTCTAAACTGGATGATGTTTACCTGAATTTTCTTTTTAACTGCCTGGTATCCCCCGGGCTGCCGCTGACTATTAATCGATCGCCCAGTTGGAGAACGGTATCTCCATGAGGAACTATAATCTCATTATTCCTGAAAATACGGATGACAAGGATATCCCCAAGAAAAGGGATTTCTCTAAGGCGCGTGTAGTGATATTGCTGGTTACCCAATTCTATCTCCTGAAGGTGTCCTTCATGACTAACCAAATTAATTAAGGTAGGATATTCAACAAATGCCTTAAGCAAAGTTTTGTTGGAAAAAAAGCTTGAAAACATCTGTATTTTCGAATCACCGGGCAGTTCCCGGTTAGTTTGATTTTCCACCCTGGCAATTACCTGTTTTACGCCGTTTTGTTCCGCTGCCTCCGCTACCTGTAAGTTCCACTCATCATGTGACGTAAAAGCAATGACAATATCGCTTTGAAAAGCGTTATGCTTATCAAGACTATCAAGGTCAAATTCCGGCAGCGTTATCACCTGATATGGACGTTGTGGCAATGCCTCGAGATTCGGATCATCCTGACCATAAATAGTCACCTTATACCCGTCTTTGATTAAATCCTGAGCGAGGGACAATGTCACGGTATTTCTCCCGACCAGAGAAACCTTGGTTGCTTCTTGATCTTCCACCGCAGGCAGCAATTTTTGAAAAATCACCGGCGAAACCATAACTGTTATTACTGCTGCCAAAACTAACGTGGTATTCAAGGTAGTGCTTACAATGCCCATTTTCATTCCTACAGCTGAAGCCGCTATGACCAGGCTAAGCGTTGAAGCAAGCAAAAAACCGGAACTAAGGGATTCCTTCCAGTTGAACCATAGCTTAAAAACCGGTACTAATACCAGTTTAGAAAGATAAAAAACCAGCAGCAGCAAAGGAAGCATGGACAAAGCGTTGGGATCGGCGACCAAACCTTTTAAATCCATGGCTGCCCCGACCATTACAAAAAAAATCGGTATCAAAAACCCATATCCGAAAGCATTTAACTGGTGAAGAAATTCTTTTTTGGGAGCAAGAGAGGATACTATCACTCCGGCCAGAAAGGCTCCCAAGATACTTTCAGCGCCTACCTTTTCTGAAAGTACAACAAAAAAGAGAATCAGGGCGAATACTCCCCGGGTACCGATTGAAACTGTTTCTTTCTTAATGTTTAATAACTTTTTGGAGCGGAAAGTATTGATGAGACGGTATGCGCCTAAAAATACAACAAAAAGGAGCAGCAAAAGAAAAAATTTAGTCATTCCTCCCTGGGAACGTAAAGAAACATAAACCGCGAGCAGAATCATAGTCATCAAATCAGCAATTATCGCCGTTAGCAGTACTATCTGACCATAGGAAGTTTCCAGTATTTCTTTTTCTTTCAAAACAGGCAAAATCACTCCGAGAGAAATGGTGGATATAATTAGGGTCATAAATACAGGTTCTTCTATTAACCCCAAACTTTTCAGACCGAAGGCAAGCAAAACGGAAGTTCCCAGAATTACCATAAAATTTATGATGCTAATCAGCAGCGGGTTAGGGCCGGTTTTCTTTTTTCCGGAATTTTGAATAGCTTCAAAATCAATTTCCAGCCCGCTAAGAAACATCAGATATATAATCCCGAACGTTGACAGCAAGTCTAACCAGTTATCCCGAACAATGACCCTTAAACCACTTTCGCCCAGTACTAATCCAACAATGATTTCGGCAACGACAACCGGAATGGCTTTTAGTCTTAATCTATGCAGAATTATTGGAGTAACAAATGCCGCGATTACAACTATCATCAGCGGGGTGACAGAGTGCTGACCTTCCATATACTTCCCCCATAGACTTGGCTTGTCAATGTTTTATCAAGCTTATCTTTATCTGTATCATCTCCATTTTTTAAAAACCAATTAAAACTGACTGTTTTCAAACAAAGAAAAAGCCTGCTCCAGCATAATACTGAAGCAGGCTTTTTCTTTTTATGTTTTAAGCGGGCAACACATCCACTACCGAGCCACTGGTTATTTTACAGAGCTGGTCTAAGGTTATCGGCAGCGCCGAATGCGGGGTACCCGCCGCAATATATACCACCTCAAACCGTTTCATTGATTCATCAAGATAAACAGGCACAGACTTTTTAAGAGCAAACGGGCAGACCCCGCCGATGGGATGGCCGGTAACCTCTATTACCTCTTCGGCAGAGGCCAGCTTGGGCTTGCTGCCCAGCAAAGCTTTAACTTTCTTGGTATTGGCCCGTACATCCCCGGCTGTAACAAACAAGGCGTAATTATCACCCGCCCTGAATAAAATTGTTTTGGCAATCATGGCAGGTTCCACGCCCAGCGCCCGGGCCGCTTCCTCAACTGTCGCCGTCTTTTCGTTAAATTCAATGGGAACAAGCTTCGGATCAAATTTACTTATGTAGTCTTTAACGCTGTCAATAGACACCTTTTACTCTCCTCGTTTCATTATTTAAAAATATCCGTTTCCTTCATCCAAACTGCCAGTTCATCAAGTTTTCCGGCCCAGTCCGGTTTTAAGTCCGATTGGTCGTTATCAATAACATAATCAGTCACCAGGTAAGTTTTAAAACCTAATGAGCCGGCAACAATATCCTTACCAACATCGTTACCCACCATCAAACACTCTTGCGGGGCCAGCTTTAACCTGGAGGCTATTTCGTCGTAGTATTCCAGGTATGGTTTGCAAAAGTGCATGTCCTCATAGCTGGTGACAATTTCCCACGGCAAGTCTTCAATCCCGGCCCAGGCCATCCGGTCCGTAATGGCCGAGCGGGGGAATAACGGATTTGTTGCCAGCACTATTTTGGCCCCCTTATCCAGCACGGCCTGAACAACTTCACGCGCACTTTCGCTGGGTTTGGCCAACCAGGACAGGTTGCGGAACTTCTCCGCATAAAAATTTTCAATCAATGGTGTAAGGTTATCAATACAGTCACTCAACCTTTCAGTGAAGTCAGCCCAAAACACGTCGGAATTTGTCCTTTGCGGGTTACGATCATGTATCATTTGATATGTGCTCTCAAGCAGAGCGTCAGTAAACCGTTGCGGTTGTACTAACGGCGCCGCTACGTTGGCAACTTCTTTAAAGTAGATTTTCATAAATTCTTGGGTCTCCAATTGCAATAGAGTTCCGTCAAGATCAAACAAAACCGCTTTCACCAATCTGTACCTACCTCCTGTAACTAATCCTATAAAAGAAAGTATAGCATAATTTGCAACACTTTTTTAAAGCCTAAACAAACTTTAGGTTTGCATGAACAGGCCACGGACTTTGACCGCTGAAAATTTTTAATACCCTAAATGCCGCCGAAAATCATGTTATAATAATACTTACTAACCAAACGGGGGGGGGGTAACACATGGAAGAAATACTAAAACAAATATTGGGCGAGGTCAAAGGCTTAAAGCAAGATGTTGGCGAGCTTAAAGGTTTAAGGCAAGATGTACAAGGCTTACAGCAAGCTATGCGAGGCTTAAAACAGGATGTGGGCGAGCTTAAAACCAGCATGGTTAAAATAGAATCCCGCATTGAAAACGAAGTTATTGAAAAAATCCGCGCTTTGTTCGATGCCAGGGAAGTACAGCAGGATGTTAACCAGCGGGTAATCTCTACTTTGGATCGGATTGAAGCAAAGATAGACGTGTTACAGCTTGAAACCGCACATATCCGCCGGGTAAAATAAAAACCCTTAGAAAATTGCCGGGAGTTATTCCCAAAAATACTTTCCGGCGTGTGAGCAAAAGCTAAAATATGATGAAAAAATGCGGCTTCCCTTAATTGAAAGTAGACTCCCATAATAAGTTAAGGGCCAGGCCTTTAACCTATTTTAAGTGGACAAAATTTTGCTCCTTCCTTAGCCCTATTACCAACAAATTCGATAGGGGCATCCAGTCCTGCCGGTAATAACCCGATGTTCCTCAGAGTCTCCAGCTTCAGATGAAAACCAAATGCACCGGTAATGTAAAATTTTTCCACATATCCCAAATCTGAGTTCAGGCGGTCAACATAGATATTATCCAAAGGCACGTTGTTTCTAATCTAAGATGTAGTGTTAAATCTTGATTTTTTTACAGTAATCCTCAACAACATAGCTATAAACATGATTAACATTGGGTCAGGCGTCTAACTATAAAGGCCCGTCATGCAACGGGCCTTTTCTTCCACTGTTGTTTTAAGCGGTTTATTTAAAACCTTCTCTCCAGTCTTTAGCAGATAGCATACTTTCAATGGCTTCCTTATCCATTCCGGTTTTCTTGATAACACAGCAGAATTCACCTTGCATCAGGTAAACCAGGCATGCATTGCAGGATACGCAGTCAGCATTCTCTTTTCCGATTCCCTTTAGCCAGCGATTTGGCAGGTCCGGCTCAGATATCAGAGGACGGCACAGTGAAAGATAATCGACCTTTCCTTCACTTAGCAGATTTTCCATTCGCTCAATGTTCCGGTGACCGCCCACCAGTATTAACGGCAATCCCACATCTATATTTTTTACATAATCATAATAATAAGACTGCTTCTCCGGGGTAGAAATCCTGACTCGTGATTCAGGTATCGGCACAGGGAAAAATCCCAGCTCTTCTTCAGAGCGCACCAGGCAATCCCACATGCCCCCGCTAACTTCGATGGCATCAACTCCCGTGGTTTCCATCTCTTTAATTAATTCAGCAAAATTGTCTTTAGAAATACCGCCTTCAACAAAATCATCACAGTTCATTTTTATTAATATAGGAAAACTGCCAACACTTATTCTTGCCTGGGAGATTATATCTTTTACTATATTTACCCTGTTCTTAGCGGAGCCCCCAAATCTATCCGTTCGCCTGTTGGTATATGGAGAAAGAAAAGAGCTCAGCAAATACCCATGACAGGCATGGAGCTGCACACCGTCAAACCCCGCTTTCTTTACTCTTACAATTGAGTCCGCAAAGGCTTTTATCAATGAGTGAATTTGATTTACAGTAAGTTCCCTGGCTTTTTTAACCAGAATGGGGGATTCTACGACCGATGGCCCGACACAATCGGCGAGGTTGTTATGGTCTAATACCTGCCGTCCGGCATGGTTGAGCTGAGCTATAATTGCACACCGGTTATCGGTTTGGTGGACAATATCAGCGATTTTAGATATTTCCGGAATGTATTCATCACTGTAAATGCATATTTGTCTGGCCATGGTTTTGTTTGACGGTATAACCGCCATTACTCCGGTTATAATCATTCCTACTCCACCCGCTGCAAGATCTTTATATATTTTCAGCACCTCATCAATTGTCTTTCCGTCAGTGGTCATTTTACTATCGCCGGTTGCAGACCTTACAAGCCTATTTTTCAAAACCAGATTGGCAATCCTTCCCTCGGAAAATACTTTATAGCTTTCCCTGCTCATTTACCTACCCCCTTATCATATTAAATATTAGCTTTGAAGTATTGGCCTCATTTGAGTCCAATTTGTCCTCCCCCACATCTAAATCATAGCTGAAGCTAAGGGTATAATCTTGAGGTTTTTTACAGTATTTATAAGGAAAAGAATTACCTGGTGTGCGCCTTAATATCAATAGTTTGTTTTTTATCAAGGCTCCTTAGTTCCACAAATAACCAAATTCCTGTTATAACCGAGGCTAAAAAATCCGATAATGGGATAGCTACCAATACTCCAAACAATTGAAAATACTTCGGCAGGATAAGCAGGGCCGGAACCAAAAAGAACACCTGTCTTGACAAAGTCAGAAACATGGCTTGTTTTGGTTTCCCCACAGCTTGAAAATAACCTGGAACTATTATCTGTAAACCTAAAAGAGGTAGGGCGATCATTGAGAATCTCATGACATAGCTCCCAAAAGCGATGAATTCTTCGTCATGGCTATTAAATAGAGACATTATCTGTTGGGGAAACAGCATTATAATAAAAAATCCGGATATTGTCAGGATAGTTGCCACAGCAATGCCAGACTTAATAGTTTTCTTTATTCTTTCGGGCTTTTGGGCTCCATAGTTAAACCCTATGATTGGCTGAATACCCTGGCTGATTCCTAATACCGGCAGTATCATGAGAAAAAAGATACTAAAGGATGCCCCCATAGCTGATACAGCCACGTCACCCCCGTAATAAGCAAGTTTTTTGTTCATAATGATACTGGAAAAGCAGCCAGCTATCTGCATTATGAAAGAAGCAGCGCCAATTGACAGGATTGATGCTGCTTCCTTAATTAGGAGCCTTATATTTTTTACCCGGATTTTAAGGTAGCTCTTTCCGCCGAGAAAGTGACCCATGACCCAGGCAGCCGATACCGCCTGAGAAATTATGGTTGCCAGCGCCGCTCCCTTTATTCCCCACTTAAAGGAAAAAATAAATATAGGCGCCAGTATTGTATTAATAACCGCTCCGATAAGCATGGTCAACATTGCCTTCCGGGGTCTTCCCTCTGCACGGATAAAATAGTTCATACCCAATGCGGTCATCTGAAATATGGTTCCTAACATAATAACTCTCATATAATCCCCGGCATAGGGCAATACATAGCTGCTTGCTCCAAAGACTCTTAAAATTGGATCTACAAATGACCGGCCTAATATTGTTATTATAATGGCGAGTATTATCAACAGAGCCAGTGAATTCCCTATTATACTCTCAGCTTCTTCCACTTTCTTTTCACCAAGTTTGATTGAAACCAGCAAAGCTCCCCCTGTACCGATCATGGCTGCACACGCCCCCATTATCAGCATAATTGGGAATACCAGTGTAATACCTGCGATACCAAGGGAACCGGCCCCATTGCCAATGAAAATCCTATCTATAATATTATAAAGGGCGTTAATAAGCAGAGCGACAACCACCGGCAGGGAGAATGTCAATAACAGCTTTGGGATGCTCTCTTCGCCTAACTGCCTTATATTATCCTCATGGATACCTTTCACAAAAAACCCCCCTTCCGCAATATCTAAAATGATACCCGAGAAGGGGGGGAAAAATCTTGAGTTTTTTTACAGTAAACCTAAAATAACAGACAGAGGGACAGGGAGTTGTCTGTATCTGTTTTGAAATGGGATGTATGTATTTGCTGTTCCGCTTATCGCTTTTTTGATGTCGCTTAAGGTGTTAACGGTTATCATGTTATCACTTTCTTTTAGAGCAAGCTTAAAACTTACATCTAGTTTTCTTTACTCTGTCCAATGTCTTTCTTTCACGTTCAACGCAGGGCGTGAAGTATGAACAACATAGTATTCCTTTTCAGGATGGGCTTTGTGGAGTTGCACATATTGGCGTAATGCTCCGTTATTATCCTCACCAAATACTTCAACAAGCTGAATGCTTTCTATGATACGATTGTCACCTTCTGTATAAGCTTCAACTGCTTCAATAATTAGGCAGTTAATCCCTGAAACAACGGCATCTTTCAATCTTATTACTACAGTACCTGATGACTTTGAGTCGCCAGCTGCAAGATGTGGCTTTAACATTTCAAGACCAACCTTCATCGTTTGTGCAGCTCTCAGCATCTCCGGCACAAACAAGGTTTAATACCCAAAAAAAAATAGGGCTTTTTATAGCCCCATTTTTTATATGAACAGGTTAACATTGGCCTCATCCGCTTCGCCCAGGTAAGTTGCCACCCCGGCATACTCCAGACCGTCCATCAATTCTTCTTCTCTGATCCCCATCACATCCATGGACATGGTGCAGGCGATCATTTTAATACCTTGGTCCTTAGCCGTTTGGATCAGTTCCGGCAGTGAAGTTACATTTTGCTGTTTCATTACCATTTTCATCATTGTGGCGCCCATACCGCCGAAGTTCATCTTGGAAATTCCCAGCTTGTCGGCGCCCCTGGGCATCATTTTGCCGAACATCCACTGCAGGAAGCTTTTCTTGGTTGTTGCTACATTCTCGGGCTTCCTTAATGCATTTAAGCCCCAAAAGGTAAAGAACAGAGTTACATCGTCGCCCATGGCGGCGGCCCCGTTGGCGATAATAAATGCCGCCATAACTTTATCCAGATCGCCGCTGAAAACGATGATCGTTTTTTTGGTGGTGTCCATCACCATTCCTCCCCAGGATTTGTAATATATTCAAAAAACTAAACCAGGCTATTTAGAAAAGTTGAAGTCAGTTTTATTACAAAATACTCCAGGTGCCTGACACCTCAGCAACCTTGCCTTGTCGCGCGTGCTTTGCCTGCGCCGCAGTAGGCCTGCACCAGGTAAGTTGAGATATCGCCCAAGTGCAACCGGTCACCGGCGGCTTTTTGCAGGTTCACGAAACAAATCGGGCACATGGTTACAGCATTGCTTGAAACCTTAATTAACTGGTCAAACCGTTTTTGGGCACCCGCCTTGGCTTTTTTGGGATAAAGGGATTCCGCCGGCCCGCCGCAGCAAAGGGTGAATTTTCCTGAATTCTCAGGCTCTTTAACGTCCATGCCGGCATTGGTCAGCAGAGTTCTTTGTTCATTTAAAACGTTTTCATAGCGGGCATAAACACAGGAATCATGAATTACAGCTTCCAGGTTCAGGCTGTTTTGGGGCTGGATTTTACGCTCAACTAAAACTTCCAGGTAACTTTTAACCTTCAGGTCGTATCCTTTGATCATCGTCGGGTATACCGATCTGAGCATATTGGTGGTATGGGGGTCCACGGTAATGACATTTTTAACGCCATGTTTTTTGAAAGTGTTGTATACCTTATGGGCATGTTCATTAAGCAGGTCATCTACGCCAAGGTCATAGATCAGCGCGCCCGAGTACAGCTCTTCCTCATAAAGATAGCCAAACTGCACTCCCGCCTGCTGCAGCAGCGTGGCGATGTTGACCAGGATCTGGTTGTAGGCTTCCTTCATACTCTTGGACGGCATCGCCATAAAGGCGGAGATATTGACAACCTTGTTGACCTGCCTGCCCAGCTTAATGAAGTTTACTAAAAAAGAGTCTTCAAGGCCGGCCTGGGCCTTGCTCATCGCCGCTATATAGGGGATCAGCTGGTACATCATTCCGGTGTAAAGCACTGTTTTTGTTCCCCTGGGCAAGCTCAGTCCCGAGGCCCATTTCGTGGCATTCCCGGCTGAAATGGGCAATACTGATTTCCTTTTCCTCAGGTTATCCGCTAAAATTCCTATGGTATCGCCAGTTGGCAACGGCATGGCTTTACTCTCCTTAAAGTTTAAAAACTTTTTTATTAATGTAGTATCTAAGGTACCTGACATTTTCCGCTATGCGTACCTGGGCCGGGCAATTGGCCTCGCACATTTTGCACAGCAGGCAGGAATAAATCGTTTCGGTGTTATCCAAAACCCTGTCTTCAATACCCAGCAGCACGTACCTGAACAGCTTCCTGGGGAGAAGCTCGATACCCATCGGGCAAACCGCGCTGCATACCCCGCAGTTCATACATGCTGAGGCATTGAATTCACCCTTGCTGACCGCATCAACAAATTCGGGATTAACCAGCGCCATTATTTCCCCTCCTCCGGAACCGCCCGGTATTTAAAATAACCGTCGTCTTCTTCCGTTTCTGCAACCTGACCGTATTTGCGCATGCCCATCACCCAGTACATAACCTCATGGGAAGGACGACCTATGGCCTGCGCGATTTCCGGCACGGTCATAGGCTCATCTTGCAGCGCGGCCAATATTTTCACCCGCATCAGCATTTCATCTCTGATGATTTCCCTTACATCTCTAATTACACCCTTCATCTCAGACAATCTCCTTTAACATGGCGTCGATCATCGACTCCATCTGATCGTCGGTAAAACCTTTAAGGTTAATGGCGTTGGCCGGACACATCGGTGCACAGCCGCCGCAGCCCTTGCAAACCGCCTCATTTACAATAGCAGCTTCTTTACCCTGGTGCCGCCCCTTTTCAATAGCCGAATACGGGCAGGCGCCAATGCATACGTCACAGATCCGGCATTTGTCCGGATCTATCGCAGCAATTAGCGGCTCGAGCTCCACATAGCCTTTCTTCAAAATAGAAGCGCTCTGGGTAACCGCCGACAGCGCGGAGGCCACGCTTTCAGCCGAATTTTTGGGCCCCTGGCAGGTGCCGCAGATAAACACTCCATCCACCACGGTTTCCACCGGGCGCAGTTTGGGGTGAATTTCATTAAAGAATTTATCCCTGCCTACAGGCAGTTTTAACACGTCCACCAGGGCATTGTTGCTCCGGGGCACCATACCCGTTACCAGCACCACTATATCTGCCGGTATCACAATTTCCTCCCCAAAGGTTAACAGGTCTTTAACAGTAACTTTCAACCTGCCGCCGGCATCCTTCTCAACCTTGGGAGGCTCAGCGTAACTGTACCTGATGAAAACCGATCCTGTATCCCTGGCCTCGGTATACAGGGCTTCGAATTTGCCATAGGTTCTCATATCCCGGAACAGGTGGAACTGGTGCATGCCCTGGTCGATTTCAGCTGACTCGATGGCTGCGTGCACCGCTGCGTTACAGCAGTAGCGGGAGCAATATTTGTTGGGATCATCCCCGGTTTGCTGTCTGCTGCCCACGCAATAAACGTAGACCACGTTTTTAATTTCCCGGCCGCCTTTCACCAGCTTGCCTCCTGAATTGTCCAGCATTGTCTTGTATTCGGCCAGGGTCACCACGCCGTCAATTCCGTAGCCGAACTCACCGGCGGCGGGCTGATAATCCTCAAAGCCGGTGGCCACAATAATTGAACCAACCCGGGCTTCTATCGTCTCAACAGTCTCAACTTTTTTGCCGTTAATCTGAATTTTGGCTGTGAAGTTTCCAATACTGCCGGCTTTCCCAACCAGTTCCGCACCGGTAAAGAGAGTTATATTTTTTCTTTTTTTGACCTCATCAACGAGCTGGCCAATTATTTTTTGCCCGTTCTTGCCATGGGGATACATTTTCCCCAAACCCGCCACCCTGCCGCCCGGGACAGCTGACTTCTCAATCAGGATGACGGAAATGCCCAGGTCCGACAGGCCTACTGCCGCCCGCAAACCGGCAATTCCAGCACCAACGATTAGCACCTTGGGCACGGTATCGAGTTTCATCGGCTGCAGCGGCTCGGTTAAAACTGTCCGGGCAATCCCGCCCCTGATCAGCCTGATGGCCTTTTCCGTGGCCCCTTGCTTGTCGTCGGTGTGAGTCCAGGAGCACTGCTCCCTGATATTCACCTGGATGTACTGGTAAGGGTTTAAACCCGCCCGCTTGGCAACTTCGCGAAAAGTAAACAGATGCAGCTTGGGAGAGCAGGAAGCCACTACCAGCCCGTCAAGTTTTTGCTCCTGAATATCCTGAACCATCTCCTGCTGGGTGGCGTCCGAACAGGTGAACATGGCGGTTTTGGCGACCACCACACCCGGTTCGCTCTGCACAGCCTCCCTGACCCTTTCCACGTCAACGTAATCCGAAATATTTCCGCCGCAGTGACAAATGTATACACCTATTTTCCTGTCACTCATTTGCTCATCCTTGTCCTTTCAACGTAAGCGGCCGCCTGGGCTGCAGCCGCCCCCGCATGCAGTATGGAATCCGGTATGTCCTTGGCGCCGGAAGCAGTCCCGGCTACGAACACGCCATCTATGCTGGTTTGGGCCGGATTGATATCTTCATTAATCTCTTTAACATAAGAGTAATCATCCGCTTCCAGTTTCACGCCGCTGAACAGGTTAAACACTTCCGTATTGGGCAGCAGGCCCACAGAAAGAACAACCATGTCGTGCTCAGCCTGGCTCAGCTTGCCGCCGTTGTCGATATCCTCGTAATAAAGCACCAGATTGCCGTCTTCTTTTTCGTCCACTTTGGCCACCCTGCCCTTGACAAAGTTGGCCCCCATGCCACTGGCCTGCTGATAAAACTCCTCATAGCCCTTGCTGAACGCCCTGACGTCAATGTAATAGACAGTTACGTCGGCCAGGGGCAATGCGCCCATGATCAGCTGGTTTTGCTTTACCGAGTACATGCAGCAAACCCTGGAGCACAGCGGATTGTCAACAGTGCAGTCCCTGGAGCCGGTGCAGAGAACAAAAGCTATATTATCGGGAACTTTGCCGTCGCCCGGCCTGAGGACGGTGTTGTAAGGCCTGGTGGGAGCAAGCAGCCTATCCATCTGCATACCTGAAATCACGTTTTTGTGCTTGCCGTAGCCGTATTGGGTTTTTAAGTTGGCGTCAAACAGCTTGAAGCCTGTTGATACGATAACGGAACTGGCTTCTACCTCCACCTGCTCCTCTTTCATGGTCATATCAATGGCATTGGCCGGACAGGTAGCGATACACTGGCTGCACTCGGAACAAACGCCGCAGTCCAGGCAGCGACCCGTGCTGTACCAAACATCCTCTTCGCTCAACGGGGCCTCAACTTCGGAAAAGTCCCTGACACCCCTCTTTAAATTTTCAGCGGCAGCAACCGGCTCCAGTGTTTGGTAACTTTTTTGCCTGGCCAGCACCTTTTGCCGGTCAACCGGAGGCAGCCTGTAATCATACCCGGCTCCGTCAAGTTGCTCACCTTTAAGGAACCGGTCGATGAAGAAAGCGGCTTTGCGGCCCTGGCCCGCTGCGTTGACAATCATGGAAGGCCCGGTTACCACGTCGCCCCCGGCAAATACATATGGCACCGAAGATTGCAGAGTATCCTGGTTGACCATGATAGTTCCGTTTTTATTTAACTCCAGCTTATCTTTAAAGGACCGGGTGTCAGGCCCAAGCCCCACGGCGGTTATTACCAGATCAGCGGGAATTTGATGCTCCGACCCCTTAACCGGCACCGGCTTTCTCCTCCCGCCCGCATCAGGATTGCCCAGTTCCATTTGAATTGCTTTAACGGCGATAACCCTGGCGCCGTCGCCGATGAATTTTTGCGGAGCGCTCAGATATTTAAACTCAACGCCTTCCTTTTCCGCACCTTCAATTTCCCAGTGGTGGGCAGGCATTTCTTCCCGGCTTCTTCTATATTGCACAATAACTTTTTGCGCGCCCAGGCGCACCGCCACCCGGGCCGAATCGATGGCCACGTTGCCGCCGCCTACAACTACCACTGTCTTGCCGGTTAAATCAATTTTTTGCCCCAGGTTTACTTTGCTTAAAAACTCCAGTGAGTTCATCACGCCATCCAAATTTTCCCCGTCCACCTGCAGGTCCCTGGCAGCCGGTGTTCCGGTAGCCACAAACACTGCGTCATAACCCTGTTCCTTTAAGGACGCAGGGCTTTCCACACGTACTCCTGTTGCAATTTCCACACCCAGGGCGGTAACATTTTTAATATCCCTGTCAACAACGTCCTTGGGCAGCCGGTAGGAGGGAATAGCCAGCCGCAGCATACCGCCGGCCTGCTCCGCCGCCTCAAATATTTTAACCTGGTAGCCTTTGCGGGCCAGGTGCAGCGCGGCAGTCAAACCCGCGGGGCCGGAGCCGACAACGGCCACTTTTTTCCCCGTCGTTTCAGGAAGCGCGCGCAGCGGCTCGGGGTTTTCTTGGTAATGGGTATCGGCAATAAACCGCTTAATTCTTCTAATTGGCAGCGGCCCTTCCAGGCCGCCTCTGGTGCACTCGCCTTCGCAGGGGGCGTAACAGGCCCGGCCCAGACTGCCGATGACCGGAGTGGTCTCCAAAATCAGGTCAAAGGCTTCCTTATATTTGCCGCCCCTGGCCAGGGCCACGTAGCCGTGGGCCTTGATGCCGGCCGGGCAGGTATAGGAACAGGGCGAAGTGCCTGCCCTTTCAATAACCGCCTTTTTGGGAACGGCCTGGGGAAAAGCGATATAAGCCGCCCGCCTGGCCACCATGTCGGAATTGTACTGGTCCGGCACGGCAACATTGCAGTTCATTTCGCACTGCCGGCAGCCGGTACAGGCCGCAGCATTAACAAAGGTAGGCTTTTTCCGCACTTTGGCTGTAAATTTGCCGTTTTTACCCCGTTTGATCTGGTCAACTTCCGAATAAATCATGACGTCGATATTAGGATGGTGCGTGGTAGCCGCCATTTTGGGGGTGGAAATACAGCTGGCACAGTCCAGTGTGGGGAACACCTTGCTAAGCAGGACCATTTTACCGCCTACACTGGGTTCTTTTTCCACAACCAGCACCTTGTAACCCATATCCCCCAGCTTCAGGGCGGATTCCATCCCCCCGATACCGCTTCCTACAATGAGAATGTCATAATTCATAGCTTTATCCCTTCCTGGCAGGTCCGAGAGTTTTTATCTTCTCGGAAAAGTCTTTAATCTGGTTGGTAAAAGGCTCGGCGCAAACGGAACATATCGCCGCCATTTTAATTCTTTCCGCTTCAAACCCGTTTTCCATGAGCATTGCCTGTGCTCTTTTGACAATGTGGGAAGCTCTTTCCGCACAGTCCGGCAGATAAGCGCACTCTTCACCGTCAGAGGCAATAAATATTCCGTCGAAGCCTTTTCGCACAGCGTGTAATATCCACTCGGGCTTGATGCCGCTGGTGCAGGGCATGCTGATTACCATTACCGTAGGGGGGTAGTGCATGTGGGAGCTGCCCGCCAGGTCAATGCCCGGGTCGGAAATGTTGTTTGTTGAAAAGGCAAGGATTTTCGGAGCAAAACCCTTGCCTGCTTTGGTTGTTTCAGCCATATTTACTTCATCCTTTTAATGTACAGTTTAAGGTCACCGGCGTCTTCAACCATGCCGAGGAACTCATTGCCGGTCTTTTTGCACCAGGCCGGCAGATCTTTTTTGGTGCCTGCGTCGGAGGCCAGTACCTCCATGATTTGTCCGGGCTGGATTTCCGCGATTGCTTTTTTCGCCGCCAGGATCGGACCCGGGCAAGATGTGCCTCTTGCGTCCACAACCTTGTCCGCTTTAATGTTTTTCAGCTCTTCAGGTGTCATTTGATCGTCCTCCTTAATTAGTTAATTAAATTTAAGATTTGATACCTTACCAGGGTATCCAACACTATTCTTTTTTGAAGTTTCTGTCATTGGGGTCGTGGCCCAAACATATTGGACGCTTATTTTTTCTATACCCATACCCCTATGGGTATCTTTATATAAAATTACTACACCGGACATACTATTGTCAACCCCAAATTATCTATATTATAGTTGGAGTTTTATATTGTATTGGTTACAGATTTTGTTTATAATTTAATTGATACCCAGAGGGGGTATTCTTAAACCATAACTTAGCAGGAGAGTGTTATTATGCCCAGAGCTAAAAGCAATGAAAGTACCGGGGAAACATCAAGGGAATGTATAGATAAGATGATAACTGCCGGCGACCCGTCCATGCAGGCCGAAGTGCTCAGCAGGTTGAAAAAGATTGAAGGACAGGTTCGTGGTGTGCATAAGATGGTACAGGATTGCCGCGATTGCGGTGACATCGTAATCCAGCTTACAGCCATCAAGGCGGCGGTCAACCGGGTAGGCGCAACTGTGCTAGCCTGCCACCTGGCTGATAAAATTAAAAGCGACCTCAGCCAAAATAACGACATTAATGCATCGCTGAACGAGTTTATGAGTATTTTTAAAAAGTTTTCTTAACATAAAATCCTTCATTTGGTTTCCTTTACCACCTGAAGGATTTTACAAAAATTTATTCAAAAGTTTTGTTTAAATACTTTTATGTCAAATACATGGTACCGGCTAGGTCACATAGGCGTTCGGTGCCCTACACGCGGAAGCGCTCCGCCAGCCTGTCCAGCTCGCCGGCCAGCACGGTAAGTTCCTCAGTTGAAGCAGAGACTTCCTCCATTGCTGATGTTTGCTCTTCTGTTGTGCCGGCAACGTTCTGCACGCCGGCTGATATTTCTTCCGTTGCAGCAGCCATCTCCTGGACCTGCCGCGCAACATCCTCAATGGCAAAGTTAATTGCCTTGATGTTGGCCCCAACTTCGCTGATCACCTTGCTCCCCTCCGCAACCTCCGCCGCCCCGGCAGCCATAACTTCAACCGCCTTCCCGGACTCGTCCTGAACCGTGGTAATCAGTTCGTAGATCTCCTTGGCGGCGCTGGCCGACTGTTCGGCCAGCTTGCGGACTTCTTCGGCGACGACGGCGAAACCGCGGCCGTGCTCCCCTGCGCGTGCGGCTTCAATAGCGGCATTTAGGGCCAGCAGGTTCGTCTGGTCGGCAATTTGGGTAATCAGGTCCAAGATCTGGGTAATTCGGCCTGTCGTATGATTAAGAGCATTGATGGCGGTAGAAACATTGGCTGCTGACTGCTCAATGGCCTTCATTTGCCCGATAACCCGCTCAACGCCCCCGGCACCTTCAGCGGCCCGGGACGCGGCCTGCTCGGCCGCTGCCGAAACATTCTGCGCGTTCCCGGTAACCTGATCGACAGTCGAGGCCATTTCACTCATAGTAGAAGCCGTATCGTTCGCCCCGGCAGCGGTCTGCTCAGCCTGGGCGGCAAGCTGGGAGGATGATTCGGCCACCTGCCCGGCAGATTGGATTATCTGGCCGACAACCTCGCGCAAGTTTGCCCGCATGCGGTTGAACGCCTCGGCCAGGCGGGCGATCTCGTCACGGGTGCGCACCACCAGCTCCTCACCCGTCAGGTCGCCTTCGGCAATACGGCCCGCCTCATGCACAGTGGCCAGGATCGGGCGGGTGATCATGCGGGTTATTAACACTGCGATGAGGATACCGGCAACCAGGGCCAGCACGCTGATCAAAATGACCCGGGAGCGGCCGCCGGCGGCACCGGATTGCATTTTATCCACAACGCCGGTGGTCTTTTGTTCATTTTCCTTAATCAGTTTGGCTAGAATCTCTTCAGCGTCACTGGCATACGAAGCAACGCTTTGGGCCTCAATAACAGCTTCCTGGAGCTTACCTTCCCTGACTAGAGGAATGGCGCGGCCATCAATCTGCCGGTTGTATTCGGTGACTTTAGAGAGAACTTCCTCCAGTTGGGGCCGGGCCTGGGCGGTACAATTATTGAGCCGTTTCTCCAGCAGGGACTGCGTTTCCTTGATATCCTGTTCGTATTCGTTATAGTACTTCTGGTCGCCGTAGAGAAGATAAGCCCGTATATCTCTTGACAACTCTTTAAAAGTATCGTTGATCTGATAGTCCAGACTCAGGCGTACCACACGCTGGCCGACATCGGAGGCATTCGAGATCGTATTCCCCATTATAAGGAACGACTGGATCGCTACGGCAGCCATAAAGAGAATCAGCAAAGCAAAACCGCCGCCGATTTTCATCCCGATAGTCATTTTCATTTTAGGATCCCCCTCGCATAAAAACATAACTTGTTTTATCAATTCATTATCTCGTGAAGCGCAAATTTAAACTCATAACAGTAATTTCTTAACTATAGCCTTTTTTGTATCTCATTACTTTGCTAAATGCTTGTACCAGTTGAGGGTCAAATTGAATACCGGCGCACTTGATTAACTCGTCCAGAGCTTTTTCACGGGACATAGCCTCCCGGTAAGACCCTTTGGCTGGTCATGGCATCATAGGCATCAGCAATGGCCAAAATACAAATTCCAAAGGTATGTCCTCTCCTTTCTGTCAACAAGCCAATTTTCACTGCTAAGAATAAGGTTGCAAAGGTTTTTCATCAGCAATCCTTCCTGTTTTGAAAAGAATTATTTTCAAGAGGCTATCTATTGCAAAAAGCTCGCCACATGGCGAGCCTTGCTATATCTTGTCGTTTTTTGTTTATAATGAATCATGTATACAAGTTGGTAAAACAAAATTGTACCGTCATACAATTTTGCCCCGGGGCGGGATTTCATTTTCACTCATCATTTTCCCAAACGATCCAGCCGGTATTGTAGCATACGCCTTGACATACCAAGATATTCGGCTGTTTTGGTCTTATTCCCGTTATGCATATCCAACGCCCGGCGGATAAGCATCTTATTTAAATCAGCCAAATCCAGCCTGTCCGGCGGAAGTGGGCAGTTGTCAAAAGTAACGGGAGTCACGCCGCTGTCACTAGCATCACGCGCGTTTTGAAACTGAGGTATAGCGTTAAGGTGCCCGATTTTCAATTCATTGTCATCATACATAAAAACAATATATTCAATAGTGTTTTTCAGCTCCCTGACATTACCGGGCCAGTGATAAGACTGCAGAGCGGATGCTGCTTTATTGCTGATACCAACAAACTTTTTGTTTCTTTTTTGGGCAAACCTTTTGATAAACATTTTAGCCAGCGGCAATATCTCATTTTGTCTTTCTCGCAGCGGGGGTATTATAATTCGGCCAATATTTATGCGGTAATAAAGATCCTGCCTGAAGCGCCCCTGCTCTAGCCTTTTTTCAATATCCGCGTTGGTCGCGCAAATAATCCGCAAATCTGCCTTCATTTTTTTCAGCCCGCCTACCCGGTAGTACTCTTTTTCCTGGATCACACGCAGCAATTTGGCTTGAAGTTCCAGTGGCAGTTCAGTGATCTCATCAAGGAATAATGTTCCCCCATCGGCCAGGTCCAACTTGCCCCTTTGCCCTTTTTGCAGACCTCCTGTAAAAGCGCCCGCCTCATAGCCAAATAATTCACTTTCGAATATATTGGGGGGAATCGCTGCGCAGTTGATATCCACAAACGGTAAAGTGACGATATCCTTGCCATAATGGATGTATCTGGCCACCGCTTCTTTCCCTATCCCCGTTTCTCCCTGGATCAAAACGGGTATTGACCGGTCACTGTTAAACTTTTTTGCCTGTTCAAAAATACCCGTCATTACTTCGGAAAAAATACCGATTCCGCCGATACCCGCTTGCTCGGCATGGGACTTTTTAATCCGGACTAAATCATTCCTTGTTGCTCCGGCAGCGGCTTTAACTTTACTTTTGAACCTTTCAGTTAAAACTATGTTTTCTTTTTTCGAATTTTGATATTTGGCAATACGATCTACTAAAACCGCCAACTCCTTAATATCAACCGGTTTAAGCAGATAGTCGTAAGCCCCTGCTCTTATAGCTTCAATGGCCGAATTTAAATCACCGTGACCGGTAAAAAGAACCATGGCCACTTCCCGGTCCGGATAACCTGTTGCAATATTTTTCAGCAGGTCAATACCAGACATTTTAGGCATTTTTAAATCAGTAAGAATCATGTGGAAATATCCGTTATTAAACAAACTCAGCGCTTCCAACCCGTCATCAGCCTCCTCCACATAGTGGCCGAGCCTATGTAAGAATTTAGACAGGGTAACGCGGCTGTCTATATCGTCTTCAACTAAAAGGATATTCATAAGCTAGCAACTCCCGCAAATCAAGGCTTGGCCACAGGAAATTTAATTCTGAATGTGGCGCCGCCCATGTGGTTTTCTTTAACATAAATCCGCCCTTCAAAGGAGGAGACAATGGAATGAGCAATTGATAATCCCAACCCCATGCCTACTCCCGCTTCCTTGGTGGTAAAAAAGGGCTCAAATATTTTATGCGCAATATTTTTATCCACCCCTGTAGCATTGTCACTGATTTCAAGTATTACGTTATCTTCAACATAGGTGGCGATTAAAACTTCTTTATTTGGCTTACTCGTTGTATCCAGCGCCTGCATGGCATTTACGGTCAAGTTAATAACCACTTCTTCCAGTTTCTTTTTGTCGGCCATAATAAGTGGGATCGGGTGAAACAAAGTTTTTCTTACCTTAATTCCGTGCGAGGAAAGTTGACATCCGAACATGGTTAAAGCGTCCTCCACCGCTTCATTCAAGTCGCAGTGATCAATTTGCGCGTTGTTTTCACTTCTTACAAAGCCGCGCATGCGGTTGATAATCTCTCCGATACGTTCAGCCTGGCTGGATATTTTACTTAGTTCTTCAACCACCTCGCTTAAATCCAGGGTTCCATCGATTGAATACCAGTAAAGCAGAGAATCGGCCATCATTTTTAAAGAATTTAAGGGCTGGTTGATTTCATGAGCCACCCCGGCGGCAAGAGTTCCCAGAGAGGCCAGCCTTTCCGCCCGGTTAGCTTTCATTCTGGCCTCGGCCAGCGCCGCTTCATAAGCTGCGAATAAAAGATTTTTTTTTATAACCTTTTTGCAACTCTTTTATTATTTGATCTTTTTCCAGCAAATCATTGATAAGCTGCTCCTTGGACATATCAGCATAATTCAAACAAAATTCCCCCTTAATTCTACAATTATTCCTTAATTTCTTGAAAAAGCTGTAAATACCCTTTGGAAAACCGGGCATTTACAGCTTATGGTAATAGGTTATTAAAAAAATCCTACTGTCTATTAGAACTGTAAGATTTTTACTATTCAAATGTAAATGTTTTTGTATTTTTATAATCCTTTTTAATGTTTTAGCAGCCTGGTAGTCATAGCTTTTAAAGCATTAGGTCCATAGCTTTATACCTCAACCTTACGGCTGGGTTACCCAAACCGCTATTAATGCAAAAAACTCGCCATATGGCGAGTTGTAGCATTTCGTGTCGACAAGCTATCATAACAAATAAGCTATATACAATATTGTAAAACAAAATCGTATACTCGCACAAAAATTGGACATTACTATTAAACGACTATAGCAATATACATTCATCTCTTTGTGATTGTAACGTTACGTTTGTTCGATCCCTCTATCTTAAAATTGCCTGTCCAAAATTCTATTAATTAAGAAAAATTTAAAGAAAACAACTTTGGTATTTTGTATACAAAATACTTGCACATCACCACCATGTTTGTTACAATTATCACAGGTTAACAAAAAGAAGGTGATGCAAGTGCTATGCAAAACCAAAAAAATTAAGGCTCCTTGTGAAACATGTATGTATAAGAACGGGGTAGAATGTTTTAGCGTGCTGGCAATGCTGAAAACAGCGCGGGCAATGGAAATGGAATTGTTTAATCATGGTGTTGAAGGCATGGTTGGCGAAATGACTTTACCCTGCGAAAACTATGCGGCGGATAACGCAGTGTTAGCTAAAAAATTGAAAAAGATTATTTGATTATGTGAAGTTGAAATCCTAAAGGCTATTACGCAGTGCAGCGTAGATAGCTTTTTTTGCTTTCCGGTATATTCACTTTACTTTTTTATTACAAATACAGCGCGGCAAATCTTGAGCCAGCCACATCGCTTTACTCCTTGCAATAAAATAGGCTGCAATTATGTACCAACCTTCACAATACAATAAAAACCTATGATTATTTATGAGTTGTTGCAGGATTATTGAAATTCATTCAGTAATGCTTAAAGTGAATTATTTAACCCGTTAAGGAGGCGCGTTTTTTTGCAAGGTGTTTTAAAATTCATCCCTATTGTTGAAACAATAAGTACATACAAAAAGGAACATTTCAGGTTTGACTTCATTGCCGCATTAACAGTCGCCGTAGTTGCGCTGCCACAGTCAATGGCTTATGCCATTATTGCCGGTGTAGAACCGGTTTACGGGCTTTATTCCGCGATTGTCCTTTCAATTTTAGGCTCCATGTTCGGCAACTCTAATCATTTGGCGACAGGGCCAACCAACGCCATCTCGCTGCTCATAGCCAGCAACATGAGTGTTTATGTCGGAAAGCCCAATTTTTTTGAAATGCTGTTTATGCTAACCTTTCTGGCTGGCGTTATCCAATTCTCCATGGGCGTTTTTAAACTGGGAAAACTGGTTAATTATGTGTCCCATTCCGTCATCGTCGGCTTTACTGCCGGGGCAGGTGTTATTATCGCCCTTGGCCAGCTTAACCAACTGCTTGGCATATCACTGGAGAAAGGCAGTCACTCCACCCTGGATAAAGTTGCAGCAACTTTCGGGCACATCGGAGAGTTAAATTATTACGCCCTGGGCCTGGGATTGCTTACAATAGTTGTTTCAGTAACCGCTAAAAAAATTAATAAAAATATTCCCGGTGCGCTGCTTAGCCTGGTTATATGCGTAATCCTGGTGATGACGCTGGGTCTGGACCGTTACGGCATTAAGTTGACGGGAGAAATACCATCGGCAATCCCTCCCTTCACTATGCTAAACTTTAACTTGCATAATATCGGGGAACTGATGAATGGCGCGTTGGTTATTGCAGTTATCGGCCTGGTGGAGGCCGTCTCTATTTCCAAGGCTATATCAGCACAATCAATGCAAAAACTCGATTCCAACCAGGAATTTATCGGACAGGGCGTAGCTAACATGGGTGGAGCCTTTTTTGGCTGCATCGCAGGTTCCGGCTCATTCACCCGTTCGGCCATCACCTTTCAAAACGGAGCCGTAACCAGGTTGTCCGGAGTGCTGGCAGGCGTTCTGGTCATGGTGATTCTGTTATTTATGGCTCCATTTGCCAAATTCATACCAAATGCGGCACTGGCTGGCGTAATCATGGTCGTTGCCTACTCCATGGTCGACAAAGAAGCATTTAAAAAAGTTTTTAGATCCAACAAAAATGACGCAGCAATAATGACAGTTACTTTTGTTACAACCATCCTGGCACCTGAACTGGAATATGCCATTTACGGCGGCATTTTGATATCACTGTTTTTATTCCTCAAAGACAATGGGAACGCTTCAGTCCGCATGCTTTCGCCGCTGAAAAAAGATGACAGTTTTATCGAAACCGACATCCAGCGAACCGCTCATGCACCAATTTCCATTATTCAACTGGAAGGCAATTTGTTTTTCGGCAACTCATCCGACCTTGATGAAAAGCTTGCCAACGCCTATGGCACCGCAGGGGTATATATTTTAGAATTTAAAGCAGTTACCATGATGGACATCACCGCCATGGAAACACTGGAAAACTTTATCGCCCGTGTTCATAGAGAAGGAAGAAAAGTTTTACTGTGCGGCGTCCGCCGGGAGCTCAAAGAAAAAATGGAGCGGTGCCATATGATTGGCCACGTTGGAGAAAGCAATATCTTTTTTGCTGAAAACGAAGTTTTCAAGTCACTGAAGAACTCCTTGCGCCGGGCCGAGGTTTTATTGAAGGGTATCAGCCTGCCCGAACCGGTTGTCCAAACAGCCGAAAAAGTCGCGGCAATCCCCGCGGCTGCAGCAGTTTCACCGTTTAAAAGGATCTCCGGCTGGATGGAAAAGTTCCTTCAGGAGCCCTTCTACCAGGCTGAGATGTTAAAAACCCAGGCTTTCGGCAGGAATTAACCGTCAATTAACAAGAAAACCCTCCCGCGTTATAAAAAAGGGAGGGTTTTATGTTAATTACCTAATTACTATATAAGCTTTGTGCCAGCTGTTGTTATAATAGTACTGCACATTGCCGTTGTGGTCGCGATAACGGTACCATTTACCGTCACGGTCGGGGTCCATGTAGAAATAATGGTGCTGCCCATTGTCATCAAGGTAGTAGTAGAAATCGCCGTCTCTATCCCAGTCAGTCCAGCGATTACCTGCATAAATCACATTACGACCGCCGAAATCAAAATAACTACCGCTGCCATAGTCACCGGACCAATAATGGCCGTGCTGGCCATTGCTAACCCAACCGCTATTGCCGTTAACATAACCGGAATAATTATTGGAATAAGCGAACGCGGCTGACGCGATACTTAGTGAAAACACCAAAGCCAGTACTAAAATCAAAACTTTTTTCATTCTGCCTCACCTTTCTGTCAATTAGTTTTTGGGCCTGGCTAATTAATTTTCGGCCTGCTTATATATATTAAGTGATTTGAATATAACAAGCAAACTTTTTACCATTGATTTGCCATTGTACTTTCTTGCATAAAAACCAATTCCTGCAGCCGGCCAAACAAAAACGGGCCGGCAATGCCGCCCGGCGCCTGTTGACAATATCTTCCTATAGCAATAGTGCCAAACAAGGCAATAATAAGCCTAAAAGTAAATAAATAATTAAATAAAAAGTGGTTGGAAAAAAAATATTCCTCCAACCACTTTTTGTATGGCTCTAAAGCCCTAGTTGTTTTGTTTTATACCGTTAATTTTAAAGCTTGCCTCTCTCTTTGGCGATGCGCAGGAACTGTTCCTGCTTGTTGGCCGGGGGAACATGCAGCACCGCCCGGCGGGACATGGTCAGCGCGCCGGTGGGACAGGCCGATGCGCAGGCACCGCAACCGATGCACAATTCGTTATTCACCGCCGCTATTTCATCACCGTCCGCTCCTGTCGCCAAAGCAACGGCATTTATATGACAGCTCTCGGCACAGGTGCCGCAGCCTGTACATTTATCAATATCGACTTCAGGAATAAAGTTACTGGGGTGTACCGACATGATTCCTGCTTTGTTGATGGAGCTTAAAACTCCACAACAACAGCCGCAGCAGTGACAGATATACGTGGGCTTATTCAGCACATTATCGCCAAGGTGCACCAGGCCCAGCTTTTCAGTCCGGTCCAGCACCCTTAACAATTCATCAACAGAAGCCGGCCTGGCCAGCCCCCGGCTAATCAGCCATTTGGCGGCACCACCCAACGAAGTGCAAACGTCTTCTACAGGGGCATCACACGCCTTGCCCAAGTGACTGGCTTTATGCCGGCAGGAGCACATGCCCAGGGAACCACCGCCCGACTCGCGTATAATTTGAGAGGCTTTTTCGTAATCCAATACCTCGGTTTCGACAGCAGCGGGAATAAGGCTCTCATAAACCAGTGTTTTAAACATTTTGGTTTCCCCGCCGAAAAATTCTTCCCGCACAGCTTCGTTGTTAAAATATTTTTCAAAAAGCTCAGCCATTTCTTTCATATTAAGGTTTTCCCTGACCCGCATAAAGGTGTATTCAAAGAATCCCACCACCATAGGCGACAGCATGTAATACGTTCCGTCCCGGCGCGCCAGGTCCATCACCAGGCCTTTATCCGCCATGCCGTTTAGTATCCCGGCCATGTCCTGTTCTTTATAACCGGCGGCGCCTGCGATTCTTTCCAGCGTCATCGGCAATAGAGGGAATTTACCGCCCACCTCGGCCTCGCTTTCGCTAAACAGCCGGTAAAGTATTTCCATCAGAGTTTCATTTACCGGAGCGCCAACAGGGTTTTTATTCAGCCGCTCTGCCAGAGCCCGGTAGACCGCTTCCTTGGAATCAATTAAGTGACCCATACAACCAACCTCCAGACCGCTTTATATTTTAATTAATTATATTGTAAACAACAAAGGCATAAAAGGATTTTTTTACCTATCCGAAGTCAAGCCTACCGTATCGAGAATTTTAATTAATAAGCTGAGCATAATTGATACCACCGTAGCCAGCCCCATCCCTTTTAAGCTCACCGCACCTAATTCCACATGGGCCCCGCTGATCCCGATAATCAATACGATAGAGGTTAAAATTAAATTTCTGGGCTTGCTGTAATCAATTTTGGATTCCAGCAAGATACGAATGCCTGAGGCCGCGATGACACCGTAAAGCAACAAGGATACGCCGCCGATTACCGCCCAGGGAATACTCCTGATAGCCTCGGCCAGTACACCGACAAAAGAAAGTAAAATAGCCAGGATTGCGGACCCGCCAATTACCCAGACACTGTAAACCCTGGTAATGGCCATAACACCTATGTTTTCACCGTAAGTGGTATTGGGAGTGGAACCGAAAAAGCCGGAGAGCATGGTGGAAATGCCGTTGCCCAACAGGGAAAAATGCAGGCCGGGCTTTTGGGACAGGTCCCTGCCCACAATATTTCCGGTAACAAATAAATGGCCGATATGCTCGGCAATAACTACCAGCGCGGCGGGAATGATGATGGCAATGGCGGCAGGGTTAAACTCCGGCTTATAAAAAGTGGGAACAGCAAATAGCGGGGCCTGCAAAATCGGCGTGACATCCACCAGGCCCACGAAAAAAGCCAGAATATAACCTGCGATCATACCAAACAAAATAGGGATAATCGCCAGAAACCCGCGAAATATAATCGAACCCAAAATAGTTACCGCCAGCGTAAACATGGAAACGGCAATAACTTTGGGATCAGGGGTTTGGGCAAGCAGTCCGGCACTTTCCGCCGCAACCGGAGCCAGTTCCAAGCCTATTACAGCCACAATGGCGCCCATGGCCGCAGGTGGAAAAACAACATTAATCCAACCGGTACCGGCAACCCAAATGATTAAGGCCACCACAGAAAAAACAAGCCCTACGATGATAAAACCACCCAGAGCCGCTTCATAACTATATTTGGACAATACCAGAGTAACAGGGGAAATAAAGGCAAAGCTGGAGCCAAGGTAAGCGGGAATACCGCCCCGGCAAATTAATAAATACAGCAGCGTACCGATACCGTTAAATAAAAGTATGGTGGCCGGGTCGACTTTAAATAATATCGGCACCAGAACAGTGGCCCCGAACATGGCAAAAAGGTGCTGCAGGCTGAGGGGCAAGGTTTGTAAAAACGGCAGTTTTTCCTCAACCTGGATGGTCCTCTTGGTCAAATTTCATCCCTCCAATGATATGTAACGACGATTATCTGACGATTATCAATAACGCTTAAAGCAAGTAAAGCCTGTCCCCGGCGTCCCCGAGGCCCGGCACGATATATGCCTTTTCGTTCAGTTCGGCATCAACCACTGCTGTTAAAATTTTGATCTCAGGATAGCGGCTGTGCACCTGATTGATACCCTTTTTAACTGAAACTGCGCAGACCAGCTTAATTTGCCCGGGCTGATATCCTTTTTCAATGATCATTTCCAGAGTTTTAACACTGCTGTTGCCGGTCGCCAGCATTGGATCAAGCACAAAGATGGTGTCGAAACTACCATCAGATTCCGGAGGAACCGAGTTGCAGTAAGGGCAGGCTTCAAGGGTATCATGGTCCCTGGATACTCCGATATGGGCAACTTTTGCTTCCGGGAGAACTTGCAGGAAAGAATTCAAGAAACCCAGCCCCGCCCTTAGAATTGGCACCAGCAGCACCCTGTCATCCTGAACCCGCAGGCAGTCGGCCCCGGTATCCAGCGGCGTAATCACAGTTTCTTGGGAATATTTTAAATCCTTTGTAGCTTCTACGGCTAAAACCAAGCTTAGTTTATCCATAGCGCTGCGGAAATCCCTGGTGCCGGTCTGCCTGTTGCGAAGAATCCTCAGGCAGTCACCCGCCAGCGGGTGATCAATAATGTGCAAAGAACTCATTTTTTACCTCCGTTGAATAATTATTATTAAACAAAAATCATACTTTAATTCGACAATAGCTACCATTATCCTGTTGGCCAAACAAGTTTTACATCTAAATATTCTCCTGGAAACCCCGGATCAATTCCTTAAAGATAAAAAATCATGCCAGACAAACATATAAAAAAAGGGACAGAGTTACTGTCCCTTTTTCCCTGCTTTGTTCACGGGTAACACTACTGTTTAGGCGCCTATGGTATTCTGCCCCGACGCGGCATCCTTAAGGGCCACGTTGGCGAGGTAGGCCAGCACAACAGCCAGTATGAACAGGAGCACGGCAATTATCATCAGCAGGTAATTACCAGCGTTTAAGGTTTGCATTATCGTTATGCCTAGCGCACTTAATGTAACCAAAAACATAAAGACCATCGGATACTTGGTGAAGCTATTGTCCTTACCCATCCGGGCCAGCCAGACGGATACGGCCAGCAGGGCCAGAGCCGCCAACAGTTGGTTAGCAGAACCAAAAATAGGCCAAATTTTATTCCACTCACCGCTCAAGGCCAGCAAAGCTCCCAAAAACACCGAAATTCCCGTTCCTACAAACATATTAGAAAGCACGCCGCCTTTTGCTGAACTGACGGCGTCTTGAGAGTCCTGCTTGACTTCGGTAAAAAATTCCTGAAAAATAAACCGTGCCAAGCGGGTGGCGGTGTCCAGGGTGGTCAAAGCAAAAGCTGAGACCACCAGGGCAGCAAAGGAGGTGCCTACCTGCTGAGATAGGCCGAGCTTGGTCAGAAAACCGCCCACACCTGCAGAAAACAGGGCCACCGGACCGCCGGATTTCATGGCTTCGACATAATTATCCTGCAGCAAGACGGCCGCGGTGATGATGGCTATGGTGGCCAGCACGCACTCAATCAGCATGCCGCCGTAACCGATCACCCGAGCGTCCGTTTCCTTGTCCAGCTGCTTGGCTGTGGTCCCAGAAGCCACCAGTGAGTGGAATCCTGAGATGGCACCGCAGGCCACGGTGACAAACAACACCGGGAACAGGTAGCCCAACCCGGTTTTAAAGCCAGTGTAGGCGGGCAGTTGAATGGTGGGGTTGGAAATTAAAAGTCCGACTAACGCACCGGCAATCATACCGTAGAGCAAAAATGAATTCAGATAGTCCCTGGGCTGAAGTAGTATCCACACCGGTGTAACCGAAGCGACGAACGCGTAAATAAACAAAACGACCACCCAGATGTTAAAGCTTAATGCCAGGGGAAACATATTTCCCAGCCAGATAGCCACAATCAAAAGCGCAACACCGACAATGGAAGAAACAGCCAACGACGCGTTGCCCCGGTAAATTGTAAAGCCGAAAATAATAGCGATAATCATGAAAAGAGTAGAAGCAGAAGCAGCAGCGGGCACCGCAACAAAGGTATTGGCAATTACAATAGCAAAAACTGCGATAATCAAAACCAAGGTCAGCCAGGCGAAGATACCAAACAGCCTTTTACCCGTAGGACCCACATTGTCATTGATGATTTCTCCGATAGACCGGCCGCCGTGGCGCACCGAGGCCACCAGCGAGGTAAAGTCGTGCACTGCACCGATGAATATTCCGCCAAAGATGATCCACAAAGCTACCGGAACCCACCCAAAAGCCGCCGCAGTCACCGGACCAATAATGGGGGCAGCCCCGGCTATAGAAGCAAAGTGATGTCCCAACAACACCGGTGCCCTGGCCGGAATATAGTCCACCCCGTCGCGCCTGCTGTGTGCAGGAGTTTGTTTTGTTGGATCCAGGCCCAGTTTTTTGGCCAGAAATGCACCGTAAGTAAGATACGCCAAAAAGAAGGCACATATGGACACTATTATCAGTATACTGGCACTCAATTTATCACTCCCCTTTATTTATAATCCCGCAACACCGTTTCTGTCAGGCAATTGGTTGTGCCCGGTATATACCTCCTTAATATTACCTGCCGACCGTTTTTACCGATGGCGGCATCAGGTAACTACGTGCCACCTCCCTACCTTTTTTATTTGCGTGGATCTGACCTGCGGCAAGGTCCACGAGAATCAGGTGTACCTGACTCCAACCCTGCAAGCCGAAACGATAAGTGCGGCCAAAACTAAATCTTTTCGACTGGTTGATTATTTCCGGTACAAAGCCCTTTTCCGACACAAGTACCCCAGTAATCATAGTGGACATGTGCTCGTGATGCGGTGTAACCAGTTCGTTAGCAGCCTTGACTAACAAGTGGATAAAAGCCTCAAACCCATTGGAATCTACTTGCTGACGGTGCCCGGCCACCAGGCAGTGTTCTATGTTTTCATAACCACCCAGGGAAATCTTTTTTGTGGCAAAATACTTATCGCACCTGATATTCGAGAAGGCATAAATGGATAAGCTATGCCCCAATATAACACTCTCTCGCTCCACGTCGAAATAACCGGCGTACCTATCCGCCAACCAGTTAAGATATTGTTCCAGATTCATCTGCAATCCCCCACTTGGATACGCATTTAGTAATATAAGTAAAGATTTCAGAATATTATATTAATTATTTACCTGCAATATGACCCGGAAAAGTGTTTATAATGTTGAAATAAGCACCTTAAAATTCAAAAAACCTGCATCAAATGCAGGCTTTTTGAATTTTAACAACTCCCTAAGTTTTTTAACCTTGGAGGCGGCTTACGCAAACTGGACGCTTTTAAATTTAAGACCGGAATTTTGTGACTGGCTTGTAAAAACCGCGTTGACACCTTCCTTATATTGTGTTACGTTTTGACGAGTAGCTATTCCGGCACGCCGCACTTGCAGGGTGTTTAATCTAACAAAGAGGGGGCGCATTAAAGTATGAATATCCATAAAGAAGTTCGCCAGAGCACGTCAGATAATAGCCTCTTTGAGAACATTACCCAGATGTGGCTGGAAATACTGGCCGGGCTTTCCCATGACATGAGAACGCCTTTATCCTCCATAAAGGGCTATGCCACCACCCTGCTGAGAGAAGATGTATCATGGGATGTTGAAACCCAAAGAGAGTTTTTAAAAATCATTATTGAAGAAACAGATTTTCTGGAAAGCCTGATCTCTAAATTGCTGGAATCCACAACCTTAAGCTGGAAAGGCGAAATTGAACTTAATAAAAAACCAATATCACTACCACAAATGATAAAAAGAATACTTAATGACGCCATATATCAAAACAAGCAGCATACTTTTCATGTCCTGATACCGGAACCTTTTCCACTGGTTAACGCCGATGCTTTACTAATCGAACGGGTATTACGCAACTTAATTGAAAACGCGGTTAAGTACTCTATGGCCAACACCCTATTAGTTATTAAAGGTGAAATAACCTTTGACGAAGTAATCATATCTATAGCCGACCAGGGAATCGGTATTGACGAAGAACACCTTAATATGCTATTCGAAAAATTCTTCAGGGTCAATAACGGTACCGATGAGCAGAATAAGGGCCTTGGATTGGGTTTACCCATGGCACGCCAAATAATCATTAGCCATGGCGGTCGAATCTGGGCCAAGAGCAAGCCAAATGAAGGAGCCATTTTTTACTTTTCGCTGCCTTACTAACTATTAAAGACGGCATGTTCGTATTGGGGGGGGTTTCTTTGAAAAAAGCCAGGATTCTGGTGGTTGACGACGAACCGCGTCTTGTACGACTGGTTAAAGTTAATCTTATCGCCAGCGGATATGAAGTAAATGAAGCATACAACGGCAAAATGGCCTTAGACCTTCTCGAAGCTGCCAATTACGATTTAATCATACTGGATATCATGCTGGCCGGTGATATGGACGGCTATCAGGTTTGCAGCAGAATCCGCCAATTTTCAACTATTCCCATCATCATGCTGACAAGTAAGGCCCGTGAACATGACCGGGTTCGTGGTTTTGATGTCGGCGCGGACGATTATTTAACCAAACCCTTTAGTGTTCAAGAATTGATCAGACGTGTCAAGGCTGTATTACGCAGATCCTCGCCAATAGCCACTACTGTCACGTGCCCCAGATTCATTTGCAATGATTTGGTAATCAATTTTGCACAGCGCAGGGTATTTGTTAAAGGCATTGAAGTTGGACTTACAGCTACCGAATATCAGGTTTTATATCACCTGGCTCAGCATGCCGGCAAAATAATTCCTCATGAAGATTTGCTGACATGGGTCTGGGGACCTGAATACCGTAATGAGGTACAATATCTAAGGGGTTACATCAGTAACCTGCGCAAAAAAATAGAAGATGATCCATCAAATGCCCGATATATCATCAGCAAACACGGTATTGGCTATTACCTGTCAAATGACAACGACTAACAACAATATCACGCTTATTTTACACTCTACTTATTACTAAGTAGGGTTTTTTTATGTATTCTTTATACTTTCGTTCATTTATTTATGATTTATTTATGACAATTTTCCTATAATGAAAATGAAATTTTTAGAAGAAACCGGTGTAGGAGGATTTGTCATAATGTTGGAAAACGCTTTAACGCAAAAACCTTTGTCATTGGAAGTCCTTGATTTGGAAGCTGGTGTTAATAAATATTTTAATAGTGCGGCTGAATTTCTCAAACTGAATGATAGTTCTAAAATCTTGTTAAGCACTGCGGAAAAAGAGATTAAAGTATCGTTTCCGGTCACTATGGACGACGGGTCCACCAGCATATTTACCGGTTATCGTGTTCAGCATTCAAGCGCCAGGGGACCCTACAAGGGCGGCATCCGTTACCATCCTTCAGTGACAATGGAGGAAACAAAAGCCTTGGCCTCTTTGATGACTTGGAAGTGCTCCCTGGTTGATATCCCTTATGGAGGGGCCAAGGGTGGTGTAATTTGCCATCCCGCAACCATGTCCGTTTGCGAGCTGGAGAGAGTAACCCGGCAATACACAGACTCAATTATGGCATTCATCGGGCCCAAGAAAGATATACCCGCACCTGATGTGGGAACGAATGAACTTGTCATGTCCTGGTTCTTAGATGAGTATAACCGGCAAAGCGGCTGTCATCACCCGGCAGTGGTGACCGGCAAGCCCATCAGTATTGGAGGAAGTCTGGGGCGGCTTGAGGCTACCGGATATGGTGTAGCTAAAATCGCTTTGGCGATGCTGGCGGAGAATAACATTTCCCCCAGTCATGCCACGGTTGCCATTCAGGGGTTTGGCAAAGTAGGTTCATGGACTGCAGCCAGACTCGCTCAGGCAGGCTGCAGGATTGTGGCGGTCTCGGATATCACCGGGGGTTATTATAAACCGGACGGGGTATCCATTGAGAAGGCCATGAAATATGTTAATGCTTCACCCCAAGGAACTCTCAGCGGTTATTACGAAAAAGGACTTACAAAGATTTCCAATGATGCTTTGTTAGGCCTTGAGGTTACTTTGCTGATCCCGGCTGCTATGGAAAACCAGATTACTGAGCAAAACGCCCGGTCGGTAAAAGCTAATTTCGTGATAGAAGCAGCTAACGGGCCGGTTACTCCAGCCGCCGACCTGGTTTTAGAGCAGAAAGGTATTCAGGTGGTCCCCGATATACTGGCTAACGCAGGCGGAGTTGTAGTGTCCTACTATGAATGGACTCAAAACTTAAGTGGCCTGAGTCTAAGCCACAAGGAAGTAATCAACCGTATGGACCAAAAAATGCTGCAAAGCCTGAACACTATACTGAAAGTTAAAAAAGAAACCGGTCTGAGTTTGCGCCAAGCCGCCTATGTAATTGCCATGGGCAAGGTAGCCGATGCAGCCATGCTGCGTGGCTGGAACTCAGCTAAAAAGAATGCAGATAATTATTAGAACAGTATTCCTGGGAGGTTATGATTCATGTCGGAACTATGTAACAGCGTAAAGGCATCAAATTGCTATCAGGAAATTATTGAACACGCCATTAAATACGCTGCTGAAAAGACAACCCAGGGCAATATGGAAGAAACAGTAGATAAGTTGCGCCAGCTTAATCCATTAACTCATAGCTATTTTAGATACGCCGTAGCTAAAAAGACCTGGGAATTGCTATGTAAGGCAGATCCTTTACTTGTTAACGGATATATATTGGGTGAACATGAGGAGCGAAAAGTCTCACACAGTGAATCACTATACCTGGTAATATTAGCGAAACGAAAAACAGCGGCCATCAGTTCATTGATCAATGACCTATGTCAGGGATTATTGACTGAATATAAACGGGTCATGGAGGAGCGGGCCAAGGATTTGCAGATATTTATGTTGATTGAGCTCATTGACCGGCAGGACTTGTTACAACGCTCCGGGATGCTGTTAGGCATTCACTTGCCACCGGCAAAATTAAATACAGATACTTCTATTATTGGGATGTAGCATGGCAAAGTGTATTTAACTTGTTCTTTATATCTTTCCTTTACGTGGGCGCTTGGCTTAGAAGCAGGTGCCCATTTATTTTAAAGTAATAAATGCTAATTTAATGTAGAAAATCAAGGGGAGGATTTATTGTGAACAAAGAACTTACTTTAACACCTTCGGCCTTTTCCAATTTATTGTCGCAGCTGCTATTCCTGGAGGAAAACAAAAAAAATATCCTAGATGATTTTTTTCCCCGCAAAACAAAAGAAAAAATAGAGTTAGAGGAATTAATTGACGAATATGTTAAAAAGGTCGACCAGCTTATTAAAAACATTAAAATAACCGACGAATCTGAAAATGTATTTCCTTTTGTCAGCATCGGCAGCATAATCAGTATTAAGGATACTGAAACGCATGAAACATATCAACATCTTATTTGTAATCCTTACAACATCAATACAGATAACAGCATCTCTTATTTATCGCCGATGGGCAGGGCGTTACTTTTAAAATGCCCCGGAGATAAAGTTTCTGTAAATACACCCAGCGGAGTATACAATTACGTCATTGAATCAATTACTTTTAATTAGGAACAATCCTACACATAACCCTCAATGAAAACCTGCGGCTTTCCGCTTAGTGATAGAAGTACAAACAGACAAGAGAGCCAAAGGTTATTAATTAATCTGCACCCAGAATAGCGATAAAAAAAAGTGGAACACGCTACCCGCCCCCGTATTCCACTTTTGTCATATTTTAATTAGTAATCATTTCACCCAGCTTTTTACCTGTTTCCCGTACACCCTGCAATTCTTGTCCATCGGGGCGGTACTGGATGTTGATAAAGTCAAGCGGTGTTTCCCAGCCCATGTCTTTAATGACGCCGGCAACCTCCTTGGCGCCCTGGCCGCCCCAGCCATATGAGCCAAAAGCAAGTCCAATGCGTTTTTTAGGCCTTAGTCCCCTGATATAGGTGAGGAAAGCGCTCACGGTGGGCAGCATGCCGTTATTTAAGGTAGGCGTCCCAATTAAAATGGCCCGGGCGGTTAAAAGGTCGGTCATAATTTCAGAGATGTGATTGGTTTGCAAAAACCGCATGGTAACCGGGACGCCTGCGTCCTCCAACCCGTCCTGCAGCGCCAGGGCCACCCTCCTGGTGGAATCCCACATGGTATCATAAACAATCAATGCTTTGGGATCGGTTTCATTACCGGCCCATTTGCGGTAGACCGGAACAATTTTAGGAATCAAAGAGCGCCAGATGACACCGTGGCTGGGGGCAACCATATCGATATCCAGCCGGGTAACCACATCAAGGGCTTTGTTTACGTTATCGCCATAAGGAAGTACGATATTGGCGTAATAAGTTGCGGCTTCCTCGTGCACAATCTCCCAGCCGAGTTGGTCATCAAAGCGCTCGGCGCTGGCAATATGCTGGCCAAAAGCGTCATTGGGCAGCAGCAGTTTTTCTTCGGGGATATAGGTTACCATAGAGTCCGGCCAGTGGACCATCGGCACGTGAACAAACTTTAAAGTGCGGGAACCGATGCTAAGCTCCTCACCGGAATTAACCACCTTAAAATTCCAATTGTCTTTTTTGTAGTACCGCTTAAGCCCTTTTTGGCCCTGGGGAGAAGTCACCAGCTGGGCATTGGGCGCAAGCTCCATTATTTTGGGCAGGCTGCCGGAATGGTCCATTTCCACGTGATTGGAGACCATGTAATCTATCTTGGACGGGTCAATGATTTGCTTAATCCTGTCCAGCATTTCATCGCAAAGGTAATGCTTGACCGTGTCCACCAGCGTAATTTTTTCATCTACTATTAAATAAGCGTTATAGGTTGTCCCTCTGGGTGTCACATAACCGTGAAAATAACGCAGGTTCCAATCGATTCCTCCCACCCAGTAAATCCCGGGCTTTAATTCAACAGGTTTCATTTATTGCTCCTCCTTTTAGAAAGACTGGCGAATTAATGGTAGTATAATGGGCAAACATTAATGATAATTTGCAAAAACCTTAAAGTTTTCTTAACTATACCCAGGTTAGTCCTTATATTATCCTAAATATGATTTTTAAAACATGGCAGGATTTAAAGCCTAAATCAAGAACATATTTAATAATTTTTGTTCGGCAAAGGAAGGAAGAAAAGCTATGTATATTAACAAGCTTTTTGTTTTCGGCACCCTGCTCCCCGGCCTGGATAACTACAAACGGTTTTTAGAAAAATGCCAGCCGGAGTATTATCCAGCCAGGGCGGAAGGAATCATGTATTACTTGCCCGAAGACGGTTACCCGGTTGTGCTGGAAGGCAAGGGTGAGGTTAAGGGAGTGCTTTATGACTCCGACGAATTGCGCGTAGTCTTACCGGAAATTGATGATATTCAGAAATTTACGGGTATAGAAAGCCAAAGTTACCTGGTAAGAAGGATCGTGGACGTGGAAAACCTTGAAACAGGTGCAAAAGTTAAAGCTCACATGTACCTGTGGCCTCCTTCTAAAGCCCTGTGGCTTAAGGAAAACGGTGTGATCATCTATGATGGTGACTGGATGAACTTTTTAAAAACAAAAAAATAGATCTCGGGGGATGATATCCCCGGGATCTATTTTATTTTTTGTATCAATAGTTTTAGATCTGTTTTAGATCATCTGAACGTTGGAAGCCTGCTGGCCGCGTGGGCCGTCAACTACATCGTATTCAACTCTTTGTCCCTCGTTTAACGATTTGTACCCTGCTGCTTGTATGGCAGAAAAATGGACGAATACATCCGTACCGTCTTCATTTTCAATGAACCCATAACCTTTTTTGTCGTTGAACCATTTTACAGTACCCTTCAAAATCAATTCCTCCTGTAGTTTAAACTACCAATAGTATTGCCCATTCTAACAAATTTATTTCATCCAGGTGAAAATTACTTTAGCCTAACATAATTTTCCCCTCAGGGTAGCGCACTTCCGGCTGCCTTTGGCGGTAAGCAAGGGCATAGCCGATTGTCAGCGGCCCTAATCTGCCGAAAAACATAGTAACAATAATCAGGATTCGGCCAAGCTGGTTTAATTCCGTAGTAAGTCCCAAAGACAGCCCAACCGTGCCCAGGGCCGAAACTACTTCAAACAGCACCTTAATAAAATCGGCCTGGTGCGTTAAAGCAACCAGAAAAGTCACCACAAAAATTAAAAACAAACCAAGCAGCGCTATCGCCAGCGCCCTGGCAACTTCCTGGTGGGCAATTCTTCTCCCCAATACTTCGGTATCCCGCTTACCTTTTAAAATGCTGTAAATAGCCAGCCCCAGAACAGCAAAAGTGGAAGTTTTAATTCCTCCCGCAGTTGAGCCCGACGAACCACCCACGAACATCAGGGAAATGATCAATAATTGGGTGGATAAAAGCAGAGAATTCAGATCTACGGTATTAAAACCGGCAGTCCTGGGAGTTACCGCCTGGAAAAAGGAGGCTAAAAATTTTCCTTCCAGGGTCATTTGACGAAAAGCATGATTATATTCGGAAACAAATATTATCAGCGTTCCGGCAATGATTAAACCGGCAGTGGTGATTAAAACGACCCGTGAGTGTAAAGAAAATCTTTTGTTTTGTTTATACTTATAAATCTCGTATATGACGACAAAACCTATGCCGCCAATGATAAACAGGCTTGATATGACCAAATTTACCACCGTGTCCGCGGTGAAAGCGGTGAGGCTGGAAAAGTTACCGAATATATCAAACCCCGCGTTGTTGAAGGCCGAAACCGAATGAAACAGGCCGAACCACAAAGCCCTGGGAAATCCCATGGCCGGCAGCCAGTGCAGAGCCAGAATAAATGCTCCCGCCAATTCGATACAAAAGGAAAATATTAGTAGGTACCTGAAAATATTGACAATACCTTCAATGCTGCTTTTGCCCAGAGCTTGCTGCATAATCAATCTTTGCCTTATTTGAATTCTCTTGCCCAACAGTAAAGCAAAGAAGGTGGCAAAAGACATAATTCCGAGACCGCCCACCTGGATAAGGAGCAAAATCACCAGCTGCCCAAAAAAGGTCCAGTGAGTTCCCGTATCAACCACAACCAAACCTGTTACACAAACCGCAGATGTTGCAGTAAAAACCGCAGCAGATACATCAATATTTCCGTCCGCTACCGCCCAGGGCGTGCTGAGCAAAACACTACCTGTAATAATAGCTGCCAGAAAGCCTAAAACGAGTAATTGTTGCGGGCTTAAACGGTTCAATTTTAGCATAAATGCGACCTCTTTTGCTCTCTTTTGCTGATTATTCCAGTTCGATCAAACGCTGCAATTTTTCGTTTTTTCCCAGCGCCACCAGAACATCGCCCTCATTTATTAATTGTGCCGCAGTAGGAGCCACAATGATATCACCGCCGCGCCTGACGGCCAGCACGGTTACTCCCAATTTGTTGCGAACCCCTATATCCACCAAACTCTTGCCGGCAAACGAATTGGGGGCCATCATCTCCATGATACTGTAGTCCGGCGACAGCTCAATCTGGTCAAGTATATTGTTCGAAACCATCGACCGCGCCAGTTTTACCGCCATATCCCTTTCAGGGTAAATCACCCTGGCCCCGATTCTTTCCAAAACTTTACCATGCATGGTGTTCTGGGCCTTGGCCACCACTTTTTTAACCCCAAGCTCGTTAAGGATCAAAGTCGTCATGATACTCGCCTGAATATGTTCGCCTATGGATACCACCACCACGTCAAAATTTCTGATACCAATTGACTTTAAAGCCTGTTCGTCGGTGGCGTCCATCTGCACGGCATGGGCGGCTATTTCAATAGCCGCGTTGACAGTATTTTCATCATTATCTATAGCCAGTACATCATAACCCATTCGGCTTAGCTCCGAAATAAGGCTCGTTCCGAAACGCCCCAGCCCAATTACAGCAAACTGCTTATCTTTCATTAAATATCCTCCGTGCTAACCAAGTATTCAGAATTCAGGAGTCAGGAGTCAGAATTCAGAAGATTAAAAGATGATACTAAAACTACTACGTTATCTTACGAACTTCTGTCTCCTGATCTATTATTCTCAATGTTTATCATATAATGACAAATATTACAATAAGACAGCCTTATTTATGGAGAAAAAATGCAAATATTTTTCCAGCACCGGCGCACCGGCAATGGAGCCGGCTGCCCGGGCATAAAGCTCCAACTGAACTTTATATCTGTTTGCAGCCTCTTCAATTTGATTTTCTGACAGCCTGTCGGTTTTGTAATCGATGACAACCAGGCCGTCCTTTTCTACGAGCAGGCAATCAATAACACCCTGCAGCAAAATAATTTCTCCTGCCGGGATTTTTCCCGCCTGATCCGGATACAGCTCAGCGGCTTCAATTCCCGTGGTAAAAGGCACTTCACGCCACAAACGCCCTGCCCCTGCCGCATTGATTAACCTGAGCCCCAGCGGGGTTTTAAAAAATCGAGCTATCTGCCCCACCGGCACCAGCCCGCGCTGCCCGGCGCTGATTATTTTCCGGTTAACCATGCTTTCCAGCTGTTGTTCTATTCCGGCTTGATCCAGGGGCCGGTCCAACGACAGGTTCTGCATAATCAGGTGCGCCACCCGGCCTTTTTCCGCGCCGTCAAACCCGCTGCCCGTATAAAACGCCGGCAGGTTAAAGCCGGGCGGCAGCTCCGCCGCACCGGTTGCATCCGGGGTCTCCCGGCCCGGGAGGGGCAACGCTATTCCGGGTTCCGCTTCCATTGAATCTTCTTCCAATTCTTCCTGCCTGTGCCGCCATTCCGTAACTGTTACTTTAGTTGGCAGTCCGGCCAGCTCAAGGTGAGGATACATCCATAACAGCCGGTCGTGCAATTCCCCGGCGCCAAGCAGCTCTTTGTTCTCCCCGGACCAGCTTTCCTCTTGCTGCCGCAGCCATTCCTCAGGCAGCGGCTCAAGGCGCCGCAGGAATTCCAGCCACGTTTCCGACTCCGGTTCGTCTCCGGCTTGATCAGTCTCCCGCAAATATTTTAGTGCGACAGCCGGCCACAGAAAAACCCTCCAGTCACAGGTACCGGCCCCGGCAGTCTCATGCGGTTGGCTTAACATTTGGTTCATTACCGGGCTCATGGCTGCATGGCTCCACAGAGCCGGTCCCAGCCAGCCCACCGGTGTTTTGGCGCCAGCCAGCAGCGGGGCGCTCAAAGGGCCTTCTGCCGGAGCGGCCAGGCCGCGCCTGTCCCATTCCTGCACCGCTTTGTCCAGATCTTTAATGGCCGCGGTTATAATTAACTTTTCCCTGGCCCGGGTCAGGGCCACATAGAGGAGGCGCATTTCCTCCGCCAGCGTCTCAAGCCGCATGCGCTGCTTAATTACCCTTTGCAATACCGTGGGATACTTAATTCCCCGCTCCAGGTCCACTATTACCGGCCCGCACCCCAGGCGGCGGTGCAGCAGCGGGTTCCGGCGCAAATCCATAAAATTGAAGCCCCGCCCCAATCCCGCAACCACCACCACCGGAAATTCAAGCCCCTTGGACCTGTGTACGCTCATCAGACGGACCACATCTTCATTTTCACCCAGGGAACGGGCCGCATCCATGTCGCCGCCGGTTTCCCGAACCTGCTCCACAAAACGGAGGAACCGGAACAATCCACGGTAGACAGTCCCTTCAAACCGCCTGGCCCGGTCCACCAGCGCTCTCAAGTTGGCCTGACGCGCGGCCCCGCCGGGCATGGCCCCAACCAGGTCACAGTAGCCCGTCTGGCGGTACAGCTCTTCCAGTAGTTCGGCCGGGGATATGCGGGACGCCAGATCCCGCCAGCCATCAAGCCGCTCCAGAAAACGTTTTAAATCATGCATTAATTCCCGGTCAACCTCACCGGCCCCGGAAGCAACCTGCCTCACCGCACTATAGAAATCTCCCCGGGGGCAGGCCAAACGGATTTGCGCCAGCCGGGCGGCATCCAGACCGACGATCGGGGATCGCAGCACCGCCGCCAGAGGTATATCACGGACCGGGTTATCGATAATCTGCAGTAAGGCAATTACGGTTTGCACTTCCGGCGCGTCGAAATACCCCCCGCCGCCGTCCGCGTAGGCAGGAATACCGGACCGGCGGAACTCTTCAAGATAGATTCCGGCCCGGCCTCTGGGCGATCTCATTAAAACCACTATATCCCGCCAGGTGACCTGCCGCAAGCCGCCGGCACCGCCTTCCCGCACCATTCGGTTAATACGGTCCGCCACCCAGCGCGCTTCCAGCCGCACCAGGTCCAGATCATCCAAAGCCTCCGTTTCAGCTGCAGCATCCTCAGCTTCCGCGCTTTCCTCACCCATGCCGCTGTCAGGCTGCCCGTAATGTTCCAGCAGGTGAAACTCTACCGGGGATTCCTCTTCTTCTTTTCCTGACGCTTTTCCTCCCCCTTCACCCGCATTTTCGCCACAGTTCTTTTTCCCGCTGTCTCCGCCGGGACTGCCTGCACCGGGGTTCAGGCGGGCCCGGTCATCATAGGCCAGCTCAGCCACTTGCTCATTCATTAACCTGCCAAACAGGTAATTAACAGTATTTAGTATTTCCGGGCGGCTGCGAAAGTTTGAGCGCAGGTCCAGGCGCAAACCTGCTCCCCCGCCTGCGGCTTGATCATCAATACTGCCAAAACTGTGATAATAGCCGAGAAATACCGTGGGGTCGGCCAGCCGGAACCTGTAGATGCTTTGTTTTACATCCCCCACCAGAAAACGGTTGTCCCCCCGGGCTACCAGACGCAGCACAGCTTCCTGGACTCCGTTGATATCCTGGTATTCGTCGACCAGCACCTCGCTGAAATACTCCCGGTACTCCAGGGCCACGCCGGACGGCAGCAGCGGAGCGGCAGGGTCGTCAAGCGGCTCCGCCCCCCAATTGGATTCTTCGGCGTTTTGGGCTAAAACCGCCAGGGCCAAATGTTCAAGATCGGAAAAATCCACCACGGCCCGGTCCAATTTTTTATTCAGGTATGCTTTTTTAAAACGCAGGGTTAAATCCACCAGTGCCCGCACCAGAGGAGCGGCCCGCAGTAGATCACCGAGCATATCGCCGGTGGAACGGCTAAAACAATCTTTATATATGGCGGCCGACCTTTTTTTAACCCCGTCCCGCAGCTCCTGGACTTTCTTCTTAATTTCTTCCTGCGACTCCCCTTTACGCGCCCTGGGCAACGCAGACCAGTTGGTCAGCCTTTCCAGAGCACTTTTAAGCCCATCAAACGGCCCGTCCAGCAGCTGCAGCACCTCACACACCCCGGCAGCATCCTCCGCCAGCCTTGCTGTATAACCGGACGGCCCGCCCGGCCCGTCTGCCAGCCTTAAAGCCTGCTCCAGATCATCCCGCCAGTTTTCAAATTCCAGGCGCAGCATGTCCCGCCAGTCCTTGACCCAGGCTTGTTCTTCCCAGGACCGGGCAACGGACTGCTCCAGCATGGCGGCCACACTGTTGAGCCACGCCCCCGGACGGGGCATGCTGTGGGCAAACTCATACAGGCGGAGAATCAGCTGAACCAGCTCACGGTCGTCTCCATGCCGTCCGGCCATGGTCCGGGCCAGCTGCAAAAACGGCGATTCCGGTGGTGCATCCCGGTGCTCTTCGTAACATTCCTCCAGCATCGCCTCAATAATTTCAACGCGCAGCATAGCGGCTTCATTTTCATCCATGACCCGAAAACCCGGGTCCAGCTTCAAAAGGTAAAAGTGGCTCCTGATGACCTCACTGCAGAAGGAATGAAGCGTCCCGATATTGGCCCGGGGCACCAGGAACAGCTGCCGCTGCAGCAGCTCGCTGTCCGGCTGCTCCTGCAGGGCCCCGGCCAAAGCCGCACCAACCCTGTGGCGCATTTCCCCCGCGGCGGCATCGGTAAAAGTAACCACCAATAACCTGTCCAAATCCACCGGATTTTGCCGGTCCAACAGCATTTGGATGATTCTCTCCACCAGCACGGCAGTCTTGCCGGAGCCGGCGGCAGCTGAAACCAGCAGGTTTCCGTTCCGAGTCTCTATCGCTTTGCGCTGCTCACCGGTCCAGCGAATAGAAGTCAAAGCAGGCACCCCCTTTTCGTCCGACTTCATATTGTACGCGGCGCCTGAGTTCCTTGGCATCAAGGTTTAAACTGCGAAACCGGTTTTCCGGCAGCCATAAATCAAACCGGCAAACCGAACCATAGACGCAAAAATCACAGGCCCCGGCCTTACCCACTTTTAGCGGGGCGATATCAACCCGCCCGGCGGCTATGTCCTGCCCGATAATTTTCAGCAGCTGCCCCAGGGCATCCAGCAGCCACTGAAACTCTCCCGGTGTATATACCGAAGCCGCACTGCGGCCGGAAATACCGCCGTCCTTGTTTAATGAGGCGGGCACCAGCAGCGAGGAGCAGCCCGGCGCCAACCCTTGATCCAACAGCCGGTACAGTTCAGCTCCGCAGTCAACCAGCAAACCGTTTAATTTAAATTGTTTCAACCATTCCCGTTCTAATTGAGGAAGAGGCACATCCGGAACAGACAGGTTTAAAATGGGGCGCTGCACTCTCAGGTAAAATGCCCCTGCAGGTTCAACTATCTGCCCGGCGCGGGCACAAACCGCCGCAAAGTATTCCAGGGCCACCTGCAAATACACCAGCAGCTGAAGCTGGGCCCCCGCCAGCACCCGGGGCAGCTCAAGCTTTTCCGGTCCGGACTTGTAATCGATAATCCGCAAATAATAGCCTTCCCGGCCCGGCCCCAGATCCACCCTGTCGATGCGCCCGCTTAAGGTTAGCTTCACCCCGCCGGCAAGCTCCACTTCCAGCGACGGCAGCAGCAGCTCAGGCCCCAAAGGCGCCGGGCCGGTTATCCCCCCGGCTTCCGCCGGAATTTTTCCCTGCGGCCCGAAATATACTTCCAAGGCCGCGGGGCGAAAGTTACTCTCCCTCATCTGCCTGGTCATGGCCAGAGCAGTGTCGTTTAAACGCTCCAGCAGACGGTCTTTTTGCCGGTGCATACGGGCGCTGCTCAATAAAATCTTGCCCTGCAGGCGTGGGGCCAGAGTATCTACAATTTCGGTGCAAATACCTTTAACCTGTTCGTCGTCCAGTTGATCCCAGTGGGCTCCGGCATCGGTTACCTTTTCCACAAAAATTCGCAAAGCCTCGTGGTAGAGCTGGCCGGTATCAGGAGGCGCCAGCCGGTAGACAGCCCTTTCTTCGAGCTGCAGCCCGTGGGCTAAAAAGTGCGCAAAGGGACACCGGACGAACCGTTCCAGGCGCGAAACGCTGCTGGTAAAATATTTTTGTTTACGATTGCCGCGGCTCCATAAACCAAGCGACAGGTCCTCGCCCAACGGAGCTTCTGTGTTTCTGCCGGACAGACTGTTAACCAGCAGCTTCATTTTGGGCCGCCACTCGGCCTTTGCAGCCAGCAGGTTGTACAGCCTCCACCACGCCGGGTGAATCTGATGTCCCCAGGCCGCTTCCCGCCAGCGCAGCGCAAGGCGGGGCAGCAGTCCCGCCGGGTGCTCCATAAAATCCAGGTCAGCCCAACCTCCGGGAGGGTCTGTCGGCATTAATTCGGCTTCCAGCCAGGGGAAAAGTTCCCGGACCCGCCTGATGACCATTGAAGGGGAAGCGGCCCTGCCTTCATCGTCGCCCAGGGGGTAGCTTAAATAAAGCGCGCCGCCGGTGCGGGTAAGCGCCCGGTACACCAGAAATTGCTCCTGGTACAGGCTGTCCCTGGTCCCCGGCGGCAGCTCCAGCTCTTTTGCGGCCAGGCGATCGGCCAGCAGCTCCCGCTCCCGCTCGGTGAAGACACCGTATTTACGAATGGCAGCCGGCAAAACACCCTCGGAAAGCCCCGGGATAAAAAGAGCTGCCACATCGCGCGGGGGACGGGAGCGATCCAGGCTGCCTATGGTTACCGCATCCAGCCCGGGTGGAATCATACTCAGGCTCAGCGCCTCAAAGCCCGCGTCAAGCACCGCGCCCCACTCGGCCATGGTCAGCCTGTCATGGCCCAGCACTTCGGCCAGTTCATCCAGCAGCCCGTTGACCAGCCGCCAGACCTGAAGGTGCTGGCGCGTCAGTTCGGGACGGCCCGCATCAAAAGCAGCCCTGCTCCATTGATCCATCCGCCACGGAATACCAAGCTCCAAACATAGCTCCACCAAAACACGGGACCAGTCCCGCCCCGTCATGCGGCCCGGCCGGCCGGAAGCCGCATCCCGCACCTTTAGCTGGGCGGCCCTTAATTCCTTTACCGCCCTCCGGCGCATAGCGTCCATTTCAGCCAGTTCCGGCGGGAGATCCTCTGCCGGTTGCTCTTCCAGCCAGCTACGTCCGGGCACATACCGCCAGGGTTCTTCGCTATACCATTTGCTCCCCCTGATTCCCGCCGCCAGCACATAGTTTTCCAACCGGTCTGTTTCATCCCGGCTCAACGGCGCCAGCCCGGTTTTTAAATACCGAAACACGGGATCATAAGTCCAGCCCGACTGCCAGACTTCCGCCGCCGACCTCAACAGTTCAACCAACGGATGGTGCATTACGCTTTGCCTGTGATCTATAAAAAAGGGGATTTCGTAATCCTCAAAAACCCGCTGCAACAAAGGGAAGTAAACATTAATGTCCCTTACCGCAACCATAATTCTGCGGGGACGCAGGCCACCGTCCCGCATTAGCCTGCGAACTTTTCTGGCTATGCCTTCCACTTCGGCCCGGGTATTGACCGCGGCAGCGAGAAAAATCCGGTTAAGCCGCTCTTTGTAAGCATGCACCGGGTAGGTGAAGAAATTTTTCTCCAGGTAGGCGAGTTCCGGCGCGTCCTTAAAACGCCAATTGACACCGGGAGCCAAATAAACGGTTTCCACCGCCGCACCGGCAGCGCGGGCCAGGCGGCAGAGCCTGTGACAGGTTTCCCCGGGCTTGACAAAAGGGTGATTCTCCGGCAGGCGCCTTTTGGTGGAAGCCTCATCCAGGCACAGTGTCAGGGTAAGCTCCTTTGACTTTTGGAGCAGCGCCTTGATCACCTCGTATTCCTGGGGGCTAAAAGAATTAAACCCGTCTACCCATACCCGGCACCCCTCCAACAAAGCCGCGCCCGGTATTTGCCCGGCCAGCAGGTTCAAGTAATCATCCGGATCGGTATATTTATCAGCCAGTTTTTCATTGATCCGGTGAAAAACCAGGCTGAAGTCCCTTAGCTTCATACCCAGTTGTCCGGCTTCCCGCCCGGCTGCCCCGATTAAATCCTCCGGGGATAGCCGGCAGGTTTTTACCTCACCCACCAGTTCGGAAAGAGACGCCAGAAAGCCGGGCCGGTTTTGCAGCGCGCCCATCATTTCCAAACTGCCTTTTTCCTCCAGCAAAACACCTTTAAGCATCATCCTGCGCCCCAGTTCACTAACCGGGAGCAGCGCGGCGCCACCGGTTTCCCGCAGCACCCGGTGCGCAAAACGGCGAAAGCTGTAGACCTGGGCCCGCATGCTCCCGCCAAACTGAGCCAGTTCCCGTTCCATTGAGAAAGTCTCCTGGGCCGGGACGATAAAAACCAGCGGCGGTCCCAGCGGATTCTCCCGCAGCCCGGCAAAAATCTCATCCAGGCAGCGGCGGGTCTTGCCAACTCCCGCACGCCCCAATAACAAACGCAGGGTCATAATTATCCCCCTTGCAATTAGATAAAAGTACTAAATCCAAATTTAGCTCATAAAATATAAGGATGAACAGCCAAACGGGGTGAGTTAAAGATGGCTTCCAAGCAAGTTCCATGTGTTTCCGGGCGCTACAGAAGCGTCAAACCCGGAGATACCTTGTACACCATTGCACGAGAAACGGGTACAACGTTGGATATACTGACAAGGCTCAATCCCGGCATCGACCCTCTGAACCTGCAGGTGGGGCAAATGATCTGCCTTCCCGAAGTTGCTTGTGCTTCAGGGATTTATTGGATTGTAGCCCCGGGCGACACGCTACATCTAATTGCCCAATCAATAGGAACCACCGTCGCTAGATTATTAGAGTTAAACCCCAATATAGACCCCTCCAATCTGCAGGAAAACCAAACCATCTGCCTGCCGGAATAAAGCAGGAGTCAGGAGTCAGGAGTCAGGAGTCAGGAGTCAGGAGTCAGGAGTCAGAATAATTTTAGGATGCAATTCAACTGAATGCAATAAATCTCTACTGAATTCTGACTACTGAATACTAAATTCTAATTAAATAGTATAAGCCACCCCGGGATATGGGTGGCTTTTTGAATTAATCTGAAACGTAAATCTCCGGGACGCCTGCAGCTAGCCCTCCAAATAGTATAAAACGTAAGCCCTTTCCGGATCCTGGCGGATTGTCTCCATCACCTCGGGGGATACCGAAATTTCACCGACGAAATTAAAATCCGAGTCCAGTTCAAAATCCTCCTCATCGGTTGCCTTGTAGCATTCCAAAACCGCATTGGGGTCCTCGGTTTTTATATCCAGGGACAAGTACTGCTTTTTGGCCTCGTCCAAGGAATCTGCAAAGATAATTCTTGTATTTGTTGTATGTTTCATCCTTGATTTCCTCCTGTGCACTTTTAAACATAAAATACACCCAATTTAGGCAAATCGCAACCCCTAAAAAGAAAAAGTGCCTTTATCGGGCACTCACAAATCTCACAAATTTTCTTTTAAAAAAAGCAACGATAAGAGCCAGTATCATTAAACTCATTGCCACATATCTCCCTTATATCTAAATACGTCATACTATTCAAGCCTCCGACATATTGACACAGCAAGCCGTTATTAACCGCAGAAGGGTGTAACGAAATAAGGGAGCAATCTTAGCTTAATAATCCACGGTTACAGTCCGGGTGTCCGCAATCCAGTCAACCTTTGCCCCCAAATATTCACCGACATAGCGAAAAGGAATCATAATCCGGTTGTTTTTCAACACCGGCTCAGTGTCCATAATCATCTCGCTGCCGTTAACCGTGGTCTGTTGGCTGCCGAGTTCAAAAACCACCCTGATTCCTGATTTGACAATTGTCGCCGTTCTGGCGGCATCATCCCAATTTACTTCCGCCCCGAGTGCTTCAGTGACTGCCCGCAAGGGAATCACAGTCCGGTTGTTTTGGTCAACATAAGGCGGTGAATCAAAAGTAATAGGTGAACCGTTTACTTTAATTACAATATTGCCGGAAATATTTCCGGCAATATTTCCGACCACGTCCCCGGTGCCTGAAGAATTATCCGTTCCGTAAATCAGATATTTTTTTCTTTCTTCTTTAAACTGGTTCAAAGCGGGTGTATACTTGGCCTCTATTTGCTGGGGCGTCAAACCCTGCTCCAGGTACAGGCCGATCTTATTTGTGCCCATGATTTTGTCAAACATCACCCTGTCCTTACCCTCGACGCTTTTAGGAACCTGGAAGTTATTTAACGAATGGGCGTAGGCCAGTGCGTAGAACCCGGTTCTGGCAGGGTTAAAGGTTCCGGGGTCTGTTATATTTAACCGGACTCCGCCCCGCTGGTTTCTTTGCTCAGGAATAAATTGCACTCCGGGCAGACCTGCTCCGTTCAGCAAGTCGGCAAATTTCTGGGGATCTATACCACTGCCGCCAATCCACTTAAAATAATCCTGCTGGCCGACTCCCGTTCCTTCCCCCAGTCCCGTCGCCATATAACAGCGGGCTGAATACAAATCGGGCAGCATTGGAGAGGTTTGTACCCAGGTCAGCCCCGTCTCTTCAAAAGTCATGTTTCTGTCGTAGCCCTGCATCGGCACTACAGCCAGATCCGCACCGATATTTCTGTTATAGTATTGGGCCAGTTCGCCGGCGGTCATCCCATGGGCCATAGGCAGATTATCCACCCCGACAAAGGTTTCATAACCTTCCTCCAACACGGGCCCGTCAACAATATTTCCACCGACAGGATTGGGACGGTCCAACACAATAACCTGCTTACCGTATTTTTGCGCCGCAACCATGCAATAATTTAAGGTAGACATATATGTATAGGTCCTGGAGCCAATGTCCTGAATATCAAAAACCAGTACATCCAAACCCTGCAGCATATCTGCCGACGGCATTCTGGTAGATCCATACAGACTGTAGACCGGTATGCCAAACCGCGGGTGGGTGTATGACGTAACATACTCGCCGGCGCTGGCTTTGCCGTCAATGCCGTGTTCCGGTCCGAAAAGCGCCACCAAATTAGTTGAACTATCTCCGGCCAGTACGTCAATTGTGCTTTCCCCCCGGCTGTTAACACCGGTCTGGTTGGTCACCAAACCAATCTTCTTACCCTCAATAAGCTGATGGTATTGGGGGCTGGTCATTAGCATTTCGTCCCCCAGTTTAAACCCTGAAGCCGGGGCCGCGCCGGCAACACCGGAACATACCAGCAGCATGACAGCGGACAACAGGGTCAACAGTACTTTTTTCATAACTTCTCTCCCCCGTTAATTATTTGATCTATTAAATAAGACGCAATATTTAAAAGAAAGTTCCATTAGATCATTAATAATACCAAAGCCCCGCCCCTTGACAAAGCTCGGGGCGGGGACTTCCGGCGGATGAGTTAGAGTATATAATAGTTATTTTTCTTGCATGAAACCATATTTATAGGATTTAGGTGGATTTAAGCTTTCCTTTATAGTTCTGGCGCTTACCCAGCGTAACAAATTTAATTTACTGCCTGCCTTATCATTTGTCCCTGATTTTCTGGATCCACCAAATGGCTGCTGACCTACTACCGATCCCGTCGGCTTATCATTAATATATAGATTACCGGCATTGTAATATAATTTTTCTTCCATATAAGCTATGATATTTCTATCTTGCGCAAATATTGCACCAGTCAATCCGTAAGGTGACGTTTCCTCACATAGCTGCAAGGTTTGCTCAAAATTATCATCATTATATACATAAATTGTTAATACAGGTCCAAATATTTCTTCTTCCATGGTTTTAAACTTGGGGTTACTTGCCAAAATAATTGTCGGCTCAATAAAATATCCAATAGTATCATCACATTTACCACCATAAATTATCTCTGCATCTTCTGCCGCCTCTGCATATTTAATATACCCTTTAATTTTTTCAAAGGATTCTCTATCAATAACAGCGCTCACGTAATTTGAAAAATCTTCAACGTCTCCAATTTTTATGTCTTTAATGTCATTTATTAGTTTATCTTTTAATTCCGGCCATATACTTTGGGGCACATAAGCTCTTGACGCGGCTGAACATTTTTGTCCTTGATATTCATACGCCCCCCTGATTAATCCTGCAGCCAAAGCATCTACATCACATGAATTATGCGCAAAAACAAAATCCTTGCCACCTGTTTCTCCAACAATTCTAGGATAATTTCTATACTTGCTAATATTTTCTCCTACGGATTTCCATATAGTATCAAATACTTGTGATGACCCTGTGAAATGAATACCGGCTAGATTTTCATCGGGTATTACTGTTGTGTTAATATCTTTTCCGTTACTGGGTATAAAATTAATTACTCCGTCCGGCAGTCCCGCTTCCTGCAGCAGTTTCATAAAATAATAATTTGAATATACAGCTGTAGAAGCCGGCTTCCAGTTGACTACGTTACCTAACATGGCGGGCGCTGTGGGCAAATTTCCTCCGATAGCAGTGAAATTAAATGGTGTAATTGCTAATACAAATCCTTCCAGGGGTCTATACTCTAATCTATTCCATTCATAATTTTTGGAAATAGGCTGTTCTTTATATATTTCTTGTGCAAAATAAATATTAAACCTTAAAAAGTCAATTAGTTCGCAAGCGGAATCAATCTCTGCTTGATGCGCTGTTTTACTCTGCCCTAACATTGTTGCGGCATTTATTGTGTCTCTCCATGGTCCGGCCAATAAATCTGCTGCCTTTAAAAATATAGCCGCTCTATGCTCCCATTTCATGTTTTGCCACATTTTTTTGGCTTCTAATGAGGCTTCTATAGCCATTTTCAGCTCTTTCTCACCTGCAACATGGTACCTGGCAAGGACATGCTGGTGGTTATGCGGACTAACACAATCTTTCAATATTCCGGTTTTTACCTCTTTTCCCCCTATAATAAGAGGAATTTCAATTACCTCTTTTTTAAGCTCAACCAGTTTATTTTTTAAATTAATTTGATTCTCACTTTCGAGTCTATATTCATGGACCGGTTCGTTACCTGGCATTTCAATTTTGAAAAAACCTTTACTCATACTATCTTACCTCCATTATATTAATATAGTCTCCCGGCGGTTGCCGGGATGGACCAAACAAGGCTTTGTTTAAATTCTTGGTAGGGGGATTTTCATTTTAAGGAGCGTGTTCTCTTATTCTGACTCCTGACTCCTGTTTACTAACTATACCACCGACGGTTCTACATATAAATCGCCGCTGGCAAATCGTTGAAAACCATACATATCTATGGGGTAATCAGGTTCCTTACCCAGCATGACTTCGGCCATCAACTTGCCCACCACCGGCGCAATCATAAAACCGTGACCTGAAAAACCGGCGGCGACGAAGAAACCGGGCACTTCAGCCACCGCCCCGAGAATTTGCGTTTTATCCGGGGTTAAATCATAAAGACCGGCCCACTGGCGCACTACGCGCAGTTCTTTTAACACCGGCAGGATAAAAGTAATTTTGGCGGCCATTTCCTGCATAAAATGCCAGGTGGAATCAGTATTGTAATCTTTAACTTCATTGGGATCGCCCAGGCCCATTACAAACCCGCCGTGCGGCACCTGCTGGCAGTAGATGCCGTGATAAAAGGACATTACCATCGGGCCCTGCAGCGGTTCTACCGGCTCGGTAACCAATATTTGGTGGCGCTCCGGATGAACAGGAATATCCACCCCCACCATGCGGCCCAGTTCTCTGGTATATGAGCCGGCGCAGCTAATAACCATAGGCGCTTCAATAGTTCCGGCGGTTGTCTCGACCCCTTTTATATTATCTCCGTCCTTTAAAAGATTGGTCACCCTGGTATATGTCAGAATTTCGACACCCAGTCGTTTGGCCGCCACAGCATAGGCGTCCGTCGCCTTAAAAGGATTGCAGTGACCGTCCTGGGCACAGAAAGTTGCGCCATGCAGCCCCTGCAAATTAAGATGCGGTACTAATTCCCCGGCTTCTTCCGGGGTTACCCAGCGGGACGGAATACCCAATTTGTGCTGCAGGCCAAGATTTTTATGAAATTGCTCAACAGCTTTTTCGTTATAGGCCAGCAACAGGTAACCGCTTTGTTTAAATTCTATGCTGTCGCTGTAGCCCAATTCCTCTTCCAGGTTTTCAAACATATGAATACTGTCACGGGACAACAGGCAGTTGGGCTCGGTGCCCCATTGCATGCGCACCCCGGCCCCGCAGCGGCCGGTGGCTCCACTGGCCAGATACTTTTCCTCAATAAGCACAACCTTTTTACAGCCCAGTTTAGCCAGGTTATAGGCAGTGGAACAGCCAATAATCCCTCCACCAATAACTATTGCATCAGCAGTCTTAGTCATCCTGCTCACCTCCGGCCAGGACTCCCAGCTTGACAGGGGCAGTTGGGGGACGGAATGTGGTAAGCGGCACCTCGGCCAGGGGCTTACCTGCAGCGGCAGCTATTTCCCGCATAATCAGCGGCGTGCAAGTACGCCCCTGGCAGGGTCCCATACCCACGCGCAACAATCTTTTTAACTGTTCCAGGTCAGTTATACCTTTGCCTATATAAGCGCGGATTTGTTCCAGAGTAATATCTTCACAACGGCAGACAACAGTTACGTCTTTTTGTTCCTTGTGCTCTTTTGGACTGCTGCAGTTACATTCTGTCATCTACCGCACCTCCCTAATTTTGAAATGGCGTACTTCCATGGACAAGTCTTTGGGTACGGACAACCAAACAACACTGGTGCCATCCAGCTTTGCGCCACTCTGCACCTTTTCAACCCGGGCTTCCCCCATTACTTTTCCGGCCCGGTTCACAGCATCCACCACTTCACCTGCAGCAGGCAGCGGCAGAAATTCATAAGGCAGTTTTACCAGTGCCTCAGTTTCGCTATAGGTCTGATCAATGACAAAAATAGCCAAACCGGGACAGCGCATCAGGCACATGCCGCAGCCGTTGCATTGATCATGGTCGACCTGCGGCCGGTCATTTATATCGGCAAAGGGTTTGATGGCCTGGCGCTTACAGCTGTGGTAACAAGGGTCACAGGGTATATTTTGAAAACATTCCGTCACAGCCACGGGCCCTTGGGCCAACCTTGCCGCGGTGGGCCTTACCCGGGCCAAATCCTCTGCGGTGGGTATACCGTTTTGTGCTAACACCACGATTCCTCCCTTCTTTAAGCCAGGCTCACTTTGGCTAATCCATTGCGTATTTTTTCGCCCACCGGGCCTGATCTTAATCCTGCCAATTCTTGGACAATACCGGCGCGCTGCCGGTCAAAATCCGGCGCATCATAGCCCAGCGCTTTGGCGGCGTTCAAGCCTGCCAGCGCTCCCTCCATCATCGCCGCGGACGCTTCTTCAATACCACTTACATCACCGGCCACATATATGCCCGGCACGGAAGTTTCCAACTGCTCGTTTCGCAGAGGTACGTGCCCGCTTAGCTCAGGCACAAACTCCATCCGGCATCCCGCCTGCCACAACAGCTCGGTAAGCGGGCTTAAACCGACAGACAAGCAGATTACATCTACGTCCAAATCTTTTTCAGAGCCCGAAACGGGCTGCCACTTATCGTCCAATTGCACAATGGTGGCGCCTTCAACTTCCTTTTCTCCCCGGGCGCGCTTGATTGTATGGCTGGTGTATATCGGCACCCCGGCCCGCACAACCTTGGAGGCATGCACCCAATAGGCGCCAATCACGGGGGCTGCTTCAATTATTGCGGCCACTTCCACCCCCGCCTGCAGCAGCTGGTAGCTAACTATTACGCCAATGTTGCCGGCCCCGACCATTAAAACTTTACTCCCCGGCTTTACGCCGTAAACGTTAACCAGGGTTTGCACGGCACCGGCCCCGTAAACACCGGGCAAATCATTATTGGGGAAGGCCAGACTTTTCTCCGCCCCGCCGGTAGCCATGATTATTTTTTGGGGCTTTATTTTTATGTACTGCTCGTTTTGTTCAACAGTGAGAACGCCGTCTTTGTAATAACCGAGGACGGTGGCATCAGTTAACACCGTGATTTTTTCTTCATTTTGCACGGCGGCGGCCAGTTCCCGCGCGATATTGATGCCCCGCTCCGAGGCCCGCTGCTGCTTTGACCCGAAAAAGCGGTGCGTTTGCTTAATTAATTGACCGCCCAGGTAGTCATTACGGTCGATTAAAGTCACGGCCGCGCCCAGGGCGGCGGCTTTTAAAGCTGCAGTTAACCCTGCGGGCCCACCCCCGACGATGCATATTTCTGTTTGTCTCACTTCAATTCACCCTTCCCTCTCTGGGTTTGCACACGGATACCTGCGCGTAATTTTTCCACGCATACCCGAACATTGGGTTTCCCGTCAACCACCATCAGACAGGATGAGCAATTGCCTATGTTGCAAAAAAGTCCCCTGGGACGGTGCAAGTGAATACTCTCCCGCATTGCCCGAATGCCGTTGGCATGCAATGCGGCGGCAATGGTTTCACCTTCATAACCTTCCAGTTCCTGATCATTGTAGAAAAACTTTACCTTTGCGCCCTTCTGAAAATTTAAAATGGGATGTTCTGTTACCCGCATTAAGCCCTTACCTCCTTATTTTCAACGCTCCGGAAGTAACAAAAATTCAGTTCCCGACAAACAATCCCCAGGGGGTTAGCTATATGGATACAGCTGCATGAATAGTTAAATCAATACGCAAATACCATTCCACAAAAAAAAAGCCTGCCTGCGCAAGCTTTTAGTGGATTGCTTAGTATACAAACGTCAGTTTTTTGAACACATTGACATTTATTCGACACTTTTGGACAATAAGGACAATACGGATTCGGTTTGGTGAGTCTCAATGGTTGGAGGCATCTAAAGGCTCATTTATGATTAAGTAATTCTTCAACGCTTTTAATAAAACTTGTTGGATCTTGTGGCGACAATAGGTAAGGATCAATATTATCGGTTTGTATCTGAACCATATTATCCCAGCAGGTGGCATATACACGAGCCATTGAGCCACTTTTCAATGTAAACAGACCTGCGTATCCGAATTGCCCGGATAACCAGGTAATCCCGCCACCGGGTTTCACTAAACCAACCAATTTGACCGATTTTATTTTATTTTTACTGATAAAATGAGAAGATACTTTTAGCTGTATGATTATACCTTCCGGCGTTACCTTATAACCGCGCGGTGAGAATAAGTATGGTATAAGCCAGATTAAGCCCACAGTGCATACGGCCAGGATTGTCATTAAAGGACCAGACATCAATTTTGCTGTTTTATCCATAGGAGCGATAGGAAAAAATTTATCCATAACCTAAACTCCCGCATGTTTTTTTAGCTCTTTTACTTCTAATCCTTGATTTTTTCAATTAATCAACAAATTATTTAAATAATTTACATACCGACAGCCGGCGAAGGAGTAATCAGGGCAGCAATCAGGACAAAAATAACCCAAAGCACGCCCACATATATGCCTGTTTTTACTGCGGGCACCTTCATGGCTACGGAGCTCCCCACAGCCAGCAAGACCAATCCCCAGATAGTAAAGGGGTCAATTTGCGACAGCAACACGTAAAGCCTGCCCGTATGGTCCCCGGGCAGCAACATGGACAGTCCGGTGCTTATTTTTGGTATGTTCTGGATGGGGCTGATCATTATCAGCATCGCCCTGATCACCGAGGCCAGCATCACCGGCAGGTAAGCGTAAACCGTCACGGCAAACAGGGTATTAAAGGGTGCGTTTTCCCCGGTAAAAGCGTTGAATAGTTTCAAAAGACCGGCCATTATCAGCCAGATAATCAGCGGCCCCAGAACCGCACCCACAAGTGTCCCCACCATAGCCACGGTTGCCGCCATGCTGACGGTATGGGCCGGCGTGCTTGCGGCAGCCGGGTTGCTCTGAATGCTCCAGAGGGTAAATTCTTTCATTTTAAACATTAATGGCAGCGCAAGAATAAAATTTACCGTCGTCAGCAGTATTACTATAGCGGCCACACCGGGCCGGGCGGCAATGTCTTCAAAAGTTTCGCGCGGCCCTCCCCATAAAACCCCGCTGATCTTCTGCCAGAGATTTAAATTTCCTTTATCCCCGGGCTCTTTGATTCCGTCGCCTGTTAAATTTTGTGTATCCATCTCAACCACTTAACCTACACCTCTATACCCAAAAATTTTCTTAATTTCTATCTCGATTTTTTCATTACCAGTATGATAAACTATGATGTCATCCTTAGCCCTTACCAATTCTCTGGTCGCTTCATTATTATCATCAAAGGCTTTAATCACAGCCATATCTTCAATATATCTTTTATTATCTTTTATATATGACTTGAAAATCTGCATTTTCACAAACTGATTAGGATAAATTTTTCTTACATCTTCCCACCTCACAATAATTCACCACCTAAAGCTTGTTTTTTTAATATTATACCATTGTATATGCAAATAGCTCTAAATTATATTCTTGCATAATTCGCCAAGACCACAAGCAGGGGGGCCTTCAGATTTACAAATCGCCTTTGTCGTAGTATGATAAGCATATGATAAGGGCACAATAATGCTATGAATCGAGGTGATCGGGATGATGAATATCAAGCCATCTGCGGCAATTAGAAAGAACTACAATGAGATTTCCGAGCTGTGCAAACGGTCGGGAGAACCGGTATATCTGACCAAAAACGGAGAAGGAGATCTGGTGGTAATGGACATTGAAGCCTTTGCCAGACGTGAAAGCATGCTGCGCTTGCGTGAAAATCTAATTGCTGCTGAGGAAGACAGGTTAAACGGCAAAAAAGGCTATTCCATTGACGAGGTGTCCGATATGATGAAGGATGCTGTCAAAGAGGTATTGAATGGACGGCGAAGGTAAATTGTATAAAGTGATTATCTCCGATGAGGCGGCTCAGATGCTGGTATCTCATTCCCGTTTTCTTGCACAGGTCAGTGAAACGGCAGCCTTACAACTCATTGCCGAGTTTAATGAAAAAGCAAACTCCCTGGAGAAATTTCCAGAGCGGAACCCATGGCTTTCCGACCCGCTGGCACCATCCGGCAAATACCGCAAGCTCCTGATGGCGAAGCGGTATCTGCTGGTTTATCAGGTGAAAGACGTCACTGTATACATAGATGCCGTGGTGGACTGCAGGCAGGATTATGGCTGGCTGCTGTAAGTTTATAACAACGAGCCGGTAGATCACCGGCTCGTTGTTGTATATTTAATCCCTTCGCAGTGCTTCGATGGGGTCCAGCTTGGCCGCCTTGTTGGCGGGCAGGATGCCGAATATTATGCCGATGGCGGCGGAGAAGGTGAATGCCAGCAGCGCCGTCCACCAGGACACCAGGGGCGGCCATTTGGCCAGTTTGGCAATGAGAAAAGCCCCGCCTATACCCAGCGCCATCCCGATAATACCTCCCAGTATGCACAGCACCACCGACTCTATTAAAAACTGGGTCAGTATATCCCTGCGCCTGGCTCCCAGGGCTTTGCGAATGCCGATTTCCCTGGTGCGCTCGGTTACGGAAACCAGCATGATGTTCATTACTCCTATGCCGCCCACCAATAGCGATATGCCGGCGATGGCCCCGATAATCAGGGTCATGATGCCGGTTATTTGGTTGGCCGACTGCATCTGCTGCTCCATGCTGTAGCTGATGTATTGGGCGGAGCTGCGATGCCGCCGTTCCAGCACTTTTACGGCCTGGTCCATGGTTTCCTGCACCTTTTCCCTGGAAACGGCGCTGCCTTCCAGGTTATTGATATAGTTGCCGAACATGTTGTGCCAGGACCGGCTGGGAATAAACACTCTGGCTTCTTCTGAAAAGCCCAGCATGGAGTCGCCCTTGGCCACCACTCCCACTACCCGGAAAGGTGTGCTGCCGATGCTTACTTTATTGCCCACGGGCTCGGAGCGACCGAATATTTCGTCGGCCAGCGCTTCATCCAGCACGGCTACCTTGCGGCCCAGGGAATCGTCCTCCTTGCTGAAAAAACGACCGGATTTCAGGTTCAGTTTTCTGATATGCTCGTAGTCCGGGGATACCCCCCAGACCTGGGAATTCTTTTTATCCTTGGAGCCCCGGACATCGGCCATGTTGACGCTGTTGGCGGAAAGATAGCTGATGCCGGGAACTTTGTCTTTGAGCACCTGCACGTCGCTGAGTTCAAACATTCTGCCGGTGGGCTGCTCTCCGCTGCCCCAGTCCACATAGATGGCAAAGATGTTGGTGCCTATCTTCTCCATCTCCGCCATCAGCATGGCCCGCCCTCCCTGGCCGATGGCCACTACTGCGATGACCGCGGCAATGCCGATGATGATGCCCAGGGTGGTTAAAAAGGAACGCAGTTTATTGGCTTTGATGCCCTCCAGGGCCACCAGTATACTCTCCAACAGGTTCACTTGGTTTCCCCCTTCCGGGCATCCGGGTCGGATACCGCCGGTGCAATGGGGACGGCCCCGGCGGGCACGTTGGAGGCAGGCGTTTCCCCGGTCCGGCCGCCGTTTTCATCCACCGGCCCCAGGCTCTTTAACACTTCTAGGGCATCCAGGGGTTTTTCCACTCTTTCGTCTTCCACCAGCCTGCCGTCCCGGAAGTGAATAATCCTGGAGGTGTGCAGGGCAATATCCCGTTCGTGGGTGACCAGCACGATGGTGGCTCCGCCCCGGTTTAAATCCTGAAATATCGCCATGATTTCTTCCCCGGAGCGGGTGTCCAGGTTGCCCGTGGGTTCGTCGGCCAGCAGTACAGCCGGGCGGTTAACCAGCGACCGGGCTATGGCCACTCTCTGCACCTGGCCGCCGGACATCTGGTTGGGGCGATGGTGGACCCGCTGGGCCAGTCCCACCCGCTCCAGGGCGGCGGTAGCTCTTTTCACTCTTTCCCGGACATCTATCCCGGCATAGAGCATGGGCAGTTCCACGTTGCGCAGGGCGGTCATCCGGGGCAGCAGGTTGAAGTTCTGAAAAACAAAGCCTATTTTCAGGTTACGTACTTTGGCCATGCCGGTGTCGTCCAGGCTGCTTATTTCGATGCCGTCCAGCTGGTACGAGCCGGAGGTGGGGGTATCCAGGCAGCCCAGGAGGTTCATCAGGGTTGATTTGCCGGAGCCCGACGGTCCCATTACGGATACGAATTCGCCGGCTTTAACTTCGAGGTTTACGTCCTGCAGCGCCGGCACCGGGTGCGCTCCGGTGTTATATATTTTAGTCAAACCGGACACCTGGATCATTATTTATTCCCCCCGGCCGCAGGCACATTGTTCAACTCCGAAATTTTGTCGCCGTCCTTAAGATTGCCGGCCGGGCCCACAATCACCGTCTCGCCCTCTTTGAGCCCGGATTTTATTTCTGTGAAGAGTTCAGTATCCAGGCCGGTCTCCACTTTTCTTTCCCCGGCGGTGCCGTTTTCCACTACGTAAACATAGCGCTGCCCGCCTTTTTCCACCACGGCTTCGTAGGGTACCACCAGCGCCTTCTCCACGTCCACCGTGGTTATGGTCAGATCTACGGTATATCCCAGGCGCAGGCCCTCGGAGTCACCGGTTATGCTGACAATCACCGGCACTTCGATCTGGCTGCCCTGGTTTCCCGATTCAACCAGGGCGCCCGGGGAAACGCTGCGCAGCTCCCCGGTATACACACGGTCCGGCAGCGCCGCGGCGCTAACCTGGACTTTTTGACCCATTTTCAACCTGCCGCTGTCCGCCTCGCTCACTCCGGCGGTCACTTCCACCTTGTCCGTGTTGCCGATGGTAATCAGCCTGGTGCCTGGATCAATGTGGTCCCCGTCCGCCACTTCCACGGCTATGACAACACCATCCATTTCCGCTGTGAGGGTATTCCTGTCTAAATCCCGCTGTGCCAGTTCCGTTTGGATGCGGGCCTGTTCAACCTGTGCCTCAAGGGAGGCCAGTTCCGGGCCGGTGGGACCTGATTCTTTGATTTTCAGACTGGCGCCGGCATTTTTATACGCCGTTTCCTTGGCTATCAGATCAAGCTCTGCCGTCTCCAGCTCCTGGGCGCTCACAGCATCCTGGTCATGTAGCCGTTTGGTCCTCTCGTAATTTTTTTGGGCGTTTTGATAGTCGGCCCCGGCTTTGTTATAGTCGGCCCTGAGCTTAGCTATTTCTTCCGGCCTGGGATTAAGCGCATCTTCCAGGTTGGACTGCTGCACCGCATAGCTGGCTTTGGCGTTGCTGAGCTTGTCCTCTAAATCACCGGCATCCAAGATCCCGAGCACCTGGCCCTTATGTACTGTTTCACCCGGGTTGACATTGATTTTTTTCACCGTTGTTTCTTCATAGCTGTAAAACTCCTGTTTTTCCACCAGTCTCACCCTGCCGGTGGCAAAAACATTGTCCTGCAGGTGCTGCTGTTCTACCTTGGCTGTTTTTACCGGTATCCCCGTTGGTTTCCTATTTTTGATAATGTTGACTGCAACCACTGACACAACAAGGCCGAGGATAAGTACCCCGGCTAACAGTTTTTTCTTTGATATTTTAGTTATTTTTTGTTTTAAAAACTGCAACATTAATCTCTCCCTTAATAGCCGGGCACACCGTCATTTAAACAAATGCCCTGATTATGCGTGCTAAAAATATGTGTGCTAAACAATAACCGCCCCTGAAAATATTCCCCCTATTAATATAGACACAGCAAAAGGCTGATTTATTTCATTCATTCAACAATTTTTTTAAATAATTATATAAAATTTTATTTCATCAGGCCCAGCTGGTGCATTTTATAGTATAAAGTACTGCGGGGTATCCCCAGCATGCGGGCCGCCTGCGAGCGGTTGCCGTTGGTTTGCTGCAGTGTGCGGCTGATTATCTCCCGCTCAGTTTGTTCGGTTACCGATACCAAACCCGCCTGGTAGGGCAATTTATGCTTAATGTTCTGTTTAAGCGCCGCCGGAATACATTCCCCGGTGATAACCTCGCCGTCAGCCATAATTACCATACGTTCAATGGAATTTTTCATTTCCCGCACATTCCCCGGCCAGGGGTATGCCAGCAATACCGCCATTGCTTCCGGGTCCAACCTGGTTATTCTCTTCCTATACAGCTGGCTGTACTCCTGAATAAACTGGTAAACCAATTCAGGAATATCCTCCCGTCTTTCCCTCAAAGGCGGAACTTCCAAAGATACTACATTTAAACGGTAATACAAGTCCTCCCTGAAAAGTTCATTGACCAGCATTTCTTCCAGGTTGCGGTTGGTCGCGGCAACAATACGCACATCCACCTTAATCGGGGCAGATCCTCCTACCCTGCGGAATACCTGGTCTTGCAGCACCCGCAGCAGCTTAACCTGCAAACCCGTCGGGAGTTCCGCCACTTCATCGAGGAACAGCGTGCCCCCATTGGCATTTTCAAAGAAGCCCGGTTTTCCATGCCTGCTGGCGCCGGTAAAAGCACCCGCCTCATAGCCAAATACTTCACTTTCAAATAAGGTAGGCGGTATGGCGGCACAGTTGACCACCACAAAAGGCTTGTCCGCACGGCCGCTGGCTTCGTGAATGGCCCTGGCAAACAATTCCTTGCCGGTACCGCTTTCCCCCCTGATCAGCACGGCCGCGTGAGTTACAGCAACCTTTTTGGCAATACTGACCAGTTCTTTTAATTTATAATGATGTCCTTTGATCCTGGCAAAGGGTTTATGGCCACCGGTGATTCTTTTAATTTCTTTTTTTAATTTATGTACCTGGCTGCTGGCCTGGTTGAGTTTCTGGCTTAGCTCCACCACTTCGGTAATATCGCGCTCCGAGGATACGCCACCAACCACCTGGTCACCAATTTTGACAGGGTTGGCGCTGATCAATACATGCGTATCGGCACAGGGCTGGTGGTACATGGCGCGTACTCCCGTGCGTTCTTTAAAGACCTTGGTTACCATTAGATTGGAAAAATACTTTTCTATATTATTGCCGACAATTTTTTCAGCACTGATATCGTATAGCGCTTCCGCCCGGTGGTTCCAATGAGTAACAACATCTTGATCATTAATTATGGTTATAGCTTCTTCAACGGTATCCAACACCGCTTCCAGCCTGGCCCGGGTTATTTTATAACGTTCAAGCAGCCCGGCAAACAATAAGTCGAAATATAAAACACCCAGCACTTTATTTTTTTCATCAATAACTATCAGTGCCTGAGCCCGTAATTCTTCCACATAATTCAAAATGTCTTGCTTTAAGGACTTCTTATCAAGTATTAAAAAATTTTTATCCATAACCTCGCTGATGCTGGCATCAGGGTCAATGCCGGCATTAAACAGCTTGTGGTGACGCACAACACCAACAATTTGTTTGTTATGAACAGCTATTAACACAAACGGCCTGGTAGTTGGCTTTTTTTCAGTAATGGCCCGGCCTTCGCCAACTGAAATAGCCGGAGCAGCCTCAATGAAATTTCGGCACAGCATATCTGCTACAGTCAAAAAAGCAGTTTGGCTCATTTACTCATCCTCCGTTAGGATGATAGTTACAAAAATCAAAAGCAGGATCACTCCTACTTTCAGCTACCATACTTACTTATTCAATTATATCAGAAATTATTTTTTTAAGCATTGGGACTGAAAAGCCAAATAAAGGGCAGTGGAACGTGGGACAAAGGACACCCGTCCCCTTGTCCCGCGTTCGTTGGTCAGACATCGCCGGGTTCCATCTCATTATGATTAAACCGATTCATTAGAATATCCAGTGCTTCCTTGGGCGTATGCGCATAATCAAGCTTTACATGTTTTCTTTCGTCCAAATAAGTGCCTTCGTAAGCAATAGTTCTAACTCTGCCCGCCCAGCCTCCGGAGGGTTCAATAATTACTACCGGTTTGCGATTTAAATAGGAAGCTGATAATTCACCAAGTGTGCCGTTTCCACCGCCGATCATAATTAACGCGTCAGAAGAATGAACAAGTATTAAACTCCGGTAATCAGAGCTTAAACCCGTCGTAATGGGAATATCTATATATTCGTTTGCTTTGTCCAAAGTATCACCGGGTAAAATGCCAACGACTAAGCCATTGGCCATTTTTGCCCCCCTTGATACGGCTTCCATGACACCACTTCTTCCGCCCGTTAATAAAATGGCTCCCTTTTGGGCAATTTCCCTGCCGATTTCTTCAGCCATTTTTTGCATTTCAGGTGTTATAGCACCCGACTGCCCGATAACTCCAATGCGAATCAAAGTTACATCCCTCCACTACCTAAATTAATTCATGGGTGGCACACGGTACCTGTCCGTCTGACCCACCGAAACAAGTCATACATCAACAAAACAGTCTCGCCTTTATTGTAATCGATCCAACGTTACTAATACCAGACCGTTTTGCAGCTCATATCCCTGTCCCGCCCCCAGCTGAAAACTGAGACAAGGGACCTGTCCCCTTGTCCCTCCCCCCTGTAAAGTTGCCATTTAAGTGCCAAAACGATCATTCATAATTTAAAAACTACAGTTAAGAAAAAGAATATTTTAATTTTAAGCTATTTATTATACACTTGGTTTAAGGTTATAATAAAAACAATACACATAATTTTGTTTAACAATTAAATATGCCGGATGATGTTTGTGGGAGAGACCTTTATTTAGAAGGCGCCGAAGGAGCAAAAGGTAAACAGAGCTGAGTTTAACCTTGAAACTTTCAGGCAAAAGTACTATAAACGGACGGAACTCTGGAGAGTTTCTTAACCAGGACACCAAAGGGGATAGCTTCTATTGATTTGATTGAATCAAGTAGAAGTGAATCTTTCAGGTATCAGGGACAGGGTTACAGCGCTGCTGCAACCCTGTCCTTTTTTAATTCCTGCTTTTGATCCTATTGCATAGACCTAACAAGTTCTACGTCAAAGGTAAAAAGCAAAAAATTAACTGTTATTTGCTGTTCTTTTTTATAACAATTTGGAATTATTAATACTATTAACACGAGGAGGATGAAAACCTTGGCCGACCTTAAACGTACCCCACTTTATGAGCTTCACGTTCAGGCAGGCGCAAAAATTGTTGACTTCGGTGGCTGGGAGATGCCGGTGCAGTATAAGGGTATTATTGAAGAACATAATGCCTGCCGCACCGCAGCCGGGATCTTTGATGTGTCACACATGGGAGAAATTGATGTCAAAGGTCCTGACGCATTAACCTATGTGAACAGGCTGATCACCAATAATGCCGCCAATATGGCAGTTAAACAGTGCCTGTACAGCCCCATGTGCTATGCCGACGGCGGTGTTGTTGATGATCTGCTGGTCTATAAAATGGCCGATGACCATTTCTTTATCATAGTCAATGCGGCCAACACAGACAAAGATTTTGAGTGGTTTACCCAAAACGCCGCAGGTATGAACGTTCAGGTAGACAACATTTCTCCCCAAACAGCCCAGATAGCTGTTCAGGGGCCCAAGGCCGCCGGCATTTTGCAAAAAATAACCGATATTGACCTGTCCGCCATTAAATATTACTGGTTTGATTACGGAAAAGTTGACGGCATCGACAGCATCATTTCCAGAACGGGTTACACCGGCGAAGACGGTTTTGAGATTTACGTCAATAGCGCATCAGCAGTTCAGATTTGGGAAAAAACAATGGCAACAGGAAAGGGGGAGGGATTGGCACCGGTAGGACTGGGAGCAAGAGACACCCTGCGCCTGGAAGCAAGGCTGCCCCTGTACGGGCATGAACTGTCCCGGGACATAAGCCCCCTGGAGGCCGGGTTAGACATATTTGTCAAATTTGATAAAGGGGACTTTAACGGCCGGGCGGCACTGCTCCAACAAAAAGAAAACGGCGTTTCCAGAAAACTGGCAGGCTTTGAAATGGTCGGCCGGGGCATAGCCAGAAGCCACTATCCGGTAACCAAAGACAGCCTGGAAATCGGCCGGGTTACCAGCGGGTCTTTTGCCCCGACTCTGAATAAAAACATCGGGCTTGCCCTGGTGCAAACAGAATATGCCGCCCCGGGTACCGATTTGGCAATAGAAATCAGGGGCAGAGCGATACCGGCCAAAGTTGTTAAAACCCCGTTTTATGTAAGAAGCAAGTAAAAAAAATATAAATAAACAAGGAGGAATTATTATGGATAATCCCAAGGAGCTCAAATATTCCAAAGACCATGAGTGGGTAAAGGTGGAAGGGAATAAAGCCACCATCGGCATTACCGATCACGCCCAGGGCAAGTTAGGCGACGTGGTTTTCGTTGAATTACCGGAAATTGACGCCGAATACAGCGCCCATGATGCCATAGCCAACCTGGAATCAGTAAAAGCTGTGTCGGAAGTATTCTCACCTATCAGCGGCAAAGTGATTGAAGTTAACCAGGCACTTGAGGATTCTCCGGACCTGATCAACAAAGCCGCTTTCACCGAGGGCTGGATCGTGGTGCTGGAAATGTCGGACCCCGGTGAACTGGATCAACTGCTGGCAGCTGAAGAATATGGAAAGTTTGTGGAAGAGGAGGATTAAAATGAACTTCCTGCCTCATACTGAAGAGGACCGCCGGGAGATGCTGAAGGTTATCGGTGTGAAAACTGTGGAGGAACTGTTTGCCGACGTTCCTCCACAGGTCCGGCTCAACAGGCGGTTAAACATTCCGGGGCCGTTGTCGGAGCTGGAATTAACCAAACATCTCCGGGAGCTAAGCAATAAAAACAGCAGCTTGCATGAATATGTGTCATTTTTGGGTGCGGGCGCTTATGACCATTTTACTCCCAGCGCTATCGACCACCTGCTGCTCAGGTCGGAATTTTACACAGCCTACACCCCCTACCAGCCTGAGATCAGCCAGGGAACGCTGACCGCTATTTTTGAATACCAGACCCTGATCTGTGAGCTTACGGGCATGGACAATGCCAACGCTTCCATGTATGACGGCGCTTCCGCCACCGCCGAAGCCGCCCTGATGGCCTGCGAAAGCCAGCGCCGGAAAAAGATAGTGGTCGCCTCAACCGTGCACCCCGAATATCGTGAGGTACTGCGGACTTACGCCGGCGGGCAGGCCATCGAAATAGCAGAGGTGCCTTTTAAAAACGGAGTTGCCGACCTGGAAAAAATGGATCAATTAATAGATAAGCAAACAGCGGCAGTAATTATCCAGCAGCCCAACTTTTTCGGCGCGCTGGAAAATGTGCGGCAGATCAACGACTTGATTCATGACCGGGGCGGGTTATTCATTACGGTAGTGGACCCGGTTTCGCTGGCCGTGCTAAAAGCTCCGGCCGGCTACGGGGCGGATATCGTGGTCGGTGAAGGCCAGTCTCTGGGCAATCCCCTCAGCTTTGGCGGCCCGCTGCTGGGCTTTTTGGCCACCACCGGCAAGCTCGTCAGGCGGATGCCCGGCAGAATTGTAGGGCAAACAGTGGACAGCCGGGGGCAAAGGGCCTTTGTTCTGACCCTGCAAACCAGGGAACAGCATATCAGGAGGGAAAAAGCCACCTCCAATATTTGTTCCAACGAAGCCCTGTGCGCCCTAGCGGCAACTATCCACCTCACGATGCTGGGTAAAAAAGGTTTAACCGAAGTGGCTAAGCTTTGTGTGCAAAAAACAAATTATCTTAAAGAACAATTACAAAGTGCCGGTTTCGCAGCTCCTTTTACAGCACCGGTGTTTAAAGAATTTGTGATCAAAACCGCTAAACCGGTTGAAGAAACCAACCAGGCCCTGCTGAAGGAAAAAATCATCGGAGGTCTGAACCTGGAAAGATTTTATCCGGAATTAAAGAACCATCTGCTCCTCTGCGTAACTGAAAAGAGGACCCGGGAAGAAATGCTGTCTCTAACGGCAGCTATGGCGGCAGTTGAAGGAAGGGGGCGCGGCAATGACTAAAAACAGGCAGCTGATTTTTGAACTATCCAAGCCGGGCAGACATGGCACAGCCCTGCCACAGCCGGATGTACCGGTCCGCCCGCTTGAAGAACTGATCCCCGGCGAATTTTTAAGGGAAGAAGAGCCCAACCTGCCCGAAGTCAGCGAAGTTGATGCAGTCAGACATTTTACGGAATTATCGACGCTGAACCATGGTGTGGACACAGGCTTTTATCCTCTGGGCTCCTGCACCATGAAATATAACCCCAAGGTCAACGAAGATATGGCCAGACTGCCGGGCTTTGCCGCTTTACACCCCTACCAGCCCCAGGAATTGGCCCAGGGGGCGCTGGAGCTGCTTTATCAAACCGGAGAGTATCTGGCTGAAATCGGCGGCCTGGCCAAAGTGACCCTGCAGCCCGCTGCCGGCGCCCATGGCGAATATACCGGAATGATGATTATAAGAGCCTATCACCAGAGCCGCGGGGAAAACAGGACCAAAGTCATCGTGCCCGACTCCGCTCACGGCACCAACCCCGCCACCGCCAATATTTGCGGGTTTAAAATAGTCCAGGTTAAATCCAACGCGCGCGGCGGCGTGGATTTGGAGTCCCTGCGGGCCGCGATGGACCAAGACGTGGCGGCACTGATGCTGACCAACCCCAATACCCTGGGTTTGTTTGAAGAAGATATCGTTGAAATTGCCGAAATCGTCCATGCCAAGGGCGGCTTGCTTTATTATGACGGAGCCAACGCCAACGCCATTATGGGCATCGTCAGGCCGGGGGATATGGGCTTTGACGTAGTGCATTTCAACCTGCATAAAACCTTTGCCACACCGCACGGCGGCGGCGGCCCCGGTTCCGGCCCGGTGGGCGTTAAAGAATTTCTGGCGCCCTTCCTGCCCAAACCGGTAATTGAAGAAAAAGACGGCCAATATTACCTGGACTATGACCGGCCTCAATCAATAGGCAAAATCCACAGTTTCTACGGCAATTTTGGTACGGTTGTTAAAGCCTATACCTACATGAGAGCCCTGGGCGGCGCGGGGCTAAAAGAGGTCAGCGAGCATGCCGTGCTTAATGCCAACTACCTGATGTCAAAGCTGAAAGGGCGCTACCACCTGGCCTACGACCGCATCTGCAAACACGAGTTTGTGCTGAGCTCCAAAAACCAAAAGAGTTACGGAGTCCATACCCTGGACCTGGCCAAGCGCCTGTTGGACTATGGTTATCACCCGCCAACCATCTACTTCCCGTTAATTGTGGAAGAAGCGATGATGTTGGAGCCGACGGAAACAGAAAGCAAAGAAACACTGGATGTCTTTGTGGACACTATGCTGAAGCTGGCGGAAGAAGCGGAACAAAACCCGGAGCTGGTGCAAAGCGCTCCGCACAATACAGTGGTGGGACGATTGGATGAAACACTGGCGGCGCGAAAGCCGGTGCTAAAATACCAGCGCGACTGAGCGGCACCTTTGGCGGCAGAAGGGATGGGCAGCTATGGAGGCAACGACAGAGCAATTAATTACCCGGGCCTGGCAGTTGCGCCAGGCCAACTTTCCCGGAGAAGTGGTCTTTAATTTTCCGTCCAAGACCAGGGCTATAACTGTTACCGGCAGCCAGTGCCGGCTAAACTGCGCCCACTGCAACGGACACTACCTGAAGACAATGGTTGACATCACGGACTGGCGGGCCAAATTAACCCGGGATATTACCAGCTGCCTGATTTCAGGCGGCTGCACCAGGGACGGGAAGGTCCCCGTGCTCGGGCACCTTCCCGTGATCCGGGAAATCAAGCAGAGCGGGCGGAGAATCAACCTGCATACCGGCCTGCTGGCTGAGGCTGAAATTGAACAGTTAGATCAGGTAACGGACGCGGTATCCTTTGACTTTGTCGGCGACCGGGAAACAATCAAAGAGGTTTACGAACTGGAAAAAACCGTTGATGATTACATTAAAACTTATCTCAGCCTGAGAAAAAGAGTTAAAGTGGTGCCCCATATCTGCATCGGCCTGCGCGGGGGCAGTATCAGCGGTGAATACAAAGCCCTGCAGCTGCTCCGGGAACTGGGGGCGGACGGACTGGTCTTCATCGTTTTCAGGCCCACCCCCGGCACCAAATACGCTGAACGGACGCCGCCTGCTTTAGACGAAGTAGTCCGCATCCTGGCCCGCGCCCGGATAGAAATGCCCGCCATCCCCATTCACCTGGGCTGCATGCGCCCATCGGGGCGATACAGGGCCGAACTTGACCGGCTGGCCCTGCGTTGCGGCGTCAATAAAATAGTCCGGCCCACTCCGGCGGCTATTGCCCTGGCCGGGGAACTGGGGATGGAAATTAAGCGGGGAGAGGAGTGCTGCGTGCTGTGATCAAAATGTCAGCCGGTACGGCCCATGTGCTTGGCTTCAAACAGCTCTCCATTGACGCCCTCCCCACCACAGCTTATTTAATGAGCGGTGAAAAATGCGCTCATGACTGCGCCTTTTGCCCGCAGGCCAGAAACGCTTCCGCCAAAACCAACCTGCTGTCCAGAGTAACCTGGTCGGAAGGCAGCCTGCGGGAAATAGCCGCAGCAATCGGCCAGGCCTACAGCCAAGGGCTGCTGCAGCGGGCATGTTTGCAGGTGGTGGACGGGGACAACGTTTTGGCCGGGGTTAAAGAGGCCGTCGGCCAAATCAAAGCCTGCTCCCGAATACCGGTTTCCGTCTCCGTCAGGTTAACCAAACCGGAGGAAGTATTGGTCCTGGCCGGGTCCGGTGTGGACCGCATCGGTCTGGCCCTGGACGCCGCCGCGGAAACGGCCTTTAAGTCTGTCAAAACCGGCGGCTGGCAGCAAACATTATCTATCATTAAAGAGGCGGCGCGCCTTCTGCCCGGCAGAATTTCCACCCACCTGATTGCCGGGCTGGGAGAAACAGAACAAGAAATGGTAACAATGATGCAGCATATGCATGATTTAGGGGTTACCGTAGGGCTGTTTGCCTTTACCCCGGTGCCCGGAACAAAAATGGCCCGACATGCTCCACCTGGTTTGGCCGGCTACCGGCGCCTGCAGGCGGCCAATTACCTGATCGGGAAAAAAATCGTTAATGCCCAAAATTTTATCTTTAACTCGGGCAAACTAATATACTACGGCCTGGCTGAGGCCGAACTCAGAGCATACTTAATCAATGGCCGGGCGTTTCAAACCTCAGGCTGCCCCGGTTGCAACCGGCCCTATTATAATGAAAAGCCCGGCGGCACCATTTACAATTACCCGCGCCCCCTGACGGCAGCCGAGGCGGCCGCGGCCTTAGAAGGTGTCTTGAATGGATGAATGGCGTTTAGTGATCAATGAACCGATGGACGGGGCCATGAATATGGCGGTGGATGAAGCCGTGCTGGCTTCAGTTTCCCGGAGTCTGGCCCCACCCACCATCAGGTTTTACCGGTGGTCGCCGCCGGCGGTTTCACTGGGTTATTTTCAAAGCCTGCAAAAAGAACTGGACCTGGCAGCCTGCCGCAAAGCCGGCGTGGACGTAGTCAGGCGTTTGACCGGCGGCAGGGCGGTACTGCACCAGTATGAGCTAACCTACAGTATTGTGGCGCCGGAAGACAATACCAAAGTCGCCGGCTCTATCCTGGAAGCCTATCTGGCCATCAGCGGGGGGTTGGTTGAAGGTCTGGCTGAAATGGGCATCACGGCTGAACTTGCCGCGGGAACCAAACCGGGAGCGGTTGCTTCGGCGGTGTGCTTTGAGGCGCCCTCCATGTATGAGCTGGTGGTCGGGGGCAAGAAGCTGGTCGGCAGCGCCCAGACCAGGCGCAGCGGCTGCCTGCTCCAACACGGATCAATATTAATCGAGCTGGATCCGGATTTGCTGTTTTCAATATTTAACTATGACACTGAGGAAAGCAGGAACCAGGCTAAAAAACTGTTTTTGGCCAAAGCTACCTGTATCAAGGATATATTGGGTTACACTCCCGACCCGGCCAGGCTGATCGCATGTTTTACAAACGGCTTCAGCCGGGGCCTGGAAATTAAACTGCGGGAACAGCAGCTTGCGGCTGCGGAATTGACCCTGGCCCGGGAGCTGAGCAGCGGCAAGTATCAAACTGAGGCCTGGAATGGACGCAAATAAACTGCATCAGCAGCACCGGAGAGACACCGGATAAAATATAAAGGAGAAAAGTACAATGACATATAAGATAGCCATTATCGGGGGCGGGCCGGGCGGATATGTGGCTGCCATCAGGGCGTCCCAGCTGGGGGCAAAGGTCGCTGTTGTGGAAAAAGACCGGTTGGGAGGCACTTGCCTAAACCGGGGCTGCATACCCACCAAGGCTCTGGTGGCGGCAACTGAAACCCTACATAATATTAAAAAAGGCGCTGAGTTCGGCATCCAAACCGGTCCCCCCGCCGTTGATTTCGGCGCCATGCAGGAGCGTAAGGACCAGGTGGTGCAGCGGCTGGTTAAAGGAATCAACTTTTTGTTTAAGAAAAACAAAATTGACCTGTTTGAGGGAATGGGAAAACTGGTGACCGGCAACGAGATCGCAGTAACGAAAAAAGACGGTTCCGAGGAAAAAATCACGGCGGAAAACATTATCGTTGCCACGGGTTCGGAACCGGCCATGCCCTCAGGCCTTGGCTACGACGGAGAAAAAGTGCTGACCAGCAATGAGGCGCTGACTCTGAGGGAAATTCCACGGCGCATGCTAATTATCGGCGGTGGCGTTATCGGCTGTGAATTTGCCGGTATTTTTGCCGAACTGGGAACGGAAATTACCATAGTGGAGCTGATGCCCGCCATTTTACCAGGAGTTGAACCTGAAGCAGCCAAGCAGTTGCAAAGCTATTTCAAGCGCCGGAAAATAAAAGTTAAAACAGCCGCAAGGATCTTGGAAGTTAAAAAGAACGAACAAGAAGTTGTTGCTGTACTGGAAGGCGGGGAGGAAATAGCCTGCGACAAGCTGCTTATTTCCGTCGGCCGCAGTTTAAATACCCGGGGATTGGGACTGGCAGCGGCAGGGATCGCCCTGGGGCCGAAAGGTGAAATTGTGGTTAATTCCAGCATGCAAACCAATATCCCGCATATCTATGCCATAGGCGATATCACCAACAAGGTCCAGCTGGCCCATGTTGCTTCAGCCCAGGGTATTACCGCCGTAGAAAACATCATGGGCATGAATAAAGAAATGAATTATGACGTCATACCGTCCTGTATTTATACTGCTCCGGAGATTGCGGGCGTGGGAATGACCACCCAACAGGCCGAGGCACAGGGACTTGCCGTCAAGACAGGAAAGTTTCCCTTTATGGCCCTGGGCAAAGCAGCCGCCGCCGGCGCAACCGAGGGGTTTGTCAAAATACTGGCCGATGCAGCCACTGACCGTGTGCTGGGAGTGCATATCATCGGCCCCCGGGCTACCGATTTAATAGCGGAAGCGGCACTGGCTATCAAACTCGGGGCCACTGTGCAACAGGTCACCGAAACAATTCACGCCCACCCGACTTTTGCCGAGGCCATGCTGGAAGCTTGCGAGGCCGTTCACGGCATGAGCATTCATAGTTAGCCCTCTTCTATTTTTGCACACACCCCGGGACAAGGTATCTACACCTTGTCCCTTTCTCACCTTCTCACTTTACATCACCATTCTAAAAATCAATAACCCTGGAAAGTTTTTTGATCAACATTGTGAAAATTAGTATTTAAACAATTTATAACTTTTATCAACAATACACACTGATAAGTATTGTTTATTTGATTAATTAAATATTTTTATGTTATTATGTTTTTGGGGAGAAAGGGGATGGTCCCCTCACGGGCTGCAAACCCGTTGACTTGCCTGCAACCCAGGTGGGTGTCCGGTTCGATTCCGACTTCTCCCCTCCAAATTCATTGGATGTGATGCTTAATGCATGAGGAGCTTAACGAGATCAAATTAAAATTGAAGGCGCTTGGTTTTTCCCAGCAGCAAATCGAATCTATTATTGAAAAGTCCTTTTCCGGAAAAAACTGGGAAGAAATGACTGATTCAGAAAAGCATACACTACTGCAATCTTTAAATGAGAGAATTATTTTCACCAGGAAATTCCTTCAGCTCATTAGCTGCAATTCCTGCTGCAATTAAAAATTAACACCTGTCCCGCTACTCTTTATCTCCGCCCCATATCCCTTACCGCTTGCTTTCTACAGCACATTACGCTAGTATAGTAGGCATACTAGTTGATAATCACCCATCCGGAAGTAAACCCGGGTGGTTGATTTGTTTTAGCAGCTTGTTCCAATCTTCGGCACATACTCTATTTGACACAACTAAATAACTAATCACATTCGTTAAGGAGAGTTTGAAATTTTACATGAGTAATTATACTGGTGATTTAACCGGTTCCACACCTGCACTATCACAATCACGCCGATTATGGATGGCTTTTGTGTTAGGTGCGCTGTCTGCTTTTGGTCCGCTTTCCATCGACATGTATTTACCCTCCCTGCCTTCTTTAGCCAAGGATCTGTCCGCCGGCGCATCACTGACCCAGCTCAGCCTGACAGCTTGCCTGCTGGGGATTGCCTTGGGCCAACTACTTGCCGGTTCGCTAAGTGACGTGCGCGGTCGTCGTACCCCTTTAATTGTCGGACTGGTTACCTTTTTTGTTTCATCGCTGCTCTGTGCCATCAGCCCTTCCGTCTGGGGATTGATTTTACTGAGATTTATCCAGGGATTGGCCGGGTCCGCAGGAATTGTAATCTCCCGAGCCATCGTCAGAGATCTTTACTCCGGCGCAGAAATGACCAAGTTTTTTGCCCTGTTGATGTTGATCAATGGCGTAGGACCAATCTTCGCGCCGATTATTGGCGGACAGCTATTACAACTCACCACCTGGCGAGGTGTTTTTGTTGTATTGAGTTTAGTAGGTATAATCATGCTTCTGACTGTGCTGTTCGGCTTACCTGAGACATTGCCCGCGCAGCGCCGCTCAAAGGCCGGCTTGACCAACACTTTATTCACCTATCGCAGATTGATGAGCGACCCCGTTTTTATGGGCTATGCTCTGCCCCAGGGCCTTGTAATCGCTGCCATGTTTGCCTATATCTCCGGTTCGCCCTTTGTTATTCAAGACATCTTCGGCGCCTCTCCGCAGCTGTTTAGCATCTTCTTTGCCATTAATGGCCTAGGCATCATCATCGCCGGCCAAATTACCGGCAGACTAGCCGGCAGAATCAGCGTCGTCAAATTATTCGTCTTTGGTCTCGCTATGGCTTCAATTGCCAGCGTTGGCCTGTTGCTCATGATCCTCTTAGGAGCCGGACTCTCCGGTATCCTGCCCCCATTGTTTGTGGTCGTGTCCAGCGTTGGAATCGTAGGCACCGCCGGTTCTTCGCTGGCTATGGAAAATTACGGCCACTCGGCAGGCAGCGCCGCGGCTCTGCTTGGTTTGCTGGCCTTCATCTTTGGCGCGTTCGTGGCCCCACTCGTAGGTCTGGGCGGCAGCAGCACAGCGGTACCGATGGGTGTGGTCATCGCAGTTGCCGACGTTGGCTCGCTGCTCATTTACGCTGTTTTGAAACGATATGGATGATCTGCCCCGCCTGCATATATTAAAAGTTATTTGACCACACTACTTTCATGAAAACAAATACAAGCAAAACAAAAGATTACTCTACCTTAACAGTTGCAGCAGTTTACATAGGTACTGTTGTCGGTGCGGGGTTCGCATCCGGCCAGGAAGTGCTGCAGTTCTTTAGTTTTTTTGGGATAACCGGAATTTTGGGGCTGATACTGGCCACCATAATGTTTATCTTTTTCGGCCTGATTATTCTGGAACTCGGGCGCAGGTTAAACGCAGACTCCCACCGGGAAGTGATTCAATATGCCGGTGGACGGTGGCTGGGAAAGGTAATTGACGGAGTAATCACATTTTTCCTCTTTGGAGCTTTTACCGCCATGGCCGCCGGGGCCGGTGCAATTTTCAAGGAACAATTTGGTTTTTCTTACTTACTTGGCAGTTTGATTATGGTTGCAGCCACCATGCTTACCGTCCTGATGGGGATATCGGGGGTAATTAAAGCCATTAGCTTTGTAGTCCCTGTTTTATTGATATCTGTTTTTGGACTGGCTATTGCAACATTTATAACTTCACCGATTAATCTTGATACAGTTGCCAATTGGGCGCAGGCCTCTCGCGCCGCAGTACCTTTTTGGCCGCTGTCGGCCATTATTTATGTATCCTATAATTTAGTTCTTGGAGTATCTGTACTGGCCCCATTGGGGAGACATGTAAATAACCAACAAACGCTGCAAAGGGGCGCAATTTTAGGTGGGATAGGTTTAGGTGTTGGCGCCTTGGCCATAAATCTGACCCTTTTATCGAGAATCCCGAATGTTACCGGTTATGAAGTGCCGATGGTATATATTGCAACTCAGTTTTCGCCATTAATTCAAATAGCTTATAGCATTGTGTTACTGGCGGAAATATACACAACCGCCGTAGGCAGCTTATATGGTTTTGCAGAAAGAATCACCGACCAGGGTAAGCCGTTATTTACCTGGCTGATAATCGGCACCAGCATCGTAGCATTTGCGGCAGGCCAATTGGGCTTTTCCACATTGGTACGCACCCTGTATCCCGCCGTAGGTTACGCAGGACTATTAATGCTGGCCGGATTAATCTACGGCTTCGCCAAAGAACGCCTTATCCCCCAGCCTGCTTTCAAACCTAAAAAATAATAAACCGAGCCGAAGTATATTGTAGCATATCCCGTCGGGCGATAGCTTCCATGATCGACTTTCCTTCCACCAGTTGGGTAGAAACATTCGTCCTATTGATGGCGATCATCAGCTTCTCTAATTGTTCAACCAGATTATTAATTTTGACAACCAGTTCATCCGGCTTTTCTGCCGGCTCGTCTCCCTCCTGCACCCGGGCATCACTAATCGCCCGTTCTTTCAGGGCAGCGATCTGTTCCTTCAGGCTCTTGCGCTCCAGCAGCGCTTCCGCCAGCTTCATGCTGCTCACCTCCAATCAGATACTAATTAGACAAGCCTCAAAGGGAAAAGGTTCCAATGTGTTGTCATTTCCCTATATTTCAGTGCGATTGTTGGAGGGTATTCCGCCTTATTATTGTTGAGGTTGAAAAAACCTGGAAAAAGGGTATAATAAAAGTAAATGGAAGGTGCTGATACACCTTCCCCAGCTTTGGGCAAAGCGGCCCGGAGTTCTCAGAACCCGATGATAGTCTATTTATGCCGGGAAGAGGGACGTTTAGCGGAACGTCCCTCTTCTTTTTTCGCTCCTTCCTCGGAACGCCGGATCAAAGCTACAATTACCTGGAAAACTCCAGAGATAACCGTTGCAATGATTTGCGTCATAGCCATCACCTCCTCTCCCCCTAACTTAAGTACAGCCATACTCCGGGATGTGCATTGCCCCACGGCAAGGGAAAGGAGAAAACTGGAGGAAATAAATTCCGACTAATTATATCATAATCAATTGATTTTTAAAACCGAATATGTTACTTTATTTTTATAAATTGATGCTTGGTCTATAATTTTTAATTTAAAACACTATGGAATGTAAATAGCATTAATTTTTATAAATAATCAAACCATCTTGGAATTTGGCATCTTAAAATTGTATAAGGAGGTGTAAATTTGCGCATTAAAATTGAACTGGAAACTGAATGCCAAGAACTACCTATTGATTATCGGAGAAAATTTATATCATACGTCAAAAGTGCCTTTGAAAACTACAATCAAGATCTTTACGCAACACTCTACGAGATGGGAAGCTCACCTAAATCCCTTTGTTTTAGTATTTATTTTGTACCAGAAGTAGAAATAAGAAAAGATGGTATTACCCTGCACAGCAAACGCTTTATTGCTTGGTTTACGACCCCGGATATCTTAATGGGCGTTCACCTGATCAATGCCATTATGGCTCGCCGCAACAAGTGGTTTCCCCTAGCGGATAGTGATAATAAACTGCGCACTAGATCAATTATCAATGTTCAGGAACAATCCATAAATACCAATGCTGTACACTTCAAAATTCTCTCACCAATTGTGATTAGAGATCACTATAATGGAGCAACAGAAAAGGATTGGTACTATACCTTTGAGGATAGTAACTTTGAAAAGATTTGGAAACGCAATTTAAAGGCAGAGTTGCAAAACAAATTTAACAGAGACGTTAGCAGTGATATTGATGGACTACAAATCAAACCCATTAATCTGAGGAAGACAGTGGTAAAAAATTATGGCATTTATATTCCCTGTACCATTGGGAACTTCATTTTAGCGGGAGAACGGTATCTACTTGATTATCTTTATAAGGCAGGGATTGGAAGTAAACGTTCTTTAGGTTTTGGTTGTCTGGATATAGTGTGAGGAGGGGTAAAAATGAGCAATAATAACATACAACTCACACTTGGAGACTGGCAGTGGAATGCGGCTGTTGTCGGCTTCATTAATATTGTGGGAAAAGAAAACGTCAATATTGAGGCAGATACAGTTGAATTCTCGCAAGAAGTCCTTGATGAGTTTGAAAACAAATACTTTGCATATTTTATCAAAACTTATGAGAGAACCCTGTCATGGTACAAAATTGTCAATTATCAGGACAATCTTTATAGCTATGAGGAAAATAATTTTGAGGAATTTGACTTAAAGGCGCTGGAGGGCTTGAATACCTATATCAAAGATGTAAAGCGCTACATCAAAAGTAATAGTTATAAAGCAGCATACGAGTTAATTAAGTCAGAAGTTAACCTGCTTTCCCTGGAAAAACAACTTACCACTATTAAAGAACCCAAAAATCAACAGAAATTTGATGAGGACAAGCCTAAGATTGCTAATGAAAGCAAGCAAAGATTTCACCTTTTGTGGCAAATTATTGATTATTGCGCAAGTCCTGAGGGTAAAAGGTACATCGGGGCTAAAAATGTTATTTACACCATAATTAATAATGCATGGAACGGTGTGAGTTTTCTGAATCCACAGACGAAGGAAAAGGATGTCTATGCCGACTATAAAAATTATTTTGTGGATTCAGCGGTTGCTTATCTGCAAAGTGAGAAATCTAAATTTAAATATAATTGTTTTGTTTGCAATGCGCCAATAAAGGACATGAGCAATGATTTAAGTTTTATGAATGCAACAGGCTTTGATGTTGCAAGAAAAGCCTCTCATGTATGGAACTTTCAAAATGATACTGCCATTTGCCCACTGTGCAAGCTAATATATTCCTGCCTGCCTGCGGGGATTACCTACACTTACGACAGAGGTATTTACATCAATCAAAACATCAGTCTCAAAGATGCGATTCGGATAAATAGTAAAATCAAACATAAAATTTTAAGCTCACAAGAAAGCGGTATGCGTTCAATATACCATGCATTAGTTGGCGCGCTACATGAGCAGGAAAATGATTCCGCTAAATATGAGCTTGCCGATGTGCAGGTTGTGCGCTTTGAAAATGAAAGTTACCGCTTTAACATTCTGGCCAAACCGATGCTGCAAATAATAGTAAATTCCAAGAAAGAACTAGACAGTCTAATCAGAGTAAACTTTATAGAAAATGGCGGTAATATCAATGTTTATGATGAAGTTATTGGACGCATATTCAATAATCAAAACCTGTTTACTCTTATTCATAGAATGCTATATGGCAAGCTTTCCAATCCATCAAAATGCTATTTTTATGGATCACATGTTAGAAATGCGTTAATAATTAACCAACAAATATGTAATCGTTTGGGAGGGATGAATATGGAAAATGCCAAAGGAGGTGTGCAGGTGAATAACGAACTAGTCAAAAATGCAAGGACGGCAGGATATTTATTACGCAAAAAATATGTTGATAAAGATGCGAACCATAAGTTGGCGGGAATTTGCTACCGGCTGCTCAACGCACTAAAAACTTCTAATGAAAATATGTTTATGGATGTGGCGCTCAACTGTTATCTTTATGTGAATAGTCAAGTCCCAAAGGTTATTACCGATGTTTTAGGCAGCGAAAAGGACTTTAACACAATGGGCTATGCCTTTGTGTCAGGGTTAATAGAGGGGCAGGAAGGAAGCGGCAATAAAGATAAAAAGGCTGAGGGGGAATAATTGTGAAAATTAAAGGGCTAACCATAACCGTGATCTTCCAGGCGGAAAGTGCCAATTACGGTGAAAGTGTTGGCAATGTTGCCTCACTCAAGAAAATTTCCAGGGGACAGGGAGACCAGTACACCTACATTTCCCGGCAGGCCCTCCGCTATAACATAGCTGAGCAGTTAGGCGAAGACTTAGCCCCGGTTAAAGCGGAAGGCAGCGGTGAGAAAAAAGTCGTGCAATTTAGTGAAGATGCAACCATTGATAAATATCCCGAGATTGACTTTTTTGGCTATTTGAAAACTGAAAAAGGCACCGGTGGAAAAAAACGCAATGCTAAAGTGCGCCTTTCCAATGCCATTTCTTTGGAAAGCTTTAAAGGAGACCTGGACTTTCTAACCAATAAGGGACAGGCGGATAAAATTAAAGAAAATATGAATATTGCCCAGGCCGAAATACACCGTTCTTATTATCGCTATACCATTACTGCGGATTTGGAGCAGATAGGTGAGGACAAGGAATATGCCATCAGTCTTGATAATAAAGAGCGTGCCCGCAGGGTAAAGCGATTGCTGGACACGATTGCTTTCCTATACAGGGATATTCGTGGCCGCAGGGAAGATTTAAAACCCCTCTTTGCCATCGGTGGTGTGTACGATATTAAAAATCCTGTTTTCCAAAATGTAGTAAGCGTCAAGAACAACTGCATTGATGTAGCAGAAATTAAGGGTGTTTTATACGACAACATTGAGGTTGATACCTATTGCGGAGTAGTGGATAGAAGCTTTGACAACACAAACGAATTGAAAGAACAGCTTCACGCATCCTCAATGCCCGACTTTTTCACCTTATTGAAGCAAAAGGTGGATATGTACTATGAAAGCAATTAGAGTGCGCCTATGGCAGGATATGGTCAATTACAAAAAACCAACCAGCTTTCAGCTTAAGGAAACCTATCCCCTGCCTCCCTATTCAACTATTATTGGCATGGTACACAGTCTATGCAGCTATGAAGAATACAAACCCATGCAAGTAAGTGTGCAGGGTAAATACTTTTCCAAGGTCAACGACTTGTATACCCGGTATGAATTTAAGAACGCGATGAAATACGAAGCAGTCAGACATCAGCTTCAAGTTGGCGAATATGGTGTTTGTCAAGGCGTTGCCACAGCAGAACTCCTTGTGGATGTGGAACTGCTGCTTCACATTGCCCCCGAGGATCAGACCCTGGTTGATGAAATCTATGATGCTTTTACATGTCCGAGAGAATATCCCTCACTGGGGCGCCGGGAGGACATTGTGACCATAAAAGAAGTAAAGCTGGTCACTTTGACCGAAACAGAACTGGAACGGCAGATAAAGGCGCCCCACGGCTATTATGCTTATATCCCTTATGAGATAGTCCAGAAAGAAAGGGTAAATCTAACAAATAATGTAACGGGTGTAACCTATACAGGTACAAGGTACAAGCTGACCAAAAATTATGAGCTTGTAAACTATGGCAGCAAGAAAGTCCCAAAAATTTTTAGACGATGGAATAAAGTTGATGTAATTTATGCCAGTGCAACGGCCCTGGCCGAGGAAACCTTTATGATTGATGAAGATAATAATGTGGCCTTTATGGCATAGGAGTGAGGTTGCTATGGACGAGAATGCATTAGCAAAATCAGCACCTAAAGAAGACATACAGACCCATACGAACAACCTGTTAAAAAATGTAGAACTATTGCAACAATTATACCCCAATCTGCAAGTAGATTGGGGTTTGTTGCATTGGGCTTGTGTCTATCATGATTTAGGTAAGCTGCATTTTAAATTTCAGGACCGGATTAAAAGAATTAAACATCACCCAGATGAAATACCCCATGGCCTTTTGAGTCTGGCTATGATTGATCACAAAGCTCTCAAGAAAATGGGTTATGATAAAAATGCGATTAAACTTTTATACCAAGCTGTCGCCTATCACCATGACCGGACAATGCCCTCCCAAAATGAGCAGATTGAGGAAGAGTTTGCAGGCTTGCGTTCTAATTTTGTAAGATTTCAATATGACAGACTTCCTGGGGAATATATGGCTGATGAAATTGACCAACGTTACTTCAGTGTAAATAAGAGATTTTATGAAGAACGTGATGGAAATTTGTTTTTTCGATTTATTATGCTAGAGGGGTTGCTTAACCGAGTGGATTATGCCGCCAGTGCATATATTCCGGTAGAAAGTCCAAACGATTTCCTGCCCTCCTCAATGGATGAGTTAATGTCCTGTTGGCAGAAAGAGGATAAAGGTGCCAATTGGAACGACTTGCAGATCTATATGAGAAACAACCCCGCCAATAACCTCATCGTAATTGCGCAAACAGGTATGGGTAAAACTGAAGCAGGATTATTATGGCTGGGTAACGCCAAAGGCTTCTTCACCCTGCCCCTCAAAAGCGCCATCAATGCAATTTACAAGCGTATAACAGATAAAATAGTGCGAGAAAAAATAAATAAGCGAGTAGGATTGCTTCATTCGGATACTTATGTCAAATATCTTGAGCAAACAGAAAAGGATGAGAGCATATCTCTCGATACCTATTACACAAAAACAAAGCAATTATCCCTACCCTTAACCATCTGCACCCTGGATCAACTATTTAATTTTGTTTTCCGCTACAGGGGTTTTGAACAAAAGCTAGCGACATTGTCTTATTCCAAAGTTATCATTGATGAAGTTCAAATGTATTCTCCTGAATTAATTGCCTATCTTGTACTCGGATTACACTATATTACCCGCATGAGGGGCAAATTTGCCATTTTGACCGCAACTTTGCCAACCTTATTTTTAGACCTACTGCGGGAACAGGGTATTCCATTTGAACCGCCTAAAGTATTTACAAATGATAAAATCCGCCATAGCCTAAAGGTGCTGGACAAGGAAATTAACGCTAAGGATATTATGACTATTAGCAGGCAATACGGTGGCAAGAAAATTCTTGTCATTTGTAATACTATAAAAAGTGCGCTAAAACTGTATCATCAACTCGGTAAAGAAACGGGTAAGCAGCAGGTATGGCTCCTGCACAGCCACTTTACCAAACATGACCGTGCTATTAAGGAAAAGCATATTTTGGATATGGGGAAAAGGGAGAGCACCCAGAGCGGCATTTGGGTTGCTACGCAAATTGTCGAGGCATCTTTGGATATTGATTTTGATTTGCTGTTTACTGAACTATCCGACTTAAACGGTTTATTCCAGCGTATGGGAAGGTGCTACAGGAACAGGATTTTAGACATTGACTATAACTGCTTTGTGTTTACCGGCGGCAATAAACGATGCAGCGGTGTTGGAGCTTTTATTGATAAGAAAATTCACCAGCTTTCAAAGGAATCTCTATTAGGTGTTGAAGGTGTTATTAGTGAAGGACAAAAAGTGGACATGGTTGAAGATCTTTATACAAAAGAAAAGCTGCATGATTATTATGAGGCCATTAAAAAAAATATTGACTATGTTAAAAGCATCCAGGCGTATGAATTTACTAAAACTGAGGTCATTAATATGTTTCGCGATATTGATACGGTAAGCGTTATCCCACGTGGCGTTTATGATGAGCACGAAGCGGAAATTAACGAAGCCTTAAACGCACTGAAGGCAGATTACAACGGCATGGATAAAATCGAATCGAGGAAAATCAGAGCAAAGGCAAGAAGTGTTATTGCTGATAAAACTGTGGATATACCACTCTATTTAGCCCAGAAAATAGTAATTAAGAAAATAGCTATTAATGCATATGAACAATTATCCATCGCTGAATGCGCATACAACAGTCAAGAGGGAATCATCAAGCCGGCTATAAAAACAGGAGGTGAGGATTTTTTATCACATTCGTTTTAGAAAAGATATAAACACAAGGGGTTTATGCTATGCATATTACTGGAACCATGTTCAATTACTATTTCGTATGTCACCGAAAGCTGTGGTGCTTTTATAATAACATCACCCTTGAGAATGAAAATGAAAGGGTGTTGTTGGGCAAATTAATCGATGAAAACGCTTATGGCAGAGAGCATAAACACATTTTGATTGACCAAACAGTTAATGTTGATTTTATTAAAGATTGGCAAGTACTTCATGAGGTTAAAAAGAGCAAAAGTATCGAGGAAGCTTCCATCTGGCAAGTAAAATACTATTTGTATTTCCTAAATCAAAGGGGCATAAAAATCGAAAAAGGTATTCTTGATTATCCTAAAATAAAAAAACGTCAAGAAGTTTTTTTAGAGGAGGGTGATTTGGCAAAAATTGAGGAGATACTCTTGAATATAGAAAAAATCCTGCAACAAGAGAAAATGCCCCCACCCATTGAGTCTAAAATTTGTAAAAGCTGTGCTTATTACGAGTACTGCTACATTTAAGGAGACATGAAATGGCTGAAAGCTTCTATTTATTTTCAAACGGAGAACTGCAAAGAAAGGATAACGTGCTCAGGATAACTACTTCCGATGGACGCTATAAAGATATTAAAGTAGAGATGACACGGGATATTTATTTGTTTGGAGAGGTTAGTCTAAACACCAAATGTTTAAATTATGCAGGTCAATTATCAATGCCAATCCATATATTTAATTATTACGGTTCTTATACAGGTAGCTTTTACCCTAAAGAAAAAAATGTTTCTGGTAAACTATTAATTGAGCAGGTCAACCATTATACCAATAAGGACAAGCGCTTGGAAATCGCCAAAGAATTCGTTGAAGCAGCCAGTGATAATATTTTGCGAAACTTACGTTATTATAATGAACGGGGTAGGGATCTGCAGTCCCGGATGACAGAAATCAAAGCATTAAAGAAAGGTATTGCCCCTGTACAGAACATAAGTGAATTAATGGGATTAGAGGGGAGCATCAGGCAAGTCTATTATGCCAGTTGGAAAGATATCATCAATCAAGAAATTGATTTTGACAAGAGAGTGAAACGCCCACCCGACAATATGATTAATGCGCTAATGTCTTTTGTAAATTCATTGGTATATGCGACCTGTTTGACGGAGATATACAAAACGCAGCTGCATCCAACTATAAGCTATTTGCATAGTGCCGGGGAAAGAAGATTTTCTCTGTGTCTAGATATTTCCGAAATCTTCAAACCGCTAATAGCCGATCGATTAATATTTTCTATGCTGAACAAAAAAATGCTTACCGAAAAGGATTTTGAAAGTCAGTCCAATTTTTGCTATATAAAGGATAATGGGCGCAAACGATTACTTCAAAAATACGACGAAGACCTAAAGCGTACAATTCGACATAAGGGTCTTAATAAAAACGTATCTTACCGGTATTTAATCCGGCTTGAGTGCTATAAACTAATTAAGCATCTGATGGGCGATAAAAAATATAAAGGGTTTACAGTTTGGTGGTGACTATGTATATAATACTAGTTTATGATATCGAAATGGATGAGGGTGGCGCAAAAGCATCAAGAAGAATTTTTAAAACCTGCAAAAAATATCTTACCCATATACAAAAATCAGTATTCGAAGGTGACATTACACCGTCCTTGCTACAGAAATTACGATTAGAGATAAACAAGTCTATTAGAAAGGACAGGGATTCAGTACTGGTATTCAAAAGTAGAGAAGAACGTTGGCTGCAAAAAGAGTTTTGGGGGAAAGAAGATGATAAAACATCTAATTTCTTTTAGAGAACTACGGAAGGTAGATTCCATCAGAGAGAAAAGCATCCCCCAAGGGATTCTGACGTAGATATCTATAGATATCTCACTCTTCACTGGTAGCATCATTATTCATTGCCAAAACTTTTTATAACCTCCAAAAAAAAAATATTCTGTCGACCACAGATGTTGCAGTTTACCCTATAGAACGACAGAAGCTTAATCTGCTGGGAATTTTCACTTCATAAACTTAAACTTTTAAAAATTGCATATATAAATGATTCCATGTAAACAGTATCGACAGAGATACCCTCATATCCGCTTTATTTAAGCCTACTCGCGTTGTTAGACATTTAATCTAACCATCGTGGAATGTAAATCCGGCTGCATCAGCCTTACCAAGCAGGTGACTGCAGCCGCATTTAATCTAACCATCGTGGAATGTAAATCTCCTTTATTTGATTATGTATATACATAATATATCCATTTAATCTAACCATCGTGGAATGTAAATAGCACAAAGGCAACCACCTTCAACAAATCTTCCAACATTTAATCTAACCATCGTGGAATGTAAATCCGGGAGGTCGCTTCTAAGGGACTGGTTGAGTATTTCTTCATTTAATCTAACCATCGTGGAATGTAAATTGAATTTT
>NZ_FOOX01000055.1 GCF_900113335.1 Desulfotruncus arcticus DSM 17038
TGACCCGTACCCCTTTTGATGGACAGTAAGAACACGTAGTATACTAGAAATTGAAAGGGGCAAAAAATATGGCAAGGCAATACAGTACAGAATTTAAAATGGAAGCTATAAAACGAGTAGAAGCTTCCGAAGGATCAGTGGCTTCTGTTGCAAGGGAATTAGGTATAAAAATCAACACGCTACATGGTTGGTTAAAAAGATATCGTGAAAAGCCTGAAGGGCCATTCCCTGGTAGTGGTAAGTTAAGCCCAGATGATGAATTGATAAGAAAACTTGAGCGCCAGGTCCGGGATCTTCGAGAGGAAAATGAAATCTTAAAAAAGGCGGCAGCTTACTTCGCGAAGAACCTGAAATAAAAAGGTTTGAATTCATCAAAGCTAACCGTAATAAATTCCGGGTGGCGAAGCTGTGCAAGGTGCTTAGTGTTTCACGAAGCGGCTATTATGCATGGGAGAATCGCCCAAAAAGTGCAAGAGATGCCGAAAATGAATTAATCAAGGAAAAAATTAAGTCGATACATAGGAAAACAAGACAAACTTACGGCTCTCGTAAAATTACTCAGGAGTTACGCCGTAAAGGTCAATTAGTTAATCACAAACGTGTGGAGCGGCTTATGAAACTTGAGGGCCTAAGGTCTAAATTAGCTAAAAAGTATAAGGCAACAACAAATTCAAAACACCACCTACCAGTGGCAGAAAACATTTTAAACCGAGAGTTTACGGCAACGAAGCCCAATATGAAGATGGTTAGCGATATAACCTACCTGTGGACAGAAGAGGGCTGGCTTTATATAGCTGCGGTAATGGACCTATGTGGCCAAAAAATAGTTGGGTTCTCAATGAGTGATCGAATGACGAAGGAGCTTGTTATTAATGCTCTTGATAGTGCCTGCAGAAGGTATAAGCTACCCCAGGGGGCATTAATCCATTCTGATCGCGGATCGCAGTATTGTTCAAATGATTATCAAAATTACCTTAAGCGGCATGGATTTATCTGCAGCATGTCTCGAAAAGGGAACTGCTGGGACAATGCCCCTATGGAAGCCTTCTGGGGAAAAATGAAGTACGAGTGGCTCTGTGAACAACGTTTTCGAACTCGTGAACAAGCCCGTGCCGCAGTATTTGAATATATGGAGATATTTTATAACAGGCAGCGGTTACATGAGACCAATGGCTATCTTACACCAGAGGAATATTACTCTGCCGCAAGGGCTTCTTAAATAATTAAAATATGGCGGTCTCCAGAGGGAAGGGGAATTTCTCTATAGTCACAATGCCACAACAAGTAGCCGCCGCTTGCGGTCGGAGCGAAGCGGAGATTCTTGACTTCATGTGCTAGGCTAAAAAACCCCGACCGCAGACAATTATTTTTTGGCGTATATCCGTCGGTCGGGTACCTTTAAATTAGCACATGGAGTCAAGGACGGCAGTGAAAGTTCTACAACCTTTTGGTGATTTGTCAAAAGATCAAGATATTCTATGAAAAATGAAGTAATACTTATGTTTTGTGTGTCTATTTAACGGGGGACGCCGCA
>NZ_FOOX01000034.1 GCF_900113335.1 Desulfotruncus arcticus DSM 17038
TACACCGATCGCCATTGAAGAAGGTCTGCGTTTCGCCATCCGTGAAGGCGGCCGCACCGTGGGCGCCGGCGTTGTCACCGGCATCAACGAGTAAACGTATAGATTGATATTTCTTCAATAACCTGATGGGGGAGTTGGTTAGGCCAATTCCCCATCCTTATCTTGACAGTGTTTTCGAATTGTGATAAAGTTGGTAGGGTAATTTTAAAAACGGGAAGTCAAGTCTTTTTTTAATTTAGGGAGGTGAACTCGGTGAGGGTGGGAGTAACGTTGGCCTGCACCGAATGCAAGCGAAGAAATTATTCTTCTACTAAGAATAAGAAGAATGATCCCAACAGGATTGAAATCAAAAAATACTGTAAGTTTTGCCATACGCATACTGTGCATAAGGAAACTAGGTAGCATATTAGCCCTTTATTTTGTTTAAGGATGTGGCATGATGGCCGAAGTCAATAAACAGGACAAGTCAAACAAAAAAGACAAGAACTCAGGAAAAGAACTCGTTAAAAAAGAGCGCAAAGAAACGGTTAAAAAAGCTGCAGCCAATAAACCAGCGGCTAATAAGCCAAACCGGATAGAAAGTGCCAGAACGTATATTCGCGGGGTAATGAACGAGCTCAAGAAAGTACACTGGCCTAACCGCAGGGAAACAGCTATTTATACTTCGGTGGTAGTAGTATCCGTTGTATTTGTGGGAGTATTGATCTGGGTCTTTGATGCCCTGCTTGGCGCGGTCATGGGTGTGCTAATAAAATGATCGAGGGGGTGAGGGACCTGCGTTCACGCCGGGTCCCTTGTGTTTATGAATAAGCGCTGGTACGTCATACATACCTACTCCGGCTACGAGAATAAGGTTAAGGCGAACCTGGAAAAGCGCATTGAATCCATGAATATGGAGGATAAGATATTCCGCATTCTGGTTCCCATGGAAGACGAAATTGAGATTAAGGACGGTAAGAAAAAGGTTACCAAGCGGAAGGTTTTTCCGGGTTATGTTTTAGTTGAAATGATTATGACCGACGACTCGTGGTATGTTGTGCGCAACACCCCCGGGGTTACCGGTTTTGTCGGCAGTGGCTCCAAACCCATTCCCCTAAACGAGGACGAAGCCCAGGCTATTGTAAGACAAATGGGTATCGACGAACCACGGACAAAAGTAGACTTTAATGTTGGCGAACAGGTTCGCGTCATATCAGGACCTTTCGAAAATTTTGGCGGTATTATTGAAGAAATACTTTTTGATAAAGGCAAGCTAAGGGTGCTGATTTCTATGTTTGGCCGGGAAACCCCGGTAGAACTTGAATATAATCAGGTGGAAAAAATAAGTTAACAGCGTAAGGAGGTGTGACATTATGGCCAAGCGAGTGGCAGCTATTATTAAATTGCAGGTCCCGGCAGGTAAAGCTACTCCCGCGCCACCGGTAGGTCCGGCTCTGGGTCAGCATGGTGTTAACATCATGCAGTTTGTAAAGGATTACAACGAGCGCACAGCCAAACAGGCAGGGTTGATTATTCCTGTTGAGATAACGGTATACGAGGACAGAAGTTTTACTTTTGTAACCAAAACCCCTCCGGCGGCTGTACTGCTTAAAAAGGCGGCCGGCCTGGAAACTGCGTCCGGTGAGCCCAACACAAAAAAAGTTGGCAAGGTCACCGGTGCTCAAGTAAAAGAGATTGCCGAGCTTAAAATGGAAGATTTAAACGCAGCAAACGTTGAAGCAGCCATGCGTATGATTGAAGGGACAGCCCGCAGCATGGGTATTGAGGTTGTTGGTTAAACAAATGTGGGAGGAATTATCCGCTATTACCACAGGGAGGTTGAATATTTATGCCGAAACACGGAAAAAGGTATCAGGATGCCGCTAAACAGGTTGACCGCGCAACAGCATACGAGCCACTTGAGGCCATGGAACTGGTGAAAAACATGGCCAAAGCCAAGTTTGACGAAACCGTTGAAGTGGCTATCCGGTTGGGCGTTGACCCCAGGCACGCGGACCAACAGGTTCGTGGGGCCATGGTACTGCCGCATGGAACCGGTAAATCCCGTACTGTGCTGGTCTTTGCCAAGGGCGATAAGGTTAAAGAGGCAGAAGAAGCCGGAGCTGATTTTGTCGGTGCGGAAGATATGGTGGAAAAGATCCAAAAGGAAGGCTGGCTGGGTTTTGAGGTGGCCATCGCCACTCCCGACATGATGAGTGTTGTGGGTAAGCTAGGACGTATTCTTGGCCCCCGCGGATTAATGCCAAACCCCAAAACCGGTACTGTCACCTTTGACGTAGCCCGGGCAATTCAGGAAGTTAAAGCGGGTAAGATTGAATACCGGGTTGATAAAGCAGGTAATATCCACGCACCAATTGGCAAGGTATCCTTTGAAGCCCAAAAGTTGACTGATAACTTAAAGGCACTGGTTCAGCAGCTGATCAGAGTTAAACCGTCGGCAGCCAAAGGTCAGTATATCAAAGGTGTTACCGTTACCACCACAATGGGGCCCGGTGTTAAGGTCAACTCACAAAAAATCACACTTTAGCGATAGGTTAAAAATTCATACTGGTACCGCCGCAGACAGCAGGCGTCCTTTGGGACATAATGGCATCAAGCCGCCAGCCGAGGCCATAAAGGGTTGCACCTGAAAGCTTATTTGCTTACGGGCCTCTGGCATGCTGTCTAAAACTTGCCGGGGGCTTTTTGATTTCAGGAGTCAGGAGCCAGAAGTCAGGAGTCAGAATGTAATTACCGGCAATAACATTTGATGAACTACTGGTATGGAAAAGGTTCAAGGGGTAATAAATTACTATAATCATATTAACGAAGGTATTCTGACTCCTGACTTCTGAATACTTGAATAGTAACGCATCTTGGAAGGAGGTGTACATATTGCCGATCAGCAAGCAGGAAAAAGAACAAATGCTGCAAATGCTAAAGGAAAAAATGGGTTCTGCCCAATTGATAGTAATGGCTGACTACAAAGGCATGGATGTTGGCGCTATGACTAAACTGCGTCGTAAAATGCGTGAGTCCGGCAGTGAAATCAAGGTTGCCAAGAATACCATTACCAAGATTGCAGCTCGCGAGCTTGGCATTGAGGGAATGGATGAATATCTTGAAGGCCCTACCGCATTGGCTTTCGGTTTTGAAGATCCGGTGGCACCGGCTAAAATTTTAAGTGATTTTGCCAAAGAATATAAACAGCTTGGAATCAAGGCCGGGATTTTAGAAGGCCGCGTGGTTGATGATGCTCAGATTAAGGAACTGGCCAATCTTCCATCCCGTGAAGTTCTACTGGCCAAAGTGCTTGGTGGTATGCAGACGCCAATGTATGGTTTTGCCGGCGCACTGCAAGGCCTCCTGAGGAACCTGGTTTACGTATTGGAAGCAGTAAGGGAGAAAAAAGCAGGGGAGGCCACGAGCTAGCGGCTTTCCGGGTAGTAAATTTTATTTTATGCAACAAACAATTTAGGGAGGTTTATTAATATGTCAAAAGTGCAAGAAATCCTTGAAGCCGTTAAGGGCTTGACTGTATTAGAACTGGCCGAATTAGTGAAGGCCTTTGAAGATGAGTTTGGTGTCAGCGCGGCCGCTCCTGTAGCCGCAGTGGCCGCTATGCCTGCAGCAGGTGCCGCTCCTGCCGCCGCTGAAGAAGAGCAGACCGAATTTGATGTTATTCTTTCTGCTGTTGGCGATAAGAAAGTTAACGTTATCAAAGTGGTTCGTGAGGCTACCGGACTGGGTCTTAAAGAGTCCAAAGAGTTGGTTGACAGCGCTCCGAAACCGGTTAAAGAAAAAATCAGCAAAGAAGAAGCAGAAGCCCTTAAAGCCAAATTGGCTGAAGCCGGGGCAACCGTTGAAATTAAGTAATTTGGGAATTAACCAGCATAAAGAGCCACTGTCTAGTGAGTGGCTCTTTGTGCGTATAAGGATAATTTGTGCGTTTTAACAATATTTATCTTGACAGGTAAAAAAGCACGTGTTATAATTCTAAAATGTCGCGAAAGTACCAATTAAAACTGACGTTACATATGGATGTTGTTAAAGTCATCAAATATTCATGTATCCATCATAAAAATACTGGAAATAATATTTTAGATAGGGTTTTTTTATTTTAGAAGGCGAGGGATTGTAAATAGGACAAGACCTTGCTTTTCGTTGTTGGTCAATATTAGTGGGGGTGTGGTGCTTTAGATGTATCCTGAGCAACTGGGTGTCAAGACCAGATGGAGTTTTGGCAAACTGCGCGAGGTTCTTGAATTGCCCAATCTCATCGAGGTCCAGCGCAATTCCTACGAGTGGTTTCTATCTACCGGCTTGCGGGAGGTATTTTATGATATTTCCCCGGTTCAGGATTTCACAGGGAATCTGGTGCTGGAGTTTCTGGACTATAACCTCGGAAAGCCCAAATATAACGTAGAACAATGTAAAGAGCGTGATGTTACGTTCGCTGCTCCGCTGCGGGTCAAGGTACGCTTAATCAACAAGGAAACCGGGGAAGTCAAGGAGCAGGAAGTATTTATGGGTGACTTCCCGCTCATGACTGAAAAGGGCACTTTTATTATTAATGGCGCGGAACGGGTTATCGTCAGCCAGCTGGTTCGTTCACCCGGCGTTTACTTTGCTGAAACCCAGGACCCCAGCGGTAAGAAACTATATGGCGCAACCATAATACCAAACCGGGGCGCCTGGTTGGAACTGGAGACCGACCTAAACGACCAGGTGTATGTTCGTATTGATCGCACCAGAAAGATCCCCGGGACTGTGCTGATCAGGGCGCTGGGGTATGGTTCCAATGCCATGATACTGGATTTGTTCGATGAGAACAAGCACATCCAGGAAACTCTTGCGCGGGACAACACCGATTCCGAGGAAGACGCACTGGTGGAAATCTACAAACGCCTGCGCCCCGGTGAACCGCCAACAGTTGAAAGTGCCCGTTCTTTGTTGGAAACGTTATTCTTTGACCCTAAACGCTATGACTTAGCCAATGTAGGCCGCTACAAGTTAAATAAGAAGCTAAAGCATGGAATACTGTACCGTTACCCGGAAACTGAGAATACCGCTACGGAATACGACCCTTATCTTAAAACCGAAGTTCCCGTGGTAAGGGAATTTATTCGTGAGCTAACTCCACAGGACATTATCGAAACAGTAAAGTACCTGCTCCGGTTAATGGACGGCGAAGGTCAGGTCGACGATATTGACCACCTTGGTAATCGCAGACTGCGTTCGGTAGGGGAATTATTGCAGAACCAGTTTCGGATTGGACTGTCAAGAATGGAGCGGGTGGTCCGTGAGCGGATGACCATTCAGGACGTTGATGTTATTACACCCCAAGTGTTGATCAATATCCGCCCGGTGGTTGCTTCCATCAAAGAATTCTTTGGCTCCAGCCAGCTCAGCCAGTTTATGGATCAAACCAACCCGCTGGCGGAGTTAACGCACAAACGCCGTTTATCGGCACTGGGTCCCGGCGGATTGAGTCGTGAGCGGGCCGGTTTTGAAGTCCGGGACGTACACCACTCGCACTACGGACGCATGTGTCCTATTGAGACGCCTGAAGGTCCGAACATCGGCTTGATTGGTTCTCTGTCAACTTATGCGCGAATTAACTCCTTTGGATTTATTGAAACGCCTTACCGGAAAGTGGACAAGGAAAACCGGCGGGTTACCGATGAAATTGTTTACCTGACGGCTGATGAGGAGGAAGATAAAATCATTGCCCAGGCCAACGCGCCGCTGGACGAAAATTCTTATTTTTCCACCGCCCGGGTTAACGCACGACACGGTAAAGATATTTTAGTTTCACCGGCTGAACAGGTAGATTATATGGATGTTTCTCCCAAGCAGGTTTTCAGTATTGCTACCTCAATGATACCTTTTTTGGAACACGACGACGCCAACCGGGCTTTGATGGGCGCCAACATGCAGCGCCAGGCCGTACCTTTGTTAAAGACGCAGGCCCCGCTGGTTGGCACCGGTATTGAATACAAGGCGGCCAGGGACTCGGGCGTTGTCAGGCTGGCCAAAAATGACGGGGTGGTGGAAAAGGTTACCGCCAGTGAAGTTACTATTCGAAGCAATACCGGTGAACTGGAAAAACACAAACTTTTAAAATTTACAAGGTCAAACCAGGGAACCTGTATCAACCAGCGCCCCATTGTCAACAAGGGCGATGTGATTAAAGCCGGTCAGGTTATTGCCGACGGGCCTTCCACCGACTATGGTGAATTGGCGCTGGGGCGCAACGTGCTGGTGGCCTTTATGCCCTGGGAAGGTTATAACTACGAAGACGCCATTTTGGTTAGCGAAAAGATGGTCAAGGAGGACTACTTCACCTCCATTCATATAGAAGAATACGAATGCGACGCCCGCGACACCAAACTGGGACCCGAGGAAATTACCCGGGATATCCCCAACGTGGGTGAAGAAATACTAAAAGACCTGGACGACCGGGGGATCATCAGGGTGGGCGCTGAAGTGCGGCCCGGCGATATCCTGGTGGGTAAGGTAACGCCCAAAGGCGAAACCGAGCTCACTGCCGAAGAACGGTTGCTCAGGGCGATATTCGGTGAGAAAGCACGGGAAGTCAGGGACACTTCATTGCGTGTGCCACACGGCGAGGCTGGTAAGATAGTCGATGTCAAGGTATTTTCCCGTGACAACGGTGACGAATTGCCACCCGGTGTCAATCAGTTGGTTCGCGCCTACATCGCCCAAAAAAGGAAAATCTCCCAGGGAGATAAAATGGCCGGCCGGCACGGCAACAAGGGCGTTATCGCCCGAATTCTGCCGGAAGAAGATATGCCTTTTATGCCGGATGGCACGCCTATAGAAATTGTGCTTAACCCCCTGGGGGTGCCTTCCCGGATGAACATCGGGCAGGTGCTGGAGACCCACCTTGGCTGGGCGGCAAAAGCACTGGGCATAACTGTCGCAACCCCTGTTTTTAACGGGGCCAGGGAACAAGATCTCGTGGAACAGCTGGAACGGGCCGGTCTGCCTGCGAATGGTAAAATAACCCTGTATGACGGGCGTACTGGTCAACCGTTTGACAACCCCGTTACCGTTGGTTACGTTTATATGCTCAAGCTGGCGCACCTGGTAGATGATAAGATTCACGCCAGGTCAACCGGTCCATATTCACTGGTTACACAACAGCCGCTGGGCGGCAAGGCCCAATTCGGCGGCCAGCGCTTTGGTGAAATGGAAGTTTGGGCCCTGGAGGCATACGGTGCTGCGTATACACTGCAGGAAATACTTACCGTCAAGTCCGACGATGTGGTGGGCCGGGTTAAAACCTACGAGTCCATCGTCAAGGGCGAAAATGTTCCCGAACCCGGGGTGCCGGAATCTTTTAAAGTATTGATTAAAGAACTGCAAAGCCTTGGACTGGATGTTAAGGTTCTATCAGAAGACGATCAGGAAATTGAAATAAAAGAGATTGAAGAAGATATTACGGAAACGGCCAAAGACCTGGGGATTGAACTTCATGAGGACAGGGGGAGGAGACGGGACAAAGAAGACGCAGGAGATGACGACGAGCTGGATGAAGACACTTCGCCCGAGGATATTGAAGATGATGAGGCAATTGAGATTGGCGAGGAGGTTTTCGTAAATAGCGATGAAACAGAACTGGATGACAGCATAGATGATCTTGATGATGTGATGAGCGACTTGGAAGCTGATGACGATGATTTTGGAAACGATATTGAAGAGGATTAAATACCCGGAAGGGAGAGAGGTCCTTGCTGGACTTAAACAACTTCGACCGTATTCGTATAGGGCTGGCCTCACCGGAACAAATTAGGAATTGGTCCAGTGGCGAGGTCAAAAAACCTGAAACCATCAACTATCGCACTCTAAAGCCGGAAAGAGACGGGCTGTTTTGCGAGCGTATTTTTGGGCCCACCAGGGACTGGGAATGTCACTGCGGCAAATATAAGCGTGTTCGGTACAAGGGTGTGGTTTGTGACCGCTGCGGAGTCGAGGTGACCCGTTCCAAGGTGCGGCGTGAGAGACTCGGGCATATTGAGCTGGCCGCCCCGGTTTCTCATATCTGGTACTTTAAAGGCATCCCCAGCAGAATGGGACTATTGCTGGATATGTCCCCACGTGCGCTGGAGAAAGTGCTATACTTCGTTTCCTATATCGTTATTGATCCCGGGGAAACTCCTTTAATCCAGAAACAGCTGCTCACCGAAACAGAATACCGGGAACATCGTGAAAAATATGGAACCGAATTTAAAGCATTTATGGGCGCGGAAGCGATTAAAAAGCTGTTGGAAGAAATTAAACTAAACGAACTCAGCCAGGAATTGCGCCAGGAATTGCGCGATGTAACGGGGCAGCGCAAAATACGGGCCATCCGCCGCCTGGAAGTGGTGGAGGCCTTCCGTAAGAGCGGCAATCGCCCCGAATGGATGATTATGGATGTTGTACCGGTGATTCCGCCGGAGCTGCGTCCCATGGTGCAGCTTGACGGCGGCAGATTCGCCACTTCCGATTTAAATGACCTGTACCGCAGGGTAATTAACCGTAATAATCGATTGAAAAGACTACTTGACCTGGGCGCACCGGATATTATTGTCCGGAATGAAAAAAGGATGCTGCAGGAAGCGGTTGACGCCTTAATCGATAACGGTCGCCGCGGCCGTCCCGTTACCGGGCCCGGCAACCGTCCGTTGAAATCACTTAGCGATATGCTTAAAGGCAAGCAGGGACGTTTTCGTCAGAACCTGCTGGGTAAAAGGGTTGACTATTCCGGGCGGTCCGTTATTGTGGTGGGGCCGAAGCTCAAATTGCACCAGTGCGGTTTGCCCAAGGAAATGGCGCTGGAGCTGTTTAAGCCCTTTGTAATGAAGAAACTTGTCCGGGAAGGTCACGCTCACAACATTAAAAGCGCCAAGCGCATGGTGGAGCGGGTCAAGCCGGAGGTCTGGGACGTATTGGAGGAAGTGATTAAGGATCATCCGGTGCTGCTTAACCGCGCGCCTACGCTGCACCGCCTGGGCATTCAGGCTTTTGAGCCGGTGCTGGTGGCAGGCCGGGCTATTCAGATTCACCCCATGGTTTGTACAGCATATAACGCTGACTTTGACGGTGACCAGATGGCCGTTCACCTTCCTTTATCTACTGAAGCCCAGTCCGAGGCCCGGTTGCTGATGCTGTCGGCCTACAATATATTAAACCCCAAGGACGGTAAGCCTGTGGCCATTCCGACTCAGGACATGGTTTTGGGCAGCTATTACCTGACCATGGAAAGACCGGACGCGCTGGGTCAAGGTATGGTTTTCTCCGGTCCTGAAGAGGCTGCCATGGCCTACGAAACCGGTGCGGTAAGCCTGCATGCCCGCGTTAAGGCGCGGTGGCGGGGTGAACGTATTGAAACCACCGTCGGCCGGATTATTTTCAATCAGGCCATACCTCAGGAATATGGCTATTTTAACAAAGTTGCTGATAAAAAGGCGTTAAGCAAATTAGTTGAAGAAACTTACCGCAACTTTGGTCTTTCTGCCACACAAAAGCTTTTGGACGGCATTAAGGAACTGGGCTTCCACTATGCTGCCAGGGCGGGGATAACTATCGGTAACGCTGATATCATTATTCCCAAAGAAAAGAAAGATATTTTAGCCGACGCTGATAAACAAGTGGAAACAGTTGAGCGGCAGTACCGCCGGGGTTTGATTACGGAAGAAGAACGTTACCGCAAGGTAATTGGTATCTGGAACGACGCCACCAGGCGAGTGACCGATGCGTTAATTGAGTCCTTGGATAAGTTTAACCCGGTTTACATGATGGCCAATTCCGGCGCCCGCGGTAATATTCAACAGATCCGGCAGCTGGCCGGTATGCGTGGACTGATGGCCGACCCGTCGGGACGAATTATTGACCTGCCGATTAAGGCTAACTTCCGTGAGGGCCTTACCGTTTTGGAATACTTTATTTCCACGCACGGCGCGCGTAAAGGTCTGGCGGATACCGCACTCAGAACAGCAGACTCGGGTTATCTGACCAGGCGTCTGGTGGATGTGGCCCAGGATGTTATTGTCAGGGAAGTTGACTGTGGAACTGAAGAGGGCATTTACGTAACTGAAATAACCGATGGGGCCGAAGTTATTGAAAAACTTGAGGACCGGATTGCCGGCAGGATGGCCCGCGAGGATATCGTCCACCCGGAAACGGGCGAGGTAATAGTAAAAGATGGCGAAATCATAGAGCATGAGGATGCCGATAGGATCATCGAGTTAGGGATTAAGAAAGTTAAAATCCGTTCAGTGCTGACCTGCAGAACCAAATACGGTGTTTGCATCAAGTGTTATGGCCGGAACCTGGCCACAGGCCATATGGTGGATATAGGAGAAGCTGTGGGTATTATTGCCGCCCAATCCATCGGTGAGCCCGGTACCCAGCTCACCATGCGTACCTTCCATACCGGGGGGGTGGCCGGTGACGACATTACCCAGGGTCTGCCCAGGGTGGAGGAACTTTTTGAGGCCCGCAAACCAAAAGGCCAGGCAATAATTTCAGAAGAGGCCGGCGTGGTGGAAGTCCGTGAAGTAAAAGGGCGGCGGGAAATTGATATCATAAGCGATGCGGGCGAGAAGAAGAGCTACATGGTGCCTTACGGTGCCCGGTTAAAAGTTAGGGACGGCGTCCACGTTGAAGCCGGCGACGAGCTTACCGAGGGTTCCGTTAACCCGCATGACCTGGCGAAAATAAAAGGCCCCAACGGCGTGCAGATCTACCTGCTGCAGGAGGTTCAGCGGGTCTACCGCCTGCAGGGGGTGGATATTAACGATAAGCACATCGAAGTAATGATTCGCCAGATGCTCCGCAAAATCAGGGTGGATGAACCGGGTGACACCATGCTGCTGCCCGGAGGGCTAATTGATATGTTTGAGCTTGAAGAGGAAAATGCACGCATTGAGGCCGAAGGCGGCCAGCCTGCACAGGGCAAGCCCGTACTGCTGGGCATAACCAAAGCTTCTTTGGCTACAGATTCGTTCTTGTCGGCGGCCTCATTCCAGGAGACGACCAGAGTATTAACCGAAGCTGCCATCAAGGGCAAAATGGATCCATTGCTGGGTCTGAAGGAGAATGTAATTATAGGCAAACTGGTCCCGGCCGGTACAGGCATGAGCAGGTACCGCAACCTGGAGATTGAGCCGAGTGAGAATTTACTTGAAGGAATAGACGAACCTTCTATCTAACTTAATTGTCTGTCGTTCTGCAGTACATGAACCGACCACTGACTACCAACGACTGACGACCAATTTTGTGCCGTTTTCTGTTTCCGGTGGCATACGTCCCCGGAAACAGAAAATAATTGACTTTGGCTGCCGATGGTGATATGATATTCGAGTGTGCGGATTTAGGAGGTTTTGCCATGCCCTATAAACGGATACATTCGGCTAAAGGTAAAACTGTAGGCACAAAACAAACCATTAAGGCCATTAAAAAAAACCTGGCCCGGGTTGTATATGTAGCCGATAATGCGGATAACCATGTTATAGATCCCATAATTAGGGCCTGCGAGGAGAAAAAGATACCATATGTCAGAGTAGATTCAATGAAGCATTTGGGCAAAGCCTGTGGTATCAATGTGGAATGTGCAACAGCGGCCATCACGGAAGAATAGCCGTTGGTGCATATCTTCATTTATAGATATATTGAAGCTTGCGATAAAGGAGGTGGCAACAGATATGCCGACAATCCACCAGCTGATCAGAAAAGGCAGAGAACAGCAGTTTAAAAAGTCTACGGCCCCGGCGCTGAAGGAGTGTCCTCAAAAACGGGGAGTCTGCACCAGGGTTTACACTACAACGCCTAAGAAGCCCAACTCGGCTCTGCGGAAGGTGGCCAGGGTCAGGTTGACCAATGGTATTGAAGTTACTTCATATATACCCGGTATCGGGCACAACCTGCAAGAACACTCGGTGGTGCTGGTTCGCGGCGGCAGGGTTAAGGACTTGCCGGGTGTCAGGTACCATATAGTAAGGGGTGCCCTGGACTGCGCAGGCGTGCAGAACCGCAACCGGGGACGTTCCAAATATGGCGCCAAGCGACCTAAAAAATAATTTCCATGTAATGAAATCTATGTTTGCTCACCGGCAAATATGCCGGTTTTCCCTGCATTAACACAAACAAAGGGGGGAAATGAAATGCCCAGGAGAGGTGCTGCACCTAAAAGGTATATTCTACCTGATCCGATTTATAACAGCAAGGTGCTAACCAAGTTAATGAACCAAATTATGCTGGATGGTAAAAAGAGCCTGGCTGAAAAAGTTTGCTATGGTGCTTTTGATATTATTCGGGAAAAAACGGGTAAGGATCCGATGGAAGTTTTTGAACAGGCCATGAAAAATGTTATGCCCGTTCTTGAAGTTAAGGCCCGGCGTGTTGGTGGCGCCAACTATCAGGTGCCTATTGAGGTTAGACCTGAACGCAGGCAAACGCTGGCCATTCGCTGGATTACCATGTACTCCAAGCAGCGTTCCGGCAAGACCATGAGAGACCGGCTGGCTGATGAAATTATGGATGCCGCCAACAACACCGGGGCCTCTGTCAAGAGGAAGGAAGATACGCATAAGATGGCTGAAGCCAATAAGGCTTTTGCCCATTACAGATGGTAATAAAGGGGGGGTCTTAATGGCGAGACAACATTCGCTTGATAAAACTCGAAATATAGGCATCATGGCACATATCGACGCCGGCAAGACCACCACTACTGAACGCATTCTGTTTTACACCGGTAGAGTGCATAAACTGGGTGAAGTTCATGATGGCGCGGCAACGATGGACTGGATGGTTCAAGAGCAGGAGCGGGGGATTACTATTACCTCCGCGGCTACAACGTGCCAGTGGAGGGGTTGCTGTATCAACATTATAGACACACCCGGACATGTGGACTTCACTGTGGAAGTGGAACGATCTCTGCGTGTATTGGATGGCGCGGTTGCCGTATTTTGCTCCGTTGGTGGTGTGGAGCCACAGTCGGAAACGGTTTGGCGGCAGGCTGACAAGTACAGGGTGCCAAGGATCGCTTACGTTAATAAAATGGACCGCATCGGAGCAGACTTTTTCCAGGTAATGGAGATGATGCGCAAAAGGCTGGGGGCCAACCCGGTAGCACTACAGCTTCCCATCGGAGTAGAAGAAAATTTTCAGGGTTATGTGGATCTAATCCGCCGTAAGGCGGTAAGGTATGTTGACGACCTGGGAACAAACAGTGAAGAAACTGATATTCCTGCGGATATGGAGGACCAGGTAGTTGAATACCGGGAGAAGCTTGTAGAAGCAGTGGCTGAATTCGATGAGGATTTGATGCTCAAATACCTGGATGGTGGGGAAATTGAACCGGCAGAAATAAACAGCGCACTGCGCAAAGCTACACTGACCGCAACAATTATCCCTGTTCTATGCGGCTCGTCCTTTAAGAATAAAGGCGTTCAGGCATTGTTGGACGCAATTGTTGATTACCTGCCGGCACCGGTTGACGTACCCGCCATAAACGGCATAATTCCGGATACCGGCACAGAGGAAATTCGTGAGGCCGACGACCAGGCGCCATTCTCGGCACTGGCCTTTAAAATTATGACTGATCCTTACGTTGGCAAACTGACCTATTATAGGGTCTATTCCGGGACGCTGGCCAGTGGTTCGTATGTATTTAACACCACCAAGGGCAAGCGGGAAAGAATTGGCCGTATCCTGAGGATGCACGCCAACCACCGGGAAGAAATCAAAGAGGTATACTCGGGAGATATTGTGGCTGCAGTTGGTTTAAAGGATACTTCGACCGGTGATACGCTCTGTGATGATCAACACCCGATTTTGCTTGAATCAATGGAGTTTCCGGAACCTGTAATTGCGGTGGCGATTGAGCCCAAGACCAAGGCGGACCAGGATAAGATGTCAGTGGCCCTGCAAAAACTGGGTGAAGAGGACCCCACCTTTAGGGTTCATGTTGACGCAGAAACAGGACAGACAATTATCCGCGGCATGGGCGAGCTGCACCTGGAGATCATCGTTGACCGCCTGCTGCGTGAATTTAAGGTTGGAGCTATTGTGGGCAAACCGCAGGTTGCCTACAAAGAGACCATCCGTAAGAAATCCCGTTCAGAGGGTAAATTTGTCCGGCAATCCGGTGGCCGGGGACAATACGGCCACGTGGTTATTGAGGTTGAACCCGCTGAACCGGGCACTGGATTTGAATTTATCAATAAAATTGTCGGTGGCGTTATACCCAAGGAATATATTCCGGCAGTATCAAACGGCATCAAGGAAGCCATGGAAAACGGCGTAGTAGCCTCGTACCCGCTGGTCGATCTGCGAGCCACATTGCTGGACGGTTCCTACCATGACGTGGACTCCTCGGAAATGGCTTTTAAAATAGCCGGCAGCATGGCGCTGCAGAGCGCGGCCAAAAAAGCCGGAGCAATACTCTTGGAACCGGTTATGAGCGTTGAAGTGGTGGTCATGGAAGAATATATGGGTGACGTAATCGGAGATATCAATGCTCGCCGCGGCAGGATTGAAGAAATGGAACCGCGGGGTATGAACCAGATTATCCACGGCTATGTTCCACTGGCTGAAATGTTTGGCTATGCGACTGATTTGCGGTCTAGAACACAGGGCCGGGGAACTTATACGATGCAGTTTAGTCATTATGAGGAGGTTCCGCAAAATATTGCGGAAGGCATTGTATCTAAAAGATTTTACGGATAATTTTGAAGGAGGAATCAATAAAACATGGCAAAAGCTAAATTTGAGCGGAACAAACCGCACGTAAACATTGGCACCATCGGACACGTAGACCACGGCAAAAC
>NZ_FOOX01000004.1 GCF_900113335.1 Desulfotruncus arcticus DSM 17038
AGCAGACCGGGGGCGATGACCAGTTTGTTAAATGGTCCCAGGGCGTCACAGGTGGCAGGCACTTCGTCGGCTATAAGCTGCGAGGTTAGGGCACGACCGCCCAGGGAGGTGTACTTGTCCGCAACTTCTTCAAACTTAACTTCTTTTTGGGTCATGTTGACCCTGATTATTTTGGACATTATCTCTCCTCCTTAAATTATATCCTCTCCTTTCCACACTGGGAGGCATAACAGTTTCCCGTTATACCCTGACGTCCTGTAAACCACCTGAGCAGAAGGTTAACAGGCTCGGAGAAATAATTACAAAATACAATTATTTAATTAATTAAAATTATTAAATAATGCAAAAAACGTGCCATGGCTTAGAAACGGTAAGCTGTTGATTAATAGCGCGGAGCACCGTCGTTATTTTAAATAATTTCATAACGACGGTGCTCCGTTTTGGAACAATTGTTCCGTATTGGTGCACTTGTTAGATATTATTATTACATAGCGTTGCGGTAAATCTGGATTACATCTTCTAACGTGGCCAGGCGCGGGTTGGTAAAGCTACAGGCATCCTTCATGGCGTTTTCTGCCATGATTTTGAGATCTTCTTCCTTAACATTCAGTTCGGTCAGTCCGCTGGGTATGCCTACGTCTGCAGAAAGCACCTGGATAGATTCGATCGCTACATCGGCGGCGGCTCTTGTGCTGAGTCCTTCGATGTTTTCACCCATGGCTACTGCGATTTCGGCAAAGCGGTCGGGGCAGGCAATCAGGTTAAAGTTGCATACGTGCGGCAACAGTATGGCATTGCAAACTCCGTGGGGAAGGTTGTAATAGCCGCCAAGCTGGTGAGCCATAGCATGTACATAACCAAGGCTGGCGTTATTAAAGGCCATGCCGGCGAGGAATTCTGCGTAGGCCATTTTATCCCTGGCTACCATGTTTGTTCCGTTGGCAACGGCGTTGCGCAGGTTTTCAGAAATAAGTTTAATGGCCATGAGCGCTGCGGAATCGGTAACCGGTGTGGCGATGGTGGAAACATAAGCTTCAACGGCATGGGTTAGGGCGTCCATACCGGTGGCAGCGGTTAATGCGGGAGGCATGCCAACCATTAGCATAGGATCATTGATTGCTATATTTGGGGTGACCCGCCAGTCGACGATAGCCATTTTAACCTTGCGGCTGGTGTCGGTGATAATGCAGAAACGAGTCATTTCACTGGCGGTTCCTGCAGTGGTATTGATGGCAATGAACGGGGGCATGGCCTTTGTAGACTTGTCCACACCTTCGTATTCGCGAATGTTTCCGCCGTTGGTGGCTACAATGCCGATACCCTTGGCGCAGTCGTGTGAGCTTCCGCCACCCAGTGATATAATCATGTCGCAATTGTTCTCTTTATAAACTTTGAGCCCGTCATGAACGTTGATATCGGTGGGGTTGGGTTCAGCCCCGCCCCAGACGGTAGCTTTGGCGCCGGCTGCTTCAACCAGTGCTTTAATTTCGTCGGCCATGCCTGATTTGGCTAAAAACGCGTCGGTAACAATCAAGACGTTGGTGCCACCCATAGTTTTAACCTGAGCGGTGGTTTCCTTGGCAGAGCCCACACCCATCAAGTTAACTGTAGGAATAAAATAACCGTAAACCTGTTCTCCAATAGCCATTAAAAAAAACCTCCTTGTTTTGTTATTATTATATTTTTTATTAATGATAAGTTATATACGCAAAGGTTATGCCAGTTCGCAATTGCGGGAATATTATCTTAGTTTTAACAGTATGAATATTTTGATGAGTCAAAATGGAACTAAAAAAGATATTTTTTTATCTGTTTTAAGTTCGAAGATGGGACAAGGGTTCCAAAAAGGAACAGTCCGCCTCTATGCCATAAAGTTTTTCCCGGTAGATTACCAAATAAAAAACGCCGGCTTAATGGCGTTTATATTTTTAATCCATATTCTTTTATTTTTCTGTAAAGGGTATTTCGTCCGATGCCCAGCGACCGTGCGGCGGTAGAGATATTTCCGTCATAAAAGGCCAGCGTATCTGTTATTGCTTTAATTTCAATCTCCCGCAGGCTGGGGGGTAAGGGCCCTGTCACGCCTAGCGCTATCATGCGTTTAAACAGTAGTTCTTCAATTTGTTTGTTGATTAAATATGTTTTAAGTATATTCTTCTCGTTGAGGCTTTGTTCTACCTTAACTGCTTGTAGGGCTGCTTCCAGGCTATCAACCGGACTTCCGGCAGGAGTCATTTGGTCTCCCATTGCCCCCCCCGTATGTTCCGTATTTCTGGGGATTATTTTATCCGGTAGATGGGACGGTAGGATGGTGCTGCCGTCACAAAGGGCAACTGCCTGGTCCACCAGGTTTACCAGTTCTCTGATATTACCGGGCCAATCATAATTAAGCAAAGCCTGAGTAACTTCGGGGGAAACCTGCAGGCTGCCTGTACGCGAGATAAAAAGGTTCAACAGCGGGGGGATGTCTTCCTTCCTTTCCCTCAATGGCGGTAGTTCAAGCCTGATTACATCAAGCCGGTAAAAAAGGTCTTCCCGGAAGGTTTTGGCCTTAACTGCTTTTTCCAAATCCACATTGGTTGCGGCGATAATCCTTACGTCCGTTTTAACAGGTTTTTCCCCGCCAACCCGCAGGAATTCGCCTGTCTCCAAAACCCTTAAAAGTTTTACCTGGATGGACAGGCTGGCTTCTCCGACTTCGTCCAGGAACAAGGTGCCGTTATCGGCTATTTCAAAAATCCCCCGGCGCAATGAGGTTGCTCCTGTAAAAGCGCCCTTTTCATGCCCAAAAAGCTCGCTTTCCAGCAGGTTTTCAGGCAAAGCGCCACAATTAACCGGAATGAAAGTATGGTCGCGCCTGTTGCTGGCAGCGTGAATGAATCTGGCCAGAACTTCTTTGCCGGTGCCTGTTTCGCCCTGGATTAAAACATTAATGTTTTTACGCGCAATTTTTTCCGCCACTGAAGCCAGCCGGACCATTTTGGGAGTGCTTCCCACAACAAAGCCCGTACGATTGGCTATTGTTTGCCATTCGTGCTGTCCGCCGGTCTGGCCGGTTATCCGGCGCTGATATTCAAAAGCTTTAGTTACAAGCTCTTCTATTTCAGAAATATCATCAAACGGTTTTTCAATATAGTCAAAAGCCCCCAGTTGAATGGCCTTTACGGCGGTTTTAGTGGTGGCGTAACCGGTCATGATGATGGCTTCACAATCCGGTTGGCTGTTTTTCAGCTGCCGTAAAATATCCAGCCCGCAGGTGTCCGGCAGCTTTAGGTCGATCAAAGCCACCGCAAAACCTGTAGATGCTATCAATTGAAAAGCATCGGCCCCCGTACCGGCGTAGCTGGTATGATAGCCGTTCTTTTCAAGTAGACGGCTTAAAAAGGTTCCTACTTCAATTTCATCATCAATTATTAAAATTTGATTAAGATTGGGCAAAAGCTTCGCCTCCCGCTCCAAAATTTTCGGTGTTAACCGGAATCACCAGGGAGAATTTGCTGCCCCCTTCAGGGTTGTTTTCCACTTCAATAGTGCCACCATGGGCCTCGGCTATGCCCAGGCTGACTGAAAGGCCCAATCCCGTTCCCCTGGTGGCTGCCTTGGTGGTGAAAAAAGGATTGAAAATTTTCGTTATGTTTTCTTGCGGTATGCCCTCGCCGTTGTCAGCCACAGAAGCTATGGCGTATGTTGTCTGGTCTGATTTCCTGATTTGGGTGGAGATGATGATCTTTTTGTTGCCGGTGCTGTTCTCCAGCGCATCCCGGGCATTTAACAGAAAGTTGATTAAAACTTGGTCCAACTGGTGTTCGTTAGCCAGCACTTTGGGTAAATCGGGGTCGAGTTCTACATTTATCTCTACGTTATTGCGATTAATTTGATATTGGATCAGGCTCAGCACTCTGTCCACAACATCATTCAGGCTGGTACGGGACATCGGGCGCTGGTCCTGCCGTGAAAAAGTCAACAGGTTTTGAATGATTTTTTTACAGCGCAGACCGCAATTATATACGTCCTTGAGCAGTTCGGTATTGGATTCATTGTTTTCACCATCGCGCAAAATCATTTGGGAGTTTCCGATAATCACAGTCATTGGGCTGTTCAATTCATGGGCAACGCCCGCGGCCATTTCACCGATAGCCGCCAGCTTGCCTGATTCCATTAATTGCGCTTCCATTTTAATTTTTTCGGTAACGTTTTTAATGTGTTGAATAACGGATTCAACCTGACCGTCTTTAAGCACCGGGTAATAGTGAACATCGTAAGTCTTTCCCAATTCCATTTGCATTCTCCTGTAAGCGGGCGCTTTGGTTATCATAACCTCGTCCATCAGGCAGTACTCGCATTTCTCAGTGCGGCCCCAGGCATAAGTATAGCACTTGCTCTTGGGTGACACTTGGCCGGGACGGTCAGGCAGCTCTACTGTCTGATTGTTGCAACGCAAAATATTATAGTTTTTGTCAATCAGTAAAATTGGGTCGGTTAAAGCCCGGAATGTTTCTTCCCATTCACTTTTGCTTTTTAACACCTGCTCATACAGCCGGGCGTTCTCTATACAAATCCCCAGTTGGTCGGCCAACTGGCGGGTAAAATTCATTTCATCCTCCAGATAAGCATTCTCCCTGCTGCTGCCGATCATTAAAACACCTATAACATTGCTCTTAACAATGAGCGGGTCCAGGGCGAGGGAGGCCAGGTTTAATATTTTAACCGGGGGGCATTCCTGCAGCACGGCTTGTCCTCCGTCGAGGGAGTAAAATCCGCTTTTTCTTTCCCTGACCACATTCCACAGCAATGATTTGAAAGGCACCGGTTTGCCGGTGCAGTCACAGTCCGGGATCATGGCCGTCATTACCAGATCATCCTCCTGCATCAAGGCAAGACCCAAAAACTCACAATGGATTACCGATGGCAGCTTTTTGTATACCCGCTCAATAATATCACCAAGAGACATATCTATATTAATGTCTTTAATAATTTGGTGAATAATCTCCAGCCGGTTGTTTTGCTTTTTTACTTCGGTATAATAACTTATTTTGGAAGAGTTAATCCCGGTGAGATTTTCTATAATCCGTCTTTTTTCGTTAATCAGTTGCTGGTTCTTCATCCTTTAACCCCCCTAAAGAGCTTTATAAAAGATTCGGGCCAGGTCTTCAGCGCTGGCGTCCCTTGGATTGGTGACGATGCAGGCGTCGTCCAAAGCGTTTTTGCTCAATTCGGGAATGTATTCTTCTTTAAATCCCATAGCGGATAAACCATAGGTAATGCCGATATCCTGAACCAATCGCCGGACCGCTTTGATCGCCATTTCCGCGGCGTCCTGCTTGCTCAGGCCCGCAACATTTTCACCCATGGCTATGGCCACCTGGCGGTATTTTTCCGCGCAGGAGATCAGGTTAAACTCTATCACGTGGGGCAGCAGCACGGCGTTGGTTTCACCGTGGTGCAGGTCTAAAAGGCCGTCCACCTGGTGGGTCATGGCATGGGTTGCGCCGAGCATGGCATTGGAAAAAGCTATCCCGGCCTGCAAGCTGGCTATGGCCATGGCAGATTTGGCCTGCATGTTGGTCCGGCAGGCCACCGACTTCCGGAGGTTTTCTGAAATTAACCGAATGGCTTCCAACGCCCTTACGTCGGAAAGGTGATTAGCAGCAAGGGAGACGTAGGATTCAATGGCGTGGCTCAGGGCGTCGATACCGGTGGCTGCCGTCAGACGCGCGTCCTTGGTTTGTAAAAGCTGGGGGTCGATGATAGCTATGTCTGGCATCAGAGATCTTGAGATAATGGTCATCTTTTTTTTGCGCTCTTTATCCACGATGATGGCGTATTGAGTTACCTCCGAGCCGGAACCGCCGGTGGAGGGCACCATGACCATGGGGGGGAGGGGTCTGGTTATTTTATTTACCCCCTCGTAATCCTGGATTTTACCGCCGTTTGAAACTAATATGGCCACCGCTTTAGCCGCGTCGATGGGACTGCCGCCTCCTACTGCGATGATGGCGTCACACTGTGAGGATAGATATTGTTTTACGCCGCCGGTAATTTCGGTATCCTTGGGGTTGCTGGTGATGCCGTGCCAGACCGTATACTCCAGGCCGGCTTGTTCTATAAAACCAAGGGCTTTATCAACCCAACTGTTATTTTTCACCCCGTCATCGGTAACTAAAAAGACCTTCCTGGCGCCAAGGCGCAGGGCGCTTTCACCCACCTGACTGATAGCTTCCAAGCCAAAGATTATTTCAGGAGCCATAAATTTTATAATATTCACAAAGTTAACCTCCAAAATTGTTATGTTCCAAAATGATACGGTCTCACGGTTATATTTTAACAGATAAAACAATAAGTTAGTAATATAAATAATTCCCTTATTAAATAAAATGTTGTAACTATTCAGCATTTGTAACTTCAATATAAATGCTTCAAAAAAATAAGGGGTGCGATTATTTAATCGCCCCCCGGCCTGCCGTCTCTATAACATCGAGCGTTCTGCCTTTTGGATGGCCAAGCGGACAAGGTTACCGCAGTCCCTTGATGAGACACTGCCAAAACCGCCCTCCTGGCGCACGACATCGGCAACCCCAAGTTCTTCGGCTAACTCCATCTTTAGTCGGTCGGACATAACGCCGTTCCTTCTAGCCATAGCAGCCTTCCTCCTTTGGGTTTTTGAGATCGGCAGATCCGTTATTATTATTTATCAAAGAATAGGTCCTATTCCGAAAAATACTGGGAAATGTTTTGAATTATAGCGGTAACGAAGTGAAAATGTCAGCTGTGTCACCTCATTTAGTTTTCTTCAACTGTTGTTGACTCCTCGTCGGCTTGCGGTTTCGGTGTTCTTAAATATTTTGACCCCGTCCAGATCAGCACGGCGGCGAAGATGGCGCGTAAAGCATCTTCTGTCAGGATGTGGGCCAGAGAGCCGCCCAGGTATGTACCTAAAAGAACGCCCGGGACTAATCCAGGCAATATACTTGTGCTGACGTTCCCCAAACGCCAGTGGGTATAAGCGCCTACTATTCCCACCGGGATCATGGCCAGAAGGGAACAACCCTGAGCGGTGTATTGGGTGAAGCCGATGAGCAGCACCATAGAAGGCACCATGATCGTACCTCCGCCAACCCCCATCATCCCGGAGAGGAAGCCGGTAAAGATCCCTGTCGACAAGAGAACTACTATTTTTAGCCATCCCGTGGTGGGCTCGGCAACATGATACAAATAAGGTTTTAGAAGCAGGAGCAGGGAAATTAGGATTAAAAACCCGCCGAAGGACCTTTTGAGTTTCCATTCCGGAAGGGCATTGGCAAAACGCGCGCCCGCCCTGGCTGTGAATATGGCGGTGGATGCCAAAAGCAAGGAAGCCGGTATATCCACTGAACCATTTAAGGCATAGGTGAAAGCTCCTGATATTCCGGTGAATACCAGCGCCACAAGACTTGTGCCGTGGGCCTTGTGCTGGCCCATTTTGAGAATTCCCACCATCAGGGGGATCATTATCACCCCGCCGCCGAGACCCACAAGCCCCCCGAAGAACCCTGCCGCTAATCCTATGAACAAATTTATCATTCTGCTACCTCAACAATCTAAGAGTCGTGCATTTTATTCCGGGCCATTGCACTTGGCAGACACGCTGACATTAATATTAATTATATATTTATCTGCTAATCTGGTAAACAGGGTGGTTGGGGAAAATTTTAGTCTAATTAAGCGGCAAGGGCGGCTGCATTGAGCAGGGCACCCGCAAGAGGTGCCCTTATAAGTTTATTAATATATCGACATGGAAATAGAATGCCCGGTTATTGAGTCGGCAAGAGCGGTAGGCGGATCTCGAACCAAGTACCCCGGCCCACTTCGCTGCCGGCTGTAATAGTTCCGTCCAACCGCTGGACAGCTTCCCGGGCTATGGCGAGCCCTAATCCTGTACCGGGGATGGACTGGGTGTCGATCCCCCGTTGGAACCGCTCAAAGATGAAGGGTAATTCCTCCGGTGCAATACCTTTACCGGTGTCTCTGACAGTGATGACCGCTCTGCAGTCGTCCACCTGCAAAGTCAGAGCAATTTGACCGCCGGGTGGCGTATATTTGCTGGCGTTGTCCACAAGGTTATTTAAAGCAAGTTCCAGCAGACGCTGGTCTAACAATACCGTCACCGAGTTATCCGGGCAGGCGGTGGTCAGGCAATGCCCGCTGTCTTCAGCCAGGGCCTGGTAGGCCGGCTCCAGGTTGCGTATCGCTTTGCGGAGGTCGGCAGGCTGAAGCACTAAGCCGCTGCTTTCGCCCAAATTGGCTAACTGCAGCAGCCCGGCGATAATCTTTTCCATTCGTTCGATCTGTCGGCCGAAGGCAGGTAAGACCTGTTGCAGCCGCTCGTGGTTTTCCGTAATTAACTCGTGGTGAGCTCGCAGCGTGGTCACCGGCGTCTTTAATTCGTGGGCGGCATCAGCGGCAAAGCGCTGCGCTGTATCCCGCTCGGCGGCCAGAGAGCGAAAGGACTCTCGCAGGTACAGGACCATCCGGTTGAACTGCTCCCCCAGCCGGTCCAGCTCAATGATGCCCGACCGGTCCACCGTCTCCAGAAAGTTGCCCCCTGCCACCGCTTCCGTTGCGGCGACCAGTCGGGACAGCGGCCGGGCGAGCCAGTGGCTTAGCAGCCAGCCGATGAGTATGGCCAGTGTCAGGGCCAGGAACAGCACTTCCAGCACCTGACGGTAAAGGTTGGATAAAGCCGTAAATGCCGAGGGGCTCATTGTAAACCGGTAAAGCGTGGCTGAGGATACCCCTTGTGTTACGGTAACCGTTGGCAGGGTAAATGAAATTTCTCCCGGTTTTGTTATATACAGAAGGCCGATTTTCCCGGGCCGGAGAATGGATGTTTCGACCTGGGAAGGGAGCGTCAGGACTTTACCATCGGGAGGCGCTGCCTGTTCGGGTGACATAAAGATTTTGGGTTCAGCCGGCACGATTTCTTTTTCCGGTGCCACTGTTTCCAGTTCAATACGTACGCCGGGAAGGTTTTGCCGCAACAGAGCAAGAGTTTCATCCCCGGAGAGGCTTCGCTTCTGGGCTTCCCCCAGTACTCTCAAAGCCTGCCTGGCATACAGGGCCTGTTGAGAACGCTGGACCGAAATTGCGTACCAGGACAGAGCGTTGGAAAATATATAGCCGGAAAAGGTAAGCAGCAGCAAGGCCAGGGCCACATAGCTGAAAATCAACCGCACACGCAGGCTCCGCCAGGCTTTCATCGTTCTTCCCCCCGCAGTTTATATCCAACACCCCGTATGCTGGCGATATACCGGGGATTTTCCGGATCGTCGCCCAGCTTGGCCCGCAGGTTGCGGACATGGACGTTAACCGTCAGCGGGCTGCCGGTGTTATGGTCGGTCTGCCAGAGGGCCTCCATCAGCATTTCCCGGGTAAAGATCATCCCGGGGCGCTGAGCCAGGGTGAGGAGTATCTGGTACTCGCTGGCGGTAAGCGGAAGCCGTTCCCGGTCTCGATAGACGGACTGCCGCTCCGGCAGAATGAGCAGGTCGTGCACCCGGATGCGCTTTTCCTCCCCCGGTTGCGCATGGGCACGCCGCAGGAGCGCCCGCACCCGGGCCCGCAGTTCCCGCATGCCGAAGGGTTTGGTCAGATAGTCGTCACCGCCCAGCTCCAGGCCGACCACCTTGTCCGTCTCGGAGCCGCGGGCGGTAAGAAAAAGCACCGGTATGTTGCTCGTGCGGCGCAGCTCCCGGCAGACGTCGAAGCCGTTCAAGCCGGGCAGCCGGACATCGAGAATGACCAGATCATGCTCGCCGGAAGCGGCCCGGGCAAGTCCCGTGGAACCGTCGGCCGCATGTTCCACCCGCCATCCTTCGTCCTCAATTCCCATTTTTATTGCCTCGGCCAGATCGCGATCATCTTCCACCAGAAGTACAACCACTGACACGCTGCGCCCCCCTTTCCCGAAACAATGGTGCCCCCCGTTGGCGGCAAGGGCCTCCATATCCTTTTGCAAGTTATTTTACCACCTTTGCCGGGAGTGTCCAACCGTCTGGCCAGTTCTCCAAGCCCACAACCACTTCTATCGCTCTTAACGGCCAATACCCTCACCGGTTATAAGAAAGGCTGGTTGGAGTTTCCTCCAGCCAGCCCCACGTTCAGAAGTCTCAGTTTTGGTTGTCGTCGGAGGTGGTGCTTTGAATTGAGAAGAAGACATCCTGCCCGCCGTGAATCCCGCTGTCCGGCGCCTCGCCGTTGATTGCCACACCGGACGCTCCCAGCACGGCCTCTCTTACGGCGTCGGCCTGCTGCTGAGTGATGATCCCCTGATCAACCATTTGGCTGACCGGGTCCTTGATGTCGCCCATGTTTTCCTTAAAATATTGGGTCATTTGTTCCTTGTCCATGTCTTTGGTTTGATCCAGTATATTCTGCTTCATATTCTTCATCTTTTGATCATTGTCCGCCAGGAAAACCTGAATATTGTCGGCCTGCTCCTGGGTGATGGTACCCTCGCTTACCAGCGCGTCCAGATTCGTCTGCAGTTGCTGCGGCGACGGTTTCTGCATACGTACAACATGCGGTAAGGATGGCATTGCTTGTTTCAGTGCGTCGACCTGCTGTTGGGTGATGATCCCCTGATCAACCATTTGGCTGACCGGGTCCTTGATGTCGTCCATGTTTTCCTTAAAATACTGGGTTATTTGTTCCTTGTCCATGTCTTTGGTTTGATTCAACATACTCTGCTTCATATTTTTTATCTTTTGATCATAGTCCGCCAGAAAGGCCTGAATATTGCCGGCCTGCTCCTGGGTGATGGTACCATCGCTTACCAGCGTATTAAGACTTGTCTGCCACTGCTGCTGTCTCTGCTGGTCGGTGATGTCGCGCATCTTATCCCTGATCGACTGGACCTGGTTCTCCGTGATGGTTCCCTCGTCTACCAGATCCTTCAGGGGGTCGACTATTTTTAGCACCGGACCCTGCCCGGACTCATTTTCGCCATCAGCCGGTTTTGTAATATCAAGTACTGGTTTCTGGGGTAGATTTTGTTGGAGATACGTGAGCACGGCATCAGATTGGGTCTGGGTGATGGTTCCTGCGGTCACCAGATCAGCCAGAGCCTCTTTGAGGATACTTTGATCGGTATCCCTGTTAGTGATACTGTAAACTATGGTTTTACCAGCCGCCATGTTAGCCGCACCGGTATTGACGGTTGTGGTGTTGCTGCTGGCCAGTACCGGACTGCCAAAGGAAGTTAGAAATCCCGCTACCAAAATTCCCGTGGCTGCAACTTTAGCAATTTTCTCGTTTTTCATTAATTAATTCCCCTTTCATTTTTTGGCATTATGTGCTTACTATTTACCTTATTGCCTTCCGACAACTGTATGTTTGAGTGCTCCAGCCGTCGATTGTTATTAAACCATATGAATATGTAGATTCAAGACAAGGTTTAATTAAGAAATCTACTCTGAAGATAAAACTTACCAAGCTTTGGACCGGTCGTTGTTTCTGGAAATCTTGCCAGGTTTTATTTTGTATGCTATATTTAACATAAGATAAAAAATAGCATACATTGCTGGGGGAAAAAGCAATTGCATATTTCCAAAATTATTGGCGACAACTTTGCCCGTATACGTAAAGCGAGAGGTTTAAGCCTGGATAAAGTCGCGGAGCAAACCGGGGTAAGTAAGCCCATGTTGGGTCAGATTGAGCGGGGGGAATCCAACCCTTCAATTGCAACCGTTTGGAAAATTGTCAACGGGCTGCATATCCCATTCAGTGAGCTTATAACTGAAAAAAAGCCTAAGATTGAGCTTGTTCGAAGGGGTGAAGTTGCTCCGATAGTTGATGATGAGATCGGTATAACAGTTTATCCTTTATTTTCTTTTCAGCAAGATCGGCGCTTTGATATATTTTTCGTTATTATTAATGCAAACAGCTCCTACTTGTCGGAACCGCATGACGACGGCTCTGAGGAATACATTTTGATGATGGAAGGAACTCTCGAAGTGACAGTGGGAGAAGCAACATTCGCTTTGTCTGCCGGAGATATCATGAAGTTTCAGGCCAATCGGCAACACATATACAGGTGTATATCAGGTCAAACAGTTAGCTTTTATAATATTGTTTATTACAATGAAATGATCTGAACAATTTCTTTAAAAAGTAACTATGGTGAGGAGGGCTTGGCTAATAGGTATTATTGAGATTAAAAGAAAGAGGTGTATAATATGGGTAATGCAGATATAGTGATACGCAAAGCAGTTCGATCAGATGCCGGGGAAATATGGCAGCTATTACATAACAACAGTATTCCTTGGGATATGGGCCGTATTCATCAAGAAATAGATTTCTTAAATGTACTTTCTTTTGAAAAAAAACTGCTGGGTGTTTTCCATGGCTCGGTCAGCCCCGGGTTTGAAAAAATATCCTGGGTGGCCGGACACCCGATGTATGCTGAGGATTCTTTACGTGCGGCTTTGGTTTATAGCTTGTTTGGCGTTATCTGCCGTTTGCCCGGCACCAGGATAGAACAATTAATGAAATCGTATCTTAAAATGCCTATTAATAAGCCGAACAGCATTGGTTTTGGAATCAGATGATTGATTTTGCTCAAGCTTTTGAGCGCAGAAATTCCGTTGTTTTTGAGTTAAATGGTTTTTAAGTTTAAGAAGAAAGAGATTTATTAAAGAGATTTATAAATGTATAATAAAAAATAGCGATACGTAAAGGGGGATATGCGATGCCGGATGCTTCCAGTTTAACAGTATTCATCTTGGCTTCGTTATTGCTTTTAGTGACACCTGGTCCTGCTGTTCTTTACATAGTGACCAGGAGCATTGATCAGGGAAGAATTGCCGGGGTCGTATCCGCACTGGGGATCGCTGTAGGTAGTTCCATTCATCTTGTTTTTGCGGCTGCCGGGATATCTGCAATTCTCGTTTCTTCTGCGACGGCGTTTAACGTGGTGAAATATCTTGGTGCGGCTTATCTTGTGTATCTGGGTGTCAGAAAGTTGTTCTTCAAGGTGAATCCTGTTATAGCGGACGAGAGTGAAGAGCCGGTTAAAATCTCCCGCGTGTTCACCCAGGGAGTGGTCGTAAACCTGTTAAACCCCAAAGTTGCGCTATTCTTCTTTGCCTTTCTGCCGCAGTTTGTGCATACCGGCGGTGCCCCGGTGGCTTACCAGATTATGTTTCTCGGTGCCATCTTCGTCGGTATGGGTATTTGCAGTGATAGTATTTACGCTTTGTTGTCCGGAACCTTTAGGCAGTGGCTGCGTGGCAACAGGCTTTTTACCCGGGCTGAATGCTACGTCGCCGGAACAGTTTACGTGGCGCTTGGCCTGGCAGCAGCTGCCTCCGGCAGCAATCATACTATAATGACAACGGAAAAATGAATGCCACGCGTCCAGAATCACCTCAAACAATTTTTGTTTTCCCCAGTTGATAAATGTCATTTTGCGTTTTAGGATTATCCTGCACCGAAACCGTGCCGGAACACACGCCATAGTACTGGATAAAATCCATCCCCAAATAATTACAGATATCATGGAACATATTTTTGATGATATTTGTTCCCGAGTTTGGGTCTTCATTTCCATAAGTCGTCAACAAGACAAACTTTTTTCCCTTAAAGTTATTATTAAAATTAAGTGCATAAAACCTGTCTATAAACTGTTTCGCTTGGGCTGTTATGTTCCACCAGTAAATCGGTGACGCTAGGATTAAAATATCAGCCTCTAAAATTTCCGGGTATATTTCCTGCATATCATCTTTGATCACACATTTTCTTTTGGAATTCCTGCATCCGTCACAGCTCATACATGACTGGATGTTTTTTTCAGCTACGTTAATTACTTTAATTTCTGCATTATGATGACTTTCCTCAAGACCAAGTAGATAATGCTTTAAAAGAACAGCTGTATTACCGTTTTTTCTCGGGCTCCCCTGAATGGCTAATACTTTCATTCTATGCTCCCCCATCTATTATTTAATGCCTTACCAAAACCATGATATAATAATAAATGCTAGTATGGATTATTGCTAGTACGCACTTTTTTGTAACATTGTATCTGTTTGTATACCATGATAATATTGTTAATTCCTTGGGATGAATGAAGGGGGAAGAATCATTTAATGATAAAATATAGAGACACCGAATACCGATGCTCAATGGAATTAACCATTGATCTTATTGGTGGGAAATGGAAATCACTTATTCTCTGGAATTTAGGCGAAGACACACTGCGGTTTGGTGAACTGAGAAAAAAACTTCCACAGGTCACGCAAAAAATGTTGACACAACAACTTAGAGAACTAGAAAAAAGCGGACTTGTAAATCGGTTTGTTTATACCGAGGTGCCTCCAAAAGTAGAGTATTCTCTTACGCCTGCAGGAAAAAGCATTTTACCTATTTTAGCCTCCCTTTGCCAGTGGGGTTTGGACTACATCGGCAAAACCGAAAAAATAAATGTCGATGCAGCTTGTCAAAATCGCATTGACAAATATATCAATAGTAATGCAAACCAAGAATAGCGGAGCCGGACGATTTGGGAAAATTGATATAATTGCTTTCGCAACTATATTGTGATACAATTCGAAAAAAGGCGATCAAATTATGGTAACTAAACTACCATTTGCTAAAGCCTGCTGAAAGCAAGAGAAAGGGTATGTCTATTGGGAAGAGGATCCTCAGGACGCCAGAAAGAAGCGGATCGGTAAGTCTTTGGAATTTGAAACAGAATTCCAATAAAAATTAATATAAAAATAGGTTCGGCAGATATTTGTTATCTCCGATAAAAGGGAAGTGGGTGTAAATCCCACGCGGTCCCGCCGCTGTAATAGAGGAGTTTTTGCAAAAAGCCACTGGGTAACCGGGAAGGCTGCAAAAATGATGATGCTTGAGCCAGAAGACCTGCCTATTTTACGTACCGGGGGTACTCTACGAGCGATAGGGCGGTATATGTGGATTTGTCAACCGGGTAGTTGAACAACTCTCAGCTTCTAAAGGATTGTAGGGGCTGGGAGTTTTTTATTTGATCAATTGCACTGCATTATGGGGAGGTGCATTAAATGTAACCAGAAAAAAATTATTTTTAGCGAGTTGCGAAGGAAGTTTTAAAAAGGAGAAAATAATGAGAAAAACAGTAAAAACAAGTGTTGCTTTAGCTTTTATTGTGGCCTTGCTCATTTCTCTCGCCGGGTGCGGCTCGTCAATCACAGCGGGAGGCTTTACGGGTGCGGCGGCAGGTTATCACGGAGATCTTGAGGTAACGACCGAAGTTGATCAAGACGGAAAAATTACCGGTATTACCGTGTGTGAGAACAACGAAACAGAAGATATCGGAAGTGTGGCCATAGAGAAAATTCCCCAACGCATTATTGAGGCGCAGTCGTTGGATGTAGATGTTGTTTCCGGCGCCACACTCACAAGCAACGGCATCATCAATGCAGTTGCCGATTCATTGAGAACCGCCGGCGCAGATCCGGCAAAATACGGATATGTTTCTCCTCCCGAAGAAGAAGTGGTAGCCACTGCCATAAACAAGGATGCCATGCCGGTAAAACAGGAAATTACAGATTCTGTAACGATAACAGATGCAAAAGGCAGGAAAGTAACCATTGACTTGCCGATTTCGTCCTATGCAATAAGCACCATGGATGTTGTTGACTACATTATACCCCTTAAAGGCAAGGATGCCTTTAACATGCTGGTGGCTTCCGGACAGGATGGTGGCGGGGGCATCCAAAAATATGGGAAGCTGTACACACCCGCCGTGGGTAATTACCTGGAGCACCTGGGACAGATATCCGACCATAACGCTCCCTTTGACCTGGAAATGATTCTGGCTATGGATCCCGATGTTCTCATCGTTAACTCCGCCATGTCCGCCCATAATTATGCGCTGGAAATAGAAGATCAGTTGACCAGGGTAGGAATCCCCATTGTTTTGATCAATGTTCCCGGCAAAAATTTGGATAAGTCTGTTCAGCAGACCATGAAACTGCTTGGTCAGATATTCCAGGAGGAAGAGAAGGCTGCCGCAGTGTCGGCTTTCATTGATGAGCAGTATGGATTGATCGCTTCAAAGAAGCTTGCCAAGCGTGAGGATAAGCCAGCGGTATACTATGAAAAGTCGGGATATTCCGAAATCTATGGATCTACCGCAACCAGTGTCACGGGCTGGGGTTTGCCCATCAGCATTGCTGGCGGTGAAAACATTGCCGACGCGCTTCTTTTAGATACTGCAGCCTCAGGCGGAGGCGGCAATACTCTTGATCCTGAGTATGTAATCAAAGCCGATCCGGATTATATTATTCTCAGCGGCGTCAACGACGGATGGCTAGATTCTGTCAAAGAAACAAAAAAATGCGAATTTGATATCTTCAACAGAATTGGCTGGCGTGACTTGGCGGCTGTTAAAAATGGCCATTTATACGAATTTGCCCATGCAACGAGCCGATCTATCTACGCTTTCTATCCCTGCTTGAAAATGGCCAAGATATTCTATCCGGAAGAATTTAAAGAGGTTGATCCGGAAGCGGTTCTCGATGAGTTCTTTGAGCGGTTTATGCTTCTTGACAGTGACATCTCCACCTGGTTTATAAGTCCTGAAGATGTACAGGCAAGTAAATAATACGGCGCAAGGGCCGAGGAAAAGCAGCACCGAAGGCGCCGGGTCCGGGGGGGATGCCGGTCCGCCTGTTCCTGACTTCCGGAGCCCTTTGGCCATACTTTACCGAAAAAATATACAGCGGAGTAATATAAAATAATGGAATATCAAATAAGGCATAAAGATAGTGCCAACCGAAAGCTGTATAACAGCCTGGTAAAGAAAAGAATTGTATTGATCGTAGTCATGTTGATTGGATTGGCTTTCTTGGCAATCCTGAATATTTCCATCGGTTCGTCTTCCATAGCCATCCAGGAAATATTGAGCGTGCTGTTTGCGGGTGGAGGGGACGGACATAATCCAATGATCATCAAGGAGATCCGCTTGCCCATGGCTCTTATGGCAATGGTTATCGGGGGGGCCCTAGGTATTGGCGGCTGTGGAATTCAAACAATACTGCGCAACCCCATAGCGAGTCCCTTTACACTGGGCATATCTGCCGCAGCCTCCTTTGGGGCAGCCATGGGACTGATATTGAACGCCAACCTGTTTCATGTTTCAGATACGCTGGCAGTGACGGTGAATGCCTTTGCCTTTTCGCTTCTGGTGGCCGTGGGGATATACACATTCTCACGTCAGAGAAATATCAGCAAAACTGCCATCATTTTATTTGGCATAGCACTTAATTTTCTTTTTAACGCCCTCACTATGATTTTGCAGTACATTGCTGATGAAGATGAGCTCCAAAGTTTGATTTTCTGGACCTTTGGCAGCCTGCTGAAAACCACCTGGAATAAGTTTTTTATTGTATTTGCTGTGCTTGTGGTGTGTTATCTGCTTTTGTTTAAAGATGCGTGGAAACTGACCGCCATGACCCTTGATGATACGAAGGCGAAAAGTTTGGGTGTAGATACTGCCAAAGTGCGAAGAAAGGTTATTTTTGTGACTTCCCTGCTTTCCACCGTAGCTGTTTGTTTTGTGGGAACCATAGGGTTTGTGGGTCTTATTGCTCCTCATATCGCCCGTCAGCTGGTGGGTGAAGACCAACGGTTTTTTATGCCGCTTTCAGCATTAATAGGTGCTTTTATCATGTCCTTTGCCTTTGTTGTAAGCAAGGTTATTATAAAAGGAGTCATACTGCCCATAGGATTGATAACGGCCGTAATCGGAATTCCGTTTTTTGTCGCCATCATATTTACGAAAATGAGGACTATGCAATGATTACAGTAAATAATCTGAGCTTTTCCTATAAAAAAAACAAAGGAGCACATAAAGTATTTGACGGCTTGAATCTTGCTTTCGCCAAAGGTTTCAATGCGATCCTCGGACCCAACGGCGCAGGAAAATCCACGCTGCTTAAATCCATTTTCGGATTGCTGCATTATGACGGAAACATATTATACGGCCATGAAAGCATTACCGCCATGGATACCGAAGACAGGATAAAACTGATGTCCTATTTGCCGCAAATGGATGTGGATATATCCACCCTCACCGTTTTGGAAATGGTTATTTTGGGGAGATTGCCCGAGCTTGGCTATAAAATATCGGATGAAGATTTAAATATCGTTATGGATACACTGGAATCTTTGAATATCGCCGCTCTGGCCACCCGTAACTTTAGTGAATTAAGCGGAGGACAAAAAAAGCTTGTCTTTATTGCCCAAACCCTGGTGAGAAAACCGAAACTGATTCTGCTAGATGAACCTGTGAATTCACTGGACTTACAAAAACAATTGGAACTGTGTCAACTTCTGCAGAAAATTGTGGACAAGCAAAACGTGGATATTATCGTTGTCCTGCACGACATCAATCTTGCGGCAAGGTATGCCGGGCATATCGTCGTTATGGATGAAAATGGTTCCCTTTACAGCACGGGCAAGCCGGGTGAAGTCATTACTGCGCGTATGCTGAAAGAAGTTTACGGCGTAATAGCGAATGTAATTTATGATGAAAAAGGCACCCCCATGGTTTCACCCGTATGTTCAGTACGCAAAGTCTAGGGTTTTTCCTTATTCCGGCGGGTTCTTGCTCCCAACGGATAAAAGCCGCTAAATTGGAAACTGCAAAAATAACAGGCAGAGAGTAATAAGGAGAGTGCCCGTTGAAGAATAAAAGTATATTCTTGATGTTTATGGTGATATTTTTCAACTTCGGCTGGCTGGCCGGCTGCAGCGGCAACTCGGAAATACCTGTGGAAAAACAGGGTTTTTATATGGGAACGGTTGTAACGGTAAAAGCCTATGGCCAAAAGGCACAAAGGGCAGCCGATGAGGGAATGAAGCGTATTAAGGACTTACAGGATAAAATGACGAGCCATGCTCCGGACGGCGAAATCCATCAGTTGAACGCATCCGCCGGGAATGGCGCCTGGGTACCGTTGAGTTCCGATTCCATCTATGTTTTAAAGACCGCTCTGAAGTATGCTCAATTAAGTCAGGGTTCCTTTGATGTTACCATCGGGCCGCTGGTTCAGTCCTGGGGAAGTTTTACACAAAATCCGCAGATACCTTCCCCAACAGAGCTTGACCGGATTAATAAATTAATTAATTATCGGGATATGGAAATTAACGAAAAAGAAAAAACGGCCAGACTAAAAAAAACAGGGCAAATGGTGGATTTGGGCGGAATCGCCAAAGGTTATGCCGGGGATGAAGTGATAAAAATCTTTAAGGCTTACGGGATTGAATCCGCCTTCGTTAATTTGGGAGGCAATGTTGTTGTCTTAGGCGAAAAGCCTGACGGCAGTCCGTGGAATGTGGGCATCCAAAACCCCGGGGCGCAAGACGGGGGATGTATTGGTGTCTTGGAGATCAAGGACAAGGCTGTCGTAACTTCAGGGGACTATGAAAGGTATTTTGAAGAAGGTGGCGTTCGTTATCATCATATTTTAGATCCCCAAACCGGGTATCCCTCCAAATCAGGTCTTATCTCCGTTACCATCGTAGCAGAGACATCCATCGACGCGGATGCGCTTTCCACGGCTGCTTTTGTCTTGGGTTTGGCTGAAGGTCTGGAATTGGTGCAAAGCCTGGAGGGAGTCGAGGCCATCTTTATCACCGGGGACAGACAGGTCCATATCACACCCGGGCTAAAGGACCGTTTTACCCTTACCGATCCCGGAGGAATATTTCAATACCATGAAAAAACATGACGGTATCCTTGTTGGCATCATTATCTTCATGGTGCTCACCGGTTTTGGCAGTTTAAAGTTTTATCAGTCACAAAATGAAAACGAACCCCGGTTTGCCGTAATCATGCAAGATAACGTGCTGGTGGAGCGCATTGACTTAAATGCTGTAGAGGAACCGCGGGAAATTATCCTTCCCGGGCCGTACCACGAAATCGTTCAGGTGGAAAAAGGCCGGATCAGATTTAAAGAAGCAGACTGTCCCGACCAGATTTGTGTCCGCACTGGGTGGCTGCAAAACCCCGGGGAAATGGCTGTCTGTCTGCCCAATAAGGCCATCGTCCGTATTACCGGAGACTAAGCGTCGTCTTTACCGGAGCCAAATATTGGCCGTGCTTTGGTTTTTTTAAGCAAGCTCAGTATTTCTTTGCTTGCTTCCTGCATGCTGCGGACATTCGTTTTCAGATCAAATCCCCTGGCCGATAAGGCCAGCAGAACTTGTAAAAACTCCGGCAACTCAAAATGGTAGCGTGCAAGGATTTCCGTCCTGGTCAGCAGGTCCTTGACGTCTCCGAAAAAGGCCAGGAAGCCTTTGTCCAGAATGGCGATCTTATCTGTTATAGTCATGATTTCTTTGAGGCTATGAGAAATGATGATCGTTGTTTCGTTTTTTTGCCGTCGTTTTTTTATGATATCAAGAATGAACCTTCGTCCGGCTAAATCCAAGCTGGCCATTGGTTCATCCAGTATGAGCAGTTCAGGCCGAATGGCCAGCATTCCGGCTATAGCCACCTTTCTCCGCAGTCCGCCACTCAGGGATGCCGGCGTTAGCGGAGCGGTTTTTTCCCGGGTTAGACCAACTTGCTGCAGGGCTTCGGCAACCCTTGCTTTGATTTCCCTTTCCGGCAGGCCCAGGTTTCTCGGACCATAGGCTATCTCATCATAAACGGAAATTTGAAAGATCTGTTGTTCGGGATATTGAAAAACCAAGCCCGCTTTTTTCCAAAGATCTTTGCTTATTTTAGGATCGGCAGTATTCAGCCCGCACACAAGCATGGAACCGCCGGTTGGCCGGAGCAGTCCGTTGAAATGCTGAGCGAGCGTTGATTTGCCGGAACCATTGGGCCCGAATATACCCAGGACTTTTCCCCGGTCCAGGGAAAAATTAATGTCCTTGAGTGCTTGATGCTCATAAACCGAGCCCGGTAAATAGGTATGTGAAAGCTGTTCAGCTTCTATAATTTTAGGCATAGGTCATCCACCAGCTCTGAAATGGATTGAATGTTTCCGGAAACAGCGTACCCGTTTAATCTCAATTGATTAATTAATTCGTAAATAGGGGGAATATCCAAACCCAGGGCGGCCAATCCGGCATCAGCATATACTTCCCGGGGAGATCCCTGCATATGGATTGACCCGCGGTCCATCACAATGAGTCTGTCCGCATGGATTAAATCTTCAGGGTTATGACTGATCAAGATGACGGTCATGTCTTCCTGCTTGTTTAAGATATTGAGCTGTTCCAAAAGTTCTCTCCGGCTTGAAGGATCCAGCATGGAGGCCGGTTCATCAAGAACAAGGTATTCGGGCAGCATCGCCAGGACGGAAGCCAGCGCCACCCTTTGTTTTTGTCCGCCGGAAAGCAGATGCGGCGCATGATACCTTTTGTCTTTAAGACCGCAGACCTTAAGGGCCCATTGGATCCGGCGTTTAATTTCCTCAAGGGGAAGTCCCAGGTTTTCAGGACCGAAAGCAATTTCTTCCTCAACAACAGGAGCGATTAATTGATTGTCCGGGGTTTGAAAGACCATGCCCACAAGCCGGCGAATTTCAGTCAAATTTTTCGTTATTGCCGTATCCATTCCATTGACATATACTTTTCCGGCCGTAGGTTTGAGCAGGCCGTTAAACAGTTTGGCCAGGGTGGATTTTCCCGAGCCGTTCATACCCAGTAAACCGATATATTCTCCCTTTCTGATGGACAGAGTAATGTCTTTCAGCGCCGTTTTTTTCTCGGGCCGGGCGTTATACTGTTTTGTGACATGAACCAGTTCAATACCTTCGCCTGTCATTCTTGCAACCCCTTACTCCATGAGAATCGTCATGATGATACCGGCAAATGAGAGCATAACCATCAGGAACAGCACCAGGATATCCAGGCCCGTCATTTTTAGACTGTTTAGCCGCAATTTATTGGGATGTCCCGTAAAACACCTGCTTTCCATTGCTTCACCCAGGTCTGCTGCTCTGGCCAGTGAAGCTTCAAACAGCGGGATTAGAATTGCGGTATAGGCTTTGATCCGGATCCCGATTTGGGGGGAGTCAAAGGGGGCTCCCCGGGATTTTTGGGCATTTTTTATGGTTGCCGCCTCTTCAAACAGAATAGGCAGAAAACGAAAAGAGATACTGAGAATGGTGGTAAGATTATAAATTGGGATTTTTAATTTGCTTAAAGGTCGTAAAAGGAATTCTATTCCGGCCGCCAGCTTGAGCGGGGAGGTCGTCATGAGTAAAACCATGGAGCCCAAAAACAATATAAGCAGCCGGGAGATATTGACTGCCCCTAAGATCAGGCCTTCTCTGGTCATACTTAATTTCCCCACCAGGAAAACCGCCTGGCCCGGCGTGAGAAACGCCTGGAAGAGGAAAGTAAAAAGAAGCAGGTATCTTAATTTCAGCAAACTGCTCACAATAAATCTTAAATTCAAACCGGCGCAAAGAATGGCGCCTGTCATTAATAGTAGATAAAAAAGCAAGTAATACCAGGTGTAGCTTAGGAAAACAGAAATAATAACCAATAAGCAGCACAATATTTTTGTTCGGGGGTCCAATGCATGAATAAAAGAACTCCCATATACAAATTGCCCCAGCTTCATTCCGGTCATCAAAAATTCTCCTTTGTCCATTTCTGTCCGATCAGTCCGATATGAATTTTGTGCAAGCGGGAAAGGAGAGCCAGGGTCAATGGAATTTACAGAAAACATGACATCGACAAAGAAACTGGCCGTTATCGCCATACTGGTAGCGCAAGCGTCTGTTCTTCATTTTCTGGAGAGTTTGTTGCCCAACCCGCTGCCCATACCCGGAGTCAAGCTGGGTTTGGCCAATATTATTACCTTGCTGGCTCTGATTGTCTTCGATTTTAAGACTGCCTTACAAATCACCGTCCTGCGGGCAATTCTCGGCTCTCTGCTCAGTGGAACCTTATTCGGCATGGGTTTTTTTATGAGTTTTTCAGGAGCTGTAACCGCTGCTCTCATGATGGGGCTCTTGCTGCGTTTCTTTAAAGGTTTAGGCATGGTTGGAATCAGCATTGCCGGAGCTGCAGCCCATAATCTGGGTCAGTTGGTTATGGCAGCCTTGATTCTCCGATTTGCCGGGATTTTTTTCTACCTGCCCTTTATGCTGCTGTTTTCTGTGCCAACCGGATTCCTGATTGGTCTGTTAACGAAGGAGTTGGTCGGATATATCAAAGCAACAAACCGATTTAACAGCATACTTAATGACTAATATATACCACATACCTTTTACTTTCAATCATTCCTTTATAGGAAGCAGAAAGCTCCGGTCGTCTGCCCAAGGCTTTTTCGTTTATTCCTGACGACCATTTGAGGTTATTATCCCAGTTGTTTGGATACAAGAAATCGGTCTTCCTTTGTAAATTTCATTAACGCATTTATTACAAGAAATACACCTTGCTTTTTTTTGTTCATTAGTTTTCCAATCGTTAATTAGGCCTGGTTCACATATCAAGGGACGGCATAGTGATATGAAATCGGCCTCTTTGTTTATAATAATCTCTTTCATAAGAGACAAAGATCTTAAACCACCAACCATCATGATTGGAATATCTGTTTGGCTTTTTATCTCCCGGCACCAATTACGATAGTATGCCTCTTTATTAAGGCTATTGATATGGGCTTTGTATTCAGTGCCTTCATATCGTTCACCTCTTAAACCCTGGCTGATTTCCAGAGAGTCAAAACCTAATTTAGCAAGGAATTTGGCGACCTGTATTCCTTCATCGAACTCAAGTCCACCGGAAAAACCATCTTGTACTCCAATTTTTATGAATACAGGATAATCCTCTCCAACTTTTTTCCTGATGTCCTTGTATATTTCGCTATAAATACGAAGACGGTTTTCAAGATTCCCGCCCCATTGATCCTGCCTGCAGTTTGTATAAGGTGAAAGAAACTGACTTAAGAGGTAGGCATGGGCACCGTGAACCTGGACGGCATCAAACCCGGCTTCTCTTGCTCTACGTGCTCCATCGCCAAAAGCCGCAATAATCTCCTGGATTTCGTTATCTGTTATCGCCCGGTATTCACCCTTATAATATGGATCGTTTTCAATAATTGAGGGAGCTAAAGGAAGTTTGCCTTTTGTTCTTAAATATTTGGCTTCTCTTCCACCATGAAAAATTTGCAAAGCAATTTTAGCACCCCGGTCATGAACTGCTTCTGTTAATTTTATATAACCGGAAATAAACTCGTCCCCTGCGATAGAGTTCTGAAACGGTGATATCTGACCGGTATGATGAACGTAAGCTATGCCTGCTATGATTAAACCCACGCCGCCATCAGCAAGATTTGAAAAAAGCTTCATTTGTCCGGCAGAAACACGACCGTTACTATCTGCAAAACCGTCATAAGTAGCTGACCTAACAAATCGATTTCTTATCGCCATATTCTTTATGCTAACAGGTGCAAATAAAGTATTCATTGTTTCATCCTCCTAAATTTAACGGGGATTTCATTTTTCTGGATATTTGCTATTTATTCAATTATATCTCTTTGAAAATTATCTGCAAAGACGGGCATAAAAAATGGCGGAGTAATTTCTATAGCGAGAAATATCAATATGGTAAAAACATCAGTTTGCTGGTATTTACGGAATAGATGTTATTACCAAATATTTTTGGACAATTAACTCAACGAGGTATATACTATGGTATATACCTCGTTGAAGGAGGAATATCATGGATATTGCTAAAATTTTTGAAAATGGTCGAAGTCAAGCAGTGCGTCTGCCGAAAGAATACCGCTTTAAAGATTCTGAAGTATTTGTTAAAAAAATTGATGATATTGTAATATTAATTCCGAAAGATAGTGTTTGGAAAACTTTTGAGTCAAGTATAACGTATTTTACCGATGACTTTCTAGCTGATAGAAAACAACCGGAAATACAAAAGCGGGATGATCTTTAAAAATGCAATTTATGCTTGATACAAATATATGTATCTATATAATCAAGAAAAAACCTCGCAAAGTCTTTGACACCTTAAAGAAACTTAAAATCGGCGTTGTATGTATTTCTGCAATTACGCTAGCCGAACTTGAATACGGAGCAGAAAAAAGTCAACACCGCGAGAGAAATAAAATTGCTTTAGCTGGATTTCTGACTCCTTTAGAAATTCTACCATTCTCTGATAAATCTGCAGTTAAATTTGGTGAGATTCGTGCAACACTTGAAAAAAAAGGGCAAGTTATCGGAGCATATGATTTACTAATAGGCGCACATGCACTTTCTGAAAATTTAACCCTGGTAACAAATAATACGAAAGAATTTAGCAGAATCCCTAATATATCTCTTGAAAATTGGGTGGAATAATATTTTTTTCCCTTTAATGTTTAATGTAAATTATTAAGCACAAGTCATTAAGCCAAATAGCGCGGGATTGGATACCGTTGGCAGGGGTTAAAGACGGCTTACTCGCCGTAATGCAAGTTTATAAGGATACGCCGGCTTACGTGAACGGTGTGCAAGCCGGTGACCGAATTCTTAAGATCGATGACCATGACGTGCGGGGCATAGGCCTGGAAACGGCTGGCAAATTAATGCGAGGCCCGGTAGGGGCGCAGATTGAGTTGTCTGTTTTGCGCGAGGGCAGGCATGAGCCTATTCAGTTCGAGATTACCAGGGAAGAAATCATTATCCCAACTGTGGAGAGTAAAATACTGTCAGATTCCCGGATCGGTTATATCATGATCTCCAAATTCACTGAGAAAACTCCAAATGAAATCCTGCAAACACTTGCCGGTTTGCTGGAGCAAGACATACGTGGAATCATTCTTGACTTGCGGGACAATCCCGGTGGTGAACTGGTTGCTGCCACTCAAATAGCGGATAATTTTGTCCCCAAAGGGCCAATAGTGTATATAGATTATCGTTCCGGTGATGAGGACGTAAAGAATGTGGACGACAGTTACCTGCAGTTACCGCTGGCAGTGCTGGTAAATGAATATAGCGCCAGCGCCGCCGAAATTCTGGCCGGTGCTATACAAGACACCGAAACCGGCGTTCTAGTCGGTACCACTCCATTTGGCAAGGCATTGTGCAGACACTTTTTCCACTGGACAACGGGGCTGGGTTAAAGCTAACCACCGCACGCTACCTCACTTCAGATAAAAATGATATCCACAACTAAGGAATCCAACCTGACGTTGTGGTGGAAAACCGGGATGACTTGCCTGGAGATGAGCAACTTGATCAGGCTGTGCAGTTGATGAAGTAAAAGATTAATTCTTAGACAGGTTTTTCACAGTAAAGGAAGTTTACTCAACTTATTATATAGTTTGAAGTGCAGACATTGGTTTGATTAGCTCTCAAAATTATGCTATATTTAATGCATAGATATTGATAGCAAGGAGGGTTATCATGCCAAACATACGACCAATTTCGGATTTGCGGAATAACGCCAATGAAATCTCGGAGTTTTGTCACAGGGAGCGTGAGCCGGTTTTTATCACCAAAAACGGCGTAGGCGATATGGTGGTTATGAGTATAGAAACATACGAGAGGCAGCAGACACTAATTGAGCTCTACGGAAAGCTGGCTGAAGCCGAGGCTGAGATTGCCAACGGCGCTGCCGGCGAGGACTTTTTAAAAGTCGCGAAAAAACTGAGGGAAAGTGTTCATGGAAAAGTATAGATTATTGCTCTTTCCTTCGGCCAAACAGGACTTGCAGGACATTGTAGACTATGTTAACGAGCTTTCCCCGGATGCCGCGCTCAAACTGTACGATGAAATTGTGGAAGGTATCGGTTCGCTGTCGCAGATGCCTGAGCGGTGTCCTTTGATGAAAAGCCCTGTGTTGAGGGCGAAGGGCTATCGCGCACTGATAGTTTACAACTATCTGGTGTTTTATGTTGTAAACGGCAAACAGGTGGAGATTCGCCGTATCCTATACGGTCGCAGGCGATATGAGTTTTTACTATAATGGGGGTACCAGTCAACAGGGTTGTTTGCGTGCTGGAGGAGATAAGGATTTTTTCATAGGTGAGCCCTGTTGGCCATAAAAAAAATAACCGCCCAAATATATTCAAGGTTATTATCCTGAATAACTATTACAAAATAATGAATAGAAGCTTCCAAAAATATTTAGCAAGTTAGGCGAATCTATGGTTCAGTCTCGTGAACAGAATATGTCATATCAATTAGAAAATTTCCTGGCTATCCACCGCCAGTGATTAACGAAATGAAAAATAAATAAAACAGTTAAAATAATTCCTATTTTTTCATATATTTCAGCTATTTCAAATGCCTCGAGACGTACATGAGCTGGCAGGGTCAGCCAGCAGATAATTCCGGTTAGGGATGTAGCAATGAACGCAATTAATAACGAAACTGTTATTTTAGTAGTTTTATTGGCGCTCCTAAGTGTTTTCTTCTTGAAAAGCATTTTAATCCACCTGGTATGTAACAAAACATGAATAGTTATGCCAAGCAGTGATATTACTGCCGTTAATTTATGAAGATACAACCACCCACTACTATTTACTTTTAAAACTGTTGCTTCATCTAAAAGATCTCCGGCATGGTAATAAATCGCAATTAGTAAACCGGAAAATGCTTTGTTTGCAACCATCTATAACTAGTGTTTCCGTGAATCGTTTGTTACGAATTATACATATGCAAGGGGGGCCCTCAAAATGGAGAAGATCGTTTTAAACAGGGAAAAGGAAACTTTATTGATTTCCTTGTTTGGGAAAGCCCCTAAGATAAACCAATAGCTTTTTGTAACATTAGCCGGATGACCAATGATTTTTGTTGGTCATTTTGTTTTTCTGTTTAAATTAAACATACTGCTCGTCATCCAGGGGAAAAATAACCTTGCCTGTTTAGAGTAGCAGGCTTAATTTAACTTTGTAGATGAATTGTCGTAGGGTAGGAATTGAACGGGCGGATGAAGGAGTGAATAGCCATGAGATTTGGCATTGCCGGCCCAATCTCCAAGGATCATATTATTGTGCCGATAGGTGAAAAAATGGGAAAATACGGAGCTGTGGCTTACAGTGCCAGCGCTATGGCCAAGCTCCTTGAGGGCAGCACAGATCAGGTAATCTGCCTGTCCCATCTATCAGCAGCAGATTTTGAGGCCGTTTCCACCCTTCTGCGCCATCCTAATATTAACTTATCCGGTTTGCGTATCCTTAATAACGGAACGACCGAAATTGAGCTAGCCTACATCGATGAGAAAGAACGCCGAAGCCGTCAAATAAATGTTATGCCTCCTTTGACCTTAGCTGAAATGGATTTGTTGTCCGAGTGCGAGGCAGTTCTGCTGATGCCATTGAACGAAACCGACATCCCCCTGGAATGTGTTCAAAAGCTGAGAAATTCTTCGAATGCGGTCATCTTTCTCGATGCTCACGGCTTGGTAACCGGGTTAAGTAAAACTGGCGAAAGGTTCAGAAAGACATGGACAGGCGCGCGGGAATGGTTTACCTGTATTGATATTCTTAAAATGAATGAAAATGAAGCTTCCTGGGTAGCCGGTCAACCCATGGAAAAATACGAGGAATTTGCGCAATTTGCTGCAAGTATCGTTGAATTCGGGCTGAACGCCTGCTGGATTACTTTTGGGGATCAATCATCCTTAATTTCCTGGCGCAGGGAAAACCATATCTTCTGGACAAGCGTACCCGTCGTTAAAGGCATCGGTCCGGTACTGGAAACAACCGGTTGCGGTGACGCCTCGTCCGCCGGGTTTATCAACACGTATATGAAAACTTATCACAACCCGGTAGCATCGGTAATTTTGGGAAATACCATGGGCTCTTTAAAAGCCACATTTCAAGAAACAAATACATTCCCGTCACGGCCGGAAATCAGGGGGGTTATTGGCTATCATTACAGGGAATATCTTCACACCTTGCTGGATGATTTTTTGTCCAGAAGTCAGCTAATTGTACATGAAATGAAAGGAGGCCGGGACATTGAAAGTTTTATGTACTACCCAGATGGGAGTAGCTTCGGCCCTGGGGCAAACCATGCGCGTGATCGCGGTGGCCAAGGCACTTCAACGTAAGGGGCATGAAGTGAAAGTTCTTGCCGGGGACAAACAAGTCTCTGTAATTAAAGATCACCACCTTGATGTTATTGAGTTACCACCTATACCTAAAATTGATTTTCCGATTGGTATTTTAGCCGGAACAGACAGCGAACGGCAGGAAGATATGATGGCTCGTATGAAAGAAGTATTCCAGCCGGTGGCGGAAGCGGAGAAGGAATCTGTCAGCGTTGAAAAGCCTGACGTCATGCTTTGCGGCAATTTTACCGGTCCGCTTGCGGCTAAAACATTTCATATCCCGTGCGCGATGGTTTTGCTTCAGCCGCATGGCAAAAAAACGACTGATTTCATGACCCGGCGGCTGTCAAAGGGACATGCTTTTGATTTTCTAAATGCGGCAAACCTGCTCATCATGGAAGGCATGCCCGAGCTTAGCGGCGATTCGGATCCGGAACTTTCAGGAGCAGGGTTTGCCGCTATAAAAGATAAGATCCGTTTTACCGGGCCTTTGCTGGCCGAGCCGCCGGAAAATTTGCCCGGGCAGGAAGAACTGAAAGCCCGTCATACCGGGAACAATGAGTTGCCGCTGGCCTATGTCACCATCGGCGGCGGTACGCCGCTAATCGGGGAGGATTTTCTTGCCCTGGTTCTAAAAGCCTTCCGGCAGTTGGCGGGCGTAAACGGGGTCATTTCCACCGGTCTGGCCATTGATCCGGACCGGCTTGCCGGTTGCGATCCGCCCGATAATGTGTTCATCCGCGGCTTCGTACCTGGCACTGAATTGATCAAGGCCGGTGACGTAACAGTTTTTCACGGCGGGTCATCCACCCTGATGACCTGCATTGCTTGCGGCAAGCCGGCGGTAGTTGTGCCTTCCATGGCCGAGCAGGAAGATAACGGGGATGTTCTTGCTCAAAACAGAGCGGGTATCGTATTGGATAAAAAAGGTTTGACTTCAACCGCCCTGGCTGAAGCAGTGAAAAAGATTTTACATGAGCATAGTTTTCGGGACAACGCGCAAAGGTTAAAAAAGTTGGGTGAAAAGTATGGCGGCGCGCCGGCAGCCGCTGCCATGGTGGAAGAACTGGCCGGTAAGGGGGGTACTCTTTGAAGGCGCTGATTCTGGCCGCCGGCAAAGGCACTCGTTTACGCCCCATAACCAATTATGTTCCCAAGCCCATGCTTCCGCTGCATGGCAGACCGCTTATGGAATGGGTCCTGTATCCTTTAATTGCCTGCGGAATCACAAATTTTGTGATTGCAGTAAGCTATCTGGCCGAACAAATTGAGAATTATTTTGGCAAAGGTGAACGGTGGGGTGTAAATATAGATTATAGCTGTGGTTCCGAACCCGCCGGAAAGGCAGGGGAAATCTGGCGCGCCCGCAACTTGTTGCAACAGGAAGAAGGACCTTTTCTGGTAGTGCCGGGAGATACCGTATGCCACCTGGATTACCGTGAGCTGCTGGATTTTCACCAGGGCCACGGGGGTCCGGTTACCGTTGCTTTTTCCAGCCGCTACCACCTGGAGGTGGGAACGGCTCAAATTGATGAGCATAACCTGGTTAAAGAATTTAAGGAAAGGCCAAATCTGAATCAGCCGGTGAGCTCGGGCGCTTACGTTTTAGATAAGCGTATCTTTTCACATATAGAAAAATTTAATCCCGAGAAGCAAGAAGTAGATCTACCCAGTGATATTTTCCCCCGCTTATTGCAAGAAGGCACGCCTATCTATGGATATACGCGTGATTATCCCTGGTGGGACGTGGGACGGATTAATGACTATGAAAGTTTGCTCAAACTTTCTCGGGCTGAGGCAGCACAAATTTTACCGTGGGGTTCTTAAATAATGAGTATTTTTAAACCCTGTGACATCCGGGGTGTCTACAATAGGGAACTAACGGATCAAGACGCTTACGATTTGGGCCGGTCGGTGGGGAAATTAATCCGGGGACAAACGGTGCTGGTATCGGGTGATGTGCGGTTAAGCACTATTGCGCTGCAAACGGCGCTTTGTGGTGGTTTGGTCAACGCGGGCTGCCGGGTCACAGACGCGGGAATTTTAACCACGCCGGCCTTTTATTTTGCTGTTCGCCGTACAGGTAGCGCTGCCGGAATAATGGTTACAGCTTCCCATAACCCGCCGGAATATAACGGCTTTAAGCTTTTATTGGAAAACAGGCCGATTAATCAGGAAGAATTGGATTATTTACAGCAAACCATGGTCCAAAAAAATTTTATCAAAGGATCGGGAAATTATCGGAGGGACGATACCTGGCTTCATCAGTACCGCGATGAAATAGTCCGCCGTTTTCAGCCGGGAAATCTTAAAATAGTGCTGGACTGCGGCAACGGCACCTGTTCCCTGGTAGCGCCGGAAATATTTCATTCTCTCGGTTACCGGGTAAAAGAACTTTATTGCATTCCAGACGGCAGCTTTCCCAACCGGTCCCCAAATCCGGCTGTTGCGGAGAATTTAATTACTTTGAGCCGGTGTGTGGCAGAGGAAGGTGCCGCAGTGGGCATCGCCTATGACGGAGATGGGGACCGGGTGGCTTTTGTGGATGAAACCGGACAGACAATTGAGAATGACCGTTTGCTGGCTTTATTTGCCCGGCACCTGCTTGTCCGAGAAAAAGGTGTGATAGTGTACGATACCAAATGCTCGCTGGTGGTGGCCGAAGAGGTTGCGCGCCTGGGGGGTACGCACCGCATGGCCCGCTCGGGCCACGGGTTTGTCGGACATGAATTTTTGGAAAGCAGAGCTCTCCTGGCCGGGGAATTAAGCGGCCACTTTTTCTGGCGTGATTTGGGCTTTGACGACGGCATCTTCTCTTCGCTGGTACTGATGGATTTGCTCCGGGAGAATCGCACCTCTCTTTCCCGGATGAACAAAGCTCTTCCGCGGTATCTGATTACACCTGACTTACGGCTGCCTTTTATTGGCAGTCCGCAGGAATTAATCACGGATATAGCCCGGAAGCTTTCCCGTTTTCCCCTTTCACGCCTGGACGGTGTACGTGTGGAATTGGAGGATTGCTGGGGAATGGTCCGCCCTTCCATAACAGAACCTATTTTAACTTTGCGGTTCGAAGGGAAGACTAGGGAAAGTTTGTCATTTATAACTGATTTAATCTTATCTGTCTTGCCTGAGGAAATTCAATTCAGGGCAAGAGAAATTATGGCATCCAGCCTTACTGTCTCCCCCTGAATATGTGTTAACCTTCAACCGGCTTGACCCTGGTGTTGTCCTTTAAATCCAGGTTGCCGTCCCGGATAATAACGTCTCCCGCCGTAAGGCCTTTTGTTATTTCAATATTCTCCCTGTCTCCGATACCTGTTTTAACCGGCTGGTGTTTAACCCGGTTATCTGTTACCACCATTACTTCTTTGCCGCCATCTTTTAGGGTGCGCACGGCTTCTCTGGGGATAACCAGTACATCCCGCCGGGTGGAGGTTTCAATGGCCACCTTGACCTCATAACCTGGTTTCAGATTGGCCGGGTCGGCCAAAGTGACGATAACGGGCACCCGTCTCTGAATAACCCCCAGGGCTGATTGTTTTTCCTCGGCCTGAGGATATATTTCCTTGACTTTGCCGTACAATGCCTTGGTGCCAAGAACCGGGGCGGTGATTTTTACCCGCTGCCCCAGCTTTACCTCACCCAGGTCGTCGCTGAGGATATCCGCCTTGATTTCAAGTTTGTCCGGCACCGCTACGCTGGCCAGCACTGTACCGGGGGTCACCACCTGTTCCTGTTTGGTCGGCAAACTCAGGACTATGCCGTCCACGGGGCTTTGCAGCGTCAGCTGCCCCTCTTTGCGGTTGAGGTCCTGCAGCGACCGGTTTAAGCCCGCTTCCTGGGCCCGGGCGCTCTCCAGCAGTGATGTCTGCTCCTGCAGGCTTTGTTCCAGGGTTTCCACTTTGAGCCGGGCTTCTTCAAAAGCAACCATGGTGACAGCCCCGGATTCGTATAACTCTTTGGAACGCTCCAGGTTTTCCCGGGCGTTTTTCAATTCCAATTCTAGACGTTGCACGGCCGCTTGGGCGGCGGAAATAGAGGCTGCCGTTTGGGACTGTTGGGAGCGGGTATCTTCAATTTGCAGCGACAGGTCAAGGTTTTCCAATACAACCAGGGGCTGTCCCGCTTTAACCTGTTGGCCCGTATCAACGGGTACTTGTACTACTCTGGCGTTCTGGACGGCATGCAGGTCGTAATTGGTGGCGGGCTGAACATAACCGGTATCTTCAACTGATCGGATTATGTCTCCGGTTCGGGCCTGCACCGTTTCCGCCTCGGTTCCACCGTTTAAAACAGTAGCTGCGGTTATTATCGCCAGTATCACCACGGCGCCTATCAGCAGGAACATTTTTTTTCTTTTTTTGGCAACCGGCTTCATATTAGACCTCCCTGTTGTTACTTTTTAGGTATTCAGAATTCATTATCCGTAATAATTCGGGACGAAAAACCGTCTTTTATTCTGACTCCTGAATTCTGTCTCCTGACTCCTAATTTAATCTTTATTCTTTAATACTTCCACCAGTTGCAGCTGCCGGACACCCCTGACAGCCAGCAGGTGGGCCACTATGATGAAGAAAAAACCACCCAGGGCAGAATATATATAAGTGGTTGGATAGATTATTACCGGCATGGTAAACAGGTCCGTGCTTACCGCACTGATGTAGCCCTTAACCATCAGGTAGCCGAAGGGCAGGCCCAGGGCTACTCCCAGCAGGGATTGCAGCAGGTTTTCCTTCAGCAGGATGCCGGAGACCTCCTTTATCGTAAAGCCCAGCACTCGCAAAGAGGCCAGTTCCCGCTGCCGTTCTGAGAAACTGATGACCGAAGAGTTGTACACTATGGCGAAGCCCAGCAGCAGGGCGAAAATGACCATAATAGAGATTGAGTAGACCATGGCGTCCATGTTTTGGTTGAAATTGCCCAGTTCCTGCTGGCGGCTGAGGATGGATGAAACGGCGGTCATGTCCTCCAGTTCCTCTTCCAGCTGTGCGGTAAAAGCAGGGTCCATTTTCAGCATAACACCGGATGCCAACTGCCTCTCCTGCAGAATGAGGTTGGCCTGATCCAGGGAGACGAAGGAACCTGCCCCCACCAACTGTCTGTTGATACCCACGATTTTAACCTGGGCGTACCTGGCAGGGCCGATGCCCAGCAAGGTTTCCACTTCCACCGTATCGCCCACCTTGGCTCCCAACCTGTCCGCCGTCCTCTGGCTGACGAGCAGGCCTTCTTCGGGTATTTCAACGGGCTGCTCCCGGGGGTCCCGCAGTCTTTTTAAAGTGGTTCCGGGTTCTAGTCCGGTGATGGAATCATCTTCGTTTTTACCGTTAAACTTGATTTTTACCGGTATCTCCAGCAGGGGTTCCGCTCTATTCACGCCCGCTATACGATTTATATTCAAAAGTTCGTTTTCCTTCACCGGTGAAGTAAAGCGGATCAGGTAGTCGTAACGCTGGCTCTGGTGGAAATGAGATTCAATCATGTAGTCCACAGCGTCAATGGTAAACAGGGACACCACCAGCATGCCCACGGCAAAAACAACACCTACCATGGTGATGGCGAAGCGGCTGCGGTTCCGGGCGGCGGACCTGATGCTCATCTTCCAGGAGGTATCCAGCCGGTGCCAGAGCCATGACAGATTCTCAACCAGAGTTTTACCACCACCTTTGGGCGGCTCGGAGCGCATGGATTCCGCGGGGTTGATGGCAGTCACGCTGCGGCATGCGGTCAAGCCGGCCAGGGTGCTTACCCCGAGGCTGAGGATGATACCGTACAGGATGGCCTGGGTGTTCACAGCCCCAATGGTTGCCGGCAGGTTAAAGTATATGGCATAAGCCTGGGACATGACCGAGGCCAGGGCAAGGCCCAGCAGAGTTCCCATTACGGCGCCGCATAAAGCCACCAGGACGGAATAACCGGTATAATGAAGGATAACTTGCCTGTTATTATAGCCCAGGGCTTTCATGACTCCGATTTGCAGGCGCTGGGAGCGGACTAGGCGTCCCAGGATGACGAACTGGATGGCGGCGGCAATGCCCAAAAAAATGGCGGGCATAAAACGTGAAGAAGCTTTTAGGCCGTCCAGTTCACCCTCCAGCATGGCGTTGCTGAGCTGTTGCTTGCGCGGGTAATCGGCCAGGTTGCCGTAGGGTTCCAGTATGCTTTTTACCTGCTCCGCCACCTTTTCAGCGTCGGTGCCCGGGGCCAGAGTGACCAGTACCTGGTTCACCTGCCCTTGCAAGTTCAATAGCTGCTGGGCCCTTTCCCGGGACATGGCAATGATGCCGAAGGACCTGGGGTCGGGTAAAAGGGTGGCGGCGTCTTTCATCAGATAAATAAATTCCGGCCCGGTGGCGGTGCCCACCATGGTCAGGGGCACGGTCTTTCCCTCCGCCACGATGGTGACGGTGTCGTTGAAGTCCAGGTGGTTGGCTTCGGCATACTGGGGGTCCACCAGGATCTCGATATCACCGGTCCGGGTAGGTTGCTCTCCGGGCCTGCCAGTCACTGTCTCTTCGGCAAAAAACCGGCCGGTGAGCAGCTGCAGGTTGTTGATTTCTTGTTCAATGGGCAGGGAATAGCTGGTTAGGCGGGCGGTAGCCCGCTTGTTATAATCGTTGACCAGGGTAACGTCTTTTTGGATACGCCCGGTTACTCCGGTTACTCCGGGTATGGTTTCAATCTGTTTGGTCACCTGCTGCGGGGCCTTGACCACTTGGAAGTAATAATCAGCAAAATTATGATCCCGGTAAAACTTCTCCTTTGATTCGTTTAAGTTGAAGTACGCGGTGGTCATGGCTATGTAAACGGCTATACCCACCGTAACCACCGCCGCTACGGCTATAAACTGCCCCTTGGTTTTGCCGATGGTGCGCCATAATTTTTTGTATAGAGCGCTCATTACCACTCAATCCTTTCCGGTGACAGGGGGGAGGCATTCTCCCTGATCTCGGCTATGGCGCCGTCTCTCATGCGTATCACCCGGTGGGCCATGTCCCCGATGGGGGTGTTGTGGGTAACGATAACCACGGTGCTGCCCCTGTCCCGGTTGATTTGCACCAGCAGAGCCAGGATGAGTTTTCCGGTCTGGTAGTCCAGGGCGCCGGTGGGCTCGTCACAAAGCAGCAGACGGGGGTTTTTCACCGCCGCCCGGGCGATGGATACCCGTTGCTGTTCACCGCCGCTCATTTGGGAGGGAAAATGGTCCATCCGGTCGGCCAGGTCCACGTCTCTCAGTACATCGGCGACAGCCAGAGGCCCGTCCACCAGGTCGGCGGCCAGTTCTACGTTTTCCCTGGCAGTCAAGTCAGGTATCAAATTATAAAACTGAAATACAAAGCCAATTTCATTTCTTCTGTAACTGGTTAACTGATTGTCATTAGCCAGTCCGAGATTATGTTTATCGAAAAACACCTCTCCTGTGGTGGGGAGGTCCATTCCCCCCATAATGTTAAGCAGAGTGCTCTTCCCGGAGCCGCTGGGACCCAGGATTACTAATATTTCACCCTGGTACACATCCAAGGTGGTTTCTTTCAGGGCATTAACTGTCACTTCTCCCATGTGGTAGGTTCTGGTCACGCGGTTCAAACGCATCAGTGCATTATTGGTCATGTCCGCACGCCTTTCATGGTTTTTCCGAGGATTCGTCAATCTCATCCTTCTTCCAGCGCTCATATTGAACCGATATGTCTGATAAATACCAGTTGATAAAACTAAAGTAGTCTTTCAATACCAGCAGGTTTTCCCTGGATTCCCGGCATTGGGGCGGGACACAACTCAACCCCCGGTCGATTAATTCCGCCCAAGTTTTCATTTCACCGGCCTTTTCCATCGAGGCTTTGATCCAGGACTGTGTATTGGCACAGTAACGGGCTTTGCGTTCTCCGGGGATGCTCACCTTTTCAAATATGCGCATAACCAGTCCCTGGCGGACGGTGAGGGATGCCGTGGCCTTGCTGAACAACAGATCTTTGGCTATCTCGTCCAGAGTCCGGGGCTGATCGGCCAGCAGCAGGTAGCCAAAGGTGCGGCCCAGGGTCTTGGTCGCGCCTGAATTTTCCATTAACAGCCCCAGTTCTTCTATGAATTGAAGTTCCTGCTCTTTGATGTAGCATCACGCTCCTTTCGGGCATTATAACATTTAGTTTGTTTAGTTGCAATTAAATAAACTAAAAACAGTTTGGGATTATAATTGACCGTACTCAGGGTGTGGCAGTAACATGCTGATAGTTACGGTAATTCAAACAATGCTCCAATAAGTATAGTATAGGTTAAAATAATTAATAATCCTGAACATAGTATAGCGGTAAAAAAGCTTCTGATAGCTGTGACCCAATTGCTAATACCACAAAATCCAAAGACACTCAATATAAATACAATTAAAGTTAGGTATAAAATAAATATCAAAGGGTGTATACCTGTCCAGGCTATTATTATATTTTTAAGATGTGACGAAGCACCACGTATAAAAAAAAGAATCAAACATAACCAAGAAAGAACGAATGACCAAAAATTTATTTTATTTCCCATTAATGCCTCCCAGTTGGTAAATAGTCTTCGTATTTTATGATATCATATATAAAACCAGTTAAAGGAAGGTCTCTTGTTTGTGAATAATGAAAAGCTGAGGAAAAAGGTCAGAAGGACCGCTGCTGAAATTTTAGCTGCTGAGATTGTCATTTCCCCGGTTGATCTGTTAATGAGGATGGGAATGTTATCAAAAAAGGACTATGAAGATTGGAGAATGGGAAAAATCCCATATTTAGAGAGGGTATGTCGGGCTAACTTGAGCAAGTTGGGGACAGCGATGAAAGAACTGAAGAAATTTGCACGGGAAAATAACCTAAAGCCTTCAATAACGGTGTACACAAAATGGGGAAAAGGGAAAAAGACATTACTGCGGTTCAGTAAAAGCAATAATCCCGCTATAGAAAAAGCTTATTCAACTCATTATGTAAATAGGAAGTTATGCGTTGATGTGAATTTTAGCGCCAATACATAACCCCCCAAAATATTTCAAAAATAGCCCCAGGTATGATGGCTGGTAAACTTGTAAAGCTTATACCTAACAACACGCTTGCCGATCAAACATCTTTCATAGCATCAATCATTTCTTCAACTTCGCGGGCCCCTTCTTCATAGAACTTCGCCTCATCAGGTGCTAATTCATAAAGAAGCCTTAAAAACTCACCGGCATGAACCCGTTCCTCATCAGCTATATCCTTCAACACCTTTCGGGCCAGCTTATTATCAGTAGATTCCGCCAGCTGCATGTATAACTGGACGGCTTCATACTCAGCAGCTACCATAAACCGGATAGCCCGGACCAGTTCTTCGTTACTTAGTGTGCGCCCCGCTGCCAAGCCGGAAAATGGATTGCCAAAATCAGGCATTCTCAAAAACCTCCTTGTATCTTATCTTGTTAGAGTTTATGAAGCGGGGGATTAAAATATGTAATTATATGAAAATCAATTCTTGCCTCCCGGGACTCCCGGGTCAACATAAACTGTTTTTTGCTTTTCGTAAATCACATAGCCGGGTTTGGCCCCGTTTGGTTTTTTTACATGCTTGCGCAGTGTGTAGTCAACCGGAACATTGGATGATTCCCTGGCGCGGCTGTAGTAAGCGGACAGGGCTGCCGCCTCCAACAGAGTTTGATCCGGAACCGGCCTGCCGCCGGCGCGGATGATTACATGCGAGCCGGGTATTTTACAGGTATGCAGCCAGATATCGGTGTCTTCGGCGGTTTTTAAGGTCAAAGTGTCATTTTGGCGGTTATTTTTTCCCACTAAAACGGTAAAACCTTCACTGGATGTGAATTCCAGCGGTTTCAACTTGGGCTGCCTGGCTTTGGCCTGTTTTTTACCCTGCACTGCGGCAGGGCTTTTTAAATACCCCTGACTCACCAGCTCCTGTCTGATTTCTCCCAACTCTTCGGCGTTTTCAGCCAACTCCACCGCGGTTGCCACACCTTCAAGATATTGCAATTCCTCAGAGGTCTGATTAGCCATTTTTTGAGCCGCCACCAGGGTATTCCTTGCTTTATTGTATTTTTTAAAGTAGTTTTGGGCGTTTTCTGCTCCGGAGCGTTCCGGGATCAAAGGGATAGTTATTGTCTTTAATTCCGGGTCGTGATAATTTTCCAGTTCCACTTCATTTAAACCCCGCTCGACCCTGTACAGGTTGGCAGTGAGTAATTCACCGTAAAGGCGGTACTGGTCGCCTTCTTCAGCGTCAAGCACACTTTTCTGCTGCAGCTTTAGCTTTTTATTCAGCCTTTTGTTTTCTTTTTTAATCCGGTCCAGGATCAGAGCCTTTTGTTTGCGCAGTTCTTCCCGTCCGGCTTTGTCGGAGAAAAATTTGTCGGCTGTTTCATTGGCTGCCTGGTAGGAATATTTAACATTGTCCTTAGGCACAACCGGCATGGGAAAAAACTCAACCGGACAGCCCTGCGGGTTATAAACCAAAGTGGTTTTGATTGCATCGGCCTTACTTGCTTCTAAAACTTGCTGCAGTGACTGCCACAGCATCCGCAATTCGTGCTCGCCGCAGTGGTTAAGCACCAAATCCGCAGGCAGCCCCGCAAGCTCTATAATTTCGCGGCAGGTAGGAATGCTCAACCCATCCAGTTTTTTCTGAATTGCAATTGCCAGCGGTTCGTCCAAATCATCTCCCATGACCAGTTCCCTGAAGTGCTCTTCCGTTAAATCAAAGGGATTGGCTTTATTCTGGCCGGGCGGGGCAATGTACCGGCGGCCGGGCAGCACTTCCCGGTGCCGGCTGACTGCGTGGGTATATCTGCGGATGCCGTCTATGATGGTATGATCTGTTCTTGCTACCAGGATGATATTGCTGTGGCGCCCCATAATTTCACAGAACAACGATTTCTGAGCTGGTTGACCCGTTTCGTCCCTGGTATCGATTCTAATATCCAGCACCCGGTCCAGTCCCTGCTGAAAAAAACCAACAATTCTTCCACCCTCCAGGTGCTTGCGCAGCAGCATGCAAAACATCGGGGGTGCGGTTGGGTTGGTCCGAACGGCTGATGTGATGTGAGCCCTGGCATTAATGGCATTAGCATTGAGCAGCAGCCGATATTTACTGCCGGGTTTGGATATGATCAGTATTATTTCATCGCGAATAGGCTGGTAAATTTTTTCGATTCGGCCTTGATTTAATTTTTCATTTAATTCTTTGCATATACCATGCAAAAAAAGACCGTCAAATGGCATGGTCCAAGTCCTCCGTTTACACAAATTACCTCCTAGTATACCACCCATAATGATCCAGGTAAATAGGAGACCCCTAACGGTTTAACGGTTAAAAAAATGGTAATTATTTCATCTCTATTTGAATATGTTTGTTAAAAATATGTAATTTTCTTCAAGGGGTGAGGACATGCCTGGAATCTGGCCAACATTAAGCGCTGAAGAAACAGCGTTGCGCCTGGAGGTGGACAACTCTAAAGGGCTGAGTGACCGTGAAGCCCGGACAAGATTGGCGCGGATCGGGCTGAACATGCTCGAAAAAGGCCCGGACGTAGCGATGTGGCAGATGTTTTTAAACCAGTTCAAGGACTTTATGGTGCTGGTGCTTTTGGCAGCCACTGCCATTAGCGGGTTTCTGGGAGAGTGGTCGGATGCGGTCACTATATCTATTATTGTATTGCTTAACGCCGTGCTGGGAGTAATGCAAGAATACCGGGCCGAGCGCTCCATGGAGGCGCTAAGTGAGCTTACCGCGCCGGAGGCCAGGGTAATGCGGGGGGGCCTGGAGAAAAAAATTCCGGCTGCCGAGCTTGTTCCGGGTGATATCGTTATTTTGGAAGCCGGCGACAGGGTCCCTGCGGATATTCGCCTGACACACACTGTTGATATTGAGGCTGTTGAGGCTACATTAACCGGAGAGTCAACTCCTGTAAAAAAACACACCCACACCCAGGAGCGGCAAGTTGGTCCCGCCGACACCGGCAACATGGTGTTTATGGGTACTATCTTAACCCGCGGCAGGGGACAAGGTATTGTTGTAGCCACTGGAATGGCCACGGAAATGGGACAAATTGCGGGGATGATCAGGGAGGCCGAAAATGAGCCTACCCCGCTTCAGCGGAGACTGGCCCAGTTGGGTAAAGGTTTGGTGACATTTTGTCTGGGCGTTTGTGCCCTGGTTGTTGTGGCGGGTATTCAGCGGGGGGAACCGGTGTACCAGATGTTCCTGACCGGGGTTAGCCTGGCAGTTGCGGCAATTCCCGAAGGCCTTCCGGCCATTGTAACGGTGGCTCTGGCTATCGGCGTGCAAAGGATGATCAGGAGAAACTCCATTATCAGGCGGTTGCCTGCAGTGGAAACCCTTGGCTGTGCAACTTTTATCTGTTCGGATAAAACAGGCACCCTGACGCAAAACGAAATGACAGTCAGACGGGTATATGTTGCCGGCGGTGAACTGGAAGTAACGGGTGAGGGGTATGATCCCAAAGGGAAATTTATAGGTGAGCTGCGGGGATCAACTGAGGCTGGCTTAAATAAAATGATGTATATCGCAGCTTTGTGTAATAACTCCGTTTTGTTCAGAAACAGTATTTCCATCGGAGGTTTATTCAGAAAAAACGGTGGGAAAAACAGTGTTGCCTGGCAGATTAACGGCGACCCTACCGAAGGGGCGCTGATGGTTATGGCCGCCAAAGCCGGATTTTGGCGGGAGAGGCTGGAAAAGCAGGATTTGCGGCTGGCTGAAATTCCCTTTGATTCGGAACGAAAAAGAATGACAGTGATTTGCGGTGACAAAAACGGTAAAAAAGAGGCTCTGGTTAAAGGGGCACCCGATGTGGTGTTGGGCCTGTGCACTCACTATTTAAAAGAAGGCCGTCCGGTCCCGCTGGACAACCGGGAACGTTCAAGGATACTGGCCGCCAATTCAGATATGGCGGAAAATGCCCTACGGGTTCTCGGCCTGGCCTACCATGAGCTGCCGACCGGTTTTAATGTCAAGGGCGGTGATCTGGCTGAGGTTGAGCGTGACCTTGTTTTTGTCGGACTGGCCGGAATGATCGACCCGCCCAGGCCCGCTGCCGTCAGTGCTGTGCATACGTGCCGGCGGGCCGGGATAAAAGTAGCCATGATTACCGGTGACCACCAGCTTACCGCCCAGGCGGTAGCCCGCGAGATGGATATTGCCGGGCGTGACGGCCGGACGCTAACCGGAGAGGAAATAGAAAAGTTAAGTGACGAAGAATTGGCCGGCCTGGCAGAGAACACCCACGTATACGCCAGGGTCTCGCCGCGCCACAAGCTCCGTATCGTTAAAGCCCTAAAGGCCAACGGGCATGTTGTAGCTATGACCGGCGACGGTGTAAATGACGCGCCGGCCGTAAAAGAAGCCGACATTGGCATTTCCATGGGTATAACCGGCACAGATGTCACCAGGGAAGCATCGGCCATGGTGCTGGCTGATGACAATTTCAGTTCAATAGTTGCCGCAGTCGAAGAAGGCAGGGGCATCTATGAAAATATCCGCAAATTTATCCGCTATCTGTTGTCGTGCAATGTTGGTGAAGTGCTGGTAATGTTTTTAGCGGTACTGGGGGGATTGCCGCTGCCGCTTTTGCCCATTCAAATCTTATGGATGAACCTGGTAACGGACGGCCTGCCGGCTATGGCGCTGGGTGTGGATCCCATAGATCGTAATATCATGCGCCGCCCGCCGCGTGATCCGGGTGAAAGCATCTTTTCCCACGGTTTGGGGCTGCGTATATTAGGCAGTGGCTCGATGATAGCAGTGCTTACGCTTTTAGTGTTTGGTTATTCCTTTATTGAAGGCCGCAATCTGGAGCTTTCCCGGACGATGGCTTTTAATACCCTGGTTTTCCTGCAGCTGTTTTATGTTTTTGCCTGCAGGTCCGAACATGTCAGTATCAGGGATATCGGACTGTTCACCAACCCCCACCTGGTTGGGGCGGTGTTGATTTCAATGTTATTACAGGTTTCCGTAACTTATCTGCCGTTCTTGAATTTTATATTCCACACTGTTCCGCTAGGTTTGGGACACTGGTTGGTCATTCTGGCGGTTGCTGCGCTGCCGACTGGCTTAGGCGTATTATTAGCCGGATTTGGCGGCCGGGTCAAGGAAAAGGTAACTTATTTAAAAGTTTAAGCACTAACCAGCCCCCTTGCATCCAAGGGGGCTGGTATAACTGCCGCCAGAAAGCTTTTTTGAATTTGAACTATTCTATGGGTAAAAATTCAGGACGAATCAGACTATGGTCCTATTGCATTAGGACTTGCTGACCATTTACAAATCCAACTAAATACTCAATAATACTTGAAATAGGTAATAATTTGTTTGTATTTTGGATAACAGGATGAGAAAGCATGAAATTAGACGAATTGCGCCAACGATTAATCTCATACGGTTATCATCCCGATGAGGTGGAATACGCTTTGGTAGAGATTTTGCAATACAAAAAAGCCGAAATTATAAACTCGACGGATATTAAGGTTTTGCTCAGTATGCTGCAGGAAAGAATGGAAATAGCCAGAGCTGAGTTAAGGGTTAAGATTTTTACAGATTGACTACCGGACCCCCTTGCGTGCAAGGGGGTCTGTTTATGGCGCTAGCGGGGCCTCATAATGGCTGCACTTATCGTAGAGATTAAAGAACATCTTTCCAGGCAATATTAGCACTTGTTTTCCATGAATTAACAACAATAAAAAGTATTGTTATCATATAGATAAATAATCCAAGGTAAACATCTTTTAACGCGTAATGTAACGCCGCGGAAATGCCGCAGAAGGCAAATGAACCCAAGACAACCTCAAACTTAATGTTTTGGGCATTTTGAAAGTCTTTGCTGAACGGCAGTTTTTTGGGTGATAGCCGGAAAAGCAAAATGATTAATAAAAGCATGTTTAAAAATATCAATAGTGCATGCGGCAGTAGACTAATGCCGTAAGGTATGGCAAACAATAAGCATACAAACAAATATACCGGGATGAGATACTTCAATACAAAACCCAATAACGCTCCCCTGAGTATGACGCCTGGTGACTCCACGGGCAAAGCTTTGTATAGCCATGCCCCTTGATATTTTTCGCTTGAATTTATGGTCAATATGCTTGTAGAAAGAATTAAAACAGTGATATAAATAACCAGGTAAAACGGTCCTTGAGCTATGTCTGACAGTACTTCATGCTGCGAATCTTTGCCGATCAATGGATTTACCAGCATAATTATGGGCAAAAATGCCGCAAGGCCAAGATTGGGAAATAGCCGCAGCTTTAAATTCCGTTCGCTGGAAATCATATTTTGAGAAAATCTGCAAAAGACATTTTCAGAACTGTTGGGAATAATATAATTAAGCAGCTTTTTAGATTTAACAGCTCTGTTTTCCGCTGTTTTGCGTTTCCTGGCCGCAACCTGGTCAAGTTTATGTAAGCTCTTCTCGAAGTAGGTAACTGCGACCTTAAAATATATTATCAAAAGCAAAATCGGAATTAGCAATCCCATAAGACTTAAATAAATAAGGTGGCTTTGCAGCCTGTTCTCCAGAAGCAAACTAAAAGGCGCTGCAAACCAGGCGGAAGGAAGCAGATATAGCCACCATTTGAAAACAAAACCCGTATTTAAGTCCATAAAATTGAATATGCGGCCAACAAACTGGTAGACAATTGTTATTGCCAACGATAAAATGATTTGACAATAATTAATAATATCCTTAAGCTTATCACCATCAAAAAATAAAAGAATGAAGAAATAGAGAAAGGTGGTAAAGAAAAGAATAAAACCTGAGACAAGTAACAACTCAAAAAATAGTATAACAGCAAATAGCGGGCCCTGTACTAAAGCTCCTACTATTAACAAAGGCCCGGCCATGATAAAAGTAATGGTTAATAAATTAATAATTATGTGAGTTATTTTAGCGGCATTTACAGTCTTGGCATCTATAGGTTTTGATAATAAGACAGACTTATCCTTTGTGTCCAGCAATGCAGTAGAACAGTCAGACACCATAGTCATCGCAACCATAAATATAATCATTGCGATGATAAGATTCATTTTAAAGAAAAGGGGTACAGGAAGGAAAATTAAAATCATAAAAAAAATACCTATAATTCCATAGGTCAATAAAGCTGTATTGAAAGTGTTTTCTCTATTATCATTTTTATTATTAACCAGTATTGCAGGTACTTTTCTGCGGTCCATCAGTAATTTAATTTGCAAAATTTTTCTCATTACCGGGTAATTAACTCCCATAACCCGGTAAAAGAAACTGAAAAAGTCAATTAATTTAAGGACTATGAAATCTTTCATCTGTTAAACTCCTGTAATTCATTAATGAATTCATGCGCGATTTCTTTGTGTTTGTTAAAGCCGGTCAATTGGTTGAATATCTGCTCAAGCGACCCCTTACTGCTCTTTTCCTTAAGCTCGTCAAAGCTTCCGTCGGCAACGATCTGCCCATCATTAATCAAGATTATTCTGCTGCTGATTTTTTCCACCACATCCATAATGTGTGAAGAATAAAATATGGTTTTACCCAGGGCCGCCAACCCCGCCAAAATTTCTTTGACAATCATTACACTGTTTGCATCCAGCCCGCTTAAGGGTTCGTCCAAAAACAAAATATCAGGATTATGGATAAGACTGGAAATAATCAGCAGCTTTTGCTTCATACCCTTGGAGTAGGACGAGATTCTGGCGTGGTAAACTTCTTCTATGCCGAGCATGGACATAAGCTTTTTGGCTTTGTTATTGGCTTGATGCAAATCGAGGCCGTAAACTTCTCCAATAAATGTAAGGTATTCATATGCTGTCAGGTTATCATATATTTCCACTGTTTCAGGCACGTAGCCTATTTTCCTTTTATATTCCACGCTGCCGCTGGAGATATCTTCGCCAAAGATTTTGATTCTACCACTGTACCCATCCACCAGCCCAAGCATGATTTTAACAGTGGTGCTTTTTCCCGCCCCATTGGGTCCTATGTATCCGATAACCTGTCCCCCGTATATCTCAAGACTAATCCCTTTCAGTACTTCTTTGGTGCCATAACTCATTGTAAGATTATGAATACTTACTACCGGTTCAATGTTCATTATAATAGTCCCTTCTTGGTAAAATATAAAATTATAGAACTGCCGGGTTATAAAGTCTCTTGGGAACCGGCCAATCTTTAATCGAAAATATGAAAGATAACAGCTCACTATCTTCACATCTATAAAAGTTGCTTGGCGATTTGTTAATCAGATATTTCGCCGGTAGCTACTTCAAGAATGCGGGATTGGGAGCTGGTGAGAGTTAGTACCAGCAATAGCTTTTCCTGCGCCGGAACAGCCTGCCAGGTATTCATCACCGGGTAGCCCTGTAAAGCGGCGGACCAATCCCGTGTCCTGGTTATGTGGCCTTGTTCATTGATTTCCAACAAACGGTGTGTATTCAAATCGGTAACCAGGGTATAGCCGTCTTCCAGACGGCGGGCGCTGGAAGGCGCCGCCAAGAATTCCGGATTTGTTTCTAATTTCGCACCGGCTTGCCGGCGGCCGAACTGCCAGACCACCTGCTTGTTTCTGTTTATTTCCAGAACCCGGCCCCCGGCCAATCCCCGGTCCACTACAAGTACGTTGCCGTTGTCCAGGCCTGCGGCCATGACCGGCTGCTCCAGGTAACCAGCGCTATCCGAAGGCAGCGGTTTGTAGCTGCCGTATGACCATACCACCCGGTCCTGTTTGTCCAGTTCCACGATCATGAAGGGCAGGGTCACCAGAACATTGCCGTTGGTCAGTTGCTCCGCGTAACGGGGTGACTCGGCCAGAGAATTGAAACGGTGCTCCCATACCACTTGGCCGGTTGGGGAAACCTCCAGTACTCGTGGCACATACGGCAGCCCCGGCACCCCGGAGTCGGCCACCAGCGTGTTTCCGTTTTGCAGCCGCTTTGCGCTAACCGGCTGCACGCCGTCCAGGGACCAGACCACCCGGCCCGCAGGGTCGATTTCCTGCACTGAAGGTTCCTGAAAGCCCACCCGGCTAACCAGGTAATTCCCGTTTTCCAGCGGGTCGACAAATAACGGATGGTTGACGGTACTTGTGTCGACATATTCCCGGTTGATTGTTCCGGCAGCGATAGAGATGTTTTCCTGCTCCGCAGGTGAAATTTGTTCCGCTGCGGCGGGAAGGCCCGGCACGCCCGCCAGCAGGGCCAGGCCGAAAAGTGCCGGTATAAATAATTTGCTTTTTTTAATTAAGTTTGGGACGAATATTTTACTAATCAACATCAGGATCCTCCTCCTGTAAGGTTTTATGTTCAGAAGGCGGGGAATCCTACCTTCATTAAACGTTGGAATCACCCGCACGTAATGTATTTAAAAGAAGAAACTTCCCATAAAAATGATGGGATCAAAGGTGATTTACATTTTCTCTGCGGTGCTGTAGATTTTAACGGCTTTGGGGTTACTCTGCCAAATCACCCGGTCTCCCAGCGATTCACCGATAAACCTGAGGGGGACCATGGTGCGTCCGTTCACCGTTCGGGGCACGGCATCCAGGATTATGGTTTTACCGTCCGCCCGGGCTTCATTTTCGCCGATGGTGAGGCTAACCGATCGTTCACCCCGTACCGCATCTACGGTCTTGGTATCCGGGTCCCAGTTTACCGTAGCACCCAAAAGTTCGAATATTCCGCGCAGGGGGACATAGGTACGCCCTTTTTCCAGGTAGGGGGGAGCATCGAAATAGACCCTCCGCTCATCCAGGTAGGTGGGTATCTGATAAAGCACCACCAGCGCGTTGGCCACTTTTCTTTCACTGCCGTCGGAGGGTTTGCTTACCAGCTTGCCATCCGCCCACATGGCACTGGAACCGCCGCCATCCAGGGCGGCCGCCTGTACCGAGCCCAGGCGGACCATCAGCCAGGCCAACTCGTCCGGCGTCAGTCCTGCGCTGGTGTTGGCAGCGGCACTGCCGCCCGGGTTGGCCTTTTGCGGGGTAGACGTACTGTTATCCCCGGCGCTTTGCAGTTTTTCCACCACCACCAGCAGGATATTCCCGTCGGCCTTGACTCCCATGGCAGTCCGCGCATTAGACGACAACACCCCGCCCCGGAAACCTTCGTTAACGGCCTGGGAAACGGGTACTCCGTCTTGTACCAGCAGCGGCCCACCGGTTACCAAATGCTCGATGCCTTCCAGACCGGGGCCGAATTTGGAATTGATTTGAACGTCGTCTCCCGACTGGAAGGAAGCGGCCAAAGCCGCCTGCATGCTGCCGAAAACCAGTACGTAATTTTCGGAGCCCGGTTGCTTGTCCACAACTTTGAACGTACCGTCCTCCGTTCTTTGTAACACTACGATATTGGCCGACGGCGGGTTGATGCCGCCGCTTCGCAGGGGCGTCAACAGCGTCACTTCGTCGGTCCCGGGCAGTTGATTATAACCTGTTACGGCAATACTGCCCCGGTTTGTTAAAACCTCGACCTCGGGCATAAAATAGCCAAATTTAAAATTGCCCTCGCCGGTCCAGCCGACAGAGGTGCGGAGCAGATCCCGGTAATAGTGCACCTGGCCGTCTACCACCAATCCCCCGATGGGGTTACCGCTGCCGCCGTCAAAAAAACCACCATTCACCGCTGCCACGGCGCCGTGCCGGGCGGCCAGGCTGCTCACTGTTTCTCTGCCTCCCAGTGCATCATTTCCCGTTGCCGGCCTGATTTCCAGCAAGTCTTCGCCGGGCTTGATTTCCGTAATGTGGCCTGTTACCGGCTGTCCGGACCAATTATTGGTCGAAAACGGGTAATAAACTACTCCGGGAGCCAGTTGTTTCTTGGCACCGTAATGGATACTGCCCTCTACGGTAATACCGGCAGCGGTGCTCCCGGGCCACCCTACGCTGACCAGACCCAATAACGCGGTGCAGATAATTATTCTCTTAATCCAGTTGAGCATACTTTGTAAAGCCTCCCATATAATTTGTCTACTAAGCACCCAATTTAAATATAGACTAACTGTTTTTCTGTTTAGTTCCATATTTAATGACTATAAATGCAATATGCTCTTTTGATGCTCGTTGGCAGTGGAAAAAAGAAAAAGGTTACCGGTAATAAACCAATTTATAAGACGGTGAAGTATAAGCAAAATAAGAATGCCAATCCTCTTGTCCCGGCATTACATCCACAATCTTGACCGGATTGCCGTCGTGGACGTTGATCAGCCATACAGCGTTATCTTTAAGATAGATGATATGAGAACCGTCACGAGACCAGAGCGCACGCTCGATTCCGGTTCCGGCTTCGTCCAGCCGCCGGGCATTGGCGCCGCCGGCATCAGCTATCCAGAGAGACCAGGTTTGCTCCCAGGCAGTAATTGCTTCTTCATTTTCCGGGTAATCCTCCAACTCGGCAGCCTCCAAGTAAGAGATGTAGCGTCCGTCAGGAGACCAGTCCGGATATAGGGTTACTGTATTGGTCTGCCGGGGCAGTTTAGTACAGGTGCCTGTCTGGGAATCAAATTCAACAAGATATTTATTCATCCAGAATTCTCTCCCGTAGCCTGCGACAGCAAGCAGCTTTTGGCCATCCGGAGACCAGGAACGCCACTCTGGATAGAGTTGGGTGACTGTAAGCGGGTATGGTTTACCGCCGGACAGCGGCAGAGAGTATAGTTTCAACCCGTCCGCACACGAGGAAACCCCGTGTCCAGGGTCTACCCAAAAGAGCAATGCATTGCCGTCGGGCCGCCACCCGGCAAGTATTATACCTGCATTCTCTTCAATATGCAGTTGCAGCGGTTTTCCTCCTTCCACCGGTGTAATGTAAAGAGCATCATCGCGGTTAACAGGAGCTTGTTCATCATAAGGCAATGTATCGACATAGGCTATGGTTTTGCCGTCCGGCGACCAGGCAAATGAGGAAACGGATGTGTCTGCGGAGGTGATCCGACGGGGCGTTTCGCCGGGCCAAGCCAGGTAAATCTCTTGTTTGTCCGCGCCATGATCCACGCCGGTGGCAACGGCAAGCGCATCGGCGTTGGGCGACCAGGCGAAATCCAGGGCATTAACCGGTGCCGGCAAGCCGGTGATTTCGTGGGTTATGCTTCCATCCGCTTTGGTGATCACGAGCCGATTTCCGTTACCGAGATAGGCCAGCCATTCCCCGCCCGGAGACCACTGCGGCTTACCGGCCGGGCCGGTGTCGCTTAACCTGGTGATTGTACCGTTATCCCCGTTTAAGACGTAAAGCTTGTCTTCCCGGGTAAACGCCAACCGCCCCTGACCGCGCCACGCTTCATTGTTAAAATTCGGCATTTCTAATGTGGACTTGTTGGAGCGGTCGGGGTTGGCAACTTCGGTCTGACCGGATTTATTGGACTTGCTGCAGCCTGCTGAAATAAATAATGCCGCTATGAGCAGCAGAATAACGGAAAGTTTTGTGACAGCGATTAGTTTCATGATCATAGCCTTCCTTTGGTAATTGCTTGATTGACTGATATTTCTACAAATAGAGACGGCAAAAATACGTAAATGTTCCGGAAATAATGGTGTATGGAAAAATAAATTTTGATGATGTTGGCATTGCTGCAATAAAGCCAGCTTTTGACAAGTAGCAAGTGTGGGGGGCCCGACAGGGTTGGATTTATCGCCGGGAAATTGAGTACATAAATCGAGGATTTAAAAGAAATAAAGAATAAAAGTAAAAATAATCAATTTAATGGAGGTTGATATTGTATAAAAAGTAAAGGAAGGATAGCGCTGAAAACGGCGGGGGGCTCCATCGTATAAACTGTCACCGGCAGCCAGCAGGTTGATTGTTCCAAAAAGCGTAGGGGCAGCAGCAAAGGGCTGCCGGCAGTGGTGGCGGTTTTCGCTGCCTATTTTCTAAACAAAGGATATATTTCCTTACGTAATAGATCTAAGACAGTATATCCTCCTACCAATAAGACTAGTACATATTCAATAAGGTTAAGAACCTTGAACTCATTAAAAATGGGTGCTTTATAAAAAATATATCCAAGATATAAGACAAATAAAAATATACTGCCAAATTTCTTGATTAACCCCATAATGCTGGGACTCCTTTCTAATACTAAAATAGTGAGAAATATATTCACTATAACGAATTGTTAATTATAACATAGAGATTTGTTATGAGTATGGTAAGTATATATTGCTGTAGTACAACCATGTTGCGGCAAAGAACTAGCCAACATTATAAATTTCATAACTAATCACGATTGTTCCGGGGTTTTACCGACATAACTGAAGCCCCACTCGTCCCATCTCCAGACGGTGCTGCGTGCAGGTGCTGTTCTGTCCATGGCATAAAGCTGTCCGATAATCCGGTGGTAACTGCCCTCTTCTACAACCAGCTCGTTCATGCCGTCATCGTCAGCATCCCGGACAGTAAAGGAGACGATGGGGCGGTCGAGGTCGGAGGAACACCACGTCAGCCGCAGGGTGTTGTCAGACAGGTGGCAGCATTTCATTGGTTAGCTCCTTTCATATTTCAACTGTTGGAAGATATGTATTGTCTTGGCTGTTTTGGTTAAATATATTTGATTATCGTAAGGGATTCTCCTTCTTTCTATAAACTAAGTTTGCTCCGCAATTTATCCTTCCCCGCCGCCAGCAACCCTAAAACGTGATTTGTCGAGCAATCCATACAACCGGCGATTTCTCCGCAATCCAAACCTACCTTATACTTTAGAATCACCGCCACCCTTTCCCGGGGTGGCAATTCCAGCAAAGCTCTCTGTATCAATTCCACACCGGACAAAAAGTGTGACTCGGAACAGGTGGTATTCATACCAATTTCTTCTTGTTCTTCGCAATATTGGCGGAAAACATGGCAAAATAAAAGCCATACCAGGTTTTTATTAGTCTTAAAACCCGGCAGGCTGAATTTATCGAAAACCAGGGCGCTTAACTGCTCCGCCTTTTCCCGGTGCCCGGTTAGATAAAAACCAGCGGTATAAACTTGAATGATTAATTGGTCCAGGTCGTTTACCAAACTACTTTTTTCCGGCATAAACTTTCTTATAACCTTTCCAAGGCTTTCTCCAAACGGACGTCAACATGATATACCACTTCCGAATATTCGGTTTATAAGTAATGTTTTGGGTTTTTCATCACATACATCATATTACTAATAATTGTTCTATGTCCATTATCCTTGTCTGAAAAGGGCATATCCTTGTCTGAAACCAGTATTTGCATGTCTGACTAAAAATCAAAAGCTACTAGCTGATAAAGAAGACTTAGTTCAGGTGGGGTTTTGACCCCATCTGAACTTTAGTCGCACTTATTTCGAGCTTACAGCCTGTGCGAAGATAACGCAAAAATTAAAAGGTTATTGGCATATTACGTTGAAAATTTGTTTATGCACTGAATATTTACTATCGTTAACTTCACATAAACAAAGGACACAGCCTTCAAACACCCAAATCCACTTTTCGGACAATCGGGAAAGGAATATTAAGCCGCATTCAAGAACCGGGAGGTGAAGCGTCTTGGATAAAATGTCATTACTTGCCCTGATTTTGGTTTCACTGCCCGAAGTGTTATTGGTGACCATGTTGGGGTTTCAACTGGCAGGCCTTAAAATAATGCCGCTGCAGCTGATAATAACCGGTATTGCTCAAACGGCATTTTCCTATTACATCAGACTGTCCTCCATACCTTTCGGGCTGCACAGCCTGGTTCAGATGGCCATTTATGTGGTGATTCTACGGGTCGTCACCGGCATATCTTTGCGCAGGGTTACCATTATCGCCCTGCTGGGCCTTGTGGTATTCGCGACGCTGGAGGCTGCCGTCGTACCCCCGCTATTAAACAGCACCGGTTATTCTTTACAGGATATTTTCGTCAGGGACGACGTGCGCATCGGTCTTTTTCTACCGGAAGCAGTGGTTATTTTGATTTTTATTGTTGCCTGCCGGCGGTACAATTTTCACCTGCTGGATTTTGCCTCCGAGCTCAAAGACCGGGCTCCCGAAGACGGCATTGGCAAGATGGCCGAGAAAGCGTGTTTAAACTTATATATACTGGTGTTATTGCCCGTGCTGCTGCTTGCCGTTGTAAATATGGTGCTGTTTGTCTCCCGCACAGGCGCTTTGCCTGATATATATTTTCATCTATTTGCCGCCACATTCAGTATGATACTTGTTGCGATAACAGTGCTGTCCATGGGATCGTTAAGAAAAATATCCTTTTTAAAAGAAAAAGAATTCGAGGCCCGCAAAGCCGGGGAAACCATCGCCCATCTGGACAAGTTGATTAGAACCATTAGAAAGCAGCGCCATGACTTTAATCACCACCTGCAGGCTGTATACGGGCTTTTGGAGGTCGGTTCCTGCGATAAAGCACGCGATTATATCAAACAAATGTTTTTAGATATCTCCAACCCTGCGGAAGTGGTTAAAACCGACAATCCCGGTATCAGCGCCATGCTGTTTGCTAAGGCGGGCCAGGCCGAAGCCCGGGGTATATCTTTTAGCGTTCTGGTGGACTGCAGTTTGCGGGGTGTTTCCTTAAGCACTATGGAGGCCAACTCCTTGCTGGGAAATCTGCTGGACAACGCCATCGAGGCAGCGGCAGCTTATACCGGGGCGCATCGCTCTGTAAGGCTGGAAATTACCCGGGAACCCGGGGAATATATTTTCACCGTGGCCAATACGGGTGATCCAATTCCCCTTGAAACACGGGATCGAATGTACGAGCCGCACTTCAGCACCAAAAAAAGCAACCGGGGACTGGGAATGGCCATTATTAAAGAAATCGTGGACAAATACTCGGGCCGGATCGCCATAGATCATGCCGAAGGTGAAACAATTTTTTCCGTACATTTATCGGATAAAGGTGCCGGGAGGTGAAACCAGCCGAAGCCACCCGTGAAGAAATAATTGATAGAAAGGTTTGTGACAGATCATGCTCACGGTATTAATTGCTGAAGACGATCCCGCTATGCGCCATGTACTTAATAAGACATTGTCACAAATACCAGGAGTGGAAGTTTTGGGAGAAGCCGGCGACGGCATCACGGCATTGAAAATGGTGGAGAAATTAAATCCCCGGGTAGTCTTTATCGACATTGACCTGCCGGGGAAAAACGGTGTGGAACTGGCGCGGGAAATTTGCGATATCTATTCCCAAACCATTCTGATCTTTGCCACCGCCTATGACGACCACATTCACGAAGCTTTTGAAGTATATGCTTTCGACTACCTGGTCAAACCATTCAAACTGGACCGCATTAAAAAAACCATGGAAAGAATCAAGCAACAGGAAAGGCAAAGGTCGCCGGTTCCAACAAATCACTTTGTTCCACCCGTCGCCGAAACAAATCCTGCCAGGCTTGTGATCAGGCAGAACGAAAAGCTGATCTTTTTAGATACCCAAGACATTATCTTTATCACCAGGGAAAAACGGAAGACCGTCATCGTTACCAGCATAGATAAAATCAGCATCACGGAAAGCCTGAACAGCGTTGAGACAAGGCTGACCGGCAATACCTTTTTCCGTTCCCACCGGGCCTATATTGTGAACTTAAATATGATCAGGGAAATCTGTTCCTGGGGCAAAAATGGCTACGAAATTACTTTTTCCGGCACACGGCAAACGGCAATACTGGCCTTGAACAAAGCCAGGGAACTGGAAAAAACACTGGTATTGCCCGGTAGTTAAAGATGAATATAACCAAGATCATTAGTTTAGTTATGTTGTAAAGCAACAAAAAATTGAGGTGGTGCTAGAGGTGTGCTTAAAGATTTAAGAGATTTAAAACAGATAGTTAATGAACTGAAAGATAGCCAGAGCAAGTTCCCATCATCATATGGAGCTGAGAAAATGCTTATGAGCAAACAGGAGTTCGATATGCTCTATATTTATTGCGCGAAAAAACAAACGATATTTTTCTGATCAATACTTCGAAAGCTTATAAGGTTTATTTTAACCGACCTTGTATTAATCATTTTCCTTTAGATACAGCTGAAATTAATCCTGATGAATTAAAAGTAATTTATGAGAAAAGCAGGACGACTAAGCCCTTGTTACACGAAAATAGAAAACGATTTGTACAAGAATGGGAAAGCTTGGCTAAAAAACAAGAGGTGTTACGGATATGGCAGAATGGAGAAATACAGAGCGTTCCCGAAAATTTTTATGATCAATACATCATCAATACGGCGCGAAGGCTTCATAACAGCCAAAAGAATAAGGACTCGTCGGTTAATGGCAGGGAGAATGGCTTTAATACGTTACTTTTTAAGGTTATCTCTAATATCCTTTAATATCTCTTCTATTTTAAGCATCCTTGCCTTTAGATCATTTAATGTGGAAAACAAGTAAACCAACAAAACAATTGGAACAATTAGAAAAATAATTAACATAGCAAAATTGATAATTTGAGCCACTATCGTCATGTTTAATCCAACACCCTGAATTATATTTCCCAAAACTATAAACCTCCCACGCATCATTAAGTTTGAGGTTCTGAAACCGACCCCATAAATAAGATTGTACCAGTTTGATCATCCGTAATGGCAAAGAAGAACGGGCGATCTACAACCATGTTGGTTATCTGCGGCATCCCGGTACATTTGAATTCCACGGAAGTTGCCGCGGCGGCCTCGGTACCCTCTTCGTTCACATCAATAAAGGTTTTATGCTTAACTTTACCGATATAAACAACCGAAAGCGGGGTAATCGGGCACATCTTTCCGAAGTCGGCCTGCCGGCTGTCAAAAGCAATTTCCATCCCGAGGGCTTTTAACGTGTCGTTGAGGCTTACTTCATATTCAAATTTAAAACGCGGCAAAGCGAGCTGTACCGTTGTTTCCGTAAACCGGGGCAGCCACTTTTCCCAATTGGCGGCATCGAGATTATGATAAAACTCCGTAAGACTGGATTCCCGGGCCGGAAGAAAAACATACATGCTGACCCTTTGGTTGCCATATGGAATCCTCACGGCCTGGAAATTGTCTCCCTGGTAATAACCGTATTGACCCGTCCGGGACATCATCGGCTGCTTTTTCTGCGTGCCGTCCGGCAGATTAAATAATCCATCTTTCGTTTTTGATTGTTCAAACTTGTCCGCCCAGCTCCCTTTAAAGTAAACGGCGTTAATTAAAAACAAAATGTCATCAGCTTCAATGCGTTCAACAATTTTATCGATTTTACTGCCGGTATTCTTTTTAACCCAGTTATTAATGGTATCCGCAGCGCCGGGCTGGGAAAAATCAATAGTTTCCACTTCCGCCGCATAATAATCCCTGTTTCTCTGTATAAACTCAGACTTAAAGTCGATGCCCTGCCTGGTCCAGAGCGAATTGGCAATGGTGATCTGCACCCCGGGGTCGGGATTTTCCAGGATGGTTTTCAGGTCGGCATTGGCCCGGTTCACTTCTTCCAGGCTCATTCCCTGCAATCCCAGGGTTTTAGCCATGGCCTCTTTAGTTGCGCCGTCCGCCCCGTTATAAGTCATGGCCAGCGCCATAGCCACGCTGGCGGGTGAAATAAAGACATTTTGCCCGGGGTCCGTTTGCTCCAGTTTCCGGAAAAGATTAAAACCCAAACCCGTATTGGCAGTAACCAGCTTTGTATCCACTGACTCGGCAGGCGCCGGTTTTTTTAAGGTTGCCTGCGTGGCATTCAAACACCCTCCGGCGAACAGGCTTATGGTTATAAGGGATAATACCGGCAATAAAGCTCGTAACCGCAGTTTTTTCATAACAATCACCCTCAACCTTGATTTTTTTATTAATAAAGACGGCAAAAATTTTAAAATGTTCCAGGAATAATAGAACATTCATTTATAGGGTTAAAATTTTCTAATGATGTTAAAAACACAGCCGGGTGGCGGGTACGGATACCGCTTACGTGGAAGATGCGATTCGAAAGTGGGAATGAGTAAAGTTAACAACAGTGAACTCGCTCAGTTAAAGCTGCACATCGGGGGAGTCTTATGAAGCAGATAAAGAGTTGTGGGTTGTCCAATTTTCCTTGTCTTTCTTCAATGACGAGGGGAACACCCCAAAAAACAAAATGCGTAACAATAAAAACATTGTTGTTGCGCATTTTGTTTATTTGTGCAGCATTATTTCAACCGCGACCCGTAGTGGCGGGAAGAAGGTATTAATTCTACGGATTAACACACTTCCTTTACAATTTAGCGAACCTTTTTCAGTCCCTGTTCGGTTAAAACCAGCGGACCGTTCTTGGTGATAGCAATGGTATGTTCATACTGAGCTGACAGGCTGCCGTCCGCTGTCCTGGCCGTCCATCCATTCTGGTCAATTGTCAGGTCATAGGAGCCAAGATTAATCATCGGTTCGATGGTGAAAACCATCCCTTCAGAGAGCCTAAGCCCCTTGTTGGGGTGGCCATAGTGAAGAACTTGCGGATCTTCATGCATGTTATGACCTATACCATGTCCTGTAAATTCACGCACTACGGAAAACCCATGGGATTCGGCATGAATTTGAATTGCATGTGAAATATCACCGAGCCGATTGCCGATGACAGCCTTGTCTATACCGAGGTAAAGGCACTCTTTAGTCACTTCGAGTAGTTGTTTAGCTTGTTCAGTTATCTGACCCACCGGGTAAGACCAAGCAGAATCAGCCATCCACCCATTTAGATTGACAACCATATCAATGGTGACGATATCGCCTTCTCGGAGTGGGGTTTGAGTTGGGAATCCGTGGCAGATTTCATCGTTGACAGAAGCACAAATAGCAAAAGGATAGCCATGGTAACCCTTTTGCTCGGCTTTCGCCCCATGGGATTGAATGAAATCATCTACGAATTGATTAATTTGCATAGTCGTAATGCCCGGACGGATAATCTTGCGGAGTTCCCGGTGGCAGGTAGTTAATATTTTACCCGCTTCAGCCATTAGTTTAATTTGTTGCGGGGTTTTAATTATGACCAAACTTCATTCCTCCTCGATTTAACTTTATGGAAACATGTTATGTTTCTGTGGACGACCTGTTTTTCTGGCATCTCAAAGGGTTAAGCATGTTATCTATATCTTAACAGTAATCCCATGAATTTTATAATATGTTCTCAAAATTGTTAAGGATATTCCATTAGTTTAAAACTTTTACATATTATCATTATGCGCAACATGGAACCGTTAAAGGCTTTAAATTACCGGAATATACTGTTCCGTTTGAGCTTATTGGGACCATGCCTGCCTGTAATTTGCGGGAACATTTTCCAATGCAAAAACGCCTAAATACTCAGAGACCCCACACAGAGATCCTAATTAGTATCGCGTCTAAAAAGGAGCTGTTTCATTTGAACAGAACTTTGCCCAAAATAATTCCTCTTGAAGAAATTAAACAGTTGGTTCAAAAGCGTCTGGCTCTGTCCGAAGGATGGGATGAGCATACAGCCAGGCTGGAAACCTGGACTTCCGGTAAAAAAATCCGGCATCTTGCCTGGAAGGCCCAGGATCAGGAGCGTGAGGAGTATTTCCGGGTCAGCGTCGATGCCGCCAGCGGTGAAATTCTGGACTTGGATCATGTAATTCCCGGGGCTGCAATGCTTAAACAACACTGGTGCAGCAGGGAGGAAGCTATCGCAATAGCCCAAAAGTTTATTGAACAGGTTTATCCCGACAAAGCACGGCAGGTGGAACCCTATGCTGTACATACCCAAATGGATTGCTACAGGTTACGCTACCGGCGCCTGGCCAACGGCATCCCCTTTGACCCGGACGGGTTTGAAATTGCGGTAGAACCGGTGGCCAGGCTGGTGCGGGATTTACATTTAACCTGGAGTGATATTGACTTTGCTCCCCGGGACAACGTAATCAGCGCGGAGGAGGCTAAAAAATGTTTTTTAGAACAGTTTCCGCTGCAGCTTGGTTACTATGTTCCGGCACAACTGGCAATAGAATCAATGCGCTTAAATGAAATGGACCAACTGGATGTAAGGCTTTCACCTTACCTGCCGGACAGAGGAAATCCACGTCAGGCCCGGCTGGTTTACTCCCCCGTTTATAGTTCGTTTTACAGCAGCGAACCCTACTGGCAAATAGATGCTCTAACCGGGTGTTTAATTGATAACTTTGGTGCAAAAATGGATGCGGCAGCCATACATTGCAACCTCCTCTGGCCGGACCAAAAGGCATCACCCCGGTCATTACCGTCCGCCGGGTTAAGCCGGGAGGAGGCCCTGGGACGGTCACGAGAAATCATGGATTGGTTAATCGGTGAATACGAGATAGTCCAGGTTAAAAAAACAACCTGGGATTTCGGGGACGGTTCAATCGAGATATGGGAACTGCGCTGTGTGGGTGAGCTTGGGGAAGCGCATATCCGGTTGGATTGCGGTAGCGGAGAAGTGTGGTTTATCAACAGCGCTTTTAACGATACACCGGAAGGTATCGCCACCTCTTCGCTTGAAGAGATGGAGACCGGGGCACACCACTTGCTCGAGCTTTGCCTGCCCCACCGGGCGGAGCGCATGGTCAGCCAGGAATATGCGTTGCCCCGGGATTACCGGAAATTAATCAAAGCATATACGCCCCCGCCCGGCACGAAGTGGAGCCAGGCTTATACTTTTATGGAAACTATCAACGGCCTGCCGGTATATAATAACCTGGTGACCATCATTCTTTGCGGCAGCACCGGACGACTGCAATCTTTCAATCGCCACCGGCTTGCGGCCGGGACAACCTTTCCCGACCCTCAAACGGCAATCAAGCCCGGTGCGGCCGCCAGAAGTTACCTCGACACCTTTGGCTTGGAGTTGGCCTATACATGTACCGACTGGCCCGACCCCGGCCGGGAACAACCTGCAACCCGGCTGGTCTACCGTATCAAGCCGGCAGTTTTACCCGACTTTAATTTTCCCGCCGGCAGACTATTCCTCGATGCCGGGACGGGTGAAAGGCTTTTTAATAGTATGGTTTCAGGAGGTTGATTTGAATGAAACTGACGCCCCGGTTGGCCAATAGTAATGCCGTGCATCTGGCCAAGTTATCTGACGCGCCCCTGACCGGGCGTGAAAAGGAATATCTTGTCGGCAGGTTGCTGCAAACGGTACATTTAAACTTTGCCGAAAGCGAGGACAATAGTATGCTGGGCACAAAGCTTTTCGGCACCCCGTTTATACCCGCGGAGGAAGATTACCCCGCCTGTCCTCAATGTGGAGGCCATATGCATAACCTGTTTCAGCTCAATTTCCGGGAAGCCGGTTTAAACATTGTGCCGGGATGCGATCTTCTGGTGTTCTACTTTTGTTTCAAATGCAACCCTTTGAAGAATACTGAGCCTGGCTGGGTTATCCGCACCTATGCGGAACCGGAGCAAATGAAAGCCCGGACGGATCTGATAGTACCCCCCATTCCCGGCCAGCCTGAAGTGGAGGGCATAATTTGCCCCGTCAGTAAATCTTGCGTGCAGGCTGCATATTATGCCGCCGTGGACGTGCCCAGCATTTATACGGACCCGGGTGTCCGGCAGAATATTGGGCGCAATGATTTGGCCATGGACCGTTACATGGCCTACCTGGAAGACCTGAGGAACATACCCGGTTGGCACGTGCGGTCCAAGATCGGCGGCTGGCTGGAGTGTGAGCAGGACCCGCAGTATACCCGGTGCCGGTGCGGCGCTGACCTGGTTCACATAGCTACCATTAAAACCGATAACTACACCCCCTGGGTAGTGGGCGATATCGGGGCTATATACCTGGCCGGCTGCCCCGACCCCGGGTGCGGCGATGGACAGGATGTTTACTGGTGGGCGGACTGGACATAAAGGGCCCAGGTCTGTATTTCTAAAAGTCCAGCGGCAGGCATGAGCATAACCCTGTAACTCTAAAATTGTTAATACTCATAATGATTTATGGCATTGTGTTCAATCTAATCAAATTATCAACCCGGAAGTGACGGGTGTGCTGAAGAACGGAATTGTTTTAGGTGCCAAATCAGCCTTAATGAGATTTTTAAGGCGAAAGGAGAAAACATTATGCTAAATCCTCAATTAGAGGGGCAAAAAATCAATGTGGAGCAATATTATGAATATACGCCCGAAAAGTTGGAAATAATCGACGGAATATTGACTGGTGAAATCGAATGGGCTAAGAAATTACTAAACTTACTTGTATATAACTTAGGGGTTAAAGAAGTTGCCAAAATGGTTCCTTTGGATATTTGGAAAGAAGCAATGTTATACGCTAAAAAAGACTAAAGATGGTTATGGGGTGATTTAATTGATAACGGGAAAACTGGGGCGACCGCCCCAGCCGCCGTACCGGTTCCAGTTAAATTGCCGGTAAGGGCGGCTGCGGCGACACTAGTTAGGAGGTGTTGCTGCAAAATGCAAGCACAGTGTCTAATTTGCTATTCTTATCTGTCTCATAATGGAGATTGTCCGGTATGTCAGCAGAGAAAAAGCCTTGGGCGAGGACGGTCTTATCACCGCTATCATCGTGCGAGAGTTATTAAAAAACGCCAGAATATTATTAAGCATGTATGGGGTGATGCCCATCGTTATGACTTTGTTACTGAAAGTGGCAGCTATGGCAGCTCTAAATATTATAAAATTATTGCTTACGAAAGTTTGTGGACAGGGAGCAGATATAATAAACAACCGGGCCGATTAGCTAAACACAACTTAAGTTGTAACTGTGATCTCTGTAAATGGGAAAAACATTGGGGGCCCGAAAAGATAAAATATAGGTTATTTAAAGAAAGCCTCCTTCTTTAGTAAGGAAGGGGGTATTGATCTCACTTCTCGTATCGGTAATAAGCCAATTGGTCGGCCCACGAAGTATAACCATAATAGTCATGCAGATCCTTTTGGCCCGGCATTAGATCTACGATTTTGACCGGACTGCCCCCATTGACATTAATCAGCCAGACAGCGTTATCTTTAAGGTAGACGATATGAGCGCGGTCCCGGGACCAGAGGCATAGTAGATTCCCGTGTCGGCCTTATCCAGCCGCCGGGCATTGGCGCCGCCGGCATTCGCTATCCAGAGGGACCATGTTTTTTTCCGTCTGCATAATAAGCGCCGTTGGCATCTCTCTGTTCTTCTGCATGGATATAAGAAATGCGGGTGCCGTCCGGCGACCAGTCCGGGTAGAAGGTTACTGTGTCGGGCTGTCGGGGAAGTTCCGTGCATTTCCCTGTTTTGGCATCATAGACTATAAGGTATTTGTTATGCTTCATAACTTGATATGAAAACGGCACTCATTATCTCCAGCCAGAATTGATTTTTCCATGAGTACATCGACCTCGCGACCCAGTCCGATAGCGAATTTTCGCTTAATATTGCCCAGAGTGCAAGAGCATAATGTCTTTGAAACGCCCTGGATATCTTCGTTGACTAAAGGACAGTAGCACTGATCAAAAACAACGAAATACTCTCCGTCTTCTTTTTTGAGACGCCACTGAAAGCAAAGGTGCTCAAGAAACTCCTCTTCGCTTTGAGAGTTCTCCTTTATTTTGTTAAGCTTAGCATCTGGAAGATGCGTAAATGGACATTTTTCCCCGCAGGATTCCATTATTCTTTTGCGAGTGGCTTCATCAACATGCTCATCTAAATTCTTCAATAATTGTTTAATCCAAATATTTATAGCCATACTTAATCACCCTCCAAGGAAAAAGGTTCCTTTATATTTAACACAACTTTTAACTGATGAGATAACTGAGCAATGCACATATTTAATCCAAACCGACGGGAAACCGGGTGATATCATAGAGTACCTGGGGAGCCGGTTGGATTAAAAAACCCGGAACAATGGTTTTACTTGCAAAGCTTCTCCGCCGGTTGACTAATCCGTTTTGCCGATACCGTCAAAACCACGAGAGAGGCCAGGAGCAGGGCTGCCCCAACCCAACCCGCCACCGTTAATCGCTCGCCCACGAAGCCCACGGCCAGCAGGGTTGCCACCAGGGGTTCGACGAGTACAACGATGGATGATGAAGTGGCCGTAGCCTTCTTTAGACCTGCGCCGAGAAGGGCGTAGGATGCTGCCGTCGGGAACAGCCCCAGATAAAGCAGGATAAGCCAACCTGCTAACGGCAGGTGCTGTTCTATATCTGCGCTGCCGATATCAGGCAGCACGAAAAGAGGTATGTCCGATACCAGGAATTCATTTCTGTCGGTGGCACAAAAAGTATGGTCGAAATTTGGCGGCAGAAAAAACAAATGCCGGCTATCTAGTGATAAATCGTGAATTGGGGTTCTGTAATGCAAGGTGCCTTCTATGGGCAGGATGAGTTGAGCATAAGGATGGCTGTGAGTATGATATTGTTTATCATATGTTCTTCGTTCACAAAAAACTTCTGTTATCCTGCCACCCACAGTCAACTCTCCCATCCCATTTTACTCACCATCTTCCTATACCATTGTAACAGGAGGTCCTTTCCAGGCTCAAGGAAAAGTCCTCTTCTTTCATGCCAAGCAGGCAGAGTTAGCGATTGTCACTAACCCCGTCCCCCTGACCGTTTTTTAACTTGTGCAATTCTGCCTTTACTGCGCGGATACGGGCATAAAGGGCTTCCCTGGCGTCTTCTCCTTCCGGTTCTTCTTCGGTCATTAACCGGGTCAGTTCCAAGTTCAAAGAAAGTATCCGCCCTTCCAGTACAGAATCACCCGGTTGAGTGGTCCGCTTACGCAGGTCATTTTGGTACTCTTCATAGTTACCGGGGTAGTATGTCAACTGACCACTATCCAAGCTGGCAACCCGGTTGGAAACTTTTTTTAATAAATACCGGTCATGAGACACAACTGCCAGGGCGCCGGGATATCCTATGAGGGCTTCCTCAATTCGCTCACGAGTGGGAATGTCCAGGTAATTCGTCGGTTCATCCAGCACCATCAGGTTGGCCCCGGAAAAATAAAGGGCAACAAAGGCTACCCGGCACCGTTCTCCCATGCTCAGGCTGCCTATTTTCCGGAACACTTCATCATGCCGAAAAAGGAAACCGGCAAGTATGTTCCGTGCTTCCCGCTGCGTCATTTCCGGCAAACAGAGCAAACTATCCAAAATGGTGTTGTCATCATGCAGGTTATCCAGCTCCTGGGCAAAGTAACCTATCTTTAATGCCGGGTGATGAGTGACCGTTCCCACCTGGGGCCGGAGTTGCCCGGATAGTAGCTTAAGCAGCGTAGTTTTTCCGCTTCCGTTTGGGCCGACCACTGCCAGCCGGTCACCCCTGGAAATAGTGAAATTCACGTCATGGAGCAACTGCGTATGACTATAAGAAAACCTTATGTTCTCCATGCGGACAAGCTGGTGCGCCTGAAAATCACTTCCTGCAAAGTGGACTATTACACCGGGTGAATTTTTGGGCCGTTCCACCAGTTCTTTTTCCAATCGTTCAAGCGCCTTTTCCTTTGCTTTATAGCGGGTTTTGTTTTTTTCGGCTTTTTTCTTGTAAAAAGGATTTCGCTCCCCTGCTGCCGCGTGAGCCTTCGTGAACCAATCCCTGTAACGGTGAATTGCTTCCTCCAGTTTCTTTTTATCCTGTAATTGTTTTTTATAAAGGGATTCCTGTTCCCTTCTCTCCCGCTCCCGTTCCTGAAAGAAATCTGAGTATCCTCCCTGGTAGGTTTTGGTCCCTTTAGGTGATAGCTCCACCGTTTTATCAGCTATACGGTCGATGAATTCCCGGTCATGTGAAACAAATAAAACGGTGTTGCTGAATGTTTGGATCCAGTTCCTTAACCAGTCCAGTGTCTCAATATCCAGATGGTTTGTAGGCTCATCCATGAGCAGAAACGAAGGGTTCCCTGCCAGTACCCGGGCCAACTGGGCTTTGGTTTTCTGCCCCCCGCTTAATTTCCTGTACGGGACGTTGCCTGAAAGGGCAAACCGGCTCAAAACAGCTTCCACATTATATTCCCACTCATATCCTCCCAGGGATTGGTAATGTTCCAGGGCAGTACTATAACGTTCAAATATGGTGTTTAATTCATTTCCTTTCTCATGTTCCATTATAGCCTCAAGTTGGTTCAGTTCTTGTTTCAACCGGTATAAATCCGAGTGTCCTGATTGGACAAATTCCTGTATTGTCAAAGTCTCCGGGACCATTAAATGTTGTTCAATGCTGCCCCATTCTTTTACAGGCCAGCGGCGAAAAATTTTCCCTCCATCCGGGAAAACCCGGCCCAACAGGCACCCCAGGAGTGTAGTTTTTCCCACTCCGTTTTGTCCTATCAGGGCGCAACGTTCTCCTTGGTGTATTTCCAAGTTAATGTTTTCAAATACCTGTTTGCCGTTCCAATCTTTTTTAAGTCCTTCTGCTTTAAGGATCAACATAAATAACCCTCCATATCCTTATTTTGCAAATAAATACAGGCCTATGCTCTGCCTGCACTAGGATACACAGGGTCGAAAGAAATACTTATGAGTTGAAACAAACATATAAAAAACAAACAGTACCTATTATGGAACTTGGCGATTATGATATTTTCTTTATCCGGGGTTAAAAAAAGACATACTTATTCCGACCGCTGCATCCGCAGGCAGATTTTAGACAACCATATTGATTTGGTTACGGAATTATCGGTCGAAACGCATGTTTTCGTTTTTTTACCTCCTGTTTTTTTCATAATATATTTTATTGATTTTTACTATAAATGTCTACACCTATTGAGGTTCCATATGATGGGCGCGATTAATCTCCCTTCAATAACCCGCAAAAAACGCTTCCGTTTACCCACTTGGTTATTGACAGTCGCATGCGTAACTGGTAAAATCGCAATAATATTTCAAAATGACGATGAGAGGGAATAGTAAGCGGTTTTGCCGGTTCAGAGAGCCGCCGGTTGGTGCGAGGCGGTCAGGGGTGGGGCGCCGAACTCTCCCTGGAGTAGCCGGTCGAAATCCCTGGGAAAGTAGGTCCGGACGGAGTCTTCCACCGTTAAAAGGAAGGGGATATCGGATTTGATTGATCTTATCAATCCCGCATCCTTTAAGAGAGCGGCATTAACGTCGCTAATTTGAGTGGTACCGCGGAGGCAAACCCTTCGTCTCATATATTGAGGCGAGGGGTTTTTTATTTTATTCAATGGGGGGTGGTGGTACGGTGGAATCTGACCTTAGTGGCCTTACCAACGGTAAAAAACAAAATCGATTTTTTAATCAAGGAGGAGAGATAAAATGCGCAGGCTCTATGTATTTGATACCACCCTCAGGGATGGAGAACAGTCACTGGGAATAACACTTAATGTTCATGAAAAGCTTGAAATCGCCAGACAGCTGGTAAAGCTTGGTGTAGATGTGATCGAGGCGGGTTTCCCGGCTTCTTCGCCCGGAGATTTGGCAGCGGTGCGCACACTGGCCCGGGAACTGAAAGGTGTGATTGTCTGCGGCCTTTCCCGGGCGGTGGAGCATGATATCGACTGCTGCGCCGAGTCCCTGCGGGAGGCCGGGTACCCGAGGATTCACACCGGTATAGCGGTATCCCCGGTGCATATGGCGCAAAAGCTGCGGCTTTCCCCCGACCAGGTGGTGGAAACCGCGGTGGCGGCGGTAAAACATGCCAAAAAGTATGTGGGTGACGTTGAATTTTACGCGGAGGATGCTTTCCGCAGTGAGCTTCCCTTCCTGGTCCGGGTTCTGGAACAGGTTATTGAAGCAGGGGCGACGGTGGTCAACATACCGGATACCGTCGGCTATGCCACCCCCTGGGAATACGCTGAAATGGTTACCTATGTAATGAAACACGTTAGTAATATCGACAAGGCCGTGCTCAGCATACATTGTCACAACGACCTGGGGATGGCCACTGCCAACTCCGTAGCCGGGATTATGGCCGGGGCCGGTCAGGTGGAGGGTACAATCAACGGTATCGGAGAGCGGGCCGGCAATACCTCCCTGGAAGAAGTGATCATGGCCATTTACACCCAGCGCAACCGCCACGGGATCAGCACAGGAGTGCAGACCCGCGAAATTTCCGCCACCAGCAGGCTGGTGGCCCGGATTACCGGTGTCCCGGTGCCTGCCCATAAAGCCATCGTGGGGGCCAATGCTTTTATGCATGCTTCGGGTATTCACCAGGATGGTGTATTAAAGGAAAGAACCACTTATGAAATTATCAACCCGGAAGTGGTGGGTGTGCCGAAGAACAGAATTGTTTTAAGCGCCAGATCAGGCAGGCATGCCTTCCGGCACAGACTGGAAGAATTGGGTTATCACCCGGAGCACGATAACCTGGAGGCCCTGTATCAAAGCTTCCTACAGCTGGCTGATCAAAAGGGGGAGATTTTTGACCAGGATTTACATGCTCTGTTGGGAGACAGCGGTTCGGAAGAGAGCCGGATCATGATCAAGCATATTTCAGTAACCACCGCCGGGGCTTCCCGGGCCACTGCCACGGTTACCCTGGAGTTGGACGGTGCTGCAGTGACAGACGCCGCTTGCGGCAACGGGCCGGTGGATGCTGTTTTCAAGGCTATTGACCGGCTGGTGGGTGAGCCGGTGGCTCTGGAGGACTATACTTTGCAGTCCGTCAGCCGGGGCAAGGAGGCCCTGGGCGAGGCCACGGTAAAGGTGCGCTGCGCAGATGGCGGGCTGGTAGTGGGCCGGGGTATCAGCACCGACGTTATCGAGGCCAGCGCCAGGGCCTACGCCGGCGCCCTGGTTAAGGTTAAAAGAGTGGCTGCCGGAATCAACAGCCCGGCCAGCGTCGTTGTTGCGGATGAAGCGCCGGTGTTGCAGGTGACAAGTTGAATCCGTAAAAATTGAAGGATTGTTATGGGTGTAAGTGTTGCAAAGTGCTCAGTTTTAAACAGACCTCCTTGTGTGCAAGGGGGTCTGTCCAATAAATATTAGGGTTTTGATTAGTTTGCGTTATGTTGTTAAATGCCAAAACAATGATGTGGCGTTGGATGTATACAACTGAGACTATTTATAGAGGCGGGAGTCTTATGAAGCAGATAGAGAGTTGCGGGGTTGTTCAATTTTCCTCCGTGTATCTTTCTTCAACAACGTGAGGAAAACCCCAAAAAACAAAATGCGTAACAATAAAAACATTGTTGTTACGCATTTTGTTTTTTTATACGCAATAAGGATCTGTTACAGTAAAATGTTGGAAAACCAACGTTAAGACATTTATAGAATGAAAAAGCCGATTTTCCCTATGATAAGGATAATCGGCTTTTTAACATAATATTTTTCGAATTATATAGATGCCCATGAAAATTAAAAAAATGGCATATAGGCTTTGGGGCATACTATAACAATAGTTTAACTAACAAAAAAGAAAAAGTCTATTCTTTTTTTAGGATTTCGATTATATTTTTAATGCTGGCTTCCAAGCAAAATAAAATTTGGGAGGTTTTAATGTGGAAAAAGTAAAAATCAAAAATTATCCTATGGTAAGTCCTGCTCCAACTGTCCTTGTCGGAGCCGATGTAAATGGCAGGCCTAACTATGCTACCGTTGGAGCATTTGGTATGGTGTGTCTGGAACCAGTGTTTTACATCTCATTAAAAAGCACTCATTATACAACTATTGGGGTTAAGGAAAATGGATATTTTAGTATCAATGTACCCTCGGCAGATATAGTTCAAATGACAGATTATTGCGGTATAGTATCGGGAAAAACAACAGACAAGTCAATTGTGTTTACTCCGTTTTATGATGAACTTGAAAAAGCTCCCATGATTAGCGAATGTCCGTTGAATTTTCTCTGTAAGATCATTCAAAGCATTCCTATCTGCGGCTTTGAAGTGTTTTTTGGGGAGATAGTTTCTACATACCTAAATAAGCAATGCTTGACAGACGACAAGCCTGACCCACTAAAAATCAATCCGATGATTATGATGGGCACCAGTTACTTTGACTTAGGTCAGGCTGTGGGGAATGTGTTTAAGGAAGGTGTAGAATATAAGAAATCACAAAATATATAATAAATATAAATAATGTCAGTAAGAATATTGTTAATTTGCATTTCAATGATTATGCGCAACATGGAACCGTTAAAGGCTTAATATATAAAGTCATAAAACTGCCGGGTTATAAAGTTTTTTGGAACTGACCAGTCTTTAATCGAAAGTTATGAGGGATAATACCGGCAATCAAACCCGTAACCGTAATTTTCCCATAACCAATTACCCTCCATCTTTATCATTTTGTCAATAAAGACGGCAAAAATTTAAAAATGTTCCGGGAATAAGGTTTGGTAAAGGTTACACAAAAACGACAAATAGGAAGAATTACAATAGGGGTATTGTTTTAAAAAAAACTGTAGAGGCATAGAGGGGTGCCACCTCCAGTCTAAGGAAAATTTAAAGGGGACAGGGTTATTGAGTGTCAGCAATCCCGTCCCCTTGACACAATTAACGTACCTATAAAAAACCGCCCCGTTCTTATAGGCGGCTTAATTATAACTTTAATTAAAAATGTCACTCAGTTGTATTTCTAACCCGGTTAACAGAGGGGACGCTAATGTGTCCTCATCATCATAGGATTGGAACAGATTCCAGTTTTTTTCGGCAGGTATAAAAACTTCAATAGTTTTATGGTCTGGGTCAACTATCCAGTATTCCTTTACTCCATGCTTGTAATACATTTTGCTTTTTTCGACTTTATCATATTTGCCTGTTGACGGCGACAATATTTTAACCACTAAGTCGGGGGCACCTTGAACATTCATATCGGTAATAATGCCCAAACGTTTTGTTGAGATAAAAAGTATATCCGGCTGGGGCTTTTCTGTTTCTGATAAAAGAACATCTGTTGGGGCAATTAATACCTTGCCTAAATTGCTTCTACGAACAAAATCTCTTATGACTGAAGCTATTGCTAATGTTATTTCCTGGTGAATCGTTTTTGGTGCTGGAACCAAAATTAACTTCCCTCCGATCAGCTCGTATTGATTGTCGTCGTCAATTTTTAAATAATCCTCATAGGTATACAACCTGTCGGCATTTTCGGTTCGCAAGAACACCCCTCCTTTTCCTAAAGCCTACCTTTTTAATTAAATAATGTCAAGCTGATTGGGAAATGATTCCTAACTCCAAAGTTTTGATTAATGCCGATATTACTAAAGTAACCATAGGGACTGTGAACTAACATTAGCTATATACGTGTGGAGTAGGGAAAGTTTTTGATAATATTGCTTAGTTGACTAATTATAAAAAAAGTATTTAAATATTCATAGATAGCAATATTTAAATACTTTTTTAAGGTGTTGAAAATGTACAGAATTACAGATAAATGCCGCTTTTGCGATACTTGTACAGCTATTTGCCCGGCTGGAGCGGTTAAAAAAACATATCCATTTTACAGTATTGACCCGGCCCGTTGTCTGGAATGCGGTAAATGCCTGGAAAATTGCAGTTTCGGGGCAATTGAGCTGGTTGAGTAAAGCAAATGGAACCCCAAAATTATTAGCCGCATATTAGCCGCGGGGAGTTTTTCTATGCGTGGCCAGGTATTCCAGTTGAAAAACTTCTTTTTCCGCAAGGCATTCCGGGCACACCCAATCCTCGGGCAGGTCTTCAAAGGAAATACCGGGTGGTATATCATCAGTGCCTTCAGCAGGGTCATAGACGTAGCCGCAAAGGGTGCAAATATATTTTTCCATCAAACTACCTCCCATTATTTAATCATGTCATTCTTTAATCAAGCTGGCTTGTCATCCCTGTATCAAATATAGAATTAAAATATTACATTCATTTTAAGTATTCCTTAATATTTAATAAATTAATGATTTACGCAGCTTTTTTTTGCTGTTCATGAAATGTAATTTGCCGGGTATGGCAAAGATTGTAGTAATAAGGGGTAAAAAATATAAAACGCGTGCTAAGGAAAATAATTTAGCGTGCGTTTTTTGCGGCTGCCCGGGGTTAATAAAGCGCTTGCGCATGGATTATTGGCCATGGGACAAATATCATGTATACATGAATACATCAGGGAAGGAAAGATTTGACCGGCAGGGAAGTGTTATAATAAACTGAACAAAAAATCGGGAGTGAATAGTCCGTTGAAGTTTACCAAAGTACAGGGATTGGGGAATGATTTCGTTTTAGTCAACATGAAAGAAGTCAGCCGGGAAGAAGAAAAAAATCTGACCGAAAGCCTGGCCGAACTGGCAATCAAGATTTGCGACAGGCATTTCGGTATTGGGGCTGACGGTTTGGTATTATTACGCCCCAGCCAAAAGGCGGATATTGCCATGCAGATAATTAATTCCGACGGGAGTGAAGCTGAAATGTGCGGTAACGCTATTCGCTGCGTTGCCAAATACGCCTATGAGCGGGGGCTGTTCGATAAAACCACGCTGCAAGTGGAAACAGCCGCCGGAATTATGGTTCCGGAATTAATTATTGAAGGTTCGGCAGTTGCCGCCGTCAGGGTCGATATGGGTGTGCCCCGGTTGGAGCGGGAGCAGATTCCAATGACCGGCCCTGCAGGCAGAGTCGTTAACGAACCACTTGAAGCGGAAGGTAAGGTTTATCATATTACCACCGTATCCATGGGTAATCCACATTGCATAATTTTTGTTCCCGATGTGCATGCTGTTCCACTGGAAAACCTGGGACCAGTGCTGGAAACACACAACCTTTTCCCCCGTAAAACCAATGTGGAGTTTGTTCAAGTTTTAAATGATCACGAAGTGCGGATGAGGGTTTGGGAAAGAGGTGCCGGTCCCACCCTGGCTTGCGGCACCGGGGCATGCGCAACGGCGGTGGCGGCAGCCTTAAACGGCTTAACCGGCAGGAAAGTCCGGGTGTACCTGCACGCCGGCCCGCTGGACATTGAATGGGCCGGTGACGACCGGGTATATATGACCGGCCCGGCACAGGAAGTTTTTACGGGTAATTATCCTGTTTAAGACAGGAATATAAGAATATAGAACATGGATGGTTGATTTTACAAGGAGGTCGTGTGTAATTGAGTTTACAATTGGAAGAAGCCCAAAGGATTAAAAATTTACCCCCCTATCTGTTTGCCCGTATTGAAAAATTAATTGCTGCCAAACGCAAGGCAGGTGTGGACGTCATCAGCCTGGGTATTGGTGACCCGGACATGCCGACCCCCGGCCATATAATTGAAGAGTTACAAAAACAAGCGGAAGTGCCCGCCAACCACCAGTATCCATCCTCCGTTGGAATGCTTTCTTACCGCCAGGCGGTGGCCCGGTGGTACCAAAACCGCTTTGGAGTGGAGCTTAACCCCGACAGCGAAATAGTTTCCGTTATTGGTTCCAAGGAAGGGATAGCCCATATTGCCTGGTGTTACCTTAACCCTGGCGATACGGTGCTGGTGCCCGATCCGGGCTATCCTGTTTACGCGGGGGGAGCCATTTTGGCCGGTGCCGAGCCATATTACATGCCTTTGGAGGCTGAAAAGGGCTTTCTGCCCGACCTGGGGGCGATACCTGCCGATGTTGCCCGCAGGGCCAAGATGATGTTTATTAATTACCCCAACAACCCGACAGGTGCGGTGGCAGGTGAAGAATTTTATCAGGAAGTAATTGCTTTTGCCAGAGAAAACAATATTCTGATTTGCCACGACGCAGCCTATTCGGAGATGTCCTATGACGGGTATAAGCCGCCCAGCTTCCTGCAGTTCCAGGGCGCTATTGATGTGGGCATTGAATTTCATTCCGTCTCCAAATCCTATAATATGACCGGCTGGCGGATCGGCTGGGCTGCCGGCCACCCCGCAGTGGTTGAAGCGCTGGGGCGTCTTAAATCCAATATTGATTCCGGGCAGTTCCAGGCTGTTCAGTATGCTGCAATTAAAGGTTTGACCGGACCCCAGGATGATGTAAGCAAAATGCAAAAGATTTACCAGGAAAGAAGGGACATTCTAGTTGATGCCCTGAACGGGATGGGCTGGAGCCTGACCAAACCAAAGGCAACCTTCTATGTTTGGGCACCTGTGCCGGCAGGCCATACTTCTGAGTCCTTTGCCGAACTGGTGTTGGAAAAGGCCGGTGTGGTTATCACTCCGGGTACAGGCTACGGCGAGAATGGAGCAGGATTTTTCCGTATCGCCCTGACCGTGCAAAAAGAGCGCATGATTGAGGCGCTGGAAAGAATGAAGCAAAATATCGGGACTGTAAAGTTTTAAATATAGGAGTCAGGAGTCAGAATTCAGGAGTTAGAATAAAAACACTTTGTTGGCTTGTGATATTCTGAATACTGACTCCTGGCTACTGACTACTTTGTTTATTACAGGAGGAGAAACAAATGCTATTAGCTGATAGGGCAAAAAACATCAGCCCGTCACCAACTCTGTCCATTGATGCTCAGGCTAAAAAAATGATTGCCGAAGGCATCAATGTTGTTAATTTTGGCGTAGGTGAACCCGACTTCGAGACGCCGGAAAATATCAAGCTGGCGGCCAAGGAAGCCATAGACCAAGGCATGACCAGGTATACTCCCGTTGCCGGGATACTGCCCCTGCGCCAGGCCATTGTTAAAAAATTTGCCGATGACAACGGGCTAACTTATGAACCCGGGCAAATTGTTGTTTCAGCGGGTGCCAAACACTCACTTTATAATGCTTTCCAGGTATTGTGCCAGGCAGGGGACGATGTTATTTTACCGGCCCCGTACTGGGTCAGCTATCTTGAACAAATCAAGTTAACCGGGGCTAAGCCGGTGGTAATTCCCACCCGCATTGAAAATAGTTTTAAACTCACACCCGGGGAATTAGCCGCAGCTATTACGCCAAATACCAAAGCGATCATATTAAACAGTCCCAGCAATCCAACCGGCGCTGTTTACTCCCGGGAAGAACTGACCGCACTGGGAGAGCTGCTGGTTAAACATAACATAGCCATTATTTCTGATGAAATATATGAAAAACTATTATATGACGGCAACGAACATGTGAGTATCGCCTCTTTGAGCCCGGAATTAAAAGAGCTTACCGTAGTGATTAACGGGGTTTCCAAAACCTATGCCATGACCGGCTGGCGTATCGGTTACGCCGCGGCGCCGCCACCCGTGGCCAAAGCTATGGCGGACCTGCAAAGCCACTCCACCTCCAATTCCACCTCTATTGCCCAGGCGGCTACAGTTGAGGCGCTGGTAGGGACGCAGGAGCCGGTTAAAAAAATGGTTGCCGAATTTGTGAAGCGCAGAGACTATATGGTGGAAAGGATGAATGCCATTCCGGGGGTTAACTGCGACAGACCGGGCGGTGCGTTTTACGTCTTTCCGGAAATTAAGTCACTGCTGGGCAGAAGTTATGACGGTACTGTAATCAACGGCGCCTCGGATCTGGCGGCCGTGCTGCTGGAAAAAGCTCACGTTGCCATCGTGCCCGGTGTAGCTTTTGGTGATGATACTTGCTTCAGGCTCTCCTACGCCACCTCAATGGAAAATATTAAAGAAGGTGTTGACAGGATAGAAAAAGTAATCACTCAGCTGAAGTGAATTAACGCCGGCCTTTTAGGCCGGCATTTTAATTTAAATTGGGGCCATTTTTCTCCGACTCTGAGGCATTCTGTCATGGCAAAGAGCGAAGCGACGTGGCAATCTCATTCTTCTGACTTTATCTGGTATTAAAGGGTGCTGCCGCATATAATATAAAGTTAGAAGTTTATTTTTTTTGACTAGGGGTTTCCTTTTCAGATATAATTAACCGGAATTCAAAGGAATTCTTTAATTAAGGTAGAAAATATATTGTTTGTAACTGGAGTTAATACTAAGGTAAATACACTTTGCGCATTGGGTGGTGAGAAATTGATAAAAAGCATGACCGGGTTTGGTCGCGGGGAAATAAACAACGAAAAAGTTAAAATTAATGTTGAAATGAAATCCGTAAATCATCGGTATTGCGAAATTGTTTTACGTATGCCCCGGTTATTAAATGTACTGGAGGACAGGATCAAACGGGTTATTCAAAAAAGAATTGCCCGCGGCAGGGTTGAAGTCTATATCAAAATAGAACTTTGCGGCGAGAACAGAGCGCTGGTAAGGGCCGACGGCGAATTAGCGGCGTCGTACCTTAAGGCTTTGACCGAATTAAACAGCAAATTTAATTTGCCTGGTGAAATTAAAATCTCCAAGTTGCTGCAACTGCCGGGAGTTTTTAATCTGGAAGAGCCCGAGGAAGATGTTGAATTATGGTGGCCCACTCTGGAAAGTACTTTGCATCATGCCCTTGATGGCCTGATGCAAATGCGTATTAAAGAAGGTAAACAGTTGTCTGAAGATGTTGTGGTCAGGGCAAAGCGCATTTCCGAAATGGTAGCCCAAATAGAGCGGCGCTCCCCGGTGGTGGTAGAGGAATACCGGGAGCGGCTTAAACAGCGGCTTAAAGATATACTGGAACAAGGTAACCTGGACCCGTCCAGGCTGGAAGGGGAAGTTGTTATTTTTGCAGAGCGTTCAAGCATTACGGAGGAAATCGTCAGGTTGGGCAGCCATTTAACTCAACTGGCAGGGTGTTTGAACAGCGACGAGTCTGTGGGTAGAAAAATGGATTTCCTGCTTCAGGAAATGAATCGGGAAATAAATACCATTGCATCAAAAGCTTCAGACCTGACTATTAATAGTCTTGTGGTTGAGGTAAAAAGTGAACTGGAGAAGATTAGAGAACAAATCCAAAACATGGAATAAACGAGGAGGACGGCAATATGGATATAAAACTTGTAAACATAGGTTTTGGCAATATAGTTTCAGCCAATAGAATAATCGCCATTGTCAGCCCCGAATCCGCACCGATTAAGAGAATCATCACTGAGGCCAGGGACAGGGGGATGCTGGTGGATGCCACTTACGGGCGTCGTACCAGGGCGGTTATTATCACTGACAGCGATCATGTCATTCTTTCCGCCGTTCAGCCGGAAACTGTAGCACATCGTCTGGTTAACAAAGACGGCTCGCTTAAAAACGATGAAGAGTAACAGGGTTGGCCGGTATGAAGAGCAAAGGAAATTTAATTGTCATTTCAGGTCCCTCCGGTTCCGGCAAGGGTACTGTTTGTCACGCCTTGACTGAAGAAAACCCCGGTCTGCTGGTGTCGGTGTCGGCTACAACCAGAAAGCCCCGGGGCGTAGAGCAAGACGGAATTGATTATTTTTTTTTAACCAGGGAACAATTTGAGGAGATGATTGCCGCGGACCGCCTGCTGGAATGGGCGGATGTATATGGCAATTATTACGGTACGCCGCGGGAACCTGTTGAAAAAAATCTTTCCGGGGGACGGGATGTTATTCTGGAAATTGATGTTCAAGGAGGCTTACAGATTAAGAACAAATATCCACAATGTGTTTTGATTTTCTTGATTCCCCCTTCCCGCAGTCAGTTGGCAACCCGCCTTAAACAGCGCGGCACCGACAGTGCCGGTGATATTGAACGCCGGCTGAGTTGGGCTGAAAGGGAGCTCAAGGAAGTTCATAAATACGACTATCTGGTTATTAACGACCAGGTTGAAGCAGCGGCGCGAAAAATTAACGCTATTGTCACCGCAGAAAGCTGCCGTCCCGCGCTAATGGACGTGGAATCATTTTTGAAAACTAATTGGTAATAATATCTAAAAGTCGGAGGGATAATGCGATGGCGATGCATAAGCCTTCTCTTGATAAATTAATGCAAAGGGTTGATAGCCGGTATTCACTTGTGGTTATTACGGCCAAAAGGGCACGCCAGCTTACTGAAATAGCGCTGCAGCAGGATGTCGATAAGGACGGAGAAGCTGCCGGCAACCCTGTTTCTTCGGCGCTGTTTGAGGTAGTTAAAGGTAATATCAAATTCAGAAGAACCAGGCAAGGCATAAAATAATGGGGGTGCCGTATGATTAAAGGCAAGTTTGTCGTTATCGGTGTAACCGGGGGTATAGCGGCACACCGCGCACTTGACCTGACCAGCACGCTGGTTAAGGCAGGGGCGGAAGTACATGTAATTATGACCCACGGAGCCCGGGAATTTATCGGCCCCCTTGCCTTTGAAGCCCTTTCCGGTAACCGGGTGCATGTCGACACGTTCAGTGCACCGCCGGGTTGGCGTTTTCCACACCTGGAGCTGGCCAGGAAGGCCGATATAGCTCTGGTGATGCCTGCTACAGCCAATATCATGGCTAAGATAGCCTATGGCATGGCCGACGATTTGCTTACTACTTCAATATTGGCTATGACCTGCCCTGTTTTGGTTTGTCCTGCCATGAACGTATATATGTACCGCAACAGCGTAGTGCAGGAAAACATTAAACGGCTGCGGAAATTAGGCTTTGTCCTGGTGGAGCCGGATGTCGGCAGACAGGCCTGCGGGGATGAAGGACCCGGCCGTCTGGCCGCTGTTGAGGATATTGTAAAACTAATTAAAAAAGTATTTGAACCGGAAGGTGACCTTGCCGGCAGCCAGGTGTTGGTGACGGCCGGGGGAACCAGGGAACCTATTGATCCGGTCAGGTATATCTCCAACCGGAGTTCCGGTAAAATGGGTTACGCTCTGGCAGCGGCGGCTGTCAACAGGGGAGCGGTTGTGCACCTGGTGACAGCCCCGACCTGTCTGGAACCTCCTGATGGTGTTAAAACTTATCACGTAAAAACCGCGCTGGAAATGTTGCGGGAGGTTATGAACCTGTATCAGCAGGTTGATGTCGTGGTTAAGGCGGCAGCAGTTGCGGATTATCGTCCCAAAATGGTTTCAAAGCAGAAAATCAAAAAAAACGACTCCGGGTTAATCATCGAGCTGGAAAAGAATGCAGATATTCTTTTTGAGCTGGGCCAACAAAAAAAACACCAGATACTGGTTGGCTTTGCGGCAGAGACGGAAGACCTGATCAATAACGCGCAGCAGAAGGTAGCCAAAAAAAACCTGGACTTTTTAGTCGCCAATGACGTTACCCAGCCAGGCGCCGGGTTTGGCACTGATACCAATATCGCTAAATTGGTTTTTCCCGATAGGCGAATAGAATCTTTGCCCATGATGGACAAGCTGGAACTGGCCGACAGGATCTGGGATGAAGTCGTTAAACTCAGGTACGGGAAAACAAAATAATGCGGCGGATTATTCCGCCGCATCGTTACTTGAAGCTTGGTAACATGCCACTGCCTGCTTTCGCCTGCTGCTATTGCACTCCCGCAACTGGATTACTCCATGCCTTCTCTTAATCTCTGCAGTAAAGACAAAAATAGTTCTTTTTCGTCTATTGTCAAACCCGACATGGTCTCTTGGGTAAAAGCAAGGTGTACGGGTAAAATAATTTCCAGCAGGTTGGTGGCTTTAGGTGTCAGCTTGGCCCTGAACACCCGGCGGTCCCGGCGGTCCACTTCCCGAACCACCAGGTCGTCTTTTTCCATCCGGTCGATCAGCCCGGTGATATTGGCCCTGCTAACAAACATCCGCTCACCCAGCTCAGATAAAGCCAACCCCTGTTCGCCTGCTTGACGAAGCTGCATCAGTGCGTTGAATTTGGGTTGGGAAAGGCCAAACCTGGCAAAATGTCTGGCCATGGTGTCTTCGAAAACATCATGACATTTTATCAGCTCAATAACCGTTCTAACGGCAAGGTAGGAGTCTTTTTTTTCCTTTTCATTTGGGTCAGTCATTTTATATTTCCTCCATTTTTTTATTTTAAAAATAATAATTGGCATTTGTCAATAAAGAAGACTTGGTTCAGGTGAGGTTTTTGACCCCATCTGAGCCCTTAGTCGCACTTATTTCGAGTTTACAGCCTGTTAATCCCCGACCTGAGAGGGCGGGGTTTTACAGGCTGTACGAAGATAAAAACTCACGGAAGGACGTAAGACATCATGCCTGATATAAAAGAAAGCGTACTTGAGCTTGTTTGCCGTACGCCGGTGGTGCGGTTGCATAAAGTAAAGGATAATTGTCCGGCAGACATACTGGTCAAGTTGGAAATGTTTAATCCCAGTGGAAGCGCCAAAGCCAGGGCAGCACTGGGGATGATTACCGCAGCCGAACAAAAAGGCACGATTAAACCGGGCGCGACGATTGTCGAACCGACCAGCGGCAACCAGGGCATCGCACTGGCCATGGTAGGCGCAGTCAAGGGATACCGGGTTATTGTGGTTATGCCCGATTCCATGAGCAAGGAAAGAAGACAGCTGGCCAGGGCCTACGGCGCAGAGGTGGTGCTGACGCCGGCTGCGGAAGACGTTGACGGGGCTGTCCGCAAAGCCAGGGAACTTACTGCTCAAATTCCGGGTGCCTGGATGCCGGACCAGTTTTCCAACCCCGAAAACCCGGCATTCCATGAGCGGACCACTGCCAGGGAAATTATGGAACAAGTGGAAGGGGAGATTCACGCCTATATTGCCGGTGTTGGCACAGGCGGCACGCTAACCGGTGTGGCCAGGGTTTTAAAAAGCCGCTACCCGGGGCTTAAAGTCTATGCCGTCGAGCCGAAGGGCTCCGCTGTTCTATCGGGCGGCAAGCCCGGACCCCACGGCATCCAGGGCATCGGCGACGGTTTCGTCCCCGAAAATCTGGACTTATCTTTAGTTGATTCACCTTATGCGGTGGGCGATGAGGAGGCCTATACCATGACCAGGCGGCTGGCTCGGGAGGAAGGGATACTAACCGGCATCTCCGGCGGCGCCGCCGTTGTTGCCGCTCTGGCTGTCGGCCGGGAGCTGGGCGCCGGTAAAACTGTACTAACGATATTACCGGACACAGGCGAGCGTTACCTCAGCACTCCTGTATTTGAAAGCTAAAGGGAGCATAGGCTCTCTTTTTTTTTGGTCAGGGGAAGGGGGCAGGCTTGAAATATCTCTTTATTTAAGAAAGATAATTGAACTGAATTAAGATTTTAAAAAAATCTGGAATTTCTCCAATTTAACCATGTTTTCCATAGTTTCAGGTACATTTTACTTCCAAATAAAGAAGCCCCTAGAGAGACCAGCGACTTAATGTTGGGCTTTACAAAAAAACTCTCCCATAGGTACTTCCTGGCTAACGCAATTTCATCCCCGTTAATTTTAATCAAGGCATAAAAACGTAATATCCGGCACGCCGTGTTGGGATATCTTAAATAATCATCGCGATACTTAGCAATAATCCTACCCATGGCAGCATCATATGCTGCCATATTTTTACTAATACTGTCTTGGGTATGATAAGCTCTTACCAAAGGCTCGTTTATATATGAAAAACGATAATTACGTGCTATACGAATCCACAAATCCCAGTCTTGCAGTCTGGGCATTTCTTCGTCAAACATGCCACAGTCAACAATGCATTGACGTCTTGCCAGTACCGTTTGCGTAGTAATAAAGTTGCCTTTTAGAAGTTGTTGGTGAATATATCCTTCCTTCTTAGAAATATGATCCCCGGGAATGTAAGTAACCTCGTCTCCTTTTAAGCGTAAAAAACCTGTATAAACAGCAGCAACTTCATGGCTTGTAGCCTCTAATACGCCTACTTGTTTCTCCAGTTTTTCCGGCAGCCATTCGTCATCGCTATCCTGAAAAGCTACAAATTCGGCGCAGGCAGTTTTGATACCTGTATTTCTGGCTGCATTGGCACCCTGGTTGGAATCATGCCGAATATAACGAATACGAGGATCGTTAACGCTGGATACCACTTCTATCGTATTATCGGTAGACCCGTCATCCACTATGATTAATTCCAAGTCATTAAAAGTCTGGCCTAAAATGCTTTTTATTGCTCGATCCAGTGTGTGTGCCCGGTTGTACGTTGGGATCACCACGCTCACCTTTGGCTTTTTTTCTGCATCATCCACTATGTTTATCACCCTTCCTCGCCTACCGGCAAGCCAACTCCCTATAAATTTCCGATAAATAAACCCCTTGTTTTTGAGCATTGTATTTTGTTTCTATATGCCTACGACTGTGTTCAAGCATTGACAGCCATTTATCGGGATGACTGACTAACCATTTAAGGTGTGCCAACAATCCCCCAACGTTTCGTTCTTCCGCCAACAATCCAGTATAGCCGTTAAGAATAACCTCGGGAATGTCACAATGTGTCGTACTGATCACCGGCATTCCTGTGGCTGCCATTTCTATAATCGTTACCGGTGCCCCTCCTTCGGTATCACCATCGCTTGCAGTAATGCTTGGCGAAAGAAAAACATGGTGTTTGTAAGCTTCTTCGAACAGCACATTATAGGGTTGGAAACCAAGCATACGCACTATGGGTTTTAGATTATGTTTCTTAATAACAGATAAAATTCTCTCTTTTTCAACCAGGCTCGCCGGTTTACTGCCGGCGTCACCGATAACGGTGATTTGCAGGGGGACATCGTGTTGCAATCTTCCCAAGGCTTCCAGGGCATAAGGAATACCTTTTTTTTCCCGGAACGAAGCTGCGATAAGAACGCGCAAAGGCTCGCCCGGACTCCATGCCCTGGGTTTAAATGAAATTTCATCTGCCCTGACACCAAGATGATGTACCAGCACTTTATGTTCCGGACATCCCATTTCTTTTATACACTTCGCCATATGAGATCCTTCACAAAGAATATAATCCACGTGCATAAAAAGGGTATTGTAGCGTTCACGCCAACGGGGATCAATAGTAGGCAAATGATTGACATCAAATCCGTAAAAAGTAACCAGATGCCTCAACCCTGCCCGCCGGGCCGCCACCATATTTTTCCATCCTGTATGCCCAAAGTGAGAGTGTAATACTGAAGCTTGACACTCCTTTGCCAGCTGTACCAGAAAGTCTGTATTATTTCGTATGCCCAGCTTACACAGAGCTATGTTCAACAGGTAACGCCAGGACGAGGCCCTGCTTATTACATGAATCTTAGGTAAATAAAACTGGTCAAGGTTTTCTGTTGCTTCGCAGACAACATGATTCTTTACAAAAGGAAGCAAATATTTAATTTGATTGTACAGTCAGGTTTCCGTTTGCGGGAGCCAACGGGGAACCGAGTGAATTAATGTAATTTCTTTATTGATCATACTAAAAGACCTCTCATCATAAAAGCTTTATCGACTCCTAAACCACTGTTTGCGCAATAACTCTTTTATTTCTCTGTAAGCCTTAATATTAAATGCATGCAGCAATATCAAGTAAATCAGTATCCCAAAACAAACTTGCGACAATAAATATTCCCAGTGCCGCCAGTTAAGCGGCAGCATAAACCCCAAAACCCAAACAGCAATTCCCATTAAAACAGTACAATAAAAAGACCCGGATAAATTTTTCAGCATTTCCCCAAAACTCAGGCCAATCAAACGCCCCGGAATTGCCCAGGCCGGGTACCAAAGTACGATACAGCCGCTAAGGACATATGCCGCTGCTACACCTGTAATACCCCACCGTAAGCCGATGATAATTGAAGTGCCTTTTATTAATCCGGCAAACAGGCTCCACTTAAACATTAGGTCCGTTCGCCCCTGGGAAGTATAGATCCAGCCAACCGTAGTTCCCACAGACTGCATCGCGCCGTTTAAACAAAATATCTTGAGGACCGGAATCACTCCCTGCCACTTATTACCATATATTGTTGCTATAAATGGTTCTGCAACCACCAGCAGGCCCATCATTAAGGGGAAAGTGACCAAGGCTATTATTCGTGTCGAACGAAGGTAAACTTCTTTTGTTTTGCTGAGATCTTTTTGAATTGCGGACATAGCCGGAAACATTACCAGGGATATAACTCTTGATATCTGAGTAAGAGGCAGCAGCATCAGGCTGTAAGCCCTGGTATAGATACCCAACGCTGTTGAACTGATATACTTGCCTATTAGCACATTATCAAGATTTCTAATCCAGTAATTTATAACATTGAAACCCAACAGGCTAGTGCTGAAGCCGGTTAATTCTTTAAGCGCTCCGGTATCGTAGTGCCAAGTGGGACGCCATGTTGAACACAACCACATTATAACTACAGAAGTGACTGTTAATACAAGGGATTGGATTACCATACTCCATACTCCGAAACCTGACAAAGCAGCAACTGTGGCTGCAGATCCGGATATAAAAACCGCGGCAATTTCAATCTTGGCTAACCTTCGAAAATCCATTGCTTTTTGTAATAGGGCATTATGTACTACCTTAAATGCCCCGATAACGAAATTAAAGGCAATTGCCATGGTTAGCAAACGCAGGGCCGGCTCTTGGTAAAACATGGCTATAAGGGGTGCGGCGGCAATTACAACCGCAGTTAAAACAACTCCGGCAGCAATATTGATCCAAAATACCGTACTTAGGTGCCGTTCTTCAATGCCGGACTTTTGGATTAGCGCCGCCCCCAGGCCCAAATCCGAAAAAAGAGCGGCAAAACCGGTAAAAACGGTGGTCATGCCGATTAAACCAAATTCCCGGGGGCTCATTAAACGCGCCAGAATTACGGAAATTACGAAGTATAACAGTTGGCGTATTAATTGAGCTGCTCCACTCCAGGCAACACCCGACAAGGTTCGAGTCCGCAAATTATCCATTAAAACAAAACAACTCCTGGAGTTTACTTAATTGTTTTTCCCCTTATGATGATAAGCTTTCTATTTCTTCACAACGCGTATAAAAATGTTTACACCGGTTACTGATCTAAATAAACAACTAGAATAACGAAAACATTTGTAAATTAGATAAAAAATTGATAAGCCGGGTAGACGTTTTCTCCGCAACTTCTGGTTAAATTGAAGCTGGTCGACGTCCATGACAGTTAGTCCTAATCCCGGGTATTGCCGTTCAACTTTTCTTATTGCTTTATAAATGCTGTTTTTTGTTACATATTGGAGAGTGTCAAGACCATTAGACGGTCTGCCGAGCATGCGCAAAAAAAGTTTGGCAATTTTATGAGGGAAAAGAGGTAACCAGGGAAGCCTGTAATGTGCTTCAAATGTTCCTCGATAATCCGGGCATCTAATATGAATTCCCCCACCGGGTTTGGTAATGCGTATCATCTCCTTTATTACAAGGTCCGGGTTTTGAACATGCTCTAATGTTTGGTCTGAGTTTATATATTGGAAATGATTATCTAAAAAAGGCAGAGATTCGCCATAGCCTCGTATAAAGCGTGCATACCACTCTTTGGGATAACGTTCGCGGATGATCTTTTCTTTGATGAAGTCCAGTTTCCATTGCTCCGGTTCGATTCCATAACAATCATATCCCTTTTTTAAAGACCAAAATACAAACTGTCCGCAGCCGGCTGCCATATCCAAAATCGGGCCGCAGGTTTGGGTCATTCCGAATAAATTGAAATTTATTTGTGCGGCTCTCTGATAAGATTCATCGTACAGATATTTGGTGACATAGTCGATTCTTTCTTTCGGGAGAGTTCCCCAAAACTCGCTGCTTTCTAGTACCTTTTTCCGCAGAAATGTCATTGCCCATTCAGCGTCATTAATCATTGACTATCTCCCAGTTATTCAGGTTTTCGGGGAAAATATCATAACGTTTTTTTATAAGGCCTCTCAAGGACCACAACTGCCGGGTTACCTTTAGCGACTGAATCATCTGGTATTGAATCTTTTACTCTAGTAACACTGTGGGGCCCGATCCAAGCATCTTTGCCAATAACGGTTCCCGGCAAAACAATTACATTGGAAGCAACTCCCGCGCCATCTTTAAATTCAATAAATCCCTGTATAATGCACTGTTCCTCCGGTAACGCCCCTGTCGAGTACTTATAAGCTCTATTTATATCTTTACCTTTATAATGGAACGATTCTGATAGTACAAATGCCCCCGGCCCAATACCGCATTTTTCTCCTATTCTCACACCACCGTATCCCAATATTAAGGCACCAAACGCAATATCGGTATGACTGCCAATTGATACCAATCCTTTTGGGAAATCATTACAAGGATTTATTTCAATTACATCCCTTTTTTCGTTTTTCGCTTTTGAGCTTCCGGTATGTATAATTACATTTTCTCTAATTTTTACATTATCGCCCATTTCAATAAGCGAGTGCCCCACTATGTGTACGTTGGCACATATATGGAGGTTTTTACCACAAACCCTTAGCCTTTTGGAATAGTACCAACGCCGCAATAAAACTCCTGATTCACCCGGCAAATAAATAATGAACATAAGGGCGATACTTCCAATAATTTGCTTAACCCATTTAAAAATTTTCATACTACCCATACCTTATCTTGAAGTTGAATACTCATATGAAGTACAAAAATCTAGACGAATAATGAAATTACCTTCAATCTATAATTTAGTCAGTACATATATGATTTGTTTAGCAAAGAATCCAGGCATTCGGTACGCTAAAAAACTCCCTTGCGGTACCGTAGCCTGCAAGCTTTTTATCTGCCATCCATAATGCCGGCACATATCTACGAAATCTTTTTTTGTCCATAACCGTACATGCTCTTTCATATGAAAGATAACATCCGTTACTGGAACCCTCCCGAACAATAACCGCATCCTGTGCTGCCAATATCCGGCATTTGGAACTGAAACAATAAGTATATCTGTTAAACACAATAAATTGCCAATTAATTCTTCTGCATCCTGAACATGTTCTGCAACCTGAAGCAAAGTTATAGCATCAAATTTTATTTTTTCCGGTATTTCATTAACATGATAAAAAGTTATGTTCTCCGGAAATTCCGTGGCCCTATAAACATCTGCCCCAAGAAGGTTTTTATACCCATTCTGCTGAAGAAATCTGAGAAATTCACCACTTCCGCACCCATAATCAAGCACCTGATCATGCTTTTTTAAATATTTAAGGGCCATTAAAAATCTTGGGTAGACAACACAATCATTTCCTAGCTTTTTTCGTTTCTCCCAATAGTCATCATAGTCGGAATACTCTATTAAAGGAGCTTTCCGGCTTAAAATATACCCTGCAGTATTACGGCAATTACTGATCCAAGTAAATACTTTTCGGGAAAACGTTACGAAGGGAATCTTTTGCATAACCCTTTGCAAATATTTTTTTAAACCGGGAAGGGGGTCTTTCTTGTTTAAAACAGCTTCATTAAAAAAAATGTAGGGTTTTAAAAATTGGAAAATTGTTATGGACCATCTTTTATTGGATTTACGCCATTTATAGCCCTTTAGGTCACCTTCAATATCTATCCAATATTTCCCATTGTTAACCTGTTTTTGAGTCAACATTTTTTGATCAGTACTTAGCAAATACTGCTGAAGAGGTAAATTGACTCCCTTGAGTGTAGACATGCGAATCCAGAAATCTAATCGCGGATTGATTTCAATAAAATACCATTTCCCATCGTCCTGATTCCATTTAAACTCCATGCCGGCAGGGCCAATATATTTTGTAAATCTACAAAACCTTTCTGTATAATCTTGTAGCTCTGAAATATAGACCGCCTGAGCAACTGTACAAGTTCCAAAGTCAGCCGGATACTGGCGAATTTTCCTGGAAATAAAGCATGATGGAATACTGTTATCTATTGCGGTAACAAACTTAATATTAACTATATTTCTGTTTTCACCCTCAATTAGCCGCTGTACACAGAAATCAATATTTTCTTTTTTTAATTTACTGATAGCTTTTGCTAATTCTTTTGTGTTGTTTACTTGAATAGCCTTTCCTCCGAAAATGGCAGGAAATTTAAGCACATCAACTAGCTTTTTACCATTAAAATTAAAGCGGGATATCAATGGCTTCAATATAGCCGGAAATATATCCCAGTTATTAACCTGTTGACTTTCAAGAGGCGAAAATAGTGTATCAGGTACATTTAAGCCAGCCTTGACTGCTGCCTGGATCATTGGTTTTTTATTAAAAAATGGATTAAGTCTTTCAGACTCTATGTACGGATAAAAATAAAACTCACGCAGATGATCTTGATAAAGGGAAACAATATACGCATATAAATCCTCAGCTAGAAAAAGAACTGGTTTATTAAGCTGTCTTTGACCGAATTTAATTAACCAATTGACAAATGCTTCATGATCATAGATAGGATCTGGAACAACATAGCACTCTTTAACGTAACGTGACTTGAAATTGGCACACTCTTTCGGGTTAAGAGCAACTATGGGAATACCGGCCACCCCTAAGGAAAAAATATGACCATATCCGGCAACAGTTCCGGCAGGATAAACAACAGCTTTTGATTTTCGCATTATTTCCGTGCTGTAAGCAATCATTCCGGTAAAACCGTCCTTACCGTTTCAATCACATCCTTTACATCTTTATCCGTCAGTTTGGCTGAAAGCGGCAGACTGACTGTCCGGCCACCGATGCGTGCAGCGTTGGGATAATCTTCAGGGTTCCAGCCGAAAGTTTGCCGGTAATACGGGTGTTCCGGAATACTACGATAATGAACGCCAACACCAATATTATTAGCGGTCATGGCGTCGATAAAGGAATCCCGGCTGATACCCGATTTTGTATCGTCAACCAGGATAGTATACAGGTGATAGGCATGGCGGCTACTTCCCCCGGCAGTTGGGGGAATTTCAACGGGAAGGCCGGCAAAAGCCAGGTTATACCGCTGCCATATTTCCCGGCGGCGAAGCCAGTTCTGTTCAACCCGCGCTAATTGATGGATACCGATGGCCGCCTGCAGGTCCATCATGCTATATTTAAAACCACATTCCACTACCTGGTAATGTTTAAATCCATCGTCGCTGAAGCGTTTCCAGGCGTCCTTGCTCATACCGTGGAGTCCTAAAACTTTGATTCGTGAAATATCTTCCTCATGACGGGTAAGTACCATACCACCCTCGCCGGTAACAACATTCTTAGTTACATAAAAGGAAAAACAGCCGAAGTCACCGATAGTGCCGGCTTTTCGGCCTTTATATTCTGTTTCTATAGCGTGGGCACAGTCTTCAATAACTTTGAGGTTATACCGGTGGGCAATATCCATTAGCTCATCCATATCACACGGGCGGCCTGCAAAGTGAACCGGTAGAATCGCGCGTGTCCTGGGAGTAATTTTAGCCTTAACCTGCTCAGGATCTATATTCATCGTACGCGGATCCACATCAGCTAATACAGGAACTGCGGCAACGTGGATAATGGCGTTGACAGTGGCACAAAAGGTCAGCGGGGTAGTAATGACTTCATCCCCCGGTTTAATACCAGCGGCCAAAATGCTTAAATGTAAAGCAGCCGTACACGAATTAAGAGCAGCCGCATATTTGACGTCTTTATATGCAGCAAAATCACGCTCAAATTTGGCAACTTTGGGTCCGGTGCCGAGCCACCCTGCGTTCATACTGGCGATGACTTCTTGTATCTCGGCCTTTTCTATAGCGGGAGCACCGAATATAAGAAACTGATCTTTAGACCGGACAGGTAAATTTGTCATAAGATTCCCTTCAATCTATTTGTGTCAATATATGTTATGTTGAAGTCAAATCAGGTGTGTATATGGTCATCGAAGATGTTATTCGAAGGTGAGAATAAGTAAGTGAATAATTCAAGCCTGACCCCTGGAGTATTTTAAGCCTTTTTTTTGAATTCCTTTAACAGGACATGCAACAGCCAACATAATATGGTAGCAAAAATGAGGAGATATTGAATTAAAATGCTGAAATTATTAAAAAAACTTCTCCTCAAACGCAGGCGGCAGATGGATACGCTGTTTGATGTGGCTACCATCCAGGTCGACGACCTGACCGTAACCATGTCTCGCAGGGAAAGAAACACTGATCCTCCTTATGAATTCAGCATGTTTATACCGCGGCTGGAATTCAGGCAGAGATATTATAAAGACAGACAAGAAAAAGACGCGAAAGAAATAATCCTTGAAAATATAAGCATAGTTCATGCACCACAGCACCCGCCCTCGGAAGGCAGCCGGAGCAATGGGAAGTATATTATCCACCATAAAATGGATTGAGGTGCGGCATTAATCTGTTCTATAATTAAGTATGGATACTATAACATTTGACACCGGACTTGAGGGAGAGTAAATGACTGACCAACTGTTTGCCGATGTGCTTGTCGATGTACCGGTTCCTGAAACCGGCCGCACTTTTCAATACCTTGTGCCACGGGAAATACAGCCTTTGTTGCATTTTGGCCACAGGGTGCAGGTGCCGTTTGGCGGGAGAAAGGTAACCGGTTACGTGGTTGGTTTGAGCCACTTCAAGGCGGTTGACAAAATAAAGGAAATTAGCAAATTAGTTGATGAAAAGCCGTTGTTCCGGGAGGATCAATATGCATTAGCCAGGTGGATGGCTGAATATTACCTGTGTGATACAGTGAAATCGCTGCAAGCGGTAATAGCGCCGGTTTTAAAAAAAACCTCCGCGAGGTTGATTACCCGCTATTACTGCAGCGTTGACAGCAGTAAATTACCCGGCCTGCGGGAAGAGCTGGGACGGCGTGCTCCCAAAAGCCTGGCGGCTCTTGAAAAAGCTTTGCTCAGCCCCGGTTTGACCAGGGCGGGACTGGCAGCTGCCGCCGGGGTTTCCACTGCGGTGGTGGACAGATTGTGCGCCAAAGGATTGCTTAAAGCGAAAGACCAGGTTTCATTCCGGGACCCTTACCCGCAGGCGGAAATGGACGTGAGCAAACGGGTAGAATTAAATGTTTTGCAGCAAAAAGCTGTGGGGGAAATCAATAACTCCATTGCCGGCCGCCGGCATCAGGTCTTTTTGCTGCATGGAATAACCGGCAGCGGCAAAACCGAGGTCTACCTGCACTGTATTGAGCAGGTCCTGCGGGAAGGAAGACAGGCTGTTACGCTGGTGCCGGAAATATCTCTGACACCGCAAATGGTCAAGCAATTCAGGTCCAGGTTCGGGCGGGAAGTGGCCGTTTTACACAGCCGGATGTCCGACGGCGAGAGGTTCGACGAGTGGGTACGTATTGAAAGAGGTGAGGCGCCGGTTGTGCTGGGGGCCCGCTCAGCCGTACTGGCGCCTGTCCGTGACCCCGGGCTGATCATTGTGGATGAGGAACATGAGTGGTCTTACAAACAGGAGGAGACACCTAGATACCACGCCCGGGCCGTTGCCCTTTACCGGGCCCAAAAAAGTTCCGGGGTAGTGGTGCTGGGCAGCGCCACACCGTCACTGGAGTCCTATTGTCGTGCCACGCCGGACGGTGTTTACCGGCTGATCAGTATGGATAAGCGGGTTGAAGGCAGGGGGTTGCCCCGGGTTGGCCTGGTTGATATGCGCGAGGAAGCCCGGGCCGGGAACGGGGGCATCTTCAGCCGCCTTCTGATTGCTGAACTGCAAAAAAGGATTGCAGCCGGAGAGCAGGCGATCATATTTTTAAATCGCAGGGGCATGAACACTCTGGCGGTTTGCCGGGAGTGCGGGTTGGTTTTAAAGTGCCCGCGTTGTGATATTTCTCTTACCTACCATACCGAAGGCCGGCTGCGCTGTCATTATTGCAATTATTCGATGCGGGCGCCCAAGCTCTGTCCGGATTGCGGCGACAGTCAGATTAGTTATTTCGGCACGGGGACCCAGCGGGTTGAAAAAGAGCTGCGTGCGGCCATCCCGGGTGCGCGGGTGCTGCGCATGGACGCCGATACTACCACTCGCAAGGGCTCCCACCAGCAAATACTGGAGGAGTTTGAGAGCGGGGCGGCGGATATACTGGTGGGCACCCAAATGATTGCCAAAGGGCTTGATATCAGCGGGGTAACCCTGGTGGGCGTGGTTAATGCGGATATTACCCTGCATATGCCGGATTTCAGGGCGGGGGAACGCACTTTTCAACTGCTGGCCCAGGTGGCCGGGCGGACCGGCCGGGGTGATAAGCCCGGGGATGTATTAATTCAAACTTACACACCGGAACACTATTCCGTTCAGGCAGCGGCCAGGCACGATTATCCTGCTTTTTTTGAAAAAGAAATGTTGCTGCGTAAAACAGCGGGCTACCCGCCTTTTTCCAAAATGGCCAGGGTGCTTGTGACCGGGCCGGAAGAAGGTGCGGTGAAAACCGCGGCGGAAAGGCTGCGGGTTATGCTGGATGAGTTTGCACAAGGACAGGATGGGGGAAGAATATATCTAGTAGGCCCCGCGCCGGCCCCACTGGCCCGTTTAAAAAATACCTGCCGGTGGCATATCATTACCTGGAGCCAGGATTATGGCCAACTGCACCGGATGTTAAAAAAATTCAGGCGGGCGGGCGGGTGCGCGCCGCCGGGCAAGGGTTTGCACGTAAGCCTGGATATAGACCCGTTTAACTTAATGTAATATAAATATATTAATTGGTAAGGGGGCAAACTCCATGGCGGTTTATAAAATTGTAGAAGCCGAGGATGATATTTTAAGGGATAAGGCCCGGCTGGTTACTAAATTTGGCAAAAACACAGAAAGACTTTTAGATAATATGAAGGATACAATGTACGCCAATAAGGGTGTTGGGCTGGCCGCGCCTCAGATTGGCGTGTCCAAACGCGTTATTGTGGTCGACGTGGGGGAAGGTCCGATAGAGTTTATCAATCCGGAAATAATAGATGTAGACGGAACGCAAACCGATTCCGAAGGCTGCCTGAGCGTCCCGGGTGTTTTGGGCGACGTTACCCGTGCCTTGAGAGTAGAAGTTAAGGGCCTGGACCGCAGCGGCAATGAAACCGGAGTCCGGGCGGAAGGTTTTTTGGCCAGAGCTCTGCAGCACGAGATAGATCATTTGGACGGAATCCTTTTTATCGATAAAGCGAAGAATTTGAGAAAAATCTAATGTAACTACGTAGGAGTCAGGAGACAGGAGTCAGAATTCAGGAGACAGGAGTCAAGAAGGGGTTCAGGCATTCTGACTGCTGTCTCCTGAATTCTGAATACCATAAGGTAAAAGGAGTTTTTTATGAGAGTTGTTTTTATGGGAACACCTGATTTTGCTGTTCCTTCACTTAAAGAAATAGTTAACGCAGGCTTTGATGTATTGGCTGTGATTACACAGCCGGACCGGCCCGGCGGCAGGGGGAAAAAAATTAGAAAGACCCCGGTTAAGCTTGCCGCCGAGGAACTTGGCCTGCAGGTCTTGCAGCCGGCCAAGGTGCGGGAACCTGATTTTATCAATGAACTGCGCCGGTTGAACCCCGAAATAATTATAGTTGCCGCCTTTGGCCAACTGCTGCCGTCCGGGATACTGGATCTGCCGCGCTATGGCTGCATCAATGTACATGCTTCATTACTTCCGGCTTACCGCGGCGCCGCTCCCATCCACAGGGCCGTCATCAACGGCGAGCAGCAAACCGGTGTAACCATTATGCAGATGGATGCCGGCCTGGATACGGGGGACATGCTTTTACAGGAAAAAATAATCATCGGCCCCGAAGACACAGTTGGCTCGGTGCATGACCGACTGGCCCTGTTAGGCGGCAGGCTGTTGGTTAAAGCCGTGGAACTCATTCAAACCGGCCGGGCGGAGCCGGTTCCCCAGGATGATGCCAGGTCCTCCTATGCTGCCATGCTAAAACGCGAGGATGAAATAATTTGTTGGGCAGAGGATGTCGAGGTGATTAAAAACCGGGTCAGGGGACTCAATCCCTGGCCGGGAGCCCGTACCGAACTGGGTGGCAAGGTTTTAAAAATTTGGCGGGTTGCCCTGGCAGATGGTCCTGCGGTAAAAGGAAAACCAGGTCAGGTGCTGGAGGCGTCCGCCGGCCGTGGTATTCTGGTTCAGGCGGGAAACGCCGTACTTTCTTTAGAGGAACTACAGCTGCAGGGCAGAAAAAGCATGCGGGCCGCTGACTTCCTGCGGGGTAATGCACTAACTCCCGGGATTATTCTGGGTGGCCCACCATGCGGCTAAACCGGCACCGGCAATAGCATGGGGTATAGATACCGCAGGCAAGGTGATCCGGTGGCTTCCCGGAGTAAGCGGAGCACTGGATGCGGCCAGCAGCCCGTCATAGCCCCAAAGATTGACCCCGTAAGGGCGTAAAGTTTCAACGGGCTGTTGGTGTAAGCGTTAGCTATAAGTAACTATCAAAGATACAAGGAAAATTGCGTAGCGCACGGAGGGAACCACCGAAGCGCCAGATACAAGTAACGTGAAAACTTTTTTCAGGGTAGGATAGCCCCAAAGGCGGTGATTGATTTGGACAACCTCATTCCCATTCATGAAAGAAAGAGATTATTTATCGGCTTACTCGGCGGCAGCCTGTTAATAGTAAGCTTACTGACCATGTCTATCTGGTACCTGATTTTCAGCCCGGAAAAATCTCTGGTCTACCAGTTGGTCTTGTTTGCGCTGGCCGCGGTGCTGATCATTGCCATCTTGCTGGCTGGATTTGGACTGGCCGGCATTGTGCTTACCATCATGCAGTCAAAGCAATTCCTGCTGCTGCAGGGTCCCATGCGGGTGGCGCTGAATACTTTTTTCCCACTGGTGCTGGCCCTGGGTAAAATTTTTGGAATCGATATGGACCGGATTAAAGGTTCCTTCATAGAAGTCAATAACGGTCTGGTATACGCCAGGGGGATCAAAATTGAACCGGCGCAATTGCTGCTGCTGGCGCCACACTGCCTGCAAAACAGCGAATGTGATATTAAGGTAACTAATAATATCGACAACTGCCGCCGCTGCGGTAAATGCGGTGTTAATGATATTTTAAGCATTCGTGAACGCTATGGTATTAAGGTGGGGATGGCCACCGGGGGGACGCTGGCCCGCAAATACGTGCGCGAATACCGGCCCAAGGCCATCGTGGCCATCGCCTGTGAGCGGGATTTAACCAGCGGGATTTTAGATGCCAACCCCATCCCGGTTTTGGGCATAACTAATTTAAGACCCAACGGACCATGTTTTAACACTCATTTTTCCCTGGAGCGGGTGGATGAAGCAATAAATTTTTTTGTGCGGTCTGGAAGTGATGGCAATTGAAACCTAAATTTGAGGCCAGAGAAGCGGCCCTGCAGGTGCTATTGGACGTGGATAAGCGTGAAGCTTACGCGAATCTGGCCCTGGGGGCCGTTTTAGGCAAGTATCAGCCGGAAAAGCTGGACCGGTCCTTTACCACAGAATTGGTCTACGGAACTTTGCGGGCGCGCAACACACTGGATTGGGCACTTGGCAATTATCTCCGGCGCCCCATCTCCGGCTTGACCCCGGTGGTGCGCAATATTTTGCGCCTGGGCGCGTACCAGCTGCTTTACATGGACAGAGTGCCTGATTCCGCCGCTGTAAACGAGTCCGCCAACCTGGCCCGCCGGCACGGGCACGCCGGCATCGTTAAATTTGTCAACGGTGTGCTGCGCAACCTGGCGCGGGGTAAAGACAAACTGCCCTATCCGGATCCGGCGGCCGACCTCGTGGCAAGTATAGCCCTGCGCCATTCACATCCCGAATGGCTGGTGCGGCTGTGGCTGGATGAGTTTGGCTATGACGGGACGGTGGCTTTGTGTATGGCCAACAACCAGGCCGCTCCCAACTCGGTCCGGGTAAACAGCTTAAAGACAGAGATAACTGAACTGATGGCATTGCTCCGCGGTATGGGCATAACAGCGGAGCGGGGCAGATACGCGGCTGACTGCCTGTACCTGTCCGGTTTCGTCGCCCTTGGCGAATTAGCGCCGTTTAGGGACGGTTTATTTCAAATGCAGGACGAAAGCTCCATACTGGTGGGACAGGCAGTGAGCCCGCAGCCGGGTGCGCGGGTGATTGATGTGGCCAGCGCTCCCGGTGGCAAGGCCACCCACCTGGCCCAGCTAATGCAAAACCGGGGGGAAATTCTGGCCCTGGACGTTCATGAACACAAGATCGGGCTGATTGAGGAAAACTGCCGCAGGCTGGGCGTAACTATTGTTAACACCATGCTGACCGACGCCAGAACCCTGCCGGAAAAATACTCCGGCCGGGCGGATTATGTGCTGGTGGACGCACCCTGTTCCGGTCTGGGTGTGCTGCGCCGGCGCCCTGATGCCAGGTGGCGCAAAAGCCTGGAACAAATTCGGGAATTAACGGTGCTGCAGGCGCAAATACTGGAAGCTGCAGCCGCTGTTTTAAAGCCCGGGGGAGTGCTCGTCTACAGCACCTGCACCATCACCCGGGAGGAAAATTACGGTCAGGTTATGAATTTTTTGGCGGCACATCCAAATTTCAGCCTGGAATCTATCGCCGGCTTGGTGCCCGAAAGCCTGGACCATGCCGGAACCCTGCAGCGGGGTTATTTGCAAATACTGCCCCACTTGCACGGACTGGACGGCTTTTTTATGGCCAGGCTGAGGAAACAAGGCTAAGAAAAAAGGCTAAAAAGAGGAGTTTTTAAGGCGACGTAGAAGTAGCACAAATGCCGAGGGGGTTTGAGAATGTGGCATTTTTTCCCAATATCAGGGATTTAAACCTGCCTGAACTGGAGCAGCAAGTCGAGGCCATGGGTATAGCCAAATTCAGGGCTGCTCAGCTGGCAGACTGGATTCATAAAAAAGGTGTCACTTCTTTTGATGAAATGACTAACTTGCCTAAGGAAGTCAGGGATAAATTAGCAGCCAATTTCAGTGTGGGTGGTTTGGCTCTGTTGGACCGAAAAATATCCCGGGACGGCGAAGCGGAAAAGTACCTGCTGCAGCTGGCTGACGGCCAGGCTGTGGAAAGCGTATTGATGCAATATCACCACGGTGTGTCAGTTTGCCTTTCAACCCAGGTGGGCTGCCGGATGGGCTGCAAAATTTGCGCCTCGGGTCTGGAAGGACTGGTGCGCAACCTTACTCCGGGTGAAATACTGGATCAAATTCACACTATGCAAAGGGAATCCGGCAAGCGGGCCGGCAGCGTGGTACTGATGGGTTCCGGCGAACCTCTGGATAATTACAGCGCTACGATTAAATTTCTGGAACTGGTCAACGCACCATACGGGCTGAATATAGGGCACAGGCACATTACCTTGTCCACCAGCGGCATCGTACCGCGCATTTATGATTTGCTTAAATTAAAGCTGTCCATAACTCTGGCCATTTCGCTGCATGCGCCAAACAATGCTTTGCGCAATCAGCTGGTGCCGGTTAACAAATCTTACCCTCTGGAAAAACTGTTGCCTGCCTGCCGGAGTTACGCTGAAACCACCGGCCGGCGGGTTTCCTTTGAATACGCCCTGCTGGGCAATATTAACGACTCCAGGGAACAGGCCCGGGAACTGGGCCGGGTTTTAACCGGTATTCATGGTCATATCAATTTAATCCCGGCCAACCCTGTGCCGGAACGCGGGATAGTGCGCAGCAGCATAGATAAAATTCGTACTTTTAAAAAGACCCTGGAAGATCTGGGATACCCGGTAACCGTTCGCCGGGAACTTGGCCTGGACATCGACGCGGCCTGTGGCCAGTTGAGACGCCGGGTGCGGATGCGAGGTGGTACTGATGGGGTTTTTGTCGGAACTGGAAGGCAGCCTGGAAAGAATTATTGAAGGTTTTTTTAAAGATAAGTTTAAAGGCAGCTTACAGCCGGTTGATATGGCTAAAAGGCTGGCCCGTGAAATGCGGGAACAGCGCCGTACCGGGTTAAAGGATATATTCGTGCCCAACCGCTACGAAATTTTCCTTAATCCCGGGGAGTATAATGCCAATGAGCCGGTAATTGAGCACCTGTCGGGGGAACTGCAGGAATATGTGGCCGGTAAGGCGGCAGAAAAGAAATATACTCTGCTGGGACGCATTGAAGTGAGCTTTGACCAGGATCAGGCTGTTGCGCCCGGCGAAATGGTGATCAAAAGCTACTTCGATGAAGAAGAAAACGACGTAGAAGAGGAGAGCGCACCGGTTTCCGAGGCAACGATGCAGTATGTGCCCATAAAAGGTGAATTTGCGCCGTCTGCGCGGGAGCTGCCGGAGGCTGCTGCGAGTCTTGAGGTGCTGGAAGGGCCTTTAAGCGGCAGGCGGTATCAAGTAGAGGGCAATTTGGCGGTAATTGGCCGCAAAGAATCCTGTGATATTTTTTTGCCTGATGAAAGTATTTCCAGAAGACATGCGTTAATCAGCCGGGTAGGGCGCCAGTTTTACATCAAGGATCAGGCCAGCACCAACGGAACCTATATTAATGGGGCCAGGGTGGAGCAAGAGGAACTCATGCCCGGTGATATGATAAAAATAGGAAGAATCCTATTAAGATTCAGGGTGGAATGATGTTGGAAATCTTAATTTTCGTGCTGCGAACTGTTTTTCAGGTACTGATTTACGCCTTTATTTTTGTGGTCATAATTTATGTGGTTAAAGACCTGCGTGGGACGGGGCAGACGGTCAAGGCGCGCCAGGGCCTACAAAAATTTAACCGGGGACAGTGTTATTTAAAGGTGGATTATGCCCCGGAGGATAGCGGGCTGGCCGGGTCGGAATTTCCGCTGGGTGCGGAAACAATAATGGGCAGGGACCCTAAAAGCGAGATAGTATTGCCTGAAAAAGTAATCTCCAGTAACCACGCTAAAATTTATTTTGACCATGGACAGTACTGGTTGGAAGACCTGGGCAGCACCAACGGCACTTTGCTGAACGGTTTGCCGTTGAGCGAGCCGGCGGTTTTGGCAAATGGTGATCGGATAAAAATTGGAGATTATATATTTAGGCTGGTGAGGTGGAAATATGAGGTGGAGTCAGATCACCGAATGCGGCCCGGTGCGTCGTAGAAATGAAGATTGGGTGTGTGCTTGTCCCGATCTGGGAGTCTTTGCCGTAGCCGACGGTATGGGCGGGCACCGTGCGGGCAATATCGCCAGCAAACTGGCCCTGGAAGTGCTGGAAGAATATATTAGAAGCTCTGCCGGTGCCGGCCGGCCGGTTCAACCATGCCTGCTTTTATCTGAAGGTATACTGCGGGCCAATGAGGCAGTCTACCGCGCAGCGTTGGCCAAAGAAGAGTGGCAGGGGATGGGCTCGACGCTGAATGCCTGCCTGCTGCTGGGAAACACCCTTACTGTGGCCAATGTGGGAGACAGCCGGGCATTGCTGCTGCGCAACAATGGAATCAGCAAGTTGACCAGCGATCATTCACTGGTGCAGGAGCTGGTTGACGGCGGCGGAATTACCGAAGAAGAAGCGTTTAATCACCCCAGGCGCAATGTGCTGACCAGGGCTTTGGGAATTGGGCCGCGAGTCGAAGTGGACTCATTCGAGTATAATATTGTCCAAGGGGACAGATTGTTGCTCTGTACGGATGGGCTTTGCGGCTTTGTTACTCCACAGAGGATCGGGGAGTTAATGAGCTCGGCGGACGACCCCGACACAGTGGTGCATCGTCTTTTACAAGAGGCTATTGCTTCCGGCAGCAATGATAATATAACCATGATTTTTCTGGTGGTGGATTAATTTTGCAAGGACGCGGCAGGGAAAGAGCGCTGCTTTTTATCGCTTTTATTTATACATTTACAGGCGGAGTTGTATTATACCTGCGTGAGCCGGGGCAGTATGGGCTGCTGGCTATTGCTGCAGCAGTGGTCACGTTTGCCGCCTTGATGCTGTTAAGTATCATCTGGCAAAAAAAGGGTGTTGGCTTCGATCAATATATTACCCCGCTGGTTAGCTTTCTGACCGGTACCGGGATGGTGTTTTTAATTAGATTGCAGCCGGCTTATGGCTACCGGCAGTTGGTCTGGCTGATTGTCGGGATAGCAGCCTTGTTCTTAACTACCACTTTGGTTTATAACTATCGTTTGCTGGCAGATTACAAGTATGTTATAGCGGTAACAGGTATACTGGCGCTCCTATTGCCCATATTTTTCGGGATAGAATTGGGGGGGGCCAAGAGCTGGCTGAACCTTGGTGTCTTTCACCTGCAGCCCTCCGAATTTGTCAAGCTGTTATTGGTGCTTTTCCTGGGCAGCTACCTGGTGGAAAACAGGGTTTTGCTGCACTCGGGCGGAGATAAAAAATATTTTTTACCCGGTCTCCGCCAGTGGGGGCCGCTGCTGGGAATGTGGCTGGTATCCCTGCTGGTGCTTGTCTTTCAGCGGGACCTGGGCACAGCCCTGATCTATTTTGCAACCTTTTTGGCTATGCTCTATGCTGCCACTTCGAGGCTTGTTTATGTCCTGGCGGGTACGGTGATGTTTTCTGTGGGAGGTGTGGCCGCCTACATGGCGGTAGGCCATGTGCATACCCGGGTGGCCATCTGGCTTAACCCCTGGGATTCGGCACAGGGCGCCGGATACCAATTAATCCAGTCGCTGTATGCCATTAACGCCGGTGGTATTGTCGGCACAGGACTGGATGCCGGGTTTCCCCGGTTTATACCCGCAGTGCACACAGACTTTATCTTTTCGGCGATATGCGAGGAAACAGGTTTGCTTGGCGGAATAGGGATTTTATTGGTTTTTATTCTTTTGGTATACAGAGGCTTTAAGATTGCCCTGGCTTCACGCGACGATTATTCTGAAATCTTGGCGGCGGGGTTCACCGCACTGTTGGGACTGCAGGTTTTTATCATCGTCGCCGGGGTAACCAAGCTTCTGCCCATGACAGGTATTACACTGCCGTTTATCAGTTACGGAGGGAGTTCTTTGGTGGCTAACTTTATTCTGGCGGGAATGCTGCTTAACATATCCGGAGAGAGTTGGCAGCATGAAAAATAACGTTCGCAGGCTGGCTTATGTCATATTAGCCGGCCTTGTAGCCATTTGCGTCTACCTGGCCCTGATTCCTTATTACCTCAAGCACACTCCGGGCGGGGGGGCTCTGACTGATCCCCGGATTGCCGCCCGGGAAAACATGATCCAGCGGGGTACTATTTTTGACCGCGAGGGCCGGGTGTTGGCCCGCAGTGTGCCACAGACGGACGGCGGGTTTGTCAGGGAATATTCCCTGGGCAGCTACGCGTCGCATATAATTGGCTATTATTCCATAAAAGCCGGTTCTGCGGGGCTGGAAAAAACCAGGGCTTCAGTTTTACTGGGGCTAAATGAGGGAAACCCGTTTTACAGCCTGATGAACAGGGTTACCGGCAAGCCCGGGGTCGGCAATGATATGATATTGACCATTGACGCGGATCTCCAGCAATACGTGGCCACTTTGCTCGACGGACAAAAGGGTGCTGCGGTGGTGCTCAATCCGGCCACCGGCGAGATCCTGGCCTCGGCCAGCTATCCAAGGTTTGATCCCGCCAAGGTCACGGATTATTTAAACCAACCCGATTCACCCCTTTTGGACCGGGCGCTGCAGGGGGCCTACCCGCCGGGTTCAATATTTAAAATAGTAACCGCTGCAGGGATCTTAACGGATTTGCCCGGTATGACCGATGAAACAATTCAATGTAACGGCGAACTTGAAGTTAACGGATTTATTTTAAAGGATAATGCGGTGCATGGAAATGTAGATTTTAAAGAGGCCTTTACCCGGTCCTGCAACGTGGCCTTTGGCCGTTACGGGCTGGCGTTGGGGGCCAAGGATTTTGTCAAGCAGGCCGGAGCTTTTGGGATAGGTGTCAGTCCTGATTTCCCCCTGCCGTTATATCAGGGCTATCTGCCGCGGGTGGATGAATTAGATGGACCTGCACTGGCTTCCAGCGCCATCGGCCAGGGCAAGGTGCTGGTTTCTCCGCTGCAGGCTGCGCTGGTAGCCGGCGCGGTGGCCAACGGCGGTGAGATAATGAAACCTTACCTCATCTCCCGGTATAGCGGCCCCGGCGGCTTTGAAAAAACATTTAAGCCGGAAAAGTGGCTGGTACCTATGACACCGGCTGTTGCCGGCGTATTAAAAGATGAGATGATTGCCGTGGTTCAAAGCGGCACCGGCAAGGCAGCCGCGCTGCCGGGAATTACCGTGGCCGGTAAAACCGGGTCGGCCGAAAACCCCCACGGTCAAAGCCATGCCTGGTTTGTGGGGTTTGCGCCGGCTGAACAGCCGCGGGTTGTAGTTGCCGTTGTGCTGGAAAATCAGGGGTCGGGCGGGGCCAAGGCCGCGCCGCTGGCCGGGGAAATATTGCGCCGGGCACTGGAAGGGTAGTTACTAAAAGGTATTTTGGTTTAGCTCGAGGTGGATAAAATGATTGGTAAACTTCTGGGAAACAGATACGAGATAATTGAAAAAATCGGCGGCGGCGGTATGGCCATAGTCTACAAGGGTAAGGATACTTACCTTAACCGTATTGTTACCATCAAGATACTGCGCCCCGAATTTACCTCGGATGAAGATTTTATTAAACGTTTTCGCCGCGAGGCCCAGGCAGTAGCCAGGTTGTCCCACCCCAATATTGTGAATATCCATGATGTGGGGCAGGAAGACGCCATCCATTATCTGGTCATGGAATATGTCCGCGGCGATAACTTGCGGGAAATTATTAGAAAAAACGGCTGCCTGTCCCCTGCCGAGGCCACCAGGTTTGCCATACAGGTCTGCGATGCCCTGGAACACGCCCATCAGAACAATATCGTGCACAGAGATGTCAAACCGCACAATATATTGGTAACTGAAGAGGGCAGGGCCAAACTGACCGACTTCGGAATTGCCATGGAAGCCTCGGCCGCCACCATTACCAGAACCGATACAATTATGGGGTCGGTGCATTATTTGAGCCCGGAACAGGCCCGAGGCGAAACGGCCACTGCCAGGTCGGATATTTACGCTGTGGGGATTCTGCTTTATGAAATGCTGACCGGCTCCAAACCCTATAGCGGTGACACTCCCATCGCCGTGGCGTTAAAGCACATTCAGGAAACACCCAGGCCAATTCGTGAGGTTAACCCCGAAGTTCCCCGTGAATTGGCTGCCGTGGTCATGCGGGCCATTGAAAAAAACCCGGAAAACAGGTATCAAAGCGCCGGCGAGCTGGCCCGCCACCTGGAAATGTCCCTGGACGACGGCCAGGCTACGGTAATTTTACCTGCCAATGAGCTGGCGCAAAGGATAAAAACCGAAACAGACGGGAAAACTGCGGGCAAATCCGGGCCTAAAGCCGGGCTGCGGGAAAAAAGTCCAACCAAGCCCTGGACCTGGGCTATCGTTATTGTTGTGCTGGCGGGGCTGCTGTCCGGAGGGCTGTATGGTTTTTATAACTACTACATTAACGTACCCGAAATAACTGTGCCCAGCGTGGTGGGCAAAAGTTATGACGAAGCCAAGGAGCAGCTGGAGGCACTGGGTCTGGAGGTTAACCCACCGGTGGAACAAAACGACGAGGCACCCGAGGGTGAGGTAATCGCACAGGACGTCGGGCCGGACGACCCGGCGGTAAAGCTGCCCCGGGCCATTACCCTTACCGTAAGCAAAGGGCCGGAATTAACCGATGTACCAAACCTTTATGGTTATACCCGGGACGAAGCGGAACAGAAATTAAAGGAAGAGGGGCTGTCGCTGGGGCAGGTCACAGAGTACCACAGTTCGGACGTGGATGCGGGTAAGGTATTTGAACAAGATCCTGAACAGGGGGCCCAAAAGGCTAAAAACTCCAAGGTGGACATTACAATAAGCCTGGGCCCGGAACAGCAAACCGTTAAGGTGCCTGATTTGACCGGCAAAACCCTGGATGAGGCCAGGTCGACCCTTGACGAGCTTAATTTGTCTTTAAGTGAAGACATTGCGTGGGACTATAAGGCGGACTACCCGCACGGCCAAGTGATTGACCAGGATCCCGCACCGGACGAAGAGGTTGATGAAGGCAGCACGGTTAGCGTAACTTTGAACAACGGCTCGGGACCGGTGGAAAGGACGGCAACGGTTAATATTACTAAGGATGACATACCCAATGACGGCCTGGCGCACAAGGTGGAGATAGTGGTTAAAGACGCCGAGGGCAGAGATGTCAAGTATTCAGATACACATGTCTATGGCGATAGAATCAATAAAAAGATAACTTACGTCGGCCAGGGTACTGTTGAAATATTTATTGACGATGACAAAATAAAGGAAGCCGAACTAAAGTAAGGTGGATTTATGAGGGGTACCATCATTAAAGCCTATGGCGGATTCTTCTTCGTCCGGGTTGCAGACCGGGTGCTGCGATGCAAAATAAGGGGCAGAATTCGTAAACATTACGGACAGGTCCTGGTTGGTGACGAGGTCGGCCTCGAATTTGCTGCGTGCCCTGCGGGTGCTGCGGCCTCTGCGCACGATGGGGTTATTACCGATATTTACCCCAGGAGCTCGGAACTTACCAGGCCGCCCGTCGCCAATGTAAACCAGGCTGTCATCATTTTTTCCGTTGATCATCCCAAACCAAACACGGTGCTGCTGGACCGCTTTCTTTTGCAGGCTTACAAGGCGGGAATCGACCCGGTGCTATGCTTTAATAAAATGGACTTAATTGACTTTGGCGACCTGGATTTCTTTAAGGATTATGAGCCTGCCGGGTATCCGATGGTTAAAATAAGCGCTAAAAGCGGTCAAAATATAGAATTATTGAGACAGCTTTTAAAAGAAAAAATATCAGTTTTGGCAGGCCCTTCCGGGGTGGGCAAGTCAAGCTTGTTAAATGCCCTGGAACCGGGGCTGCAATTAAAGACGGGTGATATCAGCCAAAAGCTTAAACGGGGCAGGCATACAACCAGACACGTGGAACTGATGCCGCTGGCCGGCGGAGGCATGGTTGCCGATACACCGGGCTTTTCCAGTATGTATCTTCCTGCCATGCGCAAAGAGGAGTTGTCTGCCTGTTACCCGGAATTTATTGATTACTCGGCGGGCTGCAGATTTTCCGGCTGTCTGCACCACCGGGAACCGGATTGCGCTGTAAAGGAAGCCGTAGCGGAAGGCCTTATTTCGATATTGCGTTACCAACAATATACCATGCTGCTGCAAGAAGTGACAGAAGCTGAAAGGAGATACTAGCATTGGTAAAAATTGCACCATCCATACTATCGGCTGATTTTGCCATCCTGGGTGAACAGGTGAGCAAGGTGGAGCAGGCCGGGGCTGAATTATTACATATAGATGTTATGGACGGTCATTTCGTCCCCAACATAACCATCGGGCCCCTGGTCGTGGAAGCGCTGCGCCCGGTGTCCCAACTAATTTTTGATGTACACCTGATGATTGAGAACCCGGACCTTTATATTAAGCAATTTGCCCGGGCCGGCGCCGACATTATCACTGTGCATGCCGAAACATGTCCCCACCTGCACCGGACCGTGCAGGCAATTAAAGAAACAGGGGTAAAGGCAGGTGTTGCCCTGAATCCCTCAACGCCACCGGACATTTTAGAATATGTCCTGGGCCAGTTGGACCTGGTGCTGGTAATGACGGTAAACCCCGGCTTTGGCGGCCAGAAGTTTATCCGGGAGATGCTGCCTAAGATTAGTAAGATCAAAGCAATGCTGGACCGAATCCAATCCACTGCGCTATTGGAGGTTGACGGCGGCGTAAACGTGAACACCGCCGGAGAAGTGGCTGCGGCCGGCGCCGACACGCTGGTTGCCGGTTCGGCCATTTTCGGAGCGGAAGACCCGGCGGTGGCAGTACAAAAAATAAAAGAAGCGGCCGGCGAAAAAAACCTTTAAAAAAGTGTCAAAATATAGACTTTCTAGAGGAAAAAAGAGACAATACATATAATATAATTTAGTTAAAATCGAAAGCGGGTGAAAAACATGCAGAACGAGGGCCAACTGGTAATTTTCGAACTGGCTGATCAACTATACGCTCTTCCCATTCAAGAAACCCAGGAAATCATTAGGATGACGGATATAACCAAGGTTCCGAATACCAAACACTTTGTTGAGGGAATTATTAACCTCAGGGGCAGCATTGTTCCGGTAATTAACCTTAACCGGAGGTTGGGGCTGCCGGAAAAAGAATACGATGAGTCGACCAGAATAATTGTAACTGAGCATAACGGGCAAAAGGTTGGCATGATCGTGGACAACGTGCAGGAAGTAGGCAGGTACATTGATGATGAAGTTGAACCACCGGCGGTGGCCGGCGATAATGTAGATTATCTCAAAGGCGTGGTAAAAAAAGGAGAAGATCTCTGGCTGCTTCTCAATCTGGGCATGGTGATTTAATAACAACGTCGGCCGGCATCCGGTTTAACGGGTAACCGGCCTGTTTATTAATAGAGATAAGGAGGAGATGCGCGTGTTTGTTAAGGATTATATGAGCCCTTCACCAATTACGATAACAAATCAGACCCCGGTATTTGAGGCGCTGAGCATAATGCGCAAAAGAAAAATCCACCAGCTTCCCGTGCTGAACAGCCGCGGCAAGTTGACCGGATTAATTACCGAACTCGAATTGCTTACGGTTTCTCCTTCACCGGCCTCAACTCTGAGCATTTATGAGATGAATTATCTGCTCTCCAAAATGACTGTTAAGGACGTATTAACCAAAGAGCCGGTTATCGTTGAGCCCTCTTGCACCATTGAAGAGGCCGCCTTAAAAATGCGCGAACACAGTATCAGGTGCCTGCTGGTGGTGGAAAATGATGAACTTAAAGGAATCATCACCCAGACCGATGTTTTTGATGCTCTGATCAGAACCTTCGGGCTGCACAAGGCAGGTGTGCGAATGGTGCTGGAAATGGATGATAAGGTAGGAGCCCTGGCCGATGTTTTAAATATTGTCAGAGAACATGGCTTGAACGTATTGGGTGTAGCCTGCAGGGATAAAGATGACAGCAGTGTTCAGGTTATGCTCAGGCTGAGGGCGGCGAATGTGGATGAATTGGAAAAAAGTTTAAACAAAAATGGCATTCGTGTAATATATGTAAGTTAAGTAATTATAATGAATTAACAGACGCCAAATATAGCAAGATAAATAAAAAAGGGTAGGGAAAACTGATGCACGAAGAACAACCACAAGTCCACCTGGCCAGGTATATCACCATAGCCGTGGATATTGCCACCAGAATCATTCGCGGTGAATACCGGATCGGACAAAAAATATTTGGCAGGTCTACTCTGGCGGGAAAATATAATGTTTCCCCTGAGACCATCAGAAGGGCGCTGACATTGCTTCAAGAGAGAGGCATTGTGGATGTGATGCCCGGAGTGGGCGTAGTGGTGAAGTCGGACCGGGCTGCTCGTGAATACCTTGCTGATTACAACCAGAAAAAGGTATTGCTTGACATACAGGAGAGGTTGACAGAGCTATTAAAAGAAAGGGAAAAGCTAAACAGCGAAATAGATAAACTCACCAACCAGCTGTTGGATTACACTTTTAAAATGGCCGGACGCCTTCAAAAACTGGATGAAATAACTGTTCCGGATGGCTCACCCCTGCTGGGCAAATCCCTGGCTGAAGCAGATTTTAGAGCCAGAACCGGCGCAACGGTGCTTTCAATTTATCGCAACGGTCATGAAATTCTGTCCCCGGAAGCCAAAACGAGCTTGCATGCCGGTGATGTACTAATTGTGGTTGGCACTCCGGAATCCGCCAGAATGGTAGCCCAGTTGGTTAATGGTAACGATAATGGCAATGACAGTGAACTGGGCCGGCCTGAGGTAAATGTATAGTTTTGTGGCAATTGGTCAATAATACCTCCCAAATAACTTTGGGAGGTATTAATATGGGCTTTAAGGACCTCGAAAAAAGAGTACAGGATTATCGAAAAGCCGAAGAAGACAAAAACAAAGCCTGTGAATTGCAGCCGGAATTAACATCAGTTGAAGATGAAGACAGCGTAGAGTAAACATAACGCATTAAACATAAAGTGGCCAACTTAAACAGTTACATTAGATAGCACCGAGACTCCATTTGCACTATGGCAAAGGAGTCTCGGTGTCTTTATTAGCTTGTACAACCGTTCGGATGTATTTTTTTACATTCCAGCAGTAAAAATGTTGTGATACTTTAGGTGTTGTAATATAATGAAAATAATATTTATTTGGAATATTTAAAAAAGGGAAAAAGAGGGGGGAGCATTTTTACTGTTTTTTATCGACTATCGTTAAGTAACTGTTCAACTAGGTTTCAAAGATAGATTTTTTTAAATATCTTTAATCTTTAATAAATGAGGGGAGGAATCTTTTTAATGACACAAAAAACAGTGGGGACCGGTTTGATACCGCCGCATGTGAAAAAATTTATCGACTGGGCAGCAGAGGACACCGAGGGCTTTTGGAATCATGCTGCAGAGCAGGCGATGGGCGAGATTAAGTGGTTTAAAAAGTGGGACCAGGCTTTTAAGTGGGAATATCCAACTTTTAAATGGTTTGTCGGTGGACAAACAAATATTAGCTATAGCTGCCTGGACTATAACATAGAAAAAGGCCGGGCCGGCCGGACCGCCATTGTTGTCGAATCAGGGGAGACCGGTGAAACCGGAGCTGTTACCTACGCCCAGCTGTTTGAACTGGTTAAAAAATATGCAAGAGCGTTGCGTGGCATAGGGGTCCAAAAGGGAGACCGGATTGCTGTTTACATGCCTACCAGTGTTGAGTCTGTGGCCACGATGCTCGCCTGCGCCAGGGTAGGAGCAATCCACGTGGTTATTTTCGCCGGCTTTTCCTCCAGCGCAGTTGCCGACCGCCTGCAAATTTCCGGCGCCAAGTACGTTATTGCTCAGGCTGAAGGTTCAAGACGCGGCAAACCGGTGGGATTAAAGCCCATCGTAGACGAAGGAATTGCCAAGTGCCCGGCTGACTTAATCAAAAAGGTGGTAGTGCTGAAAAAGAATGACCAGCAGGAATATCCTATGGTCTCTGGCCGGGACATTGATTGGGAGGAGTTCCTGGCCGGCGGTGAAGGGCAAAGTGATGCCTGTGAAATCATGGATTCTAATGAGCCGCTGTTCCTGCTGCCTACCTCTGGAACCACCGCCAAGCCCAAGGTTACAGTGCAGAAGCACGGCGGTTACCAGATTTATGTTTATAGTATGTCCCAGTGGGTTTACGGTTTGCAGGAGAGCGATGTTTGGTTCTGCACCTCCGACATCGGCTGGATTGTGGGGCACAGCTATAACGTTTACGGCCCGCTGTTAAACGGCTGTACCACCGTGCTGTACGAGGGCACACCGGATTATCCGAATAAGGATATGTGGTGGAGCGTGGCGTCCCGGAACAAAGCAACTGCCTTGTGGCTGTCACCAACCGGCGTCAGAGCCCTGATGCGTTTTGGCACCGGCGAAGCACGTAAACATGACCTCAGTTCTGTTCAGAGAATCTTCTGCGCGGGCGAAGTATTGAACCCGCCCGCCTGGTCCTGGTTGCAGGAAGAAGTATTCGAAAACAGAATCCCCGTTATGGACCATATGTGGCAAACTGAAACCTCAGGACCGATTTTTGCCAACCCGTATGGCCTGGGTATAATCCCCATTAAGCCGGGCTCGGCCCATATTCCCGTGCCGGGTGTGGTGGCGGAAGTGTTGGATGAAAAGGAAGGCAAGGTATTACCACCCAATGAAAAAGGCGTTGTGGTGATTAAGAAACCGTTCCCGGGTCTGGTTTCCACCCTTTGGGGCGACGAAGAAGGCTACCTGTACAATTACTGGGAGCGCCTGCCTGTTACTAAAGGTAAATACCTCTGCGGCGATGCGGCTTATTTTGATGAGGACGGCTATATCTATTTTGCCGGCCGCTCAGATGAGGTAATTAAGATTGCTGCCCACCGTATCGGGACTGTAGAAGTTGAAAGTGCTCTGATTTCCCACCCGGCAGTGGTGGAATCCGGTGTTTCCGGTGTTCCCGATGAATTAAGGGGCGAAGTGGCCTGTGCTTTTGTTGTGTTAAAAGGTGGCTATGAGCCTTCCGAAGAATTGAAGAAGGAACTGATTGCCCACGTGCGTAACACCATGGGCGCCATTGTGGTAATGAGAGATATTCAGTTCGTCGGCACCCTGCCTAAGACCCGCAGCGGTAAAATTATGAGGCGGGTAATGAAGACTCTCTGGCTGGGCAATGATCTGGGCGACCTGTCCACCATTGAAGAAGCAGCTTCAATTGATGAAATTAAAGACGCTATTTCCAAAATGAAAGATTAGGCTGCTGCCATATCTCCTTTAATATAAGAAAAAGTTCTGCCACCAGGCAGGGCTTTTTCTTTTTCTAGATAGCTTTATCTGGCGCTCCGGTGATCTCGTTCCGTTCGCTCTCGCAATTTTCATTTGGTAAAAAGAGCAGCGTTTACCTAACGCTTTCAACAAATTGCTAACTTGAAACTTTACGCCCTAAGGGGTCAAAGCTTTTGGGATTTGACGGGCTACGGACCGCATCCAGTGCTTCGCTCTCTCCAGAGATCACCGGATCGCCTGCGCTGCGGTATCTAATAAAGAAGAGGTGTATCCCCATTCCTTTGCATAAAAAAAGACATTTCAACTGCATAATAACAAAAAAGACACGGGTGTGAAAAACTTGACTACTGGAACAACAACTGCAACAACCAATATTCCGCGTTGGGCCAACGCAACTGAAGCAGAATGGAACGACTGGCGGTGGCAGCTTGCCAATCGCATCGATACAGTGGATAAACTGGCCGGTATTATAAACCTCAGTGCTGCTGAAAAAGAAGCCATCAAAGAATCTCTGGGCCGTCTGCGGATGGCTATAACGCCCTACTACGCCTCGCTGATGGACCCTGACGATACAGAGTGCCCGGTGCGCAGGCAGGCGGTGCCGGTTTCAATGGAGCTTTTAGACAATGAATTTCAGATGGAGGACCCCCTGCATGAAGATGTTGACTCTCCGGTACCGGGTCTAACGCACAGATACCCGGACAGGGTTTTGCTGCTGGTTACCGACCAGTGTTCAATGTACTGCCGGCACTGCACCAGGAGGCGCTTTGCGGGCGTGGAGGACCGTGCGCGCTCGCAGGAGGATCTGGAAAAAGCGCTGGACTATATTCGTAAAAATGTAGTCATTAGGGATGTGCTGTTATCCGGGGGTGACAGCCTGTGCATTAGCGATGGCATGCTCGAGTTTCTGCTATCCTCGCTGCGGGCAATTGAACATGTGGAAATAATCCGCATCGGCACACGTACTCCCGTGGTTATGCCGCAACGTATAACGCCCGAGTTGTGCAATATCATTAAACGGCATCACCCTGTCTGGCTAAACACGCACTTCAACCATCCCAGAGAGATAACGGAAGCCTCCCGCCGCGCCTGCGCCATGCTGGCGGATGCCGGAATACCCCTTGGGAACCAGACGGTACTGCTCCGGGGCGTCAACGACTGCCCTTATGTGATTAAAGATTTAAACCACCGCTTGCTGGAGCTGCGGGTTAGACCCTACTACATGTATCAGTGCGACCTGTCCCCGGGCATAGAGCATTTTCGCACCTCAATAACCAGAGGGATAGAAATAATTGAATTGCTGCGGGGGCACACCTCGGGGCTTGCCGTACCTACTTACGTGGTTGACGCGCCCGGTGGCGGGGGCAAAATTCCTGTTTCGCCTCAATATTTAATTTCAATGTCACAGCAAAAAATGATTCTCAGAAATTATGAGGGGGTCATCAGCGCTTATCCCGAGCCGCTGGACAAGGACGACCAGTGCGGAGACTGCGCAAATTGCCGCAAATTAAAGGACAAAGACCCGGTCGGGCTGGAAAAACTGCTGCTGGGGAGCAAGATAAGCCTGGTACCCAAGGGGAATAAGCGTGAGCGGCGGCGTTTGGAGAAAAACTTTTGTTAAAGCGGTGGTGAAGGCGGTTTGAGTAACGCGGTGGATTACGGTTATAATGAATCACTGGAAATTGGCCATAGCAACGCCAGCGTGTTTGTAGATAAAATAAATAAGCGGCTGCGCTTAACCGGCTATTCGGGCGATCTTAACGAAATTGCTCCGGCTCTGGCCGAAATGGCTCAACAGCTGGCCTTGGGCAAAGTTATTATTTTTGCGCCGCAGCAGGACAGTGCTGATCTGGAGTCCAGCGGCTATGGCTGTGAAGGAAAAATTACGGCCTATTTTCGGGGCGAAACCGCTTATGTTTATACGCTCTTTACAGATCTCCGAAGAAAGCAGAGCGGCTACCGGCAACAGGAAGCTGAACTGTTAAACACAATCAAGCACTCACAGCCTGCCGCCAGAAATTCGGACTTGGGGGATTTGCAGATACGAACTGCGGGAGAAGAAGATATAGAAAAGCTGCTTCAATTGTACAGCCGGACTTTTAAATCCTACCCCAGCCCTTTAATGGAAAAGGCTTACATGCAGCAGATTATGCGCCGCAATGTAGTGTTTATCTGTGCATTTAACGGCAACCAACCGGTTAGCTCCGCTTCGCTGGAAATGGACCTGGAAAATGCCAACGCCGAGCTGACGGACTGCGCCACCCTAAGCCAATACCGGGGGCGGGGGCTGCTCCAGGAAATAATGAACAGGCTGGAGGACCGGGCCAGGGAAATTGGCCTGGTGGTACTCTATAGCCTGGCCCGGGCCGGTTCTTACGGAATGAACGCCTCATTGCATAAACTGGGCTATAATTTTGAAGGAAAACTTGTTAATAACTGTCATATCGGAGGCAGGTATGAAAATATGAATATATGGGTAAAACCGCTTTAAACTGTTCGTTAGCTGCTTGTAAGTTTACAAACAACACTTATTGTATTATAATTTTGTATGGTCTATTTTTTTGCTTCATCAGGCAACCTGATATATATAATAGAGTTGCCGACAACTTTCGTCATAATGAGGTATGTATTGGGTAGGGCCCTCATGCCGCCGGTTTATCTTCGCACAGCCTGTAAGACCCCGCCCTATTAGGTCGGGGATTAACAGGCTGTAAGCTCGAAATAAGTGCGACTAAGGTTTAGATGGGTTCAAAATCCCACCTGAACCAAGTCTTCTTTATTAAATAGGTTTTTTAAAGATATCCTTTTATTCAATTATTTAATTAAAGCCAAGGAGGTGAAAGCTATATTCAATAGCCCGGTTAGGCTATTAGTTGTAAAAGCGGTTATTTGCTAAAGCAGTTATTAAAAGGGAGGAGTGAATTTTTTGCGGAAATTCAAATGGTTGTTCCTGCTGGTCATTCTGGTTATGTCTGTGTCGTTAGTGGTAGCAGGCTGCGGTGGACAGTCCAATTCCGGAGAAGAAAATAATGGAGCGGAAAATAATGCGGAAGCGCAGAAGGAAAAACCCAAATTCACTTATGCTATGAGTGGTTTATATAAGCCCTTTAACTACAAAGATGGCGGTAACCTGGTGGGCTTTGACGTTGAAATCGGAGCAGCCATAGCCGAGCGCATGGGCATGGAGCCCAACCCCGTTACCAATCCGTGGGAAACCCTTATTCAGGGCTTAAAAGCAAACAAGTATGATGCAATTATCGGCAGTATGGCGATCACAGAACAGCGTCAAGAGCAAGTGGATTTTTCCAGGCCGTATTACCGTTCCGGCGCCCAGGTATTCATAAGTGCCGATAATGAAGAGATTAAATCGCCTGAAGATCTGGTAGGTAAAAAAATCGGCGTGGTAAAAGCCAGCACCTTTAAAGAAGTGGCTCTGGAATATACCGATGAGCAGAACGTAGTTGGCTATGACAGTGACGTAATTGCCCTGCAGGACCTGCCCACCGGACGTATTGACGCTGTTATTACCGACCAGATGGTGGGACTGGTGGCGATGAAGAACGAGCTTAAAATTAAAGATGTGGGAGATCCCCTGTGGGTGGACGAAATGGCAATACCGGTAAATAAGGGGAACACAGAACTCCTGGATAAAATCAACACTGCACTGGAAGAAATAATTAATGACGGCACTTACGAACAAATCAGTGAAAAATGGTTCGGTCGCAGTATTCTTGGTGAATAGGCGTTTACAGTGGGGTGCGTTATTACGCGCCCCCATTTATAGAGGTGACCTAAAATGAATGCAATGTATACTATCTTTATTAAAAACTTCGATGCTTTCACCCAGGCGACTTTAGTTACCCTGAAATTAACGTTTGTGTCGTTAGTTTTGGCCTCATTTATCGGATTGGTATTTGCTTTTTGCAAAATTTCCGGCAGCCGGGTGCTTTACGGTATCGCCCAGATTTATATCACCATCATCAGGGGAACACCGCTAATCGTGCAGTTAATGTTCCTGTATTTCGGGATCATCAAGCTGGTGGTGCTGCCTGCGTTTTGGGCCGGTTCTTTAGCGCTGGCCATCCACGCGGGAGCATATATTGCTGAAATATTTAGAGGTACAATCCAGTCAATTGACAGAGGACAGATGGAAGCCGCCCGCTCACTGGGTATGAGTTACCCCCTGGCCATGCGGCGCATTATTCTGCCGCAGGCGTTTAAGAGGGCCATTCCGCCGTTAGGCAACCAGTTTATTATCGGGCTTAAAGATTCTTCGCTGGTCGCCTACCTTGGCGTGGCGGAAATATTCGGAACCTCGCTTTATGCCCAGGCGGAGAATTTCCAACCCTTTGAAACATATATGGTGGCAGGTATGTACTATCTTGTTCTGGTAATAATCTTTACGTTCCTGGTGAATAAGCTGGAACTGAAGTTAAACGTGGACGGGGTGAACGCCAAGTGATCAGAATAAAAGGACTGAATAAATCTTTTGGTACGCTGCATGTGCTGAAGGATGTTGATATAAATGTTGACAAGAGTGAGGTTGTTGTTTTGATCGGGGCCAGCGGGTCGGGAAAAAGCACGCTGCTAAGGTGTATCAACTTTCTGGAGATCGAGGACTCCGGTGAAATTGAGATTATGGGACGGAAGGTCGACCCCCAAAAAGACAACCTTAATCAAATAAGGGAAAACGTCGGTATGGTTTTTCAGCATTTTAACCTTTTTCCGCATAAGACAGTTATGGAAAACGTTATCGAGGCTCCGGTATTTGTCAAGAAGATGCCCCGGCAGGAGGCAACGAAAAAAGCAATGGATCTGCTGAACAAGGTGGGGTTGTCCGATAAGGCCGATGTGTACCCGTCCCAGCTTTCCGGAGGCCAGAAGCAAAGGGTGGCTATTGCCAGGGCGCTGGCAATGAATCCGGATATTATGCTGTTTGATGAGCCCACCTCTGCGCTTGATCCGGAACTGGTGGGAGAGGTTCTGCAGGTTATGAAAGAGCTGGCCCGTGAAGGCATGACCATGGTGGTGGTGACGCACGAGATGGGTTTTGCCAAAGAAGTGGCCGACCGGGTATTTTTCATGGATGACGGCAAAATTGTGGAACAAGGACAACCTGGCGATATTTTTTCCAACCCTCAAAATTCACGAACCAGGGAATTCCTAAGTCAGGTTTTGGGGTAGAACTAGTGGGATAAAAATTAGAACGCAGGTTATAATAATAAGGCCGCCGTAAATTGTACGGTGGTTTTTTCACTTGAGTTGGTTATGAGGTGGTAATATTGAGCGATTGTAACCAGCAAAGCACGTCACAGCAAAAGAAACCCCTGCAGCCCTTATTTTTACGTTCATTAAAAAAGCTATTAAAGATAGGGAAAATAATATTAACCTGTCTGGTAATTATCTTTAGCCCCTTTATTGTCTGGGTAATATTGTCCCTCAACAGAGAGCTTATTGTCATCATGGCTAACTGGGACTGGCTTTCGTCAACCTTTCCCTTGTTATTTCATGCATTGGGAGAGCAGGTTAATACTTCCGCCTTCGCCAGGGGGTTTAACGAGGCTGCGCTCGGCGGGCTGTTAACATTGTTTGGTGTAGTGGTTACCGTATGGTATTACCAGATGGTGAGAGTGCAGGAGGTTACGGAAAAAAGGTTATTTGTAATCGATGAATTACTGGAAGAACTAAAGAAGAACCGGGCTATAGTCGCAGCTTTAAATGAAGAAAAGGTCGATCAACCATGCACTATGGATAATGATAAATTTCCTCCGGGCGAGCGTGTATTTGTTACCGAAGCCTGGCACAAGCTTGGGGCGGATGTAGCGCTTCTGCCCAGGCGCCTGCACCTGCGGCTGAGTATTTTATACGGGTGCCTGAACAGGTGCAGGAATAAAGACGATTACCATAAAAACAAAGCCTCTATCGACCGGATTAACGGCATCATCGCTGAATTGCATAAATTCAGATCCAGCTTAAGCAAGTCGGATATAGCCTGATGATAAAGAACAAAAGGCAGCCATCCGGCTGCCTTTTGGTTGCTGGTTGCAAATTGTTTATGTTTTATATTTACGCTTGGGGAATCCAACTCTCTACAGTGTCCTGGTGATCGGCAATCCACTTTTGCGCTGCTTCATCGGGGGACATGCCGTTTTGAATGTCCAGCATTACTGCGTTCATGTCGTCCGGTGTCCAGTAGAAGTTATTCAGCATCTCATAGGCTTCAGAGTTATCGTCTTTAAGGCCGGGCCTTACGATGGTGTCGATGTGCTCTGCACCGCCGTAATCGCCGTTGGGGTCGTCAAGATATTTAAGATCCCATTCGGCAAACATCCAGTGCGGTGTCCAGCCGGTAACAGCGATCCATTCATTATTCTCAACCGCTGTTTTAAGCGCAGCCGCCATGGCGGGGCTGCTGCTGTCCTGCAGCGAATAATCCAGACCGTAATCTGCAATGGCCTTTTCGGTGGCGCTCATAATACCGGCGCCGGGCTCAATGCCCACAATTTTACCGCCAAATTGATCTTTAACGCCATTCAGTTCCTCGATTGAATCAATGGTGACGTAAGACGGAACCACCAGGCCGATTTTGGCGCCTTCCAGGTTCGGGCCCAGGTTTTCCACCTTATCCTCAACTTTGGCGTAATAGTCGGCATGGGTTCCTGGCAGCCAGGCTGAAACGATGGCGTCAAAATCACCTTCGCCGATACCGGTCCACATGATACCGGCGTCAACGGCTTGTGCGTCAACGTCATAGCCCATGTCCTGCAGAACATTTTTAACAACATGGGTGCTGGCAATTTCAGAATCCCATTCCACATAGCCCAGGGTTACCTTGTCTTTGCTTTCATTACCGCCGTTTTCATTGCCGCCGCTTTCGCTGCCGCCTTGCCCGCAGCCAAACAATACCGCTGCCGACATAACTAGCACAGCTGCCAGTGACAGCACCCGCAAAAATCTCTTCATGTTAGTCTCCTCCTTTTATTTTTCTTTTATTGGTAAAGTTTTGAGTTATTCGGTCCAGAATAATGGCAAGTACCACAATGGCCAGGCCGCCTTCAAAGCCGACAGGCACGTTCAGGCGCTGGAGGCCGCGCAGCACCTCGGAGCCCAGTCCGCCTGCGCCGATCATGGCAGCAATAACGACCATTGAAAGCGCCAGCATGATGCACTGGTTGACTCCGGCCATAATTGTCGGCATCGCGACCGGTAACTGAACTTTAATCAGCTTTTGAGTTTTGGTGGCGCCAAAAGCCTCGGCTGCCTCTACAAGTTCTTCGGGTACCTGCCTGATGCCCAGGCCGGTCAGTCGGATGGCCGGCGGCATGGCAAATACCACCGTTGAAATTAAGCCGGGCACCTGGCCGATGCCAAAGAAAAACACCGCGGGAATCAAGTAGACGAAAGGAGGCATGGTTTGCATAAAGTCAAGTGCAGGCATTACAACCTTGTGCACGGAATCATTGCGGGCTGTCCAAATCCCCAGGGGGATGCCGACAACCAGGGCCACGATGGTGGCGGATATAATCATGGCCAGCGTTTGCATGGACGGGCCCCAGATGTTTAAATCATAAATCAGCAGAAAGCCCAGCGCGGTGCCGATGGCTGTATTCCTGCCGGCGATGAACCAGACCAAAGGGATGGAAATGATGATAAAAATCCAGGGGGGCGGCGCCATTAATATAAATGACAGGCCGTCCATCATGTAATTGACAATAACTACAACGAAGTCAAACAGGGGCTTTAAGTTGTCGATGGACCATTGGATCAGCAAGTCAACCCAGTGCCCGATAGGTATTTTAGGCAACAATTTGTCCGTTATCCCCCTTTCTTACCATGCCGGCCAGAACCGAACCCCTTACAATTACGCCCAGTAAGGTGTTGTTTTCATTAACGACCGCAATGGGATATCTGGAATCCGCAACCAGGGGAATCAGGTCCACCAGTGGTGTGTCCGGCAGAACGCGCGGGGTATCTTTGATTATGATATCGTCCAGGTTTTCCTTGTGTTCCTCAATTGCTGTTAATGCATCTTCGGCCAAAACCAGACCGGTCAATTTTCTGTCCCGGGTTACGACAAAAATGCTTGATATACCGTTTTCCTTCATCCGGCGCATGGCCAGCCTGGGGCCGTCTTTTAAAGAAACAACGGCGTCCGCCTTTTTCATGACCCCTTCCGCAGTAAGTATCTTGGAAATATCAACGTCTTCCACGAATTTTTCCACGTAGTCATTGGCGGGGTTGGTCAGGATTTCCTCGGGGGTGCCCACCTGGATAATCGCCCCGTCCTTCATCAAGGCAATACGGTCACCAATTTTCAGGGCCTCGTCCAAATCGTGCGTAACAAAAATTATCGTTTTATTCAGAGTCGCCTGCAGGGACAGCAGTTCGTCCTGCATCCCTTTCCTGATCAGAGGGTCCAGCGCACTGAAGGCCTCGTCCATTAACAAAATGTCAGGGTCACTGGCCAGTGCTCTGGCCAGGCCAACCCTTTGCTGCATACCGCCGCTAAGCTGCGCGGGCAGGCTGGACTCCCATTCCTTAAGACCTACTACTTCCAGCGTTTTACGGGCTTTTTCCAGCCTTGCTTCCTTTTCCAGGCCTTGAATTTCAAGGCCGAAAGCAACATTGTCCAGCACCGTCCGGTGCGGAAACAGCGCAAACCGTTGAAAAACCATGCCCAGTTTGCTCCGCCTGGTTTCCCTCAATTGGTTCTCGTCCATTTCGGTGATATCCCGGTCATCGATCAGAACCTTGCCGCTGGTTGGCTCGATCAGCCTGTTTAAACAGCGTAAGAGAGTGGATTTACCACTCCCGGACAGTCCCATTAAGACAAAAGTCTCGCCTTCGTTTATCTCAAATGAAACATCATACACGCCAACCGTTGTTTTGGTGGCGGCAAAAATCTCCTCTTTACTTTTGCCGTCTTGAAGCATTTTTAAAGCGCGATTTGGATTATCGCCAAAAATTTTTATCAAGTGCTCTGCTTGGACTTTGATCATGTTTTATCAGCCTTTCCAATCTTATAAAATAATACAAAATATTACAGGCATACGGTATCGAATTTTACGATTGCAGGCACACTTAAGTTGTGCATTGAGTTGTTGCGCACCACTTTTATTGTAACAAACAGTCAATGAAGTTGTCCAGAAAAAATACAAAACCTATTTTAAAAACTATTAATATTGACACCTTTTTTACATGTAACTATAATTAACATAAAATATGAGCCTTCAGGGACAGGTGAAATTCCGTACCGGCGGTAAGGTGATCCGAGCCCGCGAGCCCTAAGGGGTTGATCCGGTGTGATTCCGGAGCCGACAGTATAGTCTGGATGGGAGAAGGTGGATGTAGGTGTATTGTCCGTAAGGTTGGTATGCCTCTATCTGTATGCTGCCCTGAAGATCTGTTGCTTCAGGGTTTTCTGATGTTTAAAACAAGAAGGTGAGCTATTGGAAGACAAAGATTTAAAATATATGGAGCTGGCGCTGGAGCTGGCCGGAAATGCCCTGGGACGCACGAGCCCCAATCCCATGGTGGGGGCTGTGGTGGTTAAAGACGGCCGGATTGTGGGTAAAGGGTATCATGCCCGGGCCGGCACTCCACACGCGGAAATTCATGCCCTGCGTGAGGCGGGGGAAGACGCCGTTGGCGCAACTTTGTATGTGACTTTGGAGCCCTGTTGTCATCACGGCCGCACCGGTCCCTGCACGGAAGCCGTGATCCGGGCGGGCATTAAAAAAGTGGTTATGGCCATGACCGACCCCAACCCGCTGGTGGCGGGCAAGGGGGCGCGAAAGCTGCGGGATTCCGGTATCGAAGTTGTCTGCGGGGTGCTGGAAGCGCAAGCGCGGCGGTTAAACGAGATTTTCATTAAATATATCTCCACCGGAATGCCTTACGTGGTGCTGAAAACGGCAATGAGCCTGGATGGTAAAATCGCCACTGCCGGCGGGGAATCAAAATGGATCACGGGGCCCCGGGCCAGGGAACATGTTCACCTGCTGAGGGATAGATATGATGCCATCTTGGTCGGGATAGGAACGGTGCTGGCCGACGACCCGTCCCTTACCACCAGGCTTCCGGACCGGGAGGGCCGTGATCCGGTGCGGGTGATTCTGGACTCCGGGGCAGCTACCCCGCCAGGCGCTAAAATATTAACCCAAAACTCACAGGCGCAAACTATCATCATCACCACCGGGGAGGCGCCGCCGGATAATGTAAAACAACTGGAGAGCGCCGGTGCCGTGGTAATTAAAGTACCGGGAAGTGACGAGGGCATAGCCCTGGCCGACATGCTGCGCGAGCTGGCCGGGCGCGAAATAACCAGCGTGCTGGTGGAGGGCGGCGCCCGGGTTAACGGGTCATTTGTCAGGGACAAGCTGGTGGACAAGGTAAACTGGTATATTGCGCCAAAAATAATCGGCGGCGGCAAGGCGCCGGGTCCGGTGGGCGGCCCGGGCATAAAGCTTTTAAACGACGCTTTGCAGATTGAAAACATTGAGGTGCACGATTTGGGAAATGATATTTGTATAGAAGGCTATGTTGCAGTTCGGGGTGGTTTGGATGTTTACAGGATTAGTTGAAGAAAAAGGCAAACTGGTTTCCATCCGCCGGGGAGCTGATTCAGCCAAGCTGAAAGTCAACGCCCGGGTGATTATTGACGGGCTTCAGCTGGGAGACAGTATCGCCGTTAACGGCGTCTGCCTTACAGTAACCTCCTTTGACCGGCAGCAGTTTGAAGCCGATGTAATGGCGGAAACGCTGGCTAAAACGAACCTTGGTGGATTGCAGCCGGGTGACCGGATTAATCTGGAACGGGCTTTAAAGCTCGGCGACCGCCTGGGCGGGCACCTTGTTTCAGGGCATATCGACGGAGTAGGCACCATACTCGGTATGGAAAAACACGATATTGCCACTATTGTAACCATTGGCGCGCCCCCGGAAGTGATGAGATACATCATTAAAAAGGGCTCCGTAGCCATAGATGGCACCAGCCTTACAGTTGTAGATTTTAATGAGGACAGTTTTCAGGTTTCACTGATTCCCCATACCGCCCATGCCACTGTTCTGGGTGAAAAAAAGCCGGGTGACCGGGTTAATTTGGAAGGAGATATGATCGGCAAATACGTGGAGCGGTGGCTGGGAATGAAAAGTGACGATATAAGTCAACCTAAAGCTAAAACCGGCGGTGGGGTAACCACAGACTTTTTAGCCCGGAACGGGTTTTTGTAAACAGTAATAAGTAAACAGTTGTAAATAGTATTAAAAATGACAGCATTGGCCAAAAGAGAGGCATATAATTGAAGCGTTAAATAGCAGCGGTAAAGCGTATGGTGATGTACAGCGATAAAATGAGGGAAGGATGAAATAATATGACATTCAGTACTATCGAGCAGGCCATCGAGGATATCAAGCAAGGTAAAATTCTGGTTGTAGTAGATGACGAGGACCGCGAAAACGAAGGTGACTTGATTATGGCTGCGGAATTGGTTAACCCTGAGGCGATCAATTTTATGGCCACGCATGGCAGAGGCCTGATTTGCATGCCTATCGTCGGCTCCAGGCTGGATGAACTTGACCTCCCTGCCATGGTTACCCATAACACCGACCCTCACGGTACAGCCTTCACCGTTTCTGTGGACCATAAGGACACTACCACGGGGATTTCGGCACATGAGCGGGCGGCAACTGTACGGGCTATCCTTGACCGCAATACCCGGCCCGAGGACATCAGGCGCCCGGGACACGTTTTCCCGTTGCGGGCCAAGGATGGCGGAGTACTGCGCCGCGCCGGCCACACCGAGGCTGCTGTTGATTTGACCCGCTTGGCGGGGATGTATCCCGCCGGTGTAATTTGCGAAATTATGAAGGACGACGGAACCATGGCCAGGGTGCCGGAATTAATTGAATTCTGCAAAACCCATGGTTTAAGTATGGTCACCATAGCCGATTTAATTGAATACCGCCGTCACCACGAAAAGTTGATCCGCAGGGTTGAAGCTGCCAAGCTGCCTACCAAATACGGTAATTTTACAGCCATCGCCTATGAGAGCCTGCTGGATAAAAAAGAGCATATCGCCCTGGTTAAGGGCGACCTGTCCGGTGTTGAGGCGCCGTTGGTCCGGGTGCACTCCGAGTGCCTGACCGGGGACGTATTCGGCTCGTCCCGCTGCGACTGCGGCGACCAGTTGGCCCGGGCTTTGGAAATTATTGAAAATGAAGGTGCGGGCGTGCTGCTGTATATGCGGCAGGAAGGCAGGGGTATCGGCCTGACGAACAAGATCCGGGCTTATAAATTGCAGGATGAAGGGAAAGATACCGTTGAAGCCAACGAAGCTCTGGGTTTCCCCGCTGACCTGCGTGACTATGGCATAGGCGCTCAGATCCTGGTGGACCTGGGACTGAAAAAGATCCGGCTGATGACCAATAACCCCAGAAAAATTGCCGGTCTGGAAGGACATGGCTTAATGGTTGTAGGCAGGGTTCCCATTGAAATCTGCCCCGGCAAAGACAATAAATTTTATCTTAGCACCAAGAAACGCAAACTTGGCCACCTTCTTTCAATTGCGGAGAAATAAACAAGGAGTCAGGAGACAGAAGTCAGGAGTTAGAATGAGGAAACCTGGAAAATAGGAATCGTCTATAAGATAATGGTTTCTCAGCCTGTATGATTCGGAATTCTGAATTCTGACTCCTGGATACTTGAATACAATAAGGAGAGGATTTAGTTGGTAAAGCACTACGAAGGAAATTTAATCGGGGAAGGCCTGAGGTTTGGTCTGGTTGTCGGGCGTTTCAATGAATTTATCACCCAAAAACTGTTGTCCGGCGCTATTGACGCACTGAGCCGTCACGGCGTGGCCGATCAGAACATTGAAGTGGCCTGGGTTCCCGGCGCCTTTGAAGTTCCCATGGTGGCCCGGCAAATGGTGGACAAGGCGAGCTATGATGCGGTGATTTGCCTGGGAGCAGTTATTCGCGGCGCCACACCTCATTTTGATTATGTGGCGGGAGAAGTTGCCAAGGGTATTGCCAAGGTCGGTTTGGATACCGGTAAACCTGTGATCTTTGGTGTAATAACAGCTGACACCATTGAACAGGCTATTGAAAGAGCCGGTACCAAGGCAGGGAATAAAGGCTGGGACGCGGCGGTTACGGCTATTGAAATGGCTAACTTGCTCCGGTCACTGGGTGCCTGATCTGCTGGAACGTAAATACGGGAGGAAGATATGAATAAAAGGACTGTGCAAGATTTGGCGGAGGTGGCGGCATTTCAAGTTTCCGATCAGCGACTATTTTCAGCCACCCATGAGGAAATCATCTCCGGCCTGACCACTGATATTTATTTTATTCGTACCAGAGAACTCTTACGTCATCTGGGACTGGATCGCACCCGGGTTACCGCTGAAATTTTTGCCGGCAAGCCCGGTGTTCTTGCGGGTATTGAAGAGGCGAAAGTATTACTTAAGGGGTTGCCGATAGAAGTTTGGGCGCTGCCTGAAGGGACAGAATTCAAGGAAAAACAAGTAATCATGCGAATAACCGGCGCTTACGATGATTTTGGCATTCATGAGACCTCCCTGCTGGGCATACTGGCCAGTTCCAGCGGTTGGGCCACCGCGGCCAGGAGATGTCAGGAAGCTGCCGGTAATCACAAAATGATTTGTTTCGGCGCCCGCCATGTGCATCCGGCCGTGGCTCCTGTGATGGAGAGGGCCGCCATAATCGGCGGGGCGGACGGCGCCAGCTGCATCCTGGGCGCCAAATTGGCCGGGCAAACCCCTTCCGGCACGGTTCCCCATGCCGTGATGCTGATCGTTGGAGACACTTTGGAAGTAGCGCAGACCTACCAGCGAATCATGCCCCCGGAAGCGCCTGTAATTGTTTTGGTGGATACATTTAAGGATGAGGCTGAAGAAGCATTGCGGGTGGCGGATCAAATGGGTGAGAAATTACAGGGGATCAGACTGGATACGCCCAGCGAGCGGGGTGGCGTAACACCGGGACTGGTTAGAGAAATTAAGGCCAGACTGCGACAGGCCGGCCATGCGCACGTGAAAATTTTTGTTTCCGGCGGCGTTACACCGGAACGGATTACTTTACTAATTGAAGCGGGTGCGGACGCTTTCGGTGTGGGCAGTTACATCTCCGGAGCTCCTGCTGTTGATATGACTATGGATATTAAAGAAATTGACGGCCACCCGATAGCTAAGCGGGGCAGGATCCCCGGGATAACCGAATCGGCCGGCCTGGAAAAAATACTGTAAAAAGCAAAAACGGCTTAAATGCCGTTTTGTTTTATATAGCCCTTTGCACTTTACCGCTCCGGAGGCATCTGGTGCAAACCATTATCCTGCGGGGTGTGCCGTCAACTAAAGCTTTTACCCTTTGCAGGTTGGGAGCCCATTTTTTCTTGGTACGGATATGAGAGTGGCTGACTTTCATTCCAACAACTACACCCTTACCGCAAATTTCGCATTTTCTGGCCAAGGTCAACACCTCCTTTTCAGCAACACTTTATTATTTTAGCAGATATCGTCAGGCAGTGCAACCGAAGGTTTGGATATATTGGAGTGTTCAACCATGAATAATAGATTAACCGGCGAGCCGGCGGCGGCGCCGATACAGAGTGTTAAGGGCATTGGTCCCCGCCGTGCCGGCGAGCTGGCCAAGCTGAATATTTTTACCGTCAAAGACATGTTTTATCACTTTCCCCGGGAATACCTGGACCGGAGCAGCCCGGTATCGCCTTTCGGGGTTGCCTCAGGCAAAGCGATTACTGCTGTGGGCAAAGTAAAGGCGGTTAAAAAAGGGCGTCCCGGGCAAAAGCCTGCAGTAACCAAAGTGGCGCTGGAAACGGAGGGAGGAGTTTTTTATGCCGTTTTATTCAACCGCCGGTATTTGGAAAAGTCACTCAAAACCGGTATGACGATGCTGGTCAGCGGGAAAATCGAAAACAGGTTTGGGATTGCAGAGCTTCAGGTGCAGGACTTTGATATTGTCAATGACCATATCACTAACAGCAGTGCCGCGGCTTTACATACCGGGCGGCTGGTTCCGGTTTACCCCGCCACTGCCGGCATTACCCAGCGCATCATCCGGAGCACGCTGCAGGTGCTGCTGGAGCAGCGGCTGGATGCTATTGTCGAATTTTTACCGGACCGGGTGATGGAAAAATACGGCTTAATGCCCATTAAACCCGCGCTCCGGCAGATCCATTTTCCCGATAGCCCGGAGCAGGCCCGGCAGGCTAAAAAAAGGTTTGCTTTTGAAGAATTGCTGCTGTTCCAGGTGCAGCTGGCTTATGCCAAAAGTAAAATAGCCCGGCTGGAAAAGCCCCATGTCTATAATAATGAAACCAAACTGAAAAATAAACTTATCGCCTGCCTGGGCTTTGCGCTTACAGGCGCGCAGCGGAGGGTGTTGGCTGAGATCATGTCCGACCTGGAGGGCAGCCGCCCCATGAACCGGCTGCTGCAGGGGGACGTTGGGTCGGGCAAAACGCTGGTCGCTGTGCTAACCTTGCTGCGCGCGGTGGAAAGCGGCCTGCAGGGGGCACTGATGGCGCCAACCGAAGTACTGGCGGAACAGCATTACCTGGCGCTGACGGAGTTGCTTGAACCGCTCGGGGTCCGACCGGGCTTTTTAAGCGGGGGCATGCCCGCCGCAAAGCGCAAGGCTTTGCTGGAAGAACTGGCTGCCGGCTCTGTCCGCCTGGTGGTGGGAACCCAGGCGCTGCTGCAGGAAGATGTGATTTTCAACCGGCTGGGCGTCGTTGTTATCGATGAACAGCACCGGTTTGGCGTAAAACAAAGGGCCGGGCTAAGGGAAAAAGGCCTGGCGCCCGATGTTCTGGTCATGACGGCCACGCCCATACCAAGGACTTTAACCCTGACCTTGTACGGTGATCTTGACATCTCGATCATTGACCAGCTGCCCCCCGGGAGGCAGCCCGCCCGAACTTATTATGTCAACCACAGGGAACTGCCCGGAGTATATGAATTCATCCGCAAACAGGTCAAGGCGGGCCGCCAGGCTTATGTGGTCTGCCCGCTGGTGGATGAGTCGGAAAAAATGGATTTGCAGGCGGCTGTTCAATTATATGAGCGCTTAAAAGCTGAAGAATTGCGGGAGTGCCGGCTGGCGCTGCTGACCGGCCGCATGGGCGGCGATGATAAGGAGTTGGTAATGCGCGGTTTTCGGGAGGGCTCTGTCGACGTTCTGGTAGCCACAACGGTGATCGAGGTAGGCGTAGATGTGCCCAATGCCAACGTAATGGTAATAATTGACGCCGAGCGGTTCGGCCTGTCCCAGCTGCACCAGCTGAGGGGCCGCGTCGGGCGGGGCGGCGGGCAGTCACACTGCATCCTGGCAGCCCGCCCCGGCACCAGGGAGGCCCTGCAGCGGATCAAGGCGATCAAAACCTGCCAGGACGGCTTTCAACTGGCGGAAAAAGATCTGGAAATCAGGGGCCCCGGAGACGTGGCCGGCGTCAGGCAATCCGGCCTGCCCGAATTTAAAGCGGCAGACCTACTGCGGGACATCAACCTGCTCAAAGCCGCCAAAGCATGCGCCGAACAACTAATCGCAGCCGATCCGGAATTAAAATCTCCCCAAAACGCCGGCCTGAAACGCCACCTACAACAAAACTGGCAGAAAACAAACTTATATCATATCGGTTAACCCTGAGTGCGAGTGCAATATAGTGCTTTTGAATGCAAATTGAGAAGAGAGTACTTTATAATATTAAGATATAAACTGGAAAGCCTAATAAAGAAGAATGAAGACAGCATAATTTTTTATCGCCAGTGTAAACAGTGCTTCGGAAGGTTGCTCGTGTCGGTAAAAGTTTAGATCCGTTTGGAGACGGTATATATAATTTGATAAATTGTCAGACATCGAAAACCTCTGGTGTGTAAAAAAACCGGGAGGTTTTCGGAAAATAGGTTTTTTAAAGGGAGAGAAGGAAAACCCGCGTGAGTAGCGAAATGTAGGGGTGGAAAAAGTTTCATGGATATTTGACCATATTTGATCAATACAATGAATCTGCTATTATATGGAAATTTCAAAGAGGTTTTCGGAAATCGCTTTCGGAGCCCTTGGGGCACAAGGCCTGAACACACCCGCAGTCAGAATAAAAATAATTCCCTCAGGGGAATTGAAACTTGAACAGGCAGCCTTCAGGGTTAATGGGCTCATTCTGTTCTTGCCAGAATAAAATAATTCCCATCAAGGGAATTGAAACGCTCATGATACCAGTACCTTTTAACGGACCCTTTTATGTCGTACCCACGGGTTACCTGAAAGGTTTAATTCACGTTTCTGAACTTCCATATTCACTTCAAGGTGATTATTATTGGTCTGCCATTCACCATTAATAAATGCCTGGCCAATGTGGTGGAATCCTTTTTTGAGTGCCTACCCGGGCATTTTCAGAATGCAGAAAGTTGGCAGGGAAATCAGCGTAAAGTATATTATTGTTGGAAATGGGAGAGCCGCCCGGGGAGGGGCGGCTTCTTTGACTGATAATTTATACGCCAAGCTTTTCTTTCAGTGCATCCTGGAGGACCTTGGACAAGCTAATACCAGCCTCGGCAGCTTTTACGTCCAACCATCCGGGGATACTGACCGTACGGCGTATTGCGCGATTGTTGCGTATTCCAGCCCGGACAAGATTTACGAATTGATTCTTTAGGGGTTTGAGGTTTTTTATATCGCTGGAATCCGGAATATTTTCTTTTTCCTCTAACAGATATTCAATCCATTGTGTTAAGGCACTTTGCGCCATATCCATTGCGTTACTCAGTGATTTACCTTCACTGATACAACCAGGTAGATCGGGAAAGGTAATCGTGTAACTGCCGTCGACACAGCTTCCGTTCGCTGCCGCTGAGTAGTTTTTTAAGTATAGCCTATTTAAAGTTTGTAAAAGACGTGGATATACAAGCGTTATATTACGGGGCATACGAGGCCAAGAATGAGTCAAATGAAAGCCCGGTGTTTGATCTTACGGGGTTTTGCTCGTTATTGGACTGGATAATTGGCGTCAACTCCTTTGTTAAGCACGGAAGTGCCCGGGAGATCAGCTCTTTGCTTGCTGAAGCCCAGCGTTTGGCAAAAGAAGAACAGGGTCCGGCGCGAAGGGAGCTTAATAAGTTTGGCAAAATCATAGAGGGCATCTCACGGGCCCTATTTACCAACCGGCCGTTTGAGGTTGTTAATGAAACTCGTAAATTAAGTTATTATGCCGATAAATCAGATCGGCGCGAGCTGTTGGAGCGGGATACCAGGGAGTGGGCAGCTCCTTTTGGTGTACTGATTGATTATATTATAGATAAACTATCTCTTTTTACCGGACCGGCTGAGAAAAGCAACCCCGAGAATTTGAAAAGTCATTTTGAAATGGTGCGCTGGTACATAGAGCAAAACTATGCTCCCCAGGCATTATCCATGATGCGTGAACTGGTAATATCTGAACTAATGTATAGAAACAATTTGTATGATCAGGTTTTTGACCGTGATATGCGGGAAACAGCGGCCTTCAAACTGCTCCGTTTAGGGGCGGATACTATATTGATAGGCGGCCAATAAACGAACAGCAGGAAAACCCCTATGTTATCGGAGAAATTATTAATGTGGAATGAAGTAAGATTGAAATTGTCAGATATCGAAAACCTCCGGTGTGTAAAAAAAACGGGAGGTTTTCGGAAAACATCTTTTTTATAAGAGAAAGTAGGAAAAGCCACATGAATAGAGAAGTATAGGGGTGGAAAAAGTTTCATGGCAGGTTTGACTATGTTTGACCAAAACAAAAAAATTAACATGATATGGTATCCTCAAAGGAGTTTTCGGAAAACGCTTTAAGCGGCCTTGGGGCACAAGGCCTAAGCACCCCCGCAGTCAAAACAAAAATAATTCCCTTAGGGGAATTGAAACCCAGCCTGGTGCCCATGGGTATCGTTAACCTTTTTAAAAGTCGAAACAAAAATAATTCCCTCAAGGGAATTGTGTAAGCAAAAATTAGCCTCGTTAATAGCGGAGTTTTTTTGTTTAAAACAAATTATCCAATTTATACCAATAGGTTTCTATTACGCAAAAACTAAATGAAGTCGGTTTCAATGTTGGAGAACGCACTATCCGTGGTGACTGCAAAGAATTGATTAAGCAAGGATTTGTGGTTAAGATTAATAAAGGTGTTGCCTTAACGGGAGAAGTTGGAATTACTGTTGATAATCAAGGTGCAGTTAAGGAAAAAGTTAAGGAAAAATACTTAAAGCAGTTGGCCGTGCTTAAGTCATTATACGATTGTGAAATGAGAGCCAACCTGAACCTGGTTAAGGGATTGTTACCGGAGGATATCGCAAAGTTAAAGGGCATTGGGGAAGTGGAAACAGTTATAGATATTCTGCAAAAAATGGCAACGGAAGGGCTGGTTCAACAAAATGGCGGGCGCTGGTCTTTAGGTTCCCAATTTCCACGTCCGGTTGTGGTAGAGGGCAAAGCAGCCGCCAGTTTATTATATGAATACCTAAGTATTTTCTCCGGCCTGGTGCCGCTCCCCCCGGATTTGGCAATACTGAAAAGTAAACTAGCCCCTTTACTAGTAATACCCAGGAGGGACCGTTGGCGGGAAGAGCTGGCAAAGCTAGCCGAACGGGTTATTGTTCACGGCAGGGGTGCCGGAGATCAACAGGATATTCATCAGGTCATGGATTTAGTAGAACAAGCTGTTTATAATTGCCGGGTAATTATTGCCAATACCGGAGACGTTCTCTGGAACTGCGACCTTTAGGTATTGTTTATCTCTGGGAAAAAGGGCAGTGGTACGTAATTGCCCAAAATCGAAAACAAAGGACAATTATGTCATTCCTCTTAAACCGTTTTTCACATATAAAAATTAGTAATGAAACATTTACCAGACCCGGAGATTTCAACATGGAAAAAGACCTGGAGAAACGGTGGGGAATTAGCAGTGACCAGGAATTAGATGTAGTTATTCATTTTAAAAGTACCACCTGGCATCGTACCGCATTGGAAAGATTAAGGGCTGATGTATCCCGCAGGCAAGTATGTAATAATAACTGTAAGCTTGCGAACCAGGAGGACGGCTCAATCATTTTGTATGATAAAGTTGAAGGTTTATCAGAATTTGCTCACTGGATAAGAAGTTACGGTGATGCTGCAGAAATAGTCAAGCCCGAATCATTGCGCGAGATAATGGCCGGAACGGGACGAAAAATGTTAGAGAGGTACGGTCAGGGGGGGCGGGGTAATGAATAATAAAGTATTACAGCGTCTTATTAACGTACCTACCACCCTGGAATCTAATCCCCAGGGGCTTAGCGCCTCAGAATTGGCCCGGATAACAGGTTACCCGGAAGGTCTTATTCTAGATGACTTAAACCGGGTGTCGCTATACACTGATTTGGGAAACCATTTTCTTTTATATGCTGAAGATGTAATGGATAATCAGGAAGAACCTTGGGAGAACGAAGTAGTAGATTCTCCAGTTGAATATTTAGTGAAAGATCCTCAGATTAAGTGGAATCTGTCCATAACTACTGACCCTTACCCAACACTGGGGCTAACACCGCGTGAAGCAATGACTATATTGTGGCTGTTTGCAGAATTTCCTCCGCCGAAGGCTTTAAAGCCATTGCAGGATAGTCTTATGGAAAAGCTGCTTCCGAGTAAAGAAATAGCTGCTGCTAAAGAAATGTCTGAAAAGCTTTATACCCGTGGTGGAGTTACTTTTGTGGAAACCGAATATTTGAATAAGTTACGTTGAGCGGTGCTGGGTGAATTTAAGATTGAGCTAAAGTATTACGCCAAAAACAACAATCGCGAAGTTAAATGGCTTGTTTGGCCTTTAGGATCAGTGTTTCATACCGGCAATGGTACCTGGTATTTCGTTGCAAGCAAAGAGGAAACGCGAGAAGTAGTTGCGTGCCACCTTGGTAGAATACGAGGGGTAAAGGTTTTAGATGAGCAGTTTGTTTATCCGGAGGACTTTTCGCTTCGTCATTACCTCCGGCTGCGCTGGGGTATGGACATTAGCCGTTCGGAAGTCGTAAAGGTACGTTTTTATAATGAAGCAAATGTTGTAGAAAAAGTCCAAAGAGAGTTAAAAGCAAGGGGATTGGCAGAGCCGGTACAGTTAGCAGACAGGTCACTGGAATACCAAGGTAAAATTTATGGTATCCATAACTTTGCCAAATGGGTGCTATCTTCTGGATCATCGGTAGAAGTATTGGAACCGGAATGGCTGCGGAATGAGATGATTAGTATTGCCCGGGGTTGGTGTGAAGTGTATGGTGATAAAAATTAGAGGCTTTATTGACCAACTGCCCCCCTGGGAGGAAGCCCGCCCGAACTTATTATGTCAACCACAGGGAACTGCCCGGAGTGTTCGAGTTCATCCGCAAACAGGTCAAGGCGGGCCGGAGCAATGCCTGGCACGAAAAATCAATATTAGACCCACCGCTAAGGTCATTTGGTACGCTCTGTCGATGGCTTTACAACGCCGCCTTGGAACAGAAGGAAATTTGCTACCGGCAAAGAGGCAGATCGCCTTCCTGTATGCAACAAAAGAACGAGATGCCGGCGTTAAAAAAAGAATTGCCGGAATACAAACAGGTCAACGCTCAGGTCCTACAGGACTGCCTTCAGAGGCTGGATGACGCATTTCAGCGGTTTTTTAGTGGCCTGGCCGGATATCCCCACTACAAAGATCGGGATCATTACCGCTCTTTCACCTACCCGCAGGCAGATAAGCAAGATCATTTTAAAAAGCGTGGTTATATTTACCTGCCGAAGATAGGCTATGTTAAAATAAATGCTCACTTTGTCTTTGACCCTTCAAAAGTTAGCCGGATAAATGTCAAGTATCATAACGGCAAATGGTATGTCAACTTAACTTCGGAAATAGCAGAAGCCGAAGCCGTAGAAATCGTTAACAAAGTTGGTATTGACGTTGGGCTTTAACCTTTGCCACGCTTTCCGACGGCATTAAAATTGACAACCCGAAATACTTTCGCAAATCTGAAAAGAAATTAACCCGGTTGCAAAGGCGGCTTTCCCGCAAGAAAAAAGGTTCAAACAACCGGAGGAAAGCCAAAACCAAAGTAACCTGGTTGCACGACAAAATAGCCAACCAGCGCAAGGACTTCTTGCATAAGGTTTCTTACGGCATAGTTAAAAAGTACGACTTTAAAACCACCCCCATAAAATAAACACCCTACAAATAAAGTAAGGTGTTAAGGCGAAAGTACTTTTTTGCTAAAAAGTTTCAGTCGTCAATTCTAATATTTTATCTCATCTTCTTGGCCAGACGCTTAAATATTAGCTTTTTTATCATATACCATTTGCCCGTCGATAATCGTAAGGCACAACAATGTTAAGTGAAGGATCTTTTACATATTCGAAGTCCTTTGGGTTTTTTGTATAAAGAGGTAGCCTATAAGCAGCTGCTGTGGCTGCTATATAACAGTCTTCAATATGCTTTTCCCGGTATTCTGCAGATTCTCTGGAATAGAGTGCTGCGATCCTGCCGATACGCTCGTCCAGAGGTAGAACGGTACTAAACATCGGTAAGATTTTGTTTATTCTTTCTTCTTCTTCGCATGAGATATAAGGGTACTGCAACAATTCTTTTAATGTTACTACTGAAAAGAGTATATCCCGATCATCCTGGATCAATTGTTCAATAAGGGTTACGGCAGATTGCTGGTCAAACACAGCTTTTTCATTTTTTGGTCGGGATTTTCGTTGGGATCTTAAAAAATCAACGGCTATGTTTGTATCTAATAATACCCCACTCACCTATTATCAAAGAACGATGTGTCCTTACCTTCCCACAGGCCCACAAGTGAACGGAAGGCTTTTAATCTCCTTTTAATTCGAGCCTCTTTAGTTTCACACTGGGTACCAATGCTATTTCCTTTAATTCTTATTACAATCTTTTTTCCGGATGATTTTCTTGAAACGATTCGCTTTGGCATAATACTTCACCTCTTACTACAAGTATAACTGATCTCTGACTCTTTAGACAGCCCTTAATTTTAGACATATAAGTCAAGCGAATACTTGAACAAGGTTTTTTTTAAAATATTAATCATATAAGAAGTTGCCGTGGATTTTGCTGGCCATTGTCCGTGAAGATACTTATTAACCGGTGTTTCTCAATAAAATCTTCCAAGTCGGACTCTCTGATCCGGATCTGTCCCCCAGGGAGCTGGTAAAAGTTTAATAGTTGGTTTTTTGACCACCGCCAAATCGTTGTCCGACTCACGCCTAACCTTTTTGCCGCTTCGGATGCTATTAAAAGCCTATCATCTTTTTCCGCTAAGGCAGTGGCCTTTCTCACCAGATCATTGAATGCTTCCGGCGGGATATATTCCTTAATATATTCAAGTTCTTTAAGAAAACAGATTAGTTTATTATTCATATCTTGTTTCATTCCTTTTCAAAGTGTTTCACAATGTTTCAAATGTTGCAGAAAATGAATGTAGCTTACACAACCATTGGTTTCACCCCCCCTCAAAAAAGAAAAAACCCCGTATTCTTACGGAGATTTAAGTCTTGTTGTTTTACAGTTTGGATGTTATACGGCAATAATTTCCACCTAGTTAACCCCTCATATACAGTCCAATTTTGTTTTATAAACAAAAAAGAAAAGACAATTATTATATAGAATAATTAATAATCATTAGAACATAATATAAAGCCACAAACTCTTCGTTAATAAGCAACAAATGCAGATAGGAATAAAATATAGGAGAAAGGCAAATGGCTATTTATTATATTTACCCCATTTACACATTTAGCTTGATCATAATCGCTTATGCATTGGTTCCAAGGGTAGAAATCAGACGGCTTATTTTTTTTGGGATTATATTTGGTACAGTTTTTGACATAAGTATAATTGTTTTAGGCTCCAAGATATTGGAAATTTTCAACTATATTAATTACGGGCCTTTTGAATGTATGGGAATTCCTTTCTTTCCTCCCATAGCATGGGCAGCGTATTTTATTATATTTTTATACCATTTACCTGAAGAAAAACCATGGAACTATCTATTCGTTTTTACAGCCGCAGGTTATAGTACGCTGTTCTCAAACGTTTTACGTAATCTTGGTCTTTTTCAATGGAACTATGGGACATTAATAATTCCATTTTTGATTTACTTCTCTTGGCATCTAACTATTACCTGGGTTTATTATAAATTGACAAGTGGGATGGAAAATAATGTCCTCGGAATTACAAATTCTTTGTTTGAAAAAGAAAAAGCTAAAAATTTATTTAAAAAACGAGGGTATGCTATTCTGCGGCTTTCTTTTCGGTCTAAATTAAGATAATAAGATGAAGGGATCAAGCAAAACGATGGTCTAAAGATTCTGTGTCAGATTTTTTAGCTATTTCGCCACACAAACATAGTGCTCATCAAGCTGTAAAGCCTTTTTACTTATGGTAATGCGGGCTTTTTTAATAACCATACAAATTGTAGCTTGCTTATTGCAGCATATGAATGTAGGCTGCATATTCCAGTCAGAATAAAAATAATTCCCTCAGGGGAATTGAAACTCTCTTCTGAAGTCGCCAGCCTTTTTGCCAACTAATAAGAGTAAACTTAAATGGACTTTAATGATTATGAAAACGGCAACCTGATTTTGTGACAAACGAACTATTTGAACGGGTAAGAGAACAGTTGGAAGTCAATAAAGGCGGGGAATATTATGGCAAACTTCGCTTTGAAGAATTGACGAGGGGTTATAAGTACAAATTTTACAGATCAATACATATGATGGGGAACCGGAACACTACAGATGCTGGAATAATTTATTTATTAAAAGGTAAATATAAATCCTTAATCCTGACCAAGTTAGCTAGGCCATTCCCGAACGAAATTAAAAGCACCTCCCGCCTTATTCAGCAGGAGGTGCTTTGCTATTACACTGCATCTTAGCACTTGCAGCGCAGGGCGGGTTGGAGTTGTTCTTCCGTTGCAACAATACTATTATCCGCAGGTTCGCCTTTGAAGAAGTTTTTGCCATAAACCAGCAGGCACAGGATGATACCGGCTGCGAAGGCGAAAGCCGCGCCCTTGGCTATTAGAATGCCGCCGACAATGCCGGCGATACCCAGGTCTTTGATGTTTTGTGTTTGCCGGACGCCCACATATACCGAAACGAATCCTTGAATCAGCATGGTCAGCGACAGGGCCACGGGCAAAATAGGTCTTACCAGGCTGACGATAGGCAACAGGAAATATCCTGTCAAAGTGCCGAAACGGAAGGCTGCCACGCCGCTGATGGAGGAGTCCATGTCGTTACGCCCGTTTTTATACCGTTCATAGGTAACCACTGTCATGGCCGCCCAGATGGGGCCGCACATGGTTACATCGGGTCCCATAAAGCTCATGAAGGTGTTCCGTATGCCTACGATCAAGTGCGCCCGGTTGGGGTTGTAATCCACCGGCTCGTCAGGCCGCTCTTTGTCGGCGTCGCTGATGATGGCCTGGCACTGTACGGCATCACCGAAGATAACGATATAAGCGGCCAGCACCAACGGGATGGAGGTTAGAAACATATTCAGCGAGGGCCAGCCCAGAGTACCCCAGGGCACCCAGTCGGTCCACAGGGCGCCGAAATCCGGGCGGGAGAAGCCCCATTCCAAAGCCGGCCAGCCGGTTTCCTTTACCAGCGCAGCTATGACCACGGCGGCAAGAATTGCAGGTAAAATACCCAGGTTATTTAGAATTTTGGCAATTTTATTGCGCCTGGCCAGCTCTTTAAAATAAGATGAATACATCATGAAGAAGGCCAGACCCACGGCCAGGGTAATGGTAATAGGGAAGCTTTCAAACCGGCCACCCTTTTGGAAAATCAGGTTGATGGCGGAGATGCCCGCGCCGATAATCACACCGGCCTTGATGGCCTGGGGAATGGCGGCTATCACCTTGTTGGCCAATCCGGTGAAGCCCAGGAATATACACCACAGTCCCAGCACCATTTCAAAAGCGATTAAAGCGTGCATCCGTGCCGGCCCTTCGGGAAAGGTGGAAACGTAGGCAATCAATAACGGTATGGCCGGGGTGATCCAACCGGGTACCACCGGGTCGCCCAGCATGCCGTGCAGGCAATATAAAATGCCGTTTAAAATCACAATGGCCAGTGCTACTTCAAAGGGCATGCCCAGGGTGTCCTGCAGAATTGGAATAGCGGATAAGCAAACCGCGCACATGATCAAACCCTGGATGTAATCCGCCCATTCCCAGCGGTAATGGATGCCGGGGAACCTGACTTTGAATGGCCCGGCCGGAATGTATGGTGTTTCTGTGCCGTCCGGTCTTTTTTGTGTCCAGTCCGTCATTTTTTCACTCCTCGTTAAAATTTCGACCTTCAGTAAAAAAGCTTGTCTCCGGCCCTTAATAAACTTAAACATAAAACTTGAAACTTTAAATTTAAAGCTGGATGAGTTAAATAAAAGTTCGAAAATATAATAATTTTCTTGAATAATTTTGGCTAACAGGCCTGTCCGGTATTAAAAAAGGGCCGGTTGTAAATGCCAAACCTCCTTTGCCATGGATGATATCGGTCACTTATAATAAATAAAGCAAGAGGGGTGCCAGCGCGCTAGTAAACCCATGAATTCTGCGATTCGTTGTTTCTTGACATTATTTGCTGTCAAAAAAAACAGGCCGGCAAGTGTCGGAAGGAAATGGGCCTGTTTGTTTGATTCGAATATGGATCAAAAACGTATAATATTTCTGAAAAAGCGTGCAATTCTAAATTATGCTCCGATTTGCACAGGCTGATTCAAGAACAAATCAGTGAATCGTTTTTGAATCAGCCTAAATTCACGCCCCGGATTTGATACAGTATTTGGCGGCTTTTCGCACCACTGAAGGTTGGCTGATTCCCAGCGCCCGGGCCACCCGCCTGGTGGTGCCGAATTCCGCAAAAGCCCTGGTAATGAGCTCCCTTTCCAAATTTTCCACCGCTTCGTTCAGGGGCACCAGCACGTCCCCGCCTGCAATCTTGGGGCGCATAGTTCCGGCTGCCGGTTCCTGCAGGTTAATGGGTAAGCTTTTAGCGGTAATCATTTCGCCGGGCGTAATTACAATGACCCGCTCCAGCAGGTTTTGTAATTCCCTGACATTTCCCGGCCAGTCGTAGTGCATAAATAACTCCATCACCCGGGGGGAAATTCTCTTATTCATATCGTACCTTTGGTTATACTTTTCCATAAAGTGGGCCACCAAAGGCGGTAGGTCTTCTTTTCTTTTCCTTAAAGGCGGGACATTGACCGGCACTACGTTAAGCCGGTAATATAAGTCCTCGCGAAACTTTTCCTCCTGCACCATTTTTTCCAGGTTGCGGTTGGTGGCGGCGATGATGCGGACATCTATCTTAACCGCCTTGATACCTCCAACGCGCATAATTTCCCTGCTTTGCAGCACGCGCAGCAGTTTTACCTGAAGGTTTAAGGGCATGTCGCCGATCTCGTCCAAAAAGATGGTGCCATTGCGGGCGATTTCGAAATGCCCTGGTTTACCGCCCTTTTTGGCTCCGGTAAAGGCACCGGACTCATATCCGAAAAGCTCCGATTCCATTAGTTCCTCGGGGATGGCCCCGCAGTTTATTCTAATGAACGGGCCGTCCTTGCGGTGGCTGTGACGGTGAATCAGCTCTGCCACCAGTTCCTTGCCCACTCCTGATTCCCCCTGGATAAGCACGGTAGTATCAACCTGGGCCAGGCGCATGACCAAGTCCACCACGGCTTCCATCTGATTTGATTTAAATATCAGCTGATGCTCTGCGCCGTACTTTATTTTATACCGGTTAAGCTGGGTTTCGTAGTGCCGGGTCAACAACTGCGCCTCTTCCAGCTGCTGTTTCAACTGGTTCAACTCCGTGATATCCCGGACGTTGGTAACTACCCGGAAAACTTCCCCGTTTTCGTCGAATATGGGTGTTCCGGTTACTAAAACGATTTTGCCGGTTTTCCTAATCTCCTGGATGATGGTCATTGGTTCTTTCTTTTCCAGCACCAGCAGGGTCACCGACTGGTCATAGTATCCCTCCCGTACCAGGCGGGCCATATTTTTGCCTATAACCTCGCCGGCCTTGATACCCGTTGTCCGCTCGTGAGCTTTGTTTACCCGGAGGGTGTTGCCCTGCCCGTCAGTGACGTAAATACCGTCAAAGGAGTATTCGATAATAGCGTTAAGTTCATCGGTCAGTTGTTTGTTGCTGTCCGCGTTGTGCAGGGAGTTCAAAATGTCGTTCAGCTTGGCTGCTTTTTTTCTATAATTAAGGAAGAGTTTTTCGGTTAGTATGCTCCGGGTTATGACTCCGGCCAGACGGCCCTTTTGTATTACGGGCCACGGCCCCCTTTCGTTGATCAGGTTTTCTGCTTCGCTGCCGGGGGATACGCAGGTAATGCCTTTTTCTCTGAATGCTATTGCCGATTTTCCCGGCCCGTCTTCTGACAACGCGCCCGCCATCAGCCCTTTAATGGTGACCACTCCTTGAAAGGAGCCATCCTTATCTAGAAGCACCGCGAAATCCGCTGCCGAGCCCGCGATGGCTTTTATGGCATCTCCGGTAATGGTTTCGGATGGCAGCGTGAGAGATGGGTTAATCATGATTTCCCCGGCTTTCATTGTTTAGCTCCCCTCCTTTGGAATCAGTTATATTAATTTTTCAATATTCTTTTATTCATATTTCGATTCCTTCCGCTAAGATTTGACATTCAGCTTGGTAAGGAATTTGCATTAGCTATCTTGCAATAATCAAATCCAACATGGGAGGTCTTGTTTGTGTCTTGCGAAATGAGTAATTACCATAAACCATTTAACATGAACGCGCCCGAAAAAATCATCTTTGGCAACGGTACTGCCGGACAAGTAGGAGAACTGGTAAAAGGCATGGGTGGAAAATCCATCCTGGTGGTGGCTGATCCTGTGGTAGCTAAAATTGAAGCCGGGCAAAGTGTAATTGAGACACTAAAAGCGGCCGGGCTTAAGGTTTCTTTGTTTGATCAGGTGGAAATGGAACCCTGCTTTGAGTCAGTGGCCAGCGGTGTAAATTTGGGCCGTTCTTGCGGCGCCGACGTGGTGGTGGGGGTTGGCGGCGGCAGTGCGCTGGATTCAGCCAAGGGTATTTCCGCCATGATTAACAATGACGGCAACCTGAAGGATTACGTGGGCATCGGCCTGATTCCCAGGCCGGCCTTGCCGCTGGTGCTGCTGCCAACTACGGCGGGTACCGGCAGTGAGGTCACCAACATTGCTATTTTTACCAATAAGGAATCCGGGGTTAAGTCAGGCGTGGTCAGCGACTATATCCGGGCCCGGGTGGCGGTGGTGGACCCCGGCCTGACCGTAGGCCTGCCGGCCAAGCCAACTGCTTACAGCGGCATGGATGCCCTGTGCCACGCAGTGGAAGCATACACTTCGGTTAACGCGAACCCTTTAAGCGATATGTATGCATTGGAGGCCATACGCCTGGTGACTGAAAACCTGCGTACTGCGGTTTTTCAGGGTGTTAATGTTGAAGCCCGCACCGGTATGGCCGCCGCCAGCCTTTACGCCGGTATCGCTTTCGGCAACGCCGGGGTTACTGCGGTGCATGCCCTGGCCTACCCGCTGGGAGCCCGTTATCATGTGCCTCACGGGTTGGCCAATGCCATCCTGTTGCCTGCAGTGATGAGGCATAACTTGCCCGGCAACCTGGAGCGTTTCGCAGTGGTGGCCGACGTGATTAGCGCGGGCGCAGCCGCAGAAATGGTTCGTGACAAAGCACTGCTGGGTGTTGAGGAAGTAGCAGCCTTGTCCGCTGACGTGGGGATACCCTCCAGGCTGCGCGATCTTAGTGTGAAAGAAGAAGACCTGGCAGCGATGGCCGATGAAGCTTCTCACATTTCCCGGCTGCTGGCCAACAATCCTCGTCCCATGGACAGCGAAGCCATCAGGGTGGTCTATGAAGCATGTTATTAAGGAAAGGGAAACAAGGGCAAGGAGACACGCCTCCGGTGGAGGAATGTCCCCAGATTAGGAATGTTCCCAATTAATGATGACGACTGAATTTTAGGTGGTGATTAACCCGAAATGCATGGGTTTTACGGGCGTTTGCTGCGCATTGACCTGACTGGCGGCAGTTTCCGGGTGGAGGAAATTTCTGATCAAGTTCTGGCCAGCTGCCTGGGCGGCAAGGGACTGGGCACACTACTGCTGATAAAAAATGTCAAGCCTGGCGCCGATCCTCTGGGTCCGGACAACTGTTTGATTTTTACTGCGGGCCCCATAACCGGGACGGCGGTTCCGGGGTCCAACCGCTACGGCGTATTCGCCAAGTCTCCTTTAACAGGCCTGTACGGAGAGTCATATTCCGGTGGCGGGGTTGCGTCTGTTATGCGCAAGACCGGTTACGATGCCATCATCATCCAGGGGCGGTCGGACAAGCCTGTTTACCTGGAAATAAGCGACGGCTGCGTAGCCTTCCATAATGCTGAAAAGCTGTGGGGAAAAGATTGCTATGCCGCTGAAGACGCGGTACTGGAGCATGTGGGGGTTAAAGGCGCCCAGGCGTTGGTGATTGGTCCGGCGGGCGAAAACCTGGTGCGCTTTGCCTGTATTGAAAACAACTACTGGCGGTCGGCAGGCCGCACCGGGATGGGAGCCGTGATGGGGGCCAAGAAAGTAAAAGCCCTGGTGTTTCACGGCAGCGCCAGATGTGAGCCCGCCGACGGGGCCGGGTTGAAGCACTACGTTGCCGCCCTGGTGCAAAAGGGCAGGGATAACCCCGGGGTGCATACATACCGCAAGTATGGCACACCCCAGTTGGTTTCCCTGATGAATACTGTGGGCGGGTTCCCGTCCAAGTATTGGACTTTGGGCAAACTGCCCGGATGGGAGTCACTGACCGGGGATTACTTGCTGGAAAACTTCGAGGTACAGCCGAAAACCTGTGCACCGTGCTTTATGAACTGCGGTAAACTGACCAGGGTGACCAGGGGCAGGCACGCGGGCCTGGCGGTTGAGGGGCCGGAATACGAAACCATCTATTCTTTCGGCGGCCTCTGCTGTATCAATGACCTGGCGGAAATCATTTTCCTGAATGATCTCTGCGACCGGCTGGGGGTCGACACCATCAGTGCAGGCAACCTGGCTGCCTTCGCCATGGCCGCCTCGGCCAGGGGGGTGCTGGACGAAAAGCTCGAATACGGTGACGTGGACGGGGTGGCCGACCTGGTAACCCGGATTGCGCACCGCCGCGGAGTGGGCGACCTGCTGGCCGAAGGCGTCCGTCCGGCCGCTGATAAGTTGGGAGTGCCCGAGCTGGCCATTCACGTAAAGGGGATGGAACCGGCGGGCTACGATCCGCGAGTGCTGCACGGCATGGGATTGGCCTACGCCACCTCACCTCGTGGCGCCTGCCACCTGCGGTCTACTTTTTATAAGCCGGAACTGTCGGGCATGATTGACCCCAAGACCACGGCAGGTAAGGCTGAACTGTTTATTGAGTTCGAGGATAGGCTGGTCATATACGACACACTGATCCTCTGCCGCTTTTACCGTGATCTGGTGCAATGGGGGGATCTGGTCAACCTGGTCAATCTGACCACCGGCCTTGGTACGGATGAGAAACAGCTGCGCGAATTAGCCGGCGGCATTGTCAGGGCCACCAGGCTGTTTAACTTGTCCCAGGGACTCAGTATGGCGGATGATTTACTGCCGCAGCGCTTCCACCGGGAGCCTCTGGAAAACGGGGACGTTCTACCCGAGGACAATTTTCGGTACATGCTGTCCGAGTACTACCGCCTGCGCGGCTGGAATGGAGAAGGGCAGCCGGTATAACAAGGCGTATTTCACAGACCGGTAATTTTTGAACACGTTTTTCTGTTGACCGCCGCCAATTGAAGGATATGCAGGCCGCATGTCAAACTTCTATTAATGAGAAAAAATCTTTCATAGAAACCAGTTTGGGTTAACAAAAAGCAGAAAATGGAGGAAGGTTATGGAAAAAATTATTGTTGAAGTAATAAGTTCAGCCTGCGGCCACTATCAGCCCGGGGACAAAATTTTTATTAATGATGCCTTAGTTGATAAAGAAAGAAGCGGAAATATCTGCCTGATGGCAATGCAAGCTATTTTCCCCTATATATTCGCTTTTAGAAAAGGGGTAACGGCAGAACAAATGGGTTTTAAAGAAAAAATTCAAGTGCAGTGCCCCGACTACTGCGGACCAACAGTATTTGAACTAAAGTGGGAAGAATAAGTATTTCGAATTAAGTGTTAAAAATTAGGTGTTATCTACCAAAAAGCGCGTTTTAGGGCAATAACCCGGACGCGCTTTTTCGCTGCGCTTTTTTGACTTGGTTAAATATTACATCAAACTGCCCGTCAAAGCGTTTCACTTCACAAGCCGCTTTTGTTAAAGCTAAACTACTATAATACTTTAAGAGAATATGGAAACAATAAAAAATACTGGAAAAACGCTATGGCACAACGACAGGGGGGGGCCGGTTGAAGATGATGATGCCAATGAAAAAAACCGTCAAAAAACCTGCTATGTTTTTGGGGGTCCATGCGGCTGGGGATTTTGCTTTTATCTGTTATAACCATAGTGAGTATTTTAGGCAGCTTCATTCCCCAGCGGGAGGTCCCGGATTTTAATTATTCTATTTACGGTGGAATAATGGCCCCGTTGTTAATTAAGCTGGGTCTTACAAAGTCGCAATAAGTGAGTAGTGTGGCCCAAAAAATATCGTTTGCTTTTGCGCTTTCATTTAATCACTTCCTTGAGAAGCGTGAACGTTTTAAAGATGTTTTACTCGCAAAATGTAAGCATGTCAAGTAAAAATATGGTATAATCACTGGTAGTGAGCGGTTATTTAGTTTTTATAGATAATGGGATAATATGGTATTATTAAAAAGTGGTGGTTGAAAATGGAGTTAAAAGGTTTGCCTAAAAATTTGCGTATATGCCGCGATAAAACCGGGCTTAGCCAAAGGGAGCTGGCTAAATTATTAAAGATCGCTCCCAGTACCTTAGCCATGTACGAAACCGGCCGGCGCGCGCCGGATTATGCAACCCTGGAACGGATGGCCAATTTTTTCGCTGTTTCTGTAGATTATTTGCTGGACCGGGAAGAAAGAAAGTTGGATTTGCTGCATGTGCTGGAAGATGACAAGACAGAAATCATTGCCGGTGACAAGCCCCTGGGGCGGAAACAACGTCTGGCCGTACTGTGCGCGCTGGATAATTCGGCAACAGCTGTGCCCGGCCACAAACTGCCGATACTGGGCCAGATTAAAGCGGGCATCCCGTTGCTTTCCGAGCAAAACATCATCGGTTACCTTGAAATCCCTTCGGATCTGGTGGGCAATGTGGACTTTGCCTTAAAGGTTACAGGGGACAGCATGATCGGCGCAGGTATCAATGATGGGGACATTGTAATATGCAAAGAAGACAAAAACCCCTATCCGGGGCAAATTGTAGTAGTGCTTTTAAATAATGATGAAACAACCCTAAAATTTTTCGTCAAAGAAAACGGCCAGCCTTATATCAGGGCGGCAAATCCCAACTATCAGGATATTGCGCTGCAGCCCGGAGACCAAATCCAGGGCCGGGTGGTTAGGATTTGGAAAGACGCTCCATCATTAAACACTTATCGTGAATACCTATACCTTAGTGAAGAAACCAAGCTGGAATGGAATGGCGTAATCGAAAAAGCCATTGCCAACGGCGTAAAGCCGGCGGCACTGCGGGAGATTATCAATATGCAATTGGAATTTGCCAAAAGGCTGGCCGGTAAGTAAAACAATAGCAGAGATCTTCACGAAATTTACGGTTTTCTATCACGCGCTCTAATGATGTTGTAGGCATTTCGCTTCGCTCATCGCAATGAAAATTTGCGGAACACCAGTTCTCGAAGCACAATTTGGGGGATAGGTGCTCTTTTTTTATGTTAATTTTCATGTTGTCTCCGCTGTTTTACAACCTATTGTTAAACTTAGCTAAAATTTGGGACAAAATCTTGTGAGTTTTCTACAAAGGGATCTGCGGCGTATACTCTGAATAATATACATTTATCAACAGGATTGGCCTCTGACTAAGATTTTTAACGTAATTCATACTTTCTTTATAACTAAATTATAAATTAAAAATCAATCAATGTTTCATAATGCCGGTTGATAATACTGTATACAAGAATAGTGAAATGGGGTTAAAATACTTCAATTTCTGAAAATTGCGATTATATAGGAGGTGAACTGGTAGTCTGGTGTTAAATTGATTTTGCGCCGCTATTAAATTAGGAAGTTAGTGTGTTGTTTGGGGGTATCTGGGTGTGTGCTTTGTGTGAATTACCTAATTAAGTAAATATTAAAATTAGGAGGGAAAAGACTTGTCCAAGAGCAAAAAATGGACTCTTGCAGCTATATTGGTCTTACTGGTTGCATTATTGATAACCGGCTGCGGGGGCAATCAGGAAAATAATAATCAAGACGCGCAAGGGGATGCAACAGCGGCCGGTCAGGAAAGTATTATCAGAAGCACCGCTTCCGACGTCCCCAATATTGACCCGGGAGTCGGTTCCGATTATGCCAGCTCCATTGCTTTTGCCAATATTTACGATACCCTGGTTTTCCCTGCCCATGACGGTTCTTTAAAACCATGGCTGGCAACTGATTGGCAGCCCAGCGAAGACGGGTTGACCTGGGTGTTTAACTTGCGGCAGGGTGTGAAATTCCACAACGGTGACGAGCTGACGGCCGATGATGTGGTTTTCTCCATGCAAAGAATGATAACCCTTGGCGAAGGTTACGGCTATCTTTTCTCCAATGTCGTTAAAGAAGCCAAGGCCCTGGACCAGTATAAAGTTCAATTTACTTTAAATAAGAAGTTCGGCCCGTTTCTTTCCACTTTGGTAAGACTGTATATTCTGGACCAAGACCAGGTCATGGCCAATGTTCAGCAGGGGCCGTACGGTGACATGGGTGATTACGGCAAAGACTGGCTGGTGTCCAATGATGCTGGCAGCGGTCCCTATATGGTTAAAGAGCTGAAGAAGCAGGAATATTTGCAGGCCGTAAAATTTAATGATTTCTGGGGCGGCTGGGAAGAAGGCGCGCCGGAAGCCATTAAAATAATCGGCACCACCGCCGGACCTACCGTGCGTACCTTAATGACCCGCCAGGAGTTGGAGCAAACCGACCAGTGGCAGACAGAAGAAGCTCTGAAAGCACTGGATGACATTTCCGGTGTGTCCATTGACGCCGGATTTACCGGCAGCATGTTAAACATTATGCTTAACACTAAGATTGCGCCAACTGATGATGTGCATTTCCGCAAAGCGCTTGCTTATGTTTTTGATTACCAAACGGTAGTGGAAAAATTGTTCCCGGGTTGTAAAAAAGCTCAGGGCCCGGTGCAATTTAACCTGCCCGGATTCAACCCCAACCTGCCTCAGTATGAACGGAATCTGGACAAGGCCAAAGCAGAGCTGGCCCAGTCAAAATACGCCGGTGAGCTTGATCAATATCCCGTAGACATTGTCTGGATTGCCCAAGTGCCGGATGAAGAGAAAATTGCGCTGTTATTCCAGGCTAACGCAGCTGAGCTAGGCATTAAAGTCAACATCGTGAAAACTCCCTGGCTGTCTTTTGTTGACCAGGTGGCCACTCCTGAAAATACGCCCAATGCCAGCGTAGTATTTGTGGCTCCGCATTATAACGAGGCCGGCTCGATGTTGGAATCGCGCTATCATTCCAATTCCACAGGTACCTGGGAACAAGGCGAGTGGCTCAAGAGCTCTGAAATTGATGCTGATATCGAAGATGCCCTTGTTACTCTGGATGAAAATGAACGCTATGCCAAATACCAAAAAATCCAGGAAAAGCTAGTGGATCTTTGCCCAACTATCTGGGTATTTGACCAGGCTGAAAAGAGAGCTTTCCAGGATTATATTCAGTGGCCGGGAGCGGAATTAAATAAAGAAGGCAAACCGGTTAGCTCGGTAATGGGTTACAATTTCTATTACCATGATTACAAGATAGCAACTCAAAAGTAATTGCTCAGGAGTCAGAAGTCAGGAGACAGGAGTCAGAATGAGGGAAGAACAGCTTATCGTTTATAAGTATTCTGACTCCTGACTCCTGCATTCTAAAATACCTGAATAGTACTTTCACAATAAGTAAAAGGAATATGGTGGTTTCCCTTGATCCTTAAAAATTGAGGTTAACCACCATAATCTTTTAATGGTTTGTCTCTTATTTGCCTTGTCGCGGAAAAGGAGGTTGTTATGGATTTACGTTCGTACATTCTAAAAAGATTGTTTTTATCAATCTTTGTCCTGCTCGGGCTGTCAATAGTTATCTTTATTATCGCCAGGGTCGTACCCGGCGACCCGGCCCGCATGTCCCTTGGTCCAAGGGCCCCTCAATACGCCGTTGAGGAATTGCGGCAAGAGATGAACCTGGATAAGCCACTTCCCGCACAGTACTATTATTGGGTTAAAGGAGTGGTGGTAGGTGATTTGGGTAAATCACTAACCACTAAACGGGCGGTAACAGACGATGTGAAGGAATTTCTGCCGGCAACCCTTGAACTGGCATTGATAGCCGCCATTTTTGTAGTTGTTTTCTCGATTATTTTCGGAACCCTGGCTGCCAGGTACAGAAATAAGTGGGTGGATACCGTTATCCGGGTGATGGCTTATACCGGAGTCGCGGTTCCCGCTTTTGTGCTGGCTGTATTGTTTTTGCTCCTCTTTGGTTATATTTGGCCGGTGATTCCCGTGTTGGGCAGGCTTAGCCCGGAGATCCTGCCCCCGCCCACAATTACAGGCTTAATCACTGTTGACAGCTTAATCACAGGTAATTTAAGCGCTTTTTGGGATGCGCTGAAGCATTTAATCCTGCCGGCGCTCGCTCTGGCTATGGGACCGCTGTTTCAGGAAGCGCGGATCGTCAGGTCGGCGATGACCGATAATATGTCCAAAGATTACCTTGCGGCAGCGGTCGGGTACGGTATACCCAACAGCATTATTATGAGGAAGTATCTTTTAAAGCCGTCGTTAATTCCGGCTGTGTCTGTTATGGGTCTGGACATCGCCTCATTAATGGGGAACGCTTTTCTGGTAGAGGTGATTTTTAACTGGCCGGGCATCTCCCGCTATGGCATGGAGGCCATGCTGCGTAAGGATTTAAATGCCATCTCCGCCGTAATTATTGTATTTGGCGTGATTTTTGTCATCGTCAATATCATAGTTGATCTGATTGTGGCCTATCTTGACCCGCGGATCCGGTTGGGAGGAAAAGTATGATGGATATTAATACGCAAACAGCATTTGAGGCCAACATTCCATCAGCAGCCACCAGGTATAAAGAGAACTTGCGCAAAAACTGGTATAAGTTTTCGCGCAACAAGCTGTCTGTGATCGGGCTTGTGATAGTGCTGGCAGTGGTGGTGGTTGCTGTTTTTGCGCCTTATGTCGCCCCCTTTCCGGAACATGCCGGCAGTTTTGTCGATTATGAGCATGCCAATCTGGCGCCTTCGACAACATACTTGTTAGGTACCGATAATATTGGCCGTGATATTCTCAGCCGGATTTTTTTCGCCTTCCGCGGGGCGCTGTACATGGCTTTTTTGGTATTGGTCATCTCGCTGCCGGTAGGTGTTATTCTTGGCCTGCTGGCCGGATATTTCAAGGGAACCTGGATTGATACTGTGATTATGCGTACGACTGACATTTTCCTGGCGGTGCCTCCTTTGATTCTGGCTCTGGCCATCAGCTCGGTGTTAAAGCCCAACTTAACCAATGCCATGATTGCAGTTACAGTGATGTGGTGGCCGTGGTACACCAGGCTGGTTTACGGTATGGCCACCTCGATGCGCAATGAATACTTCGTTACCGCAGCGGAGCTGATTGGCGCCGGCAAGTTTCACATTCTGTTCCGGGAAATTTTGCCCAACTGTCTGTCTCCAATTTTCACCAAGATGGCCCTGGATGTGGGCTGGGTAATTCTGCTGGGGGCGGCTTTGAGCTTTGTCGGCCTTGGTGAGCAGCCACCCACCCCTGCTCTGGGACAAATGGTCTCCGACGGTTCACGTTATATGCCGGATCTCTGGTGGATGACGATATTCCCGTCACTGGCCATTATCATTATTATCCTGGGCTTTAACCTGTTGGGTGACGGTATTAGAGATATGCTGGCAAAGGGGGAACATGACCGTGGGTAACCCAATACTGGATATCAGAGACCTCCATGTTTGGTACCGCACCTACGGAGGGTATTCCAAGGTTTTGGACGGTGTGAACCTTTTTGTCCACCAGGGGGAAAAGGTTGGACTGGTTGGTGAGGCCGGCTGTGGTAAAACCACCACCATGCGGTCGGTATTGAGAATACTCCCGGAAGGCCAGGCGCATACGCCCCGGGGCCAAATTCTTTACCATGGAAAGAATATACTGCAAATGAACCGGCGGGAGCTGCATCAAGTTCGCACCAGCGGGGTGTCCATGATTTTTCAGGAACCCGCCGCTGCATTAAACCCGGTGTTCACCGTGGGAACGCAAATAACCGATGTAATCAAATTTTCCGGGTTAGGCAAACCGGAAAAGCAAAAGGATAATATTAAAAACCTGGCCATGCAGGCCATCAGGGAAGTGTATATAGCCGACCCGGAGCGAATTATGAGCTCTTATCCCAACCAGCTCAGCGGCGGCATGAAACAGCGGATTTGCATTGCCATGGCTATAGTAACAGCCCGCGAGCTGCTTATTGCCGACGAACCGGGGACGGCTCTGGATGTTACCATTCAGGACCAGGTGCATAAACTCCTCAGGGGGCTGGTAGAGAAGAAAGGCATGTCTTTGGTTATGATTACCCACTCCCTGGGTGTGGCCCGCGAAATGACGGACCGCATTTATGTGATGTATGCCGGCAATATCGTGGAGGTGGCCAAATCCGGCGAGCTGTTCCGCAATCCCCTGCACCCTTATACTTTGGGCTTGTTGGAATCTGTGCCCAAATTAACGGGGGGCGGCATGGCCGAGGGGATTTACGGGCAAATACCGGACTATTTGCGTCCCCCGGACGGCTGTCGTTTCCATCCCAGATGTCCCCGGGCTGTTGCCAGGTGCCGGGAAGAAAAACCCAATCTGGCAGACCTGGGAGACGGCCACCAGGTGGCATGCTTTCAGGTGTAGCAAAGGAGGTGGCATAAAATGACCGAACCGATCATGGAGATTAAGGATTTAAAAAAATATTTTTTAGTTAATAAGTCCAATGGCAAGCAAGTATTTGTGAAGGCTGTGGACGGGGTTAACCTGACCATCAATCAAGGGGAAGTCATGGGTCTGGTGGGGGAATCGGGGTCCGGCAAGAGCACCCTTGCTTATGCGGTCATGGGCATGTACAAGCCCTCCGGAGGCCGGATTCTTTTTAAAGATCGGGACATCAGCGTCAGCAGCGCCAAGCGTTCGCTTGGCTTAAAAAAAGACCTGCAAATTGTTTTTCAGGACCCCGGGTCATCTTTAAACCCCTCGCAAAACATTAAACAAATTCTGGAGCTGCCTTTAAAGGTGCATGGCCTGGCCCAAAACGGGGATTTGGATCAGAAGATTATTGATCTATTACAAACTGTTGAGTTATCTCCCAATTATATGTACAAGTCCCCGGCAACAATGGGCGGCGGAGAGCGGCAGATGGTATCCATAGCCCGGGCCCTGGCTACCGATCCCTCTTTTGTTATTCTGGATGAGCCTACATCAGCCCTAGATGTCTCTATTCAGGCCAAAATAATTAATATGCTGTTAAAACTGCAGCAAGTGAAACGTCTAACCTATTTATTTATTACGCACGACTTGAGTTTAATGCGGAACATTGCCACCAGAGTGGCGATCATGTACCTGGGAAAGGTTTGCGAAATGGCTGATACCGTGCAATTTTTCAAAAATCCGCTGCATCCTTATACCAGAATGCTCCTTTCCTCAATTCCGGTGGTTTCGGAAGAAGAGGAAGCTTTAAAACCACAAAAAGTAGTTTCCACCGGTGAAATTCCATCCCCGGTGGATGTTCCCCCGGGCTGCAGCTTCCACCTCAGATGCCCGGATAAAACCGAGCTGTGTGCCCAAGAAGACCCCGTGATGGTGGAAGCTGCTTCAGGCCATTTTGTGCGCTGTCATGCCTGCGCAAAGATGTGAAGTATTGGGAGGCTATAAAAATGAGCGGAAAAAGAATTTTATTCATTAACCCGGTTGGCCACGCCGCCTGGGACGATGAAGTTAAAAATTATCTTAACGGCGCCAGGGAAGAGCAAACAGTAGTTGATGTAATATCGCTGAAGCAGGGCCCCAAACACCTGGAATATCATTATTATGAGGCCCTGGTGGGAGTTGATCTGCTGCATACGATTAAACAAGCGGAAAACGACGGCTACGATGCAGCGGTAATCGGCTGTTTCTATGATCCTTTTTTGCATGAAGCAAGAGAAATTTGCGACCGCATGGTGGTAACAGCCCCAGCCGAATCATCTTTGCAGCTGGCGTCTGTGCTGGGGGACACTTTTTCCATTATTGTCGGCAGAAGAAAATGGATTGCGGCCATGCGCGGCAACGTTTTGAAATATGGTTACGGAAAAAAACTGGCCTCCTTCCGGTCCCTGGAGCTTGGTGTTCTGGATTTCCATGCCGATGAGGCGCATACTGAAAGTCGCTTAAAAAAAGAGGCGCAAAAAGCTGTAACTGAAGACGGGGCGGAATCCGTTATCCTGGGCTGCACGATGCAGTTTGGGTTTTATCGAGAACTGCAGGAGTTTTTAGGTGTGCCGGTTATTGACGTAGTGCTGGCGCCGTTTAAGCACGCCGAATTCCTGGTTGAAGTAAGGAATAAGTTCGGCTGGCAGACAAGCAAGGTGGGGGCCTACGAAACGCCGCCGGCAGCTGAAATTCAAGAATGGCGCTTGCAGGAAACATATCATGCGCCGGGACTCTGGGATAAAAAGAAATGACTGGGGGGCTTTAGCGATAATGGATTTGTTAGATGTAATTAAAGCCAGGCGAAGTGTCAGGTCTTTTACCGATGAACCGGTTTCAGAGGATATGCTCCGCCGGCTGGTGGAGGCCGGTTGCTGGGCTCCGTCGGGGAGCAACGCACAGGCATGGGAATTTATTGTCATAAAAGACAGCAAACAAATGAAGAAAGTGCTCCGGTTTTCCCCGGGACTGTTTGAAGTCCCGGCGGCCATGATTTTTGTCTGCCTGGACAAAAATCGCGCCTACGCCAAAGGGGGAGAGCTAGGACGTGATTTAATGGGACTTTTTGATGTGGCTATGGCTTCGCAAAACATACTGCTGCAGGCACATGCGATGGGCTTGGGTACTTGCGTGCTCAAGGGGTTTGACCAAGAGGCGATCCACGTGCTGCTTGAATTCCCGGAAAACATCTCTCCGGAACTGCTGATTATCACCGGCTACCCCAAAAAAATTCCCAACGCACCCCGCAGAAGGCCGTTGGAAGAAGTTATACATTGGGAAAGGTGGGGGGGCGGACAATGAATAACCCGGGTAATAAGGAAGCTTATTATGACTTGCTGGGTTACGTAGTAAGCAGCGCCAAGGAACTGGTTGTGGATCCAAAATTATATGGCCCTTTGCGCCTTGTGGATACGGCCAGTCGATTAATTGGCATTTTAATGGAAGAAGGTAGGTCGGACGATTTTTTAGTCTCGCTGAAAGATTATATTGATGAAAATAAGCATTTAGTTATGACTGATGAAGCTGAGTTTATAGCCTTTCTAAATGAATTGGTTGTCAAAGTAGCCGAATTTACCCTGAACAATAACGATTAGTAGTCAGTAGTCAGTAGTCGGAATAGATAACCATGCCGCTGATACAGCACCATCATAATGATGAAAAAGGTAGGGGCGGACGACCCTGTCCGCCCGGCGTGTGGTGAACACACAGACACCGATAAATTCTGCCGGAGTTGTTTCTGAATAAGAAAACCGGGTTCGGCAATTCTGACTCCTGACTCCTGAATTCTGACTACTGGAAGATCATTTTATATAGAGGTGACGTATGGATATCTACGCCAAAAGACTGGCTAATGTTAAAAAATTAATGTTTGAGGAAAATATTGATTACCTGGTGTTAGCTCCTACAACCAATATGTTTTACCTGACAGGGTTGAAAACTGTGGCCGACGAGCGCCTACAGGTGGCCGTATTGCCGGCGGAAGGGCCAATAACATTGATTTTGCCCGAAATGTACGGAGAAACAGCTAAAGAGATCCGGGTCTGTCATCAATTGCTGACCTGGGCCGACAACCAAAACCCGGTGGATCTGGTCAGGGCAGCGGTTGCAGGCCGGGAAGGCCGGGTGGCGGTTGATGATAGAATGTGGGCCGGGCATTTGCTGCAGATTATGCAGGCTTTTAGTGGTTTTCAGTTTGTTGCCGCCCAAAAAATAATGGGCCGGGCCCGTGTAGGCAAAGATCAGATTGAGCTGAGTTTGCTGAAGCTGTCCGGGGAACTGGCCGACGCTGTAATGAAGGAAGTAATGCAGGAAATAAAAGTCGGCATTACGGAAAAACAGCTGGCGGCTTTTATAGCTAACAGGATTAAAGTGCTGGGCGGAGACGATATTTCTTTTCAGCCCATTGTGGCATCCGGTCCCAATGGCGCTTTACCGCACCACCACCCCGGTGACAGAAAGTTTGAACAAGGCGACTTTATTGTTGTTGATTTTGGGGCTTTGCTGCAGGGTTACTGTTCAGATATTACCCGGACATTTTGTCTGGGCAAAGCCAGTGAGGAAAGCAAAAAGATTTATCTGGCGGTTCAGGAAGCAAATGAGGCGGGTTTTCAAGCGGTTTCCAACGGAGTTGCCTGCCAGAATGTGGACAAGGCCGCCCGCAATGCCATTAAGCGCGCCGGTTACGGGAATTATTTCATTCATCGTACCGGACACGGCATTGGCTTGGATTACCACGAGGAGCCGTATTTAGTTGCAGGTAATTTGACTCCCCTCCGGCCGGGAATGGTTTTCAGCGTGGAACCTGGAATTTACCTGGCGGGCAGAATGGGCGTGCGCATTGAAGACATCGTTGCTTTAACCGAGGACGGGCCCCGCCGGTTTAATAATTTCCCCAGAGAATTGATTGAATTGTAATTGTTTGCTTTGTAATTATGGCGCGCAGAAGGATGTTTTGTTGAAGATCGACAAAGCCGCGCGGTAGGTTTTAGCGGTAGCGGATAATGATTGCCGGTTGGAGATCCGCTAAAATATAAATTGGCATAGAATATTCTGCATAAAGAAAGGTGGTGACGTTTATATGAAGGTTATTCGCAAAGATAAGTGCCATTTTGATAATAACAATGAACAGCCTTTAAAGCTGTTGATTTCGCACAAAGAACATGGCGCGGTGAACTGCCAGGCCGGAATGGCGGTGCTGCAACCGGGGCAGAGATTGCCTGAGACCGGTTATTCACAGCACGCTTCAGAGGAAATTTTTTATATTTTAAGCGGCAAGGTCAGGGTTGAAACCGACCGGGGCAGCGAGATCGTTGAAACGGGGGATTTAGTGTTCATGCCCGGCGGACAACCTCATCTAAACGTGAATATCGCGGAGGAAGAAACAAAAATTTTGTGGTTCGTCACGCCGCTTACGGTGCCGGAAAACTAAGACAGGGAGGGCTGACTATGAGTTTAAGAATTGCAGTAGACATTGGTGGGACATTTACTGATTTTATTTGTTTAGATGAAAAAACAGGTCAACTAATTGAAGAAAAGACTCATACCACACCAGACAACTTTGCCAACGGTGTAATCAACGCCACCAAAAAAACCGGTATTAACTTGGAAGACACCTCGTATTTTGTCCACGGCACCACCGTGGTAATTAACGCAGTTACCGAAAGGAAGGGGGCTAAAACCGCGTTAGTCACCACCGGCGGATACAGGGATGCGCTGGAAATCGGCAGGGCCAACAGGCCCGACCTGTATAATTATTTCTATAAAAAACCAAAGCCTTATGTGCCCCGCCACCTACGATTTGAAGTAAATGAGCGCCTTAATTATAAAGGTGAGGTGCTGAAACCTGTATCGGAAGCAGAAGTCGTGGAAATTGCCAAAAAAATAGCCCAAGAAGGCGTCAGCGCCGTAGCCGTATGCTTTTTGCATTCCTACGCCAACCCTGAACATGAACGCTTGGTGGGCAAAATTTTAGCCCGGGAGCTGCCGGGAGTGGAAATTACTATTTCCTCCAACCTAATTAAAGAGTGGCGTGAATACGAACGTACCAGCACAACCGTACTTAACGCTTTTGTCAAACCGGCGGCAACCAAATATCTTGATACGCTGCAGCAGCACTTGGAAGGAATGGGACTGGGCATAGAACCGCACGCCATGCTGTCCAATGGCGGAACGGCCACCTTTGCCAGGAGTAAAGAAGTGCCGATAACTCTGATCGAGTCCGGCCCTGTGGGCGGCGTTATCGGCGCTGCCGCTTTAGGTAAGATTATTGATGAACAAAATATCATTACTTTTGATATCGGCGGCACAACGGCTAAGACCTCGCTGATCAGTAAAGGTGAGGTAAAGGTAACTACCGACTACAAATTGGAGTGGACGCCTAAATTTGCGGGCTACCCGGTTAAGACCCCCATTGTGGATATTATTGAAATTGGCGCCGGCGGAGGCAGTATTGCCTGGGTAGATGATGTGGGCGTGTTAAAAGTGGGCCCGCAAAGCGCGGGTGCGGACCCCGGCCCGGCTTGTTACGGCCAGGGCGGCGCGAAACCCACTCTAACCGACGCCAACTTGATTGCCGGAAGAATAGATCCCAACAGTTTTCTGGGCGGCGAATTCAAAATCAGCATCAAGCTGGCTAAAAAAGCCATGCAGCCCATCGCCGACTACTTTGGCATCAGCGTAGAAGAAGCAGCACTGGGTGTAATTAAAACGGCCAATTACAATATGCTTAATGCTTTAAAACTAATTTCGGTGCGCCGGGGCTACAACCCCAGAGATTTTGCGATGGTGGCCCAGGGTGGCAACGGCGCCATACACGGGCCTTTCCTGGCGGCAGAGTTGAAAATCAAAAAGCTGATCGTTCCTAATTATCCCGCAACCTTCTCCGCCTGGGGTATGTTAATGACCGACCTCAGGCAGGATTTCATTCAAACGCAAATCATGCCGGTGGCGGGGTGTGATCTGGAAAAAGTCAACGCCATTTACCGGGAAATGGAGCAAGAGTCGCTGGCAGTCTATGAAAAACAGGGCATTGCCCCGGAGGATGTGGTTTTTGTCCGGACCGCCGACCTGCGGTACATCGGGCAAGAGCACACGGTTAGAACGCCGGTTGGCGGCGGTATTATCAAAGAGGACGATCTGCCTTTAATCAGACAGGCTTTTGACCGCAATCACCACCAGCAATATACCTTTAGTTTGGAAGCTGCCTCCACGGAGTTTGTTAATTTTAATTTAACTGCTTTTGGCACGGTTAAAAAGCCGGAGATCAAGAAAATGGGGGTGGCCGGTGCTATTGACGATGCTTTTAAAGGAGAAAGAGTTATTGATTTTGACGAGCAGGGCAGGTTGAAATGCCGTGTTTACGACAGGGCTAAATTGGGACCGGGCCATAAAATCGAGGGGCCGGCCGCCGTTGAAGAAACCACGTCGGTGACAATTCTGTACCCCGGGCAGTCCCTGGTTGTTGACGAATACGGTAATATGATCATTGATACGGGGGTGTAGAGATGGCAAAGGTTAAGGTGGACCCTTTTACCAGAGAAATTATAGCTCAGGGCTTAATTGCGGCGTCGGAGGAAATGTTTCTGACCTGGGGCCGGACCAGCCAGAGCACAATTATTTATGAAGTTTTGGACTATGCCGCCGGTTTAACCGACAGCAAGGGCAATCTAATCGGGCAGGCCAACGGTGTGACCGCTTTTTTAGGCGCTATAACTTATTCTGTTACCGCCACACTTGATAAATTCGGCACCGAACAATTAAAGCCGGGGGATATCATCCTGACCAATGACCCGTTTACCGGCAGCGGCACGCACCTTTGCGACGTGTCGGCGGTGCTGCCGATATTTTTTGAAGGAGAAGTTGTCGCTTTTGCGGCCAACAAGGGGCACTGGAATGAAATCGGCGGCAAAAACCTTGGCAGCTGGTCTACCAACGCCACTGAGATTTACCAGGAGGGACTGCAGTTCCCGGTCATTAAAATTTACGAGGAAGGTAAACTCAATGAGGCGGTCAGGGATATGATTGCGGCCAACTGCCGTACACCTGATATGACGCTGGGCGATTTATACGCCCAGACAGCTTCACTGCGTATTGCCGAGAAAAGAGTTTTGGAGCTTTTTAATAAATACGGCAAAGAGGCTGTTTTGGAAAGCATTGAAAACTTACTGGACAACGGCAGAAAACTGGCCTTGAAAGAGCTGGCCAAAATGCCCAAAGGGTCTTTTGAAGCCGATGGCTATATAGACGCCAACGCCAACAATTTGGGGAATGTGCCGATTAAAGTTAAAGTTACTATCACCGATGATCAATTTATCGTGGATCTGACGGGCTCAGGGGACCAGGTGGCCGCACCGATCAACTGCTGCAAATACGGCGCCTTTTCCGCGAGCAGGATTATTTATCACGCCCTATTGAACCCTGACGCCGAGCCCAATGAAGGTTTCTATACTCCTTTGAAGGTGATCGCGCCTGAAGGCAGTGTGTTTGCCGCGGTGCGCCCGGCTCCCGTGTCAACCAACTGGGAGGCGACGTCACATCTCACCGACCTGGTGGCTAAAGCCCTGGCCCCCGTGGTGCCGGAAAGGATCACGGCCGGTCACTTTTTAAGTATTATCGGTACTATTTTAGCCGGGATCGAAGATGAGACCAAACAGCCGTATGTGCTCTGCGAGCCCCAGGCGGGCGGCTGGGGAGCAGGCTGCAATAAAGACGGGGAAAGCGGGCTGGTGGCCATTGGGGACGGTGAAACGTTTGTGATTCCGGCTGAGGTTGCCGAGTATAAATACCCCATTATTGTTGAGCAGTACGCCTTAAATACTAAAACAGGCGCCGGTAAATTCAGGGGCGGCTGCGGCTTGATCAGAGACTACCGGCTGCTTAATTCCAACGGCGAACTGACCACCATCGCCAGCAAGTACCAGTTTCCGCCCTGGGGTTTTGCCGGTGGCGCGGATGGCTCGCCTAACATTGTTGAAGTCCATCAAGCTGACGGCTCGGAGCCGGTGGCGGCTGCGACCTTCTCCAATTACCCCATGTATAAAGGAGACCTGGTCAGATTTATCAGCGGCTGCGGCGGCGGTTACGGGGATCCCTTGGAACGTCCGGTGGAGAAAGTATGGCAGGATATTAAAGATGAATATATTACCCTTGCAGAGGCTGCCAATGATTACGGAGTGGTCGTGGATCCTGATACTTTGGAAGTTGAACGGGCGAAAACCGGTGAACTCAGAGAAAAAATGCGAAAAACCATATAAAAGGCCGGCAAAAGGTATGGCAAAAGGCCATACCTTTTGCGTTTTTCGTTTTTGTCATTGCAGGCGGGGGGGGGGACAATGTACCTGTCCCACCGGGCAATCTGGGCTATTGTCATTGCGAGCGCAGCGCGGCAATCTCATCTTCGCCTATTTTTATCCAAAGGTTATTAACTGGCAAACAAAGAATTATACCAGGTAATTACTTAGGAGTCAGAATGAGAGAATAGCTTCTCGAAGTATGAAAGGTATTTATACCCGAAACACTATTGAAAGGGTGAAACCATTGCTTGGCGTTACTGTTAACGAGCTTTTAGAGTTGTTAAAAGGCTATGGCGCTATCTTAAAAGCCGGCGGTAACAGTCTGTCCAAAGTTATTGAAACAGTAAGTGTTTTAGAGGTAATTGAGTACCAGCAGTGGTTGCGGGGCGGGGAATTATTTATGAGCACACTAAGTTCTTTTACCAGCGATGAACAAGTTTGCAACCTGGTAAAAGATTTGAGTGAGGCCGGCTCGGCAGCGCTGGCCCTCCACCCGGGGGTTGGATTGGAAGTAAACATTACGGAACAAGCATACAAAATAGCTGAAGAATATGATTTTCCAATTATTATCTTACCCAGAACCATCCCATACAGTACCGTATATTCCGTTATGATGAACGCAATGGTTAACAAGCAGGAAAAGCTGCTGGCCCAATCAAAACGGATAAATAAATACCTTACAGAGATTTTATTAACCGGCGGCAGTTTCGAAAAGATTGCCTCATCTTTGCAAAAATTAATCCAGAAACCGGTCTTTATATCTAACAGCGCTTATAAAGTGGTGGCGGTGTTGGGAACGGATGCTTTTTCCACCGAGTATTTTATCCAGTGCGCCAAAGAGGTTTTAAGATATTCTAATGGACATGCCAACGAAAAAGGGGCCTGGCAGGAGGGAAACCTTAGTATCCAGACGTACTTTAGCACGAACTCCGACCGTAAAGTTAAAATGCTGGTAGCAAGGGTGGCTGTCGGACGGGACGTCTATGGATATGTGGTTACCACGGGAGACGATATTAATAAAGATGAAGTCAGTTTTATAAACATGGCTTTATCCCATGCTGCTACAGCTGTAGCACTGGAAGTATCAAAGCACAACGCCATTAAGGCAATTGAAGACAGGTTGATTGTAGAATTTCTGGAAGACCTTTTAAACGGCAATTATAATAATGAAGAGGCGATAATACAAAGGGCGGCCCAACGAGGCATCGACTTAAAGGACAAATACGTGGTGATGCTGGTAAATATAGACCGTTCTAATATGGAAAATGATGATGTTAGATTTATGGAAATAAAGGAAAGGCTGCATAAAAACGTTCAGTTTTCAGTTACTTTTTTAAATAAAAAAAATGTCGTCATTCCAAGAAAAGACAGTTTAATTGTTTTGCCGCACTTTCTGGACGGAACCCGGGTTGAAGAAGTTAAGCCTGCGCTTCTTTACTTGGCCCGTGAGATTATGGACGAAGTAAAAAAGTCGAAGTATCCGGCTGCTGTTTCAATTGGTATCGGGGGATACAGTGAGAAGCTTTCCGGGCTGGCCCAAAGCTATTATCAAGCGGAACAGGCATTAACAATAGGCCGCAAGATAAAAGGAATAAGCGGGATTTTTGATTACGAACAGTTGGGGGTATATTCTTTCCTATTATCCTTTGGCAACGAGGAGTTAAAAGAAAACTGCCGCCAGTGCCTGGCCAAGGTAATTGAATATGACCAATCAACCAATGGTGAATTAATTAAAACCATGGAAATGTATCTTGACTGTAATGAAAACATATCCAAGACCGCGGAAAAATTATATGTTCACCCTAATACAGTAAAATATCGCTTGGAACGAATTAAGGAAATTTTGGGAAAAAATCCTTTCAGCAATGGAGAAGAAAAACTATACTACCATATAGCAGTAAAAGCTATTAAAATTTTATAGTGATATGGCAGGGTTACAGCCGGTTTTTGTCCGCCGGTTTACTGCAGGGCTCCGGGCTTAAAAGACGGTTCCAGGTGAATGGTTATTGGGTCGTAGTAATCTTTTTCATCCCGGGGGTAAGAAAAAATAAATGTATTGGTAGAGTCCCGCCCCACGAAGGATTTTAAATAATAAATCGAGCTGTCTTTTTGCCATGAAAGCACGAAATAGCTGCTGCCTACCTTTTGGTAGGCTATTTCTGTTTGGGCGGATTTTTTTGACGCCTGTAATACATCCTGTAAAGAGCTGCCCTCCGGATTGTTGGAGCCAAAAGCCATTAATTTGGCCTGCCCGTCCGGCGAGGTAAACACCATGCCATCGCCGTTAGCCGGGGGTTCACCCTTTTCAAAGTCTCGGGGATAATCAATGGAAAAGCCAAACCGCTTATTTTGATATTTCTTATAATCTATCTTTTTTTTTAATTGGCCTTTTTTCTTGCCGGAATTATCTTCGGTTTTATTCTCTTCTTGGCTAGCCTCTTGACTTTCTGTCTGATTTTCCGTTTGAATTTCCTCTTGGTCCTCTTGGTTAAAAGATTCCTGAACACCATTCTGTTCCGGTGCAATTTTTTTTACCGGTTGGGCACCGGTTGTGTCTTCCAGCGCAGCCCGGTTGTCCTGCCTGCCGCCCATGGCTAAAAATAAAGCGCTGTTAGCTATACCAAACCCGGCAGCAAACAATAGGAGCAACAGTCCTGCAGTGCCGATGACAGATTTTAAATTTGCTGTTTTTATTTTGTAGAGCGCCTGGTTCAGGCTGCTGCCAGCACCGGTCCCCAACCGGTACCCGCATTGACCGCAATAGATATTATCAGCAATATTGTCATAATCGCACATAGGACATTTAGGCATTATAAAATAAACCCCCGCTACATATAATACTCTGCATATAATTGCCAATAATTTTATATACGCGGCGGGTAGGTTTTTTCGATGGTAAACTTTAAATTCTTTGCTATTTAATTAGCGCTTATGCTCCCGGTCAGGCGCTTGGCCAGAGCCCTGCCGTGGCTTCGGAAAAAATTAATCCCTCCTGTGGGTTTGTTAATATACCCGGTGGTTAAGTATATATTACCATTGCTGGAAACAAAAATCAGCAGAAAATTTAGTCGATTTTTGCCGACCATGCATTCAACAGAACAAATATTCCAACATTCAGGTGTATTCATGAAGTTCTTGTATTCAGGTAAATTTGTAAATTGCTGACCTGGCGAATGCAATAGCTGGTAAAACACCAACATATGCTAGTTTACAGGTTGGTATTTTACCAACGTGAGGGTTGGTATTTTACCAACCACGAAGTTGGTATTTTACCAACTTTCAAAATCACGCAGCCCAACAGCGGCAAGGGCTAGAGCCATGTCTAAAGAAATATTAAAGACAATTAAAGAAAAATAAATAAAACATACTGTTGGTTTGACCTGGTGGATGCATCGAATTAAAATAAGGTGCCGGGTGCTTTCACAAGTTCTGCAAATTAAAAGATTTATATTTGTTTTTTATAAAATTTTACTTGATCATTGTATTGAACTGTGCTAACTTAAAGTCGGCCAGAAAATTCAGCCTTTTTCTTTTTAACGGGGGGTTCGGCCACGCCCGCCGTTAAAAAGAAATTCCGCCGGTGGAAGCTCGCATACTATTCAGCCTATAGAATAATGATCAGTACAATGCTTTTTATTACGCGATGGAAATTTGGCGCCTGGTAAAAGAGCCGGAACAACCAGCAACAAGGCCAGGAGGCTTATGGCCTAATCAAATTTAACCCCAGTGTTTTGGCATAATCAAGTGCTTTTTGGTATTCACCGGGGCTGAGCCTTTGGGCCAATTCCTCATACTTATAGGCCTGGTGAGCAGGAAAGTATTGGCCCATTAGGTTGACCAGGCAGTCCGGTGACAGTTCATCTTTGATGAACTTCAAAATTACTTTAGTGTCATCCAAGCCCCCCGGCATTGCCAGATGCCTGACAATCAGGCCTTGGTAAGCAACACCCTGGTTGTCTGTTTTTAAACCTCCCACCTGGCGGTCCATCTCTTTCAGCGACTTTTTGACAATGGCAGGGTAATCTTTTATACCGGAATACTTTTTTCCCCGTTCAGCCTGGTGATATTTAAAATCCGGCATGTAGATGGCGATTACATCATCCAATAGTTGCAAAGTTTCTATTTTTTCATAACCGCCGCAGTTGTAAACCAAAGGAAGTATTAACCCTTTCTCTGCCGCCAGCAATAACGCTTCTAGAATATTCGGCACAAAATGGGTGGGGGTTACAAGGTTAATGTTGTGGCACTTGTAGAAGTTTTGCAGTTCCAACATAATATCCGCTAGCTGTTCATTGGTGATAAGCTCTCCTTCTCCACCAAAACTAAGCTCGCAATTTTGGCAAAACACGCAGCGCATATTACAGTAGCCAAAAAAAATTGTACCGGAACCGTGTCTGCCAACCAGTGGCGGTTCTTCCCCCATATGCGGGCCATAACTGGAAAGCACTACTTTATCCGTGGCGCGGCAGAAACCAATTTTTTCTTGACGATTCACCCCGCAATTATGCGGGCACAGGTTGCAATTGGTCAGGTGTTTGCGAGCTTGCTCAACTTTGTTCTGTAATATTTTATTGGATAGTATGTTACGATAACGGGGCAAATAATTTGGCTGCATTGCTCTCACCCTTTCTTAAAAACCAAAGGTTATATAAATATTATTCTTCCCTAATTTTTATGGCGGAATGAAAATAGAGCGGATCGGAAGCTATAAAGCCGGGCATAATGCCGGAATTAATAAAAAGCCCCGGCAATACCGAGACTTTTATTTTATTGATTATAGATACAGCATTATCCTATATGGAGTGTCTGGTTTACATACTTTCTTGATTTAAATCATCTTCCGGCAACAGGTTCTTCGAGGTTGCCGCGTCTTCGGGTGGCAAATCGGGAGCGGCATTCTTTTCTTCTTCCGTTATTTTAAATGTCAATACGTGTTTTTGCAATTCCTCGGCGATATTGGCCATTTCCTGGGCGGCGCCGGACACCTGCTGTACGGTGGCGGCAATTTGCTCACTTGCCGCAGTAAGCTGCTGGGTCCCATAGTTGACTTGTTCGGAACCGGTGGCAATATCCTGGATCATTGCCGTATTTTCTTCCACTACATTTTGAATCTGCTCCAATGCAGCGCCGGCGTTATTGGCCACCTGAACTCCTTCATTTACTACATTGATTCCAAGCTCTATGGCTTTTACTGCTTCGCTTACATTTTGTCGGATATCATTAATCAGGGACGTAATTTCCCCGGCGGCGTTGGCGGACTGCTCGGCCAGATGCCGTACTTCTTCAGCCACAACAGCAAACCCCCGGCCGTGCTCCCCGGCCCGGGCGGCTTCAATGGCCGCATTCAAGGCTAATAGGTTGGTTTGGTCTGCTATGCTGGTGATAGTGCTGATAATTTCCCCGATCTGACCGGATTGCTGCCCCAGCCTTTGGATAGCATTGGCCACATTCCGGGAGACATCGGATATGGAGTTGATTTTGTCTATGGTTTCCTGCACAGCCCGGTTACCCGTTACGGCTACTTCCTGCACCCGCCCGGATTTTCGAGCGGCAGTTTGTGCGTTTTCAGTACTTTGACCGGAAGTGGCGGCTACTTCATTAGTAGTACTGGCTACTTCTTCAATGGTAGCGCTCACTTGTTCGCTGCTGGAGGCCAATTCCTGGCTATGTGAAGACAGCTGGTCGGAGCTGTTGCGAATGCTTACCAGCACTGATCTCAGGTTTTCCACCATCGTGTCAAAGGACGCGGCTAAAACACCGAGTTCATCTTTTCTCATGCCAATATTGTTTATTTTAACGGTCAGATCACCCTGTGCTACAGATTCTGCCATACTGCTTAAAGCTTTGATAGGCTTGGATATGTAATTGGCAATGGCAATAGATAGCAGCAGCATAAGCGCAACGGCCGCCAACGTTATATTTATCGCTGATGATTTGGACCTGTCAAGTGGCGCCATAACATCGGCGGTATCAGCAGTTTGGGCAATGGACCAACCTGTTAATTTTATGGGCGCGTAGGCCAGCTCTTTATCCACGCCGTCCACGCTGTATTGGCCGTAACCCGCTTTCCCTGAAACCATATTATTGCCCAGTGCTTTTAAGGTGTCGCTTGTTTCCCAAATTTTGGTGCTATTTACCCATTGCTTTTCCGGGTGCGCAATTATTTTCATGCTGCTACTGACGATAAACCCGTAACCGTTACCCCCGATTTTCATTTTCTCCACGAGGATGTTAAGGTACTTAGTGCTTACGGTGGCTGTAATAACACCAACCAGTTCACCGGAATTATCGGATGCAAAAATAGGGGCGGCCACGGCAATAACTGTTTGCCCGGAGGCCTCATTCAATACGGGGTCGGATATTACAGATTTACCGGTTTGTAAAACCTTCTGAAAATATTCCTGATCCGCAATATTTGTATCCGCCCCGGAAGTGGTGTGGGTATAACCTGAGGTATCCGACACCATAAACATTTCCATACCGCCGGTACCGTTGGCACCCAGCAACGAATAAAATTGTTTTTTCCAATCCATGCTTTGCATGTCCGGTATCTTTGATAAAGTAATCACCTCGTTTTGTATACCCTGCAGCCAGTTGGTAATTACCTCGGCATTATGCATGGCGCCATTATTGGCGGCAGCGACAAGTTGCTCCTTCAAAACCGCAGCCATTTGGTTATAACTGAACCAGCTTATGGACAATAAAATTACCAAAGTAGCCAGTAAAATAATTAATGTCATTTTGGCTTTGATGCTATTAAACATAGTTCTCCCTTCTTGCTGTAAATTTAATGTTAATAACTTTTGGTTTTGCTACAAATTACCTGAGAATTTGGCATATGTCACCCAAAGAGGAAATTATATGTACTTTCTAAACAATATTCTCTTTTTTCTGGCAAATTCCTTTATAATAATTCTAATTTTTATAGGTATGGTGCTGTTAAAAAGTACACCGAAATCAAAATAATATAACAACAATGATACCATCGTTTGCAAAGGGTAATATTAATTCCTTTTCTAATAAAATATATCGGCAGAAAGAGCCGGCACTTAATATTGAATTACAGCAAAGCTGGTATGGAGTGGTTTGGGTTGGGCCCTAACTCAGATCCGTTCAGTATTCACAGCATAAGGACTATTTAACCAGGGAATGGCGGTGGGCATAAATGGCTGCTTGTGTCCGGTCTTCCACCCCAAGCTTATACAGGATATGGCTGACATGCGTTTTAACGGTTTTAATGCCGATGATCAGAGCATCCGCGATTTCCTGATTGTTCTTTCCTTCCCCAATCAGGCGCAGTACATCGAGTTCCCTGTCCGTCAAATCTTCATGCGGCAGTTTCTGGTCTGCTGCGCGCATGCGCTGGATCATTTTTCCGGTCACTTTTGCCTCCAGGATCGATTCTCCTTTGTATGCAGCCCGAATAGCCTCGGCAATCCGGGGTGCCCGGGCTGTCTTCAATATATAACTCATCGCACCCGCTTCAATGACCGGATAAACTGTTTCATCGTCAATAAAACTAGTCAACACAATGATGCGCGCTTCCGGGTTTTCCTTGATAATCCGGCGTGTCGCTTCGATCCCGTCCATACCTTCCATGACAAGATCCATCAATATGACATCGGGACGCAAAGACAAAGCCAACTGAACCCCCTCTTCCCCATCCGAGGCCTCACCGATCACTTCGATTTCCTCATCCGTGGCCAAATAAGCAGCCAGTCCCATACGGACCATTTCGTGATCATCAATCAATAAAACGCGAATCATGTATTACCCTCCTCTTTTATTTGAACGAGCGGCACCTTGACATCGATTTGTGTTCCCTTTTGAGGCAAAGAGAAAATATCCAATACCCCGCCTATTTCATTGACTCGTTCATACATAGTACGCAGTCCGTAAGATGAATGCTTATCTTGCCCGGAGCTGAACCCAATGCCGTCGTCTTGAATTTTCATCCTGATCTGGTTTTGCACAACCGCCAAATTCAACTGTAATGATTTTGCTTTGGCGTGTCTGAGCACATTGGATATGGCCTCTTGAATGATTCTAAAGAGGTGATCTTCAATACCTTTGGCCATTTGAGGCAGCGGTTCAACAGACCATTTGATCAGCAGGTCATGTTTCTGCTCCAATTCCTGCAAAAGGTCTTCAACACCTTCCTTCAATCCTTTTCCTTCAAGATGGGCGGGGCGAAGATGCAGTAGCAAAGCGCGCATTTCGGATTGGGCAATACCAGCCATTTCCTCAATCATGGCCATCTGCCTGGCAGCTTTTTGCGGTTGTTGCTTAATTGTTTTTTGTACCGCTGAAGTCATCATGGATATGGCAAACAACTGTTGGCTGACTGCATCGTGCAGTTCACGTGCGAGTCGCTGCCTTTCTGCTGTCACGGCGGCTTGTTTCAACGTTTCGTTCCATTCCGCTTTTTCCGCTGAAAGGCGCTGCATGGAAGCAATTTGCTCTTCCACTCTGCTGCTCATATTATTTAACCTTTTGCCGACAACCCCGATCTCATCCGTGCCCAAATCGGGCACACGGTATGAAAATTTTCCTCTTTCATAGGCCATTGAGGCTTCTTCCAGCTCATCCAGCCTTCTTTTCATGCGCTTGCCGGCCATGAAGCCCAGCATCGTTCCGAGCAGCATGATGATGAACATCAACACCAACAGCAATGGAATCCCCAACACGTTTTGCAAGACGACTTCCAAGATGTACCGCCCTTCAACGATCCACAATAATAAGAGCAATAATACGGTGTTGATCATACCGAAGCCAATCGTATATCGAATCCATTGCCACTGGATATTGGACAGTTTCATGCGATTCATCAGACATACCTCACATCGACGTCGCCTATCCCGAGCGTTACAACAATATTGACACGCTTGGTCGCTTCATCATAACCGGCAGATTTAGTCTGGGTTCTTCTCGTGAACCCGTCCTGCTTATAATTTAACACATCCAGGGTGCCAATCAGAACACTGGCTTGCACACAAACATCCAGGTCGTATGGAACATATAATTGTACGTCACCTAATCCCGCAAATATTTCAACCGTTGTATCACCGTGCGCAATAATAGCCTGGGACAGATCAATTTTCACATCTCCCAAGCCGTTGTTGATTTTCATATCATGCAACTCAAAGCGATGACGGAGAATAAAATCACCTAATAGGCTGGACACTTCCTGACGGTAAGAATTCCGTTGTTTTCGATACTGTTTCGTGTATTGTTGCCCCTGATAATTGTCTTTATCGTCATATTCCCACTGTTTTTCATGCCGCTCATCTTCTCCGGGATGATCAGCCCGGTAGCTTGCAGAGTTAGGTTCACGATGCGTTCTCTCCCCTGTATGCTGGAAGTGTGTTTCTTCGGAATATCCGTTGGATGCGGAAGAAAAAGCGTTTTTCATTTTATAAATTAATTTTTCGATCTCTTCGTCAATGTCGTCTTCCAGTTTCCAGGTCTTCCTGTGCTTATGATGAGGGCTTTTCTCTTTCCTTTTCTTTTTCCACTTCATTTGTTTCTTCTCCCTAACTGCTTCAACTCCCGCATCCGTGTTTTCCCGGAAATCTTCTTCATACCATTCTGTCCATTGTTTCTCTTCTTCGTCTTTGTTTCCATCCCGGCGCAGCAGTCGAAACCCAATGTAGACCATTAAAACAGCTATGATAACCCCGCCGATATCGATGTTTAAAAAACCATTGAAAAATATGATGGCCCCCAGGGCAACAAGGGAGACACCCCCAACCTTATGGTTGTTACGCCATAAATTCATACCGAAAAAGAATGCGACAAGCGCAACCCCCAAAGCACCTAAATTTAATACGCCGAAAAGAACGATAATGCCGGTGCTTAATATGATCAATCCCGTTAAATTGCGGCCTGATGGTTTCATGTCGGTTTCCTCCAATATGACGAATACAGCCCTGGTCAGCGGCCCCGCTTTTCGAAAAAAATCTCACGCTCTCTCCTCACGTGTTCTTAAAAAAACGTCAAGCGGGTAACAGAATCTTTGCTACCCGCTTACCGGGAAAAATCATGCCTGTGTTTTTTCTTTTTGCAGTACAAAATCGTTTACCCCGGTGATATCGGACTGATCTCGCGCAGCATTTCCGGCTTTTAAGGCAGCCAGCTCCTTTTCCACTTCTTCATCCGGTTCCAGGGCGGCCAGTTGCTGCACGTATGTATCCTGCGGTCCCACCCTGCGTACTTCCGCTTCTGTTTCCCATTCCATAATGCGCTCCTCCATGCGTTTAAACCCTTTCAAGGCACTTTCACTGTCAAATTTGCTCAGGACGGCGTTCATCTGCTTTTTCGTTTTGGCTGCATTGGCCCGGGAAATAAGTTCAATCTTGCGGTCCCGCAGCTGGTAATATTTTTCCTTCATTTCTTTCAACTGCTCTTTTAATTCCAGCACTTTTTGATGTGCTTCAGTACCCATTTCTTCGTACTGTTCCGCTTTTGCCGCATATTGCTTTTTGTCGCGAAGTGCCCGGCGGGCCAATTCTTCTGCTCCCGCTCCCACGGCCAGCGTTGCCTGGCGCATGCGTTTTTCCGCCATGTGCTTGGCATCGTTTTGGTATTCGTTAAACTTCTTTTCAATCATGATTTGCTTGACAACGGCTTCCTGCGCTTTTTCAATTTCATCCTCCAGATCCCTCAAATATTGATTTAACATGGAAACCGGACTTTCCATCGCATCCAGCCCGTCGTGGATCGTTGCCAGGGTAAGGTCTCTGATTCTCTTGAAAACCATCATGATTCCTCCTTTAAAGTATAGCCTTTCAGCTTTAGTTTTGTGTACTTGTATTTTTGATTTGTGCCAATTATATTTTTGCGGATTTCATCAACCGCTCCCATTCCTCATCAAACGGATCGTCCAGCCCACTATCTTCAGTGTGTCTTTTGCTTTCGCTCCTTGTCTTGCATGAGCTTCCTGAATCCTCGTTACCGGTCAACATTTGGTATCCAAAATAAAGCAACACCGCGGCGACAAGCATACTGACGGCCATCGGAATGGAACCGATGAGGAATAGAATACCCAGCCCCAACAAGACAGCACCGGTAAACCTGTGTTCCTGATTCCGCTTTTTCCAACCGTAATAAACCAGCAATATGCCAAGCACAAACGGAATGAGCCCCCCCATCGAAAAGCCCAGAACACCCAGTAAAGCGACGATTCCAAGGACGAGCAAAATCAAACCGAAAAACTTTTTACCAGACATGTTTTAACATCCCTCCTTCAGCGTTATGTACTATGAAAACGTAACATTGTTGCCTGGCTTAACTACATTGTATCCCGAGTGAAAATAAGCTACGACGAGCTACAGTTTGATTTTTGATCCGTCTTGAGTCTGATCTTCCAGTCAGTCCTACAGGGATGTGTGCAGGAGAAGAGTTAAAGAACAGCTGAAAAAGATTGGCGGCATGGAATTTCAAGAAAATTTGGGTGGGAAAGATATGGGACATGCTATTTGACCTCCATTATGGGTATCCGGCAGTGATCTTGCGAAACGGTGTAGCGGGTGGTGAGGTAATTGAGATCCAAAACGTGAATGCAGCCTTACGGATATTAGACAGTTTAGAAGAAAATAGAAAACGCGCGCTCAAAGGATTAATTCAAGCGCGCGTTTATTACGGTTAAATGCCATTATTGAATTAAATTAACGGCAGCTTGTGGTACAAAAGTTCTATTACTACTGTGTACAATTACACCCTCCAATTCAACAGTTTCGCCGTTTATTTTAGCGATATTGGTGTTGACTGGTAATTCCAATGTGGTCTCGCCCTTGGTAACTACCAATACCAAGTTATTATTACCGGTATCTTTCAATTCGGTGGTGGCGCCTATTTGTTCAAAAGCCGCGTCAGCGTCCACGAACAGCTTTTTATTAGCGTTATTTAAATTGAGGCCCATTACTTCTTCCATGTGCTTGGCCACATCAGTGTTCTCAATTACCCCGGTGAGGCGCTCAACCTTATTGGGAGCGTATTCGTAAAGCACCACGTCTTCCCCGGTGTGACCACCCGTAGTCCAGCCTAGGTGGGCGCGCTTGCTGATCATGGGGCCGACAGTGTAATTCAGACTGCCCGCTTCAGCCTGTTTAATAGCCTGGATTTCATCCGCAGTGAGATCATTAATGCCGTAATACTGGGACATAACCTCCACAACATTGCTCCGGTCGCCGTTTAACTTGGACTCCAGGCCTTCCCCGGTTAAAGTTGCTTTCTTTAAGGGGCTGATAAAAGTGCTCAGGGGTTCTTTGTCATAGGTACTGTTAGTGCCGGTATCACCAATGGTTAAGCCGCCATTGCCGTGATCCGTCACTGAGATTACCACGGTGTTTTGATTCTTTTTGGCAAAATCCAGGGATACTTTAACTGCCTGGTCAAACGCTAAAATATCGCTGATAATGCCCACCGGGTCATTGGCGTGAGCTGCCCAGTCCACTTTGCTGCCTTCTACCATCAGGAAGAAGCCGTCTTTATCCCGGGACAAAACTTCAATGGCTTTTTGAGTCATTTGGGCCAGGCCGGGTTGCTCGGCTGGATTGCGGTCCATATCATAAGACAGGGCTTCGGGGGCAAACAGCCCCCAGATCTTATCTGACATGCTTGCTTGCAATTCCTGGGGGGTTGTTACGTAGTCGTAACCTTTATCCTTAATAACTGAGATTAAGTCCGTTTGGTCATCTCTTTTGGTGCCTTCTAAAAAGTCCCAACCGGCTCCCAGCACTACATCAATACCATTGTAAACCTGCTGCTCGCTGAGGTCGTCGTAATTTTTTCTGCTGGGCGAGTGGGAGGTAAAATCAGCCGGCGTGGCGTGCATAATTTCGGATGTGGAGATTATGCCGGTGGCTTTGCCGGATAATTTGGCCGCTTCCAGAATGGTGGCCACGGGTTTGTTTCTGTCTTCATCTTTTATAGGATCCAGACCTGGCATATCAGCCACTTCTGGTAGAGTGGCGACATAGCCGGTGTGGGATTTGTAACCGGTGGCAAAAGCTGATCCGGCGGGAGCGGAGTCAGCAATGGCAGCATCTGACGAATAGGTTTTTACCAGCCCGCAGGCCATTTCATCCATAGCCAGCGGGGTGCCGCCGTTATACCATCTTGCCAGGGTTGTGCCGTCAACGCTCATGCCGTCCGGGATTAGCAGAATAACATTTTGCACTTTGCCGGTTGTTTGGGCAGGGGCTGCGCCTGTCCATAGCAACTGGCTAAAAAGCAGGGAGAAACACAGAAACAGAAGCAAACTCCGGGGAACACGTTTCTTCACAAAAAAACCTCCTTTTATTATAAAAATTCGGGCATTCTCATCATAAATAAGAAATGTTAAGTGAATAAGTAAACTTTAAAGTAAAATTTAACATTTGATTAAAAATTAGTAAGGGTATGGTTAATAATTATTATTTGAACGGGCTTTGGTCTCAATTAAATTTTTAAATTTCATACCAATGGACTATAATAGCTGTAGCTGCATTAACCATTATAAGGAGTGGAGAATTATAAATGAAAAGTTTTCTGGGTATGAAAGAACCCGTCAATACGTTGACCCATTTTATCGCATTTTTAACCGCTATTGCGGGATTGGTGTTGCTGATTATCGCTGCCAGGAATGAACCGGTTAAGCTTCTGGTCATGACGGTTTACGGAACCAGCCTGGTGCTGCTTTACGGAGCCAGTTCCCTGTACCACTGGATTAAAACGTCGCCGCACAAGGAATTGTGCCTTAGAAAAATTGACCATATCGCCATTTACATATTGATTGCGGGTTCTTACACGCCGGTTTTTTTCTACGGCCTGGGCGGAGCCTGGAAGTGGACAATGCTGATAGCCGTTTGGGTACTGGCGTTTATCGGTATTATTCTGAAAATATTTTTCCTGAACGCCCCGCGGGCCGTTTCCACTGCTTTCTATTTATCATTGGGCTGGATAGCCCTGGTGCCCTTTGCCATGCTGGTTAAAACCATACCGCTGGGCGGTATTATCATGATGGTGGCCGGTGGAGTGGTTTACACCGCAGGGGCTCTGATATATGCCACCAAGTGTTTTAATTTTTTCCCCAACCGGTTTGGCTTCCACGAAATCTTTCACCTGTGTATCGTGGCCGGCAGTGTAACCCATTATTTAATGATTTTCTTTTACATTCTGCCGGAGTAATCCCCGGGCCGAGTTAATATAAGATAGTTATCAAGACATAATAAGCATAATCACAGTGTAAAGGGTTTTTGATTATGTTTATGAAACCATCTAAAAGGATTTTGGCGTTTATAGTTTTATTAGTAATTACGGGATTTTTCATTGCAGATTACACTAAGGCTCCGGAGAAGAAAAGGCTTCAACCGGTAGAAGCCAGTATTCCTGATAGATTTGTCTACCTGGATGAAATTATTCCTGATGCCGAGTATGATATCAGGTATGCTGGTGACAACAATTTTGTAGGCAGGCCAATTGATGGTTATCTGGCACCTAAAGCAATCGCAACAGATCAGGTTGCCATGGCGTTGAGGAATGTTCAGGAAGAGCTGAAACAACAGGGGCTGGGTATTAAGGTTTATGACGCTTATCGCCCTCAGCGGGCTGTCGATGATCTTGTGCAGTGGGCCCGGGATGCAAACGATACTAAAATGAAAGCAGAGTATTATCCCAATATTGACAAGAGCGAGCTATTTAATCAAGGTTATCTGGCCTATAAATCAGGACATTCCCGTGGCAGTACCGTCGATGTAAGTATCGTAAACCTGAAAACTAAAAATGAAATTGATATGGGTGGTCAGTTTGACCTGCTTGATCCTATCTCCCAACACGATTCCCCCTTAATCACAGAGGAACAACGCCAAAACCGCAATTTTCTTAGGAGTGTAATGGAAAAACATGGTTTCATAGCCTACTATAAAGAATGGTGGCATTACACTATTAATAATGAACCGTACCCTGGGGAGTATTTTGATTTCCCGATTTTATAAGGAGCGCTCTTTCCCTGGTGCAAGCTATAATTGGAGATTATAAGAAGACAATGTAATTTCGGATCAAGGGGGTTGGCGATTGTCTAAGATTATGCTGGCGTTACTGGTTGTCCTGGTGATTGTAGCATTGCTGATAGCAGTTTCATTAATAGCTGATTTCTTATTTAACCAAAATACAAAAAAAGAGGTTAAAGATTTATTTAGTGACGCGGAGAATAAAGATGACATTATCCAGGAAAAGGATTTGGCGGGATTGCCGGTTTGTGTGCAAAAGTGGTTGGAGAACTCGCAAGTGATCGGTAAAGAAAAAATTAGCACAGCCCGGTTAAAACAAAGAGCTGAGTTGAGGCTAAAAGCGGATCAGCGGTGGATGCCTGCTGATGTGGAGCAATACTTTACCACAGAAAGGCCTGGATTTATCTGGAAAGTGAAGGTGAAAGCCGCACCACTGGTATACTTTGCAGGAAGAGATAAGTATGTTGAAGGCAGCGGGCACATGCTTATCAAACTTTATTCATTAATAACTATTGCTGATGGCAAAGGCAAAGAGATAAACCAGGGTACATTGTTGCGCTATCTCGCTGAATCGGTATGGTTTCCAACTGCGGCGTTAAGCAGCTATATCTCGTGGGAAGAAATTAATGCCAGTTCAGCAAAGGCCACGATGAGTTACGGAGGAACAAGCGCATCTGGAGTATTTACGTTTAATGAAAACGGTGAAGTGGTTAACTTTGCCGCTGAAAGATACGGCGACTTTGATGGAAAGTATCGTTTGGAAACATGGTTGGTCCAGATGAAGGATTATAAAGAGTTTGAAGGTTATAGGATTCCGACCAAAGGGGAAGTTATTTGGAAATTACAATCAGGAAATTTCAGTTGGTATCATTTCGAGATTACGGATATTGAATATAACAAACCGGTTGTTTATTAGCAAGAGGGAGGTGTGGTAGTTTTTGCAATTATGGTAACACTTACCTTGCATTATGCATAATATGATTAAAAAAAATAAGTTGCCGTCGAGCCGTAGGCTATTTATATATTTTGAAGCCATCATTTGTTGATGGTTATTTTTTTGTACTTTAGGCGTATGCCAAATCAAAAGCTGCTAACTATACTGTTAGCAGCCAATAGTGTAAGGGTCTTAAACTTCTTTTTGCTTTTGTAACAGGCAAAAAAGCGTCTTCTTAGGGGCGCTTCTTTATTTTTGCGGTGGTGCAAGAGGAAGGGGGGTTACCGCTCCCTTCCTCTTGCACAATTTCATTTAATTCCAAGATTCCCATTTTACCGGGGACATTTCTCCTCAGGAGGTGTGTCCCCTTTCCTCTTTAGCCCCGATGTTCGGCTTTAGCTGAACGAGTTCATTATTCAAAGGATTATTTGTCGGCGCTGTAAGCTCCGCCGTAACCGAAGAACCCGGTGCCAAATACCAGCAGGATCAGGATAAGAAACAGGATAAAACTTCCGTCAAAAAAAGTTCCACCACCATAACCCATTTTAAAATCCTCCTTTTCAGTTTTATACTGTTATAAGTATGTGACTGCAGAAGAAAGTGTTACAAACCAAAATTTTTACCGCCCTTTATCTTAAATAACGTAACAAATTTATCATCTATATTTTTGCATTTCTATTAACATATGGTATCTCAGATAAATATAATAGTCTATAAAGGAATATTTCGTTTTTTTGACAAGCTGTTTTGGAGGTGATTCGTGTTGGCAAGTTTACAAGCTAACCCCTTTATGTTATTTCTAATCCTTATTTTGCTGATATTAAGTAATCCTCAAACTACAGAAAGTCTGAATAAAGGATTAAAAGCCTTTTTCTCACGATAAGAAGTTGTAGTTGCCTGTGACCCCGCTTTTGAACAAGAGATTCACGTTTATAATGGCGTGGTGGAAAAAATCGGCATTTAGCGGCCGGCCATAGGCCTGCAGACTTTCAATGGGGCCGAAAATGTGGCGCAGTCCCACCAGTCCTGTACACCGGTATCGGTAAAAGCGCCGCCGGGAAATTCCTGGTGCTGCTGCCATTTCCGGGCTGAAAACTTATTTTGCAGCATATCTTCCGGAAAATAATGTAGCAAGAGACCTATGCAATTGTTCACCCGTTGGTATGGATTTTCCCTGACTTACCTTGATTGTGAAGTGGATCAAGTTGAATAGTAAACAAAAGCGCCCCCTACGGAGCGCCTCTGCCGCGAGTATTATTTACTTGCTACATACTCCACCACCATATCCAAAGAACCCCATGCCGAATACCAGCAATATCAGGATCAAGAATAAAATGAAACTACCATCAAAGTTTGTGTAGCCCGGTACAGATACTCCTCCACCGTAACCCATTAATACATGCCTCCTTTTTTAAAGTTTTTGTTTTACCCGGTTTATAATATGAAACCAATACGGGAAGTGTTACCATCTGTAATTAATTTTGTAAACCTTTGTTTTTTCACAATACAAAATATTGGCTTATGCTAACAGGTGTTAAAAGATATAAACCCAAGTTTTGGTTGAGAACTTGGGTTTATAGCTTTTGCACATTATTGTTCCGTAATTCTACTTACTTATCGGCACTGTAACCACCGTATCCAAATCCAAAGAATCCCATTCCGAATACAAGTAGAATCAGAACCAGAAATAAAATAAAACTGCCGTCAAAAAAAGTGCCACCCATGTAGAACCCTCCTTTGTTCATTAATGATATACAATATTCATTGACTGAAAAAAGTGTTACAACTACAGTATCAATTAACATTTCTTCGATGATTAATTTTATAATAATAGCAGCTATGGTTTTTTTACTGTTCCTGACTATAAATTTATGGTAGCGACACTTGTGCTCCCGGTTTTTTGGCCGGATGTTCCCACCTACATCCCGGAGTGCTGATGAATAACTAACAGGAGGTGCATAGATGCAACGTCCTTTTGTCACAATGGAAGAATATACTGATGTGCTGATTATAGGCGGCGGGCTGGCAGGTTTAATGGCCGCGGTGGAAGCGGCCGGTATAGCCCGGAAGGTTACGATGGTTACCAAGGGGAAGGCGGGTAAAAGCGGCAATACAATTATGTCCCGCAATGGGCTGGCTGCCGTTTTGGAAGAAGGCTGCGACGGAGATTCCATAGAGCTGCATGTTAAAGATACGATGAAGGCGGGTCAGTACATCAACAACCCCGACCTGGTCCGGGTTTTTGCCGGCAGTGCTTCAACCGCTATCAACCGGCTGGTGGAATTGGGCGTGCCCTTTTTAATGGAAAATGGCAAGATAATGCGCAAGGGTTCGCCCGGGCATTCGCGCAAGCGGTTTTTAACTGCCGACGGCAGTTCCGTCAAATCTCCCCAAACCCAGGGTCTGGCCCTGACACTGCCCCTGGCCCGGGAGGCTGCCAGGCTGGGGGTTCGCCATGTTGAAGGTGTAATTATTACCGATTTGCTTAAAACAAATGACAGAATAGCAGGCGCGCGGGGATATTCAAAGCAGGGCGATTGCCGGGTATTCAGGGCGGGCACGGTAATACTTGCCTGTGGCGGTGCGGGAAGCTTGTACCCGGTAACGACCAACACTGCGGATGTTACCGGCGACGGTTATGCGCTGGCCCGTTTGGCGGGAGCGCGCCTTACCGGTATGGAATTTGTGCAGTTTCATCCCGCCGTAGCCCTCGGAAAACCAAGAATGGTGATGTCCACGTCACCCTTCTCCGATGGCGCAGTTTTAAAAAACCAATTGGGTGAAAGGTTCATGGCGCGCTATTCTCCTGCTCTGGAAATGGCTACCAGAGACATCATGGCCAGGGCTAATTACCGGGAAATTAAAGAGGGAAGAGGTTCTGCCGCCGGAGGGGTTTGGATGGACTTTAGCCCTATTTCCGACCAGGTGATGCAAAGTAAATACAGTGATCTGCACAGGTATCTGGGGGGCAGGAAGAAAATAGAGGTTGCGCCGGCAATGCATTTTATGATGGGTGGCGTTGAGATAGACGTTAGTTGTCGTACCGGTGTTAAGGGACTTTATGCCGCGGGAGAAGCAGCCGGTGGCCTGCACGGGGCCAACCGTCTGGCTGGCAACGCTCTGACGGAGGCGGCTGTTTTTGGTATGATTGCCGGAAGAGAGGCTGCAGTAGAGGCAATGGCGATACATGCCCCCCCTGTGTTGGCTGCAGAGCAAATTATGCCGGCAAGTGCCGGCGGAAACAGCAGGAACCCAAATGAAATAAGGAAAGAGTTAAGACGGCTTTTGGGCGCAAAAATAGGATTAATACGCAGCGGCGCTGAACTGAAAAGCGCCATAGACCAAATTAGTAACTTAATGGAAGAAAATGCCCACGCCCGAGTCCAAAATTGGCTGGATTTGATTGAATACAGGCACGTTGCATTAATGCTGGAAACAGCTATGGCTATTACCAGGGCCGCCCTGGGTAGAAAAGAAAGCCTGGGGGCTCACTACAGGGTTAATGATTGCTAAACACTATTATATTATAGAAAGGAGAGGGGGACTGGCGTTGAGAAACCGTTGGGAACTTACGGCGATTAAACTTGGAATGTTTTCTTCTGTGTGTTCTATGCTCTTTTGGGTTATATTTATTTTTTTTAATCCAACCCATCGTATTGAAACAGATGTTTTAATTAATACATTTTTAATGCTTTTTGCTCCTGCTTGTTTAGCATTATTTGCCTCAATAAAAAAGAAACCCGCCCTGATGTATCTGGTTTTCATATGGTCGCTGCCAATCAGCCTTTACCTGGCCTTATATCCAAGCATTATATTAAAAATGTTTAGCCTTACAGCTTTTTTATATTTATTGTCAGGCATTATTATGAGTATTAGTGCCAAAAAATCAACAGGGTGACCCGCTAGTTTTGACATTAGTACATATAATACAAAAGAACATTTCTGTTCTAACAGCCACCTGATCGGGGGAGGTTATAATGAGCGAACACCGGAAAAACACTTTAGGCATTGAGATGCTTCTTGATTCTATCCACGAAGGAGTAGTGGCCATTGATAAAACCGGCCGGGTGATAATTTTTAATCAAGCCGCGGGAAAATTGATGGGTATCCCAACCGGCAAAGTTATTGGCCGACTGGTGGAACAAGTAGTGCCCAATACGAGATTGCACCTAATACTTAAAACCGGTCAACCGGAATTAAATCAGCTCCAGCGCATAGGAGAAAATACCATTATGACCAACCGGATGCCTCTTAAAGATGAGCAGGGGGAGTTGGTTGGGGCGATAGCGGTTTTCCGGGACGTCAGCGAAATTAAAAAGTTGGCTGAAGAAGTTACCAACCTGCGTGAAACCAGGGCTATGCTCCAGGCAATTATCAGCGCCACCAGCGATGCGATTTCGGTTGTGGATGAAAGGGGGCTGGGTATATTAATCAACCCCGCCTATACACGTTTGACCGGTCTGCGCGAAAAGGATGTGATTAATCAGCCGGCTTCAGTGGATATTGCCGAAGGGGAAAGTATGCATATGAAAGTGCTGAGTTCCCGCCAGGCGGTAAAGAATGTACCCATGAAGGTAGGTCCCAACCGGCGTGAAGTGCTGGTGGATGTAGCTCCCATTTTATTGGATGATAATATTAAAGGCAGCGTTGCGGTTATTCACGATGTTTCAGAAATACACCGGCTGTCTAAGGAGGTAGACCGGGCCCGGCGGCTGATTCGCAAGCTTGAGTCCAAATATACTTTTGGCGACATTATTGGGGAAAGTAAAAAAATAGATTGGGCCATTAAAGAGGCCAGAAAGGCCGCTCAAACACCGGCAACCGTACTGCTCTGCGGGGAAAGCGGTACCGGTAAGGAATTGTTTGCCCACGCCATTCACCACGCCAGCTCTCGTCGCGGGCAATTTATCAGGGTAAACTGTGCGGCTATTCCGGATTCCCTGCTGGAAAGTGAATTATTCGGTTATGTGGCAGGTGCGTTTACGGGAGCAAAAAAAAACGGTCACCGGGGTTATTTTGCGGAAGCCGACAAGGGGACAATATTTTTAGATGAGATAGGTGAGATTAGCAACAGTGTCCAGGCAAAATTACTCCGGGTTTTACAAGAAAAAGAAATTGTCCGGCTGGGTGATTCCCATCCCCTGCGGGTCGATGTAAGGGTAATTGCCGCCACCAACGCCAACTTGGAGCAAATGGTGCGCCAGGGGCAGTTTAGGGAAGATTTATATTACCGGCTGAATGTCATACCTATTTATATTCCGCCTCTGCGCAGCCGCAGGAAAGACATTCCCTTAATTGCTGATTTTTTATTGCAAAAGCTGAATAGCGACTATGGCAGGAATGTTGCGGGCATTTCTCCTGCTGCCATGAGCTGTTTAATGAAGCATCATTGGCCCGGCAATGTGCGTGAGCTGGAAAACGTTTTAGGACGTGCTTTAATTAATATGCGTCCGGTGGAATTAATAATTGAGCCCATTCATCTTTCTTTGAACTTAAATGCCGGAATGTTGGTGGAGGAATCGGCTTCCGGCGATTTTCCTTATCAAGGGGAAACCTTGGCCCGGTTGATCAACGGCTATGAACGACAGGTGCTGCTGTCGGCGCTGGCACATAATGGGGGCAACAAAACCAGGACAGCCCAACAGCTGGGTATTTCCATACGCAGCCTGTACAATAAACTTAACCAGTATGGTCTATCCTGAAAAAAGTTTTTAAGTTACTTGTATCTGGCGCTCCGGTGGTTCCCTCCATGCGCTGCGCAATTTTCCTTTTTGCTCGTGTAGTTATTTGTGCATAACGCTTGCAACAAGCAGCCCGGCGTAACTTTACGCCCTTTGGGGGTCAAGCTACTGGGATTTGACGGGCTGCTGGCCGCATCCAGTGCTTCGCTTACTCCGGGAACCACCGGATCACCTTGCCTACGGTATCTATTTTCCATCCTCTTTTGGTGCCGTGTCAGCGGTATGGCGGTCTTTATCCTGAAAAAATATATCATGCAAAGAATTGCATGCAAATATTTGCATAAGTATAAATCTGCATACTATTAATTCCTTAAAGCAGCAGTGATTTCGGGTTTTAATTCCGGCATCATTGTTGCTTTTCTTATTATAAAAATTATTGTTACTACTCAGTAATCAGTAGTCAGAATACCACTTGACCGGTTCTCTTATTCTGACTCCTGACTGAATTCTGACTCCTGGCGTTAAGAACGCCCAGATGCTCAATAGTTACAAATACTAATGACAATCTCCAAAGGAGGTTCAACAAATTGAAGATTATAGACCATATGGCTGCAGATGATTATGAGCAGTTGGTAATTTGTCAGGATCGGGAAAGCGGTTTGCGAGCCATAATTGCCATCCATGATACTACATTGGGCCCTGCACTGGGAGGGACGCGTATGTGGCCCTATCAAAGTGAAAAAGAGGCTTTTAGGGATGTGCTGCGCTTATCCCGGGGGATGACCTATAAAAATGCGCTGGCCGGCTTGTCCCTGGGGGGCGGTAAGGCTGTAATTATCGGCGACCCGGCCCGGGGTAAGGGGGAAGGGCTGCTTCGGGCCTACGGGCGTTATCTGGAAGCTTTAAATGGACGTTATATAACAGCTGAGGATGTTGGCACCTGCCAGCGGGATATGGACCTTATCCGGGAGGAAACACGTTATGTGGTAGGGGTTTCCCCTGCTAAAGGCGGCAGTGGCGATCCATCTCCCTTTACTGCCCTGGGGGTGCTGTTTGGCCTGCGCGCAGCCGTTAAAAAAGTATTTGGCAGCGAAGACTTATCCGGGCGGCATGTGGTGGTTCAAGGGGTTGGCAATGTCGGTTACCATCTCTGCCGACTGCTTGCCGGGGCAGGCGCCCGTTTAACTGTTACCGATGTCAATAATAAGGCTTTACAAAGAACCGCTGCCGAATTTAATACGGTAATCGCGCCTCCAGAGGAAATTTTCGGGATAGAATGTGATATTTTTGCCCCCTGCGCTCTGGGAGCGGTGATTAATGACCGGACGATCAACCGGCTGCGGTGCCGTATTGTGGCCGGGTCGGCCAATAATGTTCTGGCTGAAGCCAGGCATGGCGACCTGCTGCATCAAAACGGAATCATGTATATCCCTGATTATGCCATTAATGCCGGCGGGGTAATTAATGTTGCCGATGAATTGGCCGGCTACGATCAACAGCGGGTGGAGAAAAAAGTTGCCGGCATTTATGATACCGTGGAACAAATTCTGCTAATAGCCGACCAGGAAAATATTCCTCCGTACCAGGCGGCGGATAGGCTGGCCGAAGCACGTATTAAAGGTTTCCGGCTGGTGGCGCCCGGCGAGGGGGGGAGTCAGGTTGGTTAAAACAGCAAGTTTAAGCTTGGACCGGGGACGCTGCAAAGGCTGTGGTCTGTGTATGGCGTTTTGCCCCGGGGAGGTATTGGGAATTGAAAAAGATTTAAACGACCTGGGTTATTATCCAATTCAATTAACCAGTCCGGACCGGTGCACCGGCTGCGGGCGCTGTGCCGCCATGTGCCCGGATTTGGTCATTACCGTTACCAGGGAGGAATCGGCATGAAAAAATTAATGAAAGGCAATGAAGCTATCGGGGAGGCAGCGGTGCTGGCCGGCTGCCGGTACTTTTTCGGCTATCCCATTACCCCCCAGACAGAAATACCGGAATACCTGGCCCGCCGGCTGCCTGAAGTGGGAGGTGTTTTTCTGCAGGCTGAAAGCGAAGTGGCGGCTATTAACATGGTGTATGGCGCAGCCGGCGCCGGCGCCCGGGTGCTGACCTCCTCTTCCGGACCGGGAATCAGCCTTAAGCAGGAAGGCATTTCCTATATCGCTGCCGCTGAATTGCCCTGTGTTATAGTAAACATTATGCGGGGTGGCCCCGGGCTGGGAGGTATTCAGCCGTCACAGTCGGATTATTTTCAGGCTACCAGAGGTGGCGGACACGGGGATTACCGGTTAATTGTACTGGCGCCCTGGTCCGTCCAGGAAATGGCGGATTTAACCGTTCTGGCCTTTGACCTGGCGGATCAATACCGCAACCCGGTGCTGATCTTGGGCGACGGCAGCTTGGGGCAGATGATGGAGCCTGTAGAACTGCCGCAGTCGCAGGCAGTGCACTCTCTTAAAGATTGGGCTACCACCGGCTGCCGTAAACGGACCCGCAATGTTATTAATACCCTTTACCTCGACCCTCAGGAGCTGGAAAAACATAATCAGCATTTACAGGAAAAGTATTGCCTTATTGCCCAAAGTGAAACACGTGCTGAACAGTTTTTAATGGAGGATGCCCGAATTGTGGTTGTTGCTTTCGGCCTTAGTGCCCGCATTGCCCGGTCTGCCATCCAGGCTGCCCGTGCTGACGGCATTAAGGCCGGTTTATTTCGCCCGGTTACCCTGTGGCCGTTTCCGTATCACCAGCTGCATACTGCGTCGGCAGGTGCCCGGGCGGTGCTCACTGTGGAAATGAGCGCGGGGCAGATGGTGGAAGATGTACGTTTAGCCTTGGAAGGACGGGTGCCGGCGTATTTTTATGGCAGGTCCGGAGGAATGATCCCCGATTTTCGTGCCGTATTGGCAGAAATACACCGCATAGGGGGTGACGATAATGGCAATTAAGCATAGCCGTCCGGAGGCGCTGACAGACAATAGTTTTCATTATTGCCCCGGTTGCACACATGGTATTATTCACCGGCTGGTTGCAGAGGTTATAGATGAACTAAAGGTGCGTGAAAATACCATAGGGGTTGCCTCTGTGGGGTGCTCCGTGCTGGCGTATAATTATTTCAATGTTGACATCCAGCAGGCGGCGCATGGCCGGGCCCCTGCCGTAGCAACCGGGATAAAAAGGGTGCTGCCGGACCGGGCGGTTTTTACTTACCAGGGGGATGGCGACCTGGCTTCTATTGGCCTGGCAGAGGTGGTGCACGCTGCGGCCAGAGGGGAAAAAATTACTGTTATTTTTGTTAATAACGCCAATTACGGTATGACCGGCGGTCAAATGGCGCCAACAACTCTGGTCGGCCAGGTAACTTCAACCTCCCCCCTGGGCAGGGACGAGAATCAAACCGGTTATCCTGTTAAAATGGTGGAACTGCTCTCCACCCTTGATGGCCCGGCTTATTTAGCCAGAACGTCTGTCCATAATCCCGGCCACGTTGCTAAGACAAAAAAAGCCATTAGGCAGGCCTTTGAAGTTCAGATTGGGGGTCTTGGCTTTGCATTGGTGGAAGTGCTGTCCACTTGTCCAACCAACTGGGGCAAGAAACCCACCGAAGCACTCGACTGGCTGGAAAAAAATTTAATTCCGTATTACCCGTTGGGCGAATTTAAAAAAACTTTTTAAAACCTGCATTGTCCTTACAATGCAGGTTTTTTTTTGAGTTGCTCTTATAGTGCACCAAACAGTGAAAAATGTACCTCACATAAAGAAGATTATAAAGTTAAATAATACTGTCAACAACAGCAAAGGAGGTGAAAACATAATGGCACAAGGACAAAGAACCAACAGAAAAGTTATTCCTGCCGCTTCCGCGGCAATGGATAGCTTTAAGTGGGAAACCGCCAGCGAACTTGGCGTACAGGTCCCGCAGGGCGGTTACATGGGCGACCTGCCATCCAGAGTTAACGGAGCTATCGGTGGCAACATGGTTAAGAAAATGATCGCGGCTTATGAACAAAGTTTGGCTCAGGGCAATAAGCCGCCTACACCACAGGTCACCAACCAGACTACTACTCCTTAATAAGGTAAACAAAGTTCCTGGCAGGTGACTAGTCTAAGCAGGCGTTAAAACAAGGTCACCTGTCAGGAGGCTTTGACAACAAGCGGTTTGAGGCCGCTTGTTTTGTTTTTTTTAGGAAAGGGTACCCACTTCCTCTTGGGGAAAAAATTTGGAGGCGAAGCTATGGCCGCAATTAATGGAGATAATAAGCGTAATCGTCGGGATTGACTTCCGGGTGCAGCGCCATTGATATCCCGCCGGCGATAATATGTGCTGTATCCTCGATCAGCGTGTCAATTTCTTTTGGCGTTACAGTCAGGTTGCCGCCGAAAGGTTCCAGAACGCTTTTAATAGCTTCATTGGTAACTCCGGCTTGGGCATTGGTGTTTTTAAGATACTTTTCTATGGCGTCCTGGGCAATTAACGCAGCCGACGCCACTGTGGGAACACCGATGGCAATAACTTTTACGCCCATGGTTTCCTGATTGATGCCGGCCCTCTTGTTGCCGATCCCGGAACCGGGATTAATTCCGGTATCCGCCAGCTGGATGGTGGTGGCAATACGGTCGACGCTACGGGCTGCCAGGGAGTCAATTGCTATAATTAGCTCCGGCTTTACTCTTCCTGTGACGCCTTGAACAATTTCAGCCGTTTCAATGCCGGTGATGCCCAGAACGCCGGGAGCAATGGCGCTGACCGGCCGCATGCCGCCCTGCAGCGACTGGGGGGCGTAATTAAAAAGGTGCCTGGTTACGAGGCAATTGTCCACCACTCTGGGACCTAGCGCGTCGGGAGTGGCATTCCAGTTGCCAAGTCCCACCACCAGAATATTGGCCTCCATGGGTAAATCAAACATTTTTTTAAGCTGTTCTGCCAATACTTCGGCTACCTGACGGTGCGCATCAGGGTCGTTTTCCCTGATTACCGGAGCTTCTATGGTTATATACTTGCCAACGGGCTTACCCATAATGGCCTGGGCGCTTTCATCTTCGATATAAACAGTTGTAACCGAGGCATGGTCATAAGTTTCTTTATCAACTCTGACACCGGGAACTTCCTGGCCCGTTTCACCCCTTACAATCTCTCTTGCTTCCAGGGCCAGGTCCAGCGAGACGCCCATTGATTTTAAGAATTCTCTGTCCAAAACAAAATCACTCCGTAAAATAGTTTTTTATATATTTACCCAATTTTGTTGTTACTATTCAGGTAGTCAGAATCGCTGCTTGGAATTCTAAGCCAGTAGTCAGAATTCAGGAGGGATTTCTTGTATTTCACTTGAATTATACCCCCAAAATATTCTGACTCCTGATTCCTGACTCCTGACTCCTGAGTGATTTATTGTATAAAAATCGACTTTTTTACAGCTATTATGTTATAATTATTTCGTTTAATGGAAAGGAAGGAAATTATTGCGGGTAATTGCCGGATTAGCCAAAAAAAGGCGTTTGAAATCTCCAGGTAAGCTGCCGGTAAGGCCAACTTCAGATCGGGTTAAGGAAGCGTTATTCAATATCATCGGCAACCTTGTTCCCGAGTGTGATTTTGCTGATCTTTTTGCCGGAACAGGTGGTGTGGGTCTGGAAGCTTTAAGCCGGGGAGCCCGTAAAACCGTCTTTATTGAAAACCATCCTCAGGTAGCGCGTATTCTGAAAGATAATATAGCTTTAACGGGTTTACAGGAGGGATCTGAAATTATCCGGCGGGATATTGCCTCAGCGTTGGAGCATATGCACCGGCGCGGGGATAAATTCGATATTATTTTCGCAGATCCTCCATATCGGCAGGGACTGGCCGAGCTAACATTGAATACATTATGTAGATATCCCGTGCATCATCAGGGCGGCGTGTTGGTGATAGAAACCGGGGCCGGCGAAGCTGTACCGGAAAGGACAGGTTGCTATATTATGACACGGCGTGAGAAATATGGGGATACGGCTCTATTATTCTATAAACACAGTACAGAGGGGGATATGTTTTGCGAATAGCCGTTTACCCGGGTAGCTTTGACCCAGTTACTAACGGGCATTTGGATATTATTGAACGTGCAGCTTTGTTGTTTGACAAGTTAATTGTTGCGGTTTCACGAAACCCGGGCAAACAACCGCTTTTTAGCGTTGATGAACGGTTGGACATGCTCGAAGAGGTTACGCATTCCATAGATAACGTCGTTATTGACGCCTTTTATGGCTTAACGGTAAATTATGCCAAGGAAAACAATGCTCAAGCTATTATCAGGGGTTTAAGGGCGATATCGGACTTTGAAAATGAATTTATGATGGCGCTTACCAATAAAAAATTGCAGACATCGGTGGAAACCGTTTTTCTTATGACCAGGGCGGAGTATTCATTTATTAGCTCCAGTGCGGTTAAAGAGGTAGTTTCCTTCGGCGGTTGCGTCAGGGATCTAGTGCCGCCGTTTGTACAGGATAGGCTTCGGGATAAATTTAAGAACCGATAACGGGCGGGAGGGATCTTGTTTTGGAATTGTTTAATATTTTAAATGAAATGGAGGAGTTGATTGATAGCAGTCCCAGGGTTCCCATGACCAAAAGGGTTCTGGTGGACGAGGACAGGCTGCTTGATTTTCTGGACCGGATTAGGACATCCTTGCCGGAAGAACTTCGCCAGGCCAAGTGGGTTATCCAGGAAAGGGAAAAAGTAATTACAGACTCTAAACGCGAGGCATTACGCATTATGGAGGATGCTGAAAAACAGCTGGAAAAAAGAGCGGACGAATCCGAAGTAACCCGTAAAGCCCAAGAGTTGGCCCATGAGATTGAGGCTCGTGCCGAACAAGTTGCTATTCAGATAAAACAAGGCGCGCGGGAATATGCAGATGAAATTTTATCCGGCCTGGAGGGTGATTTATCCAAAATAGTTGAGGAGATCCGCCAGGGCAGGATGGAATTAAAAGGGATGAAACAAAACAAACAGGCTGTATAAAAAAATAAGCCGCGGCAGTCGCGGCTTTTATTTCTTAAGCTGATCCACAATATACTGCCAATTCACGTGATTATCAATTATCTCCCTGGCTGCATTGATCGCTTGATTATCCCCGGGCCGGATGTTTTTTGATACTTCGGACAGCTTTTCCATAGTGGCGTAAGTATCGTAATGCACCAGTATGACCGGAACACCTTTTTCAGATGCCCTGGCTATCACCTTTACATCCGGATATAACCCCCCGGTTAAGATAATGACCGAGGTGCTGGTTTCCAGCGCGGCCAGAGCCAGGTCGGCACGGTCACCGCCGGTGATAAAGGCCTTGTTGGGGGAACGGCGCAAGTACCCCAGCGCGCTTTCAATAGTCATGGCACCGATGATCAGGTCTTCGACCGGGCGGTCCAGCTTGTCTTCACCCGCCAGCACCTCTCCGCCAAGTGTATCAAAGTATTCCGCCACCGTGGGAAAAGCGAAATCATGCCTGGCCGGTATAATCCCCAGCGTGCGGTAGCCCCTTTCCGAAAGCCGCTGTTGATAGATCCCTTCGGTTTTCGCCAGCAGTGGCCGCGGTACGTTATTAAATATATTGCCGATAACAGGAATGTCCTGCCCGGAAAATTGATTGTTCAGGAATACCGTCTGGTCCAAGCTATAATCATTTTTAATTTTGATGATAAATAAGGCGGCCGCGTTAAGTCTTCGGGCCAGGGTGATTGCATCCAGACCCAGGGTAGACATAATGGAGGGGTCGCTGGCTCCTCCGATAACAACTATGTCTGCGCCGGACGAAACCTTTTCAAAAGTGGCGGTAAGCTGCTCAATTGTTTCACTGTGACGATAAGTTGAAAGATAAGAAGGTCCCGCCTTATAAGGGGCTATCTCGTCAGCATCCGGCTGCATTTCCAGCACCTGTTTCATCAGCAGGGCGTCTCTGTCTTTCCTGGATGCAGCGCCGGTCAGGTTGGCTACCGGCTTGAAATAGGCCACTTTGTAACCCAGGTCTTTTAACTTTAGCGCCAGGCCCACAGCAACGGCAGTTTTTCCGCTTTCCGCCGTTCCCAGAATGAACAGGTTTCTCATTATTAACACCTCACGATACCGTTATTTTAATATCTAGGGCCGATGCGCCCTCTGGATAAGCAAATATCGGATTAATATCCAATTCGGTGATCTCACTGAAATCTGTTACCAGGCGGGCCGTTCTGGCGATGATATCCACAATGGCGCTTATATCGGCCGGCTGTTCACCGCGATATCCCTTCAGCAGCGTGTAAGCCTTTGTTTCTGTAAGCATTTTTTGTATTTCCTTTTCGGTTAGGCCGCGGGCCAACCGGAAGCTTACGTCTTTCATCAGGTTAACGTAAATGCCGCCCAGGCCAAAGGCAATTAAAGGTCCGAACTGCACATCCCTGGACATGCCCACGATTAATTCCGTCCCTTTGGGCATCATTTTTTGAATTTCTATGCCGTGAATAATCACATCCGGCAGGTAACGCTGGATGTTTTCAGTTATTTCAATATACCCCCGCCGTACTTCTGCCGCACTTTTTAAGCCAATCAGCACCCCGCCCACATCGGTTTTGTGCATTATTTTGGGTGACGCCACTTTAAGCACCACCGGGAAGCCGATTTGCTCCGCTAGCTGAACCGCCTGGTCCGGTGAAGCGGCCAGCAACACCGGCGCGGCCGGGATACCGTAAGCCGTGGCTGCCTGGTAAGCCTCACTGCCGAGTAACACAAGCCTGCCGTCCTGCCGGGCGTGTTCAAATATATTTTTAACTGTTTCATGGTCAGCGTTAATAGTTGTTTCCCGGCGCTCTTCCGGCCGTGCTTTCATTTCCGAGTAACGGGACATGCCGCTGATGGCGTTGATGGCAGGTTCCGGAAAGGTAAAGCACGGAATCCCGGCTTCGGATAACAGTTTGGCTCCCGGGGCCAGCATGGGCCCTCCCATATATGCCGCCAGCACGGGTTTGTCCGGGTGTTTTTGGTGCAAATCCACGATGGCCCGGGCTGTCGGCACCGGGTCGGTGACTGCCGTCGGGCAAACCAGTACCACTGCGCTGCCCACGGACGGGTCGGCCAGTACTTTTTCCAGTGCTGTTTGGTAGCGGTCGGCACCGGCATCTCCCAAAACGTCTACCGGGTTATAGATATTTGATTCCGCCGGGAGGCTTTGCCGTAAAGCATCAATAGTATCCTTGGTAAACCGGGCCATGGCCAGTCCCTTGGTTTCAACTGTGTCCGTGGCTACAATACCCGGCCCGCCGGCGTTGGTTACCACGGCAACGTTGCGGTTGGGCGGCACGGGCTGTTCGGCAAAAACCACGGCCAGGTCGAATAGCTCCGGCATGCTGTGGGCCCTGATAATGCCACACTGGTTAAAAGCGGTTTCATAGGCCAGGTCGCTGCCCGCCAGCGCCCCTGTGTGGGATGACGCAGCCATGGCGCCGGCCTGGCTGGTCCCGGACTTTAAGATGATCACAGGCTTTTTACGGGTTGCCCGTTCGGCTACATCCAAAAAATAGTCGCCATTGGCGACATCTTCTATATAGCAAAGGATAACTTTGGTGGTTGGATCATTGGCGGCGGCAGCAATAAAATCCGCCTCGTTAAGCTGGGCTTTGTTGCCCAGGCTGACCACCTTGCTGAAATTGAGCCCGGTGAGGACGCTCCAGTCCAAAATAGCCACCAGCATCGCCCCGCTTTGCGAGATAAAGGTTATATCACCGGTGCGGGCAGGGTAGGTGGCGGAAAAGGACGCGTTAAGATTGGCGTGGGTATTCATCATGCCCACGCAGTTTGGTCCCAGCATGTTCATTTGATAGCTGCTGCAAACCTCAACAAGCTTTTTCTCCAGCTCCAGTCCTTCCCGGCCAACTTCTTTAAAGCCGGCGGTTATTACAACCAGGTGTTTAACCCCTTTTTCCCCGCAGGCTTTCGCCAGGTCCAGGGTCCTGGCTGCCGGTACGGCAACCACCACCAGCTCCGGCGCCTCCTGGATCGCCCCTATATCGGGATAACAGGGCAGGCCTTCGATTTCATCGGCTTTGGGGTTAACCGGGTAAATAGCACCTTTAAATCCGCTGCTGATGATGTTTTTAAGTATGGCGTTGCCAATTTTGCCGGGTTTTTGGGACGCGCCGGCAATAGCAACGGACCGGGGATTAAAAAAACCGGTCAAATCGGTCATTATTTCACCTTCTTAGGGAACGTGATGATTTTAAGCTTTTGATATCTTTTCCCGCGGCAGGATAAAAAATGTATCAAAACAATAAAGCGCCCCTTGGCGCTAATAAAATATTATGTTTGTCATCCTCCAATGCCTTGCAATGAATAAACTTGACGAATACTCAATGGCGATTACTTATCTGATATTATGGTAAACTTAAAAAATAACAAGGGTGAATTTCAGTCACCCTTGTTATTTTTAGGAGCAGTTATTGGCTGCTGATATTGTCCATTTTATGGTAATTATTGCTTGTAACTGCAAACCATGACTTAAATAACCATAATATTAATAAGGCCAGCAGGATTACAATAACGTGTCCGTAGTAGCCTCGTATCAAATTGAAAGCTGCATCCAACCAAAGTACAATGATAGCTGCACGCCATGATTGCCATTTTTGCTGGATCAAACTCCAAGATAGCAATATTTGTATAGTTCCGGCTAATAGGTCAATTAACCAGCTTCCCTTAGTAACTATCCATGGCAAATATTGTTTTAACCATACTATACGGGCCGGTTGATAAAATAGGCATGCGGATAAAATATTTTCAATGCCAATTATAAGGATTAATATGACAGCAATTTTATACAATTTAAATGGGTTATTATTCAATATTTAGTCACCAACCTGTAAGCAAATAAAGCTCTACTTATTTATACAAGAAGGACTTCATAATTATTAAAAAAGTTCATAAAAAATGATAAAGTCCTTTATGGCTATTTTCCATAAATAAAATAAAGTATTTTCATGAACTTTTTAGAGAGTATTCTAGTCCTTTATTAAAAAAGCTTGTGTAAAATGCAGGAATATAAATTACCGAATTAGCAATGTTTCGGGGCTATAATGGGGTTGACCTGATTGGACCAGGAACTTTTTGAGATAATACGCAAGGCAAAACAGGGGGAAAAAGAAGCGTTTGGGCAATTGATGGTTAGGTTTAAGGGGACTGTATTTAGGCAGGCGTACGCCATATTAAATGACCCTGCTGAAGCAGAAGATATTGCACAAGAAGCTTTTCTGAAAGTATACTACACCCTTGGAAAATTAGGGAATGAATATGCTTTTGCATCCTGGCTATCCAGAATTGTAGTGCATTTATGCTATGACCGGATTAAAAAAAGTAAAAAAGAAAAAGAGGCCTTTAACCGTTGGCGGGATGAAGGAAGAAGGAATGATAGCTGCAGGCAAGGTGCAATAGAACATAAGCAGCTTCAGCTGAATATTGCGGAAGCTATGCAAGAACTTTCACCCGAGCAGCGAGTGGTGGTTACGCTGCGTGATGTGCAAGGATTTACTTATGATGAAATAGCGGATATTGTTCAAGTTCCCGTCGGCACGGTTAAATCGCGCATTCATACAGCCAGAAAAGCTCTAAAAAATCTACTTTCAGGATAAAGAGGTAAGGCAAATGCAACAGCATCAACAAATACAAGAGCTAATTTCTGCTTATCTGGATAATGAATTGCCGGATAATGAGCGGTTGATGGTGAATGAACACTTGAACGGCTGCGAAGAGTGCCGTAGCTTGTTTCAAGAATTGTCTGCGCTTAAACAGAGTGTCTTTTATTATTACAACTCTATCGAAGTTCCTGATGTGGAAAACGGGGTAATGGAAAAGATTAAGCCGGTGCATGCGGTTAAATACCCTATCCGGATGATACTGCCATTGTCCTGGGCGGTGATTGCGCTACTAGTAGCATCGCTGCTGCTTTATATCTTTTCACCTGTTGCTATTCTTGGCTCTTCTATTTATAAAATCATGCCGAGTTTATTGCACTTAATGCCAAGGCTTATCAGGGCAATACCTATCTCGCCGGATGGAATTGCATTTACCGCCATCTTAATGTTACTGATTTCGGCATGGTCTCTTCATCGCCTATTGACAGCTAGATAAACCGGATAAAAGGTGGTCTGGATGAAAAAGAAATTCAACAGATTAATTTTATTAATCATAATAACCTTGCTTTTTTTCTGTACCGCTGCAAATGCTTTTGCCGCAGAACAAAGTTTAATCAGGCACCAGGATACCGTGATTTCCGAAGATCAAATGGTTGAAAGCGTCGTGGTGGTTGGGGGCGATGCCACAGTTTACGGATCAGTACGGGATGTAGTAGTTGTAATTAACGGCAACCTGGACATAAAAAAATCGTCTCGCATCATGGGAACGGTTCTGGTGATCGGTGGTAACATCAGGCAGGAACCGGGGGCACATTTAACCGACAATGTGTTGAACATTTCCTTCGACCGGGCAACCAGCAATAGCTTATTGCTTGGAGGGATGCTATTTATTGGTGTCTGGTTTATGCGACTTGTGCTTAGCTTGTTATTTACTTTGTTGCCGTTCATTATAGCAACTATTAGCAAACACCGTTTAGAACCTTTGGTAATATTGGTGCGCCGGTCACCGGAACGTTTGCTGTTAATCGGTTTTGTGTCAAGTTTATTATTGACCGCTATTATAGCTCTTCTGGCTATTACTGTTGTTGGGCTTCCTTTGGTAATATTGCTGCTGCTGGCTTCATTGGTAATTTTCTTACTGGGACTTGCGTCAATAAGTTTGGTCGTGGGGGAATGGCTGCCGGGAAATGACAGGGCACCATACCTTAACACCCTGGGCGGTTCAATTATAATTATATCGGCAATTAATTTTCCTTTCCTCGGCAGCCTGCTTTTATTGAGTCTATTTTGGATTTCCCTGGGGATAGTAATTTTATGGTATTGGGAGAACCGAAAGAATAACAAAGGAATATAAGCGCAACGCAATTGTCCTTTGGTCATTTAAAGGAAGAGAGAGGAATAACAAAGTGGAATTGATTACAGCATGGGTGGACCAGTATGGTTATATTGTATTATTTATTGTGCTAATGCTTGAACCTCTTGGTCTTCCCCTACCCGGTGAATTTATTATGAGTTATTGCGGCATTCTTGCTGCTACAGGACAAATGAACCTGGCTATCAGCTTTGTAATAGCTGTTTTGGGTTGCTTAACCGGCCGAACCGTTTCATATTGGGCAGGTTATAAATTGGGTGTTCCCTTTTTCCAAAAAAACGGTCACCGTTTCCACATGGGACCGGAAAAGATGGAAAAAACCGCCTGGTGGTTCCGTAATTACGGTAATTGGGTGTTGATTATCGGATATTTTATACCTGGTGTTAGACATATTAGTGGTTATTTTTCTGGTATATCTCAAATGCCATTTAGCAAATATGCGGTTTATGCATATACCGGAGCGGTAATATGGATTGGCACATTTGTTGTTTTAGGTAAATTTTTAGGATTACAGTGGAAGCTGCTAAGAAGTAATTTTGATTTAGATGCTTGGGCTCTAGTTATAGTTCTAATGTTAATTTTCATTTTTTACTTATATAAGAATATAAGATATAAGGGAAAATACATGGGAAAATAATGAATTGATGAAAATGGATGAGAAGGGGCCTTGAAATATTCTCTTATTTGCAATTCTGAGAGTGGCAAAATGTAAAGTAAAATAGCAGCTAAAACACCAAAAACACCGGAGGAACGAAAAGATATTTCTCCGGTGTTTTTTATTAAAGCAAGAAGGTAACAGGATGCATTATACCCCTGTCACCAAAAAAACACATTAAGATATCGTACCATTTTTCAAAGGGAGGTGCCAAGTTTAACGAACGGGCTTTTTAGCCGGTGATACAGTCAGTTGGTTGTTTTGGGTGCCAATGGCTTTCTTAATAAACAGTCCAATGGGAATCAGCGCTAAGCCAAAGCCCAGGGGGTAGGCAATGCCGGTAGCCAACTGGAAGCCTTCCGGAGCCATCAGGATATAAGTGAAGGTTACCACGGTCATGAAGGCAGCCGGAATCGAAGCAATGTAATGAAGCTTTTTATTTTGCACCAGGTAAACAGCGGCCGCCCACAGCATAATCATGGCAGTTGTCTGGTTGGCCCAGGCAAAGTAACGCCACAGGAAGTTGAAGTCGATTAAGGTCAGCAGGTAACCCACTGTGAACAGCGGAACCGCAATGGCCAGACGTTTCGTTAAGGGTTTTTGGTTAATTTTTACAAGGTCCGCAATCAACATCCGGGCTCCGCGGAAGGCGGTATCACCGGAGGTGATGGGCAGTACGATAACGCCCAGCACCGCAAGGGTTCCACCCACGGCGCCCAGCATGGTAGTGGCTACGTCTTTTACCACACCGGCAGGACCGGGGCCTCCGGGAGCCAGCACTGCGGCCAGACCCTCGTAACTACCGTAGAAGGTCATACCGGCGGCGGCCCAAATCAGGGCGATGATACCTTCGCCAATCATCATGCCGTAGAATATTTTGCGTCCGTATTTTTCATTTTGAGTACAGCGGGCTATAATCGGTGATTGAGTCGCATGAAAACCGGAAATAGCGCCGCAGGCAATGGTGATAAACAGCAGCGGCCAAATGGGGGATCCTTGCGGGTGCATGTTGGCCAAAGTCAGCTCAGGAATGTTATAGCCCTGGACCATCATGGCGACGGCAACACCAACGGCCATAATCAGCAGCAGTGCGCCGAAGAAAGGGTAGAAACGGCCAATGATTTTGTCAACCGGCAGCAGAGTGGCCAGAATGTAGTAAACCAGGATAATTCCCACCCATACGGATAAAGTCATCCACCCCGGGGTTAAGTTGGCCAGCAAGTTTGCCGGGCCGGTCATGAAAACGGTGCCTACCAGTACTAACAGAATAAGTGCGAATACGTTGGTAAAGGCCTTCATGCCTTTGCCCAAATATTTGCCAACCATGTCCGGTAAACCTGCTCCGCCGTTTCTTATGGAAAGCATACCGGAAAAGTAATCATGAACACCACCGGCCAGGATGGATCCCAGCACAATCCAGATAAAGGCCACGGGACCCCACAGGGCACCCATAATGGGTCCGAAGATGGGACCCAACCCTGCTATGTTCAGCAGTTGAACCAGACTGGCCCGCTTCCATTCAATAGGGACATAGTCCACACCGTCTTCTTTGGTGTATGCGGGGCAGGCATTATTTTCGTTGACGCCAAATACTTTTTCAACGAATTTACCGTAGGTAAAGTATCCCACGACCAGCAAGATAATGGCTGCAATGAAGGTAATCATAACGGCTTCCCTCCTCTGATAATTTGGATTAACTGAATTAATTGATTAATTAGATTTTAATCCAGAAGGGAAACCCTTTGTTTGAATCCTGTATACTTGGTCAAAAAGCCTGTATGGTTGGTCAAAAGCCCGGCCCAAACTGCACACCACCGGACGGCCTAAATATCCAACAGCCGTCTAATCTCTTTCATGCCGCTGCGGCTGACCGGCACTCTGGAAGATTCATTGTCTTTCATCACCAATTGATAGCCTTGAAACGCGGGCTCAATTTTTTCAATCTTATCCACATTGACCAAATAACCATGATGGGGTCTGAAAAACCGCCGGTTGGCCAGGCGCTGTTCCAGGCTTTGCAGTGTATGGTTGGCTGTATAGCAGCTGTTGTCTGTTTTGATCACCACATCTCTGCCCTGGCGTCCGGCGTACACAATATCTGACGGATCCAACAGCTTAATCAGGTCATTATCATGAACGGCAATTTTCTGCCGCAGGAGGTTGTTGCTTTGGTCCTGGTTAACCAGGCGCCGCAATTTTTCGATGGTCTCAGCCACTCGTTCTTTGGAAAAGGGTTTTAACAAATAATCTACAGCATTGACTGTAAAAGCTTTCAGGGCATGCTGGTGATAGGCGGTGGCAAAGACCACCAGGGGAGGATCCGTAAGCCGGGCAAGCTGCCTGGCCACTTCCATGCCATCCCCGCCGGGCATCGCTATATCCAAGAAGACTACATCCGGGCGCTCTTTGCGCAGGACCTGCAGGGCGCACTGGGCGTCATCCGCTTCCCCCACAACTTCCAGACCGGAGTGTTGGTTCAATAAATAAATTAGTTCATCCCGGGCCGGCGCCTCATCGTCCACAACTACTACCCGCATTTTATCCCACTCCTTTCTGTGTTGTTAGGGGAATCTTAAACTGAACCGTGGTTCCTTCATGGGGGGTACTGGCGATAGAAAGACCGTACTCCTGCCCAAAGACACCTGTTAACCTGCTGTGCACATTGATCAGTCCAATGCCGTCGGTATTTTGCCGTTTATCTTCATCCAACAAATCTTCTATTTTTGCCCTTGCCATCCCCACACCATTATCTTGAACGGTTATCAACACATCGTCGCCTTGCTCCACCGCCTTGACCATAACGGCAGACTGGGGGGTAATTTTCGCAAACCCGTGCCGGACAGCATTTTCTACCAGGGGCTGCAGAGTTAATGGCGGTAGGGCAATGTCATGCAGACTATGGGGTACATCAATAATTACTTTTAACCGGTTGGAAAAGCGTGCCTGCACCACCGCCAGGTAAGCCTGCACATGTTTAATTTCAGTTTCCAGACTGGTCCACTTGCATAAAGAGCTTTTTAAATTCTGTCTGATGTAATTGCCCAGTTCGATGAGAACCCGGCGGGCTTCATCAGGATTCGTCCGGATTAAAGAGACCACCGTATTCAGGGCATTAAATAAAAAGTGCGGGTTTATCTGGGCCTGAAGGGCCTTGATTTCTGCATTCTGCAGCAGTTTGGCCTGTTGCTCCGCCTCGCCCAGCTCCAGTTGGGTGGAAAAGAGGTGGGCCAGCCCTCCGGCCAATTCCACCATTAGCTTGTCCGGCTTGCGGCGCTTTACGGAATACAACTTAAGGGTGCCTATTACCTTTTTGCCGCTGTGCAGGGGAACTACAATCGCTGATTGCAAGGGACAGTCTAGATTTTTACATAGGATTTCCGAGGGATTGGAGGCTGTCTTCAGTTGCCCCTGTTCCAGCACTTGCCGGGTGACTTCTGTTAAAATAGGGGTTCCGGAAAGATGGTGATTCGCTCCTTCGCCCACGTGGGCTAAAATAACCCTGTCATCGGTGATAGCCACCGCACCGGCCCCGGACTCCTCATAGATGATGCGGGCAGCGACCAGGGCGGAGTCATAGTTCAGCCCGGTCCTCAAATGGGCCAGAGTTTTATCTGCAATGGCTAGGGCTTTTTGGGCCTGGACAGCGCCAATAGCTCGCTCGCGCTCCAACACGGTTAAAACAATGGCAATAAATAATGCGATACCAAAGCTGTTGGCCACAATCATTGGAACGGCTATAATTTTTACCAGGGCCAAAGCTTTATAAAAGGGGTTGGCCACTAGTAAAATAATAGCCATTTGACCCAATTCTCCGGCAATACCGGTGGCCAGGGCTACGCCAGGGGAAATTACCGTGTGCTGCCGCATCCGATAATAGACCAGACCGGCCAACAGCCCTTCATAAACGGTGGAAATACCGCAGGCGATATCGGTGAAGCCCCCGAGGGACATTCTATGGATACCGGCTATCAGGCCTGCTCCCAGCCCGGCCGGCAGACCGCCCAACAGACCGGCTACGATAACCCCGATGGCCCTGGAGTTGGCAATGGCGTCCTCATAGGAGAGGGAACCGGGAAACTGGTGTTGCACCTCTCCCGGGCTGACGGTGATACCGGTATAGGTTCCGGTTATACCGAATAAGCCAAAAATGACTGCCAGAACCAATTTGTTTTTCAGACTGGGTTTGTGTTCCAGCAAAGAACGAAAACCTGTCCAACGAGTAAATAAAAACGCTATGGCCACAATAAAACCCATTCGTTCGGCCATAGAGATCAGTAGCAGCCAGGACAAACAAGACACCCCTTATTATAGATTTTCAAAAAGAAACGAAACTTATTATATTAAAAAAGGGGGCAGGCTTGAAATATTCACTTATATGCTATACTAAGAGCGGTAAAGTGTAAAATAAAAGAGCAGCTAAAACGCAAAAAACACCGGAGGAAGCGGAAAGATGGTTCTCCGGTGTTTTTCTCCATGATGTTATTTTTTTGTACACACATAGACTCCCATAAAACCTTCATGGTAGTCCAGTTTATCAATACTAAATCCCGCCCTTTGGATTAAGCCTTCCATTACCCAGTCGAGAGTCGAATATTCATTTTTAATATGAGCCTCTATGTCCCGGGCAATTTTATCGTCAGCAGAAAGACTTATGTTACTAATCCAGTTACTAAAGAAGTCATCATAATCATTGACCTTTGAAGTGTAGACTATATCTCTTAAGTAAAATTTACCACCCGCGCTCAGCATTTTATAGATACGCCTAAGAGCTACCAGTTTCCAAAAATCAGGAAGATGATGCAGTGCAAGCTGCGAAACAACGGCGTTTAAAGGCATACCCTTGTGCTCATAAGTTAAAAAGCCTGCATGACAAAATTTAATGTTGCTTATGCCCCGGTTTTCTGCCTTTTGCCTTGCAAATTCCAGCATTACAGGTGAAATATCCACAGCATAAACTTTTTCACATAGCCTGGAAGCCTCAATTGCGAATTCTCCCGTTCCACTTCCGAATTCCAGAACCAGATCATTTTTATTCAATCCAATGATGTCTATAACAATACGGATTTCTGTTTTAATATCCCTGATTTTCGCATGTCGCGTGTCATAAGCCTGTACTTCTTCAATGTTCGCATAATCTTTGCCAATTTGCTGAAATTCATCATACTGCCATGCGGGATAGGTACTCATGATTAGACCTCCTTGAAAACATTAATATTTTTTGACGCTGATTTTGGGACCAATGCGTTCTGTTCGTAATTTGCGGTCTTGGAGTTGAAATTTACATCAGACATAAACACCCCTTCTGTTTATTGTTGATTAACACGGTTTATTGTCGATAAACTTACAGCGTAAAAAAATTACGGACACAGAAGAGCAAGGTATTTTACCTTTTGTCCCGATAGCGGTGAAGGGCCGTGTGTATTTTCCGCATTGAAATAAATGGAGTCTCCTTCCGAGACGAGGTATTCTTCATCCCCGTAAAGGTACTTCATGGCTCCCGCCAGAATATATATAAACTCCTGTCCGGGGTGATTATACAGCTTTGTTTTGTAATTATCCGGATCTTCGATGCTGATCATCAACGGCTCAATCTTTTGCCGGGGGTATCCGCTTACCAGGGTCTCTATCACTTGTCCGTTCGGCAGGTTTTCCGGGCTGTATTTCAATCGCTGTTCTTTGCGAACGATTTTAATTTGCAGCGCGTCAGACGGACTGAACAGGTCCCCCAGGGAAACATCCAGAGCCTTTGCTATTTTCACTAAAGTGGAAACCGGGGGAGAGACTTTATTATTCTCTATCTTGGATATCAGACCTTTCGTAAACCCGGTTCTTTTAGCCACTTCTTCAAGAGTTAGCTCTTTTTCCGTTCTGATACTTTTAATTCTTTGGGCGATAATGTTTTCTTCCATTTTTTTAGTCCTTGTGTTTATTGATATGAAACATATTATTGTGGCAGTCAACGCATTGTCAAGTATTGATTAGGCTAAAACTTATACGTTTTTATTTTTTAAAGCCCATTCCATTACATCCTTGAAGTTGTTTGCCCTTCCTTGCATTGATACCGGTTAAAATTTATATACCATGCCAAATTAACCGGTTAAAAAAGACGCAGCACCGCCCGCAGGCTATGCACAATTATTCTGTAAACCAGAGCCAGTGCGATCAGCAGGCCCAGCAGCATTCCCATAGTGCAAAAGGCTCCATAAACCATTTTAAAGGTTGAACCGTGTGCGGCGTGCAACAGGGGAGAAAAGACCGGTGTGGTCAGCAGCGCACCGGCTATTCTTTCATTACTATATAAAAATTTGAGTAAGACTGCCGCCAGAAAAGCGTGGGCCACGCGGGTCAGGACGAATATTTTCATGTTCATGTCTGTTCCCGAGATCATGCTGGCCACCTGCGCCTGGATACAAAGCCCGCTCCAGCCCAGGATCATGGCCACCGCCATTAACTTATCCAATTGGCTGCCGGAAGCTTCAGAAGCCAGTTTGGTGCCCATGGTCATTTCAAACATGCCGCTGGCCAGGGCTTTTAATATGTCGGGCGGGAAGCCGAGAGGAGCCAGGATCAATCCGAGCACGGAAGCAATGGCTTGTATGGCGCCAACATCCTGCATAATTCGAATAATTACGGCAAATAAAATGATAAAGCCTCCGATATTGAGCAGCTTGGTAACGGAAGAGGCCACCGCTTCCCCCAATAATTTGCCCAGCGGTATTCGTTCCTTGCGCTGGTGCTCGATCAGAGCATTAATGGCGGCAATAACGGAACGGTTCTGGTTGCTGCTGTTATGAGACATACCTTCACGGTCATGTCTTTTATAAAATCTCAGGCCAATACCGAGCAAAAGATTCGCCAGGTAGTGGGAACCGGCTATCAATACCCCAAATTCCGGCCGGCCGAACATGCCCACGGCAACTGCTGTTAACATGAACAAAGGGCTGGAATTATTGGTGAAGCTCATTAAGCGCTCACCTTCGGTTTTAGAACATAATCCGTCCCGGCGCAGTTGGGCTGTGACCATACCACCGATGGGAAAGCCGCTGGTAAAGCCGATAACCATTACGAACCCGCCTGTCCCCGGCACATTGAAGATTGGCCGCATTACCGGCTCCAGCAGCGTGCCGATAAACCTGACCAGACCCAGCCTCATCAATATTTCTGAAGTTATAAAAAATGGCAGCAGAGAAGGGAACACAATTTCCCACCAGGCTTTCAGCCCTGCAATGGCCCCCTGGAAAACCAGCACCGGCCGGTGAACCATGCAAAATACAAAACATACGGCCAGCAGAGTCCAAATTAACCCGGGAATGTCTTTTCTCTCAATGCCATTTGATAAATGGCCGCGCCTCAGTGGCATCGGGCACCCCCCCCCACTGTATAACAATATGCATCATTAGCTAATACAAGCACTTTAAAGATTGCCTGGCTGCAATGTTAGCGAAAACGGTTACATTACTTTATCTTGACAAAGAACTCACATGTTTATATAATTTTACCTGTTGAGTAGCAGGAGGGGTTATCTGTGCCCTTTTTGAATGTGGAGCACTTAAAAAAGGAAGAAGGCAAACGAGAGCAGGTTAGTTTTACCGGCGAACTGCCGCCCATCCCGGCGGACGGGGGCGATATCAAGCATGCCCAACCCGCCAGGTTTGATCTGGTTCTTACAAATATCGGTGATGCTATAGCAGTGGAAGGTCAGGTGGATGCTGACCTGGAAGTTGTGTGCAGCCGGTGCCTGGAGAACTTTGTTATTACAATTAGCTCTGATTTTATGGAAACCTATTACGACCCGGCCAAGTATGCCGGCGGGCCCCGGGAAGATGACTGGATTCCGTATTCAGGCGACAGCATAGATATTACCCCCGAGGCCAGCAATACGATCCTGGTCAACTTGCCGCTGCGGTTTATCTGTGATGCCGGTTGCCAGGGCCTGTGTTCCTTATGCGGAACCAATTTAAACAAAGGCAAATGTAATTGTGAACAAGAAGATATCGATCCACGTATGGCGAAATTAAAGGAATTAATAACTTCTCAGGAGACAGGAGTCAGAAGTCAGGAGTCAGAATAATTTTGGCGTAAAATTCAATTGGAATGAATTAAATTCCTACTGAATTCTGACTACTGAATTTTAGTTTTAACATTTCTGACTGCCTGAAATAATTTAATCGGAATTATTATAAAGGGGGTGTAGACATGGGAGTACCCAAGAGGAGAATGTCCAAACAAAAGAAACGTCAGCGCAGGGGAGCAAATTGGAAAATTGAAGCCCCCAAGCTGGTAGAATGCCCGCAATGTCATGTTTTGACGGTACCGCATCAGGTTTGTGCGGGATGCGGTTACTACAAAGGCAAGGAGATAGTGGCAAAATAAGGCTGAAATAGTGCTGGAATAATCTGGAATATACTAGTAATATATTGGATAGTAACTAATTTAAGTAAACCTATAAGAAATAAGCTCGAAAGAGGGCTTATTTTTTTGTGTTTATCTTTATTGCTTTTTATTGCCTGCTAAGGTATACTCTGTTTTAGCACCTGGTGCTAAGCCAAGGTGCTTAGCTGCCAGCAAAACTTATCGGTTGGGTGTGCGGTATGGCCAAGAACGGTAACGGGAAAGCAGACAGACACAATTTGATGCAAAGGTATTTAGAGGGAAACCCCTTTTTAACTGACGAAGACCTTGCTCATATTTTAAAGGTCAGCATTCAAACCGTGAGGTTGGACCGGGCGGAGCTTAAAATTCCGGAAATGCGTGAGCGCGTAAAAAATATGGCCCGGGGTATTTACCGTAATATACGGGCCATTGAAGAGAGTGAAATTGTAGGTCAACTGGTAGACATTGAGATGGGGCGGGAAGGTTTGTCCATACTCACTGTTAACGAAACAATGACTATGAGTAAAACCAGGGTGCTGGACGGTCGTTACCTTTTTGCCCAGGCCAATTCACTGGCCCTGGCGCTGATTGATACAGATGTGGCGCTGACCGGCACCGCCAAGCTGAGTTTTAAAAGGCCGGTGTTTAAGGATGAAAAAGTGCTGGCCAGAGCGACTATCACCAGGAAAAAGGGTAATAAATATATGGTAAGAGTTTCGTCCCATGTTAAGGAAGACTTGGTATTTCAAGGCAAGTTGTTGGTTTTTGACTTATCCGAGGAGGTCAATAAACTTGAAAATAGCCCTTGACGCCATGGGTGGCGATCATGCTCCGCGGGAAATAGTGCGTGGTGCCTGGAATCTATGCCGGGAAACCGGACAGAAAGTTATTTTGGTAGGAGATCAAGAAATCATCAATAAGGAACTGGAGCTGCTGGAGTCCTGCCAAGGGTTGGAAGTTGCTCACGCGCCGGAAGTGATCAGCATGGATGAAGCGCCGGCAACGGCGGTGAGGCGCAAGAAGAATGCTTCCATTGTTATAGCAGCAGAGCTTGTACGCAGTGGTGAGGCTTCCGCACTGGTTTCCGCCGGAAGTACAGGGGCCACTATGGCGGCAGCGCTGCTGCGGCTGGGTAGAATCAAAGGCATCGACCGGCCGGCCATTGCCAGCGTATTGCCGGTGGAACAGGGAACTACCGTTTTGCTGGACGTGGGTGCGAATGTGGATTGCAAACCCAAAAACCTGCTGCAATTTGCCATTATGGGCTCACTTTATGCGCATAAAATTTTAGGTTTACCAACTCCCAAAGTTGGATTAATCAATATTGGTGAAGAGAGTTCCAAGGGAAATGAGCTTACCCTGGGGGCTTATCCGCTGCTGTCTAATTCAGGACTTAACTTTTATGGCAACATTGAAGGCCGGGATGTATTCCACGGGTCGGTGGATGTGGCGGTTTGTGACGGTTTTGTTGGAAACGTTGTACTAAAAACAGGCGAGGGGCTGGCTGCAGCCTTGATGAATATGATCAAAAAGGAATTGCAGCAAAGTGGCTTAGCCAGACTGGGCGCTGTTTTGTCACTGCCGGCGCTAAAAAATCTAAAAAGAAGATTGGATTACTCCGAATACGGCGGTGCGCCGTTGCTGGGGGTTAACGGAGTGGCGATAGTTTGCCACGGCAGTTCCAAGGAACATGCGATCAAGAATGCTTTAATCAGAGCCAAGGAATCAGTGGATACCGGGCTGATTAATGCCATCAGTGCCAGCCTGGTAGGCCAGGCCAGAGAGGTTGATATTGCCAATGAATGTTGAACAAAAAATAAGGGCCGGAATTGTGGGACTGGCAACATACGTTCCAGAAAAGGTGTTAACCAACAGCGACTTGCAAAAGATGGTTGATACCAGTGACGAGTGGATTGTTTCCCGGACCGGCATTCGCGAAAGAAGAGTGGCCGCACCGGAAGAAGCTACGTCGGACATGGCCTATCAAGCTTCAGTAAAGGCGTTGGACGATGCGGGCATCAAACCGGAGGAAATCGACTTAATCATTACGGCCACCAACACCCCTGATATGATCTTCCCTGCGACGGCGTGCCTGCTCCAGGACAAGTTGGGTGCTAAAAACGCCGGCGCTTTTGATTTGCTTGCCGGGTGTACGGGGTTTCTTTACGCAATCTCTGTGGCGTCACAGTTTGTTGAAGCCGGTAATGCCGGGACGGTGCTTGTGGTTGGATCTGAGGCCCTGACCAAAATTATGGATTGGCAAGATCGTAATACCTGCGTTTTATTTGGTGACGGTGCAGGTGCGGCGGTAATCAGGCAGGTGCCGGGTGACAGGGGCATTTTATCCAGCGCACTGGGCGCGGACGGATCCGGCGCATACCATCTTTATATACCGGGGGGGGGCTCAAGATACCCCATATCTGCGGAAGTAATCGAACAGGGGCTGCAATACACCCGCATGAACGGGCGGGAGGTTTTTAAATTTGCCGTTAGGGCCATCGAGGAAGGCTCGGCTAAAGTTTTACAGCAAGCCGGGCTGAGCGTGTCGGATATTGATTATTTAATCCCGCACCAGGCCAATATCCGGATTATTGAACATGCTGCAAAAAAACTGAACCTGCCGATGGATAGGGTCGCTGTCAACATTGACAGGTACGGTAACACGTCAACGGCGTCAATTCCGCTGGCTCTGGAAGAAACATTGAACAGTGGAAAAATAAAGGATGGAGATAACGTAATTATGGTTGGTTTCGGCGCCGGCTTGACCTGGGCCTGTATGCTAATAAAATGGTATGATTACAAGTAATAAAGAGGTTTTGGGGGAGGGAGAGGCTATTAGAACTCGCGTTTGCGATTTGCTGGAAATAGAGTACCCTGTACTGCAGGGTGGCATGGCCTGGGTTTCAACGGCCGAACTCGTTGCCGCTGTCAGTGAAGGGGGCGGGCTGGGCATTATCGGCTCGGGCCAGGCGCCGCCTGACTGGGTCAGGGAACAGGTCAAGAAAACCAAGGCCATAACCGGCAGGCCGTTCGGCGTAAATGTTATGCTGCTTTCACCCTATGCTTCCGAAATAATGGAACTGCTGGTGGAAGAAAAAGTGGCGGTTGTAACCACGGGGGCGGGAAACCCCGGTAAGTTCGTGGAGCGATTGCACGGCGCAGGGGTAAAAGTTATTCCGGTTGTTTCATCTGTGGCACTGGCGAAGAGACTGGCCCGTTCCGGTGTGGATGCGCTGATAGCCGAGGGTATGGAGTCGGGCGGCCATATCGGAGACTTAACCACCATGGCTTTGGTACCCCAGATTGTTGATGCGGTTGATTTACCGGTTATAGCAGCCGGAGGCATCTTTGACGGCCGGGGCATGGCCGCGGCAATGATGCTGGGAGCCGAGGGCGTACAGATGGGGACCAGATTTATTTGCGCCGCTGAATGTACAGTTCACGCGCGGGTTAAGGATATGGTTATCAAAGCCAGGGACAGGGATACCATAGTAACCGGAAGGCCCACGGGGCACCCGGTCAGGGTTTTAAAGAATAAACTAACCAGGCAGTTCCTGGAATTGGAAGAGCGCTGCGCCGGCGGCGAGGAGTTTGAAAGACTGGGTGCAGGGCGCTTAAAACTGGCCATGCAGAGTGGAGACGTGGAAATGGGTTCGGTTATGGCCGGGCAAGTTTCCTCAATGGTAAGGAATATACAGCCGTCCCGGGATATCATTGCAGAAGTTGTGACCGGGGCGGAGCAGGTGATAAAAGGCGTTTCCGGCAGGGTGGTGAGCTAAGGATGCTGTCATTTGTCTTTCCGGGACAAGGCTCCCAGTTTGTGGGCATGGGTAAAGCATTTTATCAACAATATGCTTTTATCCGTGAGATTTTTGCAGAAGCGGACCAGGCCCTGGCTTTTTCGCTTACTGAGCTAATTTTTGAAGGCCCCGAGGAAGAGCTGAAGAAAACCGTTAATGCTCAGCCGGCGATATTAACTGTTAGCGTGGCCATGCATGAAATGCTTAAAAGAGAAGGATATAAGCCGGATGTTGTTGCCGGCCACAGCCTGGGCGAATACTCGGCGCTGGTGGCTGCCGGTGCGCTGAATTTTTCGGACGCAGTACGCCTGGTCAGGTTGCGCGGCCGGTTTATGCAAGAGGCTGTGCCCCTGGGACAGGGCGGGATGCTGGCGGTGCTGGGGCTGTCCCGGCAGCAAGTTGTGGAAGGCTGCCGTCAGGCGGCGGCATTTGGAGTTGTTGAAGCCGCCAATTTCAACTGTCCCGGACAGGTGGTGGTGGCAGGCGAAAGCCAGGCACTGGAACGGGCCGGGGAATTATTTAAGCAGCTGGGGGCCCGGCGGTGCATTCCACTCCAGGTTAGCGCCCCCTTCCACAGCAGCCTGATGGTTCCCGCCGGTGCCAGACTGGCCCCGGAACTTGAAAAAGTGGAAGTCAAAGACCCTGACATTCCCGTTATCGCCAATGTTTCGGCAGATTACGTTAAGACCGCAGCCGGCGTTCGTGATGCACTGATCAAACAAGTTTCCAGCCCGGTGCTATGGGAACAATCAGTTTTGCGTATGATAGAAGGCGGCGCAAAAATACTGCTTGAAGTCGGGCCGGGGCAGGTGTTGACCGGGCTGATCAGAAAAATAAGTAAAAATGTTACCGGCGCCAGCTTTAATGATCAAACAGAGCCGGCTGCCATATATAATCTGTTAAAGGAGGCGGTATAAATGGAACTTGAAGGCAGGGTAGCCATGGTTACCGGTTCCTCCAGGGGTATAGGCAGAGCCATTGCCATTGAACTGGCCAGGCGCGGAGCTGCGATTGCAGTCAATTACGCAGGTAATGCCGCGGCGGCACAGGAAACAGTGGCCGCTATAACCGATGCCGGCGGGCGGGCCATGGCCATACAAGCTGATGTTGCCGACCAGGAACAGGTTGACGCGATGATGAAACAAATACTGAATGAATATGGGCGGCTGGACATTCTGGTTAATAACGCCGGGATTACCAGGGATAACCTGTTGCCAAGGCTGCGCGAGAGTGATTGGGATGCCGTGCTGAACGTCAATCTTAAAGGGGCTTACAACTGCGCCAAAGCGGTGATGCGCCCCATGCTTAAAGCAAGGTGGGGGCGAGTAATCAATATCAGTTCGGTAGTCGGGCTGACGGGCAACGCGGGGCAGGCCAATTACGCCGCCGCCAAAGCCGGGCTGATCGGCCTTACCAAGTCACTGGCGCGGGAACTGGGTTCACGCAGCATTACCGTTAACGCTGTGGCCCCGGGTTATATTATGACCGATATGACTGACGGCTTGACTGAGGAAAATAAAAACAAAATGCTGGCCGGAGTTCCTTTAAACAGGTTTGGTTATCCGGAAGAAATTGCTTCCGCCGTTGCCTTTCTGGCCGGGGAAGGGGCCGGGTATATTACCGGTCAGGTTATCGTGGTTGATGGCGGCATGACTATGTAAACAGTAAAAAACGGAGCATAGCTTCCGTTTGATGATACCAATTAAGTTATCCAAGGTTTTAAAGGCTTAAAAAATTGAATACTTGAAAGGAGGTGGCATGGTGTCAGCAGTGTTTAACCGCGTAAAGGAAATTATTGTGGAACAGCTTGGTGTCGAGCCGGAAGAAGTTAAATTGGAAGCTTCTTTTGTGGACGACCTGGGAGCGGATTCCCTGGATATAGTTGAACTGGTTATGGCTCTGGAAGAAGAATTCGATATCCAAATTCCGGATGAGGATGCTGAAAAGATTCGCAAGGTGGGGGAAGTAATTAAGTACATTGAAGAACACAAATAATCAAAAAAGACCCGCCGGCACCAACCGGTGGGCTTTTTTAAAAATATGTATTGGCACCGGGGAGGTGCGGTTTTGACAAACAAAAGAGCAGTAATAACGGGCATCGGTGTTGTTACTCCGCTAGGAAACAGCCTGGAGGCATTTTGGAGCAATCTGGTGGAAGGTAAAAGCGGAGTAGGACCGATAACTCATTTTGACACCAAGGATTATACCAGTACAATAGCGGCCGAAGTCAAGGATTTCAATCCCAAAGACTTTGTGGCCCATAAGGAAGCCCGGCGGATGGACCGCTTTACCCATTTTGCCCTGGCGGCTACAGCAATGGCGGTGGAAAACGCGGGGCTGAATATTGATAAGATTAACCGCGACAGGTCCGCAGTAATCCTGGGCACCGGGGTAGGCGGATTGCAAACGCTGGAAGATCAGCACAAAGTGATGCTGGATAGAGGGCCGGACCGGGTTAGCCCGTTTTTCATCCCCATGATGATCGCTAATATGGGTGCCGGTCAGATAGCCATCAAGTACGGGCTGCGGGGCTGTAATATTACAACCACGAGCGCCTGCGCTTCCAGCACCAACGCTGTCGGTGAGGCCTTTAAGCTGATACAGCGCGGTCAGGCCGATGTGGTTATCAGCGGAGGCGCCGAAGCTCCTGTAACACCTCTTGCCGTGGCGGGCTTCTGCTCCATGAAAGCCCTGTCCACGCGTAACGATGATCCCGCCGGAGCCAGCCGTCCTTTTGATGCCGGAAGGGATGGGTTTGTCATTGGCGAAGGTTCGGTTATCCTAGTCCTGGAGGAAATGGAGCACGCTCTGGCCCGGGGAGCCGATATACTGGCAGAAATTACCGGTTACGGGGCGTCCTGCGACGCCTATCACATCACAGCCCCCGACCCGGAAGGGTCCGGCGCCGCGCTGGCAATGAAAATGGCCATACAGGACGCAGGTATACAACCTGCCGGTATAGATTATATTAATGCTCATGGCACATCTACGCCACTGAACGATAAGCTGGAAACCGTAGCAATTAAGGAGGTTTTTGGCGAGTACGCCTATAAAGTGGCGGTCAGTTCCACCAAGTCCATGACGGGACACCTGCTGGGTGCGGCCGGGGGGCTGGAGGCCGCCGTGTGCGTGTTGGCGATCAACCGGGGCATCATTCCGCCCACTATCAATTTGGAGACTCCTGATCCCGAGTGTGACCTGGATTATGTGCCCAACACGGCGCGCAAAGCCGGTATTGCGGTTGCCTTAACCAATTCTATCGGGTTCGGGGGGCATAACGCCACGTTAATTTTCGAAAGGTTTAATCTTGAAAGGGCAGCAGCTGAAAGGGTATTATAATATGGGTCGAGTCTATCCGGAACTGGATGAACTTCAGCAGCGGGTAAATTACTCCTGGCAAGATACAGGGCTTTTACGCCAGGCGCTGGTCCACAGCTCTTATACCTATGAAAACAAGGACCGGGGCGACAAGCATAATGAGCGCCTGGAGTTTTTGGGAGACGCCGTGCTGGAGCTGATAATCAGTGAATATTTCTACCGGGTTTATTCCGCAAAGCCTGAAGGGGAACTAACCAAAATGCGTGCCATGACCGTTTGTGAACCGTCGCTGGCGGGAGTGGCGCGTCGTTTAAATCTGGGCAAGTATATGCTGATGTCCAGAGGGGAAGAAAAATCCGGTGGCAGGGACAGGCCCGCCTTGCTGGCGGATGCCTTTGAGGCTTTGCTTGGGTCGGTTTACCTCGACGGAGGGATTGAAGAGGCCCGCAAGGTAGCGTTATCCCAACTTGGCGACGTCATTAAACAGGTTGTTGCAGGACAAACCATCCGCGATCACAAAACTATGCTGCAGGAATATTTGCAAAGCAAGTCCCAGGACCCAATTTCGTATAGTGTCATTGACGAAGCCGGACCCGACCATGATAAAACCTTTACCGCAGTGGTTGAATATCAGGGTAAAATAATGGGCAAGGGACGGGGCAGAACCAAAAAAGAGGCGGAGCAGCAGGCGGCCAGGATGGCCCTGGAATCCTATCTTGGGAGGTAGACTATGGGTTTTTTCGGTAAGCTGAAAGATAGCTTGACTAAAACAAGAAAAAACTTTGTGGAAAAAGTTGAAGCAGTCGTTACGGGACGGACAATTATAGATGAAAACCTGTATGAGGAGCTGGAGGAAACTCTGATTCAGGCTGATGTCGGCATTGACACTGCTTTGGAGTTAGTTGAAAATTTGCGGGCTGAGGTCAAAAAACGCAAAATTGGCAGCCCCGAAGAGCTGCCCGCAGTACTCAAAGAACTGATCCAGAATGCTTTGGGCATTGAAGCAGGCGGAATCGAAATCAGTGCCGAGCAGCCCTTTGTAATTATGGTGGTAGGAGTTAACGGTGTGGGAAAAACAACCACCATCGGCAAGCTGGCCAATTTTTATAAGGAACAAGGGAAAAGCGTGATCATGGGTGCTGCCGATACTTTCCGGGCGGCTGCCATCGACCAGTTGGAGATATGGGGAAACCGTGTTGGTGTCCCGGTTATTAAGCACTCCGAGGGATCGGACCCCGCAGCGGTAGCTTTTGATTCGCTGCAGGCGGCTAAAGCCCGTAACGCTGACGTTTTAATTATAGATACTGCAGGACGTTTACATACCAAAAGTAACTTGATGGACGAACTGAAAAAGGTCCGCAGGGTAATTGGCCGGGAATTACCTGGCGCTCCTCACGAGGTGCTGCTGGTCGTGGACGCAACCACAGGGCAAAACGCCATCAGCCAAGCCAAACTGTTTAAGGAAGCAGTTGATGTGACAGGATTGGCGTTAACTAAATTAGACGGCACCGCCAAGGGCGGAGTAGTCGTAGCTGTAAAGCAAAGTTTGGGCATACCAATTAAAATGATCGGCGTCGGTGAAGGAATTGACGATTTGCGACCCTTTAGTGCCAAGGAATTTGCAGACGCGCTGTTTGCCCGAAGCGATCAAACAGAAGTGCAGGCAGTTTAAAGCGGGCGGAGCTAATCCAGCCCGTTTTTTACATTCGAAAGTAACTACGATGAAGGCGAAGCTAATTTGGTTCGTCTTATTGTTTTTAAAACCCGGGTTAAAATTAAAAAGTAAAAGGAATGATTGGAAAAAACGCGAATAGTAGGTAATGTTAGACGTTATGCTAATAACAAAAGCGAATGGAGGGTGCCCATGAATACAAAAATAGCTATAATTGGCGGTACCGGTGTCTACGATCCCAATATTCTAACGGATATAGCCGAAGAAAAAGTGGACACTCCTTTTGGGCAGGCTAAAGTAAAGATAGGCAGTTATCTCACAAAACGGGTGGCTTTCATGGCCAGGCACGGGGAAGAGCATTCCGTTCCCCCACACCTGGTAAATTACCGGGCCAACATTTATGCCTTGAAAATGCTGGGGGTAAAAAATATTTTTGCCACCGCGGCTGTAGGTTCACTTAACCCGGAGATGAAACCGAAGGATTTTGTTTTTATGGACCAGTTTCTTGATTTTACTAAAACCAGGGCCCAGACATTTGTGGAGGATGGGGTAATCCATTTGGACATGACAGATCCTTATTGCCCCAGGATAAGAAAGGTACTGCGTGAGGCTGCGGAAAAATTAGGGTTGGCCCATCATAATTACGGTACGTATGTTTGCGCTGAAGGGCCGCGCTTTGAGACGCCGGCCGAGATCAAAATGTATAAACAGCTTGGCGGTGACCTGGTTGGCATGACCAGCGTGCCTGAAGTGGTTTTGGCCAGAGAAGCTGGAATTTGTTACGCCACTATTGCCATGGTTACTAATTTTGCTGCGGGGATATCCCCGACTAAGCTATCACACCAGGAAGTAGTGGACATCATGGATGAAAATGCCCAGAATTTGCGTAACCTTGCCATGGAGGCCATTGCCAATCTAAATGAGGATGAAGCTTGTCCGTGTATTCCCCGGGAAGATCCTGCCGCTCTTAAATAACTACTCAGGAGTTAAAAGTCAGGAGCCGGAATAATGGAACCGGGCTAATGCATTCTGTTTATTGACTACTGAATAGTAATCATTATTCTTGTTATCTTGCTTGTAAGTTAAGGGGGAAAAATTTTGGAAACCATGCGGTGGGCCGACGGCTGCCTGGAAATACTGGATCAAACCAAGTTGCCGGGTAAAGTGGAATATATCAATTGCACTGAGCACAGAACTGTCTGTGAGGCCATCAAACGATTAAGCGTCAGGGGTGCCCCGGCCATCGGTGCCGCGGCGGCATACGGCTTGGCACTTGGCGCGGCGTCTGTAAACGCCGGCACCAGGAAAGAGTTTCTGACAGCGGTCGAGGATATTGCCGCAGAATTGGCAGCCACCAGGCCGACAGCGGTTAACTTGAAATGGGCCGTGGACCGGATATTAGCAAAGCTAAAGAACTGCGATTGCCAGGCTGTGAATGAGTTAAAGGCATTATTGGTGCGCGAGGCCGACGACATTTACAACGAGGACCTGGCAAGCAACAAAAAAATGGGTGAATTTGGCCGGGAACTGGTGCCGGATAATGCGGCGATTTTGACTCACTGTAACGCCGGTGCTCTGGCCACGGCGGGATTGGGAACCGCCCTGGGGGTGATCCGGGCTGCCCGGGACGCCGGTAAAAAGGTCAGTGTTTACGCCGATGAAACCAGACCGCTGCTGCAAGGCGCGCGCCTGACCGCCTGGGAGATGCTGCAGGAAAACATTCCGGTTACTTTAATTTCTGATAACATGGCGGGATACCTGATGTCCCTGGGTAAAGTAAACCTGGTAATTGTGGGGGCGGACCGGATTACCGCCAACGGTGACGTTGCCAATAAGATAGGCACTTACGGGGTAGCTGTTTTAGCCAAAGAACACAATGTGCCTTTTTATGTAGCCGCACCTATGTCCACCATAGATTTTAATCTGGCTTCAGGCAAGGATATTCCCATAGAAGAACGGGCTGCCGGGGAAATTACTCATTTCGCCGGTATAAGAGTTGCGCCGGAGGGAGTTGGGGTGTGGAACCCGGCATTTGACGTTACTCCGGCTCGCCTGATCAGCGCGATCATAACAGACCGGGGAGTGGCAAAACCGCCTTACGGGCAATCACTGGCGAAATTGCGCCTGCCCTAAAAAATAAAAAATGAGGTGATTTCTTTTGTCCGATTACATAGTGCGCGATATTAATTTACACCCGGGGGGAAGGCTGAAGATAGATTGGGTGCGGGCTCATATGCCCGTGCTAAACGTACTGCGGGAAGAATTTGCCAGAGAGCAACCATTTAAAGGACTTAAGCTGGCCATGAGCATTCACTTGGAGGCCAAAACAGCCTACCTGGCGGAAGTTTTAAACGCCGGGGGGGCCGATGTTTCCGTCACCGGCTCAAATCCGCTTTCTACCCAGGATGACGTTGCCGCCGCCCTGGCCAATGCGGGAATTAAGGTTTATGCCTGGTATGACGCCACCCCGGAGGAATATAACGATCATTTGCGCCGGGTGTTGAACAACCGTCCCCAGATAGTGATCGACGATGGCGGAGATCTGGTGCATCTTTTGCACACCGAATTCCGGAATAACGCGCCGGAAGTATTGGGCGGCGCTGAGGAAACCACTACCGGGGTTTTAAGGCTGCGTGCCCTGGAGAAGCAAAATAAACTTCTTTTCCCCATGATTGCCGTTAATGATGCCCGGTGCAAGCACTTGTTCGACAACCGGTACGGTACGGGGGAATCCACCTGGTCGGGGATATTGCGCACTACCAATTTAGTAGTGGCCGGCAAGTCGGTTGTGGTTATGGGCTATGGCTGGTGCGGCAGGGGTGTTGCGCTGCGCGCCAAAGGCCTGGGGGCCAATGTAATTGTGTGCGAGGTGGACCCTGTAAAAGCCATCGAGGCCTATATGGATGGTTACAATGTAATGAACAGCTATGATGCGGCTGCAGTAGGCGACTATTTTATAACGGTAACCGGCTGCCGCGATTTACTGCGCGAAGGGCATTTCAAGAGGATGAAAGACGGAGCCATTATGGCCAATGCCGGGCATTTTGATGTGGAAATCAATATTCCCGAACTGGAGCAGGCTTCAGTATCCCGCCGTACGGTTCGTGCCAATATCGAAGAATTTTTATTGCCTGACGGCAGGCGCCTGTATCTTTTGGCTGAAGGAAGGCTGGTCAACCTGGCGGCCGGTGATGGCCACCCGGCTGAGATTATGGATATGTCTTTTGCGCTGCAGGCGCTTTCGGCCCTGTATATTGCCCGGAACGGTAAAGGCTTGGAAAATAAAGTGTACAATGTTCCGCCGGAGCTCGACCGGCGGGTGGCCGAGTTAAAGCTCAAATCCCTTGGCCTGGCCATAGATGAGTTATCGGAGGAACAAAACAGATATATCAATAATTGGCAGTTTGAATAATATTTGCGGGGGAGCTAAATATGTCTGTAGCAGTGGAAAAGAGTAAGGAAATGGTGCTTAAGGCAGGATCGCGCATGGCCTACGCAGGGCTGGTAACGGGCACCTGGGGCAATATTTCCGTCAGGGTGCCGGGGACCAACCTGTATGTTGTGACACCGAGCGGAATTTCCTATGACAGGCTGGTCAAGTCAGACCTGGTAATTGTTGAAGGTGGCGGCCGGGTTATCGAGGGAGAGCGCAAACCCTCCACAGAGCTAAAGCTGCACCTGGCGATCTATCATGCCAGGGAAGATGTAATGGCTATCATGCATACCCACAGTACTTTCGCCAGCGCCATGGCCGTAGCCGGACAGCCGCTTCCCCCTATTTTGGAGGATCTGGCCCAATTAGTGGGAGGGCAAGTACCTGTTACACGTTATGCCCGGGCCGGCACACCAAACCTTGCGGCCGCTGTGATCGAAGTGTTGGGACAAAGCAATGCCGTGCTTTTGGCCAACCATGGTGTCGTTGGGATGGGGAGAACACTAGAAGAAGCCTTGCAAGTTTGTATGGTGGTGGAAAAGGCGGCTCAGGTTTATGCTTGGGCTTCGCTGTTGGGGCAAGTCAAGGAGATCCCGGAAGGAGAGGCATCTCTGCTCAGGGATTTATATTTAACATCCTACGGTCAACCAAAACATTCCCCGCCTGCCAGATCATAAAAACAATAACCAGGCCGCAGCCAAAACAAACAGACCACTATGCCGCAGCAGCGGCACCATCAGAGAGATGAAAAATAGATAACGTTGGCAAGGTGATCCGGTGGCTTCCCGGAGTAAGCGTAGCACTGGATGCGGAAAGCAGCCCGTCATAGCCCCAAAGCTTGACCCCGAAAGGGCGTAAAGCAACGCCAGGCTATTTGTTGCAAGCGTTAGATACAAATAACTACACGAGCTACAATGGGAATTGCGCAGCGCACGGAGGGAACCACCGGAGCGCCAGATATAAGTAGCGTGAAACATTCAGGGTAGAACCGGGAGGTTTTAGCATGTCAAATCTGTTAATTAAGTGTATGGCCGTGCTCACTATGACAGGAGAGGACGGAATTATTCACAGAGGAGAAATAGCGATACGCGGCGGGGAAATCTGCCATGTTGGCGCATCGGGCTCCACTCCCGGTGATTTTAAAGCCGACAGGATACTGGACTGCCCCGGGATGGTGGCCATGCCCGGGTTGGTTAACTGTCATACCCATGCCGCCATGACCATGCTCAGGGGCTATGCTGATGATATGCCTTTGATGCAATGGCTGAAAGAAAAAATTTGGCCCATGGAAGACCATCTAACGGCTGAAGATATCTATCAGGGAACCTTGCTCAGCTGCGCTGAAATGATTAAAGGCGGCACTACAACCTTTGTCGATATGTATTTTGAAATGGAGCAAGTTGCCCGGGCAGTTGAGGAAAGCGGACTGCGTGCGGTGCTAAGCCGTGGTATGGCTGGCTTTGGACCCAATGCTGAAAAAGCAATGCGTGAGAACATAGAATTAGTTGAAAAATGGAATGGCAGGGCCGGCGGGAGGATTACAGTCAGGTTTGGCCCGCACGCACCGTACACCTGCCCGCCGGACTACCTGAAAAGGGTGATTGAAGAAGCAAAAAGGCTGGGGGTTGGAATTCATATTCACCTGGCCGAAACCTTGGATGAAATTAACGAAATTAGCGAAAAATACGATAAATCGCCAATTAGGCTGATGGAGGAAACCGGTCTGTTTGAATTGCCGGTATTGGCCGCCCATTGTGTTCACGTAGATGATAAAGATATTGAAATACTGGCCAGGCGTAAGGTGGGGATAGCCCATAACCCGCAGAGCAATATGAAACTGGCCAGCGGTATAGCGCCGGTCAGCAGAATGTTGGAGGCCGGGGCCACGGTCGGACTCGGCACTGACGGCGCCTCCAGCAACAACAATCTGGACCTGCTGGAGGAAGTGCGAACCGCTGCTTTTTTGCAAAAACTCAGTACCGGTGACGCCAGCGTGCTGCCGGCTTACCAGGTATTGAGCATGGCCACTGCCGGGGGCGCCAAAGCACTGGGTCTGGAGGAACAAATAGGGTGCATCAAGCCTGGCTATAAGGCAGATATGATACTTTTTGACATGCACAAGCCGCATCTTTACCCGTTGTACGATATTTACGCGCAAATTGCCTATGCCGCGCTGTCCTCGGACGTGGCTACAGTGATTATCGACGGGCAAATTGTTATGGAAAACCGGCGTATTCTGACCCTGGATGAAGAAGCTGTAATGCAGGCCGCAGGGCGCAGCGCTAAAGCTCTGGTGGAAAGAAAAAACGCAAGCCAAAAAAATAAATAGGATCGAACCCGTTTATTTAACGGCGCATCGGCAGGACGAAAACGGGGGTTGCCTTAGGTAGGGGTGAACGACCTTATGCGGCTTGTCCCCACCCTACCTGTGATGTTAGGGTAGCTGGGAATTTTTTTAGCTGCGACAGGTTTGTGAAAATGTAGACACCGGCTTATTGCAGTTTAGTGTTTAAATAATGCATCAGGCGTAGCTTTTATTGCCCCGTGTCCATGATATTGGTAATATTTACGCAACACTATTGGGAAGGGGTTTGCTTATGCCGGAACGAGCTAAAACCGTTGGGGACTATATGGTGCCGCTTTCGGATTACCCGCGGGTCAGCCATAATACTACTTTGCACGAAGCTGTAAATATTATTTCCCAAAGGTCCAGGGAAAAAGGTTACCGCTGGCTGGTTGTTATGGATGATGACAATGAAATTGCCGGGTTTCTTACCCTCCGCAACATTTTTGAAGCTGTCAGCAACCTGGCTCCCAAAGCCAGCGGCATGTTCAGTATTTTTATGAGCCTGAGCAGGCAGGACTTGTTTTATCTGGAGGGAGTTCAGCTTATCAAAGATACCCCTTTAAAGAAATGCATCAAGCCGCTGGTTAAGGCTGCGGTGCATGTTGACGATCCCCCGGGAACTGCTGCCGAACTGATACTGACGCATCGTATCACCATAACTCCGGTTATGGATGCACAGGGCAACATTGTGGGCATCATCAGGCCGATTGATTTGCTGCCTTACATTAAGGAACTGTTTGATAACGCGCCGGAAAAATAAAATCGAACACACCTTCACCTTTAAGAGTGGGGTTTAGTTGCCGAGCTGCGCAAAAGGTTAAGAAAAAGCCGGGGTAACCCCGGCTTTCTAACTAAATTATCGCTAGTTCCATCTTATAAACCAGTCATCATGATATTTCTGCAAGCCCCATAATCCGTCTACGGTTTCTTCGGACGAACCATCAGTATATCTTACTTTGTAATAGACAACAGCGGCATCCGTAGTTCTGGCCACAACCCGGCTTTCCATAAACTCAATTGCTCCCCAACTGGTGGGCGTGTTGATGGTTGCACTTAAATTTTGGCAAAATACATCAATGTCATCAGGGTGGATGATTTTCGTAAATCTTTTGTGTAATTCCGAGTCATCTTTAGACAGGTTATAAAGGTTGGTAGAGAGGTAATTCTGTAACTTGTCGGTGATTAGATTGTTTTCTTTGTAATCACCTTGTATGATAGGGCAGGAGAAAATTGCTATTATAGCTGACTGTGTATATTCCTTAACCGGGCAGCCAAGCACATTTTGAATAAACTCCAGGGGTACGTAGATTATTTGATCATTTAACCATGGACCGCTCATTAATTCAAGCTCAACCTCGTCAACCCGTACCCTGGGAGAGTTAAAACTAAAATTAATCACGGTTGTGCCGGTGGTAATAGTACACTTGGAAGCATTACTGCTTGTTTTTACCTGTGTGTCTTTTAATTGATCAATTATTATCGGCATAGGGATGTATATAATTCCATCATTGGGGGAAAGAGTAATTTGGCCGGTTATATCAACCCCGTCATAAAAAACGGTAACCGGTTTAGGTGTAGCTGGATTTGCACCGGACTGAATTTGATTCTTTAACGCCCGAGCCGATCCCGGCGCTATTATAAGAAATATAAGCATAGATATTATAACCAGCAGCTTGGCCCATTTCATGGAAACACTCCTCTCTAAATCAAAAGGTATAATAATTGTTTACTAATATGGAATAATTTTACATCAAATAGCCAATTAATTCAATAGTATTAAAGTAGATTGCCATGTCGCTTCGCTTTCGCAATGACAATTTACGGAATCCAACAAAAAAACAGGTAACGGCTGTGCCTTACCTGCTTTTTACATTTATGGATAATGTATTTTGTTATATATATATGGCAAGAGCTGGATATATAAAGTATTAAAACGTGCGTGTGTTTCAATATTGCACTGTCGGGGTTGACCCGCATAATCTGGGCTCATATAATTTAAAGGTAACCTCAATACCGCTGATGCGGCACTAGCAGCAGGATAAACAAGGGGGATTGTAGGGGTTGGACGACTCTGTCTGCTCGGGGGTAACTGCAGCAAACCTGACAACAATAACAAACAATAAACTTTCTGGAGGAAACGTTATGAAATATAGAGTACTGGGTAAAACAGGGCTAAAAGTTTCGGCAATTGGTTTTGGGGGCATCCCTATTCAAAGGGTTTCCGTGCAGGAAGCAACACAAATAGTGGAAAGGGCCCTGGACCTGGGGATCAATTTTTTTGATACGGCCAGGGGCTATATTGATAGCGAGCCCAAACTGGGTGCGGTATTAAAAAGAAGGAGAGCGGAAGCCATTATTGCATCCAAGTCGATGGCCAGAACGAAAGAAGCGATGACGGCCGACATAAAAAAAAGCCTGGCGGAACTTGGTGTAGATTACATAGACTTGTATCAGCTGCATAACGTGAGATATGACAATGAACTGGACCGGGTGCTGGCACCGGATGGCGCGCTGGCTGCTCTATCAGAGGCAAAAAAAGAGGGACTAATCGGGCACATAGGTATTACCGGTCATATTAAGGGCTTATTGGTTAAAGCCTTAAAGACAAGTGATGTGCTGGAAACCGTGCAATTCCCTTTCAATGCTGTGGAGGAAGCGGAGAGCCGCGAATTGCTGGACGTTGCGCAAAAGGTCAATGCCGGGGTAATTGCCATGAAGCCACTGGCCGGGGGAGCGCTGAAAAATGCCGGGCCGGCGCTGCGGTTTATTCTGGAGCATCCTGCAGCAATAGCTATTCCCGGTATGGATACGGTGGAGCAGGTGGAAGCCAACGCCCTTATTGGAGATAAGCTGGAACCGATGTCCGATGCGGAAAGGGAGCTTTTAAACAAAGAAGCTGTAAGTCTGGGAACCGCCTTTTGCCGGCGCTGTGAATACTGCCAGCCTTGCCCCGAGGGCGTGGAAATCCCCATGGTATTTTTGCTGGACGGTTATTTTACCAGATATAACCTGCAGGATTGGGCCAGGCAGCGCTACAGCGAGCTGAAAGTAAAGGCGGGTTCCTGCATTGAATGCGGCCAGTGCGAAGAGAAGTGCCCCTATGAACTTCCCATTCGTAAGATGCTGGCAGAAGCGGCTGCCAGGCTGGACAAGCAATAAGCTAAAAAGCCCCAAACCATATTGGTTTGGGGCTTTTCCGGCAGCATTATCAGTTTTCTTGGTACTTTAATGTACGGGCTCTGTTTTATCCGCACCACAGCAGGAGCCCGGCGTGCAGCCTGCTTTATCCGGGCTGCTGCCGCAGCAGGAGCCTGAACCCGAACCTTTAAGGTCGGCAGGCGCTCCAACCGAGCTGGGTAAAAATGGCTTGGAAATCAACCTGGAAACTTCTTTTGCTCCGCAGGCCGGACAAATAACATCACCGTTATCTTTGCCCGGCAGATGCAAAACATCAAAAATTTTACCGCATTTACACTTGTATTCATAGAATGGCACCGCTAATCCCTCCAATGGCTTGTATCTTTATGTTTCCAAAAATACATTTTTCGACGGCAGATGAAATTATCCTCCTAATAAAACGCTGCATATAGCTTGTATCAGGATAATCGATTATTCGGCAGACTACCATGCCGCAAAAGCTGCACCAACAAAGGATGAAAAGTTCTGTAAAGGCGGACGACTCTGCCCGCTTGTCTTTACATATGTTCCGCTTACTCCGGGAAACCACCGGATCGCCTTGCCTACGGTATCTATTTTCATACTCTGATGGTGCCGCTACAGCGGTATGGCAATCTATCCAAATGAAAGTTTTTTAAAGAAGTAATTATTATTTTGATGTTAAACGTTTTATTACTGTTTTGGCACTGGCAGCGGTGAAGCCCCAAAAACCCTTATTCCGTTTTAAAACACTATCCAGGGCATTCAGCACATAATCCAGGTCTTCCCTGGTTACTGTCAGGGGTGGCTCAAGCCTGATGACGTTGGGGTTGTTTAAAGTATAGGCTGTAATAATATGATGGCGGTTCAGCAGCTCTCCCGCAACCATGCTGCCCAGGTATTCATTCGACAGCTTGGAGGCCAGTCCCAGGGTCGCTTTATCTGTTAACCCGCCGGGCTGGGTGAATTCCACGCCGATTAACAGGCCGCGGCCGCGCACCTCTTTGATTAGGGAATATTTTTTCTGCAGTTCCAGCAGTCCGGAAATAAAGTAGCTCCCGTTTTCGGCGGCGGCTGCGTCTAATTTTTCAGCCAGCACCACCTCTATGGCAGCAATGCCGGCAGCCGCCGCCCAAGTGTTGCCGCCAAAGGTGGAAGTGTGCAGGGTGGCTTTTTCCACGGTGCCATAGGCCTTTTGCCAGATTTCCTCGGTGGTGATAAACGCCCCGATGGGCATAATTCCACCACCCAGGGATTTAGCCAGGCACATAATGTCCGGCTCCACGTTGTCGTGCTGACAGGCAAACAGTTTACCTGTTCGTCCGAAACCGGTTTGTATTTCATCAGCAATAAACAAAGTCCCGTTTTCCCGGCAATCACGGGCGGCTGTGGCCAGGTAGCCGTCGGGCGGCAAATTAATCCCGCCTTCACCCTGAATAGGTTCCACGATAAAGGCAGCTGCCTGGTGACTTATCAGCGCCCGGCGCAAAGCTTCGTTGTCTCCGTATGGTACTTCCACACATTCCGGCAGCAGGGACTCGAATTTAGTGCGGTATTTTTCCCGGCCGGTAACGGACAGTGCTCCGAAGGACTTGCCATGAAAAGAGTTTTGACAATAAATAAAAGCCTTTCTACCCGTAGCCGCCCGGGCCAGTTTGAGTGCCCCCTCAACAGCTTCAGCCCCGCTGTTGCATAAAAATGACCTTTTTAATTGGCCCGGCGTGATCACAGCCAGGTTATGCAGCAGAGCTCCGGCAACGGTAGGAACGGTTACCTGAAGGATGTTGGGGATTTCTCTGACGCGTTCGATAGCACTGATAACGCGCGGGTGATTGTGTCCGATGTTAAGTGACCCGTAGCCGCCAAGGAAATCAAGATAGGCGGTGCCGTCGCTGTCCCAAACTCTGGTGCCTTCCGCCCGTATAAATTGGCGGTCGAAATTAAGCATGCCCATTAAGGTAACCAGGCTTGAATTCCCATAGTTCTTATGCAGCGAACGTGTTTCGTTTCTATTTAACTTCAATGAGTTTTCCAATGATATAATCAATTCAGGGGAAATTACGCTTGCGTTTATATTATCCATAATAATCCCTCCGACAGGTATTGTGCATACTTCTGTGCACACTTTTAATTTAACACTATTGAGCTGCCAAGTCAATTTTTAGTAACTGTCAATTGTGTTAATCTCGTTAACCGCCGCTTAACTCGAAATAAGTGCGACTAAGGTTCAGGTGGGGGCAAAACCCCACCTGAACCAAGTCTTCTTTATTATAAAGGCTTGACAGGTGCTGATTTTTTAAGTAAAATTTTTCTGTAAAGTATTATTGCTTTATACTTGGGTGGGGTTGTTTTTGGATAAGGTTACAAAAATTACGTTGATGTTTGATTTTTACGGCCAGCTGCTGACAGATAAGCAGCGGGATTTTATTGAGTTATATTATGGAAATGATCTTTCCCTGGGGGAAATTGCTGAAAAATACGGTGTTAGTCGCCAGGCGGTGCACGATACTTTAAAGCGCACCGAGAATATGCTGCAAAGTTACGAAAGTAAGCTGCAGCTCGTAAATAAATACCTGACCCAGCGGGCCAGGCTGGCTGAGGCGGCCAGACTGCTGGAAGAGTGTGATAGCCCGGTGTCACAACAGGTGTCCCGGGCCAGGGAGATATTGCAAGAAGTGCTGGAGATGGACGGGGGGTAATTTAATGGTTTTTTCCGGTCTCGCAGAAAGGCTCCAGGAAACATTTAAAAAGCTTAAGGGAAAAGGGCGACTGACCGAGGAAGATGTGGATCAGGCCCTGAAAGAGGTGCGCCGGGCGCTAATCGGTGCTGATGTCAATTTCCTTGTGGTTAAGGATTTTATCGCCAAGGTCAAGGAGCGGGCTATCGGCTCTGATGTTTTGCAAAGCCTTACACCGGCCCAGCAGGTTATTAAAATAGTTCATGACGAGCTGGCCGAACTGATGGGCGGATCAAACAGCAAGATTGAACTTGCTCCTGCACCGCCTACCGTAATTATGATGGTGGGGCTGCACGGTGCAGGAAAAACGACCACTACGGCCAAGCTGGCTAATTTGCTGCGCAGACAGGGCCGCCGCCCCATGCTGGTAGCCGCTGATATATACAGGCCGGCTGCGATTAAGCAGCTGCAGGTGCTTGGCGGCCAGCTGAATATGCCTGTATTCAGTATGGGTGACAGCGTTGCCCCGCCGGATATTGCCAGGGCCGCCGTGGATAAGGCCAAGCGTGACGGCAACGACCTGATTATAATTGATACCGCCGGCAGGCTGCACATTGACGAAGAGTTAATGGCGGAATTACGTAGAGTTGTTGACGCCGTACATCCCAATGAGATCCTGCTGGTGGTGGACTCGATGACCGGCCAGGACGCGGTGAATGTAGCCAAGACTTTTAATGAGATGCTGTCCCTAACCGGTGTTGTATTAACCAAGCTGGACGGGGATACCCGGGGCGGGGCCGCGCTTTCGGTCAAGGCTGTAACCGGCTGTCCGATTAAATTTATCGGCATGGGCGAAAAACTTGATGCGCTGGAGCAGTTCCACCCGGAGAGAATGGCCGACCGCATTTTGGGTATGGGCGACGTTATGACACTGATTGAAAAAGCCCAGGCCAATTTCGATGCCGAGCAAGTGGAAAAGCTGAACAAACGCATCAGGAGTATGGAATTTACTCTGGACGATTTTGTCCAGCAAATTAACCAGGTTAAGAAAATGGGACCTTTGGACCAGATTTTGGGTATGATACCCGGACTGGGTAATATGAAAAAGCTGAAGGACCTTGATTTTGATGAGAAAGAGCTGGTTTTTGTTGAGGCTATTATAAGTTCAATGACCCCCTGGGAGCGGCAAAACCCGCAGGAAATCAAAGGTAACAGGCGTAAACGGATAGCCAGGGGCAGCGGCACTTCGGTGCAGGATGTGAACCGCTTGCTAAAGCAGTTTGATCAAACCAGAAAGATGATGCGCCAGGTAATGGATATGGAAAAGAATATTAAAAAGGGTAAAGTCGGTAAAAACCCCTTTGGGTTCGGTAAGAAAGGATCCCCTTTTTAAGAGAGAATTGCCCACATTATTTCAAGGAGGTGATTATTATGGCTGTTAAGATCAGGCTAAAAAGAATGGGGGCCAAGAAAAATCCTTTTTACCGGATAGTGGTTGCCGATTCACGTTCCCCCAGGGACGGTCGCTTCATCGAAGAAATTGGTTATTACGACCCGTTGAAGGACCCGGCAGTGATCAAAATTGACGAGGCCAAGGCTGCGGAATGGCTCCGCAAAGGAGCGCAACTTACCAACACCGCCAGAGCGCTTTTCAATAAAGCCGGAATTAACAAGAGCGTTGCCAGCGAGGGCCAGTAAGTGAGGAGGTTAACCCGATGAAAGAACTGGTTGAGCTATTGGCCAAAGCCCTCGTAGACCATCCCGAGATGGTTACTGTGGATTTGATTGAAAAAGAAAAATCCTGCGTCATAGAATTGAGAGTTGCTCCTGATGACATGGGCAAAGTTATCGGCAAGCAGGGCCGGATTGCCAGGGCCATACGAACCGTGGTAAAGGCGGCGGCAACGAAGGAACGCAAAAAAGTAACCGTTGAAATCATCTAACTGCTGCCGGCTTTTGAAATTATCATACTTTATGCGTAAAAGGGGGCTCAAAAGCCCTCTTTCGTCCAATTTTTGGGGTGGGTTGGTTTTGGCGATGGAAATTGATGGGTATATTGCTATCGGAAAAATTGTCAACACGCAGGGGCATCGGGGTGAATTGCGGATAATCCCGACAACTGATTTTCCCGAGCGCTTTAAAACTATGAACAGGGTTCATGTAAATCAAAATGGTCAATTGGCTGTTTTGGAAGTTGAAAAAGCATATCCGCATAAAAGTTTTTTTATTTTGAAATTTCGTGGTATTGATAAAATGAATGCTGCAGAAACGCTAAAAGGTTGTTATTTGCTTATTCCCAAAGAAGAATTAATGCCGCTGCCTGATAATACTTTCTACATATTTGATATTATCGGCCTGAAGGTATTTACCACTGACGGGCGTTGCTTGGGTGAAATTACGGACGTTCAGCAAACGGGAGCCAATGATATTTATTTGATCGACCGGGAGTCCCAAACGCCGCTGATGGTGCCGGCATTAAAGCAGGTGGTGCTCGAGGTGGATCTGGCTGCCGGTAAAATGATTGTTGAACTGCCTGCAGGGCTGGAGGACTAGTGGATGATCGTCGATATTTTAACTTTGTTTCCCGGGATGTTTGACGGGCCCTTTGACAGCAGCATTATCAAGCGGGCCAGGGACCGGGGACTGTTGGATATAGATATTACTGACATACGCCTGTTTTCCGGCAATAAGCATAATACTGTGGATGATACCCCATACGGGGGCGGCGCGGGTATGGTTATGCAGGCACCGCCTATTTTACGTGCTCTGGAGCACGTTCGCGGACGCAGGGGCGCAGCAGCGCCAAGGGTGGTCCTAATGTGCCCCACGGGGCTGACCTTTAATCAGGTCTGGGCCAGGGATTTGGCCCAGGAGGAACACCTGGTAATTATTTGCGGGCATTACGAAGGGGTGGATGAACGGGTGCGGGAACTGGCGGTGACCGATGAACTGTCCATTGGTGATTATGTGTTGACCGGCGGGGAACTGCCGGCCATGGTGGTGGTTGACGCGGTAGCCAGAATGATCCCGGGGGTGCTGGGTGAGAGTGCCTCGGCTGAAGACGATTCATTTTACACCGGCTTGTTGGAGTATCCGCAGTACACCAGACCGGGCGACTATAACGGCCTGACCGTGCCGGATATTTTGCTGAGCGGTCACCATGAAAATATCAGACGCTGGCGCCGCCGGCAGTCGCTGCTGAAAACTTTGGAACGCCGCTCCGACCTGCTCCGCCCGGAAACGCTGGCCGATGAGGACAAACAGATTTTACGTCAATTGCTGGATGCCATCCGTGATATTGTTAAGTAGAGGAAGAATAGGCTACCATGGACAAGGCGATCCGGTGGCTTCCCGGAGTTAGCGGACCACTGGATGCGGACAATAGCCCGTCAAATCCCCAAAGCTTGACCACGTAGGGCGTAAAGTTACGTTAAGCTGTTTGTTGTAAGCGTTATAAAAAATAGCTACGCGAGCTACAAGGGAAATTGCGCAGTGCGCGTAGGGAACCACCGGAGCGCAGATAGAAGTAGCGTGAAAAGTGAGGCACGTTTGTTGCACCGGCGGGCCTGTTATGATATAATTTTTCTTGTTGATTACGGGTGGTCCGCTGTCCCGGATAGGGGATATGAACACCTTAGGGGGAAGGAGGCTATCAGAATATGAATCTGCTTAAAGTTGTTGAAGAAGGTCAGTACAAGGAAGATATACCCCAGTTTAAATCGGGAGATACAGTAAAAGTTCACGTCAAAGTCGTAGAAGGCAACCGGGAAAGAATTCAGGTTTTTGAAGGGGTAGTAATCAGGCGTCGCGGCGGCGGGCTTGGTGAAACCTTTACCGTCCGCAGGGTATCTTACGGTGTCGGTGTGGAAAGAACTTTTCCGCTGCATTCGCCAAAGATTGATAAAATCGAAGTGTTAAGACGTGGGCGCGTTCGCAGGGCCAGGTTGTATTACCTGCGTAAGCTGCGTGGTAAGGCTGCCCGGATTAAAGACATTCGCAAGTAATGGGGGGACTGTATAAACAGTCCCTTTTTAATAGCAATTGATCGAGGGGATGAAAATGGACCAACCGGGATACGAGCAACCGCGAGAAAAGAAAAAAAAGTCGGCGTTTATGGAGATTATTGAATCTATTGCCATTGCTGTTTTGCTGGCTGTAATTATCAGGATGTTTGTTTTTCAGCCATTTGTCATTCCATCCGGTTCCATGGAACCCACTATTCAAATTGGAGACCGGATCATGGTCAGCAAATTTGCCTATCACTTTGGTGAGCCCAGTCGCGGGGATATTGTGGTGTTTAGACCACCTTTCGATCCTGAGCGGATTTTTGTCAAAAGGTTGATTGGTACACCTGGAAATACACTGGAGATCCGCGATAGTAAATTGTTTATCAACGGGGAGCAGATTCCGGAGGAATATTTGCCGCAAGATTTGCGTTTTGATGATTTCGGCCCGGCGCAGGTGCCCGCAGACAATTATTTTATGATGGGCGATAACCGCAATAACAGCGATGATAGCAGGGTTTGGGGAAATCTGCCGCAAAAGAATATTATCGGAAAAGCGGTTATGATTTATTGGCCCATTAACCACATTAGATTATTTTAAAAAAAAGTAGTCAGTAGTCAGAAGTCAGAATAAAATAATTGCCTCGGGTAATTATGAATACTGAACCTTAATAGAACTCATAACTGCCGGAGCAGCGAATAAGTTAAAATAATGGCAGTGATTCAGAAAAAGTATTTTGATACAATAGTTTATGTTTTTATATTCTGACTCCTGACTCCTGCTACTTAAAATATGGACCGGTGAAGGTATGGATATCCAATGGTACCCTGGTCATATGACCAAGACGCGCAAGCAGATACAGCAAAATCTAAAGCTTATTGATGTGGTAGTAGAACTACTGGACGCCAGAATTCCCGCCAGCAGCAGAAACCCTGTTATTAATGATCTATTATTGAACATGCCCCGGGTAGTTGTGTTGAATAAAGCTGACCTGGCAGATCCTGAAAAGACAACCCTGTGGCTGAAGTACTTTGAAAAATTGGGTCTGCCCGGGGTGGCGGTTGACTCCCAGCGGGGCGTGGGCATCAAACAGATGCTCAACAAAACTGCAAACCAGGCCCGTCCCGCCATTCAAAAATATATGGATAAGGGAAGGCGGGCCAGATCTGCCCGCTGTATGGTGGTGGGCATACCCAATGTGGGCAAATCGATGCTAATCAACCGTCTGGCAGGCAGGAGCGCCACCCGTACGGGGAACCGTCCGGGGGTCACCCGGGGCGAGCAGTGGATTAAACTGGGGGACAGCCTGGAACTGCTGGATACGCCGGGTATTCTCTGGCCTAAATTTGAAGACCCTGAAGTAGCCTTTAAATTGGCTGTAACAGGAGCTATCAAGGAACAGATTTATGATCCCCAGGATATTTGTGTCCGTTTGGTGAACTGGCTCACCGAGATGGCACCTGGTGCCCTTGACGCCAGGTACGGAACCGGTGCTGTGACGGGTGATGTTGGTGCAACCATGCATGCCATCGGAGCCAAAAGGGGTTTCTACTTGTCCGGGGGCAAGATTGATGCTCATAAGACTGCGGTTTTAATTATTAAGGAATTCAGGGAGGGCAAATTGGGGCACTATACCCTGGATTTGCCTGAATAGTAAGCAAAAAACCCTTGTATCCTTCAGTTTGCGGAAAAAATATTTTGATGCGGGCAGGGATTTGGTCAATAATCGCGAAAAAAATATAAAGTCGCGAAAAAAATTTAAGTCTAGCTTTTATGTCGGAGTTATTGTGTGGATATTAGCTCTCTGACCGTATCGGAAATAAAAGTATTACTTGAGCAAGACGGTATTCCTGCTCAAGGACTGCTGTCAGCTATGGCGGTTGATAAAAGGTCCGCGGTAAAGGCTTTATACAACCGCTATGTGGTTTTGCAGCAAAAACACGCTGTTTTACTGCAGCGCCAAAGGGAAATGCAGCGTTATGAGCGAGGGCTTGCCGATTCCAGTCGTGGCATTGTTGCCGGAGTTGACGAGGCCGGCCGGGGTCCGCTGGCCGGGCCGGTTGTAGCTGCCGCTGTTATACTGCCGCCTGAGGTATTGCTGGAAGAATTGGACGATTCAAAGAGATTAACTCCGGCTAAACGTGAATTGCTGGATAACAAAATTAAAAAAGTTGCCTTGGATTGGGCTGTTGGCGTAGCAACGGTAGGCGAAATTGAAATGTTGAATATTCATCATGCGTCTATGTTGGCCATGCTGCGTGCGGTTGGCGGGTTGGGTATCAAACCCGGCTTTTTACTCGTTGACGGTAAGTTTGAGCTGCCGGATACAAATATAGCTCAAAAGGCCGTGGTGGGGGGGGATGGATTGTGTCCCTCGATAGCTGCGGCTTCAGTGGTGGCCAAGGTGACCAGGGACAGGTTGATGGAAATTCTGCACCTGCTGTATCCCGAGTATGGCTTTGATCGCCACAAAGGATATGGCACCGCCTTTCATCTGGCCGCTCTTTCGGAGTTTGGGCCGTGCCCCGTTCACCGGCGTGACTTTGCGCCCGTTAAGCAGTTAATTAATAACCTTGCGACATTATTATGCAAAAAAAGGTAATTTATTTTAAAATCCTATCATGGAAATAGCAAATAATTCTGTCAAATGTGCGACATTTGTCGATTAATGCAATAAGTTTTTTTTCAAATGACCAAAATATTATAGCTGTAAGACATTGGTTTTTGCGCCAGGGAGTTCCCGAATTCACAAGACGGATTTTTTTGATAACTCCTTGGTTTATATAACAGCGTTTTTATGGTTCAAAAGTTTATTATGAAAGGGGGGAGAAAAGTGTCAGACTGGGCGGGTGTATTTATCTTCTTAGCAGTAGCACTTGTTTTTGGGGCAGGGGGAATTGTAACCTCTTTTTTAATTCACCCCAGGCGAAATAACCCGGTCAAGCTGGAGGAGTATGAATGCGGCTTGCCGACGCAAGGCCCCACCTGGGTCCAATTTAGAACCAGTTATTTTCTTTATGCATTACTTTTTGTCATCTTCGACGTTGAAACCATTTACCTCTATCCCTGGGCAGTTAAATTCCAGAGCCTGGGATTATTTGCGTTTATCGAGATGATTATATTTATTTTCATTTTGATTGTGGGCTTGTGGTACGCCTGGAAGGAAGGTGCGTTGGAATGGAAGTGAACAAAGGGAAAACACAAATTGAAACAGTTACCAAAGATATTTGGGCTCCCGAATACTTCGGGTCAAATCCGGATTATCACAATATGTATGAGATAAAAAGGGTGGTTTCCGCGGAACCTTTGGAGAAAATATTGAATCTGGCCAGGGCCCACTCCATTTGGCCGCTTGGCTTCGGTTTGGCCTGTTGCGCCATTGAGGCCCTGATGGGCGCCAACGGTCCCCGCTATGACCTGTCTCGTTTTGGTTACGAAGTTATGCGCAGCACACCGCGCCAGGCCGACGTGATGGTGGTAGCCGGCACAATTACCAAAAAAGCCGCGCCCTTCGTGGTCCGGCTGTGGGAACAAATGTCCGAACCCAAGTGGTGTATTGCTGTAGGCAGCTGCGCTATTTCCGGCGGCCCGTTTGTTGATTCTTACTATGTAATACCCGGCGCTAATAAAGTCGTGCCCGTTGATATTTATGTACCTGGCTGCCCACCCAGGCCCGATGCGATACTGGAAGCATTTCTAATGTTGAAGGATAAGATCCTGGATAAAAGGGAACGGCTCCTCAACCAAGGTAAGGCGGTGACGGGATAATGATTAAAGAAAAGATTGCGCCTGTAGACGAAATAAAACAAAAATTCGGCTACATTGCAGTTGACGAGGCGATGGCCGTCACTGTTCCCATGGATAAGCTGCTGGAATTCATGCAAGCTTTAAAAGATGAATTTGCGCTGGACTATTTAACCAACGAAACAGCGGTGGATTATCCCGAGGAAGATAAGTTTCAAGTAGTTTACAACATCAATTCTATAGAAAATGGCTACTCGCTGACGGTCAAAACTGACGTCGACAGGGATAATCCCGAAATGCCTTCCGTATTCCCCGTTTGGGGCGGGGCCAACTGGCAGGAAAGAGAAATATTTGACCTGTTGGGTATCGTTTTTACGGGGCATCCCAATCTTAAACGCATATTGCTGGACGATCAATTTGAAGGACACCCGCTGCGCAAAGACTTCCAGTGGGAAGGCGGCAGGGAGTAACCAAAACGGGGGATAAGAGGTGTAGCAAATGTTAAGGACACAAGAATATTTATTGAACTTTGGTCCACAGCACCCCAGTACCCACGGTGTCTTTCAGATCATTCTTACCCTGGATGGGGAAAGAATCGTCAAAGGTGAGCCGGTTTGCGGCTACTTGCACCGGGGAATTGAAAAACTGGCCGAGGCGCGCACTTATACCCAGGTAATTCCTTATACCGACAGGATGGACTACCTGGCGGCAATGCTGCAGAACTGGGGTTATGTGCAGGCTGTGGAAAAATTAATGGATATAGAAGTGCCGGAGCGGGCGGAGTACCTGAGAGTAATTTCAGGCGAGCTTTCACGCCTTACCAGTCACTTGATCGGTATTGGCATTAACGCTCTGGATATAGGTGCCTTTACCGGTTTCCTGCTGTGTTTCCGGGAGCGGGAAAAATTGATGGACTTGCTGGAAGAGTTAACCGGTTCCAGGATGACCCTGAGTTATGCCCGTATCGGCGGTGTTGCAGACGACGCGCCCGAGGGCTGGCTGGACAAACTTAAAAAGCTGATGGACGAAATGCCCGGCTATATTGAAGAATATCAGGGATTAATTACCGGGAACGAAATTTTCCAGGCCCGGACCAAGTTTATTGGTAAACTAACCCCTGAAACTGCGATTAACTATAGCCTGAGCGGACCCACTTTAAGAGGCAGCGGAGTTAATTACGACCTGCGGAAAGCCAAACCTTACAGTATCTACGACCGGTTTGACTTTGAAGTACCGCTGGGCGAAAATGGCGACTGCTTTGACCGGTTCGTATGCCGGATGCTGGAAATGGAGCAATCCGTGCGGATTATTCAGCAGGCTATTGAGCAGATCAAGGAAGTTGACGGTCCGGTTATCGGCAAAGTGCCCAAAGTCTTAAAGCCGCCCAAAGGAGAAGCTTACCATGAAATTGAAAGCTCCAAGGGTATCATTGGGTATTATGTTGTAAGCGATGGAAGTAATAAGCCTTACCGTGTGCACGTCAGGAGACCGTCATTTATCAACCTGGGTTATCTGGATGAAATGGTGCGCGGTTACCTGCTGGCAGATGTTGTGGCTATTCTTAGTAGTATTGATATCGTTCTTGGTGAAGTGGACTGTTAACAAATACGGGATCATAGGGGAGAAGAGGCATGTTGGAAAATTTATTTGTAGGTGTAGCCCAGTGGCTTAGAGCTCTTCTCGGTGGTTTCGGCGCACCCGTGGAGATAAACGAGGCCATCGTGATGCTGGTCAAGCTTGTGGCTATCCTCGTATTTATATTAGTTAACGCTCTGTGGCTGGTTTACATGGAGCGCAAGGTTGCCGCCTACATGCAGGCCCGTATTGGCCCCAACCGGGTCGGCCCCAAGGGACTTTTGCAAACCACGGCTGATATTGGCAAATTAATCAGTAAGGAGATAATTATACCCAAAAAAGCGGATTTAGCATTGTTTTTACTTTCTCCCGTGCTGATTTTTGTGCCTACGCTGATGGTTTTTGCAGTAATTCCTCTTGGAAAAAACATGGCCGCCATAGACATGAATATCGGGGTATTTTACCTGTTGGCCATAGCTTCGCTGTCCACGTTGATTTTCTGGATAGGCGGCTGGGCGTCAAACAGCAAATATTCCCTGATCGGCGCCATGCGTGTTGTGGCTCAAATGGTCAGTTATGAACTGCCGTTAGTGTTGGGCATATTGGGCGTGATTATGATTGTCGGTAGTTTGAATATGAATGATATTATTGCAGCTCAGGAACATACCTGGTTTATCTTTACCCAACCAATTGCTTTTCTCATTTATTTTATTGCCGCCGTCGCGGAAACCAACCGCTGTCCTTTTGACTTGGTGGAAGGTGAGTCGGAGATTATCAACGGCCCATACACCGAGTATGGCGGAATGGCATTTGCCATGTTCTTCCTGGCCGAATATGCGAACATGTTAGTTATTTGTGCCATGGCGACCGTTTTTTTCTTTGGCGGCTGGCACGCTCCCTTCGGCCTGATCTTCATTCCTTCCTGGGTATGGTTTTTCCTGAAGATGTATGTCCTGATGTTTTTAGTAATGCAGCTGCGCTGGACGTATCCACGCATCAGGGTGGACCAGCTCATGGGGTTCAGCTGGAAGATATTGGTACCCCTTGCCCTGGCCAACATCTTTATAACCGGTATAGGGATGAAAATTTACCAGGCGATGGGGTGGTGATTACATGTTTGGAAAAGGGTTAATCAAAGGTCTGCAGATTACCTGGAAGGAATTCTGGGCGCCCAAGCTTACCGTGCAATACCCGGATGAGCAGCATACGGTTCCGGAACGGTTTCACGGCAGGTTTGTCCTGGATGTTGATAAATGCATTGCCTGCGGGTTATGCGCCAACGCCTGTCCCAACAAGGTAATCAGCTTGCAAAAGCAAAAGGTTGGCAAGAAACAGTTTATGACTGATTATGTAATGAAAGTTCAGTATTGCCTGTTCTGCGGTCTTTGTGTGGAAGCTTGCAACAAAGATGCGCTGCATTTTTCCAAAGACTTTAATATGAATCAGTATTTCTACAAGAATATCCCTCTGGTGTTGGTCAAGAGGGAGGCGCCTGCTGAGCCGTTGGAAGAGGAAGAACCGGCGGCCAAGGCCGGGGATAAAGAAAAACCCAAGCCGAAGCCCAAAGCAAAGGCCCAAAAGCCAGCTGAACCCGCAGCCCAGCCCGAGGTTGCCGCCGGCAAGGCTTCCGATAAGGAGGGTCAGTAACAGATGGAAACTAGTATCTACAGTGTAATCGCTTTTTACGGCCTGGCCATAACTATATTGGGTAATGCCACTTTGGTGATATTTGCGCGCAACATTGTACACTCAGTTTTGTTTTTAGCAGTTACCTTTATTGCCATGGGCGGACTGTTTTTATTGTTGGATGCCGATTTCCTTGCCGCTGTGCAGGTGCTGGTATACGCAGGCGCGGTCTGTATTATGGTGGTTTTCGGTATCATGTTGATTCAGCGGGCAGACATGAAGGCAACCAACCTGTTTAACCGGCAGACTTTTGCCGGGGCCGGCCTGGTGGCTTTGGTTGTGGCCATGTGTGCTGTGTTTGCCGGCCGCACCGCCTGGACCGATTTGGTTGCGGCGGGAGAAGTTCCGGCCAACACCGTTCAGGCAATCGGGGAACTTCTGCTGAGCAAATACGTGATTCCTTTTGAAGTAGCCGCGCTGCTGCTGCTGGTAGCTTTAATCGGCGCCATTGTTATAGCCAGGGATGAGGAGGTGAAGGCCAATGTTGGCGATTAGTCTGACGCATTATGTGGTGCTTTCAGCTCTCCTCTTTAGTATCGGCCTATTCGGAGTACTGACCAAAAGAAACGCCGTGGCTGTTCTGATTTGTATTGAACTAATGCTCAATGCGGTGAATATCAACCTGGTGGCCTTCAGTAAATATATTACACCGGCCGACTTCGTCGGACAGATTTTCTCCATTTTTGTCATTACTGTGGCCGCTGCCGAAGTGGGGATAGGATTGGCCATCATCATCGCCATCTACCGCAATAGGCTGTCTGTAAATCTTGACGATTTCGACTGGCTAAAATGGTAGGATTTTCAATAGTGAAGGTAGGTGCTTTAGATAATGCTTGTTGAATTTGCAATGCAGCATGCATGGTTGGTGCCGCTCCTTCCCGCCCTTGCCTTTGTGGTTATAGTGTTCCTAACCCGGCCATGGCAATTATTAAGTGCTATTGTCGCGGTGGGTTCCATGGCGACTGCCTGCTTCTTTGCCACTCTGGCGGCGATCGGGATTTTTACCAATCATGAATATATTGAAAAACCGCTGGTTTATGCAACACGCTGGTTTTCCCTGGGCTTGCCCGGAATGCCTGACTTACGGATAGACGTTGGGGTGCAGCTTGACCCCGTATCGGCCATGATGCTGTTTATGGTGTCGTTTATAGCCACGTTTATCTTCCTATATTCAGTGGGTTACATGAAGGGTGACCCCGGTTATTCGGTTTTCTTCTCCTATCTGTCTTTGTTTGGAGCTTCCATGCTCCTGCTGGTGCTTTCCAGCAACCTGCTGCAGATGTTTGTGGCCTGGGAATTAGTGGGTCTGTGTTCTTACCTGCTGATCGGGTTCTATACGCATAAAATATCAGCCAGGGAGGCGGCCAAAAAAGCCTTTGTCACCTGTCGTGTGGCAGACTTCGGGCTGTTGCTCGGCTTGCTTTCCCTGCAAATTGTATTTGGCACCTTGAATTTAACCGAGCTTGCCGGTAAAATTGAGCATTTTGAACAGTACACCACTTTTGGCATGCTTACATTAATCGCGGTGCTGGTGTTTATCGGCCCGATCGGAAAATCAGGCCAGTTTCCGCTGCATGTGTGGCTGCCTGATGCTATGGAAGGCCCTACACCGGTCAGCGCCCTGATCCACGCCGCCACCATGGTTGTCGCGGGTGTTTACCTGGTAGGCCGCACCATGTTCCTGTTCCATGAAGTGCCGTCAGCTATGCAGCTGGTGGCTGTGACAGGCGGCTTTACTGCTTTATTTGCCGCTACCGTTGCCATAACGCAGAGGGAGATTAAAAAGATTCTGGCCTATTCCACCGTCAGCCAGCTGGGTTATATGATGCTGGCCCTGGGCGTCGGCAGTTTGAGCGCCAGTATGTTCCACCTGTGGACGCACGCGTTCTTTAAAGCCCTGATGTTCCTTGGCGCCGGTAGTGTACTCACCGCACTGCACCATAAGGCGGACGTTTGGGAAATGGGCGGTCTGGTTAAGAAAATGCCCATCACTGCCTGGACCTTTGTGATCGGCGGCTTGGCCATTGCCGGTATTCCGCCCTTTGCGGGCTTCTGGAGTAAAGACGAAATTCTTGTCTCCGCTCTAAGTACCGGGCATTACGTACTGTTTGCCATGGCTGCGTTTACCGCGTTCCTGACCGCCTTTTATATGTGGCGCATGATTTTCCTGGCTTTCTTCGGTGAAGAGAACCCGGCTAATCATCCTAAGGAGTCGCATTGGACCATGACCGTGCCCCTGCTGGTATTGGCCGTTGGCGCTTGTTTTGTCGGTTTGCTGGGAACCCCGTGGCACAACGTTTGGGGTGAGTGGATCCGGTTCGGGCATGCCCACGAGGGAGCACCCAATTACGGAGCCATGCTGCTGTCTATCGTATTGGCCGGTGCCGGTATCCTCCTGGCCTATACCCTGTACCTAAAAGACGCCAAGAAGAAGCGCGCCAGGAAAATGGCTGAATGGTTCGGCCCGGTATACCGGATGCTTTACAATAAGTACTATATTGACGAACTATACCTGTGGTTCAACCACGCTCTGGTCGATGGAACCGCCAAGCTGTTCTATCTGTTCGATATTTACGTAGTTGACGGCATAGTCAATAGCATCGGTGCCTTTGCCAGACTGTCCGGCGACGGACTGCGGGTGTTCCAGTCCGGCCGGCTGCAAAACTATGTGCTGGTTTTCTTCCTGGGTGTTTTGGCTGTTGCCGTACTAATGGCGTTTAGCGGCTCGTCCACTGCCGCCGGCCTGGTTCTGGGAGGTGTTAAGTAATGGATTTTCCAATCCTGTTAACCATACTGCTGGCTCCGGTGGCTGCGGCATTGATACTTGCTTTTGTGCCCAAGGAAGAGCATACGCTGATCAGGTGTATTGCCGCGGTGGGAACATTTGTATCGCTGGCGCTGAGCCTGTTTGCCTACTTTACCTATAATCAGGCGGTAGGCGGGCTGCAGTTTGCCTTTGGCAATGATATGCCCTGGATTAAGGACCTGGGCGTGACATTTTTCCTGGCTGCCGACGGCATCAGCCTGCCCATGCTGCTTTTAACCAACTTGATTGGTTTTTCAGCGATATTTGCCTCCTGGAACGTAAACAACCGTCCCAGAGAATTCTTTATTCTGCTGCTGCTGTTAATCACCGGGGTTATGGGCACATTTATCGCCCACGACCTGTTTATCTTCCTGCTGTTCTATGAAGTTGTGGTTATCCCCATTTACATCATGGTGGTAATCTGGGGCAGCTCCAAGCGGGTGACTAAAGAATACGCCGGTATGAAGCTGACCATCTACCTGCTTATCGGTAGTGCGTTCCTGCTGGTTGGCGTAATCGCGCTGTTCGTTAAAACAACAGCCATTACCGGGGCTCCGGATATGAGCTTTACCGGGCTGGCCGCGGCGGCGCAGCAGTTGTCGCCCTTTGATCAAATCTGGCTGTTTGCGCTGATGCTGTTGGGCTTTGGTTCACTGATTTCAATGTGGCCGTTCCACTCCTGGTCACCTGACGGCTACGCCGGCGCTCCCACAGCCGTTAGTATGATTCACGCCGGTGTTTTGAAAAAGATCGGCGGTTACGGTTTGGTTAAAATAGCGTTGTACATGCTGCCGCTTGGCGCTAAATTCTGGGCTCCTTATATGGCGGTGTTCGGCGTAATCGGGGTGGCCTATGCTGCCATGGGCGCTCTGGCCCAAAAGGACCTGAAATACGTTGTTGGTTATTCCAGCGTCAGCCACATGGGGTATGTGATCCTGGCTGTCGCCTGTATGGACGTTATCGGGCTTAACGGTGCCGTGGCCAACATGTTTGCCCACGGTGTAATGGCGGCCCTGTTCTTCTCTATGATCGGCTTTATTTACGAAAAGACTCATACCCGTTGGATTCCGGATATGGGAGGTCTGGCCAGGCAAACACCACGCCTTGCCGCGGGATTCATGCTGGCCGCTATGGCTTCGCTGGGATTGCCCGGCCTGGTCAGTTTTATCCCGGAGTTCACTATCTTTATCTCCGCCTTTAACAATTTTGGCGGACTGGCTGTAGTTGGTATTGCAGGTATTATCATTACAGCTCTCTATGTGTTGCGTGCCGGTGCCAACACGCTGTTTGGACCACCGCGTCCGGAATATGACCATCTACAGGACATTAAAGGTCCGGAACTGGTGCCTCTCGTGGTGCTGGGTACCGTGCTGGTAGTCGGGGGATTCCTCCCCTCCCTGTTATTCGATATGATTAATAGCGGCGTCGTGCCCCTGCATGCGGCAATAAGCGACGTGCTTCAGTTAGGGGGGAGTTTCTAAATGCCATTTGATCCTTCTGCTTTAACCCTGGAAATGCTGGTGGCTGCCCTTGGACTTGGTATTCTGATTCTGGGGCTGATTGTGCCGAAAGGTTCCAAGCACGGCCTGGGCTGGCTGACCTTGTTCGGACTGCTGGGCATACTTGGTGTGGCTATTTCCCTGTGGGGCGACAGCCGTGCTTTAATTGGCGGTATGTACCTGGTGGACAATTATGCCCTGTTCTGGAAAATTACCTTCCTGGTGGCGGCAGTCCTGGTTGTACTGGGCAGCATGCGCTATGTTGATGATATGGGGAATCAGGCTGAGTACTATAGTATGACGGTTTTTGCCGCGCTGGGCATGATGGTTATGGCCTCAGCCGGTGACTTTATCACCCTGTACCTTGGTCTCGAACTGATGACCATTGCGTTTATTATTCTGGTTTGTTTCCGTAAAACGGAAGCCAAATCAGTGGAAGCGGGCATGAAGTATGTGCTGCTGGCGGGAATGAGCTCAGCAGTGCTTCTATATGGTATGAGCCTGCTGTACGGCCTGACCGGCAGTGTAATTATGCTGGATGTCAGCCAGGTAATTGCCATGCAGCCATTAACGCCCGCGCTGATACTTGCAGTTGTATTCCTAATTGCCGGACTTGGCTTTAAAATTTCCGCGGTTCCCTTCCACATGTGGTCACCCGATGTTTACGAAGGAGCGCCGACTCCGGTAACCTCCTTCCTGGCCATGGGCTCAAAAGCAGCATCCTTCGCAGTGCTGCTGAGGCTGTTTGTAACCGGCCTGCCGGGTATCTGGGCCAACTGGGCCATGGTAGTGGCGATCCTGGCGGCAGTGACTATGATCGTGGGGAACCTGGTAGCTATTCCCCAGACCAATGTGAAAAGACTGCTGGCTTATTCCAGTATCGCTCAGGCCGGCTATATCATGGTTGGTTTAGTTACTGCCAGTGAGGCGGGAATTAAAGGTGTTATGTTCTATGCGTTTCTGTATGTGTTCGCTACTGTTGGAGCTTTCACCGTGGCGGGGTACTTTTACAATGTTACCGGCAGCGATGAGTTGAAGGATTATGCCGGTTTGAGCCAGCGCTCGCCTCTGATGGCAGCGGTAATGCTGGTAGCGCTGCTGAGCATGGCCGGTATTCCTCCGCTGGCTGGTTTTGTGGGCAAATTCTATTTGTTCAAGACCATCGTGGACGGCTATCTCTGGCTGGCCTTTATCGGGCTGATTATGAGTATGGTGTCGGTGTATTACTACTTGCGCGTGGCCCTGGTTATGTACCGGGACGAGCCGCTGGACCCGACTCCGATAAAATTACCCAGCCCGGTGGCGGTAACCTTAATTTTAGCCATGGTGGTTACCCTGGTAATAGGGGTTTACCCCGGCCCGCTTTCGGAAGTAATCAACAACGCGGCCCATTCATTCTTCCTGCATTAAAGAATAAAAAATGCCCTCTCGCCAATTAAGGTGAGAGGGCATTTTTTTATTTCCCATGAAACTTAGGGGAGCGTTTTTCCAGGAAGGCATGCATTCCTTCCTTATAATCGCTGGTCAGTGCCGCAGTAACTATTTCCCGGCGCTCCCGGCTTAATTGGGCTTCCAGAATGGATAGCATTGAATCATTCAACAATTCTTTGGCCCGGGCATATGCTTCGGACGCACCTGCTTTCAAGCTTTCAGCCAGACGTTCAACTTCTTCTGTAAAAGCTTCGTCTTCCGCAACAACGTTAATCAAGCCCATTTGCTGCGCTTGCTCAGCTGTTAATACCGGGTCCATGAAGGCCAGCTCGCTGGCCCGGCCAAAGCCTACCAGCAGAGGTACAAACAGGGTCCAGGCGCCATCAGGCACCAGGCCGATACTGGTCCAGGCCTGCTTGAAAATTGAGCTGCGGCTGGCAATGCGCAGGTCGCAGGCGGCCATGATGCTCATGCCGGCACCTGCTACCGGTCCATTGATGGCGGCAATAACCGGTTTACGCACATATCTTATATCAACGATAATACGGTTCAGCCGGCGAGTTAAGTGTTTCCAATAATCAGAGGGATCCGAATTTTCCGTTTCCAAAGCAGCCTCCAAATCGCCGCCGGAACAAAAACCCTGGTTTAATCCCGTTATCAGCAAAACTTTTACGTTTTCATCCTCACAACAATTTTCCAGCGCCTGAATTAAATCATTAGCCAGTTCCAGATTTAGGGCGTTAAAATGTGGGCGGTTAAGTTTGATATAGCCTTTGTTATCTTTCTTTTCCAGAACCAGCGCTGTAAAGCTCAAGAACAAATACCTCCTTGTTGTTTTTTTAATACAGTATTCTTACCAACTTTTTAAATTCCTGCCGCGGGGCAATTATATTGTAAATGATCAGGAGTCAGGAGACAGGAGTCAGTAGTCAGAATGAAACGGTTTAACCATCCCGAAATATTCTAAATTCTGAATTCCTCAGCATATAATCAGCTTATTATCTGAATAATATATCGATTAGAGTTACATATGTTCTTAGACATGGTATAATTGAACTATGCTAATAACTGAATGCTTTTTGCGGAGGTATTATGAACATAAATTATCATTACCAGGGATCGGCAAAATACATCGCTTCTTCAGAATTGATTAATGCTGTAAACGTATCGGCGGCATTAAACAGACCGCTGTTGATCAAAGGTGAACCGGGCACTGGTAAGACCATGCTGGCACAAAGTATTGCTGATAACCTGAAAATGAAATTAATTATCTGGAATATCAAGTCAACTACCAAAGCGCAAGACGGTCTATATATGTATGATACTGTACAAAGGCTTTACGACAGCCAGTTTGGTGAAGGCGATGTCCGGGATATCAAGCGGTATATCAAGTTGGGTAGGCTTGGCGAAGCCTTTGATTTCGAGGAACGGGCCATCTTGCTGATTGACGAAATTGATAAAGCTGATATAGAATTTCCCAATGATTTGCTCTGGGAACTTGACCAGATGAATTTCTATATTCCGGAGACAGGTGAAACGATTACTGCCAAACACCGCCCCATAGTTATAATTACCAGTAATGCTGAAAAAGAATTGCCCGATGCTTTCCTGCGCAGATGTATTTTTCACTATATTGCCTTTCCGGATGAAAATATGATGAAAGAAATAATTAAAGTTCATTATCCCGATTTGGACAATAAACTGGTTCAGTATGCAATTAACGGCTTTTACAAGATTAGGACGCTGCCGGGCCTGCAGAAGAAACCAAGCACCAGTGAACTGCTGGATTGGGTGCGAGCCCTGGCTATCGGAGGAATTGAGCCTGAACTGATCGAGAGGGAGTTGCCCCTGCCCGGGCTATTGCTAAAAAAGGATCATGATATGGCTCTGCTAAAGCGAAAATACGGCGGAGGGGCAACTAATGCACGGGTCGGATATTGGCGGGGATAATTAATGTTTGTTAACTTCTATTATACGTTGCGCGCAGAAGGTTTGGATATTACCATCGTGGAATGGCTAACCCTGATGCAGTCATTAAAGCTGGGACTGGCTAAAAACAGTTTAACCGGCTTCTATTACCTGGCACGCTCGGTTTTAGTCAAAAGTGAAAGCAGATATGATGCCTTTGACCGTGCTTTTTTACGTTGCTTCGAAGGTATTGAAACACCGCCGGAGATAACTGAAGAGGTGCTGAATTGGCTGGAAAATGCTTTGCCGCCATTGAAAATGGCGGACGGTGAAAAAAATCCGGATGATGATTGGAGTCTGGAAGAACTTAGGAAGAAGCTTGAAGAGCGGCTGCTGGAACAACATGAGCAGCACCATGGGGGCTCTCACTGGATCGGTACCGGAGGCACATCTCCCTTTGGTCATTCCGGCTATCACCCCGCCGGGGTGCGCATAGGAGGGGAATCGGTTAACCGGTCCGCGGTCAAAGTGGCTGCGCAGAGGGCCTTTAGGGATTTTCGGGCCGATGAGACACTGAGCACCCGCCAGTTTGAACTGGCTTTGAGGAAACTAAGGCTATTGAGTACCGCTGTGGATGGCGCAAGAGATTTGCTGGATATTGATGCCACGGTTGACGCAACCGGCAAAAACGCGGGTATGCTGGAACTGGTTTGGACAAGGGGACGCAAAAACAATGTTAAGCTGCTGATCCTAATCGATTCAGGTGGTTCAATGAATCCATACCAGCGCCTGTGCAGCCTGCTTTTTAACGCAGCTAATAAATCCACTCATTTTAGGGATCTGCAGTTTTATTATTTTCATAACTGCGTATATGAGCTTATTTTTAATGATCCGTTTTGTTTAAGGCGAAATTCATTAGACACATATGATTGGTTGGGTAAGTATGGGCCGGATTACAGACTCATAATTGTAGGTGATGCCAGTATGGGGACGGGCGAGTTGTTAATGCCTTACGGGGCTTTGGACTGGTGGGCGCAAAACGAGGAACCCGGTTTGGCCTGGATGCAGAGATTGGCCGGACATTTTGAGCATTGCGTCTGGCTCAACCCGATACCCGGACAGTACTGGGGGGATGTTGAGGGAGCCCGGACAATTTCATTGCTTAAAGATGTTTTTCCTATGTATGAATTTACCCTTGACGGCTTAAATGCCGCTATTAAAAAGCTAATGGTCAAAAAATAACAGGAGGTGCAGCAAATGGAAAACGATCTCGCTACCGAAATGCGCAATAAGGCCGGGGGAAATTTTCGCAACGGCTATAATTGTGCCGAATCAATTTTTGATGCCTTTAGGGAACTGATTGAGCCGGACCTGGATAGAAATCTGGTCAGGCTATTTACCGGCTACGGGGGAGGCCTGGGTCATGCCGGCTGCATGTGCGGCGCGCTCACTGCGTCCGCAGCTATTCTGGGTATGCTGAAAGGCCGGACATCTGCCGAAGGAGACAGGGAGCCCTGTTATGATTTGGCCCGGGAGTTCCACGATAGATTTGAGGATCAATATTCAGTAACCTGCTGCCGGGCGTTAAACCCGCATCCTTTTGACACTAAAGAACATTTGCGGCATTGCTTGAAAATTACCGGTAATACCGCTAAATTATTGACAGAATATTTAGTTGAAAAGAAACTGATTCAGCAGAAAGCATAGGTATGATAGTTGTCTCAGCAAAGAAGGAGCCTGGGAATACAAGGTGAGGATATAGCCGCGCAATATCTGCAAAAGAAAGGGCTGGTAATTCTAGAGCGCAATTTCAGGTGCCGCCTGGGGGAAATTGATATCATTGCCAGAGATGGTGATTGCCTTGTGTTTATTGAAGTTAAAACCAGGAGCAGCGACAGATTCGGTTTGGCCCAGGACAGTATCACCAGACAAAAGATTTATAAAGTAAGGCGGCTGGCGCAGGCCTATTTGGCCCAACGGTCGTTTTCGGGGTTGAATGTGCGATTTGATGTGGTAGCTGTAAATTCAGCCCGGGAAATTAAGGTGACGCACATTGAAAACGCTTTTTAAAGTAGTTAAAGGCCTATAATGTATTTTAAACACTTTTATCCGACAATTAAAAGGCTAATCATTGTTAATGCCCTCCCCTGGTTATAAAATTATGTTAATAATTTTAAGGAGGGCTAATTATGGCACCGTTAGCCAAAGGTAAAGAAGAGATTTGTCTGGAATGCACACTTTGCAGCTTCTACTGGGGAGAAAGCTGTCCCGGTATTAATAGCTATACCATAGAGGATTGCATTGAACTTGGTAAGTAAAACCAAGGTAAAGGTTGATTTGATTCCAAGACTCCCACTTTTATAAGTGGGAGTTTCTATTTTTACTTCAGGTGGGGTGGAATCCCCACCAGTTGGGGACATTCCTCCTAAGAGGTGTGTCCCCTTTCCTCTTTAACCCTGATGTTCAGCTTTAGCTGAACGAGTTCACTTTACTGCCTGACTGCGCAATAATGATTGAAGGCAACCGTTACACAAATAATGTGTTAACCGGTTGCCTTTTTATATTATTCAGCTGACCTGTTTACGTGACATGGCTTAAGCGTCTTAGAAAAAACAGGAATTGGATATATAGCAACGAAGTAACATATGATTAGGGGTCAGATAATCTAATGTTTCCGGATGAATCTGCTGATAATTCAATAAGCGGTGGAACACTAAAGCTTGGGTTCTATGACCACGAAAAAAAGTAAAGGATGATTAAATGCAACCGTTAGATGACATGGATTTAACTATCATGAAAACTCTCCAAGAAAACGCCCGTTCCTCTTATCAGGATATCGCCAATAAGATTGGTGTCTCACGGGTCACAGTACATGAAAGAATCCGTAAGCTTATTGAAAGCGGCATTATCGAGGGGTTTCATGCGCGAGTTAACGCCCGCCGCATTGGTTACCCGGTAACGGCGATTGTAGGGTTAAACACCATTCAGGGCAGCGAGTCGTACCGTACGATTGAGGAGCTGCGACAACTTCCCGAGGTGGAAGAAGTACACGTTGTAACAGGAAGATACGATTACCTGGTCAAAGTTCGGGCTATGGATAACGGGGATCTTCAGCGTATCCTGTTCAACAAAATTGATCAGGTTTATGGTTTTCAGCGGGCCGAGACAATGGTGGTACTTTCCTCGGCGGTGGAAAAGTGCGGAATCGACATGCGCCGGGTGATCAATGACTCCCAGGATGGGTTGGGGGAGGGGAGAAATAGTGTTAACAATAAGTAAAGCAGGTAACAAAGATAGAAGCGAATTGCTATAAAAAATTTTCCATCGGCTTAACATAACAAATGTATAGTAATATGATAAGAAGTTTTTCAAAAAGTAGTTGACTAAGCTTACTCGCTATGCTAATATAAGGCAACACAAAAATATAGTTATCATATGTAAAAAACAACTCGGGCGATGGCTTGAAATGGGTTAAATAATAAACATGATACATGGGTGTATCAATGCGGCGAAGGCGCCTTTTGGGGGAACAACCCTGCGAAAGGTGTTTTTTATTGTTTTGTTTAAGATTTGTGCATTACCAGGGCTGGAAAGCGGGCATCGGGGCCTTTTTCGGAATTGCTGTTACATCAGGTGAGCAAGGGCGCTTTTTACAGGGCAGTGATGTCCTGTGGGAAGCGCCTGTTTATTTTATAAAAACTGGTAAAAGGAGTGAAGCAATTTGTCTGGATAACGCTGATTCCTTTCGAAATTTAGCTAGTTAAAAAGAATTGCAGCCCTATGATGTAAAATTTCGTTTGTTCTGATGATCTTGACATATCTTGTTTCATTTACACAGGTGAAGCGCCTTGGTTCTAAAATGTGCTTCGGCGCAAACAACTCGAAAAGATAGGTGGACGCTATGTTTGGCAGATTTAAACCCCTGTGGGGAAAAAAGCCCCGGCTCAAATCAAGCTACGATGCTGTGATTATCGGAGGCGGGCTGCACGGTTTGGCCACCGCGTATTTTTTGGCCAAGGAGCATGGCATGTACAACATTGCCATCGTCGAAAAGCGCTACATCGGTTTTGGCGGCGCCGGTCGCAACACCGCCATCGTACGCGCCAACCAAAGAACGCAGGAGAATGTGCCTCTATATAAAGAGGCTTTGGATCTGTGGCCTGTTCTTACCAAAGAGCTGGACTATAACCTGATGTTCAACAACTGCGGCAATTTGAATTTGATGCACAGCGAAGCAGCTATGAATGCGGCCCGCATGAACGTCTGTACAGCCCAGTTTCACGGGGTTGAGAGCCATCTGTTGGACGTCAAGCAGCTCAAGGAACTGGAACCGGCGATCAACACTTCACCGGACATCACTTATCCAATTCACGGGGCTATGTTTCACCCGCCAGGCGGTGTGGTCCGGCACGACGCAGTGGTATGGGGTCTGGCCAAAGGCGCGGCCCGGTATGGGGTACATATCCACCAGCAAACCGAAGCTACTGCGATCCATACGGAAAAGGGCAAAATCACAGGGGTGGATATCGGCCGCGGCCGGATCCATACCCCGCGGGTGCTGGTATCAGCGGGCGGCTACTCAGCGGGGATCATCAACAAGATGCTTGGCATCCGGCTGCCCATCAGCGTACTGACCATTCAGGCCATGGTCACCCAGCCGCTCAAACCGGTTCTTCATCACGTGGTTTCATCCGGCACGTATCACGCCTATGCCAACCAGACCCTCAAGGGTGAAATCGCCACCGGCGCGCACATGGACCCCTGGCCCAACTACACGACCCTGACCACGGCGCATTACATCAAACACCAGGCCGAGGCTTTATCTGACTTTCTGCCTTTCCTGCGGGGCGTGAAGTTCATGCGCACCTGGGCCGGACTGGCCGATATGACGCCGGACATGGCTCCCATCATTGATGGCAACGACCCCATCGACGGTTTCTACATGAATTGCGGCTGGGGATACTTTGGCTTTAAATCAAGTACGGCATCAGGCCGCAACATAGCCAAGTTCATGGCCAGCGGCAATTGTCCGGATATGCTTAAACCGTTTAACTTGCGCCGCTATGAAAAACACAAATTAATGGGCGAAACCGCTGCCCTGGTCAGCTACACTGCTGACAATTAGGGGAGTTAACCCGGGCTCCCGGTCAATTTGAACGATAAGGAGATACAGCGATGGCACTGACGATTACCTGCCCCAATTGCGGTAAACGCAATGGCTACGAATTTCGTTATGGCGGTGAAGACAAGGGGCCGCGGCCCGCGGAAGCAGGATTGACCCCGCGCAGCTGGTGCGACTACGTGCACCTGAATAACTGTGTGGCCGGCATTCAAAAAGAATGGTGGTGTCACAAGAACGGATGCGGTGCCTGGTTTACTATTCATCGCAACACCCTGACCAACCTTGAAGTGGGAGAACCGGAGGCAAAATTATGAACAGGCTCACCCAATTGCCCACATTACGCATTGACCCCTCGGAAACAAGATCCCTGCGGTATCAAGGAAAAACATACCAGGGGGTGGCCGGCGATACGGTGGCGACAGCGCTGTACGCCAACGGTGTCCGGGTCTTTGCCCGCAGCTTGAAATATCACCGCCCCCGCGGCCTGTACAGCCTGGATGGGGAGTGCAGCAACACCTGCATGCAAGTGGATGACATTCCCAATGTGCGCACTGAAAATACGCTGCTGAAAAACGGGATGCAGGTCAAGGATCAGAATGTCAAAGGTTCGGCCGAGTTTGACTGGCTGGGCTTCATGGACAAACTCGATTGGCTGATGCCGGCCGGTTTCTACTACCGGACCATGCACAAGCCGGCCTGGCTGTGGCCCATTGCCATGAAACAAGTGCGCAAGGCCGCCGGACTGGGAAAAATTGCACCGGATTTCAGGATGAAGGGCAATTATGCCGAAATCTTTCCCCAGGCCGATGTCTGTGTGCTCGGCGGCGGTGCGGCCGGCATGACGGCGGCCCTGGCAGCGGCCGGGAGCGGCCTGCGGGTGGCGTTGCTGGAAGCCCTGCCCTGGCTGGGCGGCTGCTTTGACTACCGGGTCAGCGCCTATGATCAAGAAAAGGCGCTCTATCAGCGGGCGCGCGAGTTGACTAAAGCAGTGGAGGCCACAGCCAACATCCGCGTGTTCAAACATACGGCGGTGGTGGGCGTTTACAACAACAACCTGATTACCGCCTTTCAGGTGGGCTGTGAATCCGACAGTTTCGATCAACGCTACCTGGAAATCCGTGCCCAAAGCGTGGTGGTGGCCACCGGCTGCATGGAAAGGCCCCTGCTGTTCGATAACAACGAACGTCCGGGCATTATGCAGGTCGGTTGCGCCCACCGGCTGGCCCGTACTTACGGGCTGCTGCCGGGCAGCCGGGCGGTATTCAGCATCGGACATGATCTGGGGCTGGAGGCCGCGGCGGACCTGTTCGACCTGGGACTGCAGATTGCCTGTGTGGCCGATATCCGTGCAGACGGGCAAGACCCCCAACTGCTGCTGGCACTGGCCGAACGCAAGATTCCGGTCCTGCGGGGATGGGTGGCGTACAAAGCCCACGGATCCAAGCAGGTTCAAAAAGTCACCCTCGGCACCATTGACGGCAGCGAAAAACGCCAGTTCGGGTGCGACCTGCTGGTTGCATCGGCCGGTTTCACACCGGTTACGGGGCCTTTAACGCTGGCCCGGGCCAAACTGCAATACGACATGCACACCGGTTACTTTCTGCCGGTGGACCTCCCGGCCAAAACCCACATGGCCGGCCGTATGACCGGCCTGCAGCAGGCCCAGGCCATCGAGGCGTCGGGAAGGTTGGCCGGGCTGAAGGCGGCAGCCGATTGCGGTACCGACACCGTCAGGGCTGCTGCCGAAGCCGGCGAGCAGCTCAACGCACTGCCCGGCCCCGAGCGCGGCACCAAGCTGGTAAGCTCCCCGGTCAAGGGCCGCAAGAGTTTCATTTGTTTTGACGAAGATACCACCTTGAAAAATATTAAACAGGCCATCGAGATGGGGTTTGATGTGCCCGAGTTGATTAAACGTTTTACCTCGGCCGGTACCGGCCCGGGGCAGGGCGGCATCCCCGGTCACAACCTGCCCCTGTTCGTGGCCGAATACCAGGCTCTCACCGGTGCCAGGCCGGTTCCCACGACGGTACGGCCGCCCCTGGTGCCCACTTTCGTCGCGACTTACGCCGGGGCCAACCACGATATGTGCAAACGCACGCCGCTGCACGAAGTGCAGAAAAAAGCCGGCGGTGTGTTCCGGCGTATGGGTGTGTGGCGCCGTGCCCGCTATTTTTCCGAAGACTTCAGCTGCCGTGAGGAAATCCTCAATGTACGCCACAACGTCGGCCTGCTGGATGCCTCGACACTGGGCAAATTCCGCATCCACGGGCCGGATGCTCTCAAAGCCCTGCAGCGCGTCTATGTGAGCAACATGGCCGGGGTGACCGGGGGGCGAGTTAAATACTCGGCCATGTGCAACGATGACGGCTGCGTGATCGACGACGGTGTGGTGGTCAAACTGGCTGAAAACGACTATTACTTCACCACCTCCACCAGCCGCGCCGGTGAGACTGTGGAATGGATCCGCTATCACACCCGCTACGATGGCTGGGATTTCCACCTGGTCAACCTGACCGACGCCATGGGCGTGATCAACATTTCCGGGCCCAACGCGCGCAAGGTTCTGGCCAAGGTTGCCGATATGGATCTATCCAATGACGACTTTCCCTTTGGCAGTTATCGCGAGTTCACTGTCCGGAAAACGATCCCGGTGCGCGCCATGCGGCTGGGGTTTGTCGGTGAACTCTCCTATGAGCTGCATGCACCGGCCTCCTATATGCCGGCCTTATGGCAAATTATAGAAGACGCCGGCCGGGAGCTCGGCATCCGCAACTTCGGCGTGGAAGCCCAAAACGTCCTGCGTTTGGAAAAATGTCACATCATCCTGGGCCAGGAATCCGAACAACGCACCAACCTGCTCGATCTGGGGCTGGGCTTTCTGTGGGATCGCCGCAAAACGGACGCTAAGACCGTGGGTGCCGTGGCTTTGCGCCAGGCGGAAAACGATCCGGATCGTTTCCGGCTGGTGGGTATCAAGATGGAGGATCCCCAGCGACCACCCAGAGACGGCTCGATCATCGTCGACCAGCGTATCCGCGGATATGTTTGCACCGCCCGCTATAGTTTTACCCTGAATGAATCAGTGGGCGTGGCGCTGGTGGATGCCGAGTTGGCCGCCGAGGGCACCCGGCTGGAAATTTATGAAGACGAATGCAACGGCAAACGGCTGTATGCCCGGGTCGTGTCCATGCCGTTCTATGACCCCCAGGGCAAACGGATGAAAATGTGAGGTGATGACCATGACGGAGCTGCAAAGACGATCGCCCGTTCAATTCAAGACCGGCGCCCAAAAGATCGAAATGCGGGACAACTGGCCCGTGGTGTTGGAGTATAGAGACGAAGGCCGGGGCCCCTTTCTGGTGGATTTGACCCATAAGGCCAAGTGGGACCTGCAGGATAAGCATCTGGCCCTGCGGAAACCGCTGGGGCTGGATATTCCGGACTTGCCCGGCGCCTGCACCTTTCAGCAAGGCGTACTGATCAATCGCCTGAATCGCACCCAGTCCGCCATGTGGCATCTGCTGGCAGATGCGCCCGCATTGCCGGGCGAGCCGGGATATACCGATGTGACCGAAGCCACGGTGCTTGTGGCGCTGTTCGGTCCCAATGTCCTGGCCATCACCGAAAAGCTGACCGCCCTGGATCTGCTGGACCCCCTGAAACAAACGCCTTTTCTGCTGCAGGGACCGTTTTCAAACGTCCCCTGCCAGGTGGTCACCCTAGCAAGGGGCCGCGGATTCGACGGCGGATTGCTGCTCACCTGTTCGCGGGGGTATGCCCAAAGCATGGTGCATGCCATCCTGGATGCCGGCGCCGAATTCGACCTGCGCCCGGCCGGAGAGCAGCGCTTTAGCGCTTGGGCCTCTGGTTTATGCTGAATGAATTTAAGGAGGTATTTACAATGACCCAAACCGAAGTAGCGGCGCTGGTCCGCGAAAAAGGCATCCGATATTTCATGGTGTCATTTGTGGAGATGAACGGGATCAGCCGGGCGAAACTGGTGCCGGCGGAAACCCTGGAGGACATAGCTTCCGATGGCGTTGGTTTTGCAGGTTTTGCGGCCGGCGACCTGGGGCAGGGGCCGCACGACCCGGACATTATGGCCATTCCGGATTTTTCATCACTGCATGTCCTGCCCTGGCAGCGGGAGATTGCCTGGGTTGCTTCAAACCTCTATGTCAATGGCCGGCCATGGCCGTATTGTCCGAGAACAATTCTGACCAAGATGCTGAAAAAAGTCAACGATAGGGGATACCGCCTGATGGTGGGGATGGAGCCCGAGTTCTTTCTGGTAAGGCGGGAGAACGGCGGCATCGTACCCTTTGATCCGTTGGACAGCTCCGCCAAGCCCTGTTACAACCAGCAGGCGCTCTCGCGGAACCTGGACTTTGTAACCCGGTTGGTGGGTATCATGAACGAACTGGGCTGGGGGGTTTACCAGTGCGATCACGAAGACGCCAACAGTCAGTTTGAAGTTAACTGGCAGTACTCTGAAGCGTTAAACCAAAGCGATCGCTTAACCCTGGCCAAATTTTTAATCCGGAGCCTGGCGGAACAGCAGGGACTCACGGCTACCTTTATGCCCAAGCCGTTTAAAAATCTGACCGGAAACGGCTGCCATTATCACATGAGTCTATGGGACGCAGAGGGGGGGACCAACCTGCTCCTGGACCGCAGTGACTCCCACGGCCTTTCCAAGCATGCCTACTGGTTTCTCGGCGGGCTTTTGAAGCATGCCCGGGCGTTGGCCGCCATCACTTCACCCACCGTCAACTCCTATAAACGGCTGGTATCCCGGCCCACCACATCAGGGGCGACCTGGGCGCCGGTTTATATCACCTACGGCGGAAACAACCGCACTGTGATGATCCGCGTTCCTGCTCCTGGCCGGATTGAAAAGCGCACCGTTGACGGCGCGGCGAATCCGTATCTTGCGGTGACGGCCATCCTGGCGGCGGGGCTGGACGGGATCGAAAACCAGATCGAACCGGGGCCCCGCTTTGATGAAAACACGTACACGTACACAGTGGAGGAACTGCAGGGCCGTGGGATTAAGGTGCTCCCGGCCAATTTGAATGAGGCGCTGGATGAACTGGAGGCGGACGAAGTTCTGGGTGAAGCTCTGGGGAGTGATTACATCAGCCTTTACCTTCAGGTCAAGCGCCGGGAGTGGGATGAGTATCACAACACCGTTTCCGACTGGGAAGTAGAGCGTTACCTGACGGCAGGATAGGCAACATACCCACTAACGCGGCACCATCAGAAGGATGAAAAATAGATACCGTTGGCAAGGCGATCCGGTGGCTTCCTGGAGTAAGCGAAGCACTGGATGCGGAAAAGCGGTCAGGGGACACATCTCCTCTTTGGTGTCATGGTTTTGGGTCGGAGGTATGTCCCCAATGATACCGTCAAATCCTCAGAGCTTGACCCCAAAAGGGCGTAAAGTTACGCCGGGCTATTTGTTGCAAGCGTTATATACAAATAACTACACGAGCTACAATGAAAATTGCGCAGCGCACGGAGGGAACCACCGGAGTGCCAGATACAAGTAACGTGAAAAATTTTCAGGATAGAGGCAGTTAAAGCACTCGGAAAAGCCTGAAACTATTTTGGGTTGAAAAAAGGTAGCTTGATAAGGTAAAGGAGGGAAATGAATGTGCGGCATAGGAGGTGTCCTTTATAAAAACGCCAGCGGCAAGGTGGGCGCCGATCTGGAGCGGCTGATCTACGGAATTCGCCATCGTGGTGAAGATTCCAGCGGCGTTGCCATCTTCAGTGCGAAGGAAAAGTCCGGACAGCGGGATATGCTGCTGATGAACGTCCGGGTTGAAAGCGATAAAGCGGCGGAAGATGTTTTGACTACCATCGAAGAACTGTTGAAAAAAGCGGGCGGAGCGATCCTGGAGGCTCAAACCAAAGGTTCAATAATGAGCATGCAAGCCGTATACGGGGGATCGTTGCTCGACCTGTGTTATGAATTGGACAAACGCAGCGTTCAGACCATCAGTATCGGCAATCAACTGCGGATTTACAAAGACCTCGGAACATCCGACCGGCTTGATCAGATCTATCACTACAGCGATATTGACGGTACCCACGGCATCGGCCACGCCCGGCTGGCCACCGAGAGCATTGTCAGCCCCGATCGTGCTCACCCATTTTGGGCCTATGGTTTCAGCGATGTAGCCATTGTTCATAACGGGCAGCTGACGAATTACTGGAAGCTGAGAAGAAAGTTTGCATGTTGGGGCTACCAGTTCCGGACCGATAACGATTCTGAACTCATTGCCATCTATACCGCCCACTATCTTAAAAAGGGCATGAAACTTCAGGATATCCTGGAACAAAGCCTGGGAGATCTGGACGGTACTTATACCTTCCTGGTATCAACGCCGACGGAGATTGGTTTTGCCAAAGACAAACTGGCGGCCAAACCCCTGGTTTATGTGGACCTGGAGGACAGGGTGGTGCTGGCTTCCGAGGAAATAAGCCTGCAGGCTTTGCTGCCGGACATGGACAACATTACTGTGGTGGAGCCGCCACCGTATTTGACCGGAACATGGTCCGTTACCGGAGAGCATTACTTTACGAAATTAACCTATCAGGCGGTGGGACTGGAATGATCAACCTCGATGCAGACAAGTTATCTGTAACTGAAATTAACCGGGCTTTGCGGGAAGCAGCGCAAGCGGGAGAGGAAGTGGAGGTCCTGAACCCCCGGGCGAGGCATCATCTGGGGGTGGGGATCCTGAGAGCATTGCAAATGACCGTTCGCGGCAGCGCCGGCTATTTCTGCGGCTGCCTCAATGAAAACGTCAAACTCCGGGTGGAAGGCAGCGTGGGCTGGTTTGCAGCCGACAACATGATGTCGGGAGAATTCATCGTGGAGCGCAATGCCGGCAGCTGCGCCGCGCCTGGTATGCGCGGCGGCAACTTGGTAGTCAAGGGGAATATGGGTTCCCGCCCCGGACAGGTCATGAAAGGCGGCACCATCATTGTCGGCCAAAACAGCGGCTTTATGACCGGTTTTATGATGATCAACGGTACCATCGTGGTACTGGGCAATGCCGGTGACCTGGTAGGTCACTATATGGTGGGCGGTACCATTTATGCGGGCGGCCAAGTGGAAAGCTTGGGGGTAGATGTTCAAGAAGCGGTTTATACAGCTGAAGACGATTGTTACCTCAGTGAATTGCTGCACTGCTACGGTTTGGAGAAGCCTCCTGCCTTCCGCAAGTTTGTTTCCGCCCAAAAGCACCACCGGTATGGAAAGAGGGTGTATGAAGGTGAGTAGTGCACAGCTATGGAATCATGATGTCCGAAAGCAGATTCTGGAGAGGGCGCGTCTGGGCCACAACGTGATCGAAGGCTTCGGCATCAAACGCCCGATTCCCTCATTTGATGATCTTACCTTCCTGGCCGCCGCCTTAAGTCGTTTATGTATTGATGTGCACCGGGAGGAATGCGACACCACCACGGTTCTGGGAGCGCGGTTTGCCAAACAGCCGCTGCAGCTGGAAACACCGGTCATCATTGCGCCCATGAGCTACGGCGCCGTTTCCAGGGAAGTCAAAATGGCCTTTGCCAGGGCCTCTACCCTGGCCGGAACGGTGGATAACACCGGTGAAGGAGGTATGCTTGAAGAAGAGAGGCAGCTGGCCAGGCGGTTGATCTACCAGTGCACACCGGGGCGCTATGGCTTTAACCCGCGGGACTTGCAGCGGTCGGATGCCGTTGAGTTGTTCATCAGCCAGGGGGCAAAGCCAGGTTCCGGCGGCCATTTGCTGGGCTCTAAAATTACACCGGACATTGCCAAACAAAGAGGCCTGCCTGTCGGCATCGACCTCCGCAGCCCCAGCCGGCACCCCGATTTTATGGGACCGGACGACCTGGTTTTAAAAATCCTGGAATTGCGCGAAGCCACCGACTGGCAGTTGCCTGTCTCTTTAAAGATCGGTGCCAGCCGGGTCAAAGAGGATGTTAAAATCGCCTGCAAGATCGGAGCCGATATCGTGGTGCTGGACGGTATGCAGGGCGGTACGGGCGCAGGGCCGGAAACCTTTAAGGATAACGTGGGCATCCCCACCATGGCGGCGTTGGTTGCGGCGATGGAAGGACTGCGGGAAGAAGGAATGGAAGACGAAATTGACATCGTGGTTATGGGAGGGATTAAGGACGGCCCCGATGCGGCGAAGGCACTGGCCCTTGGGGCCAAGGCGGTAGGTATCGGCACCGCCGCCCTGATTGCTCTGGGCTGCAAAGCCTGCCGCCAGTGTGCCACCGGCAACTGCCCCGCCGGCTTGTGCACCCAGGATCCCGAATTGCGCAAACAGTTTGACTGGGAGCAGGGGGCGGAGCGGCTGGCCAATCTGATCCAGGCCATGACCGAGGAAGTGCGGATGATTACCCGTATTTGCGGCAAGACCAACTGCCACAACCTGGAGCCGGAGGACTTGCGGGCGCTTTCGGTGGAGGCCTCGGCCATTACCCGCTTGCCGCTGGTGGGATCTTAAAAAATTTAGGTGCGTAGAAATTTTCTTAATGAAAAAATAATTCAGAACAGGTTCTTGACAGTTAACCAATGATAAGTATAATAAGTAATATAATAACATAATGTAACTAATTGATACGGAGTAGTATCAATCTGGCAATGACGCTTTTCAGGAAAGGCAGCTTTTCTGAAAAGCGTTTATTATTAAAGTAACAAGGATGTAATGAATTTGGGCATTGACGCTCTCAAAACAAGATTTTAATCTTGTCGCGAGGGCGTTTTCTGTTCTAACTTAAACTGGAAAATAAACGCACCTTGCGAAGTAAGGGCCCACTTCGGGAGAAAGCGTTATTTGGACAAGACTCAATGAAAAAGTTTAATAAGGAGGTAAAAAAATGGGAAACCGGTTTTGGCGAATTGTACTCATAGCTGTTACTTTTTTAACGACACTGCCGGCTCTGGCCTGGGCGGAGGAGGCTGCTGCAGAAGCAGCTCCGGCAATTGATACGGGTGACACAGCATTTATCCTGGTTTCGGCTGCTATAGTTTTGTTGATGACGCTGGGCCTGGCTCTTTTCTACGGCGGCATGTCCCGCAAGAAGAATGTTCTAAGCACCATTATGTACAGCTTCATTGCGATGGGCATAATCAGCATCCAGTGGGTGTTTTTCGGTTATAGCCTGGCTTTCGGCCCGGATCTCGGCCACATTGTCGGCAGCCTTCAGTGGTTTGGACTTAACGGTGTGGGAGTGGACCCGAACCCGGACTACTCAGCTACCATACCCCACCAGCTTTTCATGATCTTCCAGATGGTTTTCGCCATCATCACGCCGGCGATAATATCCGGCTCCGTCGCTGAGCGGATGAGATTTCCTGCTTACCTGATTTTTATCGTCGCCTGGGCTACACTTATCTATGACCCTGTTGCCCACTGGGTATGGGGTGTGGGCGGATGGCTGCGAGAACTGGGCGCCCTCGACTTTGCCGGCGGCACGGTGGTGCACATCATTTCCGGTGTATCCGGCCTGGTGGCCGCGCTGATTATCGGCAAGCGCAAAGGGTATGGCTCCGAGCCGATGATTCCGCACAACCTGCCCATGACGATTACCGGAGCTGCTTTATTGTGGTTCGGCTGGTTCGGCTTCAACGCCGGCAGTTCACTGGCGGCCGGCAGCCTGACGACGATAGCTTTTGTTAATACGCATATTGCTACGGCTGCGGGGATGATGTCCTGGGTGATTGTTGAGTGGCTTCGCCACGGCAAGCCGACTGTGCTTGGCGCGGCCAGCGGTGCGATAGCCGGCCTGGTGGCCATTACCCCCGCCTGTGGCTTTGTTACTCCCATGTCGTCCGTTATTATCGGTTTGGTGGTAGGGGTAATCTGTTACCTGGCAGTAAGTACGCTCAAAGCGAAGTTGGGCTACGACGACTCTCTGGATGCCTTCGGCATCCACGGTATCGGCGGTACCTGGGGCGCTCTGGCTACCGGCCTTTTTGCCAGCAAAGCAGTCAACGAGGCTGGCAATAACGGCCTTTTCTACGGCAACCCCGACCAGGTAGTCACCCAGTTGATCGGCATTGCGGCAAGCTGGGCCATCGGTGCAGTCGGTACTTTTATCATCCTGAAGGTTATTAATGTCTTTTGTAAACTACGCGCCACCGATGCGGAGCAGGAGGCCGGCATGGATTTCACCCAGCATGGGGAAGACGCCTATACCGATCTTGCCCTGGCAGGTTCGCCTTTTGGTGGCGGGATAACTGCCGCGCCCGCTGCCACAGGTGTTGTAAAACCAGCCATGCAAAAATAAATACAGGAGTCAGAATGAGAGAACGATTTATAGTCCCGAAATATTTTATTTACTAATACTAACTACTAACCACTAAATACTAAAAGGGGGGACTTGCTTGACTAAGCTTGAATGCATCTTGCGTCCGGGGAAGCTGGAGGATGTCAAAGACGCCCTCAACAGGTTTGGCATCCACGGAATAACCGTCACCCAGGTGATTGGCTGCGGCCTGCAAAAGGGGCGCAAAGAAGTATACCGAGGTACAGAGTATAGCATCAATCTGCTGCCTAAAGTAAAGTTGGAAATAATAATTGATGACAAATATGTCGACGATGTGGCGAAAATCATCAGTGAGACGGCTAGGAGCGGGGAGATCGGCGATGGCAAGATCTTTATTTATAAAATCGATAATGCCGTCAGAATCAGAACCGGAGAAACAGGGGAAGCGGCTATATAGAACATTCAGTATTAAGAGGAACAGAGGCCGAAAGCTGTAAGCTTTTTCGGCCTCTTGACATTTTTAGGTGTTTTCCATAGTATAACAACCTTGTTGCTATTTTAGCTGGCGTAAACAAAAAAATCCGTTTCTTGACCTCCGCAATATTTTTTTAACAGCTCCAATAATTTATATGTAGAAGATAAAATATATTCCTTCGATGTATTTTCGTTTCCCTGTACAATAAAAATGCAATTTTTAGTTCCCAGTTCAATTTTAGTTTTTTCTGACTGGTGACATTCCATCCGGCAAAGTATTTCATTACTGTCATCTAGATAACAATATTCTCCGGAATTTACCTTTTTGGCTTCACTTTTGCCCAGTTGAAGAAAATTTTCATTACCATTGGTCATCCGCAATGTAATATTGCCATGTACCTTTTCAAGATCATGTGCCCCTAACGATAATCTTGTTTCCAATGAAATACAATTATAAATATCAACAATAAGATTAATTGATGGAAATTTTCCATTCCTAAGCAAAATGCCAATTAAACTCTCTATCGATGAAATATATTTTTTATTTGAACGGCCAATTTTATTGTGGAGAATACGAAAACCCTGGATAATTGGGTCTTCTTCTATTATATTGGACGAATAATTTGTCTTTAGATCTTCCAAAAGCTTTTGTCTGAAGAAATTAAAAGCAGAATTTTCCCTTTCATTTTTCATGCCGTTGACTACAACACTTGCGACTTTAATTCCTAGTTGGTTTACTTCTGAATCCGCACGAAATTTAAAAGGGCGGTTTGGCATTACTAGAGCCTCCTTAAAATGCAATATTGTTTATAATTACTTTCAAGATGCTTAAATGAATAATAACATTTTAGGTGAGTTTAACTGGAAAAGCAACAGTATATGACAATTAAAAAGCTAATCATCGTTAATACCAAATATTTATGAGGGCTATTAAAACTCCAAACTGAATTTGAGCCAAGCCCCTTATTGACATAAAATAATATAATGGAGGGGGTTGAAAAAATTGCTTGGAGAATAACCTTACCCCTGGGAAAAAGGGTTTTACAAAAATGAAAATTATGCGGCTGGCTATAGCTAAAAAGGGAAAGGTTTAAACGAATGACTGAACAAATAGTTATTGTAATTAATCAGATTATTGTATTTACAATACTCATGTTAATAGGATTTATTGCCGCCAAAGCAAATATTTTTACCAAGGACGCACTAAATTTTCTATCCAAGCTGATAGTTAAAATCATTCTTCCCGCTTTGATATTTAGTATTGTTGCAACCGGAGTTACAGCAAAGGATTTTTTGATTAGCGGCAGATTTGCCTTAGGAGTAATATTTTGTTTTTCCTTGCTTATCCTGGTCGGGGTGGTAATGAGTAAACTGTGCCAACTTGAAGGTAAGACTGCAAATATCTTTGTGGCTCTCGCAACCTTTGGCAATATGGGCTTTATGGGGATACCGCTGATCCTGGAAATATTTAAAGAGCCGGTTGCGCAGGTTTGTATATCTGTCTACACTATAATTGACATGGCGCTGTTGTGGACATTGGGGGTTTATTTATGCAGCAGGCATCAGAAAAGTTCAAATTCTTTGAGTGCTGTTAAAAACATGATAAATCCCACTACGGTTGCTTTGTTTAGCGCTTTTTTCGTAAATATTTTTCAGATTCCCGTGCCGGTTCTACTTATGAATATGATATCAGGAATAGGAGGTACCAGCAAATATTTAACGCTAATGTATTTAGGTGGCGCTCTGGCTTATGTTGCGGTGGCAAAAGTGATCACAAAGCCGAGTATATTTGTTTTGACAATAGGTAAAATGCTGTTAATGCCCGTTATTGTATATTTGCTGCTGGGCTTGTTCTTGCCGCAGACGCCGAGAACAATTTTAACAATAATTGTCGGACTTCCGTCCATGACTACGGTTGCTATGATAGCCACATCCTATCAGTCGGATGTTGAATATGCAACAGAAATGATTTTTGTTACTACTTTAGCCAGTATAATCACCATTCCTATTATAAGCGTTATCACAAGCAGGATGTGATGCATCCATATTGTTACGTCATGCTAACAGTTGCAAGCGTTATACTACAAGTAACAATATCAGCTATAAGGAAAATTGCGCAGCGCACGGAGGGAACCACCGGAGCGCCAGATACAAGTAACTTAAAAACTTTTTTCAGGGTAGGAATAAATGATATTCAACAAACTTTCAGTTTTTATTCAGTTCTGTTTCAGTTATGGCCCAGATAATATAAACATATTGAAACATTTTGACTTAAAACATTTTTGACGGTAATTAGAAAAGGGGACGCGCCCTTTCGGGGAATGTCCCTAGCTGTGAATGTCCTCAATATAAAGGTGCCTGGATAAAGGTGGTTGGCCGGTAAATGCGACAATTAAAGGGAATTAAGATATTATTGGTGGACGATGAGCCGAATATATTACAATTTTTAGAGCTGGGTTTACAAAATGAAGGATTTGAAGTACAAACCGCCCAGGATGGCATGACAGCCATTACACTGATGAAACAATTCCAGCCTCATGTCGTCATACTGGATGTTATGATGCCCGGTATGGACGGTTTTGAAGTGTGCCGGATGATTAAAAAAATGGAAAATGTGGCGGTGATTATGCTTACGGCCAGGGACGAAGTGGATGATCGGGTGAAGGGACTTAATCTAGGAGCCGATGATTACATGGTAAAACCCTTTAGTTTTGAGGAACTGCTCGCCAGGATCTATGCCAGAATACGCAACCAATTTCCAAACTTATTTGGGGAAGTCGTAATCGGGTCGTTTCATATTGATGACCGCCGCAAAGAAATCAGGTTCGAAAACCGGGTTTTGGAGCTGTCTCCAACAGAGTATGAGCTCCTTAAATTTTTAGTTCTTAATCACGGGCTGGTTTTAAGTAAGACTATGATTTTGGATAAAGTCTGGGGCTATGATTTTGCAGGGGAGGAAAATATTGTTGAGGTGTATATAAGGTCATTGCGGGATAAATTACATGACAAAGAACATCAACTGATAAGAACATTGCGTGGGTCGGGGTACCGGGTTGATTTACCATGAACCAAAATAAAAGCACTCGATTTAAATCTTTTTTTGCTCCCAACTCACTCCGAATTCAACTGTTATCCCGGTCACTGCTAATCCTTGCCGTTTTGCTGATGCTTATTGGCCTGCTGCAATATATTTTTATGCGGGAGGTCATTTACAGAAATAAGGCTGTCAGCCTGCAGACCCAGGTCACGTCAATTCCCCGCAAGGTTTGGCAATATCACGGCGTAAGCCCGGAAAACGACCCTGAGCACCCTCCTATTTTTATTCCAGAGGCAGGTTTGGCATTTATAGATATGGAGGGGAATTATTCCATATTATCAACCGGGCCTGGCAGCAGCAAGCCTCCGAGATTGGCTGCCGAGGAGTATTTGGCTGAATTGAGCAAAATCCCCCGGGATGAGCTGCCAAGAATTAATGATGCCGGAGGAAACGGGCCCGGCAGTATAGAGCCTCCTGGTTTGATTACGCCGGAGCATTTGGATGAAAGGGAGAAAAACCCCGGGCCGAGCTATAAAATAATTGATGCCGGAGGAGTGGAGCAATTACTGGTATTGCAGCCGGTTATTGACCACGGGCAGGTGTTTGGCCTCATTCAAGCAAGTACTTTGACCAGCCCGCTCAAGGAACTGCTTATCCGCCAACTGCTTACTTTTTTATTCCTTTCTCTCATTGCCATGCTGATTGGTTTGCTTGGCTTTTCACCGATACTTAAAAGAACGTTGGTTCCCTTATTTAACATGGTGGATACCGCGGAACAAATCGATGCCGGCAATCTGGCCAAACGTTTTCCAACCCGGCAGGGACAGATGGAGATCGATCGTTTGGCAGAATCCTTTAATAGAATGTTGGAGAGGCTGGGAGCTTCCTTTGCAGCGGAGAGGGAGACCAAGGAACAGATGCGCCGTTTTATAGCGGACGCTTCGCACGAGCTTCGTACTCCGCTAACCTCCATTCACGGATTTTTAGAGGTACTGCTCCGCGGTGCGGCCAATCAACCGGATCAGCTGCATAAATCGTTAAAAAGCATGCACGGTGAATCGGAGCGTCTCAATAAATTGGTGCATGATCTTTTGCTCCTGGCCAAGCTGGACCGCACACCTCGCCTTGAGCTTGCAGAAGGCATGTTGGATGCCGTTATCCGGGATATGGAGCCGCAGCTTCGTATTCTGGCCGGTAACAGAAGATTTGACTTACAGATCGAACCAAATGTGAAATGCCAATATGATTCGGATAAAATGAAACAGGTGATTTTAAATCTGTTTTACAATGCGGTGCAGCATACCGACCCTGAAAAGGGCCATATCCACATTTCATTATGCGGCGGGAACAACGGTGTGGAATTGTCCGTGCAAGACAACGGACCGGGGATCGGCGCTGCTCACCTTCCTCACGTCTTTGATCGTTTTTATCGCAGCGATTCCTCCCGGACACGCAAATATGGCGGGTCCGGTTTAGGCTTGGCGATCACCAAATCAATTGTAAACGCTCATGGAGGAACCATCAGCGTTGAAAGCCGGGAAGGAGAAGGCTGTGCGTTTCATATCCGGCTTCAGCGCATAATCTGAGTGTTTCTAAAACGTTATATCGGCCAAACATCAATTACGGCATGCTTACACGGTTTTATCCGTGTATGAATGCCGTTGTTTTTTTCAGCATATATTCAGCCATTATTCAATTAATGTTCAGTTATTTTTAAGCGACAATTCAGTTTTAGGGAGTATGATCCAAAGAAGACAAGGGAAAAAATGTTTTAGTAACTGGAGGATGCCAAATTGCAAAACGTTAACAAATCATTGTTCATGAGCTTGGGGTCTCTAACCGGCCACATAAAAAAGACAAAGCTCATATTGGGTTTTTTAGCGGCCGCCGGGATTTCGCTGGCCCTTTATTTTATTCTGGGCGCGCCCTCGAAAGCGTCCGAAAATTACCTGACCGGTACCGTGCAGCGCGGCAACATCACCAGCACCATTTCCGCCAGCGGAACGGTAGAGCCGGTGGAAACAATCAGTATGAGCTTCAAGGATGCTGAAATAGTCAAAAAGATTTATGTCAAAGTCGGTGACAAAGTAGAACCGGGTCAACTTCTGGCCGAGTTGGCAACCGATAACCTGGAGGCGGACGTAATGCAATCCCGGGCAAACTTTGATAGCCAGTCGGCTAATCTGGCGCTGCTGAAGAACGGCGCCACACAGGAAGAATTGGCAGAGGCTGAGGCAAAAGTGAGCATGGCTCAGGCAAGTTATAATCTGGCCCAAGCCACTCTGGAAAGAAACCAGGCTTTATACCAGGCCGAGGCGTTAGCCCAGTCGGAGCTCGATCAGATAAAAGCGGATTATGATAATGCGGAGGCCAGTTTAAAACAGGCCGAGGCGTCATTGAAAAGCCTGCAGAAAGGGAACCGCGCAGAAAGTATTGCTTCCGCGGCTGCACAGGTGGAAAGCGCCGGCGCGCAGTTGCAGGTAGCTCAAAGGTCGCTTTCCGATGCCAAATTGATCAGTCCCATTAATGGCATTGTCAGCTCGATTAACGGGGCGGAGGGCCAGCGGGCAACCGCCAATAACAACAACACCAGCGGCGATGGCTTTATGGAAGTGATTTCTGAAGCACTACAGGTGGAAGCCAAGGTAAACGAAGGGGATATCGGTAAGACCAAGGTGGGGCAGCAGGTGGAATTTACGGTAAACTCATACCCGGATAAAACATTTGCCGGGAAGGTGAGCAGCATTTCCCCCACGGCCACTACGGAGTCCAACGTCCAAATTTATGACGTGATGATACAATTGGACGAAAATTACAGTGAATTAAAAGCCGGTATGCCCGCTGACGTGACAATCATAGTGGAGCAGAGCGAAGATGTTCTGACCATTTCCAAGGGAGCCGTAACCTATGCGGAAAGTTACGCAGCTAAACCAATGGGCGCCCCGGCGGAAAAAAATGCCCCGGCAACTGAAGAAAGTGAACCGGGTAAAAGCGCTGTTGTTTTGGTGCCGGGCAAATCAGGCTCTCCCGAGCCCAAGCAAGTGCAGCTGGGATTGTCCGACTTGACCAACTATGAAGTGGTTAGCGGGCTAAGTGAGGGAGAGACAGTTATTGTCGGTTCCACAGGCCAGGCTGCGGAACCAAAAGCCGCTTCCACCAACACCAGGGAAAAGTCCGGAAGCAGCCAGGGCATGCCCGGCGGCATGCCCGGCGGAATGCCGCCGCCCGGTGGAAATTGAGTTTTATCTCGTTAACCGCCGCTAAGACTCCCGCCTCGCATAAGGAAAGGGGACACACCTGCTGAAGCTTGGGTATTTCTCTGGGGACAGGAATGTCCCCAACTAATGGAGTTAAGCGGCGATAAACTCGAAATAAGTGCGACTAAGGTTCAGGTGGAGTCAAAACCCCACCTGAACCAAGTCTTCTTTATCAAAGAAGGAGTGGCGGGTATTGAAAACTATAATTAAGCTGGAAGGAATAAAAAAGGTCTATCAACTGGGGGGGACCCTGATTCATGCGGCAAGAGGCATCGGCCTGACCGTAAGGGAAGGTGAGATGGTGGCTATAATGGGAGCTTCAGGTTCCGGCAAAAGCACGTTGCTGAATATAATCGGCTGTCTGGACAGACCCACCGAAGGGGCATACTACCTTGATGGCCAGGATGTGTCGCAGCTGGATAAAAAACAACTGGCTGCCATTAGAAACAAAAAATTAGGCTTTGTATTTCAGGGATTTAACCTGTTGGGCAGGTCTACTGTAAAGGCGAATGTTCAACTGCCGATGATTTATGCCGGCGTGGAAAAGGGAGAAATGGAAGATAGAGCGCGGGAAGCCCTCGGCTGGGTGGGGCTTTCAGCTTACCTGGATCATCTTCCCAGCCAGATGTCCGGCGGCCAGCAGCAAAGGGTGGCTATAGCCAGGGCACTGGTGAACAATCCTGCAATGGTTCTTGCGGACGAGCCCACCGGCGCGCTGGATTCGAGGACCAGTGTCGAAATAATGTCCGTTATCCAGAAATTGAATTGGGAAAAGGGCATTACGGTGGTGATGGTTACTCACGAAGAGGATATAGCCCTGCACTGCGGCAGGATTATCAGAGTAAAGGACGGGCGCATAGTCAGTGATGTCCAGGTTCCCAATCCCAGGAGCGCCGCAGAGGAGCTGGCGGCCCTTCCGGTGGATGATGCGGAGGTAGAGGCATGAATTTTAAAAGTAACCTGGAAGTGGCTTTAAACGGCATTAAGGCCAATAAACTGCGCTCCGTTCTGACCATGCTGGGCATAATCATCGGCGTCTCCGCAGTGATAATTATGATTTCTGTAGGGCAGGGGGCCGGCAAAAGAATAACCGACCAGATTTCCAGTATGGGCTCAAACATGCTGATGGTGATGCCCGGAGCTGAGCAGCGGGGGCCCGTTCGGGGAGCGGGGGGCAGCGTCAACACCCTTACTCTGGATGATGCCCGGGCCATAGCAAAGCTCGATATGGTGGCCAATGTGGCTCCCGTAGTAGGGGGCAGCGCCACCATCGCCTATGGCAGCGGGACCTGGACCTCCCAATACAGCGGAACCACGCCGGAACTGCAGCAGATAAGAGATTTTGCCACTGCCTCAGGCTCTTTCTTTACGGATGAAGATGTTAACGAGGCTACTCCGGTGGCGGTGTTGGGCCAGACCGTGGTGGATAACCTTTACCCGGCAGGCACAGACCCCGTGGGGACCAAAATCCGGATTAATACGCTATCCTATACGGTGGTGGGGGTGCTGGCCAGTAAAGGAGCCTCCATGATGGGTCAGGATCAGGATGATGTTGTTTATATCCCGGTGACCACGGCCCAGCGAAAGATGCTGGGGCAAAAATATGTCAGCCAGATCAACGTGCAGGCGGAATCCCAGGATAGTATGGAGTTCGTTGAGAGCAGTATTGAGACCTTGCTCAGGGAAAGGCACGATATTCAAAATAATGAAGATGACGATTTTAACGTTCGAAATCAGGCTGAACTGATTGAAACGGTGGAAAGCACCTCGGCAGTAATGACGATGATGCTGGCCAGTGTTGCCGCAGTTTCCCTGCTGGTGGGCGGCATAGGGATTATGAATATTATGCTGGTATCTGTTACGGAAAGAACCAGAGAAATTGGGCTGCGCATGGCGGTGGGCGCCACTGACAGCAACATCCGCAACCAGTTTCTGGTGGAAGCCCTGGTGCTCTGTATGTTGGGAGGAATCGCCGGGGTATTGCTGGGGGTGACGGGGTCAAAGCTATTGTCAGTGCTGGGCGGCTGGTCGACTTCAGTAACTTTAGCTTCAATTTTGATGTCAGTTGGCTTTTCCGCGGCCGTTGGGGTATTTTTCGGATATTATCCCGCCAAGCAGGCTGCGGCGCTGGATCCCATCGAAGCGCTGCGTTTTGAAAAGTAAATCCTACTAATTCGTTCTTCTAGGAGGAAATGAGTATTGTTTAAAAAATGTCGTCAATTACATTTATGGATTGGCCTATTTACTTCTATTTTAATACTGATAGAGGCTGCAACAGGGCTTATTATGCTTGAGCCGTGGCTTATCGGATTAAACCAACCAGCGATAGAGCAGGGCAGCCATTGGGAAAAAGCGAATATGGTTAACTCTTCTAAGGAGTCAGTACTTGTTGAGGGACCGGTACCACAAGGTGGAGGCTTTAGCAATAACAATAGCCTGATGGGATTTATCAGGAACCTGCATCAAGGAAGAATAGGTAGTACAAACATTGCTGTTTTTCTTGATATAGCAGCTATTGGTTTAATTATGCTATCAATAACAGGGATCATATTATCCGTTAAAATATTAAAAGCACAATTTTTTGCTAAAAACTGATATAAGTAATAAAAACTGATATAAGTAAAATTAAGGACAGATTATATCAATTGCCGGGGCATTTTTTTTGACCTGCTGCCGGTATAAGCCGGGATACTCTGCAAAACCGAGGTAAGTTTAGCTATTTTTGTTCGGCAGTATCATCCTAATCTTGTTGCTTTAGCAGAACTGTAATATACTTATACTTGACTTGCTAAAAAACTAGAAAGGGAACGAAAGAAAGGATTTGCCGATGGAACAATATATAGTGCCTGTTATTCTTGGTATTGTGGAAGGCCTCACTGAATTTATCCCGGTTTCCTCTACCGGTCACTTGATTCTAAGTGGGGAATTGCTGAATTTTACAGGAGCAAAGGCTGCCACCTTTGAGGTCTTTATCCAACTGGGAGCGATTTTGGCCGTGGTGGTGTTATACCGGGAAAGATTCAGGCGTTTTTTCACCTTTGAAAACATTATGAGCGGTTTCAAGATGAAGCAGCATGAACTCAACTGGATGCACATAGCTGTTGCTATCCTGCCGGCATTGATTTTAGGTTACCTGGTTCACGATATCATTAAAGAATATTTATTCTCAGCAGAGACTGTCCTCATTGGTTTGCTTATCGGCGGTATTGTGATGATTGTGGCAGAACGCATACCCATCCTAACCTTTTCTACTGACCTGGATAAAATAAACTTCAGGCAGTGTTTGGTTATCGGGCTGGCCCAGTGTCTATCCCTCTGGCCTGGATTTTCCCGTTCCGGTGCCACCATTTCAGGTGGTTTGTTGGCGGGGATGGATCATAAAACAGCGGCTGAATTTTCCTTTATCATCGCTGTGCCGGTAATGATTGCTGCCACCGGATATGATTTGCTTAAATCCTGGTCCTTGATTACCCCGGATTTTATGGTAACGTTGCTCATTGGTTTTGTGGTTTCTTTCGTGGTCGCTGTGTTGGCCATCGTGGGCTTTTTAAAATTGCTGCAGCGGGTTAAACTAACACCTTTTGCAGTTTATCGCTTTATTTTAGCGGTTGGTTATTATCTAATTATCTTGCGCTAAATAACAAAGTAACAGAGAAAAGCACGCATCATTAAAGCGTGCTTTATTTGATATATCCTCAGGCTAACTCGGATGTAAACGACTCCGTCTCCTTGTCATTCTCCAGCCCTGCTTTCAACGGAAAGTGCGGTCAAGTAACAGGCGACCGGGTGCTTAACCGGAGATTGTTTGGTTGTACTTACCAATTAACTCATGTATAATATTAACCACCAGCCAAACGGGGGGATGCCGTATGGAAGAAATACTGAAACAAATACTGGGAGAAATAAAAACTTTAAATGGTAAATTTGACAATTTTGAGGCCCGTTTTGACAATCTTGAAACCAGGTTTGACAATCTTGAGGCCCGGTTTGACAATCTCGAAACCCGGCTTGACAATCTTGAAACTAGGTTTGACAATCTTGAAGCCCGGGTTGACGGTCTTGAAACAGAAATCAGGGGCCTTAAAAGCAGACAGGATGAAATGTATCAGATTATGAGGGGATTAGAAGAAAACGTATCTATAACCAAAGCTATTGCCCAAAGAAACGAGGAAAGATTGAATTATTTGGAGGGCAGCGTAAAACGCAATGAAGAAAGAATAAGCAATATTGAAAATAGCGTAAACATGATCTTAGACCACTTAAAGCATAAAGAGGAAATTGATAATGAAACTAAACGCTACACATTGGAAAAGATAGGTCAACACGATATAGATATTCGCCTATTAAAAAATAAACTGGTCAATTATTGACAGCTGAAGCAGCAGCCCTTGGCAGACTTCGAACCTCCGGTTCGTAAATCAAGCGCATAAAGTATCGGTTCTTTAGCTTCGATAAAAACTATATACATAGAATAGACAGTCAGGTGTCCCGTGGAAAAATTGTGATTGATTCCGGGACTTTTTTTTATACTTTAGGAAAGTATACTGGCCATATGTATGGCCAGTGTTAAGGAAAAAAGTACTGAAAAGCGCGCGCTAAGGGAACTGATTTAGCGCGCTTTTCTTGTGGGAAATAAAGGTTGCTTGACAAAGGATAATATAACCACTATAATGTGTTGTGGTACGACACGTCGCAATGCGACGTAAATATAAGGGGTGCGGATAATGTTAAAAGAAGACAGGGTAAGTCAAGAACTGGTTGAGCATTTGCTATTTCTGCATAGGGCGTTGCGTCACGGAGTAAAGTCCCGGGCAATGGCAGACGGATATACAATCCCTCAAAGAATTGTTATGGGATACTTATTCAGACACGGTGATTTGAGCGTGAAGGAATTGAGTCAACAAGTCGGTCTTTCGCACAGTACCATATCGGGAATCGTGGACAGGTTGGAACGTAAGGGACTGGCAACACGTATTCAAGACCCCCGGGACCGGCGTATTACCAAAGTATCGTTAACCGATTTGGCCAGAAACCACTTTAATAGCATGATGACGCAGCGGATGTTTTCAGGTGTTGTGGGTGTATTTAACCGGGCCACGGCCGGGGAACAAATGAAAATCCTTGAAGGATTTAGAACCCTGAGGGAACTATTGGACAGGGAAGAATAAAAACCGGACTTAGCTTTATTTGAAACTTGCCTTTTTAGGTGAATTACTAACTAACAGGAGAAGGTATAGCAATGATTAAGCTATTAAGATTCTTAAAACCATTCGCCTGGTCTGTTGCTGCCGTCCTGGTGCTGGTGCTTTTGCAATCCCTTGCCGACCTGTATCTGCCGACTTTGATGTCCGATATTGTGGACATTGGTATCGTCAATGGCGATAATCAGTACGTTCTCAGGATCGGCGGATTAATGCTGCTTTTCGCCGCTGGTAGTGCTTTATGTATGATTACAGCGAGCTTTTTATCTTCCAGAGTAGCCACAGGATTGGGAAGAAATCTGCGCAGCATGGTTTTTTCGCGGGTGGAGAGCTATTCGCTCCATGAGTTTGATCAACTGGGCACAGCCTCTCTGATTACCAGGACCACCAACGATATTACCCAGATACAGCAAGTATTGGTTGTTATGATGCGCATGATGGTCAGCGCGCCCATGATGAGTATCGGCGGCATTATTATGGCGGTTTCCAAAGACGCCGTGTTATCGCTGGTCTTCGTCGTGGTGTTGCCGGTACTGGCCGGTACGATCCTGCTCATATTTCGTAAGGGTGTGCCGCTTTTTAAGGCCATGCAGGTTAATCTCGACAAATTGAACCGGGTTGTGCGCGAAGGCCTTACCGGCATAAGAGTCGTCCGCGCCTTTAACCGCCTCGACCATGAGCGGGAACGTTTTCTCGCGGCCAACAGCGACCTGACCGGCACAGCCATTAAGGTCAATAAGCTTATGGCCGTCTTAATGCCTGTGATGATGCTGGTGATGAACCTTTCCACCATCGCCATTGTCTGGTTCGGCGGTATCCGGGTTGACCACGGCGATATGCAGGTAGGTGATATGATGGCATTTTTGCAATATGCCATGCAAATTATGTTTTCGCTCATTATGATCTCCTTTATGTTTATTATGCTCCCCCGGGCGGAGGCTTCCGCCGTAAGGATTAATGAAGTGCTTGATATCGTGCCCGAAATCAAAGACGCTGAAAAAGTTAAGCATGCCGCCGGCCAGAGGGGTTTTGTAGAGTTTAAAAACGTTACCTTTAGCTATCCCGGCGCCGAGCAGCCCGCGATCAGCAATATTTCCTTCACAGCCGGCCCCGGCGAGGTCACGGCCATCATCGGCGGTACCGGTTCGGGGAAATCGACTTTAATCAACCTGATCCCGCGTTTCTACGACATTGACAGGGGTAGCATTTTAATCGACGGCGTTGACGTGCGGGAGATGTCCCAGGCAGGCCTGAGAGCCAAAATAGGGCTGGTACCGCAAAATGCAGTGCTTTTTACGGGCACCATTGCTGATAACATCCGGTACGGCAAAGAAGATGCCGCGGATGAAGAGGTCAGGCGTGCCGCTGAAACAGCCCAGGCCACCGAATTTATCACCGGCATGAAGGATGGCTTTGATTCAGTGATCGCACAGGGGGGCACCAACGTTTCGGGTGGACAAAAACAGCGTCTTGCCATCGCCAGAGCGTTGGTGAGACGGCCGGAAATCTATGTTTTCGACGATGCCCTCTCTGCTTTGGACTATAAAACAGATGCCAGGCTGCGCGCCGCGCTCAGAAAGGAAACAGCCGACGCCGCCGTGCTGATTGTGGCCCAAAGGGTCAGTACAGTGATGGGTGCCGACCGGATCATCGTCATGGAAGAAGGTAAAATTGCCGGTATCGGCAGCCACAGGGAACTCTTGGATACCTGTGAAGTATATCGTGAGATTGTATTCTCACAGCTTTCCGGGGAGGAGATAGCATGAGGACGGAACGTAGAGCGCCGGGACCACCGGCCGGAGGGCCCGGCGGAGGCTTCGGCAGAGGCCCGATGCGGGGGCAAATGGGTATGCCGGTGCAAAAAGCCAGAGATTTTAAGGGGACCATGAAAAGGTTGCTCGGCTATTTGAAACCCCGCAGATTCAGGTTGTTGACCGTGTTTGTGATGGCCATTCTCAGCACCGTTTTCAGCATCGTGAGCCCGAAAATACTGGGTAAAGCCACCACCAAACTGTTCGAGGGCGTCATGATGAAATATCATCATGTGCCCGGAGCGATGGTCGACTTTGAGTACATTGCGCAGATACTGTTTCTTTTAATCGGGTTATATATTTTCAGCGCTTTCTTTAGCTACCTGCAGCAATATATCATGGCCGGGGTGGCTCAGAAGACGGTCTTTGATATTCGCAATGATGTTAATGACAAACTGGCCCGTATGCCGCTCAAATTTTTTGATTCACGCACGCATGGTGAAATATTAAGCCGTGTTACCAACGATGTTGACAACATCAGCTCTACTTTGCAGCAAAGTTTGACCCAGTTAATCAGTTCGATTGTGACAATTGGCGGTATTCTGATTATGATGTTGACCATCAGCCCGCTAATGACTTTAATTGCGCTTGTCACCCTGCCGCTTTCATTTGTTGTGACGGCGATAATCGCCAAGCGCTCTCAGAAATACTTTGCGGCCCAACAGAAAGAACTTGGAATACTCAACGGGCATGTTGAAGAGATGTACACCGGTCACCAGATTGTCAAGGCCTTCGGGCGGGAGAGTGAATCCATCGCCAAGTTCGATGATATTAACGAAAGGCTCTATCATGCGGGCTGGAAAGCCCAGTTTGTTTCCGGCATCATCTTTCCGCTGATGAACTTTATCAGCAACATCGGGTATGTTTTGGTCTGCGTTGTGGGAAGTATTCTGGTCATGAAAAAGACAATTGAAATCGGTGATGTGCAGGCCTTTATCCAATACTCCAGGCAGTTTACCCATCCCATCATCCAGATGGCCAATATCGCCAATATCATCCAGTCTACGGTGGCTTCCGCCGAGCGGGTGTTTGAGCTGCTGGACGAGGTCGAACAAATTCCGGACAGGGTAGATGCAAAGAGGGTCGATTTCCCGCAAGGGGAGGTCCGGTTCCAAAATGTTCGGTTCGGTTACCAAGAAGACGTCACTCTGATGGAGGATATGAATATCGATGTCAAACCGGGTCAAACCATTGCTATCGTAGGCTCGACCGGCGCTGGCAAAACCACCTTGGTCAACCTTTTGATGCGTTTTTATGAGATAAATGCCGGAAAAATCACCGTGGACGGTGTCGATATCAGCGATCTAAAACGTGGTGATTTGCGTACACTTTTCGGCATGGTGCTGCAGGACACCTGGCTTTTTAACGGCACCATCAGGGAAAATATCGCCTATGGCCGGGCGGGAGCCACAGAAGAAGAAATTGTGCGGGCAGCCAAAGCGGCGCACGCCGACCACTTTATCCGGACCCTGCCCGATGGTTATAACACCATCCTCAATGAGGAAGCCTCGAATATTTCGCAGGGTCAAAAGCAACTGCTGACCATTGCCAGGGCAATTCTTGCCGATCCGGCCATCCTGATTCTGGACGAAGCCACCAGCAACGTCGACACCAGAACCGAAATCTTGATCCAAAAGGCGATGACAGCACTGATGAGGGGACGGACGAGTTTTGTGATTGCCCACCGGCTATCCACCATCCGGGACGCTGATTTGATCCTGGTAATGAATAACGGCAGTATCATTGAAACAGGCAGCCACCATGAGCTGCTGGCGCAGGACGGCTTCTATGCGGACCTTTACCAGAGTCAGTTTACAGGTGCAAATATAGAAAAAGAAGCGGGATAGGCCGATTGACTCGCTGCTTAAATGTCAGGGGGCCAGGGTTGTTGACATTAACAACTCTGTCCCCCTGACCTTCTAAAGGAAAAACCTTTCCCTAAAAAATGCTATACAGGTTGAATATGTGTTTGCTTACTAGATCTATAAAATAAGGTAGCGTATTGACTAAGTGGTATTAGAATCTATATAATAATAGAAATTGAATATTTATTGGGGAGCTCATTTTATGGGCTGAGAAAGGGCTGGCGAGCACCTGACCCATGAACCTGATCGGGGTAATGCCCGCGTAGGGAAGGAATAATAAGTGATGCGCACCTGACCTATGGGGTGCGCTTTTTGATTTTCCCGCAGTTTTCATCTTAATTAAATTATTCGGGAGTGGTGGCATGCAAATTATTTTAAACGGTAAAGCTATTGATGTTGAAGACGGTCTGAGCGTAGCCGACCTGGTGGTTCAAAAAAAGTTTAACCCCAACATAATCATAGTTGAATATAATCACCAGCTAATTAAAAAAGATGTTTGGCCAGAAATCAAATTGCAAGATGAAGATAGGTTGGAAATCCTGCAATTGTTAGGAGGAGGTTGATAATAGTGCAAGAGCCATTGGTAATCGGTGGACGGGAGTTAGCCAGCCGCCTATTCCTGGGGACGGGAAAATTCCCTTCCCATATGATCCCCGATGTAGTTAAAGCCTCGGGGGCGCAGGTGGTGACAGTGGCCCTGCGGCGGGTGGACCCCGATTTCCCCCAGGAAAACATTATCAATTATGTTCCCGGGGACTGTATTTTAATGCCAAATACATCAGGTGCCCGCAACGCCCGGGAAGCTGTGCGCATTGCTAAACTCGGGCGGGCGGCGGGATGCGGTAGCTGGGTTAAAATCGAGGTGATATCAGATAACAGGTATCTGTTGCCCGATAATTATGAAACGATTAAAGCTACAGAGGAATTGGCTGCCGACGGATTTGTCGTCTTGCCTTATGTAAGCCCCGATTTAATGGTGGCCAGGAAATTGGAAGCAGTAGGCGCTGCGGCGGTTATGCCTCTGGGTGCGCCCATAGGGAGTAACCGCGGTTTAAAAACAAAGGAAATGATCAGGATTTTGATTGAAGAGATTTCCCTGCCGATTATAGTTGACGCCGGGATCGGACGTCCCTCCCAGGCGGCTGAAGCCATGGAGATGGGGGCTGCCGCGGTGCTGGTGAATACCGCCATTGCAACGGCCGGCGCTCCCGTGGCCATGGCCCGGGCCTTCTGTAAGGCTGTGCAAGCGGGGCGGGCCGCGTTTTTGGCGAATCCCGGGGATGTGCACGAATATGCCCGGGCCTCTTCGCCGCTCACGGGGTTTTTAAGGGACGAGTAGAAGGAGATGGGTTCGATGAGTTTTTGCCATGAGTACCAGCGCTATAAAACTTTTGACTTTACATCTTTTTTAAATCAATTGACGGATAACGATATATTAAAGATTATCAACAAAAACCGCCTGTCAGAATTGGATTACCTGGCCCTGCTATCGCCCCGGGCTGAAAACTGCCTGGAAGAGATGGCCCGGAAGTCTCGCCAGCTTACGGTACAACATTTCGGCAAAGTCATATTTCTTTATACTCCCCTGTATTTGGCCGATTACTGCGTGAACAGTTGCATCTACTGCGGTTTTCGAATCCAAAACAAGTATCAGCGGAAAAAACTGTCCTTTGAAGAATTGGAAGCCGAGGCTAAAATCATCGCGGGCACGGGATTAAAACATATTTTAATCCTGACCGGCGAGTCCAGGAAACATGCTCCGGTTAGTTATATCAAACAATGTGTCGGTGTTTTGCAAAAATACTTTACCTCCATAGGTATTGAAATATATCCCCTTACAGAAGAAGAATACGCCGAGCTGTTTTCTGCGGGGGTGGATAGTCTGACCATTTACCAGGAGGTTTACAATGAAGAGGTTTACCTGGAAGTGCATCCGGCAGGACCGAAACGGGATTACCGCTTCAGGGTGGAAGCCCCGGAGCGGGCCTGCCGGGCGGGGATGAGGTCGGTGAACGTCGGCGCTTTGCTCGGATTGAACGACTGGCGAACCGAGGCTTTTTTCACCGGGCTGCACGCCAACTATTTACAAAACGGCTTTCCCGATGTCGAGGTCAGCATGTCCCCTCCACGGATGCGGCCGTACCCGGGCGGATTTTCACCCCGGGTGCCGGTTAGCGACAAAAACCTGGTGCAATATATTCTGGCCTTCCGGCTTTTTATGCCCCGGGGAGGGATTACCATTTCCACCCGGGAAAGCTCGGAACTACGGGAACATTTAATTAAATTGGGAGCTACTAAAATGTCCGCGGGGTCCTGCACGGCGGTGGGGGGACGTACTGATTCGGAAAAATCCGCCGGGCAGTTTGACATTTCCGACGACCGGGACGTGGCAGCCATGACCAGGGTAATCTACAATCACGGTTATCAGCCTGTTTTCAAGGACTGGCAGATGATATAAGGAGGGGATACCATGAACAATAAACCCGGATTGGCCGGTTTGCTGACCGCGGATATTTACGGCATTACCGCCGGGGAATATTCCCGGGGCAGAAGTAACTTTGAAGTGGCGCGGCAAATGATTGCCGCCGGGATCAAAGTGATCCAGTACCGGGAAAAAGAAAAAACGCTTCGCGAGAAATACAATGAATGCCTGCAGATCAGGGAAATAACCCGGGAATCCGGAGTCACTTTTATTGTTAATGACCACGTTGACCTGGCCCTGCTGGTTGGGGCGGACGGTGTGCACATCGGCCAGGATGACCTGCCGCCGGAACAAGTCCGCCAACTGGTGGGGGATGAAATGATTATCGGCATGTCCACCCATTCCCCCGCCCAGGCCCGGGCAGCCATAAGCAGCGGAGTGGACTACATCGGCGTGGGGCCGATTTTTGCCACTAAAACCAAAAAGGACGTGTGCGCCCCGGTGGGGCTCGAATATTTGGATTATGCCGTAAATAACGTGGATATACCCTTCGTTGCCATTGGCGGAATCAAAGAACATAATATCAGTGAGGTTGCCCGGAGAGGTGCCCGCCGTATAGCTCTGGTAACGGAAATTGTCGGGGCCGAAGACATAGCGGCCAAAGTGCGCGTTTTACGGGTCGCCATCGATCATAGCCATATCTTACCGTCTTCCACAATTTGCTTCTGTTAACCAGCCTTGCCCCCGAGGTATAATCAAGCCAGAACCCATGTTCTCCTTAGAAAAGGGGGCTTTTTGATGACCTTTGTGCACTTGCATACCCATTCTGAATACAGTTTCCTGGACGGTGCCTGCAGACTGAGGGAACTGGCCGCCCGGGCCGGGGAATTATCCATGCCTGCACTGGCCCTCACAGACCATGGTGGTCTTCATGGAGCCATCGAGTTTTGCCAGTTGGCGCGTCAGGCTGGGATTAAGCCCATTATTGGCTGTGAGATTTATCTTGCTCCAGACTTTCACTTAGTTCTGCTGGCAAAAAACCGTACCGGTTACGAGAATCTTGTTCAGCTGGTGAGCCGTTCTCATTTAGAAAGACTTGATTATAAACCAAGGGTGGACAAGGATATGCTCGCCTGCTATGCAGGCGGGCTGATTGCCTTGAGTGGCTGTTTAGCGGGAGAGATCCCCCGTTTGCTTCTCCAAGGGCAGTACGCCCGGACCCGGGAAAAAGCCATGGAATACCAGGCCATCTTCGGTCCCGGCAACTTTTATCTGGAACTTCAAAATCACGGCTTAAGCCGAGAAATCAGGTGCAACCAATTACTTAGGGAACTTGCCGGGGAAACGAAGATACCTTTGGTGGCCACCAACGATGTTCACTACCTTGACCGTAAAGACGCCTCTGTCCATGAACTACTGGTCTCCATCGGTACATTGCCAACCATTCAGGCTCCGCATCCCCTTAAACTTCCTAACGGAGAGTTTTATCTTAAATCTGCCGGGGAAATGAGGTATCTTTTTCGGGAAATTCCGCAAGCCATTGAGAACACGTTAAAAATCAGTGCTTCATGCAACCTTGCGTTACCTCTTGGCTCTCTCCGTTTACCTTTCTTTCCGCTGCCTGAAGGGGTTACCCATGATGACTATCTCGCTTCTCTTTGTCAACAAGGGTTGAGCAAGCGCTATACCAACCTGACCGGGGAAATCCGGCAACGCCTGGAGAGGGAACTTCAAATCATCGGCGCAATGAAACTTGCTCCTTACTTCTTAATTGTTGCCGATCTGGTGGACTTTGCCCGGCAAAAGGGGATCCCTGTAGGGCCGGGCCGGGGCTCGGCGGGTGGCAGTTTGGTTGCCTATGCCCTTGGGATTACCAGCATTGATCCGATTGAAAATCAGCTCTTTTTTGAACGTTTTCTGAACCCTGAAAGACCAGACCTGCCGGATATTGATTTGGATTTATGCCAACGACGCAGGGGCGAAGTGCTTTCCTACATCCATCAAAAATATGGGGCCGGGCATGTAGCACAGATAGGAATCTTCAGCACCATGGGAGCCAGGGGGGCCATCCGGGATGTAGGAAAGGCTTTGGGTGTTCCTCAGCGAATCATTAATTTAGTGGCAAATAATTTGCCTCACTTCTCCGGTAAGGGGGGGCTGGAACATGCTCTTTCCACCCTCCCCGAGTTTAAAACACTCCCCATCCACCAAGAACCCTGGCGAACTTTAATTGAAAAGGCCAGAAGTATGGAAGGGAGGGTCAGACATCGCTCCATCCATCCCGCGGGGGTCGTGATCAGCCAGGAGAGTCTTCAAAAAACAGTTCCTCTCCAACTCGCCCCGGGAGGGGAAATCGTCACTCAGTACGGTCCCGAAAGTCTCGAAGCCTTGGGTCTACTCAAAATTGATCTGCTAGGTCTCAGAAACCTCACTATTATCGACGATACGCTGAAACTTGTGGCAAAAAACAGGGGACTTCAATTAACGCCGGAGCAAATACCTGCCGATGATCCAGCTGCTTACCGTTTGCTGCAAAATGGCGAGACCCTGGCTTGTTTTCAGTTGGAAAGTTCCGGTATGCGAAGCCTTATGAAAAAGCTAAAACCAATCAACATAAGGGATCTAATTGCTCTTTTGGCTTTGTACCGTCCCGGACCCTGGGACAGCGGTATGGTGGAACGATTTTTAAAACGCCGGCACGGAGAAGAACCTGTTGTTTACCCTCATCCAAGCCTGGAGCCGGTCTTAATAGATACGTACGGGATCGTTTTGTTCCAAGAGCAGGTGATGCAGGTGGCCAATTTTGCGGCCGGGTATCGGATGGGGGAAGCGGATCTCTTGCGCAGGGCAGTTGCGAAGAAGTCAACAGATTTGCAAAGGCACGAGCAGAAGTTTATCCAGGGATGCCTGAATAATGGTTTCAGTGCGGAAGAAGCCCGGAAAATCTATACATCTTTAACTCGATTTGCGGGGTATAGTTTTAATAAAGCGCACAGTACGGCCTATGCCTGCATTTCTTATCAGACGGCTTTTTTAAAAGCCAACTATCCCGAAGAATATTTTGCTTCTCTTTTGAGCAGCCAGACGGGATACTATAATCTTTCCGTCTACATTGAGGAGGCCAAAAGAAGGGGCATCAAGATTTTGCCCCCGGATATCAACCGCAGTTCAGCCTATTTTACGGTTGATCGGGAAGCCGTCCGGGTAGGGCTGGCCATCATTAAAGGGGTTGGTGAGCACTCCGTGCGTGAAATCCTGCAAGCCAAAAAACAGGGAGCAGAGTTTACTTCTTTCTATGACTTTTGTTCCCGGGTAAATACAAGAGTGGTCAACAGGAGGGTTTTAACAAACCTGATCAACGCCGGCGCCTTTGACTCCCTGGGCTTAAACCGGCCTCAATTGCTGGCAAGTGCAGAAGGGGTCCTAAAAGCCGTAAGAGCGGCACAAAAAACCAGACAAACGGGACAGCTAAGCTTTATGGATCTCGGCCTGATGGCTAAAGACTCCGGGATTGAGTACAACTTAAATGTCCCGGACTACTCCCGGGAGGAGAAAATGCGCCTGGAACGGGAGCTGTTATCAATTTCGATCGCGGAACATCCCTTTGCCAGGTATCAACGGATGATCACCAGGCATAAAATCACCATGACCGGTAAACTAAAAGGTCTCCGTGAGGGAAACAGCGTAACTGTTGCCGGGACGGTGGTCAGCAGCCGGCGGCAACCGACCAGAAATAAGGATTATATGCTGATTCTTTTGCTGGAAGATCCCTTTGGACAGGTGGAAGTAATTTTATTTCCCGGCACTTACAAACAATACTTATATGAACTGAACCCCGAAGGCATACTAATCAAGGGAAAACTATGCTTTGAAGGTGAACAGCCCAAGGTCATAGCTGAAAGCATCCGCTCCCTGACACTACTCAGAAGTCAGGAGTCAGAAGTCAGAAGTCGGAATGAGGGAACCGGTGAAAACATTGCGCAAGGTTCGCTTGAAGAATGAAGGATACGGTGATATTTGCTAAACAAAACTTCTTAGTTCTGAGGGGATATGGCCATGATTCTGGTTGGTACGGCGGGATACAGTTACGATAGTTGGATAGGTCCGGTTTATCCCAAGGAAATCAATAAAAAGGAAATGCTGAACTTTTATGCCAAGGAATTTTCTTTTGCCGAAATCAATTCCAGCTATTACCGCATGCCCAACCGGTTTATGCTTTATCACATGCAGGCTAAAACTCAAGAACATTTTCAATTTGTGATCAAAGCCCATAAAAGCTTAACCCACGTACGGGAGGACAACGAAAAGGAATTTACCGAGTTCAAGGAAGCCCTCAAGCCCCTGGTGGAGGCTCAAAAATTCGGATGTGTGCTGGCCCAGTTTCCCAGCAGTTTTCGCTACCGGGATGAAAACATTGACTACCTGAAGGAATTCCGGAACCAACTGGGAGACATTCCGGTAGTTGTGGAGTTCCGCCATGAAGAATGGATGGATGAAAACGTATTCGAGCTTTTGGAGGATCAGGACCTGGGTTATGTTTGCGTGGACGAGCCTCAATTCAAAACGTTAGTGCCTCCGGTGGTGAGGGCTACCAGCAGGGTCGGTTACGTTCGTTTTCACGGGCGGAACTACAAAAAATGGTGGCAGCACAAAGAAACCCACGAGCGTTACGATTATCTTTATTCCGAGGCAGAGTTAAAAGAGTGGGTGCCCTGGATCAAAAAGCTGGCCGCCAAAACGGAGAAAACCTTCATCAGCATGAATAACCACTACCGGGGCCAGGCGGCCATCAACGGCCGCATGCTGCGGGAAATGCTGGAAGAAGAGTGGGGGGAAGTCCGCTGATCACAAACGAATTGACAGTGGAGGATTTAACTGCCCGCGCGGTGGGCTGCAAGCGTTGTACGTTGGGAGAAACCAGGCATTCCGTGGTGTTCGGAGAGGGTAACCTCCGTGCCGGCTTGATGTTGGTGGGCGAGTCCCCGGGAGAGAAGGAAGATGAGACCGGGAGGCCCTTTGTCGGCCCTGCCGGGCGCATCCTGAACAAAATTCTTGCTGAAGTCGGAATCCGGCGGGAGGATCTTTACATTACCGGGGTGATCAAATGCAGGCCACCCCAAAACAGGCTCCCCAAGAAGGCGGAGGTCAGTGCATGTGTGCCCTTTCTGAAAAAACAAATCGAGCTGATCAGGCCCAAGATCATTATCTGTCTCGGTTCCCTGGCCACAAAAACCTTGCTTGATCCCAAAGCGAAAATTACCGAGGTGCGCGGCAAGTGGTTTGAAAGAGGTGGCATCATGATGATGCCCACCTATCACCCCGCTGCTGTGTTTCATGATGAAGAGAAATTAGCTGCCATCAGAGAAGATTTCCGCCAGGTCAAAGAAGCTTACAAAAAGGCAAGTGGAAACGGTCCCAAAGCGCCGGGATAAACCGGCATAGCGGAGGAACAAAGTTTGCACTTTCTTTTAAACAGGGTTCCGTTAAACTCATTTTTTGCTATGATATATGCTATAAGGTTAATCGCACTAAACCATATATTGAAAACAATTTAAAGGTGAAATCTGCCCGGCCCCTTGTCAATTATGGTACCCGGTATTAGTTGCTATTTGCAAGAATATATTTTTGCCATGTTGCCATTGTCTGTTGATAAGTTGTTTATATGACTTATAAAGGATAGTGGGTGTTAATGCGCTACCAAGAAATGGATGGAAGGATATTGGAGCAGTTAAGGGAAAATTCATTGGTACATCTTACCAAAGATAAGGCGAGAAATATCAATATCATTAACTTTATAAAAAAATATCCAGTACATAGGATATCTATTGTTGGCGAATCTGTGTTGATTTGCGGTAGAAGTGATGAGGATTGGGTCTATATCAGCAGCAAATCGGAAGATGAGTTTCAACAACTCATACAAGATTTGGATGAAGAAGATAAGTGCTTTGCTGTATTGGAGGACTGGATGCTTCCGTATATCGTAAAGGACAGGGAGATTCGGTCCCGGTTAACTTGCATAAAACTGGTGTATGACAGCAATGCCCGGCTGCAGCCAAGTCAATTTAAATGTATTCCACTATCTATCTCCGATGCTCCAACGATTTATCTCGTTAACCGCCGCTAAGACTCTCGCCTCTATAGGCGGGAGTTAAGCGGCGATAAACTCGAAATAAGTGCGACTAAGGTTCAGGTGGGGTCAAAACCCCACCTGAACCAAGTCTTCTTTATAAGTATTCTAAATATCAAGAATATATCTCAATGGATTATATTGTTGAGAGGATTCAAAACGGCATAGGATGTGGTATTTGGCAGAACAAAAAACTAGTAGCCTGGGCACTTACACATGATGACGGAGCAATCGGATTTTTAAATGTGTTGGAAGGATATAGGAGAAAAGGGTACGGTAAGGATATAACTGTTGCTATGATTAAGAGGTTGTTGGAAATTGGTGAAGTACCCTATGCGCATATTGAAGAGGAAAATGAAAAATCCATGAGCCTTGCCCTTAAAACGGGCTTCAGGAAGGATAGAAGGATTCATTGGATTAAAATGAAATAGTTGGGGTTGATATAGACAATGAATTGTACAGAACTGGCTTTAAAAGAATTTCTGGTTAAAGCAAAAAAGAATACATACGCCGGAGACGGTTCCTTATCTGTTTCATCAAGGCTAAGTTCAAAGGATTTGCATTATGCTGAAGGCGACTTGCACTATATAGACACATATCTTGGGAGTGCGAATTTTATCGGTGAGGAAGCGGTTTTTGAAAATCAAGTGCCTGTATGGGGGATGAACTACTATGGCAAGATGCTGGTCCCTGATATCCCGGAAGGATTTAGCCATTGCTTAAAAAGTGCTTTAAAGGTAGTTCCCCTGGAATATCCGTTTAGAGGGCCGGCAGTTTTTGAACACAAGGAATTCACCTATAGATGTTTTTGGCAGGGGAATTTATCAAATTTTACCGGGAATGAGGAGATATATTTTAATGTAACCGGCATATACAAATTAAGTTTTCACGGCGGTATGATAAGGTAAAAATGGAGGGCGTCAGGGGAGTAATATCATGAGAGTAGAAGAAAAAATTAAGAATGCCAATAATGAACATTTGATAAGAGAGCTTTCGTTAAAAGATGAAATCGATATCCAGCAATTATGTATTCGATGTGGGGATTACTTCTTAATTATGGAAGAAAGAATCCCTGATAGTAATTGTGGCAATGAAATCCTAAATGAATTGCCGCCGAATAAGGCAAAAAAAGATAAATTGGTTCTAGGTGTATACAATGATTGTGCAAGGCTAATTGCAGTAATTGATATTATAAGAGGCTATAAAATTGAAGATGAATGGACTATAGGCTTGATGATAATAGATCCCGATGAAAGAGGAAAAGGTTTGGGAGAACAAATTAATGATTTTATAAAAAAAATTGCACTTGAATCGAAAGCTGCAATATTAAGATTAGGTGTTGTGGAGGGTAATCACAGAGCGTACAAATTTTGGACTAATATTGGATACAAAGAAGTTGGTAGGGTAAATAAAAAGTTTGGAGATAAAGAAAAAACAATTTTTGTAATGAACTATAACTTAAGATAAGTTGTAGTATAAAATGGAAATATAAAACGGCAGGTGATAACCTATGCAAAAATATATTGCTGATGTATCCAACAAACCAATAGCTTAATTGAAAGCCCTTCGTTTCAGTAAAACGGGGGGCTTTTAATTTTCCGGTTACCTGCATGCGAAAAAGGACGCTTTACTCTTTCAGCATGAATTTATTAATATTGGTATTTTATTTTTCACATAAATACTCAAAAGGTAGGTTTGTTATGGGGAAAATTGTCATGGTGGCGGGGTTGCGGTGCACTCAATAACTCTGTCTCTCAAAAACCTCGCCCCTTGTATCCTCTTTAATTCCCTTCAGTAAAAATCAATAACGAAAAATCGATAACATTAGATTCTTTGCTGGGATATTAATCCTATTAAGGGGTATTAAAAAATTTTCAATTCGATCCTACGATTTCTCCATTTCCAACGTCTATATTTATAGAAAGGAGTGAAACTTCTTGATTTTAATTTCGCTTGCACCATCAGACCCCTAAAATATTTTAACAAGTCAGGTTATTATTAGCAGTAGATATTTGAAGATAAACAAAATTAATTAAGGAAGGTAACCTTCTGTGAAAAAAAACATGGCTGTAGCTTATTCAGTATTCTTTCTTTTATTAATTATTATTTTAGATACGGCTTGCGGAACAACTAATGATGAAATTAATCAAACAAATCCCAATACTGTGTCCGACACAAGCTCAGCAGAGTCAGCCGTTACGTACTCAGAAGAACAAAGAATACTTTATAAGATTGTGATTCAACGGGGAAAAGAAAGATTCTCCTTTGAAGAAAAAGATTCGAATTATTGTACTCTAGTTTCAGATGTTGAAAATCTTTTAATAATAGCTCCCCGTGGTGGTGCTGGCATTGACTCATCGACTCTTGAAAAAAACGTTGACGTTAAGGATATTGATATCATAAGAGAAAGCGAAAAAGATAGCGGTAACAAAGTTGCAGTTGTTGAAAATGAAGGAGTCTGGATTCGCCTTTATTATAATCCATACCGGCCTGGACAGGGTATGAATGATTTTAAGCACAAGGACGTTATGGTGTATATTGATCCCAATGATATCACCAATGCCTATCTCGCAAGGCAGAATCCGGATGATCTATCGAAATGGGATTTGATTTTATTGCCCGGCTATGGCCCGTGGCTTCAGAAAGAAATTGACATGCTATTGAGATTAAAAACTGGGTTTTAAAACTTGTTTGTTTAATGCAAAGGTTAAGCGGGATTATTGTTTGCTCGTCAGTTAAAAAGGGGTAAGGGGATTAATAGATCGCAAAAAATAGCAATTTTTCTCAATGAGGCTTGTAGTCTAAAAAATTAAGGAGTGGTTTAATGAGACATTTAGTGATTTTAGTTTCAATGGTTATTTTTTTATTTACACTCGGTTGCGAAATAGTGCCGAGAATCAGAAAACCGCAGATGTAGCTGAACAACAATCAGACCTATTAACACAATCCGATGGACAGGAATCCAATATTTTAGATAAAAACAGAAACGGGCAACAAACCGGTCAAATAGATACTTCACTTTATTACTTTCGCGACTATAACCCCAGAAAGGAACTCAATGAAAATAAAATTACCTGGAAAGAAGACGAGATTACGTTTATTGCAAATAAATCAAAGTCACAAGGGGAAGAAAAATATGAATCGGATACGGTTATAATCTCCATGACCATAGAAAAAGGTAACAAAAAGTATGATATTAAGCTTGATGAAAAGCCGATTTCCATTTCTGCCCTAAACCTGTCCGCCAGTGACGAATATTTAGCAGTGAATGCGTCTTATCACTATGGTGATAAAGTAATCATTATTAATCTAAATAGCGGAGAAAACTTCATATTAAATGATTATATTGAATCCAATGGGGAAGGATTTGTAGAGACGATACATTCCTATAATTGGTCACCTGATGGCAATAAGCTGGCCTTTTCTTTTGGCAACACCTCTAAAAGCAGGCTAGCAATATATGATTTGGACAATAGAAATTTTACATTAATCGGTTTAACCCCCTATTATTAGAGCCTGTATCCCACAATCTCCAAATTACATAGAATTTCATCAAAGTAGGGGTAATAGGTTTTTTTAAATGGTAGGCCGGCGGCCTTGACAGCCC
>NZ_FOOX01000016.1 GCF_900113335.1 Desulfotruncus arcticus DSM 17038
CCTTTACAGTTTATTGAACAATTGGCAGCCGGCAAGGTGAAACCATTTATTGTTAAGGTTTAATAAAGTCATGTTTTTGGTGAGTCCCTGAGGAACCCTTGGGCCTTAGTACTAGGCGCCTTTGGGTAGCCTTGATAGCCCGTTAAGAGGGCTGTTGTATAATATTAAGTCCGATGGAACGGTAAGCTTATTACATGTTTTCGGAGCCGCCCATCGGTAATTAACACACACTACAGCCCTTAGGGCTGTCAAGGCCGCCGTCCATCATGGAAAGTTTAAATCCCACAGTACTATTTTATGTAATTCTATGAAATCAAGAGATTATGGGATATAGACTCTAATAATAGGGGGTTTCTCCGGATTCATCATGGTTAATCAAAATATCCTCTTCATGAGCAATCGAAATATTCAGGGTATCCATGACATTATTCCTCTCTGAAAGTTACGGATGTTAAAACCGACACAAGACTCTAAAGTTTGGGCTAAGCCGGATGAAGTTTATCGTACTTTCCTATTTTTGGTTGAATATTGGGAAGAACCTCGCGCTCAAAACTTCCTTTTTCTTTCTCGATTATTAATAGGCTTCTACATTCATTCCCTTTATAGTTTGGCGCAGGTGGTTTCTGATGCGAATATTGGTGAACTACCCCTCCCTTCGCTTGGCTCAGGAAGGGGCTTCCAAGAGCAAAACAAAGTTACGGAGTTTCCCGGTTCATAGTAGGTCCTTAATGCAACCTAGCTCCCCGGGCATTTGTCCGCCGTTCCGGCGGCACAGATTTTTGAACTATGATGCTTTAGTCTTATGTACAATATTTATTGCGGCATTGTGATCCCGGTCGAGAACCAGGCCACAATGCGGGCAGGCGTGTATCCTTACCGACAGGCTTTTCTTGACAATATTACCACACCGGCTGCACTCCTGCGTCGTTCCGTGGGGCGGCACTTTCTCCAATACCCTACCGGCACTCTCAGCCTTGTAGGTCAGCATGGAGATGAATTCGCCCCAACCGGCATCGGAAATGCTCTTTGCCAGGCTATGGTTTTTGACCATGTTTGTTATCTGCAAGTCTTCCACTATAATTTTGCCATACTTCCATACCAGTTGGTTGGATAGTTGATGGTGGAAGTCTTTGCGCTGGTTACGCACTTTTTCATGCTGTTTTGCCAGTTTAAGCCTAACTCTAGCCCGGTTCTTTGAACCTTTCTTCTTACGTGCCAAACTTCTTTGGAGGGTTTTGAGTTTGCGCTCGGATTTTTGTAAGTGCTTGGGATTAGCTATTTTTTCGCCATTGGATAATACGGCAAACTCCTTTATTCCCACGTCCAGGCCGATGGACTGCCAATTGGGAGAGTATAGTACCGGGTATTCTTCCACTGTTATTATCGCGTACCATTTGCCGGATTGTTCATGTTTTATGGTACAGGTCTTTGCTTTACCGTAGATCTCCCGGTGCAAATCTATTTTAACCAAGCCTATCTTGGATAGTTTTAGTTTATCGTTTTGGAACGAGGCGCCAAGGCCATCGCCAAACTGGGTGAAAGTAAGTGATTTATATTGCCCCGGCCCTTTATATCTGGGGTATCCGGGTTTCTCTCCAGCTTGCACACGGCGGAAGAAATTGTTGTAGGCGCGTTCCACCCGGAACAAAACTTCCTGGGCTACTTGTGAATGGACTTTTTTAACCTGCGGGCGCTTTGCTTTATCGGCTTTGAGAGTTTCTTGTTGTGCTATCCTGGTTAGCCCTTTGCTATTGCGTTCATAGTAGTTTTTCCGGTCGGCCAGGGCCGAGTTGTAGATTATACGGCACGTGGCCAGCCAATTAGTTAGCTTACGTTCCTGCTCTTTATTGGGGTGGATACGAAACTTATAATTACGGATTCCCTTGGGACTGGACATATTTTTTGACATCCTCCAGTTTCACTTCCCCGACAGTGGATAAGAAATAGCTTGGCGACCGGAAGTTGCCGCCCCAAAGTTGTTTTTCAACTTGCGGGTAATCGCGGAATATCAACCTGGCTCAAGTGGACTTTAAGGAGTTGATAAACTTGGAAAGTTGAACTGCCGGTTTTGATGCAAAGATAATGTGGATGTGATCCCTATCAGTTTCTTGTTCGATTATCTGTACGCCGAACTTGCCGGCTATGTCTTGGTTTACCTTCTTTAGAAACTCGGATACTTCCGGCGTGAGAACTTTTCGACGGTACTTGACGTAACAGACGTAATGGAAGCGAAGTGAATATACTGAGTGACAAACTCTATCAATTTGGTATTTCATGGCTATATTGTAACAACAGAACCAATATAGAACAATAGTTCATTGAAAAACAAGACCCACCTCTCATCCCCGCCCTTCACCCTCGCTTCGCGAGCAAGGAAGGCTCAGGGCGGGGACTTCCCTGCGGGAAAGTTAAATTATTACTTGACTAATGTGGCAATAAAAAATACAATGTAAATGATAATCATTATCATTTTTTTAGGCAACAATGATGATGATTATCTTTATCGCTTCCAGTACATATCCCTAAAAACCAGTGTTTTGGAGCTGTATTAAAAAGACAATTCTATTCACATTTAGAGCATAGAAGGGAAGTTGTTGTTACGGTGGTAATTGTAGCGTCAGCGGCGGCAACAGCACCGGTGAATGTTGCCACGAAGAAGAGTTGAGAAAAGAGGTGCAAAAATAATGCCCGTGCCGAAAGGGACTCTTTCAGCAACAGAAGCCAAATCTATCAATGGTTTAAGCAATTCTAAATTAAAGAAAAGGTTACAGGAAGTCCAGTTTGTCAACGAGGTATTGCTAACTTTAATTAAAACTACGGACATGGACAGCACCCTGGCAGCAATTTTAGACCTGGCCATCAAGATTACCCACAGTGAAGTGGGGGGAGTTTTGCTTACTGAACCTTTTTCCGGTGCTACGCAAATTATGCTGCTGCGCGGGGAACTGACCGAAGAGCAGTTTCAGAAAATACTGGACCAGGCTAATTTTATCCGGAGGCCGGAGGCCGGCAGGAAAGTTATCTGCCTGACCAAGACCTCCAAGGGTTTCACTGAAATGGTAAGGGCAGACCCTGCTTTACTTTCTTTTATTTCCGTTCCCATGATTGTGGAAAGAAAGACAGTCGGCATACTTGTGTTAATGCACCGTCTTTCAGCGGGAGAGGACCACCCCGGAGATTATTCTCCCAAGGATATCGATACTATATCCGTATTTGCCGGCCAGGCGGCCCTGGTGCTTCATAATACGCTGTTAAAAATGGAAAACGGGAAAAAACAAGTATACCTGGAGACCATTGCTGCGCTTGTTTCGGCCATTGATGCCAAGGACCGGTACACCCGCAACCATTCCAAAAACGTAGCCAGGGTGGCGGTACTGCTGTCCCATGGGCTAAAGCTCAGTGCCCGGGAAATCCAGACCATCGAATATGGCGCCTTACTGCATGATATAGGTAAAATAGGCATTCCTGAAGCTATTTTAAATAAAAACGGTAAGCTTGAGCAAAAAGAGTATGAAACAATTAAGACTCACCCTGTTATTGGGATAACCATTCTGCAGCCGGTGGATTTTTTACAAGGCATTCGCTCTATCGTGCACTATCACCATGAAAGAATAGACGGCAAGGGTTACCCCGGTGGGCTGAAGGGTGAAGGCATTCCTTATGAGGCTCGCATAGTTTCCATTGCCGATGCCTGGGACGCCATGACCTCAGACCGTTCTTACCGCAAAAGAATGTCCATGGAACGGGCTCTGAGTGAATTGCATATGCATGCCGGGGAGCAATTTGATCCCTATATGGTAAATACTTTTACCGCAATGGTTGAACAAAACCCTTCGCTGCTTGCAGCGTGGCACAAGGAGTCTAATGCAGGGCATGACTTATCCGGGGCAAGGGTCAAAGATTATACAGGGCATGAAGTGACTGCGGCTATTTAAAGGGTAGTTTATTTTAACCAGTTAATGATAATGATTGTCATTATTGTCAACGCAACCAGGGGGTGTTGTATACGGCGCTTTTTTCAATGTTGTTTAATAAAAGCAATGCTGATACGGCAATTTCAACCGGACCATCGCTTTTAAAAGAAATTGCTGAATTGGATAGTATGGCTCAAAAGGTGGCTGATTTAAACAGCAGCTTACTTGACTCCAGGCAAGAAGTACAGATCATGGTCTCTGAAGCCGGTGAAACCGCTATGTGCGCCCAGGGTATGGTAAACGAACTGAGCGGGCATGTGACGGAAAGCATGAAACAAATGGAAGACACACGCTCATCGTTAAGCAAGGCGAAAGAGTTTGCCGAAGAGGGTGTTGTCCGCCTTGATAAAGCCGGTACGGAGATGAAAGCTATTCAACAACAGGTTTTGGAGTCGATCAATATATATTCCGGCCTGCGCGATGATGTCAAAACTTTTGGGGAGATGCTGGAAGACATTAAATCCATAGCGGACCAAACCAAATTACTGGCCCTAAACGCATCCATAGAGGCGGCCCGGTCCGGAGAGGCCGGGCGGGGATTTGCGGTGGTGGCCCAGGAAGTAAGCAAGCTGGCGGTAAAAAGCAAAAAAATGGTCGACGATGTTTCTGTCACGCTCAAGCGTGTTAAAAATAGTGCTTTAATGGTAATGCAAAGTATGTCCCAGGGGGTCGAAGGGGTGCAAACCGGCATGGATTTAATTGCCCGGGTTAACGATCTTTGCCACGAAATTGTAGAACATATGGTAATCAGTGTGACTGCGGTGGAAAAGGCCTATGCCGGCGCTGAAGCTCTGGATTTGGGGATGGGGGGGGTGCAGGCTGTGGCCGGGGAGGTAAGCCAGGTGGTGGGCAAGTTTTCCGGTATCACCGGCCACACCACCGATACATTAAAGGATCAATCGGAATGTGTGCAGCAATTGTTAAGCAATCTAAAGCGTGTGCGGGGGAAGGTGGCTGTTAACGGCAAAGAAAGTTGGACAAACGCAGTTAAACAGATGCTCACTGAAAACAGATAATGTTTTATTTCAGGCTGCTGACAAAAGCCAATGTCAGCAGCCTGATGTGTCTATGGTGCTGAAGATGTTTCCCTGGAATCCTTAAACATGTTCATCAATGTTTTGGCCAGTTGAATTAACTGTTAAATCGTTAGTAATATTGCTTTGATTTTCATTATTATTGGTATTGCTATTGGCAGGTGGTTCTAAATTTTGGTTTTGGTTGAACTTTTTAGCCTGTAACTGCTCAATTTGCAGTTCTATTTGCTGTATTTGCTGCTGCAGTTGCTTAATTTTTTCCTGCTTTGTTTGGGCATCGTCTTTGCTTTGGTTTTCTGTTTGAATTTGCTGCTGCAGAATTGCTTTTTGCTTTTCTAATTGATCTATATCATCACTGGATGATGTAGAGGTGTTTGCCGATAAAACAGTATTAGCCGCAGAAGATAATGATGAAATATTCACATTTATACCCCCTCGTTGTAATCAAATATGGCTAGTAACACCGCTCAATTTATTACTAATTTTTGCCTATAGTTATATCTTACATCAAAAAACAAGAATATCCTGAATGTTTCCTGAATATTCCCTGAATGTATACTTAATATTTTTAAATTTGCAGAAACAAATATCAGAAGATCACGCAGGTCAAAAATATAGTTGAAACAGGGATAAAGATACACCGTGAGGTATTTACAGTGGGTAAAAAAGCGCATATAATAATTAAGGTTCACTAAAGTTTATCTCGTTAACCGACGCTAAGACTCCCACCTCCACAGGCGGGAGTTAAGCGGCGATAAACTCGAAATAAGTGCGACTAAGGTTCAGGTGGGGTCAAAACCCCACCTGAACCAAGTCTTCTTTATTAAATTTACTTGGAAGGGTGACTTTTAAACTAATGATCAACTAATCCTATTCCCCAAAAAACATTCGTAATACGAAATATTTTTCTGGATAGGGTTAGTGTGTATTTTTTATATTACAAAAGGATTATTTTGGTACGCGAGTACTGGCTCTTTTTGTTTTTTTCCACCTCCTGTCCGGAATAACCGATAAGGAGGTTTTCTATTGTCTGCATCATCCACATCCGGTCTATATCGCAATAGCGTTGTGCAAGGCATCCTGTTATCCCAGTTTTTTTTGCAAATCGGCATCTGGATACGTAATTTTTCTGTATTGCTGTTTGTAGTGGAAATGACGGGAGAGGATCCTTTCGCTGTTTCAATGGTTTCGGTTGCTGAGTTCGCGCCCATCTTTATCTTCTCTTTTATCGGGGGCACCTTTGCCGACCGCTGGCGGCCCAAACGGACGATGATCTGGTGCGATGTCTTGAGCGCCGTTTCGGTATTTGCCGTATTGCTGGCACTGGTTTTCGGCTCCTGGCAGGCTGTTTTTTTCACCACCCTGTTTTCGGCGATATTGTCTCAATTCTCGCAGCCGTCCGGGCTGAAGCTGTTTAAAATGCATTTACCCGCCCAGGAGATACAGGCCGGCATGTCGCTTTACCAAACCATTTTTTCAATATTTATGGTTTTGGGACCGGTACTGGGCACTTATGTATTTCAAACCCTGGGCATTTATGTGGCCATTGCTTTAACGGGAACCGCTTTTCTGCTGTCGGCCGCCGCTCTGTTATTGCTGTTGCCGTCCGATATCAGGGAGGAAAGCATAGTGCCTGCGCCAATTCTAAAAGAGATGGCGGCCGGGATTCGTTACCTGCTGTCCAAGAAAGCGCTCACGCTGCTGGGGGCCTGTTTTCTGGCTGCCGGCCTGGCGCTGGGGTTAATCCAGCCGATGGGCGTGTTCCTGGTCACGGAACGACTCGGGCAGGAAAAGGAATTTTTAAAATGGCTGCTGACCGTCTACGGGCTGGGGATGATTGTGGGCGGCGGGCTGGCCGCGGTTTTCGCCAAAGCGGCGGCACCGCAAAAACTGCTTATCTTCGGCCTGTTCTTCGATGCTATCGGCATAGCCATATGTGGTATATCGACTACTACATGGCTAACCTTGGCCGGACAGTTTATCAGCGGCCTGGTACTCCCCTGTATCTCCATAGGCATCAACACAATAATGCTGCAAAACACTGATCACCAGTTTATAGGCCGGGTCAACGGCATTTTAAGCCCTCTGTTTACCGGGGCCATGGTCATTACAATGGGCATGGCGGGCCTGTTGAAAAAAATGTTTTCTCTGGTTGCCATATATGAAGCGGCGGGAATACTGTTTATCATCAGCCTTTTATTTATCCTGCCGCTGTATAGCCTGCCGGCTAACCAGCCAAGTAACTGCCTGTCCGAGCAGGAAAATGCATAAAAAACACCAACAAGGCGCGCTATATTAGTTCTCACCTAGCGCGCCTTTTAATATCCCTAGCCTTAAATAACCACCTGTAACTAACCTCGATCCATGGAACAAATTACCCTATGCAATGCTAATATTTCTCCTTTCGGCAGTTGATTTACAAATCCTTTTAATTATTTCTTCATGGCAGGAATCAGCTTTGAGGCAATAAAGGCAACGACGGGTACGGTTAATATTACTCCCAGGCTACCAGATAATCCCTGGATGAATTCAATGCCGATTAAATTCATATTGATTAATTGATTATATGAGACATTATAAGAATAGATCAAAATGAGTGTATTAAGGGAAGTGCCCGTAAAGGCAAGAATAAGGGTGTTGGACATTGTTCCCATCATGTCTCGCCCAACGTTTAGCCCGGATGTAAACAGTGTATTTTGCTTGAGCTTGCGATTGGAAAGGTGTACTTCCTGAATGGCTGAGGCGATGGAGATGCTTATATCCATGATGGCGCCGAGGGATGCAATAAGAATACCGGCAAATAAAAGCTCGGGGACATGCATGTGTGTATTTGAGGCGATCAGAAGTAATGATTCGGTCTCCTCGGTGCTGAGACCTGAGATATGCGCCAGCGACCCGGCTGCATTGGCGGCTAAGCCGGCAATGACAACTCCAAGTATTGTACCGAGAATGGCTGAAATGGATTTAGGACCCCATCCGTTCATTAAAAGGAGTGTAATTGAAGTGGCAAGTACAACAATTATTACAGAAGTCCAAATTGGTGAGTACCCCCTGTATAGCATTGGTATAAACAAAAAAAGTATACACATAAACGTTAATATTAAAGCTAAAACAGACAACAAACCTTTTTTACCACCTATTCCCCATAGTGCTCCAAAGAATAAAAAAGTAAAGCCGTATAAATACGGTGCTCGATAATAATTATAAACTGAAACCTGAGTATGTCCGGCACCGGCGGAATCATATGCTATAGTGATGTACATGCCTTCTTTGCCAAGTACATTGTAATAATTGCTTAAATAGTTCTTTACAGTATGAACTTCTCCTTTGTGTTCTCCGGTCAGAATTTTAACCTCCAGATCCTGAGTGCCCCGGTATAATCCACTCAAGAAATCATCCTTCTTCAGCGACTCATCGATAACTTTAAGAATTTTTGCCTTTTCATATTTTATATTGTTAACTGTGCCGGATACATTCCGGCTTGTCTGGTTACCTGTGTTGAAGTGATACAGAAAGATTGAAAAAAGGAGGAATATTATGATTGATAGGGTTATTTGAATAATTTTTGGATGTTTCATTTGGTCTCCCTTATCAGCCCAAGATCTAAGTATTTTGATTTAACGCTTATAATTTTATTTTAAAGAAATACAATGTAGTTTGCATTAAATCCATGTTAATCATTATAAGTATTGATTAAGTTAATGTTAAGAAATGCAATTATCAGCAGGTATGTAATTTAATTGGCGGTCTAAATTATAGGGCACGAATGGATCAGGTTTAATTGGTTGAATTTTATCTGACTTGCCATGATTGATGATGTTAAAAAATTAATGTATAAATTTTTACTTTCGGTTAACATTTGCAAACCGGTAAATTAACATATGATTGGTATAATTTATCAAAAGGATTATGCGTGGAGTGTTTTCGTATGTTTATCTGCAAATCATCAATTACAAAGATCCCTGCATGGTTTAGTTGATAAAAGAGAGAGGTGATGTGATAAGTAAGAATAAACTTAAACTATTGTGTCCTCGAAGGATATGGCAAAGTTGTTAGTATCAATCCGGTTATTTCAAGGAGGTTAATATGAGATTCACAAGGAAGGTTTTGTCGACTGTACTTTTGATTTGCATGCTTTTGTGTAACGTTGTTGTTCCGGTCAATGCATTTGCCGTTGACAACAGTAATGATCAAAATAACGGTGTTGACCAAGGGACAGTATTAAGTGAAACATATAATACTGTATTGAGTGAGACATATGAAGCTTATGCTGCTACCGATATTACGTTTGCACCGGGTAGAGATGCTACAGAATTAAATTTTGCCTGGTACTCTAATGTTATTTCGACCAATAGTGTGGTTCAGGTTGCCGAGAAAGATGATATGACCGGACCTGATTTTCCGGTTGACAGTGCAACCACGTATACCGGCACAGTTTCTTCGGCAGTTACAGATTTTTTTTCCAACAAGGCAACTGTCACCGGCCTGCAGGAATCCACTGATTATATTTATCGTGTAGGGGACGGTAATGATGAAAACTGGAGTCCGGTTTACAACTTTACGACCCATGATACCAACTCCTTTAGTTTTCTGGCAGTCGGTGATCCCCAGATCGGTGCGGGCGGCAGTGTTGCAAGTGACACCAGTGGCTGGGAAGACACGATGTCCCAGGCGCTTAACCAATTCCCCGATGTGAGTTTTCTGGCATCTCTTGGTGATCAGGTCAATTCTAATAACAATGAATCCCAATACACCGGCTATTTCGCGCCACCGGAACTAAGGAGTTTGCCTGTTGCACCGTTACTGGGCAATCATGACAACGGTGCCGCCAATTACGACTATCATTTTAATCTCCCCAATCTTTCCTCATACGCTACCACCACTCCAGGGAGCAGTGATTATTATTTCACATACGGCAACACTTTGTTTATGGTGTTAAATACAAATAACTCCAGCGGCGCTGAACACGATGCATTCATGGAGCAAGCGATCGAAGCGAACCCGGATGCAACCTGGAAAGTGGTTATGTTCCACCAGGACGTTTACGGTTCGGCCAGCCATTCCACATCGTCGTCCATCATAAATTTAAGACAAGCATTATTCCCTGTATTCGACAAATATAAAATTGATTTGGTATTAAACGGGCATGATCATAGTTATACAAGAACTTACCATATGTATCAAGATCAAGCGCTAACAAATCAAAATGTTGATGCCAATGGCGCCGTTGTCAACCCGTTAGGCACCCTTTATATCACTTTAAACTCCGCCAGCGGCAGTAAATATTATGACCTGCAAGCCATTCCGGAAACCTATTCCGTGGTCAGGAGCCAGATCCGCGTACCGACCTTCTCCAGGCTTACCGTAACGGCCGACAGCTTAAACATTTCTACCTACAGAACCGATACCATGGCCCTGACCGACACATATACCATTAAAAAAGATGGTTCACAGCCTGCGTTGGATCTTTCCCAACTGACCCTTACGGCAGACGGGGATACTTTACTTGCAGCGGATGATTCCAGCAGCATTAAACTCAGTCTGGCTGCAACAGACAGTAATGGTGACGATGTAGACCTTTCCGATACCTATGTATTATATAAAACGGATAACGCCGACATTTTGTCCATTGCGGCGGACGGCACTGTGACAGTGAAGAATAAGCCCGCTATGGATGAAACCGTTAAGGTTTGGGCCGAGGTATATGACGGAAACGACATGGTTTCAAGCAACCAGTTGGATATTAAGGTGCAAAACCCATATGGACTGGCAATGGTTGAATTAACGGCGGATGACGATACGATAACAATTAATTCCACCGCGGGCATCAAGCTTGCTTTAACAGGGAAAGACACCCTGGGGGCCGATATGGACCTCTCTTCCGCCACAGTAGAATATCAGACTGATCAAGAAGATATACTGGCCATATCTGCGGATGGAACGGTAACCGTACAAAATGAACCTTCTCGTAATGTCAACGTAACTATTTCGGCGGAAGTCACCCTTGACGAAAAAACATGCACCAGTAATACAGTGACAATAACGGTTTTAGCGACGGCAAACGGAACCGAAATTGTAGTTCCCGTCAAAAACGGTTTGGACGATATGGAAGAACGTGCAGACGGGTCATTGGATTGGGACAGTTCCGACCTGGAGATTACCTGGGAAAGCCCAACCGATACCGATGTAAAGAACCAGCTCATTGGTATTAGATTTACCGACCTGGCCATACCCAAAGGGATGACAATTCTTGACGCGTATATTCAGTTTTCAGTTGACGAACCGGATAAGAGCCATAATCCCTTTGACGTAAATATTCATGCTGAGGATGTTGCTGATTCAACTGCTTTTGAAAATGTCCCTTATACTGTCTCCTCGCGTGTCAAGACGGCAACTTCTGTAAACTGGGCAGACGCCCCCATATGGACTACAACGCATGAAGCTGATACAGCCCAGCAAACCCCCAATCTGGCGTCTCTGGTACAGGAAATTATAGACAAAGACGGATGGACTGAAGGAAACGCCATAAGCTTTATTTTCAGCGGTACGGGCAACAGAACGGCGGAATCCTTTGAAGGCGCCGGCAGCCACTCGGATCAGGTGCCAACTTTACATGTAAAATATATGACTGCCGATGTCGGCATTCCTATCAGTGAAGCCCGGGATCTCGGCGCCGATCAAACAGCGACGGTAACAGGGATTGTAACCTGTGTCAATCCCACCACTGACGGCTCCTATTTCATACAAGACAGTACAGCTGGTATTTGTGTCTATAATACCTCACTGTCACCCGCCCCTCAGCAGGGTGACAAAATCCAAGTTTCCGGACCAATGAGTTTATATCACGGGTTATTGGAAATGATGCCTGAACCATCGGACGTTAGCATCGTTAGCAGTGGCAATGCCATTCCCGAACCCAAAGTTATAACCGTCAACCAGACGGGAGATTATCAATCTCAACTAGTAAAAATTGAAAATTTAACTTTAGGAGACATTACTACCGGTGGTGAAACCACGGTTACTGATGAATCGGGAAATAGCACCGTTATCTATCGGATACCAGCACTTACTGGTATCGGTAAAGGCGACAAGGTGGACATAGTAGGCATAGTTTCAACTTATAACCATGACGAGCTTATTATCCGGAGTGCAGCGGACATAGTCAAATCATCCGGATCGATCCTTGATGCCAGGGATCTCGGTGCCGGGCAAACAGCGACGGTAACCGGGGTGGTAACCTATACGGATGGAAGAAACTATTATATTCAGGATAATTCAGCAGGCATTAACGTTTATGTCTCCGGATTGTCACCTGCTCTTCAACAAGGCGACCAAATCAGAGCCACCGGTCCGTTGAGCCTCTATCACGGGTTATTGGAAATGAGTCCCCAGGCAACGGATGTTTCTATTCTTAGCAGCAACAACCCTCTCCCTGACCCCAAGGTCGTGACAATCAAGCAAGTTGCTGATTATGAATCACAACGAATTAAAATTAAAGATGTTATCCTGGGAACCACGACGGACAGCAACACTCCTTTAACAGATGCGGACGGTAATACCATTAATATCTATAAAATGCCGTCGCTTACTGGATTCAATGCCGGCGACATGGTTGATGTAATAGCGGTGGCTTCAATCTATGACGATCTCCAGTTACTTGTCCAAAATGCTGCTGATGTTACTAGAGCTGCATCGCCGTCGGATAAGATTTTTGACATCGTAGAGATAACAGACTTACATGGTAATATTGGCGATACCGCAAGCAACCAGATTGCCGGGGTACTGGCGGAAAATATAAAAAATAATGTGTATGCCAATAATCCGGACCGTACCCTGATCTTGTCCGGTGGAGATAATTACCAGGGGACGGCTATCTCCAATCTGCTGTATGGTGAGCCGGTGATGGAAATCTTCAACTATATTGGCGTTGCCGCTTCAGCCTTGGGCAATCACGAATTTGACTGGGGTCTGGATAAGGTAACCGACATATCCAATCCTGTAGCTGCCCAATACCCCATAATTTGCGCCAATTTGTTTCCAAAAGGCAACACGACGGATCCCGTGTTCGATCCGTATAAGGTATTTACTCTTGACGGGGTGAAGATTGCTGTGGTCGGTGGAATTGCCGAGGAAACACCGGGTATTGTTCTGGCTGACTACATTAAGGATTATGATGTGCTCAGCAATGTGACCTATATCAACAAATACGCCGAGCAGGCTAGAACGGAAGACGGCGCTCAAATTGTTATCGCTCTTATCCATGAGGGAGATGACTTAAACAACGGCACTTCCGGTCCCATTGTGGACATTGCTGAAAATCTGGTTGGTGTCGATGCTGTTCTAGGCGGACACACCCACAGTGTCGTCAGTACGACGGTTACCACAAACTCGGGAAAAAGCATGCCGTTGGAAATTGGTAGCTGTAACGGTAAAGGTTATATTGACCTTAAGCTCATCCTGCATGAGGATGGCAGTATAACTTTCGATAATGCCAACTCGGCTTATGTTGCTCAGGATACCACCAGCACGGTTTACCCTTATGGCTATAAAACGGCAACGCCGACTGTCGACCAAACTGCAAAACAAATTGTTGCTGATGCAATGGAAGAGGTCGGACCGATTTTAAATGAGGTTCTGGGATCGGCGCAGATTTACATGGGGCGTTCGCAGGCTGATTCGCCCTATGGCGAATCACTGGCGGGCAACTGGGCCACGGATGTGACACGCAGCGAAGGCGAAGCCGAATTTGGCTTCCAGAACAATGGCGGCCTCCGGTGTGATATACCCCAGGGGCAAATTACCATGTCAACGATCTACCAGTTTATGCCCTTTGACAATACCATCGTAACCTGTGATATGACCGGTACCCAACTTAAATTACTGCTGGAACAGGCTGTGGGCGTAGATACATCAGTACCGGCAGCGCAACAGGGTGGCAAAGGCATTCAAGTTTCCGGGCTGAAATTTACTTATGACCCTAACCAGCCCTTTGGCAGCAAAGTGGTAAGCATTTCCAAGAGCGACGGTACGCCAGTGGATATGACCGATAGTACTACAACTTACAAAGTGGCGACGAATAACTTCATGGCTGGAGGCGGTGATGGTTTCGGGGCATTTTTACAGGCTACCAATATGGTTGATACCCATATCTTGATTAGAGATGCCCTGGCCGACGCTGTCACGGCGGCTGGAACGGCAGGAATAACCGCTCAAATAGAACAGCGTATCCAGAATAAACAAAAGACTGATCAGGAAATTGCTACTATTGAGAGCCTTCTCGTAGTAGACGGCAATCAACAGCCGGTCACCGGCAACCTTGAACGCGGCCAACAGTACTATTTGACCTGGAAAGCCAGGAAAAATTCTGACGGTGACATACCCGGATTAGCCATTGTGGAAGTGCTTAACGGCGATCAGCCGGTTTTTCTGAATGCAGCAAAAGGACTTAAAGTATATGGTGACCAGAATACGGAATATTCTGTACTGTATCAGCCGACAACCAGTGGAACATGTACAGTAAAGGGCTTTTACTGGAGTGATTGGTCAAACACAACTTCTTGGCAGCCCCTGGCCGAGCCGGTAGAAACTTCAATAAATGTCAACTAACTAATTAAAAGAGGGAGCGGGTTTCCTGCTCCCTTGCATTAAATTTACCGGCTAAAAATGAGGTTGCAGAATTATAATTTAAAATGGCTTTCTATGTTCTGTTAATAGAGATGTACCAGGCAAAATATAAAGGAGGAAATTTATGAATCCTTTTAAAAGGAAATGGCTGGCCCTGTTCAGTATGACAGTGATACTGACTTTGCTGCTGGTATGTAATGTTGCGCTGGCGGCCGGGATTACTCTCAACGTTCCGGGCAGCGCCGTCGTACCGGGCGGCAATATTCAAATCAGTGGCACCGCCACAGATATAGCTCCAGGGACATCCATAGGAATCACCATTAAGAACCCCTCAAACGGAGTATTTGTTGTAGACCAAACCAAAACCGGCACAGAGGGTTACAGTTTTCAATTTACTTTACCGGCGGATGCTCCCACCGGTACATGGACTGTCGATGTAGCCGGAGGAGGAAGCGCAAGCAGTGCCAGCTTTAATGTAACGGCATCCTCCGGCAGCGAAGAAAACGGTGGAGATAGCGGTGGCGGCAGTGGCGGCAGTGGTGGCGGTGGCGGCGGTGGGAGTTCCCCTTCCCAGTCGGTCAGCAGCACTAGCGGGTCAGCTTCGGTTACTCCCGGTGCCGGCGGTAAAGTCGGTCTGGGCGGTGAGGCCTCAGTTGCTATACCGGCCGGTGCGCTGCAAGGTAACTCCGCTGTTAAGGTCACGGTACAGAAGGTAAACTCCCCCCCGGCAGCACCCTCCGGGTTCATGGTACTGGGCAGTGTGTATGAATTTAAGGTTGGTGAGTCTGAAAGTTACAGTTTCAACAAGCCGGTCACCCTGACCTTCACCATCAATCCGTCGAAATTGGCCCCGGGTGCAACCCCGGCAGTTTATTATTACGACGAAACCAACGGGCAGTGGGTTAATATCGGGGGTACGGTTTCCGGCCAGACCATTACCGTCACCGTAAACCACTTCACCAAATACGCCGTCATGGAAAAAGCAGCCGCTCCGATTAAAGAAACCACTCAACCTCCGTCCGTGACCCTCACCGACATTGCCGGGCACTGGGCGGAAAAGAACATACTTCAGTTGGCCGGCTTGGGTGCCATTGGCGGCTATTCCGACGGTACCTTTAAGCCCAACAATAATATTACCAGAGCTGAGTTCGTTACCGTGCTGGTGAAGGCCTTTAAATTACAGCAGCAGGATGGTGGTAAAGTGTTCAGTGACACTACTAACCATTGGGCTAAAGACAATATCGCCACCGCGACTTTTTACGGAATTGTAAGCGGTTTAGGTGAAACATCTTTTGGGCCGAACGAGCCCATTACCCGGGAGCAGATGTCCGTTATGATTGGCAATGCCGCCAAGCTCAGCCCGGCATCGGTTCAACCCTCCTATAAAGATAACGCCAGTATTTCCGCCTGGGCTAAAGAATCCGTGGCGGCTGTCGTACAGAAGGGTATAATGAATGGCTACCCTGACGCCACCTTCAGACCAAAAAACTATGCCACGCGGGCTGAAGCGGTGACGGTTATTACCAATGCGCTGAAATAGATATTTCAACTGCATCTGGGCCTGCAGCAATCCCTGGAGCAAGGATTCGGCGTCTGCACTGTGCAAAATACCGGCGTGCCCCTGGCGCTCAACCATATGATCAGGGAAGAATCATATTTTTTAAACCAGCTGGCTCAGGTGACCACCCAGCTTTCCGTCCAATAAAAAAGAGCGTGTAGGCTAGTATGGAATGGTGGACAAAACAGCCAAATGATGTTAATATACATGTAATTGAATAACTTGTTCAGGTCCCCCGGTTACGCCGGGGGGGTAAAAGGGAACCGGGTGCAAATCCCGGACGGTCCGGCCACTGTAAGTGAGAGGCGGCCCCCAAATGCCACTGGGTATTTAATGCCCGGGAAGGCGGGGTAGCGCTGTTAACCACAAGTCAGGAGACCTGCCTGGGCAAAAAATCAAGTATCGCCTTCCGTGGAGAGGTTAGGTGCGCACAGGATATTGGATTCAGAGGTATCATGCCTTTAGAAACCCCGGCTTTTACGGAAAAGCCGGGGTTTTTGTATTTAGCCTCTTTTATGCACTACTATGCACTACTTTTTAAGCGCCCCTTACACAGCATACATAATCCCTTTCTCTGCCCGGGGTCCGGTAGACGCCCTTGTTAAACCTAACCCCTAAAAAGTAAGGAGGAATCAGTTTTTTGAAGAATAAAAGAGCCATTTTGCTGGTTACTTTCGGGACAAGTGTACAAGCCGCGGTGCCGGCCTTTGTCAATCTTGAGCAAACGGTGAAAGACACCTTTCCCGGCGTTGAAGTGCGCTGGGCCTATACTGCCAAAACTATTAGAGACATAATAGCCGAAAGGGACGGCAAGATCATTAATGATCCCATTACGGCCCTGAAAAGGTTGTGGGAGGACGGATTTGAAAAAGTTGTGGTACAATCGGTGCACGTAATCCCGGGTCGGGAATACAACGACCTCGTTGCTGACCTCAACGGCTTATTAATGTCGCAGTCGGTGGTAAAGGGAATAGCTCTGGGTAAGCCTCTTTTGTACCATCACGAGGATTACATTGCTGCCGCGGAGGCGATAACTGCCCAGTTACCTGTCAATACCGCGGCCAACGCCGTGGTTTTAATGGGTCACGGCAGTGAACACCATCCTGCCGATGCTGCTTACGGGAAGTTCAATGATGTTTTGCGGCACAAGTATAAAAACGTGTTCCTGGGTACCGTAGAAGGCTACCCCACCCTGGAGGAAATTGTAGCGGATCTAGCAGCGTCCGGGGTTAAAAATGTCACCCTGATGCCCTTTATGAACATTGCTGGGGATCATGCTTTAAACGACCTGTACGGCGACGGGAGAGACTCCTGGAAAACCCGGCTGAACGGGCTCGGATATAAGACCGATGGCTACATCAAGGGGCTGCTGGAGAACCGGGGCTTTATAAATATATACCTCAAACACCTGTCCGCAGCCATGTCACAAATAAACTATTCATCAGCCCTCGATTGTTAACCCTTCCTAAAATAATTACTTATTTGAGTATTGCAATTGGTGCAAGCCAGGCTGGTAAATAAGTCTCTTAATCAAGAAAGTGGATGGATAACGGCATTTGTTCGTGAATAAAGGTTTAAGATGCTGTGAGTGCCGAGACGGAAATGCCACCTGGCCAGGCCCGGTATAGAGGTTCTCCGGGCAATATCATATAGGTAACGATCATTACGAATTTATCGTCTGCAGCGTCCAGCTTGTAGTTCCAGACCGTGGGTTGCTCCGCATCCAGCCAGTTTTTTAATCTTCGCTGAAGCTTCATTGGATCTTCTGAAATAAAGATTCGGGTAAGCATGTAAGCACCTCCCAAGCTTTTATTATTTTCATCATAGAGGTTTGGTCGTTAGCCGATACAGAGCTGATATTCCCAATTGCCGTAGGACCTAAGACTCAAATCGATATTATTGTTGACTTAATCATTTAAGCGTATTAAAATCTATTTAAGTTTTTACTTAATTAAAAAGGATTGAATTGTCATGAATGATCTATCAGTAATATTAAAAGCACTGGCTGATGAAACGCGCTTTAAAATAATAAACATACTTATTACCCATAATTATTGTGTTGGGGCTCTGGCCTACAATTTGGGCATCTCTAAGGCAGCCGTTTCCCAGCATTTACAAACATTAAGAAAAGCGGGATTGGTGAAAGGAGAAAAAAATGGTTATTGGACCCATTACTCGGTAGAAAAAGAATTGCTCATTATGGTTGCTGAAGAATTAAAAAAAATAACCACTCAGCCTAGCTACCATGAGCATGTATGTCATCAGAAATATTCAAGGAAGGCAGATACTGGGGAAAGGAGGGAACCAAAGATGTGCAATTGCAATTGTGAACGTCCGGAAAAATTGAAAGAAAGCCCGGAAAAATGCACTCCGGAACAGATTCAAAAGTGCCATGGGGATGTGAAAGACCATCCTTGCCAGGGTAAAAAAGAATAGTGTTGATTTGGAGGGGTGGGGTAGTTACTTTCCCACCCCTATTTATACTGCAATAGTCATCTTGTATAGAACAAAATACTATACGGTATACATAATACGGAAGGGAGGAAATTGAACATGCTGGAGGTAAACGGTTTAACTAAAAAATATGGAGACTTTGCTGCGGTAAAAGATGTTGCTTTCAGCGTCGCCAAAGGGGAAATCTTCGGCTTTCTTGGTCCCAATGGCGCCGGAAAAACCACCACAATTAATATGTTGACCGGTTTAGCTAAAATAACTTCCGGTTCCGTTAATTTATCCGGCATTGATTTAACCCGCCATATAAAGCAAGCTCAGCAGCTGATGGGTATCGTCCCTGACGAAAGTAACCTTTACGAAGAACTTGACGGGTTTGAAAACCTCTGCTTCTGCGCCTCCCTTTATGGTCTGGAAAAGCGTATGCGTGAAGAAAGAGCCCGGCATCTTTTAAGCCAATTCGGCCTGGCTGATACAGGCAAAAAACTTTTTAAGGCTTATTCCAAAGGGATGAAAAGAAAACTTACCATCGCCGCCGGTATTATCCACGAACCCAAGGTACTCTTTTTAGACGAACCTACAACCGGCATTGATGTGGCCAGTGCCAGGCAGATACGCTCTTTAATTAAAGAACTAAATAAAAATGGCACTACTGTTTTCTTAACCACGCACTACATAGAGGAAGCAGAGCGGCTTTGTCACAGGGTAGCATTTATTGTTGGCGGTGAGATTGTACGCTGCGGAACCACAGACGAGCTGATGCAGGAAGCCCAGCGGGAAAGCATTGTTCAATTTTCCTTTGACGGCGGAGCTTCAAAAATAACACAGGTTATAAAGGTGGAATTCCCGGACTATACAGTTGAGATCACAGGTGACAACAGCATTAGAATTCATTCCCCCGCTTCCATTAATCTTATGCCATTTATGAGGTTTTTTGAAGATAATGGTCTCACCGTATTCGAAGCAAAAATAATACGTCCTTCTCTGGAAGAAGTATTTGTGAAAGTAACCGGCATTGAACCTGAGAAGATGAAGAAAGAGAAAGAGGGGCGAAAGAAATGAGTGTTTGGACCGCTTTTGGGAGCATTCTAATGAAAGACATTAAAACTTATTATTTAAAACCACCCAACATAAGCTGGGGTATAATCTTCCCCTTTGCCTGGACCCTGATGTTTTTCCTTAGATCCCAAAGCGCAATGGATATCCGGGACATTTTACCGGGGATTATTTCCATTTCCATTCTTTTTGGAACTACATCCATGCTCTCGGTAACGATCACTTTTGAAAGAAAAAGCCGCTCATTTGAAAGACTTTTGTTGGCGCCTATCAGTCTTAATCTGCTGATGTTGGCCAAAACCACCGGAGCAATTCTATTTGGCATTATTAATGCCTTTGTGCCGGTTATATTTGCCCTTTTTATGACTGATTTGTCCGGCGTCCACTGGCTTACCATGACCGGAAGTGTTTTTTTAATTGCTCTAACCCCAACTTTTCTGGGCTTATTCATCGCGGTATCAGTAAGTGAAGTTTTTGAGGCGCAAACTTTCTCCAACTTTTTTAGATTTCCTATGATCTTTCTGTGCGGGTTATTTATTCCGGTGCAAGAATTACCCATTTTTTTGCAACCCATATCTTATATTTTGCCACTCACTTATGGTGCCGACATATTAAAAACAGCCATCAGCGGCAACGGGTACATGCTGATCTGGTTCAGTTTTTTAATGCTGATTGGATTTAGTGTCGCTTTATTCGGATTAAGTATCATTAATGTAAGAAAGAAATGGATTTATTAACACAACATACCGAGGTGCAGTTCAACAGAAAAAGCTTAAACCAAAATGAATATTTTGTTTTAAGCTTTGGGTGGTTAATTCCGTCAATAATTAACAACTCAAAGCCTTTTTATTTTACTGCATTTTATTACGCCAGAAAAATATACCTGTCCCCATATGGAAGGTGGATATAAAACAACCATTGTATTGCTCAAGTATACGAAGTTAATTGCAGACGACTGAGTAGAATAAATATAAAAGCGCTATTATTCCTAAATGGCGAATGCGTCCAATAGGCCGTTTGCCTGTGGTATGATAATTATTTAGTTAAGCTGGGGCAACTACCAAAAGTATATTCCAATTTAACCAACGGTGAGCCAATAGAAATTTATGGTCGCTTAAGTATCCATAGCATGAAAAGTAGTGCTTGTTTCAGTTTGACATTAAGTTAATATGTGTATATACTCATATTAACTTAATTAAGTAAAAAGAGGCATTAACCAATTTTAAGGAGGAAGATTAATGAAAGTAGTAGCTTTTAACGGCAGTCCACATAAAGAAGGAAATACTTATCATGCACTAAGAATAGTTACAGGTGAGCTTGAAAAAGAAGGTATAGAAACAGAAATTATTCATGTAGGAAACAAGTCGATTAGAGGATGTTTAGCATGTGGGCAATGCGGGAAGAAAAGGGATGAGAAGTGTATTGCGGGAGATGAAGTGAACGAATGGATTCAAAAAATGAAAGAAGCGGACGGCATAATTTTGGGATCACCTGTTCACTATTCGTCAATTGGTGCTACAATGAAAGCCTTTTTAGATAGGGCATTTTTTGTTGCTGGTAACAACGGTGGAATATTTAGACATAAGGTGGGTGCTGCTGTTGTTGCTGTAAGACGTTCAGGGGGATTGCCTGCCTTTGACCAATTAAATCATTATCTTACTTATTCCGAAATGATCATGCCAACCTCATGTTATTGGAATGTTATTCACGGCACGACGCCTGGGGAAGCGTTGCAAGATGCTGAAGGAGTGCAAATCATGAGGGTCCTTGGTAGAAATATGGCATGGGTCCTGAAATTAGTTAAAAACGGAAAAGGGGCTGTGGAGGAACCGGAAAGAGAAAATAAAGTAGCTACAAATTTTATTCGTTGAAGCATAATACTATTTAACCACTGCCCACGCGAAGTGTACATGCTCAACAGCATAATAGCCGTTCGTGCGTCCCCGGAAGTAGCGTTCCTGGATGCCGGACGGGCTTAGATCTTCGTTGAGGCGTAAGCCCAAGCGTCCAAGGTCCTCGGCAAGCATGGGCGGGTCAAAGCCTGTAATTAGCGGCTCCCCCCACTCCCGGCATTTGTGAAATCCACCGGAACGAAATGTAGATTTTTCGGAAGTTCCCAGCCTAATTCAATGAGCCGGTGGCGCTTAAATTCCTGCGTGGCGGGATGGTCAAGCTCAAAAATCTTAATTTTATCTAACATCTCAGGGTGCCGAAAAGCAAAGGTATCCATCCCCGCCCCCAGTATCACATACTGTTGCACACCCTGACTTAGGGCATCTTTAAGGGCATCTTCCGTATAACGAGAACGGCTAAGGCTGTGGGATGCGCTCGGTATGACCCGCAACGCTCATGCCAGACGGTCTGCCTGGTTATGGCAGGACTCGGCGCCTATAGGGTCAACAGATTCAATAAGCTGAATAGGCGGCGGCGTAAATTGCTGCTCAAATATTCCGCGTTCTTCATCCGTAAGTAAATCATACGCCAGATTGTCCTCAAAGATTCTTAGGGTACCACTCATGGCATGGTAGCCACGAACGTAGGCCATTAACAATGCGGTACGGCTGATCTGTTTTTCTTTCATTGGTATCCCCCTCTCAGGCTATGATTAAATAATAACCAAGATGGAAGGTGAGGTCTTGAGGTTTTTTACAGTAATCAATTTAAAGCACAGGTAAATAAAGATAAAATTTTCTTGTTTGCTCGTAATCTTCGGTTTGCAATGTAAACAGATCAAAGCCCACACCTTTGTTTAATTTAAATTTCGATACACGGAGCCATTTGTGCAAATCTCCCAGTACTGTATGAAAAAACAGTCCCAAAATATCCGGGTATCTGAATACCGCGTATTTGGATGCGGGAATAGTCCTTTGCTTTAAACCGGAACAATCACCTGTATATTCCCCTGCGGGTATGCCTGAAAAACAGTTAATGCGGAAGCCATTGCTATTACAAGCGCGCATGACATTGAACAGCCGTCCGGCGGTGCCTTTGATAAAATACTCCTCTTCAAAATTGTTGCCCCTACGGATTGCTTCCTCCAATTCGCACCTAATTTCCGGTTGAAAAAAGATTTCTTTTCCCAACAGCGTTATTTCTTTAAGTTCCCGACAAGAGTAGTCAATAATAATATCCTTGTTTTTATTCCTGAAGTCGCGCTCGACGACATCCAGCTCTTCCTTTAAGGCAACGGAAATGTTATTCTTCCTGTAGTTGTATGGGGTGATATGAAACATTTTTTTAAAATCCCGGGTGAACTGCTCATGGGAATTGAAGCCGTGCTGGAATGCAATGTCGGCTATATTGCGGTCTGTCTTTCTTAATTCAATGGCAGCTGCGGTAAGCCTGCGCCCCAGAATATATGATTTAACGGTCTGATTGGTTACTGCATGGAAGATTCGATAGAAATATGTAGTAGATATATAATACCGTGATGCCAGTTCCTCCAAGGCCAGCTTGCGGTGCAAATTAGACTCAATATATTGTATGGCGTCATTGACTATTTCAATGTAATTCACATGATCTTCCCCCTATATACTCTCTCCTCGGCAGCTCACCGATTTAATTTCCAAGACCGACCGTAAAACAAAAGAAAAGTAAAGAAATTATCGCCCAATCTGTCTGATGAGCATAAACAATTATTTAATAGTTTATTAGTTGGTTTTTCAGTTATCCTTGACTGCAGTATGATGAGTATATTGGGGATAGTTATATCCTCTATTATATATTCGAGCAAGGTAAATGATTATTTAAACCAGCAAAATTTAATATATCAATCTCATCATGATGAATTAACAGGATTTTATAAAGGTAAATTTTAGACCTAACGCTCTAAACGAGTCAATTAGGTCTATATTACTTGAAAAATAGAAATAGCCTAAACCATTTATTCTCCGGAGTGCTTTGTCATTTACTTCTATCTGGGCTTACTTTTTCCCTATGAGCTACCCATGGCTTATAAACGCCTGCGTGGCCCATATTGAGCTCAAACACCTTGTTATTCTTGCCATGTCTGCGTTCTTTGCTCATTTGTCCAATCCTTTCTTGATTTTTTTGATTACCATGTAGGCTGATCTTAGTTTGGCCAAACCTGTGAATAACATACTTGCAAAAGTCCTTCGTACCTTCAAGAACCGGACTTGTGCAACTAACACATCCGGTTCTTCCTCCAAGCTGAATTTTGCCATTTTGAATTTTAAGGCTTCAAAGAACGCATTCCCTATAATTGGAGATATCAGCCCGCCTTCTGACGGCCAGTCAATCGTGCCAACCACCTTAAAAACTTAAAACCCGCAAGGCCTTACGAATAAGGGACCTGCGGGTTTTATTCGGTTTTTCTACTTTGGATAATGCACGTATTGCACCCCAACAAATTCAGCGAGAGTTTACCAAGCCGCATAATAGCCTCGTCAACTTCCTTACTCCAATTGACGGCAAAATTTAGACGGAAATTTCTTATGTAGTGCTGCCGTGAGGAAAAAAGAACCCCCGGGGCAATAGAAATTCCCTCATTTGCCGCAGTAGCAGAAAGCTCAACGGCATCATAACCCGGAGGCAGTTCAACCCATAAAAAATGACCGCCTTGGGGATTGCTTGTACGCGTTCCGGTTGGAAAGAAAAGAGCAATTTTGTCTTGCAAAAGACTGGCGTTTACCTTATATTTCTTGCGTAAAAGCCGCAGGTGCCGCTTCAAACCACCGTCTTTCAAATACGCTGCCAGAGCCAGCTGCGTTGCCACGGGTGTTGCAAGCACGGACATGGCATGACAGCGCAGTATGTCACTGGTGTAAGGCCCACCGGCCAGCCAGGCGACCCTGTATCCCGGAGCAAGTATCTTACTGAAACTCCCTACATAAATCACCCTATCCGGAGCCAGCGCCTTTAATGGGCGCGGACGATAAGTATTGAAGGTAAGTTCTCCAAATGTATCGTCTTCTATCATAGGAAGGTTATGTTTTAAGCAAAGTTCAACCAGAGCTTCCTTATTCTCATCGGGCATCACCGCTCCCGTTGGATTGGAATAACTGGGTGACAGTATTAAACAGGCGGGTTTCAGCCCCCGGCTCAATATTGTTTGCAATGCGTCCACTGCCAGACCGCTTTGCGGGTCGCAAGGTATTTCAACCGCTTTTAGGTTAAAAAACTGCAAAAGGGAGTAAAAACCGTAGTAACCGGGTGATTCAACAGCTACAGTATCTCCTGGCCGGGTCAATGATCTTATCGCCAGCATTAGAGCCTGGGTTGCCCCGGCCGTTACAGCAATCTCATCTTCCGGAATAACGCACCCGGCCTCAATCATCCATTTCGCAATCATTTCCACCAGGGAGTGGTGTCCTCTGCCAACGCAATACCTGTTAATCAGATTTGGATCGGTGCGGGCAACCCGGGCCAGGCGTATGCTCAGTTCTTCGCTTGGAAAATAACCGGGTTCAGGCATCCCGGTGCCGAGAGGTAGAATGTCTTTTCTTAATGCCAGAGTCAGAAGTCTTTCTACAGCCTCCGGAATCATTACCGCTTCAGTCCTGAGGGCAATATCCGACCGGGTTGCCTGTGGAGGACAAGCCAATTTATATGTCGGGCGAAGAGCACTGGAACAAACATAGTATCCGCTTTGCGGCCGGCTTTCAATTAATCCCATGTTCTCCAGGCGGCGATACGCCTCAAGGACGGTCATTATACTAACGCCCATTTGTTTGGCCATGGAGCGGACAGAGGGCACCCGTTCGCCATCTTTCAGCGTTTCCAGCCTGATAAGATCCATAATTCTATTCATAATTTGGTCATACTTTTTAATTCCTATCACAGCTCCTTACGGTCTTTTCAGCACCACTATAAAACAGTAACACAAATTTTACAACTGTTATAGGTCAGTTTTCTATAAACTGTACCTGTCTATTAAAAAGAAATAAGGCTATTATCAATACAGGAGTTTTGGAACAAATTATCTTGCCTGTATGTACAAGAGCTACGTCCTGATAAAGAAAGGTGATGAATATGGCAACAATTCGCCAGATGAATGAAAAGGACCGCACATCAGTCATTGACATCTTTAATTATTATGTTGAGCAAAGCTTTTCTGCCTTTCCGGAGGAAAAAATACCTTATACATTCTTCGATGAATTATTTCTAAAGAGCGAAGGCTATCCCCGGATAGTTGCAGAGAATCAAGAAGGAAACATTATCGGCTTTGCTATGCTGCGTCCACATAGTCCTATACCTGCATTTCGCGGCACCAGCGAAATCACCTACTTTATCAAACCGGATATGACGAGTCGGGGGCTGGGAACCCTTTTGCTGGAGTATCTGCTGGAGGAAGCCAGGTCAAGAGGCATCAAAAACATACTGGCCGCAATATCTTCCATTAACCAGGGCAGCATTCGTTTTCACAGCAGGCATGGGTTTGAACAATGCGGTCGTTTTACCGGAATAGGAATGAAAAAGGGTATTAACTTCGATGTAATTTGGATGCAGTTGACATTATAAGCATAAGGGGGGATATTATGGCAGCCATTAATTGTTACAATGATGCCAAACGCGCCCGGGCGTATGCCAAACTGGAGTTTTCGGGCACGTACTTCCTGGCATACAGGGATTTGCCGGATATACTGTTTGAACATGCAAACGGAAAAAAGGCCCTGGATTTTGGCTGTGGCGCCGGACGTTCCACCCGGTTCCTGAAAAAGCTGGGGTTTGACACTGTGGGGGTTGATATTGCAAAGGATATGATAGAAAAAGCGTTGGAAATGGATCCTGACGGAAATTATATTCTTATAAAAGATGGCCGCCTGAGCCAATTTGAAAATAATACCTACGACCTGACTCTGTCTGCGTTTGCTTTTGACAATATCCCCTCAGTGGAAAAGAAGGTTGATATTTTAGGGGATATGGGGAGTATACTAAAGAGAGATGGAATAATTGTCAACCTTGTATCGTCGCCTGAAATTTATATAAATGAATGGGCATCATTCTCCACCTGGGGCTTTCCCGAAAATAAAAAGGCCAAAAGTGGAGACAAGGTCAAAATAATTATTACAGATATAGAAGACAAACGGCCGGTAGAAGATTTTATGTGCACAGACGATGATTATAAAAAGATTTTTAAAAAAGCCGGGCTTGAATTGGTTAAAACCTACAAGCCACTGGCCAGAGAGAGTGACACTTATAAATGGGTCAGTGAAACCAGTATTGCACCATGGACTATTTATGTATTAACAAATAAAACAAGCCCCGGTGAGCAGAGTTTTACCAATTAGCGCCGGGAAAGTGCTCATCCAGCTCCGGGTGAAAGAATATTTTCATCTCCTCCAGCGTCTCCTTTGGATAAACATATTTATCTGTGCGGCCACTCTAAAACAAAAATCCCGCAAACCCTTGGTAGCCAAGTACTTGCGGGATTTTTGTTTGATTTTTTAGTTTGGATAATTTGCCTCCTGTTCCTGTTTTTCTTGAAAATATTCCCGGCAGTGATAAATATCACACCTGTTTCGTGACTTAGCAAACTTCTAATAATAGATAAATTGGCTATGATGTTATAAAAGTTATGAGAATTCAGGTTGTGATCTAAAATAAATAAAAGAAGAGTCAATGCCCAAGGAATAATAATCTAAGGAATCTTAGCATGGAGGTGCTTTAAGGTGAAATTAACCGGCAACTGTTTAACAACAGCAATGGGTATTTTGCCCCATGACAATATAGAGGATGCTTTTAAAATTGCTTTCTCTGTTGACATTCCTTTTTGGCCGCAGCTTCCCAAGTTCAGCTTTTATGAAGATATGTATGTTCAGGTATGCGAGAATTTTCCCGGCATTAACATTGACGAGGAAAAATATCGTGTATCCTTGGATACCGCTTCTTTTTACAATAAGCTGTCGGAATACGCAGTCAAAAGTGACGGTGAGGGAATATTTAAATTGTCGCCTAAATACTCAGTCACACTAAATAGGTTTCTGCTGGAAGATTTCAAGGATTATCAGTACATAAGGGGCCAGAATATAGGGCCAATAAGTTTTGGCTTAAAAATAACCGATGAAAATTTAAAGCCTATTATCTATAACGATGACATCAGGGAGTTTTTATATGACTTTATAGCTCAAAAAGTAAACGCTCAATACAGACAGTTAAAAAAGGTGCATGATAATCCATTTGTTTGGGTGGATGAACCCGGTTTGGAGATGATTTTTTCGTCGTTTACAGGTTATCCCAGTTCCAGGGCCAAGGAAGACTTTAGAGGTTTCCTGACCAGGTTGGAGGGACCCCGGGGAGTGCACTTGTGCGGCAACCCCGACTGGTCCTTTTTGTTAAGCGGCTTGGATTTGGATATCCTGTCCATAGATGTATTTGGTAATGGACAAATTTTTGTGCGGTATGCGGATGAGATTAATGAATTTTTAAAGCGGGGTGGCATAATTAGCTGGGGAATAGTGCCAACTCTGACAGAGGAGGTTGATGCTGAAGAAGTCAACACTCTGGCGGACAGGCTGGAAAATTTTTGGATTTACCTGGATAAGCGGGGGATCAATCTGGAATTAATTGTTTCCCAGGCCTGGCTGGCGCCGGCCCGCTGCTGCCTGGTCAATGCCGACGGAGCTAAAACAGTTGAAAAATCTTTTGCCCTGCTTAATAACGTTGCAGCAAGATTAAAGGAAAAGTATCACCTTCTTTAAAACAGCAAGGCCGCGCTACCTTGATCTTTTTAATGGTATAGCAAGGCTGCTGGCAGTAAATAAATCCTTGGCTAACCAATCATTAAACATTTTAATATAACAAATTTAATAAAAGGTGCGGGCCGTAATACCGGCACCCTTATTATAAAGCTTGGGAGGTGTGCTCATGGGTTACAGACTGGAGATAGAAGCGTTTAACGCTATTTTGGGTGATTTGCGCCGGAATTTTCGGGTTTATGCACCGGTGAAGATGAAGGGAAAGGGCGCCTTTGCGGGAACGGACCTGGTAGCATATGGCGAGATCAACAAATTTGAAGAGATTGTATTTAACCAAAGATCTGCATATTCAGCCAAAGAAATTGTTTTTAAGCCGGTTGAGACAATGTTTTATTTTACCGAAAACGAATATCAACAACCGGCTGTACAAAGCCAAAATATACTCATTTTTGCCCGTCCATGCGATATCAATGCTTATAAACGCCTGGATGAAATTTTTATTAACAACGGACCTTTTAAGGATAGCTCTTATCAGCAGCAGCGGGAAAAGGTTAAGTTTATCCTGATGGAATGCGGGGAAGGTTTTGATAGCTGCTTTTGCGTTGCTACGGGGACGAATGTAACAGATGATTATGCATTGCTTGTAAGACCCACCGCGGGTTTTGTACAGTGCCAGGTAAAGGACCCTGAATTAAAACCTTATTTCAACGGGTTAAATGAAAACATAGAAATAACTCCGCGTTTTATAGAAAAAAACCAATATACACCACGACTGCCGCAAAACATTAACAACGATGTATTTAACAGCCCCCTGTGGCAGGAATATACCTCGCGCTGCACGGGATGCGGCCGGTGCAATTTTGTCTGCCCGACTTGCAGCTGCTTTACCATGCAGGATATTTTTTATCGTGACAATGAAAATTGCGGAGAGCGGCGGCGCGTATGGGCCTCCTGCATGGTGGACGGGTTTAGTGAAATGGCCGGCGGTCATGCTTTCAGGAATAATCAGGGGGAACGAATGCGGTTTAAAGTGATGCATAAGTTCTACGATTTCCATAAGCGATTCGGATATCATATGTGCGTTGGCTGTGGCAGGTGTGATCATATCTGCCCGGAATACATTTCGATTACAAAGTGTATAGAAAAGCTTGATTAAAAATTGAAGTACCTTCAGGGGGTGAATAACCAGTGGCGACTAACCCGTATTTATCGCAAAAGGCAAAAATCATCAGCATTAAACCCCAGACTGATATCGACTATACTTTCATTTTGGAAAGCGGCATCAAACCAAGCAGCGGCCAATTTGTAGAGGTCTCACTGCCCAAAGTGGGTGAATGCCCCATATCCGTGAGCGATTTCGGAGACGGTTGGTTTGAGATGACCATCCGCCGGGTGGGCAAGGTAACCAATGTGCTGCACCAGCTTAAAGAAGGGGATGGATTATTTATACGAGGCCCTTATGGCAACGGCTTTTCGATGGATAAATACCGTGGCAGGGAAGTGGTCGTTGCGGCAGGCGGCACGGGGCTGGCCCCGGTTAAAAGCCTGCTCAACCGTCACCGGGAATTTGGTGGATTAACTTTGCTTGCCGGATTTAAAAGCCCCGCGGATGTGCTATTTCGCCCCGAACTGAAGAAATGGGGGCAATATTTCAATGCTACAGTAACAGTTGACCGGGGCGATGAAAACTGGAATGGCAATGTTGGGCTAATAACACAGTATGTTCAATCATTAAACTTGAGTAAACCCGGTGAGGTAGAAGTAATCGTAGTAGGACCGCCTTTGATGATGAAATTCACAGTTCAAGAATTTCTCAGGCTCGGCGTGCCCGAGAAAAACATAACCGTATCCTTTGAAAGAAAGATGTGCTGCGGTATCGGCAAATGCGGCCACTGCAAAATAGATGATACTTACGTGTGCCTGGAGGGTCCCGTATTTAACTATACCCGGGCCAAAAATTTGATTGACTAACCGGGGAGGGAAAGTAAAATGACTGTAAACACCAAGAAAATGATTAAAAACGCTTATCGTGTTACCAGGGACAGGGGCATAACCGCCCTTAGAATCAGGGTCCCCGGCGGTCATCTTGATGTTAAGTATCTGGATATTATCAAGGAAGTGGCCCAAAAATTCGGTAACGGTACGGTGCATATAACAACCCGCCAGGGTTTTGAAGTGCCCGGCATTCCTATGGAAAAGATGAACGAAGTAAATCTAATGATTGAGCCGATCATCCGGGGACTGGAAAAGGAAATTGGCGTTGCCATTGAGAACAACCACGAAGGATACCCGGCTGCGGGTACCAGGAACGTTTCAGCCTGTATTGGCAGCAGAGTCTGTCCCTATGCCAATTATGACACCACCGACCTGGCTTATAAAATTGAGCGCACTATTTACCCCAACAATTACCATGTGAAAATTGCCGTTTCGGGATGTCCGAACGACTGCATCAAGGCCCATATGCAGGATATAGGGGTACTGGGCATGGTTGAACCGGTTTATGATCCCAGTCGGTGTATTTCCTGCGGGGCCTGCGTAGACAATTGCCGTAAGCGCTCCTCCGGCGCCCTGAGAATGGTCAATTACCGGGTGGAAAGGGATGAAAGGCAATGCCTTGGCTGCGGGGAATGCGTGCTTACCTGTCCCAATGCGGCCTGGACCAGAGGTAATAATTTTTACCGGCTTGTGATCATGGGGCGTACAGGTAAAAAGAACCCTCGACTGGCCCGCACCTTTTTACAGTGGGTGGATGAAGATGTTGTAATTAGTGTGATCAAAAACATGTACGGATATATTGAAAAACACATAGACCGCAGTCTGCCTAAAGAGCACGTGGGCTATATAGTTGATAGAACCGGGTATAACATTTTTAAAGAAGAAGTGTTAGCGGGTGTAAACCTGCCGGAAACCGCCCAAGTTGCCGAATTTATGGATTTCGGCGGTTATTTTTATAATAGAAATCATATGGTTCGGGAAGGGGCATCTTAACAGCAAAGCCCAGGAAAATTCCTGGGCTTTGCTGTTGCGTTTACTGCACATTATACATGCCTCGGCTCTGCAAATAATTAAAGATAGCCTCGCCATGCTGCTGTTCTTCTTTTTGTATGTGATTTAATACCTGCCGGACATTGGCATTGGTGCATTCAAAAATTGTATTATCGTATGTGCCGGAAATGTATTTTTCGGTAACTAGCATATCGTTACACAGCCCGATATCATTTTGGCTTGCTGTGCCCGGGTTCTTGTTCTGGGCAGCCGCTTGTGTGTATTGGCTTTGGCCCTGGCTCTGATTCTGTTGACTTTGTTGCAGGTTAGGAACCTGACCGCTTAACAGCTGATTAACAGTATTTAGATGCTGTTGTTCTGTTTGGGCCAGCGCATTGAACATTTGCTTAAGTTGAGGATCCTGGGCCTGCTGAGCGTAGTTTTGATACTTTTGCACACATAGTTCTTCATGTTTCTTTTGATCCTGCAGCAACATATTTTCTTTTTGAGATAGGTTATATGCCAATTGCGATCCACCTCCTGTACTTATTATTGTTATTATTTAACCTATCTCAGTATTTATACTATGCTAACATTAGTTGGCTACCACGGCATGAACTGGCCAAACGGCAAATGACGGGTTTTGGAGGCCTAATTTCCTTTGAAATCAAAGGGGGACTGGAAAATGCTCCAACTCCGAACACCCAATAACCGAAGTCCTTTTTTATAGTAATCTTGCATAATAACCTTAGGTACCATACTACCGCCGGTAGCCCAAACAACATGGATCGCATTGCCCATAACTTTGCTTAAATTTTGATTTTTTAAATACGTTCGACCACTTTTCTCCTTCAATAGTTTGATTATTCCGGGAAACCCCGCTAATGCCGAGGGTTCAAGATAGATTCCTTCCGAATTTGCCAACATAGCTAATAACCCATACAGTTGTTCGTCTTTTACAGTACAAACACCACTGATTAAGTTTTCCAGGGTCTTACCGACAAAGCCGGAAGGTCTTCCTACAGCTAATCCATCAGCATCAGTAATATTATCAATCCCGAAATCTCCAACTGAAACTTTGTCGTGTAAACCTGTTATTAGGCCAACTAACATCGCGGGCGAATGGGTCGGCTCAGCAAAGAAACAATGGACATTATCCTTAAAAATTAATTTTAGTCCGAAAGTTACTCCGCCAGGACCACCACCCACTCCACAGGGTAAATAAACAAATAACGGATGGTTCTCATCGATAACTATACCCCGATCATCAAGCTGTTGCTTAAGTCGGTTAGCCGCGACTGCATAGCCTAAGAATAAATCTTTGGAATTTTCATCATCTATAAAATAACTGTTTGGATTCTCATTAGACTGTTCTCTGCCTTCTTCAACTGCTTTACTATAGTCCGACTCATATTCGATAACAGTGACACCCTTGCTTCTTAGCAGGTCTTTCTTCCACTGCTTGGCATCTGCCGACATATGTACCGTAACATGAAAACCTAACTTAGCACCCATGATCCCAATACTTAGTCCTAAGTTACCGGTAGAGCCAACTGCAATAGAGTACTGAGAAAAGAAGTTTCTAAAGTTGCTACTGTCAAGAATAGAATAATCATCGCTATTGCTTAGCATATTTTCCCGGATGGCAAGATCCTCGGCGTGTTTAAGTACCTCGTAAATACCACCTCGAGCCTTTATAGATCCGGAAATCGGTAATTCGTTATCACATTTTAGATATAATTCCCCCAAAATTTGGCTGTCCAAAATCTTTTCCAGTAGCTGCTGCATATTTGGAAGCATAGCCAGAGGGGATTCAATTAATCCATTCGCTTGTTTAGTCCGGGGGAAAACTTTAGCAATATATGGCGCGAAACGGGTAAGTCGTTCCTCAGCATCCTTTACATCGAGTTCACCAAGCGGCAGTTTACCCTCGGACCGTGCCAACGATCCAAATTTGGGATTAGTCCAAAAAACTTCTTCAGTTGAAATAACTTTCTCCAGTAATGGGTGTGTTTTTAGCCATGCTTCAATTGTTTTACCAGCAACTAATTCTTTGACCATTATAAACTCCTCTCAAATTATACCAATGTTGTTGCTGTAGCCCACGGCATAGGCTATTTCGTCGATAGTCTTTTCCGTGCTTATCAGGAGCCGCCGGGCCTGCTGCAGGCGGTGCTGAGTGAGGTAAAATCTTGTACATCCTCTCACCCCAAAACTTATGCCCCCACGGCCGGCAATTTTAATGTCACCCTGTTAATAAATTATAAACCATTTATAAAGCAAAAGTATAATCACGTTGTTCTTTAACAGTATAAAAAAATGATACAACAAAATAATAAATAGCCAATTTTTAACCTAATTGTTAGTTTATCCAGTAGAGATTGTTACATTTAAAGTAAAGATGAAGTGAGGGAATTTTAAGTATAATGTGATATTTATAAATTATATTAAAAATTAACATAGTTTTAAACTTACTTTATCGGAAAGGAGGAGGCTTATTTCGTTAATGGAAAGTGTTTGCTTTCTTCAAGATTATTTAAAGGGGGAAAAATTTTATGCAGCAACAGCTACAGCTAAAAGAAGACCTGCACCGCGGGTTACGGGAAAGGCATATCCAATTGATTGCCCTGGGTGGCGCCATTGGGGTCGGCCTTTTTTTGGGCTCGGCTTCCGCGATCAAGACTGCAGGGCCGGCTTTGATGCTGTCTTATATGGTCGGGGGTCTGGTAATTTTTGCAATCATGCGGGCCCTGGGCGAGATAGCAGTTTCCTATCCTGTTTCGGGTTCTTTCAGCGCCTATGCTAATACCTTTTTAGGGCCCCTGCCCGGCTACCTGACGGGCTGGACCTACTGGTTTATGTGGGTGGTTACCTGTATGGCGGAAATTACCGCGGTGGGCATTTATGTTAATTATTGGCTGCCCGAGCTGCCCCAGTGGATACCCGCGCTGGCAGCGCTGCTGGTGATGACGTTGGTCAACTTAATTAATGTTAAAGCGTACGGTGAATTTGAATTTTGGTTTGCCTTGATTAAGGTGGTGACCATTATCGCCATGATTCTGATCGGGCTGGGTATGATCATCTTTGGCTTGGGGCACGGAGGAGTTTCCGTGGGCATTTCCAACCTGTGGACCCACGGCGGTTTCTTTGCACACGGCATTAAAGGAGTTGTCATGTCCCTGTCTATGGTCATGTTTGCCTACCTGGGCATCGAACTAATCGGCGTAACTGCCGGTGAGGCCGAAAATCCTGAAAAAACCATACCCGCGGCAATTGACAAGGTATTCTGGAGGATTCTTATTTTCTACGTGGGAGCGCTGTTTGTAATTATGGCTTTATTCCCCTGGAATGAAATCGGCACCAAAGGCAGCCCGTTCGTCCTTACTTTTAATGCCATCGGCATCCGGGCCGCTGCCGGCATTATCAACTTTGTGGTTTTAACCGCGGCGCTATCTTCCTGCAACAGCGGCCTTTTCAGCACCGGGCGCATGCTGTACAACCTGGCTCTGCAAAAAAAAGCGCCCCGGTTTTTTGCCAAAGTAAGCCGGAGCGGCATTCCGGCGCTCGGCATTATCGTCTCCGCTGTTTTCCTGCTGGTGGGCGTGGTGCTGAACTACCTGGTGCCTGCCCAGGTGTTTATTTACATCACCAGCGTAGCCACCTTCGGAGCACTGTTTGTGTGGGCCATTATTTTGCTGGTGCAGATTAAGTACCGCAGCGGCCTGTCGCCGCAGGAAATTAAAAACCTGCGCTACCCCATGCCCTGGTACCCGGTATCCTCTTATCTGTCGCTGGCTTTTCTGGTGTTCGTGCTGGTTATCCTGGCCTTTGACCCGAGCACCCGGGTGGCGCTTTATGTGGGGCCGGTTTGGCTGGTCCTGCTGCTGGTTTCTTATTACGCCCTGGGCATGAACAAACAGGACAGCGTGTCCGGCCGGCCGGCTTACGACCACAAATAATTGTCATAAAAATTTAATAATACGAGGTCACAATGGTTAAATCAACAACATAATGCGGAAAAATGTTGCTAACGGCCTTAAAAATTGCAGGTTTATAATTTGATTAAATAAAAAATTCGCTAAGGGGTGGGTAAGTATGATTATCGGCATTCCCAAAGAAATAAAAAACAATGAAAACCGGGTGGCCATTACACCCGCCGGCGTAGAAACACTGGTTGGCGCCGGGCATCAGGTGGTTATTGAAAAAAATGCCGGCGCAGGCAGCGGTATCAGCGATGAACAATACCTTGCAGCAGGTGCCCGGATGCTGGACAAGCCCGCAGAAGTTTATCAGGCTGCGGATATGATTATGAAAGTTAAGGAGCCGCTGGCCGAGGAATATGATTTATTCAAGGAAGGCCAGGTACTTTTTACTTACCTGCACCTGGCTCCGGAACCCGAATTGACCCGGGCCCTGCTCAAGAAAAAAGTAGTGGGCATTGCTTATGAAACCATTCAGCCGGAAGACGGATCACTGCCGCTGTTGACACCTATGAGCGAAGTGGCCGGCCGGATGTCCATCCAAATTGCCGCGCAAATTTTAGAAAAACCGCACGGCGGCAAAGGTGTCTTGATGGCCGGCGTGCCGGGTGTCGCTCCCGCCAAAGTGACCATCGTCGGTGGTGGCATGGTAGGTACCAACGCTGCTAAAATTGCCCTGGGCATGGGGGCCGATGTAACCATTTTGGATAAAAACCCCAACCGTTTGCGTTATTTAGACGATATCTTCGGTGCCCGCTTGAAAACTTTAATGTCCAACAGCTACAACGTTAAAGCAGCGGTGGCGGAAGCTGATGCGCTCATCGGCGCTGTGCTGATTCCCGGCGCCCGGGCGCCTAAAATTGTCACCGAGGAGATGGTGCAGGCTATGCAGCCGGGTTCGGTGATTGTGGATGTGGCCATTGACCAGGGCGGTTGCGTGGCCACTGTGGACCGGGTAACTACCCATGCTGAGCCTACCTTTATTAAGTACGGTGTGGTACACTATAGTGTAGCAAACATGCCGGGTGCTGTCGCCAGAACTTCCACCTTTGCCTTAACCAACGTAACCCTGCCCTATGCTGCAGCCCTGGCCAATAAAGGTTACGAAAAAGCAATTAAGGAAGATATCGCCCTGGCCCGGGGAGTTAACACCATTGACGGTAAAGTTACCTATAAAGCAGTGGCACAGGCCTTGAATCTGGAATATGTGCCGCTGGCCCAAGTAGTGGATTTACCGGCAAACATTAATGAGCACCTGGCTTAAATTAAGCTGAACCGGGGCCTCTCCAATTGCGGGAGGCCCTGCTTATTTATTTCTCGATTGAGGTGGTATACATGTACGGTCGTCCCGTTTGGGCAGAGGTTGATCTATCTGCCATAGCGCACAATATCCAAGAGATACGCAGCCTGCTGGAACCGGGCACCAGGTTAATGGCGATTGTTAAAGCCGACGGCTACGGTCACGGCGCCCTGCCCGTAGCCGTAACAGCCTTGCAAAACGGCGCCCAAAGGCTGGGGGTGGCCATTGCTGAAGAAGGTATTGCGCTGCGCAGCGCGGGCGTCACTGTTCCCATACTGATCCTGGGCTACACACCGGCTGAAATGGCTGAGCCGGTTGTGCAATACGGGCTTACGCCAACTGTTTACTCGCTGGATACGGCCCGGGCGCTATCCCGGGCGGCCCAAAAGATGGGTAAAACAGCCAGTGTGCATTTAAAAATTGAAACCGGTATGGGCCGTCTGGGAATCACCCCGGGAGAGGCCAGCGAGCTGGCGGCGTCAATAGCTGCACTGCCCGGCCTGGCTATCGAAGGGCTGTTTTCTCACCTGGCCAGTGCGGACAGCGCGGATAAGGCGTATGCGAGCCTGCAAAGGACCCGGTTTAACGAGGCTGTCCAGTCCATGGAGAGCAGCGGCCTGCGCATACCTATCCGGCACCTGGCCAACAGCGCCGCCATCCTGGATCTTCCCGACTATCAACTGGACATGGTTAGGGCAGGGATCATTATTTATGGTTTATGGCCTTCCGAGGAAGTAAATAAAGTAATTGATTTAAGGCCCGCGATGCAGCTGAAGGCCAGGGTTTCACACGTTAAGCAGCTGCCCCGGGGCTATTCCATAAGTTACGGCTGCACCTATACCACGGACAGGGATTCGACCATCGCCACTGTGCCCCTGGGCTATGCCGACGGCTGGAGCAGGCTGCTTTCTCCAAAGGCCCGGGTGTTGGTGAACGGCTGCTTTGCCCCCGTGGTGGGACGGATCTGCATGGATCAGTTTATGATTGACGTATCAGACATCCCCGGTGTTGAAGTTGGCAGCGAAGTTGTCCTATTCGGCCGCCAGGGGGACCAAGTGCTGCCGGTGGAAAAAGTTGCCGAGGCTATGGGAACCATTAATTATGAAGTGGTATGCATGATCAGTAAGCGGGTACCCCGCTGTTACGTTTGAGGAATTTGCATATAATGCTCGATATGCCTCGGTGGGAGAAGGTTTTCATCTCCTCCAGCGTCGACTTTGGATAAACATATTTACCATTTGCTAAATCGGAATGCCCCCCCAAATCCCTTGTGCGTCAAGGTTTGCGGTTTTCCTGTTTTTATTTGTTTCAAATAGAATGCTTGTCTACGAGCATTACTCGTGCTATGAATGTCGCACTATAAATTCCGCCTATGACATAGCATGTCGGAAATGCGGCACAACCCCGAGTTGTAATTATGTTAGTTTGCACAAAGAAGAAATCATCCAACATCATGCCAAAATAAAGGCTCAAACTTAAAGAAGGGAAAAGCTTTTATCTACCAATGGCCTATGTCCAAAAATTGCAGTTATTAGTTTCCAGATCATTAACTAACCCTCCTCTATAGCACCTGAAGGCAAGACTAGTTCAAGCAGAATGCAATATGAAAACCCACTGCGGACAGGAAGAAAGGAATTTTCCATGCGAGAACCCCATCCTGGTTTAAGCCCCTCTTGGGTTTTTTTTTATTACCAAAGATTGTTTCGATTTTTTATGGGACCTATTGACACCTACACTCAGCTACCATATGATGAATTCAAGAATAATTAACTATATAAAATATATATCTAATATAGGTGGTGTTTCAATAGTTATGCCCAAAGATAAACCTGAAACAAGATCGTATTCCAGTCCCCTAAGGGATCGCCAGCGGGAATATACTCGAAGACTCATTATGGAGGCTGTTGCTTCCTTTGTCACGGAGGGAAGCATACATACATTTAGTGTGCAGGACGTAGCAGATCGTGCCGGCATTTCTTATGCTTCAGTCTACCGCCATTTTCCGACCCGAGAGGCATTATTAGAGGAAATGTACGAGTGGGCAAGTGAATTAGCCGGATCGCTGATGCCGGCCGCCCCCAGCGTAATTGAGGAGATTCCCGCTTGGATTGACAAGTCAATTCCGGTGTTTGAACAACATGCGACTATAATTCAGGCCGTTATATCCGTCCTGGCGGCGCTTAACATCAACCCGGAAAGCAAGCAGCGACGGGACGAACTAATTGATAAAATTGTGGACGAAAGTACTCCTCATTTATCACAGAAGGTAACCCGGCGGACAGCTGCCGTAATCCGCTACCTGGCCGGCTCTCAGGGTTGGGTGACCCTTCGCCGACAGTTCGGACTTGACGCTGAAGATACTGCAGCCGCACTTACCTGGGCATTGGAAGTATTAATCCGTGACCTCAAACGACAGGAAGCTAGTGTCAATTCAAAGGTTTAAGAAGGAGGCACATAGCATGATTAAGAATAATGCCGGGCAACAGGAAGAATCAAAATACGTCTTGACACTACGAGCGCCTGAGGTAGCTTTTCCCGATCAAGCCGGTATTAAAGCCGCAAATTTATCCCGTCTGCTGGTCTTGGGGTTTCCTGTCCCTGACGGTATTGTTATAACCACTACGGCATTTAAAGCTCATGTTAGCGCAGCAGTTACCAACCCTGAGCAAGCTATTGACGAAATAGAGAAAAAATCGCTGCCGCCCTCAGTTGAGGAGGCAATCCGTCTTGCCCTTGCTCCCTTCGGCAACACCCCCCTGGCTGTGCGCTCTTCCGGGGTAGCGGAGGATTTGGCCGGAGCTTCTTTTGCCGGCCAGTATGAAACGGTTTTGGGTGTACGTGGTAACACAGCTGTTTTCGATGCTGTGCGCAAATGCTGGGCTTCAGCTTTCAGTCACCATATTCGGACCTACCAAGCGGCTTGGGAGCTAGTGTCGGGCCAGATGGCATTGCTAATCCAGCCCTTGATTGAAGCCGACGCAGCCGGGGTTGCTTTCACTGCCAATCCTGTGACAGGTGACTGCTCCGAGACGGTGGTAAGCGCCGTTCGGGGTCTTGGGGACCGGCTGGTCTCCGGCCTGGTTTCTCCGGACGAGTGGCTGGTCCAGGAGGAACAGGCAATCTGCCGTAGCGCTCCGGAGGGAGCACTTAAAGAACGCGAGGTGTTGGCTATAGCAGAGTTGGCCCGCCAAGTGGAGGCGCACTACGGCGTACCACAGGACATAGAATGGGCGTTGGGTAACGGCAAACTTTACCTGCTGCAGGCTCGCCCTATTACCACTCTATCAAATACCGAGGCAGTTGAGACTGTACCTGTGCCGGTGGAGCTGCCTTCCGGATACTGGGAGCGCGCGGACTCCCACTACCCGCAGCCGCTATATCCCCTTACTCGCTCGATACTGCTGCCTGCAGCTAACCAGGGGTTCCGGCGGATGTGTGCTGAATTTGGTTTGCTTTATGAAACGGCGGAAGAACGGGAGATTGGGGGGTGGGTCTATCTAAGGACGGTACCGTTGGGTGGCAAAGACCGCCAGCCGCCGCCTGATTGGTTATTGCGATTATTGATACACCTGCCACCGCTGCGGGCCCGTATCCGGAACTGTGAAGAAGCGCTTCGCGCAGATAAGGCGGGAAAATGGATTGAACAATGGCATACCAAGCTTAAGAACAACCTGATGAAGCGGCTTGTAGACCTGCGAGACACCAATCTGCAGGTGCTGTCCGCTGAAAGCTTGGCAAAGCATACTGCGGCTTTAAATCTCCTTCTCCGGGAAAGTCAGGAAATACATATGATGCTCAACCAATCGCTTAACCAGTTGCTGGCCGAGTTTGTTTTCACCTGCCGTGATTTGCTGGGCTGGAACGAGGAGCAGGCATTTGACATGTTGATAGGCCTCTCAGAGAAATCCAGCGCCCCGTCTCTTGCTCTGGCAAGACTTGCGCAGCTTGTGCGGGAAAAACCGGTGCTGGTGAACTTGCTCCAACAGATTGATCAGCATACCACAAAACGTATGGCCGCAGCAGACGCTGATTTTGCGGAATTATTTGCTGAATACCAAAGGGAATTTGGCTGCCGGACCATTCGCTACGAATTGGCAGATCCGGCTCTGGCAGAAACGCCTGATCTGTTCTTAAAATTAATTAGCGACCAAATTAAGCGCGGATATGACCCGGAAGAGAACAACCGTTTACTGGAAGAAAAACGCGCCCGCCTGGTGGACCAGGCCAACCGGTTATTATCCGGACGCCCGGTGGAACGGGAACGCTTCGAAAGGATACTGGACAGGGCCGAGCGGGCTTATCCGGTTCGCGAGGAGCACGGGTTTTACGACACAAGCGTGCCGCTGGCACTTTTGCGGTTCGCTGCTCTAGAGATAGGAAACCGGCTGGTAAAGCATAAGCAGATTGCCGAGCAGGCCGATGTTTTCTTCTTGGTATTGGACGAAGCCCTTTCAGCCTTAGGCAACGGCGCAGTCCAGCACGAACTTGTCTCCCGCCGAAAAGGGGAACGCGCTTGGGTGCTGGCGCACCCGGGATCTGCAAGTTACGGTAAGCTGCCGCAAGCGCCATCTTTTGCCGCCCTGCCCGCGAAAGTTCGTTTTGTTCATGAAGCAGTGTTTTGGTCCTACGAGCGAGTATTTGCCACAACGGCAAGCGGCCGCCGGCAGGCAGACGCCCAGCTGCTTAAAGGAATAGCAGCGTCGGCGGGCCGTTATACCGGACCCGTGCGGGTAATTCTGGACGAGTCGGAATTCCACAAAATTCAGGCGGGAGACGTGTTGATTTGCCCCATTACCTCGCCGGTCTGGTCGGTACTTTTTCCCATTGTAGGCGCCCTGGTTACAGATTCGGGAGGATTTCTGTCGCATTCGGCGATCATCGCGCGCGAGTACCGTATCCCGGCAGTAGTCGCGGCCGGTAATGCTACCCAACTCTTGAGGGATGGCCAGGTCGTAACTGTAGACGGACTGGCAGGCACGATCACGGTGGAAGGATTATAAAGCCAAACTTTTTTCTCCAGCTCCCAAGATAAAAATCTTAGTAAAATATTGGGAAATGAACGACTCGGTCTGGCGGCCTGGTACTCCCCTGTATCTCTATAGGCATCAACACAATAATGCTGCAAAACACTGATCACCAGTTTTATAGGCCGGTTCAATGGCATTCTAAGCCCTCTGTTTACCGGGGCCATGGTTATCACAATGGGAATGGCGGGCCTGCTTAAAAAAATGTTTTCTCTGGTTGCAATATAACAGGGGGATTTTTATTTGCACACGGGATACTTTATATTACTGTTTCCTACGCTCTCCTGGCCGGGCCGGAAGACTTGAGGTCGGTGGGTAACGTGAGTTTGACTGTGGTAATAATTTCTTTTATCTACTTTATTGTTTATGCTGTAGGAACATCCAAGGTGCCGGCCCATGATCGTTAACGGTTTATTAAAACCAGTTGCTCTTAGCCCAGCCGGCGGCCGGGCCGATATTATAGTTTTGCGCCAGTTGCATCAACGCGGGTATCTTCTGGTAATCATCAAGGGATATATTTCGCGGCAGCGTTGTGTTCAGTCTGTAGTAGCGGCTGGTCAGGAGCTGTGACGTGTAAAGTTCATCCGCTGATACGGACCCGTTAAATAATATACTCAGCAGGGGTAACATTGGGTCAGGGTAAAACATCCACTCAAAGGCTCCCCAGCGTGTAGTGTCGTCCTTGATGCTGATCTGCCAGGAACCGGTGCCTACAGAGAGCAGGTAAACCCTTTCCAAAGCTTGCCCGCCAAGGTTACGATCCACTGCGGCACAAACTGCCGCCGTGCTCGGATTGTTGGCCACCATGCCGCCGTCGATCCGGCCGTTGTGAGACGGAAAGTAAACCGGAGCCGCGCTGCTGGAAAGCGCCACATCCAAAACAGTCTCTTCGCTTGTGGGTGATCCGGGGAAATTACTGAAAAAAACCGGGCTCCAGCCCTCCTTGCCTGAGCTGGTAACCCGAAACGAGGACACCAGCACGCGCTTGGGCAGGTCCTTCAGGCACAGGTACAGCTCAACCAGATCTTCCACCGGCAACCCGTAAGCCAGACCCAGGGCGATGAAAAACTACGCCCCTGTTTAATGCCGGATGGCGGAAACAATTGGAATAGGAGACCTCTACGTTTATACGATATTCGGCACAGTTTTGCCTGCCATACCATTCTTAAATGGCTGGAAAGCGGAGAAAATGTTAATCAGAAGATTTATGTTCGCGGCAGCAGGGAGTTTTTCTATCTAGGTACTTTAGTATCTTAATGTATTAATATAATTGGTTATTTTACGCACATCTCAATTAACCCTGTAAAGCATTTACCCATGTGTTTTTCATGTCCACATAAATTTGTAAATCATTTACTATCGTTGGATGAAAGATATTATTGAAATAAATATCTCTCGCACGATTAGCTTTTATCTTTGCATTAATCGTATACCCGTTTCCTTCACTGATTTTATCATCCCACGAATACGTATTGTAATACGATTCTGATGTGTAATTTGCCCAATTGTCTACAAACCACCAATGTTCAGTAGAAACGCCTCTAATGGTGCTTTCCTGACACGGGCTTAAATAATTCAATCGGTTCTGGTGAACCTCGTTAATGGCGTTGCGCAAGGCGTCGATGTATTCGCCTAAACGTTCGTAGTAATTGGCCGTATATGCTTTACTGATTTCCGGATTGCTTTGCATCGTGACTGCAGCTAGTTCCTGAAGAATTGCAAGGTGAGCATTGGCACCAACTACAAGATAAGCAATCCCTTTGGCTCGATATCTTTCGCCTACAAGTAAAGACATTAGCTCGGTATACATTTTTTCATTTTCTGTGATCAGAAGATTTTCCAGCTTGGCGGCATCAGAACTGCTTTTCTTTTGCAAATTATAAGTCTGTTGCATGTAACGTATAACACCCTGAATCTTTAAGTTCAGTTGATCAATTGTTTGCAAATCCAATTCCTGTCGGAAAATATTCTTGATATTTTCCTTTAGATCACTTAGCATCTGTTCTATATTAGAACTGTTATTTGGGAAAATTGCATTGAAGATTTCAGCGGCGATTTTTCCCTCGATAGCACTAGCCATTCCCTTAAATAAGCTTATAATGATGATTTCGGGTCCCTTAAGTCCCGTTTCAACAGACGGTTTAGGTAGCTGAACAGGAATAGAAGTTTCAGAAAGCAAATTGCCAGGCTCAATGCTGCCATTACGGTAAACCGAGCAAGGGAAAAAATGTATCATCGTTGCTTTATCGGTCTCACGGATAAGTACAGGAGTCCCTTGGGGAAATGACCTGAATTCGTCGCTAAGGAATGTGAACCTGTCACTAATAATTGACTCATTAGCTACCAGCGGAAACTTACGACTAATCAGCCTTAAACCCACTTTGATCCAATGCATCAATATTTGATAGCTGCTGGGATGATAGCTGCGTACGTTCCATTATTCCATTAGCAAAAGGAATGTCAAAAGTGGCTGGAGTTATAAGAGATGCTATGTATTTTACTACCTTTTTTGATTCCGCACTATTTTCGTCGCTTACCTTGGAATAAGCACCTACTTTTTGCAGTAAGTATTCATTGTCGCAATAAGATTTAAACAGTGTTGTATTCATGATTCTTCTACCTTTCTTTTGTTTTAAATTGGCTTCTTATACAAAAAAATAGCCAGCATCTCCAAAGATGCTGACACAAGTTAACAATATATTACTTCGCTAAACTGTTGTATTATCCTGTATATGTTTACAAAAAATTGACCCGTACCCCTTTTTAAAATCTATGCCGCTTATTTTGTCTATCTCATTTATCCCGGATTTTCTTATGGTTTTGTCCCGCGTGTGTTTGAGATAAAACTTGACCAGATTCATCTCCTCCAACTGCTCCTTTGGATAAACATATTTACCAAAACTTTAGTGAGAAAAGCAAAAGCCTCACAAATCATTGTATACAATGATTTATGGGGCTTTAAGTTTAACCGGTAATTATACTTTACAATGTTTCAGGACCAATTTCTCTTTTAGTTATGGTACGGATCTTATTATCATCGGATATGGCTGCTACGCGCGTTCAGTAACGGGGATTAGATTTCAATAAGCTCGTACAGTTTTGTACCTAGACCAATCTTTTCAGCATGATCAAGGCAGGTTATCCAGTTGGTTTCCGGGTGAATTGCATGGAAATGATCATGGTCGCTGCAGTTCCCGGCCGTAGCTTTCAGCTGTTCACCCAAGTAACTCCCTGAATTAGCTGGGGTTTGGTTGACCATGTCGGCACAGGCCATATCAAGAGCTACCGGATCGAGAGACGCAAACATTCCAATATCGGGAATGATTGGCACATCATTTTCCGCATGGCAATCACAGAATGGCGACACATCAATAACTAAGCTAATATGAAAATGCGGTCTGCCGTTTAGTACAGCATAACTATATTCAGCCATTTTTTTATTTAAAATATCATTGGACTCATCCCATGCCGGAATAATTGCGTTAAAATTGCACGTGCCTATACATCTCCCGCACCCTACACATATGGCTTTGTCTATATTAGCGGTTTTTCCTATAAGCGAGATCGCGCTCTGCGCACAGATTTTAGCGCACGAGCCACAACCTACACAGGTTTCACTTTGTACAACAGGTTTGCCATCGCTGTGCATCTCCATTTTTCCAGATCTTGAACCACTACCCATACCGATATTTTTCAATGCGCCGCCGAATCCCGTTAGCTCATGACCTTTAAAATGAGTAAGGCTGATAATAATATCGGCATCCATAATAGCCCGGCCGATCTTTGCTTCTTTCACATATTCTCCACATGGTACAGGCACATATGCTTCATCGGTTCCTTTTAATCCGTCGGCGATAATAACTTGACACCCGGTCGTTAGCGGGTTATAACCATTTTCATAAGCGGCATCTAAATGTTCAAGAGCGTTTTTGCGTCTTCCTACATACAAAGTATTGCAATCGGTGAGAAAAACCTTCCCACCCAGGCCTTTTATCACATCCGCAATCACTTTAGAGTAATTTGGCCGGAGAAAAGCGAGATTACCGGGTTCGCCAAAATGAATTTTTATAGCGGTGAATTTATCCTTAAAATCAATTTGTTCAATTCCAGCTGTTTTGACCAGTTTCTCCAACTTCTGTAGTAGATTCATATTGGGCTTGGCCCGCATACTGGTAAAATAAACCTTAGACTTCATCATAACCATCCTCCTCTATCTTCATATAAACATATTATTCCTTCGAGCATGACCTAAGTCGACATGTTATTGATGTTGGTCACACTGTTCATTGGATTACAACAGTCCATCCCCTTGCCTGCCAGAAAATCATCATAACAGATCAGTTTTTTATTTATATTCTTTAAATAATCTTTCATTTGTTCGATTTTTTGCTCAACCGCCTGTTTATGTCGTTCTATGATTTGCCTGCGAACCTCAACGGTGTTATCGCCTTGCATGCAAAGTTCAACATAGCGTTTTATCTCACCAATAGGCATTCCGGTGTTCCGCAAGCAGCGAATTAACTTAATCCATTCAATGTCATTATCGTTAAACACCCTGTTTCCATTTTTATTTCGCGAAACAAAAGGCAGTAAGCCTTCTCTTTCGTAGTATCGAATCGTATACGCCGACAGTTCAAGCTTGTCCGCTACCTGTTTTATTGTATACCCCATAATCTACCTCTCCCATTTGGCCTTTCATCTACCTTATGGTATACCCTAGAGTACACTCTAAGTCAACACCTACGGCGTATGATTCTTTAAATTCTCTTTAAACCATAGTGTCTTTCTAAGAAATTTCAAAGTTTGGGTTATATACTATGAGAAGTCAAATATGGGAGGGATAATATGGGTAGCGCAAAGGCCCTTGCTGCAAAATACCTACACCAAATACTCCACCAGATATGCAACATTGTTCTTTATAAAAACGCAACTGCAACAAAACCATATTTTATGTAAAATGGATTATAAACAGATGACAGTACCTTGTGAACTAGATATTGTTATGCTACAATATGAATGAATTGAAAAAATATTCATTCTGGATGATGGGGGTTAGTCACTTGATAGATAAAAAAGCAGATATCCTTAATTCGGGAAGGGAGTTGTTCTATTCCAAAGGCTTCAAAGACACTAACGTTTCTGAGATAGCAAAGATGGCTGGGATTGGGGTAGGTACTTTTTATAACTATTACTCTTCTAAAGAGGAGCTTTTCTTAGAAGTTTATATCAAGGAAAACGAGGATCAAAAGAAGCGCATGTTCGAATCTATTGACCTGAATGATGATCCCGTAACTTTGGTCACAAAAATAGTCACACAGAACGCCATTGAAATGAATTCAAATCTCATACTAAAGGAATGGTATAACAGGGATCTCTTTAGTAAACTGGAGAAGTATTTTTATAAACAAGGCGGTTTCGAAAGCATTGATGAATTATCGCGCAGCGGTAAAGCAGAGTTGATTAAAAAATGGAAGGCTGAAGGAAAAATAAGGGATGATCTGGATGATGAGATGATAATCGCCATTTTCGACTCTATACCTTATATCGACATGCATAAAAGTGAAATCGGGATTCAGCATTTTCCACAGATTTTGTTTTATATAACGGAATTCATATTGAAAGGATTAACTGATTTCCAAAAATAAAAAACAATACGGGAAGTTATTTTTTGCCTGAATGTGAATGAATTTATAAAATCTTCATTCGGATTTGGAGAGGATTCATAAGCGGCAAGACAATTGTGAATTTCTTAAATTACATAGAAAGAGGTATAGACATGAATAAAATTATTAAAACACAGCCTGGCGAGGTACGCGCACTGAAGATAGTACGAAAGCTCTTACTCGTCTGCGGTATCTTGTCTTCGCTGCTCTATGTCGCCACTGATATATTTGCAGCTATGCGATGGGAGGGCTACAGCTACACCTCTCAAACCGTTAGCGAGCTGTTCGCTATCGGCGCTCCGACGAGAACTCTCGTCGTTCCGCTTTTCCTCACGTATAGCATCCTTATGATTGCATTCGGATTGGGCGTCTGGGGATCAGCCGGTCGAAAGCGCGCTCTGCGCATCGTAGGAAGCCTGCTGGTCGGAAAGGAAGTCCTTGGCTTCGTGGGGACCCTATTTGCTCCGATCCACCTGCGTGGGGTCGAGGGAACGCTTACCGATACTATGCATGCAATTGTCACGGGTGTGGGTGTTCTCTTTATTCTACTTGCCATAGGGTTCGGGGCTACGGCATTCGGAAAGCGGTTCCGCCTCTATTCGATCGGAACAATCCTGATCCTCTTCATGTTTGGCGCTTTGGCGGGTTTGGACGGTCCTCGGCTTGCGGCAAACCTGCCTACGCCGTGGATGGGGGTTTGGGAGCGCATCAACATCTTCGGTTATATGCTATGGGTAGTGGTGCTGGCCATCGCTCTCTTACGCGCCCAAGTGGAACGGCTCCAAGGTGTTGACACCGTAAAGGGGAAATAGTGCATAATTTTGACCCGCCATCAAGAGGAGCATCAGGGACCGCTTCTCGGTTCCCAAGGCAAGGAAAATTGCGTTGCTGCTCATATAGTGTTTGCGTTGGTGGAAATATTAAACGCCATTAAAAATCAGCTTCCCATTGGTACTATAAAAGCACAAGCAAACGATCCGAATGCACGGGTTGGATGCTTGTGCTTATTTATACTTAACTCAGCATTAACAATGGTTAGCCAAATTTTAACTCTAAAGCTATTATATTCTAACAATGTTGCGTTACAATTAGACAAGCAAAATTGACAGGTAAAAAAACATTAAATTAAAAACCATTATAAGTTAATAGTGGGGATACTCAGGGGGGAGGGTGGAGCTATCCGTTAAGAATCGACTACTTAAAAAGGTTTATAGGAGGTGTTAATTCATGATCACCGAGGAATTTCAAAGGATATTTGCTCAAGTTGTAGACCCGGTAAAGGAAGGAAAAAGGCTGAATCTTTATAGCTTTGAGCCCGCTTTCGCAGGACCTCAGGGTGGTAGGTCCATTTATGAAAGGAGGGAAGTAATCATGCTTACCTCCAATAACTACCTGGGACTGGCGGATCACCCGGAAATTAAACAGGCCATGAAAGAAGCCGTGGACCAATTCGGTTCCAGCACCTGCGGAGCGAGGCTGCATAACGGTACAACGGTTCTGCATAAGGAGCTTGAGGAACGGTTGGCCAGTTTCCTCGGCACTGAATCGGCCCTGATTTTCAGTGCCGGATTTCTAACCAACGTCGGCACCATTTCCGCTCTGGGCGATGGAGAAACAGTGATCATTTCAGACCAGTTAAACCATATGAGCATTGTGGACGGCTACAAGCTCGCTGAAGGGAAGGTCAAGATCTTCACCCATAATGATATGGACAAGTTAAAGTATATCCTGGAACGTTCCAAGGAAGCAAAAAGGAGACTTATCGTGGTGGACGGGGTGTTCTCCATGGACGGTGATATTGCTCCTCTGGACGAGATCATTGACCTGGCCCGGGAATACGGTGCAATGGTGATGGTGGACGAGGCCCATTCCTTTGGTATTTTAGGCCCGACCGGACGGGGCACCACAGAGCATTACGGGGTGAACGCGGATATTATCATGGGTACTTTCAGCAAGGCCCTGGCCGGGGTAGGGGGCTTTATTGCCACCTCCGCCGACATCTGTGAGTACGTCAGGCACACCGCCCACGCTTACATATTTAACGCCGCTCCCCCTCCCGTGGTGGTGGCCGGGGTGATCAAAGCGCTGGAACTAATGGAAAAAGAAAGTTGGCGGAGAGAAAAGCTGTGGCATAACACCATCCGGTTTCGTTCCGGTTTGATTCAGTTGGGATTTGATACAATGGGCAGCGTGACTCCGGTCATCCCTATTTTTATTGGAGACGACATGAAAACCATGGTGATGTCCAGGGAACTTCTTAATGAAGGAGTTTATATTGCCTCGGCCATCTTTCCCGCCGTTCCCCGGGGCATGAGCCGGTTCCGCACCACCATTACCGCAGCCCTGGAGGACAACGATATTGACCGGGCTTTAGATGTGCTCGGAAAAGTGGCCCGCAAGGCCGGTATCATTAATCTTCGCACAGCCTGTAAGACCCCGCCCTCTTAGGTCGGGGATTAACAGGCTGTAAGCTCGAAATAGTGCGACTAAGGTTCAGATGGGGTCAAAACCCCACCTGAACCAAGTCTTCTTTATTAAAATGATGGGGAGGGATTTTTATGGCCGGGATGCCTGCCCGGTTACTCCAGGAGCAAAATGCACTAAGAACCGATTTTAATATAATAGATACATTGGAAAAACAGGGGATTTATATTCATTTTTCTGCTGTTGCAGGAAAGACGGCCTTTCTTTTTCCAGGCCACGGCGCTCAGTACCCCAACATGATGAGAGATCTCTTTTCAACCCAGCCAGTGGTGGAAGATACTTTCAGGCGCGCTGATGAGATATACCGGGGACTCACGGGTGATGCCCTGACCAGCCTGATCTTTTCCCGGGATCACGATGGGGAAGAAGAGGTGCACGAGAATTTAAAAAGTCCGGAGGTTATGCAACCGGCCATTTATACGGCCAATATGGCCATGTTCTACCTTGTCGCCGACCTGGGTTTGCACGCCGATCTCTTTATTGGACACAGTTTGGGTGAGTTTGCCGCCCTGGCGGCGGGAGGCGCTGTAACCTTTGAGGATGGCCTGCGGGCTGTTTATGCCAGGGCTTGTTCAGTAAACCTGATCAACCCTGCCCAACGGGGCGCCATGATCAGCATCCAAACCGGAGGGGACTCCGGCAGTACCGACCGGCTGCTCTCCGGGGTAAAAGGGTATTTTACCAAAAGCATCGTCAATTCTCCGGAGCAACTGATCATTTCCGGGGCAAGTGAAGCCGTGGACCGGATTCACCAGTTGTGCCGGGAAAAAGGGATTCCTTCGATCATTTTGCCGGTTTCCCACGCCTTTCATTCGAAACTGATGGCTGCGGCGGTGCCCTCCTTCGAGGAGAAGCTGCGGGCCTTCCGCTGGCGCAAGCCGGAAATAAAGGTGCTGTCCTCAATCCACGGGGAATACTATGACCGCCAGGTGGTGAAAGGAATGTCGTCCTTCCTGGCCAGCCAGCTTATTACTCCCTTCAACTTCCGCTCCTTGATTTTAAAGGCTTACGACGAGGGCGTCAGGGTTTTTGTTGAAGTTGGCCCCAAGAACATCCTGTCTAAACTGGTGCGGAAAAACCTGACGGCGGATGATGTGCTGGTGGCCGGCACCAATTTGCCTGCCTTGGGGGGTACCCCAAGTTGGAAAAGATTTTGTGTTTTTTGCAACGTACACGGCCTATTGGCGGACCGGCAGGAAATCAATCTAATGCAAGGGTTCAAAAAAACAGTTCCGGAAAGGGGTAATAGCCAAATGACCGAAACTGGGATCAAAGAGCAACTGGTGCAGATTGTGGCCGGGAAAACCGGTTATCCCCGGCCGCTGATCCAGTTCCATAAAAAGATAGTGGTTGAATTAGGGGTGGGCCTTCTTATTTACCAGGCCATCCTTCGGGCCGTCCGGGAAAAATTTAGCCTGTCCGAGGACGGATTTCCTCAAGATAAAGATCTTACTTTGCAGGAAATCTACGAATACCTGGCGGCAAGATTCCTGGAACAGCCTGGTACTGCCGCCGAAACGACGGCAAGTGCCGGGAAAGCGGTAGAACAGCAGGAGATCGAGCAGGTTGTGCTGGCGGCATTTGTGGAAAAGACGGGATATCCCCGGGAGATGCTGGAGCCCGACCTGGACCTGGAGGCCGACCTGGGTATCGACTCGGTGAAGCAGGCGGAAATCTTCGGCTACCTGAAGGACAAGTACACCCTGGTGGTAAGTGAGGAAGTAAAGTTAAAGGATCTCAATACCATCGGGAAAATTGTGGAATTCGTCGCCGGCCTGATGCATGCGGCTCCCGCGCTACGCCAAGAAGAAAAGGAAAGCGCCGGGGCGCCATCCTCCATACTGCCACTGGTAGACCCGGGGCAGGTGGAACAACTGGTAATAGACGCCATGGCGGAAAAGACGGGGTATCCCCGGGAAATGCTGGAGCCCGACCTGGACCTGGAGGCCGACCTGGGCATCGACTCGGTGAAGCAGGCGGAAATCTTCGGCCAGCTGCAGGAAGCCTACCGTTTTACCACCAGCAAGGAGATCAAGCTCAAAGATTTAAATACCATCCGGAAGATTACTGATTTCATCATCGCGACTCTCGGCACAAACACAGTGCAAACCCCGGCAGAGCCTGCGCCTGCAGAGTCCCCCCTTTATAAAAGACTGGCAGTAAAAGAGCAAATCGAAACGGCCTTGCGTTATGTTCCCCTTCCCATGGAACAGCCTTTCCCTTCCTCTCCCGCCAGCGGTATGTTTACGGTGCGGGGGAAAAAGATCCTGGTCATGGCGGACCGGACCGGTGAGGTGGCCGGCCGGCTGATTTCCGAATTGCGGCGCAAAGGGGCCCAAGTCTACGCGGCAGTGCCGGAGGGTATGGCCCTGGAAGCAGATAAAACCATCCCCGCCTCCTTTGACCGGGACGATTCCCTGCAGGCCGTTTTTGCCGCCTTGCAAGAGGAGTCCGGGGGAATCCAGTCGGTCATCAATCTTTACCCGCTGGTAAAAGACTTCTCCCTTTTTGAGGCGTCCGGGGAAGAATGGGAAAGGGAAGTGGGCAGCCAGTTCAACGTTAATTTCCTGGCCGCCAGGGCATTTTACAAGGACCTGCAAGCCTTGCCGGCCGGCGCCGGTGGATATTTTGCCGCCACCAACACCGGCGGGGTCTTCGGCCTGGAGGCGACCGCCGGACAAAATCCCTTGGGCGGACTCACTGCAGGCTTTGTTAAAAGCCTGCAGAAGGAACTGCCCAACCTGGCGGCCAAAGTGGTGGACTTCCCGGCCGAAGAAGCGCCCGAGACCATTGCTCAGGTTTTTGGGGAAGAAATAGAGCTGCCGGAAGACCACCTGGAAATCGGGTATACCGCCGGCGGGCGCAAAATTATCCAAGTGTTGCCGGTAGCGCTGCAGCCGGGTCAACATCAGGTTCCGTTATCTATTGACCGGTCAAGTGTGATCCTGGTTTCCGGAGGCGGCCGGGGAATCATCTTTGAGTGCCTTAAAGGCCTTTGCGCATTGTGTCAGCCGCAAATTGTCATCACCGGCAGAACAGCGGCCCCCGACGGGGATGAAGAATGGCTGCGCCTGGACGGGGAGGATTTCTCCCGCTACCGGCAGGAGTACATGAAAAAACTTAAAAAAGAAAATCCTGCCCTTACTCCCCTGCAGGTTGAGCGGGAAAGCCGGAAGCTGATTTATGCCCGAGAACTTTTCCGGAATCTTCAGGAACTCAAAGCCATGAACAGCAATATCCATTACGAGGTCTGTGACGTTGCCGACCGGGAACAGGTCCTGGCGCTGGTGGACCGCATCAGGGAACGTTTCGGGCCTATCGAAGGGGTTCTCCACGGCGCCGGTCTGGAGTCTTTTGGCGCCGTGCCCAAGAAACCGGTGGAGCACTCCCGTAATGTGGTCCGGGTCAAGGTAAACGGCTTCCGTCACTTGTGGAAGGCTACCCGGCAAGAGCCCCTGAAATTTTTTGTCAACTTCGGCTCCATTTCCGGACGTTTCGGTATGGACGGCCAGGTGGACTATTGCGCCGCTGCCGACGCTGTGGCCAGGTGCTCGTACATCCACTCCAGAAGCAATGCCGCTCCGCTTTCCTTTACCATTGACTGGACGGCCTGGGCGGATACCGGCATGGCCGCATACGATTCTGTCCGCCGGGTCCAGGAGCAAAGAGGGCTTACTTACCTGGAAATTAAAGAAGGTGTCCACAAATTCCTCCAGGAGTTGTTTTTCGGCGGAGAACACCCGGAAGTTATGATCTTCGGTTCCCTGGGCCTGAACAGTCCCCCCGGGCAGCTGGATAGTCTGGACGGGGAACGCCGGCGGGTGGTCTTCCCCGCCCGGCCGGACGGAGTAGTGGTGGACCGTATCCATTACCCTCTTTTGGAAAGAGTATCCGCATATGAGGCCAATGACTTTTTAAATGCGGAAAAAAGGTTGCATTTACAGGAGGACCTTTACCTTTCCGATCACCTGGTGGACGGGGCCGGCACCTTCCCGGGAGTTTTGCACGTGGAAAGCCATTGCGAAGCGGCCTCCCTGTTGTGCCCCGATCATTTCCCCGCCCGGCTCCGGGATGTGGAGTTCATCAAGTTCATCAAGTATTACGAGCGTAATCCACTGAATCTTAAGATCAACGCCCGTGTCCGGCGAACTGACGAAAGCGGGACGGAAGTGGAAGTGGAAATACGTTCCGATTTCGTCAACTCCCGGGGGATGGTACTGGAAAAAGATCGCCTGCACTCCCGGGGCACCTACCTGATGACTAAAGAAAGGCAGCAACCCCGGGCGGCTTCGGTAAATGCCGGAGAGCTGCTGGCGCGGGCAGCCGAAATGAATTTGGAAAAGTTTTACCAGCATACCTCCCGGTACATTACGTTCGGCCCCACCTTCCGTTCATTACAGGAAGTAAGAGCTATCAATGATTACGAACTGGTCAGCGAAACTTTGGTACCCCGTAACGAAGGCCTGTTTGCCTCTGTCGGCGCGCCGCGATTTCTGATCGCCCCGGTGGTAATCGATAACGCCTGCCGGTCCACGCTGCTATGGAGTTTTCACACCGCCGGACACATTGTGGTTCCCCGGAGCATTGATGAAGTCATCTTTTACCGGGCACCTCTGCCCGGCGAAAAAGTATATGCCTATACCAAATTTTTAAAAGAAGATGGGGACCTTTACCACTTTAAAGTTGAAATGATCGATTCTGAAAACAACCTGCTCATAGACATGCCCGGGCTGGTCATGGTCAGGATCAACAGCGAACATGGAGATACCGGTTTGTTGTAAGCAGGAGCTTTTTTACCGGGTTGGCAAGGGACGGGGGAGTCTGCCCGTTGTGGCCGCCAGGCTTCCCGTGGCAGCCGTCACGCTGGCGTACTGCGCCGATCCCGATGAGTTTTTCCGCCTTTACCTGGCGGAGGAAGAACAAGCAGAATTGTCCTCCTTTCGCTGGCCCCAAAAAAAGTTCCCCTGGCTGGCGGCGCGGGTAGCGGCCAAACGGCTGTATTGCAGGTATAAGAGGGGAAGGGGGGAGATCTTCCACCCCCGCGACGTGGTAATCAGGAAAATAAGGGCCGGACCGGGGCGGGGCAAGCCCCTGCTCCGGGTGGATGGCCCGGCCGCCTCAACTTTTTTCAGCGACTTTTCCCTGAGCCATGCCGGCCAATGGGCAGTCTGCGCCCTGGCAAGCTACGGAAGGGTGGGCATTGACCTGGAGCCGGTGGAAGATCTCTCTCCCTCCTTCATCAGGACGGTGTACACACCCGGTGAGATGGAGACGTTGCAGACCATCGCTGGTAGTTTTACCCTGTCTGAGCGGGTGAAACTGCTATGGGTGATGAAAGAGTCCTTGCTGAAAGCCTTGGGCGTGGGGTTCTATTACGGATTGGGCTCGGTCCGGTTGACCGGCGCCAACGAAGCGGGGCCGGTTTTTACCACTGCTCCCGACCTCCCGGCATTACCCGGCCGCCCTGTTAACATGTCGTATGGTTTTTTTAAGGGATGCGTTTTTTGTATTACCTTGATCTGTTAACACACCAACCAACGAAAGGAGTTACCCCTGTGAGCTTGGAAGCTTTTCAACCAATAGCTATTGTGGGCTACGGGTGTGTTTTTCCCCCGGATGCCCACAATCCCGCCCGGTACTGGCAAAACATCTTGAGCGGCAAAAGCGGGATTATGCCCCCGCCGCCCGATCGCTGGCGCTGGGAACTATTTTATGCGCCGGACCGGAAAGCGGAAGATAAAACCTACTGCAAGTTGGGAGGATTCCTGGAAAACTACGCCTTCCCCTATGAGCAGCACAAACTTACCCCCCGGGATCTCCCGGGTTTCAACCGCACCCAGCTGATGATCCTGGATACTCTGCTGCAAGCCGCCGAGATGGCCGGGTACGGCCGGGAACGGCTGCAGGGAGTTAAAACGGGTCTTTTCATAGGCAACATGCTGGGAGATGAATTAATGTGCCACGCCTCCATCCATTTCCGGGCCCGGGAAATATGGCACTGGATCAGGAACTGTAGGGAATTTGCCGCTTTGCCGGTGGAAACCCGGGCGGCCGTCGAAAAGGATTTTTTTAATTCCATCGGGGAACAATATCCCGCCCTTGATCAGGAACATGCCCAGGCAGCTCTTCAGGGCAGCCTGGCCGGAGCCGTAGGCAAGTTTTTCAACGCCGGCGCTGCCTGGGTGTGCGATGCCGCCTGCGCTTCGGGTTTGCTGGTCATTGACCTGGCGGCCCGGTACCTGCAGGACGGCAGCGCCGATCTGGCCCTGGTCTGTGGTGCCATGGGCAATATGAACGTCACCGGTAACGTCAGCTTTGCCAAAATCGGCGGTCTTTCAGGAAATCACAGCCTCCCTCTGGACGCAAGGGCGGACGGGCTGATCCCGGGGGAAGGAGCCGGTGCGGTGATTTTAAAGCGACTGGCGGATGCGGTGAGGGACGGCGATCCTGTTTGCGGTGTAATCAGAGGGATCGCTTCCCGCTGCGACGGTAAGGGTAAGGCCATTTACGCGCCCTCCACCCGGGGACAGGTGGCAGCCATGCGGCGGGCACTGGAAACAGCGGAGTTCAAGCCGGAAGATCTCCAGTATATTGAAACTCATGCCACCGGCACCCCTACCGGTGACAGGGCGGAAGTAAACTCCTTAAAAGAACTTTTCAGTACCTGCCATGGCCCGAAAAGCACAGTTGCCCTGGGATCGGTCAAATCCCTCACCGGCCACACCTTTTCCGCCGCCGGCATGGCCAACCTGATCAGAATTTTGCTGGGTTTCAAGCACCGGACGATGCCTCCCACCCACAACTATATCTCCTCCCTGCCGGAAATGGAGTTGGACAATTCTCCCTTTTACGTGAACACTTCGGCCCGGCCCTGGCCTGCATGCAGTGATGGCGTGCGGCGGGCTGCTGCCAACGCCTTCGGCTTCGGGGGAATCAATACTTCCATTTGCGTGGAAGAATTTGTTCCCGATTACCATGGAACACTAGTTAAAAATAGGAACTTGACTGCAGTAAAGGCAAAGGCAAACGGGGATACGCCCATTGCCATTGTCGGGATCGGATGCCTTGCTCCGGGGGCCCGAAACAGCAAAGAATATTTGGCTGCTATGGTGCCTCAAGATAAACTGGCCGGCCCTTTTCCAGAAGAGAGGTGGCACTGGAACAGCAACCTTGTCTATAATCCCGGGAACAAGAAATTGGGCGTTTTCATTGAAAACCTGGCATTTCCCTGGCGGAAATTTAAAATACCGCCCCGGGCACTGGCCCAAATCGACCGCTCCCAGCTTATGGCCCTGCTGGCAGCCGAGGAAGCGATGCAGGATTGCGGAGATGATGGCTTATCCGGAGAGGATACAGGCATTTTTATCGGATCCTTCTTTGGCCTGGAGTCGGGCTTTCTCAGCAACCAGAGAATCCGGCTGGTGGAATACGAAGAAATTCTTCGTTCCCTTCCTTCTTTCCAGGCACTGGACGAGGAAGTGCGGGACAAAATCGTCACCGCTTTCTTCAGCGAGGTCAGGCGTTATGTGCCGGAAACTGCAGAAGACGTGCTGCCCGGTTATATGGATAATATAACCGGCGGAAGAATTGCCAACATCTTTGATGTGCGCGGTATAAACGTGGCTATCGATGCCGGTGGGGCATCCTTTCCGACCGCGCTGGAAGCCGGGATCAAGTACCTGATGCAAGGGGAGTGCCGCACCGCGCTGGTGGGCGGGGTACATGCCAACCTGACCCCCGAGTTTCTGAAGGCCTTTGAACTTGATCGACAGAAATGCACCGGGGCAGGAAACGGCGCCGGATATCCGCCGGCCGGTTACCTTCCGGCGGAAGGAGCGGTATTTTTTGTCCTGCAAAAACTGGACGATGTAAAAGATAAAACAAAGGTTTATGGAGTGATCACCGACGTTTCCCTGCGACGGTATACTCCCGGAGCTAGTTGTAGCTCATCTTGTATAAACACTCAAAAACCATTTTACTTTGGCGCTCAAGGGGCCTTTTCTCTGCTGAAAGCACTCCCGTCTTTGAAGGATAAGCGCGTGGTTTCGGTCAAACCAGAGTTAATCCCGGGTCCGGTAACGATATCCTCTTTTTCCCCTGCGGAGGTTGAATACGCCCTGGTGGTTGACACCATCCAGGGCGCCCTGGCGAATAAAAACGAACCACCGGTTACTGATTTCTGTGACGTCGTTTACCTGGGCGCAAATTCCTGGCCGGAACTGGTGACTGAGCTAAAGTTGTTGCTGGGGCGGCTGGAAACAGAAACTGAATTATTGCCATATAACATGCTTGCAATGGATGATTTTGACTGCCGGATGGGCCTTGTCTACAGTTCCCGGGACGAATTAAAGCGCAAGATTAGGCTTACTCTGCATTTATTAGAAAAGGATAAAATGGCAGGTTAAGCCTGCCGTTTGGGCGAGAGGAGTGAAAAGCACGTGGCATTGTTCGTCTTTGATCAGGAAAAGTGCCTTGGTTGCGGTTTGTGTGCCCGGGTCTGCGTGGAAGATGTGTTTACACTTAATGAGAATAACCAGTTGCCGCGGGTCGTTGATGAAGATAAATGCATCCGTTGTGGCCATTGCGCTGCCGCTTGCCCAACGGGAGCCCTGCAGCATAAAGACATGAATATGCAAAACTTTATTCCCGTTGAAAACTTACGGATAGAACCCGAACAAATGGAACGTTTTTTGGGCGCTAAACGCTCGGTGAGGCATTACCGGGAAAAAAAAGTGGATCAAGAAGTGATCACGCGGCTACTGCGGGTGGCTCAAATGGCGCCCAGTGACAACAACCGGCAGGAACGGGAGTTCATTGTCGTAACGGATCCCGATAAAATTGCCGAGCTAGAGAAAGCAACGGTAGATTATTACAGAAAATTGCTCTCCTTGATGAATCCCGTCATGCGTAAAATCAGTTCTGTTTTTATGCCCCATGCCATTCGTGAACTGGAAAAAGTAATTCCGGATTTTCAAGGTTTGCTCAGGCGCTCACAAAAAGGTGAACCCGCGGTTTTTCGCGGCGCTCCATGCATAATCTTTATTTATGCCCTAAAAGGCAATGTGATGGCCAAAGACAACTGCCTGGCTGCACAACACTACTTAATGCTCCAGGCCCAGGCTATGGGTTTGGGCACATGTATCATCGGATATGCGACCGCTGCCGCTTCCAGCCTGGTCAATATCCTGAACGTTCCCAAAAACAACCAGATAATTTCGGCTATAACCCTGGGATATCCTCAATACAATTTTAAAAGAACGGTGGACCGGAAGGAAAAAGAAATTATGTGGCTATAACGCGTGGCCTCTTTAGCTGTAAATCGCCAGCCTCGGCACTTTGACTCTACTCCCCTTATTCTCTTGTTTACATAGAATTAATAAATATTGCTCACGGGACAAGTACCAATAACCTCAACTCGTTTGTTTGTACAACCAGTACGACATGGATGGCAAGATTTGACTCGCCGTGAAATACTGAATGTAGGGGACGGGCGAGGGTGATGGTAGGGGGTATTCTAAAAAAATTATGGTTAAACTTATACAATGAAAGCCTTACTTAGCCGCTCTTTGAATTCACAAGGCGGAAAATCATACAGGCTGCCATATATACGTCGTTCATTATAAAACTAAATGTATTCATTAACCAACTGATAGGCCTCTTGATATGATGAAAATTCATATCGGCTCAAGCATTTCGCATTCAGCAGGGAGGGGAGAGAAGGGGATTCGACCATTATGCATCTAAACTAAATATTCCACTTTAGCGCCGGGAAAGTGCTCAGCCAGTTCCCGGTGAAAGAAGGTTTTCATCTCCTCCAGCGTCGACTTTGGATAAACATATTTTCCAAAACCGCAGTCCGCCTGCAGGGGGCAGCGGCGAGCTGCGGTGTGTTATGTATGGCTCTGGGCCGGTTCCCGCTCGTGCTGTGGTGCGTAGTCGTGCCGGGGGAGCACGAGTGGGGTAGCCAGCAAGAGGATACCGGCGATCGCAATTGCAGTGCGTGGGCTGGTGATGCCGGCTAGCAGGCCCCACAGGGCGGTCAGGGCCGCGATGGTGGCGTTGCTGGTGACCGACCATGCGGACAGGGTGCGGGCGACTCGGTCCGTTTCGGTTTGGTTGAGCCGGTAGCTGGCGAACACCGGGTTGAATACTCCCACGCAGGTAACCAAGCCAAGCTGGACAACGATGACAAGCACGATTCCGGCAGCGCCGGGGCGAATGAAGGCCAATCCGATTGACCAGCACGCGCGCAGTGTGCCGGCGGTGAGCATAACCTTGTGTTGCCCGAACTTCGCGACGAGCCGGGGGGCCAGTCGTGAGCCAATGAGGCCACCAACGCAGGGGGCTCCGAACGCGAGGCCGTACTGCCACGGTGCGAACCCGAGGTGTCCGAGCATGAGGACGGCGACCAGCGGCGAGGTCGCCATGATCAGGCCGTTGACCAGCACCGTGTTGAAGAACAGCGGGCGCAGCGCCGGGTGAGTCAGGATGTACCGCCACCCTTCGAGCAGGTCGCCGGCTCGCAGCCGCGGTGCATCGGTTTGTACGGGGCGCGGCTCCCTGCCTCCAATCGCGCGGATCCCTACTGCCGAGAACAGGTAGCTGACCGCATCGGCCACCACGGTCGTTACCGGACCGAACAGCCCGATCGCGACCCCGCCGAGCGGCGGTCCGAGCGCGGTGGCGGTCCAGGTTGTGGACTCGAACCGTCCGTTTGCGATAAGCAGGTCCTCCGGCCGCACGAGCGCCTTCAGGCATGCGCCGCTGGCTGCCTTGAAGGTGATGTTGGCTGCGGCGACGATGACCGACACGACCAGGAGTTGGGCGAGACTAAGCCAGCCGAGCGCGAACGCAGCTGGGACGCTCATCACCGCTGCGAACCGGGTCAGGTCCATTGCGATCATTACCGGACGCTTACGGCGGAACTCCACCCACGGGCCGAGCGGCACCGCCACCACCGCACCCACCGCCAGCCCAACCGCAGCCAGCACCGACACTTCGGTCGGTCCGGCGTGCAGCACGAGGATCGCGATAATAGAAAAAGCGTCGAACGCGAGCCACGTGCCGAACGTGCTGATCGCATAAGCCGCCCAAAGCCACTCGAACTGCCGCCCCAGCGACCGTCTAGTTACCATACCTGTCTTGCCCGAACAACCTTGACTTGACCAAAAGATCAATCTGTGCCCGTGTTCTCATATGCTTTAAATTGAGGATATTGTTGTTAAATATGTCCATGGTTTCGGCCTCCTGGGAACGGCATCATTTTATACATCCAAATATTCTACTGGAAGCTACAATATTCCTTTTGGCTGACCTTTTTGGAGCACGCCTCAGGGTCTACAGGTTCAATATTTTTTTAAGACTTGGTTTATATTTTGTGGTTAGGTGTACTAAATGAGCAAGAAGAGTATCAATGATTTTCAGAACAGGGCCGAAAAAGGTGAAAAAATCGTCTATTTAACTGCCTACGATTACCTGACTGCCAAAATGCAGGAAAAAGCCGGTGTAAACATGATCCTGGTGGGGGATTCCCCCGGTATGGTCATGCTTGGTTATAATACACCTTCCCCGTTACTTTGGATGACATGGTGCGTCACTGCCAGGCAGTGCGCCGTGGTGCAATGGTTTTAGAAGTAAGACAGAGTTAGCGGTTAACTAACCTGCCTTACTTTTTTGTTATGTTGGAATTATAAAAGAAAGCCATATGCTCTAGATTAAGGAGCAATGGCTTTCTTTTGTGGCGTTTTTCCTTTCATAAAAACTTTCGATCAATTTCTTGGCCACAGCTGCCAAGGGTTGTTGATAAAGCATCGATAGTGTTACCGGCAGGGCAACTGCCGGCGAAATCAATCCTCAAAACAAGTCGTTCTCAGCAATTTCTAAATCCAGTGGAATGACGGTCTCAGACATAACAACGCAAATCCACGAATCAGTACAACCCGAACCGAACGAAACAGTTGTTACCAAGTTTCGAGTTAGCGCGTTCGCCGCCGGCAGCAACCTCGAAATCATCCTCCGTTCTCATCAAATCGATACGTTAATTTTATGTGGAATTGCTACAAGTGGCGTTGTTTTATCCACATTGCGAGAAGCGGCGGATAAAGATTATGCACTTAAGGTGCTTTCGGATGCATGTCTTGATGCCGATCCCGAGGTTCACCGCATTCTTACCGAGAAGGTGTTCCCTCGTCAGGCGGATGTGCTGACCGCCGACGCTTGGATCGACACCTTGTTTTATTAAAATCGAGGATCTGAAGCTCTGTGGGAAATTTTGGCTAAAAGTATCCATTAAAGCCAATTTTACGTGCAGGGACTGCGTTTTTTATTAGGATTAACAATAGCAGGGCTAAATCCTTCTGTGAATACCCTTGTTAAGAAAATAACACCAGATTCCCTTACAGGCGGAGTTTTTGGTCTTACCATGTCGGCAGGATATTTGGGCGTATTTGGAGGTTCTGTTTTAGGCGGGCAAGTAGCAGCCTACTTGGGTATTCGATATGTCTGTTTTGTTACCAGTGCCTTGTTATTGATAAATGCTGTATGGGTATATTTTGAAGTGTATAAAAAGCTTTGTTTAAAAGAAAAACACGTAATGTAATTTAGCAAGCCCCCAATCGGCATTATTAATCCCGTTATTTCCTTCACCTCAGTCCCGATCTTAAACACAAAGTCGGCCTCGGCTACGGATTTCACGGCAGCTTAAGTTTAGTTTCATCTAATCCAGCGTTTCCTTTGGATAAACATATTTACCGTGCGTTGGATCATTTCTATCAAATAACCATTTATTTATTAATAAAAATAAGAGTTTAATCTTCTGATGAAATGGAAATACTAACTAACGAAAGGTAATTAAAATCTGATGCAACTTTTTGTTGCAAATTAAAAAATTGACGGGTAAAAACCCGGTTTTTTTATTTGCCAATATATTGCGGCAAATTAGCGGCAATAATATAATATATAATAAAAAAGACTTGGTTCAGGTGGGGTTTTGACCCCACCTGAACCTTAGTCGCACTTATTTCGAGTTTATCGCCGCTTAACTCCCGCCTGTAGAGGCGGGGAGTCTTAGCGGCGGTTAACGAGATAAAATAGTAGCGAGGGATAAATAATGCCTTATATACCGAAGTTTAATATAACACTTACAATAGCTAAAAACTTAATGGAAATACAACAAGCCAGCACCCTGGTGGAACAATTGCCGTTGCCAGCTAATATTTTAAAAGAGCTAAAACGTGATTCTTTAGTAGAAACGATTATACTTTCAACCAAAATTGAGGGTAATTTATTAGACGAAAATCTAAAAAAAGTGGCTATGACTAAAGCCGGTGAGAGTACCGAAGAGCAAGAAGTTTACAATCTCGGCAAGGCTATGGAGTTCTTGGAGGAATGTGAGAAAAGAAAACTACCAATTACAGAAGAATTAATAAAAAAACTACATGCAATAATTCAGGTTATTTCTTCTGGTAGACGGCCTAAGTTAAGTGAATACAGGGATTTTCAAAATAAGGTTGGTGAAAAGGGATCAGGCAAAATAGTTTACTTACCACCAGAGCCTCATGACGTTCAACCACTTATGGAGGATTTGGTGGCATGGGTTAATAGCCCCGAAAATATAAATATGCCTGCGCCAATTAAGGCTGGTATTTTCCTTTATCAATTTCTAACTATTCATCCTTATCTGGATGGCAATGGTAGAACCGGCAGGGCCTTGGCTACATACCTGCTGCGCCTGGCCGGGTTGGGTCTAAACGGTCTTTTTGTGCTTGAGAAATACTACGACCGCAATTTGAAGGGGTACTACGATAATCTGCAAATGGGCTTACATCATAATTATTATTTTGGGCGAAATGACCCCGACTTAACTCCCTGGTTGGAATTTTTTATTTCAGGCTTAAATGAGGTTTTTCAAGATGCAGCAATGATTGTTAAAGAAAAAAGCGCACAATTTACAGCAGTTGAGCCAAAAATCCTAAGAGAACTTGATGTGGCACAAAGACAAGTATTTGCCCAACTAGCCTTTAAACGAACCAGTATTACCCGAAAAGAATTAATAAAACTTTTGGAGTTAGGAGATAGAACAGTGCGTGATAGGGTAAATAAATGGATTAAAGATGGTTTTTTGGAGCCATTAAATCCAGAGGCAAAGCGAATCCACGCCCTGCAATTAACATCGAAATATAGGAAGCTTGCTGATACGTTAAGTAAAGAGATGGATAAGTATATTTATCTTTTAAAATAATAACAGCGATGCACTGAGAAGGGGTGGAGTATCTTGAAGTACATAGCTCTTGGTGGTGGTAATGAAGTTGGTCTGACTCACTATTAGGGAACGTGTTTGTAGCAAAAATCAATTTGTAACCAGGGGGCTTAACCCTTCGACTTTATCAATATATCAAAATTCCGATAATGAAAGCGTGATTTACAGGTATTATCAGGCAAGATGCAAAAAATAATAGTAGCCAGGATTCATAATGAATTAACCATAATGAAGCAAGATTAGGAAACCCTAAAGTGATAAAATCTACATTATGAAAGAGATTACGATAAATATATTCATAGAATTATAAAAGCCAAAAATGATTCTGATATAAAATTCCAATGGCTAATTAGCAAAAAATGAAGGCAAAAGCAACTATACTTCTGGATAACAAAGTATTTCCGGTAATTATTAAATGCAACTGGTTGGTACAACCTATACCAAATACTCCACTTTAGCGCCGGGAAAGTGCTCAGCCAGTTCCCGGTGAAAGAAAGTTTTCATCTCCTCCAGCGTCTCCTTTGGATAAACATATTTTCCATAACCAAATTGCCCGTATTTGAATTTGCGCCCGGCTTCAGCCATGGGTAAGGTGGTTTCAGGAAAGACCTCCAGGATCCGTTTTTTAGCGGATAAGGTGAACCGGTGCGAAATAAGTTCAAAGGTAATGTCTTGGTGTATTGCCGGTTTCAACTGCTTTGCCAGTGAACGAATCAAGTGGGCATAATCGTCCTGCCATCCCGGGTAGATGAATATCGGCGCGATCAAAAAACCTAATGGATAGCCTGCCCCGGCCACTTTGCCGGCGGCGTCAATCCTGGCCTTTGCAACAGGGGTACCTTTTTCGTAGGTTTTTATAACATATTCAGTGTTGATGCTGAAGCGAAATCTGGTATGGCCGTTATGATTTGCATCCAACAGGGAATCAACGTCGGTAAACTTGGTGACGAAACGGAACCGACCCAAAGGCTGTTGGCCGAAAAACTCAACCGTTCTGGCCAGCGAGCCGGTGTAAGGCTCAACGGGAACAGGGTCGGAGGTGGCAGCTCCCTCAAAGACGGTAATCTCGGGAGCTCTTTCTTTGATGTACTTTTCCGCTTGTTGTAAAATTTCATCAATATTGACGTAAACCCTTACATAGGGTTTTTTGCCCAGGGTGGTATTCAAATAGCAGTATTCGCACTGGCCGGTGCAGCTGGTGCTCAAGGGCAGTTGGTAATGGGCAGAGGGCTTGCAGGAGGAAAATTGCATAGTACGGCGCACTCCCACCACCAGGGTGCGTTTGGCCTCAAGGTAAGCCTCGCGCGGGGTTTTGCCGGGAATGCCTGTAACCCTGTTATGACTGCCAATCATGGAAACAGGTATCCGATCCAATTTGAATTTTTTAAATAGCCTGCGGCCCACCGGGTAATCCAGTGCCTTCTGTTCAAAAAAGACTCTTTGGGGAATAAACAATATTACCACCTCGGCAATAGATTCTCCCGGGGTGGTTTTAAAAATTCTTCAGGCACGCCCTAAATTCGTATCTAGGTTATATCTATTATAAAAGGAAGTTTCTTAATCAAGAAAGCGGATTGACAATGGTATTTGTTCGTGTATAAAGGTTAAGATGCTATAAGTTCCGAGACGGAAATGCCACCTGGCCAGGTCCGGTATAGGGCTTCCCCGGGCAAGATCATATAAGTAACGATCATTACGAATTTATCGCCTGCAGCGTCTAACTTATAGTTCCAGATCGTGGGTTGCTCCGCATCCAGCCAGTCTTTTAATCTTTGCTGAAGCTTAATCGGATCTTCTGAAACAAAGATTCGGGTAAGCATGCAAACACCTCCCAAGCTTTTTATGTTCATAATAAAGATTTGATCATTAGCCGGTACAGAGCTGATATTCCCAATTGTCATAGGACCTAAGACTTAACCTGCGGGTGTTTTTTCTATACCGGGAGGTAATCCGGTGCTGCAGCAAAACTGGACAGGTGAAACTTTTATAAGCTATAACTTTAAATACATCTTCAAAAGTTTCGGGACACTCTTGAACTATAATTTGAAAAAGTCATGTTTTTTAACAGCCTTTCTTTCACGTGATACAAGGCGATAAAGGTAATTACAGTTACAGAGAATACGCGAATTTCCAAGGTAGCCCAAATTTTTAGCAGACGTAAGTTTAAAAAGGTACCGGTTGTCAATGAACAAAAGATTGTCGGAGTTGTAAGCCGTGGGGACGTAGTACGGTATCTTGTACAGAAGTTTCTTCTTTAAAGCCACACTTGCAACTAGCAAAAAACTGACCATGGAGGATGAGGTTAATTATGTGCTTGAAGAAAAGCCGGCCTCATCGAGGGGCGGGCACGGGGCGTTAATCCGTTTTCTTTAGATGTTTGTCCGGTAGATATGAACTTATAACATAAAGAATTTACTGAAAGGATATTATAACTTCGATATTATTTAATCAAAAAAAGAGGTGTATCTCATGGAACTATTGGATGCAATTAAATCAAGAAGAAGTATTAGGAAATTTAAAGCACAATCAATTCCTGAAAATTATCTTAATGAACTGCTGGATGCCGGCAGAATGGCGCCATCCGGATCAAATCTTCAACCTACACGCTATGTTGTAATTGAATCTGACGAGGCCAGGGCCAAACTGAGAGATTGTTCTCCATTACCTTTCGTGTGGCAGGCGCCTGCGGTAATTGCAGTTTGTATTGATACCCAAGCTGCATATAAATCTGAGGAAAGGTTTAAAGAATTGAAAGAAGCTAATGCTTTTGTTGATACACCATTAAATAATATTGACGCTAAGGATTACATCAAAAGAAGAAGAGCAATGGATGAAGTTGCATTAAGGGCATATTTAAGTTTGAATGCAGCAATAGCCATCGACCATATCACTTTAAGAGCAGTTGACTTGGGGCTTGGTAGTTGCTGGGTAATGATGTTTGATAAAGAAAAAACCAAAAAAGCCATAAACTTGGATGATAAGTATGAAATTGTTGCCCTATTGCCGATTGGATATCCGGACCAAGAACCGGCACCAAGGCCCAGACTTCGTATGAACGAAGTATTATTGAAGAAGATGTAGTTTTAATTTTAAGGAAATATATGACGTTTAATTAGCTTAAAGTCCTCAAAAGGTACCAGCTAATCTGCTGGTTTCTTTGCTTTAAGGGGCAGTACCGGCGAAGTTAGGAGGAAATTGCAAAAGGATTTAGAATTAGTAAATAATGCCATGTAGTGATTGTAGCTTTATATTTAGGAATCAATTAATTAAAAGGTATCTTAAAATACGAATAATGAAGGGGGAAATGTTTTTTGTCTAAAATGATTGCTTGTTGCGGACTTGTTTGCTCTAACTGTCCCACATTTTTAGCCACTAAAAACGATGATGACGTAGCCAGGGAAAAAACTGCGGCTTTATATGCTAAGCTGTACGGATTTAATCTTAAGCCTGAAGAAATCAATTGTGACGGATGTTTAACAACTGGAGGGAGGCAAATTGGTTACTGTCAGACCTGTGGAATCAAGCAATGCTGCGGCCAAAAGGGCCTGGAAAACTGTGCGTATTGCACTGAACAACAGCAGTGTGAAAAAATTAAAAGCTTCCACAAATTTTCGCCGGAAGCTAAGTCTTGCTTTGAAGCACTAAAGAAGGAGATCGGCACGCTCTAATATCCCGGGTTAAAAAATTCCCGCAGCAGATATGCTTGGAACATCGGTTCAACAAAAGTATAACTTCCCCGCCCCGCTTTTTGAATTATCGCTTTGGCAATGAGGTAGTCTATCGCTCTTTTAGCTTCATTGGGGTTTATATTTTTGGCGTAGATGTTTTTACCGAAAGCAATGCGTTTCAACACATCGCGAACCTGAAAACGCTGGCTTAATTCATCCAATATTTCATCGTAAACCGGCGTTAAGGTGATCAAAGCACGATCATAACCCAGTCGGACAATACCCGGGGTGATTGTATTTTCTCCAGCTTCAAGGAGCGCGTAAAAAATCTCCGAACAGACGAGCATTGTATCTTGGGGGTGACCGCCGGTTCGGGTTAGAATCTCTTTAACAATTTCGTATTCAATGTTAATACCGCGGTCGCTATATTTTTTTATGATATATTTTATCCATGCGTTTTCCGGGATAGGAGGAATGGGAAGACTGGTGGCAAAACGATAAAAAGCTTCTTTCCGGCTCCCAAACAAAGTATCCATAATTCCTTCTTTGGAACCAAGAAACATATAGGCCACGCTTTCCTGATTCTGAAAATGGGAGCGCATCTTTTTATAAATCCCGGCATCTGCTACCCTGGAAGCATCCTGAAACTCGTCAAATAAAATAACCATGGATTTTTTATCATGTTTAGCAAGGACATCCGGCAGATCAAGAGCGTAATCAAGTAAAACGTCATCGTTTTGTTCATCATGGAGAAACCCGATCCCAAACTCTAAATCTTCAAGTTTTAAGGTAAGCTTGGCGGTACCAACAATAGACTTGGCACGGTCTTTCAGGTTATCAAATGTTCTGCGTACACCAGTCCTGTTTTCCAGGCAGGCGTTAATCAGGGAAACAGCAAAATCCCGCTTACTAGAAAGCCGGAAAAAATCAACCGCTGCTGTATAAAACCCTTCATTTTTAGCTCGTCTTAAAACTTCATTGGCCAGGGAAGTTTTACCTATTCTGCGGGGACCGGCCAACATGATACTTTGTCCCTCCACCAGCCTGGTTTGAAGCGAAACGATAAAATCCTCCCTGTCCACAACATCCCTTTCCGGAACCGGGCCGCCAAGAGGAAATAGCTTACCGGGCACAATGAACCACCTCGATTAGTATTACTTTATGAGTAATATATTATTACATATCGCGTAATATATCAACAATTAAAGCCGTTGTATAAATGTAACGGCTTTAAAAAAAACATCAACATGCTGACCTTGTGGCGCATTCATTCGCACGCCTTAAAGCTATGTTAATAGCCTGTATTGTTTTGGCGTTATTCTATGTATTTTTAGCAGGAAACCCCATTACCGGTTAAGAATAGGACAAATGGGGGTGAACTGAGTGGCTGAGATCAAGAAAAAAGTATTAAGCGTTACTCTGGGATTAGTTTTCACTTGGCTGGTGGTTTCAATATATTTTTACAGCCAGCATTTAATAGTGATAAAAGAGTACCCGCTGTACACTCGGGCCGAAACCGAAGATGCTTTGATCATTCTGAAAAACGTTGTCGCTTACAACTATAAAACAAACTATAGCTTTATTAATCATGAATCGCCCTGGTACTGGAAAGTGGCGATGAAAATAAATAACCCCCGGATTCAGCGTATTTTTATCAGTACTTGTTTTTTTTACAGCAGACCTTACATCTTTGATCCCGAAAAAAGAACCGTTAAACTCCAGGGGCTGATAGCTTTTAAAAATGTTGACCAAAACAACAGCGACTCACTTTTTGAGGACAATCCGTTTAAAGTGAATCTTTACGGAGACTTCGACGCAAGTCTTACCGATGGCTCAGGCGCCAGTAGTAGTGGTAATAGCAATATTATGTATTTTGAAGTGCACGGGGATGAAGTTTTGCTGAACAATAACCATGTCTTTAAAGCGGTTATTAAAGACAGCCAAACCGGACAAGTAATCAAGGAGTTACCCTTTAAACCCGATTGGCGATACAGTATTTATAATTTCTGGCAAAGTAAACCGGAAAAATATGGTTTCAAACCCGGGTTGGCAGTGGACAGATTTATTAACCTGGTGGAACGGGAAAATTATGCGGCGGCGGCCAATTGTCTGCATTATAAGAGAAAGGATGTATTTCCCTGGACCAACCTGGACTCCGAACTGCTTGCGTCACCCCATACTCTTAGCAAATACTATGTCGGAGATTATCTTGATTACAAAAATGTTTTTGCCGCAGATATTCTTTTTTTCAAACCCGGCAGGCAGGCACTTTCCCAGGGTGACGAATTTGCCAGGCAAACGATATTCTTGATCGATAACTATGGTCAATGGAAAATTATTGATGCTGCCCCATGCGTGAAAACAGCTAAAGAGCAGGCTTGAATCATTATGTCGGTTATTTACTGCTGTTTGCTGGTGGAGTCCCCCGGTAAAAAAGCATATTTCAAGTGTTTAAGGGGCGCCAGATTATCCAAGGGGTTCCCCGCCACGGCGATAAAGGCTGCCGGGTAACCGGGCTCAATACGGCCCCAGTCAAGATTGAGAATATTAGCTCCGTTCAAGGTGGCGCTTTGCAGTATTTGGGAGTTGGAAAGGCCGGCATTTTTGTATAGTTCCAGCTCCTGATGAAACCCGTAACCGTGCCTGACGCCTCCGGCACCGGCATCGGTGCCAACACCTAACACGACGCCTAAACCAGGGGCTTTATTGATCATGGCCAGCTGGCGCTCCACTGTTTTTTCGATTACATATCTGTTGTGGCGGTCGCTGCCCCCGGTAGTGGGGTTGCGCAGTTGAGCGGCTACCGGTATCACGGTGGGCAGCCATGGTATGCGTTTTTCGGCTAATCCGGCAAGGGAATCATCACTTAAAAAATAGCCGTGTTCAACTGTATCCACTCCGGCTGCAATTGACAGGGACACGGCCTCGTCGGAGCTGGCGTGGGCCATTACTTTCAATCCTCTATGGTGTGCCCCGTGCACTATTTGGGCCAGTTCCTCATAGGTATACTGCACCGGACCAACTTGGCCATATTCCTTGAAGCTGACAACACCGGATACGATAACTTTAACGTGATCGGCGCCAAGCGTGGCCAAATGGTCCAAAACGTTTTCCAGTTCCTGCTGCTTTGTTCCCTGTCCCAGAAAGGCCCCATAGGTTTTGGGTTTGCGCAGAGCATGCACCGGACTTTTAATTAAGGGTGCGTTGTAGCGGCTTTTGGCCTGCCGGGCGATGCCCCTGCGGTCGCCCCCGTCCCTCACCGCCAGTATGCCGCAATCCAAGGTATCGCGTAATTGTTCCTGAATTGAGCGATCCAGCTCTGCCTGGTTGTCCCAGCGCTTTAATGCCGCTGTAAAGTCTATCCCGTCCAGGGCCAGGTGAACATGGCAGTCAATTAAAGGTGGAACTATAGTAAGCCCGGCGAGATCAACCTCAACTGCAGTACGGTCAGGGCGGGAAAAGCGATAAACCTCATTCCGGTGTGTAATCGCTGCTATCCGGTTTTCCGCGACATATAATGTGCTGCCGGGGGCGCGGCCGGCTGCAAAAAACCCATCACAGTTAATTATCCTGCCCGCATGTATTTTATAGTTTTTGTCTTTTTCGAAATACATTACATTCATAGCTATAAACTACCACTTACTATTTGCCAGATCAAATTATTTTTAAATAGTAGAATTAAATAATAGAATTATCTAAAAATTATTGCTGATTGGGTTGAAGTGTGTTAAAATTGGTGACAGCAGGGCGGTATCCCGCAGGAGCCGCACCTTTAGTTTAGTTGGTTTTTTAATTAAAGTTAAATTTCCGCTTGGAGCCGGTAGGACCGAGACGGGTTAACGAGGGAAATTATTGCCCTCCGGACTTGTCCGGGGGGTTTTTGTTTTGGGTGTGGTATCGGATAACCCTGCTGCCGTTGCGGCACTACTAATAATACTAAATTTTTTACAAAACACCTCAGATTTATTTAACACTTTATTTACCGCTAGATAACCAAAAACCTAGAATTGGCCGGAAGGAGGGGAAGGTTATGAAAAAACCGGCCATAGCCATTATCGGCGCGGGAAAAGTCGGTTCGGCCCTGGGCCTTTTGCTGCAGCAAAAAGGCTATAACGTTGCCGGAGTGGCCAGTCGCACCAGTGCCTCTGCAGCTGCGCTGGCGGAGCGATTAAAATGCCCGGTTTTGACCAACCGGAAGGCTGCGGCCGGGGCGGAGCTAATCTTTATCACCACGCCTGACCGTGAAATAGCCCCGGTTTCCAAGCAAATTGCCGGGGAAGGCGGCTTTAAGTCCGGGCAGGTGGTGGCGCACACCAGCGGGGCCCACGCGGCCGGAGAATTAACGGGCGTCAGGGAGGCCGGTGCTCTGGCTGTAAGCATTCATCCTTTGCAATCCTTTGCCGAGGTTCAGGCGGCCATGGAAAACCTGCCTGGATCATACTTTTCCATTGAAGGCGATGAAGGGGCCATGCCGGTGGCAAGGCAGGTAGTAGAAGATTTAAACGGCAAGTTTTTTACCATATCGGCACAGGATAAGCCTATATATCATGCCGCGGCGTGTATTGCTTCCAACTATTTGGTGTCACTGATGCATTTTGCCACAGGACTTTATGCGGGGTTTGGCCTGGGTCCCCGGGAAGCATTTGAAGCGCTTTATCCCCTTGTTCGCGGGACGGTGGCCAATATCAGCAAGGTTGGCCCAACAGGGGCGCTGACCGGTCCGGTGGCCCGGGGGGATGGTTCCACTATTGAAGGACATTTGGAGGCATTTAAGAATCATAACCCGGAGTTGGCCGAGCTTTATGCCCGGTTGGGACGGTATACCGTGGAAGTGGCTCTGGAAAAGGGCAGTATCAATGATGGACAGGCAAATGAGCTAGAAAAAATTTTTAAGGGGGCACTTTAAATAATGAGTAATGAGCGCGTTACTACGGCAACGTTTAGAAAGTATCATGCGGAAGGCAAAAAGATCACCATGCTAACCGCCTATGATTATCCCACCGCCAGGCTGGTTGATGCAGCGGGCATCGACGCTATACTGGTCGGGGATTCCCTGGGCAATGTGGTTTTAGGTTACGGCTCCACCATACCGGTTACCATGGATGACATGGTTCACCACGTTAAAGCCGTCACCCGGGGCGTGCAGCGGGCCATGGTTGTGGCCGACCTGCCGTTTCTTTCCTATCATTTATCCAAGGAAGAGAGTTTGCGCAATGCCGGGCGGTTTATGCAGGAAGCGGGCGCCCAGGCTGTCAAACTGGAAGGCGGCAGGGAGGTTGCCGAAACGGTAAAGGCATTGACAGATGCAGGCATCCCTGTAGTTGGTCACCTGGGCCTGACACCCCAGTCGATCAACCAGATGGGCGGATACAAGGTTCAGGGTAAAGATGAGGCAGCGGCCCGTAAGTTAATTGAAGATACAAAAGCTCTGGAGAATGCGGGGGCTTTTGCGGTAGTTTTGGAATGCGTGCCAACCCCTCTGGCCGCTAAAATTACCGAAGATATAGGCATACCTACTATCGGCATCGGAGCCGGTCCCCACTGCAGCGGCCAGGTTTTGGTCTACCATGATATGCTGGGCTTTAGCGGCCAGTTTTCACCAAAATTCGTCAAGTGTTACGCCAATTTGCATGAAGCTATTATGCAGGGTTTGCAAAGCTACCGCGAAGAAGTTGAAAACGGTGCGTTTCCCGGCCCGGAACACGGCTTTGGCATGGACGAAGAGGTACTGAAAAAACTGTACTAACCCAAGGAGAGTTGATTAATGCAAATCTGCCGTACAATTAAAGATATCAGGACTTTTGTGGCCAAGTGCAAGGCTGAAGGGCAAACGGTGGGCCTTGTGCCCACCATGGGCTACTTTCACCAGGGCCACCTCAGCCTGATGCGGGAGGCTAAAAAGTCGTGCCACCGGGTGGTTGTTTCTCTGTTTGTTAACCCGCTTCAATTCGGGCCGAGGGAAGACCTGGCGCAATACCCCAGGGATTTTGAGCGGGATAGCGCCATGGCGGAAGAGGTTGGGGTTGACGCCATATTTGTTCCGCCGGACCGGGAAATGTACCCCGAGGGATTTTGCACTCATGTGGAAGTAACAGGCATTACCGACAAGCTTTGCGGGTTATCCAGGCCCGGTCATTTTCTGGGCGTAACCACCGTGGTTGCCAAACTGTTTAACATTGTTGCTCCCGACAAGGCTTTTTTTGGCCAGAAAGACGCCCAGCAGGCCATGGTCATCCGGCGGATGGCGGCAGACCTGAACATGGGGCTGGAAATAGTTGTTTTACCTATTATACGTGAAGAAGACGGTCTGGCCATGAGTTCCCGCAACGTTTATCTTGACCGGGACCAACGGCGCAACGCCACGGTGCTTTACCGGAGTCTTTGCGCCTTCCGTGAAGCCGTCGACCGGGGGGAGAAGGATGCGGAGAGCCTGCGCCGGTCGATCACAGAAATGATTGCCTCAACTCCCGGTGCGGATATAGATTATGTTGAAATTCTGTCCGTACCCAACCTGGAGCCGGTGGTTTTGCTGCAGGGCAGGGTGATGGCCGCACTGGCGGTAAGGTTTGGCGGGACCAGACTCATTGATAACATAATTGTGGAGGTTTGAGCATGTTTTTGACTGTGTTTAAGTCCAAAATTCACCGTGCCGTTGTAACTCAGGCCGACCTTAATTATGTTGGCAGCATAACTATTGACGAGGCATTGATGGAGGCTGCGGACATAATGCCCAATGAAAAGGTTCAAGTAGTCAACAACAACAACGGGGCCAGGTTCGAAACCTATGTAATTCCCGGCCCCCGCGACTCCGGCATTATCTGTCTTAACGGCGCGGCAGCCAGATTGGTGCAACCGGGCGACACGGTGATCATTATCACTTACGCTATGCTGGAACGGGAAGAAGCCCGTGTTTTTAAGCCAACCGTGGTTTTGGTTGACGAGCAAAATAAAATTATTAAAAAGTTTGAGGAGAAGCACGGGGAAAAGGCGTAGGTTTGTTGGATCAGATAACTGATTGGCAAACATCACTGCATTGGGGATACTCTTACGTTGGAGACATTTCCCGCAGGAGTATCCCCCGGTGTATTTGGCTCTAACGTAAACTTCAAACACGAAAGCAAGTTGACATAATACTCGGTTATGCATAGAATTAAAGTGCCATGAGATTAAAAATACTTAATATCTTAAAAAATAATCAGGATTGGGTTTCCGGCGAAACACTGTGCCGGGAGCTCGGTGTTTCCCGTACCGCCGTCTGGAAGCATGTTAGCGGCTTACGGGAGGACGGGTACCGGATTGAAGCCAGGGCCAACTTGGGTTACCGGCTTACAGACGCACCTGATATTCCTTACCCTGCGGAAGTCATGTCCGGGCTTTCCACCTCAGTTTTGGGTCTTAATCTGGTCCATATGGAAGAAGTGGCTTCCACCAACGCTGAGGCTAAAAAACTGGCCCGGGAAGGGTGCCCCGAAGGAACGGTAATTGTAGCTGAGACTCAAAAAGGCGGCAAGGGCCGGCTGGGCCGCGTCTGGTTTTCCCCCCGGTCCAGGGGATTGTGGTTTTCCATTGTGCTTCGCCCCCCGATCAACCTGGTAGATACACCACAGGTGACGATGGTGACGGCGGTGGCGGTGGCAACAGCCGTCAGGGAACATACAGGGGTTCCTGCGGGAATAAAATGGCCCAATGATATACTTGTTGACGGCAAGAAGATTTGCGGCATCCTGGTAGAATTAAATGCCGAAATGGACTGCGTTAACTTTCTGGTGGCGGGCATCGGCCTTAATGTAAATATCAAGAAAAATGAATTTCCCCCCGAGCTTGCAGATATTGTTACCTCGTTGGAAATAGAATCCGGACAGCATATTTACAGGGTTCCGCTTCTAAGATGCCTTTTGCAGCATCTTGAGAAATGGTACCATCGTTGGCTTAACGAAGGGTTTGCCGCAGTATTAAATAAATGGCGTCAAATGTGTGTTACCCTTGATTGCCCGGTTACCGTACATACGATTAAGGAAACCTACAGCGGCTATGCCGTTGATGTAGACGATACCGGGGCACTTCTGGTGCGTACCGGGGATGGTTCGGTTCAGCGGCTTATAGCGGGAGAGGTGACGCTGCGAAAGCAAGCATAGCAAAAAATAATAGGCGGTATCGTGCGAGTAAATTGTCAACCGGTACATTTGACGTGGTTGACAATAACTAAGCAATTAAGAAAACTAATAATTAGAACTAATAAATTAAAGGAGTGTTGTGATTTGAGTAAACTAACGCCAAGAGAAATCGTTTTAATGGCCATGTTTGCAGCTCTGGCTGTGGTGGCGGCTCTGTTATTTAGATTTCTGGGCGGTATGATCGTTCCTTTTAGCTTGTTGCCTTTTGTGGTCCTTCTGGCGGGGGGCTTGCTGGGTCCCAGGCTGGGTGCTATGAGCATGTTGCTATACGTTGTCATGGGCTTGCTGGGTATACCGGTGTTTGAAAAGCCGCCATACGGCGGGCCGGGTTATGTGCTCTTACCGACTTTCGGCTTTTTAATTGGTTTCATCGCGGCAGCCTACGTGGTTGGATTGATTTTACAGGGTAAAAGGGATGCCGGAGTGGTTCGTACGACCGTGGCGATGCTTGCAGGTGTAGTTGTCATATATGCCGTGGGGCTGCCTTACCTCTATGCAATTTTGAATTACTATGTTGGCCAAACTTATAACGTTGCTACTGTGCTGACAATCGGGTTTGTGCCTTTCATCGGATTTGATTTAATAAAAGCAGCTACCGCCGGAGTGTTGATACGATTGGTAAGCATGCGCATTCCGGAACTGCGCCGGGAACAACCCTAGGAGTTATTGCGCGGCTTGATCCGTTCTGGTAAAATTGGCGTAGATTTAAACTGGAGAAGGGGAACGAATGTGATACTGGTTTTTGATATTGGCAATACTAATATAGTTTTAGGAATCTTTCAGGGGAAAAAACTTGTGGAAAATTGGCGGTTATCCACGGCCCGGCACCGCACCTCGGATGAGTACGGAATGCTGCTGAGGGAATTATTTGATGCCTCCGGTATGGTTATGCATGATATCAAGGCCGTGGTTCTGTCCTCGGTAGTTCCTCCCATTAATTCCACCCTGGAAAAGATGTGTCAAAAATACTTTGGCTTACTGCCGCTGACCGTTGGCCCCGGCATAAAAACCGGTATTCCCATAAAATACGAAAACCCGCGTGAGGTAGGGGCCGACCGTATCGTTAATGCTGTGGCGGGATACGACCAGTACGGCGGCCCGCTGATTATAGTAGACTTTGGTACTGCCACAACTTTTTGCGCTATTTCGGGAAAAGGGGAATACCTGGGCGGTGCCATTGCACCGGGAATAGGCATATCAACCGAAGCATTGTTTGCCCGTGCGGCCAAGCTGCCCAGGGTGGAACTGGTCAAGCCCCCCACCGTAATAGGCAAAAATACCATCAATAGTATGCAGTCCGGTATTGTTTACGGGTTTGCCGGGCAGGTAAATGAAATTGTGCGCAGGATTAAAAATGAGCTGGGCAGGGAAGCCATGGTGGTGGCCACGGGCGGGCTGGCTGAACTGATTTCGGAGGAGTCCAGGGCCATCGATAAAGTGGACAAGTTCCTGACCTTAAACGGGCTTAGAATTATTTATGAGCGCAACAGTTGATTGTGGCCGGCTCGCTTTAGCCGGAGGTGGATTATTTTGATGTTTGATATAGGTGGCGTAACAATTAAAAACCGGGTCGTTTCCGCCCCCATGGCCGGAGTGACCGACCGGGCCTTTAGAATACTGGCCCGTGAACATGGCTGCGGCCTGGTTTTTACCGAAATGATCAGTGACCAGGCCCTTCTTTATGGCAGTCCCAAAACCAATGTTTTATTGGACTGCAGGGGCGAAAACGGACCCATTGCGGTGCAAATTTTCGGCAGTAACGAAGAGTATATGCAGCGGGCTGCCGAAATAATCGCCGGGCGTGGCGCTGATATCATCGATATTAACATGGGCTGCCCAACGCCGAAGATAGTTAAAAACGGAGAAGGCAGCGCCTTAATGAAAAACCCCGGCCGGGCTGCCGGGATTGTTGCCGCAGTTGTGTCACAGGTGAGCTGTCCGGTTACAGTTAAGCTGCGGAAAGGTTGGGATGAAGACAGCGTTAATGCTGTCGAGGTGGCGCTGGCTGTAGTTGAGGCCGGTGCGGCCGCAATAACTATGCATGGCAGAACCAGATCGCAGTTTTACAGTGGCGAGGCGGATTGGGGGATAATTAAAAAAGTTTGCGGGACAGTTAACGTTCCCGTTATCGGTAATGGAGACATCCATTCACCGGAAGATGCCGCCCGCATGCTGCAGGAAACCGGCTGCCAGGCTGTCATGATCGGCCGGGCAGCCATGGGCAACCCGTGGATTTTTAGCCGTACCCTGCATTATCTGGCCACCGGGGAATTGCTGCCCGGACCAACTCCGGAAATGCGCCGGGAAACAGCAGTCAGACACTATTTGCTGCTTGTGGAAACAAAGGGTGAGTATTTGGCCAACCGTGAGATGCGCAAGCATCTGGCCTGGTACACAAAGGGGCTGCGTGGTTCCGCCCGCCTGCGGGGTAAAATCAACAGCGGCAGCAGCTTTGAATTTTTTACCCGTGAATTCTGGGAACTGCTCCAGGAAGAACAATAATGGCAAAACGTGCGCTAATGGGATTGATTTAAGCGCGCGTTTTTTATTTGATGGTTTTAATTTGACTATAATGGGAACTGCTGTTAAAATATCTTTGTACACAAAAATGTGCACATTGGTTTTTTAGGGGGGCCGGCGGGTGGATTTAATACGCATCGGTGACAAAGTTGTCAGCAGGTATAAGATTGATTTTTTAATAAGCGAAATACTGCGGCTCAGGTCTTCCGGATTGTCACAAACCGATGTCGCCGGGCGGCTGGGAATCGACCGAACTTTTATTTCCCGCCTGGAAAACTTGGGTGAAGTCCGAAAGGGCAAGAGTGTGGCGGTAATTGGGTTTCCCATCGCCAACCGGGAAGAGGTTTGCTCCATGTTGAGCGCGGAGGGTGTGGACTTTATATTATTGATGAGTGAATCGGAGCGCTGGGATTATGTGCGGCAAAAAAGCGGTATCGAACTGTTTAACGCAATTATGGACATTATCGCTAAGGTGCATTCATGCGATCAGGTAGTGGTTATTGGATCGGATAAACGGATTAATTTATTGAGAGCCGTACTGGATAAAGAAGTTGTGGGATTTGAAATTGGAGAATCCCCGCTCAAGGAAGATAAGCTGGTTAACCCTGCTGAATTGCTGGCGGTTATCAGGGCTGTCAAGGCCCGTAATTAAGGAGGTCCCGTATGAATACCTTTGCTTTTATGATTCACCCTATTGAGATTGGTGATATTGCCAGGAAGTTCGGCCCCCTGGGCAAATTGCCGCCCCGTCTGGTTGAAAGCCTTTTTAAATACGCGCCTCCCCTTAAGGTTTCTCAAATAACGGGAGTTCGTTCCAAACATGCGCAGACTGAGGGATGGTTTGTTGCTTGTCCCATAACGTCCCGCCTGATGATTGACCTGCCTGAGGAATATGTCATTAAAAAAATAATCAAAACCGGCAAGCTCGCCCAAAAGCTGGGGGCCAAAATACTCGGCCTGGGGGCTTTTACTTCGGTTGTGGGGGATGCCGGAATTACGATAGACAAAAATCTTGATATTGCCGTTACTACCGGAAACAGTTATACCGTGGCGACGGCTGTGGAAGGAGCCAGAGAGGCGGCCGCACTAATGGGTCATAATTTAAAAAGATGTCACGCCGTAGTGGTTGGCGCCACCGGGTCAATCGGCCGTGTTTGCGCCAGCCTGTTGGCCAGGGATGTTCATGCGCTGACTCTGGTTGCCCGGGAGAAAACCCGTCTGGAGGAGCTGGCGCATAGAATAACCTATGAATCCGGCGTGGCGCCCAGGATCACCTCTGATATCAGGCACGCGCTGCATAATGCACAAATCGTAATTACTGTAACCAGCGCCGTTGATACCATTATTGGGGCGGAGGACCTGATGCCCGGCGCGGTTGTCTGCGACGTAAGCCGCCCGCGCAATGTTTCCCGGGAGGTGGCGGAAAAGCGCAATGACGTGCTGGTTATTGAGGGTGGTGTAGTAGAGGTGCCGGGCCAGGTTAACTTTAACTTCAATTTTGGTTTCCCTCCGGGTATGTCGTACGCTTGTATGGCTGAAACGATGATGCTGTCCATGGAAGGGCGTTATGAGAGCTTCTCCCTGGGAAGAGACATGTCTTTACAGCAGGTTGAAGAGATTTCCGCATTGGCCCGTAAACACGGCTTTAAACTGGCGGGTTTTCGCAGCTTCGAAAGGGCGGTAACCCGGGAGCAGATAGCCCGGATCAGAGAAAATGCCAGGCATGCCTTAAACACTCCCCGGGCCAAATAATAATACCTTTAACCGGCAAGCAAAGGGATACAGGCTTTTATTGGTTCACCTTGGTTATTAAACGTGTTGGTTATTTTAACATTGATACCGTAGGCTGCTTTTAAGTTTTTCTCTGTAATCACTTCATCCGCACTGCCTATGATAAAAACATTTTTTCTTTGCAGCAGGGCAACCTTGGTTGAACAAAGAAAAGCATGATCCGGAAAATGTGACGTCATGATTACTCCCAATCCCCTTTGAGACAGGCGATTGATCTGTTCCAGCACTCTGATCTGGTTGCCGAAATCCAAATTGGAAGTCGGCTCGTCCATGACCAGGATCTCCGGTTGTTGGGCCAACGCCCGGGCAATCAGCACCATCTGCCGCTCACCGCCGCTGATTTCGGTATAAATTCGGTCTTTGAGGAAAGAAACATTGAGGATTTCCAGAGCTTCCTCGGCAATGGCCAGATCAGCCCGGGAAGGCGATCCGATCAGACCCAGGTGGGCGGTCCTGCCCATAACCACCACATCGATAACTTTGAAGGGAAAAGGCGGGGTATGGGCCTGAGGCACATACCCCATGGCTTTGGCCAGGCGTTTGCGCGACCAGGTTTGCACATTCTCCCCGTCCAGTGATATTTCGCCCCCGCGCAGTTTTAAAAAACCCAGGATGGTTTTAAACAAGGTAGTTTTCCCCACCCCGTTGGGTCCCAGAAGACACAATATTTCTCCGGATTCCAGTTTGATGGATATATCTTCAACAACATTTTGTTTGCCATAGCCGCATGAAGCGTGTTTGATCTCCAGTTTCAAGGGCCGCACCTCCCAGGTTAACAGCTTACTCTATAAAGTCCGGGGCTTTACGGGGGCTCCCGCAGTCAGTTGTTCCGCCATTTCCACTTGTTGCTGGGCTTGCTGAAAGAGCGGTTGACCTCCGCCGGAGAAAAATCTACGCCATAAAATTGCTTATAAAACCTTTTTGCTTCTGTCCATACATCAAAATGATATATCCCGGGATGCAGCATATTGGCTATATGCATCAGACCCAGTATCCACCGGGGGCTGCCAAAATCCCAGCCGGGGGCGGGGTGGGTATATATGCGTTTGTTTTTAACTGCCGCTACATTTATTCCGGTTTTACAGCATTCCGCATAAAAATCCTCAACGTAAGAGGATAGGAAAGCCGAAATAAATATAACTTCCGGGTTGAGGTCGTTTAATTGTTCAACAGAAATTTTCATTCCGGGTCTGCCGGAATATTCTATTTCCTTATTTATACTAAATCCCCCGGCTGCTTCAACCAACTGATTTTCGAAGCGTTTTCCCATCAGACAAAAAGGTGGTTTCCCCATGGCATAATAAACACGGGGTCTCTTCTGAACATGGGGCAAGGACGTGTTAATCAAGGAAATTTTTTCTTGCATATAAGCAACCAACTCCGCGGCCTGATCTTCCATCTGGATCAACCGGCCAAAATAGTTGATTATCTCAAAATAAGAATCAATGTTTTGAATCCCCCGGTGCAATTGGGGCAGTCCATTATGACTGAGCATATCTTCCCAAACCTGCACCACCTTTTTAATATCAGTGACGCCTATGGTGATTAAGATTGCTTCCACCATTTCCAGCGCTCTGGTAAAGGGGTAGCCTCCCTGAAAATCCTCTTCCTGGTACTTTATTTCTGCCGGAAGTGCTTTTATCGGAATTGTCCAGCCGCATTGCGGGCAAACATTTTTTCGGGTTGAACCGGACTCGGAAAACAATAATTTTGCTCCCATCGGGCCGTAAAAGTCTCTTTTAAAGATAACTTCTCCGCAGTTGGGACAGAATGTATGGAGATAGTCGGTTCCGGGTGAATTAAAAAGATATACATAGTTGAGATATTTTCTTAAACGATGATAAAGACTTTCAGCCTCCCGGATAGAGGGCTCCAGAGCCGGGTCGGCTCCTTCCAAAGGGATGTAACGCATTAGCTGCAAAGGTATTTCCGGCGATATGTTTGCTATTCTCCCGGCCAGTTCCAATACTTCTTCCATATTATTGTTTTGCAAAATACATGATACTTCTACATGGACGCCATTTTCATGGAGCTGTTTAATATTTCTCAGAACCGGTTCTACCGTACTGCCGCCGCAGTTTTGGTAAGCCCGGGGAGACAATCCTTTTACGCCTACATTAATGAAATCTAGAAAACGGCTGATCTCAGCCAGCGAGGTTTCGGTAAAATATGCATTTGAGGAACAGCCAACCAATAAGCCGCTCTTTTTGGCCGTAGCGGCTACTTTAAGAAAGGTGGGAAATGATGCCAGGGGATCATTTAGTAAAAATGCGATGCCGATGCAGTCATTTTTTACCGCTTCATCCAGCACCTGCTGGGGAGATAATTCTCGCAAGGCTTTACTGGTATGGACCATTTCCCTGGCAATAACCGTGGAAAAGCAGCCTTGACAATTTAAATTGCAGCCTGTAGTACTGATTTGCAGGAATTTACCTCTCGGGTGAAAGTGCAAAACTGGCATTGTTTCAATGGAAATGGGACATATAGTCAAGTATTTATCGGGGAAAAGTTCAATTATTTTTTCCCCGTTGTTTTTATAACGTCCACAGGCTCCGGTATTTCCTTCCGGAATAGTGCAGCCTCTCTCACAGATAGTACATTTCATTTTTCCTGTCTCCTTATTTGTATCCATAACCCTGCTTCATCCCGATTTATTTCAAAAAAAGGTATTTTCGTCTGTTGCAGTATTTTTATGAAAGTTTCCGGGGCATTCTCCCCAATGTTTTTATTCAGCATGGCACGCCAATTTTTATTCTCTTTTTCCATTCTGGCAGTAATTTTCTTTTTTAGCTCCGCCGTACCAAAACCGCCGCCAATGTATGTAACCCCACCCGGGGCAAGTACCCGGTAGATTTCTTCAAAGGCTTTTTGCCGGTCTTCCCAGAAGAATATTGAGCCCCTGCTGATAATCAGATCGATGGATTGATCAGGTAGTGGGATTTCTTGAACATCGGCAAGTATGGTTTGCATTCTTGTTGTCAGCCTGGCGGCAGAAATATTCCCGGCGGCAATCTCCAGCATTTCCGGTGACTTATCCAATAAATGAATATAAAGATCCGTAATCCTGGCCAGGGCAATGCCCAAATAACCGCCGCCGCAGCCGAGCTCCAAACACTTTCCTCCGGTTATGCCGGTTTTGAGTTGGATTTGCTCCGCAATAACAGGATAAATCGGGGCAAATACTTCCCGGGCGATTTTATCAAACTCGGGAACATTCGTTTTTATCTCACCCATGCTTCTTAACACCTTTCCTTCCGGATTTCTTCCGTAACAACATTAAAAATTTCATTGCCCGGCCAAGATAATTTGTTACTGCTTAACTTTTACCGACATCTTCCGTCCATATCTGATTATCTGCCGCATTCCGGCGCACTGGCTGATGCCTGTCAGGATAGCATTCCGGTTCGATGACAGCCATCTTGTTCCTGAGAGAACAGTAACCCCGGAACCGCTAAAGGCATCAGGGTACAAGGGTGTGCTGGCGCCTACCATAACCACATCCCGGGTATTGGTACAAAACTTTAAAAGTTTTTCCAGGGTTTTGTTTATAAGAGAGGTGCTGCTGACAAAAACCACCTGACACTCCGGCAAAAGTTGCGGTTGGGCCGTTTCCGGGTAATAAAGACCGGAAGCCTGCTCACCCCTTTCAAAGATTAGTAGGCGCCGGACTTTGCCCTCCAAATTGGCGATAACGGGACCGATATGCCCAATTACCCCGACAGTGTCGGAGGGTTGAATTTCTACGGCAAATACTGCATCAGTACTGTGAGGATTATTTTCCTGTTCCAATCTTTCGAATTCAGCAGCGGAGTTTAATACAGCCAACCCCATGGCAACATCTATGACATTTTTGCCCTCCAAAGCCCATCCGGCAACCTCCCCGGCGGGCATTCCCGCAAGGCTTCCGCCATGAGGAAGGGCTGTACAGGAATGACCTATTTCATTTTTTAAAACATAGGTAACACCTATAGAGCCGTCATCCAATTCAACAGCCATCAAATTCAATCCCACCCGGACCTCGCTTATTTTTTTTCCCGCTAGCCTTGGCCGGGCTGAATCATAGACGCGTTCCAAAATCATGCCGAACACCTCCTTACTCTATATCCATTCCAAGGGCCAGCGTAATTCCGCTTCCACGGTTACACCTGCTTTATATCCGTCAACCTCTCCGGGAATGCGGAGATAGGCGTTGGCTTGCAGCATCCTGGCCAAGGGAGAAAAACGGTTTCCGGCCGGTTTGGCCGCATAGGCTCCGTTAAACTTTTGTATTTGCAACCGGGCATAAAAGTCAAAGGGCATAGGGGCAGGGATATCTTCCAGCAGTTTTACTTGTAACCCCCTGGGTGTTATGGTGGGTTGAGATAGATATTTATTGATCAGGGGCGCTACATACCAATCAATGGCATATTCAGCGCCTATGGTTGGTCCTACCGTGCCAACAATGGGTTTTGTCCCGGCAACAAGTCATGGTGGTATGCGCACCCGGTTTTGCCGCCTTTAATAAGCCCTCCAAAGTGTCATTGATTAAAGTTGTGCCGGTTATGACCAGCACATCGGCCTGGGGAACAATTTCAGCGGCTTTGTCCCCATGTGCATAAAAAGGCATTTCATCCGGTTTTAAAGTAGAGGGGTCCATTTCCAGGAGCGTGAAATGTCGGCCGCGTTTTTTTCAGCTTCTTTAAAAAGGGAGCCAGGGCACCTACCACAACAACATGGGCTTCATCCGGAATTGCCACTACATCCAGGGCATATAATCGGAGCAAGACAGTATTTTACCAACCTCTTCATACACTTACCTCCTCGTCTTAATTCAGTTAGTTGGCCGCCGGCTTTTGACTCAGCAGTGTTTTTGCCTGTTCATCGGTAAGATTGTAGTGATAGAATTTCTGATAAAAGTCTTTTACCTCCGCCACCATGTCGTAGTTAAACACCTGGGGATAGAGCAAATTGCCGAGCCATTTGAACCCGATAATCCGGTTAATTGAGGGCGGCCTGTCAAACCAGTTATAAGGGGCATTGGGAATTCGATAAACTTGATGTTGTTGAACAGCCTTAATTTCCTGCCAGGCCGGGTCACTTAGAATCCCCTGATAGAATCCTCCCTGATTCTCCTGCCAGGCCAGGATTACCTCGGGATTCCAGGACAGTACCTGCTCCATGGAAACCGGTGTCCTGCCCGCGTTCATTCCCCCGGTTCCCTGTTCGGTAACGTCAGCCACGTTAAGTCCACCGACCACCTGCAGTGTTTCAATATGCCTTGAACCGTCCGGTTCTGTTTCCAAGCCTTTGGGGCCTTCCGCGTAATATACCCTGACCCGCTGCTCCGGGGGAATTTGGGCGGCTCTGGCTGTAACATCGGCAATTGTATTACGGCAGTACTCAGCCAACTCTTGGGCGCGGGCTTTTTCGCCAAGCAGGTCTCCCAGAAATTCAAGGGCCTTGTCCATATCCGTCACAGGGGCGTCAACCAAAACAACCGGTATTTCCAATTGCTTTTGAATTTTATCGGCGTTAGAAATATTCGTTTCCGAAATGTCGCCCATGTCGATAATGACGTCGGGATGTATTTTTAATAACTCCTCTATGTTACCGGTGTTTTTGGCATACCAGCCTCCGAGATTGGGTAAAGATTGGCACTCGGGCAAAATAAACTTTTTCTCGTCAGGCCGCAATTCAGAATTCCAACCCACCATTTTATCCGGGCACAGCGCATAAAGCGCAATGGCGCCCACCGGGCTGGTTGAGAAGGCCGTCTCAATCGTGGCGGGAACAGTTACGGTTCGCCCCGCCATATCTTGAATCGTACGTGTTGCGGCGTCCTGGCCGGCCGGTGTTGAAGCAGTCCGGCCGCATCCGGCGAGATTTAACATAAGCCAAACGATGACGGTCAGACCGAGCAAACAGCTGATTTTTCTTTTTCCCATGCAGTTACTCTCCCCTTATCTTGATATTTGCAGAAACGTTTTAACTGAATTTTTCCGATCACTCCCCTCCTTTCCGGCCGGATACCAGCAGGTAGAAAAAAAACGGCGCTCCGATGAGTGCGGTAAGAATTCCCAGGGGAATTTCCACGGAAGCCACGCAGCGGGCCAAATCATCAACCAGCAGCAGATAGGCGCCGCCAAGAATAATTGATGTCGGCAGCAGTATTTTATAATTGGGGCCGACAATCATGCGCGCCCAGTGCGGCACGATCAGCCCCACCCAGCCGACGAGACCGCTGATTGATACGGCGGCCGCGGTCATAAGCGTAGAACACAAGATGACAACAAGCCTTAATTTTCTTGTCTCCAGTCCCATGGCCATTGCTTCTTCTTCGCCCAGGGATAAGACATTCAGCCGCCACCGCAGAATGTACAGGGGTATTCCTCCCAGCAAAATGGGAATAATTCCTGTCAACACATCTTGCGGTGTTATGGCGGCCAGGCTGCCCATCAGCCAAAAAGTAATAGCCGGAAGCTTATCATAGGGGTCGGCCACAAACTTGATCAACGACGTGGCTGAACTAAACATCGTGCCCACCAATACCCCGGTTAAAACCAATACCAGCGTGGGGTCCAGCCGGACCTTTCTGCTGATAAAATAAGTGAGCATCACGGCAATGAGGCCAAAGATAAATGATGATAACTGAATGCCGAAAACATTAAACGAGAAATAAATACCCATGGCGGCTCCAAATCCCGCACCGGCAGAGGCCCCGAGAATATCCGGAGATACCAGCGGATTCTTGAACATGCCCTGGTAAGCCGCTCCGGAAGCGGCCAGGGCGGCCCCGACCAGCATGGCTGCAAAAATTCTTGGCAGCCGCACATTGAATACCACGATATCCATGGTCGCCGGCCAGGTATGAGGGATGGGAAATATTTTGGCGGCCAAAATCAAAAATAAATTGTCCGGTGACACCGGGTACCTGCCGAGGGGGAAGGAAAGAATAAAAATTAAAAGGGCTATACCCACGAGAATTGCTTCCTTATGCCAGTGCTTCAATGTTTTGGTTTTAAGTCTTTTCGCCAGCCCCAATTTTTTACCGGCCTTTCCGACCGTCATTCCGTCAGACATTCTTTACCTCTGAACTTGATATTTTAACCATACTGCAGCCGTGCTGAAATATGGCCATACCGCCACCGCCCTGCCGGATAAAGTCCCATACCCCGGCATCAGTTATCACCGATCCGGCCAGGGTGGAAATGCCGTGGGCGAACAGCCGCGGGGTTAAAGGCGTACTTGGCCCCACCAGGATCACCTTGCTTTTTCCCGTCAGCTGCAGCAGGCGCGGGAGGGTTTTGTTGATCAGCGTAGTGCCTGTAATAAAGACATAATCTTGCTGCGGCAAAAGGTATTCGCAGGCCGGATCGGGGAAATCACCGCGCCCGGGCCACCGCTCAAGCACGGAAAGTTCGCAAATCTTATTTAGCTGATCCAAGTCGGGGAAACGTCCAATCACTGCCACTTTCTTGCCGGAAAGCCGATTACCATAATAGGTGAAAGCATTTGTTTGTTGATGCTCGCTTACGGAACGCCCCGTCATCCGCTTGACCTGCTCTTCGGTGTTAACAGCGGAATTGATTGCCGCCAGGGCAACCGCCGCCTCAAAATTGTCCCACGATTTGATATAGCCCGCCAGTTCCCGCACACCCATCCCCACAATGCCGCCGGCCATGCTTACCGAACCGGAGCCTTCTGTTGGTGTCATGGCAACACCGGTGGTTTTCGATTTAACCAGAGTCCAATGCAGCCCGACACAACAATCACTTACCACTAAGTTCCGGGGCACGGACTCAATTAACTCGTCGTAGATTTTCCACATTAATATCTGCCTCCTTGTCCGTTGTTTGATCAACTGTTCACCGCCGCAAGCGCTGTGAACAGGCATATTATTTAGGTAATTAACGGATTAGACCATAAGATACAAGGAAAATTGCGCAGCGCACGGAGGGAACCACCGGAGCGCCAGATGCAAGTAACTTAAAAACTTTTTTCAGGGTAGTTTGTTGGTTGCATAAATAAATATAGCATTACATAACGTGATGTCAGTGTTGATATTTTGGTAATGACGCAATATGTAAATAAACAAAACAATATGTAACGTATTATGAGGTAATAATAAATTATGGTAAAATACTTGTCAATAGAGTTAAGCCGGAGCCGGGCAAAAAAGAGCAGCACCGGGTGTATCGACGGCGCTGCTCTTTTTTATGTAAAAATGTCTATGGATTGTTATCTGTTAGAATTTATTTTTTAGAGAGATCCATCAGGTAATTGTTTAAATTTAAATAGATTGCGTGGAATTAATACGTATCGGAGAAAGCTTGAAAAAATAATTTGAAAATTTTCGAGGAAAAAGTGTTACCAAATCATACCTTCAAACGTTTATATAGTAGAGGGTGAAATAATCTCTCAAAAAAAGCGAAAGAAGGAAGGAATGATAATGATAAATCTATCAATGATCTGTTAGCGTCTGAAATGATATGATATACTAAAGAAAGGAAATCAAAATGAGATTCAAAGTTTTTAGGCCTAAAATAAAGCAAAAGGGTATGATAGTATGGACCAGAAAGAATTGGAAAAAAAAGTTATGCAGCTTAGCCTTGAGGCGCGAGCACGCCTTGCGGAAAAGCTTATATTAAGTCTGGACGTTCCATCTGAAGAAGAGAATCTGCATTTGTGGGTTGCCGAAGCTGAGCGAAGACTAAACGAGCTACGGGAAGGTAAGGCTAAGGAAGTGCCGGCTAAGGAGGTCTTCCGGCAGGCGAGGGTTATAATTTCATGAAACCTGTCACTTTTCATGAGAAAGCCGTCTCTGAGGTAAACGAGGCGGCTTTATATTACCAGGAAAGAGCGTTTGGTCTTGGTTTCTCGTTCCTTGATGCAATTGAAGAAGCCATTGAGCAAGTCATGGCCAATCCTGAGGCATGCCCGCTCGTTGGTGATGAGATTCGACACAAAATTCTCAAGCGTTTTCCTTATAATCTCTTGTATGTCATTGAATCTGATTGCATACGAGTCATAGCGATTGCCCATCAAAACAATATCCTCCACCAATGTATCTTTGGTTATCTTTGTAATCATATATCTCACGTCCTTAGATTTTTTAGCTTTCCGGCCGGGGTGCGGACGGGTACCCCGGCCGGAAAGCGTCAAGCTGAAGATAGAGATATTAATACAGTCCGATTTTATCCTCGGTCAGACTGATGAAGATATTCTTTAGCTGGGTGTAATGATCAAGCATTACCTTGTGGGTTTCGCGGCCGATACCGGACTTTTTATAACCTCCAAAGGGAGAGTGCGCCGGCAAATTGTTATAATTGTTGACCCACATGCGGCCTGTCTCTATGGCTTTGGCCACCCGGAACGCCCTGTTGATGTCCCTGGTCCAGACAGCGCCGCCAAGGCCGTATTCGCTGTTATTGGCCATGGCGATAACTTCATCTTCAGTTTTAAATTTGATAACAACGGCAACGGGCCCGAAAATTTCTTCCCGGGCCACTCTCATCTTATTATTGGCGTCCACTAGCAAGGTCGGCCTCATAAAGGCACCCTTGCCCAAATCACCTTCCGTAATCCTGAAGCCGCCGCAGGCAACCTTGGCCCCTTCCTGCTTGCCAACCTCAACATAGGCCAGTATCTTTTCCAACTGAACCTCGTTAACCTGGGTTCCCATAACGGTGTCCTCTTCCCAGGGAAGTCCTACCTTGACATTGTTAAAAGCATTTACCGCATCGGCCACAAATTTATCATAGATATCATCATGAACAAAAACCCTGGAACCGGCGCAGCATACCTGGCCCTGATTAAACAAGATGCCCATCTGCAGCCCCTCAATGGCTTTCTCCCAGGGGCAGTCCGGGAAATAGATATTGGCCGACTTGCCGCCCAGTTCCAGTGTGGCCGGTATCAGCTTTTTAGCCGCTGCATCGGCTATGCTGTAACCAATTTCGGTGGAACCGGTGAAGGCCAGCTTGCGGAAACCGTTATGCTCCAGCATGTAATTGCCGGAAACCGATCCTCTTCCGGTGATCACGTTGACGACACCGGGAGGCAGTACCTGATCCAACAATTTGGCAAGTTCCAGCAAGCTCAAGGGAGTGGTGCTGGACGGCTTTATCACCGTGCAGCAGCCGGCTGCCAGTGCCGGAGCGATCTTCCAGGCACCCATCAGTAGCGGGAAGTTCCAGGGGATGATTTGTCCGACTACCCCGAGAGGTTCTCTTAGGACGATACTCATGGTGTTCTTGTCGATCATTACCGCCTGTCCTTCTTCAGTCCTGACGGCGGCGGCAAAATAACGAAAATGATCGGAACTCAGCGGTACGTCGATGGCCATGGTTTCACGGATGGGTTTGCCGTTGTCCATGGTCTCCACCATCGCCAGTTTTTCGGCGTTTTCATCAATAAGATCGGCTATTTTCAGCAAAAGGGCCGCCCGTTCCTGCGGGCTGACAGTTTTCCATGTCTCCCATGCACTCCAGGCCGCCCTGACGGCATCGTCCACATCTTCTTTGCCGGCATCGACACAGGCGGCCAGAAATTCTCCAGTGGCGGGGCAATAAGTTTTAAAAGCTTTGCCTTCCCTGCCGTCAACCCATGCACCGTTAATATAAAGCTTGTAGCTGTCATCCATCGGTTTCTGCATTATTAATCACTCCTCATTCTGTTTCATTAATGTACATTGGCTAATAACCCGCTTCATGTTTTTAAAAGCCTGTAATAAAATGGCTGACAGGTGGGCGGTTTTAAACCGGACCCGGCTTCACACCACCTCCTTTGTCGAAATTGTCTTGAAATTATTCCGGTGCGGCATTTCTTTTTTCAACGGAATAGCACCGCTAAGACTTTCTATAAATAAAGCAAAGCGTGTGCCCGGTTGAATGGAAATTGCCGAAAGTAAAATCAGTAATTAATAAAGCGCTCTTGTCAGAAGCGCTTGACCAGGTGATTTTATAAAATACTATTTGGTAGTGACGGAATTTCGCCGTAAATCCTGTAACGGTGTTGACAGTCAGTTGTTAAGCTATGTATTACACTTCCGATACACTGTGGCACATGATGCCTTGATAATGACTCAGGAAGATGGGTAAGTTTCCAGGTTGCAATAAATGGCTTGCCGGCATAAAAAAGCTGCTGACACAAGCTTTTGTCAGCAGCCGGAAGTGGCGAATGCTATTGCGTACAGGTCATAAATTGTATTTGGGGGTAAGGGCAAGGTTTAGGGCATAATATTTAATTTTTTAAGTTTTCGGTAAAGAGAATTGCGGGAAATTCCCATATCTCTGGCTACCTGACTCAGGTTGCCGTTGCTTTTGGATAGAAAGTAATAAATTTCCTGGCGTTCCTTTTCTGCCAGCATTTCTTTAATTTTCTTTTTCTCATCGATAATTGTAATCACCTGTGAAGTTGTTTTCGATTGCCGGGTAATCGGGCGCGGGGAAAGAATTTCTTCAGGCAGGTGCTCAATATTGATTTGTTGCCCGGTGGCGATATTAACCATTCTTTCCACCACATTTTGAAACTCCCGGGCGTTGCCGGGCCAGTCATATTGCCGCAGGCGCTTAATTACCTCCGGATTAACCCGTGGGACGGAAATGCCCAGCTTGCGGCAGGCCTTTTCAAAAAAAACATTAAACATTAACGGTATGTCCTCCCGGCGTTCCCGCAAGGGGGGCAGGGTTATGTTAATAACATTTAATCTATAGTAAATGTCCTGACGAAAGTTGCCCTTGGCGATTTCCAACAGCAAATTCTTATTGGTGGCGCAAATAATCCGCACATCTACAACAGTAGGTTTATCTCCGCCGATGCGGGTAATTGTTTTATCCTGAAGCACCCTCAGCAGGGATACTTGCTGTTCCAAAGGCATGTCTCCAATCTCATCCAGGAACAGGGTGCCGCCGGAGGCCAATTCGAATTTGCCGGGTCTTCCTCCCTTTTGGGCGCCGGTAAAAGCGCCTTCTACATAGCCGAACAATTCGCTGCCGATTAATTCCCTGGGTATGGCGCCGCAATTTACAGCTATGAAGGGGCCGTTGTGGCGCTTGCTCCTATTGTGAATGGACTGGGCAAATATCTCCTTGCCGGTGCCGCTTTCGCCGTTGAGCAGAACATTACTGTTGTTGCTTGAGGCCAGAACGGCCAACTGCATTGCCTTTAGCAGCGGTTTGCTGTTCCCCACGATATCCTTGAAATGGAATGTCGCCTGGGCGCCGTTGAACCGGTTGATCAGTTTTTTAATCTTGTTGATGGGATTGATGAAAATAACCCCGCCGTTGATATGCCCCCGGTCATCCTTAATGGGCTTTCCCGAGGCAAAGGTATAGACAGAGCCTGCGTCGGTGTTTACCGTAAGCTCCAAATCAGTAAAGGCCCGTCCCGATCCAAGCATATTTTTGATAGGTTTGCATCGCTCAAAAATATTTGTAATTGAGCGGCCTTCAATATCCCTTGGCGTCTTATTAAGAATTTTTTCAGCTACTGGATTTATTTGCCTGATGACGCCCTGCAAATCGACCACGATAACACCGTCCGAAACGGTTAAAAAGATATTATTTAAATGATTATTCAGCAATGTCAGTTCCCGGTTTTTTTTCTGGTTTCGCATCTGCTGCCGGATAGCTTCCACCGCCGCCACAACCATGCCCAGAGTGTGCAGGTGGGTTTCCTCAACAGGTCCCGACATTTCCAGGATTCCGATAATCCGGTTGTCATCATCAAAAATCGGGGCTCCCGAACAGGTCCAGGGATGATGCTTACGGCAGTAATGTTCCGGTCCTGAAACCTGAAACGGCCTTTTCAGCACCAGGGAGGTGCCGGCTCCGTTGTTGCCGATTTCTTCTTCAGTCCATAACGCTCCCCGGCAAAAGTTCAATTCGGGGGCATTTTTGATGTCGTTGCTGTCCCCCACTGTTTCCATAATATAGCCGTGTTCGTCACACAGCAGCACGACGAAATTGGAGTTGGCCACGAAACTGTAGAGATTCGTCATAAACGGCCTGGCAACATCAATTAAATATTTTTTTCTCTCCAGTAATTCATCCAATTGGGGCTTGTCCAGCATTCGCCTGCTGCGGGTGGTCAGGGGGTCGACGCCTGTATTGTAGCATCTGATCCACGATTCGGCCACTTCAGGCCGGACTGCGGCCGGATCGATTTTGCCGGTTTTGATGAACTTATGCCAAGCCAAAAAAATTAGCGATATCTCATACTCACATTTCATAGCCATTGGCTCACCTCCACCCATTGACTAAATTATTTGAAAAAACTATTTCTAAAATTCCTTCCGAAACACACTGATGCTAATCTGATATTAATTTTAACATAATTTTTTACCATGTTAAACCACGTAAAGTTATTTTTTACTTTGTTATGAAATGTTTTATTGTATGTTGTTATAAAAAACTGCGCAATGGTAATTGGGGTTTTGCTTTGCCTAATGCCGATTAAGCTTTGTTGCAATTTGCATTTCGTGGGAGTTGGAGGAGCGGGAACACCAGCTGCCTGATTGTATTCCCGCCTATGCAATTGATGAGCCATCTTTTTCATCCGTACTGGTGATGTTGGCGTCCCCAGTGGTGAAGGTGATAATCTTGTCGGTCCCCAGCAGCTTTTGGTTGCCGCCCTGAAGGCTTTCGGAAATGGTCAGGATGTAAGCAGTATTACTATGTAAGCCTTGCCTGGGGTGGATGATGATCTCCTTTTTCTTCTCGGAATTATCATTCGGTTCAGCCATGATAACATCTATTTCGACGGGTTGCTTTTTGCTGCTTTCCAAAGAGAAGCACTGCAGATTGTGTTTCCGCACCGCATTCGTAATGACGTTGTTGGAAAAAGTCAGTTTGATATCCGTATTAACCGGTATGTTTTCGTTGCCGGATACGATATTGCTGCCGTCCAGTGTCAATGAAAGATAAGCACTGCACAGTTTCTTGTTAAAGGGCTTGATGTCTATGATTTCGGACGTTGAAAACATGATCGTGTGGTTTTCCTTCAGATACTTGTAGTTATTGGCTTGCAAGAGTTTGGATATGGTCAACTTATATGTCCTGCCGTCATCAAGCCGGAGCCGGGGCTTGATAATAAAAGTTTTTTCAGCTTTTTTGCCAAAAGTTCTTTTATTTCCAGGTATGACATCGATAGGCACTTCCTTCATTCCATCGTCAAACAGATGGAAACCAGCCATATTCCTCTTCGTGCCGTCCGGGATCCTGTGCTCCATGATGGCGGAAACATTGGCGGAGAAGACCAGTTCAATTTCAAAACCATCCTTATTAGTGTGGTTAAAATTAATCGCCTGCAGGGTTAATGGGTTCTCGCCGGCTGAGTGTCCACTGGAAAGCGAGGCGATAAATAAATCAAGTGCATCCACCTGTTCAACCGGAAGTTTTCGTATATTGCTGATAATCCGGTTGATCTTTGTCGATTCAGGTTCACTCAACAACTCTTCACCGAGCAACTCGCCTAAACTCATTCCCAGCCCTTGGGATAGTTTTTTTAGGGTCTCAAGGGTCGGTTGTTTTTCCCCGGATTCCATTCTCCAGATAAACGACTGGCTTAGGCCGGCTTGTTTGGACAACTTGGATGTTGAAAGCATCCGGCTTTCTCTAATCTGCTTCAAGCGGTTACCAAAGTTCATGGATGTAGGCCACCTTCCTGGTAAAGATTATGCCATGATTCTGGGCAATAAACAATATTTGGCTGTCTTATTGGGATGCAACTAAACAAAAACATACAAAACAAGATAAAATAATTAAATTAGTTACTTTAAGTCATGTTAGATTATGTTATAATATAAAATACCTAAAGACATATGCTATTCATACCTATAAGGATAGGTTGTAACAGCTTAACTTAACAAGGCGGAGGGTTTACCCTATCAAACACGGGTTTTGGCTATACCCATTTAATAGCGTTTTTATATGTGAAATAATCTGAAATGTTAATTGTGTTGCAAAACAAATGAACGAAAATGAACAAAAACATATACAACAAGGCAAAAAGTTTTTTAATCATCTTTTTGCTGGATATAGCACTAATCAACTGCTCGTTCAGCTGGCTGGTCAGCCACAGCCAAGGAAGCAGGTAAAAATTTTGCATTGTAACGATTAATTCTTTAGGGGAGGTAATGAAAGTGAGTAAAAAATTTTCTACAAGGCGCTATATCTGGCTGGTTTTATTACTCAGTATATTTTTACCGCTGTCACCACTGCCGGGCAATGTGCCGGCAGCCAACGCAGATAGTACTACGAATCTAACCCAAAATTCAGCGGTAAATATTCCTATAACAGCAAAGCTGGTTGATATTGAACCGGCGGCTACTGAAATTGCCAATGACCCGTCTGCTCAAATAATAAAATATCGTTTCAATGATGTGATGGACTACGCCCATGTAAAACTGGCCATTTATTTTTCCAATGGCTTCTTCAGAACTTTTGAAGCCAATCTGGCAAAGAACGTAAAATTTTATGAGAAAGATACCGGCACTCCGGTGAACCTTCCTAATAAAGTTACTGTGGGGATGCTGGATAACGGCTCACTCTCATCGCGTACCTGGGCTGACGGAACACAACGCGGGTATATGGAAATTACCGACTGGTATTTTTGGCAAATACGAGCCAGGGCTCCACTGGGACTGAACCTCAAAAGCCAGGCCCTGCAGCCAAACACAACCTATGTTATTGAAATTGGGCCTGATTTTGAATTAAACAACGGCTTGAAACTGGGAAAAACCTATTCTTTTGAATTTACTACCAGGGGGAAAGACGCACAGGCGATAACGCTTCCCACAAAAACAACAGCCACAACTACGCCCCCGAAAACCGGTAATGGGACGCCAAACGATGCAGGCAGACTTAGTGATATAAGCGGTCATTGGGCGGAAGCCGGTACCAAGCAGCTGGTCGCGGCAGGTATCATGAGCGGGTATCAGGATAACACCTTCAAACCGGATAACAGTATCACCCGGGCGGAATTTTGCACCGTAATGGTTAAGGCGTTCAAGCTGGAAGATCGTACCGGTGCCGGTGTGAACTTTGCCGATACCGTTAATCACTGGGCCAAAGACAGTATTGCCACTGCCGCGGCGCTCGGTATTGTGCACGGTGTTGATGGGAATAATTTTGCCCCTGATGCTCCGGTTACCCGGGAACAAATGGCTCTTATGATCTACCAGGCGGAGAAAATGTTTCCACTTTCCGGGGGACAGGAGTACAGCGATATGGCTCGGATCTCCGGCTGGGCCAGGGAAGCTGTTAATACGGTGAGCGCGCAAGAGATCATGTCAGGTTACCCGGATCACAGCTTCAGGCCCCAGGCCCTGGTCAGCCGGGCGGAAGCAGCTGCTGTTATTGTAAAATTATCTGCGCAATAGGATTATTTTAAGGTTATCAATTCAAAGTTATCAATGAAAGGAATGGTGCCCTATCAGCAGGCGGGGAATTCAACTGACTGATGTTACTAAAGAATATGCCCGTAGTGAGAACAGCAAAACCTGCGCCTTAAAAACAGTAAATTTAACCATAAAACCCGGTGAGTTTGTGGGCCTGGCAGGGAAGAACGGCTCTGGTAAAACCACTCTGGCCCGTTTATTCAACGGTTTGCTCCTTCCTTCTGCAGGCAGGGTTGCGGTTAACGGCATGGATACCCGCCAGCGGCGGTACATCAGGGAGATACGTCGGCTGGTGGCCATGGTTTTTCAGAATCCCGACAACCAGTTGGTTAGTCCGGTAATCGAGGAAGAAATCGCCTTTGGGCCGGAAAACCTGAACCTGCCTCCCCGGGAGGTCAGCAGGCGGGTGGAAGAGGTTTTACATATAGTGGGTCTGGAGAAATTACGGCAAAAATCCCCGCACATGCTGTCCGGGGGGCAAAAACAGCGTGTGGCCATAGCCGCAGCCCTGGCTATGCAGCCTGAATATCTGGTGCTGGATGAGCCAACTGCCATGCTGGACCAAACCGGCAGGCGGGGAATCCTTGAATACCTGAGGGAACTAAACAGGAAACGGGCTATTACCATCATCCTGATATCACACAACATGGAGGACCTAACCGGGGCGGACCGCGTCATCATGCTGCAAGAGGGCAGGATAGCCGGTGACGCAGTGCCCTGGGAAATTTTCAATCGGGTTGATCATGTCGTTGATCTGAAACCACCGGGTATAGCCAGGATGGCGCAAATGCTTAGAAAACGTGGCTACCAGCTGGAGCAACAAACCACCACCCTAGAGCAAATGGAGAACGGCATATGCCGGTTATTGAAATCAGCAACTTGAGCTATGTCTACAACGCCGGAACGCCCAATGAGAAAAAGGCGCTGGATAATATCTCCCTGTCGGTTGAGAAAGGCGAATTCCTGGGAATTGTCGGCGCCAACGGTTCCGGCAAGTCAACCCTGATCCAGCACTTCAACGGGCTGTTACTTCCTTCCTCCGGAAGCATATCTGTGTTGGGACATGATACGCGGGACCGGCAGTACGGGCCTCAGTTGTGGCAATCAGTAGGACTGGTGTTTCAATTTCCCGAACAGCAGATATTTGAAGCGACCGTATTTGACGAACTGGCCTACGGGCTCCGCAACATGGGCCTGGGCCGGCCGGAGATTGAAGTTCGCGTAAAAGAAGCCTTGGAAAATGTGGGGCTGATACCGGAACAGGTTCTTAACACCGAACCGCTTTGTTTGAGCGGAGGGATGAGGCGCCGCGTCGCGGTGGCCAGTATTCTGGCCATGAAGCCAGACATTCTAGTTTTGGATGAACCAACAGCCGGTTTGGATCCCGAAGGCCGTGCCCATATTTGGGCAACGGTGAAAAAATATCAGCATAACCAGGATGTTGCAGTAATTGTGGTTTCTCACTATATTAATGAGCTTTTAATTCTATCGGACCGCATTGCCCTGCTTGATAATGGATGCCTGCGGGCCTGGGGACCTACCAGAGAGGTTTTGGCCGGTGATAATTTAAAGAATTATGACCTGCTGCCGGATTACATAAAATTGTTGCACAATTTAAAAAACCAGGGTTTGCAGGTAAATACAGGGGTGCTGACCGTGGAGGAAGCTGTTGACGAAATTGACAGGATCCTGGGGGGAGGCAAGGTATGAAAAAAATAAAGCTGGGTAGTTATACCCCGGGGACTTCGCTCATTCATCAATTGGACCCGCGAACCAAGCTTCTGGGAGGTTTCGCTATTATTATAGCCATATTGGTTGATAATAGCTGGCCGGTGCTCACGCTGAATACAGTGTTGATTTTTACGGTGATTTACCTGGCGAAAATAAACCTTAAATCTGTATTACAGGGTGTGAAATGGTTATGGCTTATTTTTTTCCTGACTTTCGTTGTTCAGTGCATCTACACCCAGGGAGAGCCACTGTTTAGTTTGGGCCCGGTGATAGTGACCAGAGAAGGCGTCTACCGGGGCGTGGCGACATTTTTGCGTCTGCTCATATTGTACCTGAGTTCCACCGTCCTCACCATGACCACTTCACCCATGAAGCTGGCCGGGGGCCTGGAGGCTCTGTTTGCTCCCTTAAACCGTCTTAAGGTGCCGGTAAACCAGTTTGCCATGCTCATGACAATTTCCTTAAGATTCATACCCACCCTGCTGGAAGAGGCGGAGACCATCACCAGAGCCCAAAAGTCCCGTGGAGCCCCGTTTGCTTCACCGAAAAAGCTGGTGCGCTTAAAAACTACTCTGGCGGTTCTTATACCTCTGGTGGTGGGTTCGCTGCAGAGAGCCACTGATTTGGCCACAGCTATGGAAAGCAGGTGCTACACCGGCGGAACCCATTACAGCCGCACCAAAAACCTGCGCTTTGGCCGTCGGGACTTGGTAGCCCTGGCCATAACAGCCGTGATTTGTATTTTTCCGTTAATTAAATACTAAGATAACAACCTGCGGGTAAAGGAAGGTGGACAGGATGTTCAATTGGCACGTGCGGTGGCGTTCGGGACTGACCGGCCTGCTGCTGATTGTCATTTTTCTAAGTACTCTACCGTTGGCTGCCTTTGGGGATAATGGTGACGGTACAGGTAACGCCCAGGGGATATTTAAGCCCCTGGGTCTTACGTCAGCCACCCTCGAAGATGGAACCAGTATCATAGATGGGCGGAACATACCGCTGAAACCCAAGATTACCATGCATTTTGATAAAAATGTCGTGTATCTGCTCTACTGGGAAAGAAACAAACGCTGTTTTCATCTTTATGATGAAAACGGTACAGAACTGGCTCTCAATTTAACAAAAATAGACGATACGGTGGATTTTTCCAAACGGCAATATATCTGGGTGGAACCTGTAGAAGCCCTTGCGCCCGGGACCAACTACAAGTTGTATGTGGCGCCGGATTTGCTGGCCAAAAACGGCGGCTCCACATTGGCCATGACCACCAACAACCAGGGGGTGACAATCAACTTTAAAACGGCCGGTGAGAAAACGGCTGCTGCCGGCAAATCCACAGGATCTGCCGCCGGTGATCCGGCTGCCGCCACCAATGGTGCAAGTACTGAGCCGGCACCTGGTCCCGCCGCGGATACCAGCGCCGCCACAGGTGACAGCCCGGACAAATCCCATACCGAAGCCACTGTCAATCGGAATGGGGCAAAAACAGCTGATACCAGCGAATCAGCAGAGGCTTCGGACGCTGCTCCGAATAATACCGTCACCAGTGACAAAAATGCGGAACCGGCCGTGGCAGGTTCCGTAAAAGACAAGATTGTGACCGGTGATAGCCCGGTCGAATCCAATACGGAAGCCACCGTAAGTCGGAGTAATGAAATATCACCGGGCGGGAGTGCAGCGCCCGGCCAGGCGGATGCTGACAAGTTTGCAGCCATGCAGCAAGGCCGACGGGTGCAAAATTATGTGGCCTTAGCTGCCGGAATTATACTGGCGGGCTGGGTGGCCGCGGAATTTTTCAGGAGAAGAAAAAGGGGATAGCGAGGGGAAAAGCATGACATTTAACAGGCGGATCGTCATTGGTATCCTGGTTCTTGTCCTGGTGGTCGGGGGAGCCTTTCTTTTCGAACATGTTATCAAAGTTCAAGGAAGCCGGAAGGGCATCCTGGTACCCGTCGTACAAAACAGCAAAACCATTGCTTATTTGGATGCCGGTACAATTAGACAATTGGGTCAACAGGAACGAGAACTGAGTCAGGGCCAGAGCAATTCTAACAGCAATAATGAAGTATCACTTAGTTTTGTGCTTGGCTCAGCGGGGATTATTGATTATCAATGCATTGAGGTGGGCGGGGTGGGTGACAGCCAAGATTTTAAGTTGAGCCCTCAAGACATTGAAGTTATTGCCCTGTCTTCAAATAGCAACAGTACCTTTGCAATGGTCAATAAAGCAGAGGGAAACCGCGTCATGATCAAAGAGGTCGCTAAATTTAATGTTGCCAATTAACTGGGAAAAGAGGGATGGGTAAAGATGGATGGGATGAAAAAAGAAGAATTGTCATCTGACTTAAAAAACCCGGTGGATAGTTTTATCTTCAACATTGGTCTGGCCGATGTGATCAGGTTGACCATGTTTGGAACTCTGATCAGTGTCAGCAGATTTGTGTTTCAAATGCCCATTGGTGTACCCGGCCATACCAGCGTATATTGGATGGGCCTGCTGATGCTGGGGAAGGGCTTGATCCCCAAATTCGGCGCCGGAACCATCATGGGCATTGTTTCGGGGCTGTTGGCCATTGTCTTCGGCCTGGGTAAAGAAGGCCCCTTGCTGGCTTTCAAGTGCATTGTACCGGGGGTCTTGCTGGATATTCTGGCAATTTTGTTTCTTAACAAGCTGGAATCTGTCTGGGTGGGAGTGATCATCGGGGCCTTGATTAGTTGGTCCAAACTGCTGGCCAGCATCGCCCTGGGTGTCATTCTTGATATACCGATGGTTTTTCTGGCCATGGGATTTGCTTATGCCACCTTGCTACATGTCGTCTTTGGCGCTGCGGGGGGCGTCCTGGCAGCAGTGCTGATCAAGCGCTTGAAGCCGCGTCTGGCCGGCTCCTGGCAAACTAACTAGTAATTGGATATTGGATATTGGTAATTGGAAGTTGATGCCTTCCATATTGCCTATACTGCCCTGAAAATGTGAATTCCGGGTTTAGGAGTCAGGAGTCAGAATTCAGAATGATTCGGGCAGTCCTTTTAACCGAAATTCTGTGTGCTCTGTGGGTTGTCATCCTGAGTGTAGCGAAGGATCTTAGATTCTTAACTTTGTTTAGTTGCAGGCTGTGAAAAGTCATATGGATGGAGCGTGTGAGATGAAAATATATGTTGGGATTGATGACACGGACAATATTGACCAGGGAGCCACCGGGGCGTCAGCTAATCAAGTGATCAAGATCGTTGAAGAGAATCACTGGGGAAGCTGTCAAGGGCTCACCCGCCATCAGCTGCTCTTGCACCCGGACATAGCTTATACCTCCCACAACAGCTCCATGTGCTTTATCGCTGAAATTGAAGCCGCCTGTCTGGAACCTCTGATCGAGGAAGCCGGCCAATTTCTGGAGCAACACAGCGCACCCGGTTCCGACCCCGGCCTTTGTGTGGTGGTGGAGGAACAACTTCGGGATACCGAGAGCCTGATCGCTTATGGTTATGAAACCAAGATCAGGATCATGACCAAAGAGGAAGCCTATGCCTTGGCAGGAAAACTGGGTGTCCACCTGTCTGAACACGGTGGTACGGGTCTCGGCGTGATCGGGGCGCTGGCAGGAGTGGGCCTGAGAATGACCAATAATGACGGGCGCTTTCAAGGCAAGCTGCAACTGAAAGCCCCCGGAGCCATCATCAATGTGGCTGAAATCATAAGCAGCAGTCCGGTGGAAAGGGTGCAGAGTGTGGACGGCTATGTTCTGCGCGAGGATGAAGAGGTGCGGCTGGGCAACAAATTAAAGACCGTACTGCTGGACGGTAAACGCATCCTGCCGGTCTATCGCCGGGAGGACGGGCTGGCGTGGGAAACCTGTACCAACTCTCACCTGGAGCATTATTGAGGTGATGATAATGGAGTTTTGGATTAAAAATGAAAGAGGACAGGCCAAGTTTAAAGGCGGACGGCATGATTGGTCGCAGGCCGCTCAATTAGCAGCAAATTGCCCGCACTTCCTGCCGGACGACGAGGATGAACTGGTGGCTGAAGAGGAAAGATCCTGCTACAATTGCCGGTTCCGGCGCTGGACTGAGCGCTCCTTTGTCTGTTTGAAACGCTGATGAGTATGGCTTTTATATACAGCTAATCAATTAAATAGTTATTTGCGGAAAGGATGGACAAGGTGTTTTTTAATTAGTTGATCTTGCAATAAAACGCAAGACTTAATAAGAGCCAAGTATGTCGGTCCAACGCTTCCGGCGTCTCGGCTTTTGTGTTGTAAATACGTTACCGGAGGTGAGGAGTATAGGTCAAAAGAACTAGCATAAATGAATGTGTCCTCGAACACTTTTTTGATTGCACAAAAATATTGTGTTTGAACAGGAGTGAGAAAGATATGGAGTTTTCAGGTTTCAAGTTTAAATCTACTACCAAAAGAATGATCACTCTTTTAGCAGTGTTTACCATAATATTCAGTATTATTGGAAGCGTGAATCCGGCTCAGGCTTCAGCCTCGATCTTAAACGTTACGGGCATGCCTGTAGGCTCGATAACCCCAGTAAACAACGGAGGCACTGGCTACTACGGTGACGGCTGTCCGGTAATAAATGCTAAGTTTTCTTCTCCCGCAAAAATAACCTTTGACAGTGCCGGTAACCTTTTTATTGCCGATGTCGCCAACAATCGTCTTCGTGTGGTGGTGGCAGTATCGGGTACGCAGTACGGAATTTCCATGCAGGCAGGTTATATCTACACCATAGCCGGAAACGGAACAAACGGTTCTGATGGTGACGGTGGGTTGGCCACCAGCGCTCAGGTTAGGCCTGGTTCTATTGCCTTTGACAGGGCCGGTAATTTCTATGTAAGTGGTTCATACCGGATACGCAAAATAGACACCAGCGGCATCATCACCACCGTAGCCGGCACCGGTACCAATGGTCATACGGGTGACGACGGTCCAGCCACCGACGCCCAGATCGGGTCTGGCAGTATAGCCTTCGACAGGGTCGGTAATCTCTACCTCTGCGAGGCTATGAATAATTATGTTCGCCGGATAGATACCAACGGCATCATAACAACCATTGCCGGCACAGGAAGCGGCGGCTATTCCGGCGACGGCGGTCCGGCCATCAATGCACAGATATACAACGCTCATGATATTGCCTGTGACAGTGTTGGCAATCTTTATATTGCTGATTACCTTAATAATTGCGTTCGCAGGATAGACAATAGCGGTATTATCACCACCGTAGCTGGTATTGGAGCAACAGGCAATGATGCTGGCGGCTACTCAGGTGACGGTGGTCCAGCCACTAGCGCTCGGCTAAAATCTCCTAGAGGTGTTGCCTTGGACAGTGCAGGCAATCTCTATATAGCTGAAAACGGGCATGTACGTAAGGTTGACACCGGCGGTACCATTACTACCTTTGCAGATAAAACAACTCCCGTATATGGGACCCTCAATTTCCCAATTGGTAATTTTAGTCCCCAAAAATTAGCATTTGACGGTGATGGAAATCTTTATATTAATGACGGCTCCTATGCCCGTATTTTCCACATGCAATTGTCTCAAGCACCGACTCTGGCTTCCCTCACCTTAAGCGGCAGCCCGGATTTAACCTACAGCGGCACCCCCTTAACCTTCGACCTGAACAGCCTGATCCTGACCGGTACGGACCAGAACGGGGACGCTTTCGATCTTACCGGCCAGTCAGTTACCTGGGCAGTGTACTCCGGCCTGGCCACAGTCTCGGACAGCACCCTGACCATCAACGGCAGCGGTACAATTGGTGTCACCGCCTCGGTCTACGGGGTTACCAGCAACCCCTTCAGCTTTACTGCCGCAGACAACGGCCAGACGCCGGGGGAAACAGTATCTGTTGTTTCTGCCGGTACCGACAGCTTGGGCAAAAAAATAACAATGAATTTTGACCTGCCTATGGCCGACCCCACAGGCAAACAGGACCAGTTTCTGGTCAAAATAGACGGGGTTGACAGCCCGGTAGCCGCCGTGTCTCCGGGCGATAATCCAAATCAGATCATCCTTACCCTGCTTTACCAAATACCCTATTGGGGTTATTCAAGCGAAACGCCCCAGGTTATTACCCTCAATTATACGATGGGCGATGTGGCGGCAGCAGATGGCACACTACTGCCCAGCTTTACAGGTGTTGCAGTAGCAAATAACAGGTTAGCGATTGAACTGCGCGACTATGAACCGGATGCCACTGAAATTGCCTGCGATGACGATGGAGCAGGTGGCAAAATATTTAAATATCGCCTGGATAACCTGGTCGATTACGATGATGTCAACCTGGCCTTGTATTTTAGCAACGGGTTTTTTAGAAACTTCGAGGATAATATGGCTAATTATGTTAAATTTTATGAGAAAGATACCGGAGCAGAGGTGCAACTGCCCAATGTAGTCACTGTGGGAATACAAGATAATGGTACGCTTCCGTATGTCGACGGGGTACGGTATATGGAAATTACCGACTGGTACTTTAAGCAAATTTCCGGGCGGGCTCCCCTGGGACTGGCTTTGAAAAGCACGGCCCTGAAGCCGTCCACCACCTATGTTGTTGAAGTTCAAAAAGGGTTTTCCTTTCATATTGGTCCAATTAACAATGCCTATATCTTTGAATTCACCACCACGGCCGACTCCCAGACCAAGCCCTACTGGGCCGACGACAGCAGCCTCACCGCTTCCGGTCTGACTGATAGCGGCCTGACCTTGGAATGGCCGGCAGCCCAGGATAACCACGGGGTGGACTATAATAACCTGCATTACAACATTTATCAAAATGGTACCCTGCTGACAAGTGTGGATGGGGAGACAACTTCCTATAGTGTCACCAATCTTACCCCGGCCACCGAATACCAGTTTAAGGTGGAGGCTGTGGATTTTGCCAATAACCTCAGTACCAATTGCCTGGAAACAACGATAACCACAACTGCTTCCGGTGGCGGAGGTGTCACAACAGCGCCCACCTGGCCCAAAGGCAGCAGCTTGACAGCTACGAACGTAACCCAAAACGACCTGACCCTGACCTGGAGCTATGCTACGGACGACGTGGCCGTAACGAATTATAAAATCTATCAAGACGGGTCTGTCATTGATACAGTTTACGGTACAACCGCCACTTACAACGTCAACGGCCTAAACCCCGGCGTTACTTACGCCTTTAAAGTCGAGGCAGGCGACGCGGACGACAACTGGAGCACCGACGGCCCAACCGTCAGCGTGACTACGGCAGTCTATGGTGATCCAGACACAACAGCACCCATCTGGCCTGACGGCGCAATCCTGAATGCCTCCGGTATAACCCAGACCGGGTTGACCCTGACCTGGAGCTATGCTACGGACGACGTGGCCGTAACGAATTATAAAATCTATCAAGACGGGTCTGTCATTGATACAGTTTACGGCACAACCACCACTTACAACATCACCGGCCTGGACCCCGGCACCAATTACACCTTTAAAGTCGAGGCGGGCGACGCGGCGGGCCACTGGAGCTCCGACGGTCCAACCGTCGACGCAACCACAACCGCCAGGGGTGGCGATGGCACAACAGGAATCTATACGGTGACCCCGGCTGTGGACTCAACCTACGCCAACGGCAAAACTGCGGACGGCATTGACACCATGACCGTGAACAGCGGTATTACCGGGCTCAAGTACTTCAATGTCAGTATCAGCCCGGTCACAGATCATCCGGGTAACGAAAAAGCGGTATTCGTATTGCTTAGAAACGGCATGCAGATTAGCCTGGATACCACAGAAGAGGATTTCGACACCGTGCATACCGCCAGGGCAGGCTTCAACGTGCAACCCGGCGATGTCGTTAAAGTATATATTGTGGACGACTTAACCAATGACACCAACTTCAACCCGACGATTTTACAACAGTAAGTTGGTTGAAAAGTACCGGGGGAAGTCAGCACTTTCCCCGGCTAACTACCCTGAAAATAAGTTTAGGGAAATGTCATCCTGAGCGTAGCGAAGGATCTTAGATTCTTCACTTCGTTCAGAATGACATAACTGCAAGCAGATTTTCATTTCTGATGGTGCCGCGTTTAGCGGCATGGGCGTCTACCCTAAGTTTTTTAGTGCCTAATTCTATAAGGAGGCTATGGAATTGAGTAAGAGATATACTACACGGCACTATCCCTGCCTGATTATATTATTCAGTATGCTTATGCTGCTGTCGTCACTGCTAAGCAGTGTGCCGGCAGCCAGTGCAGCTAATGCGCCAGTTGTTGTAAGCGCCGGCACTGATCATTTAGGTAAAATAATAACCCTGCAATTGGACAAACCAATGGCTGATCCCGCGGGAAGCCAGGCTCAATTTGCAGTATCCGTAAATGGAACCGATAAACAGGTAACCGGAGTATCCCCAGGCAGCAATGCCAATCAAATTTTGCTCAGCCTGGCCAGTCTAGTAACCTACTCTGACACCCCAGGTACAATTACTGTTAGTTATACCAAGGGGACAGTTGCAGCAGCAGATGGAACATTACTGGAAAGCTTTACGAACCTGGGGGTAACCAATAATGTAATTCAACTGGAACTGGTTGATTATGAACCGGCCGCTACTGAAATTGCCTGTGCTGACGACCCTACAGGTGGAAAAATAGTAAAATATCGTTTGAATGACCGGATGGATTATGATGATGTCAACCTGGCCATTTATTTTACCAACGGCTTCTTTAGAAACTTTGCGGATAATCTGGCTGATTATGTAAGGTTTTATAACAAAGATACCGGTGCAGAGGTGGAACTGCCCAATATCCTCACCGAGCCGGTACCATTTGAGGGTTCTCTTCCAGATAGGTATATGGAATATACTGATTGGTATTTCAAGCAAATACAAGGGCGGGCTCCCCTGGGACTGGCCCTGAAAAGCAGAGCCCTGGAACCTGACACAACCTATGTTGTTGAAGTGCTAAAAGGCTTTGCCTTCCATACCGGGCCAATTTCCAGTACTTTTTCCTTTGAATTTACCACCACGGCTGATTCCCAGACCAAGCCCTACTGGGCTCCCGGCAGCAGCCTTACCACTGCCGGTCTGACTGATACCAGCCTGACTTTGGAGTGGCCTACCGCCCAGGATAATCATGGACTGGACTATGAAAACCTGCATTACAACATTTACCAGAATGGAACTCTGTTAACAACCGTGGATGGGGCGATAAATTCCTATCAGGTTACCAATCTTACCCCGGCCACCGACTACCAATTCAAGGTGGAGGCTGTTGATTTTGCCGATAACCTGAGTACCAATAATCTGCAAACAACGGTCAAGACCACCGGCGGCGGTACCTTGAACCCTTTACTGTCTTTAAATAAAAACAGTGCCGTTGTCGGGGCAGACGTGACTGCCTCCGGCCTGTCCGACCCCAATAAGTGGGTGTCGATTAAAGTCCTTGTCAGTGTGCAGAACATCGTCTTTTTCGATGCCGTCAAGTCAAATGCGAGCGGCAACTACAGCGACACCTTCAAAGTACCGGAAGTTGACCCGGGGATACTGACCGTCGTAGCCGGCTACGATAGCAACGTCGCCAGCGCTGACCTGACTGTAACGTCAACAGCACCATCCGACATCCTGGCTCCCACCTGGCCCACCGGCAACAGTCTTACCGCTTCCGCCGTGACCCGGATTGGGTTGACCCTGACCTGGAGTACCGCAACGGACAACGTGGGAGTGACAGGCTACAGGATTTACAAGGACGGCACACTATTGGATTCCGTATCAGGCAGTACCCTGAGTTATCATGTTACCGGGCTTACCGCTGCAACCACCTATACCTTCAAGGTGGAAGCGGGTGACGCAGCGGGCAAATGGAGCACCGACGGCCCCGAAACCAGCGCCACCACAACCGCCTCCGGTGACGGCGGTGGCAACGGTGGCGATACTGAGGCTCCCACCTGGCCGGCCAATGCCAAAGTGACGGTTAGCAGGAATCAGACTGAGGCAACCCTGACCTGGCCGAAGGCCACGGATAACATAGGAGTCACCGGCTATAGGATTGAACGTGACGGTGTCGAACTGGATACCGTGGACGACAACACGACCACATACGATGACTCTGGGTTGGAACGTGGTAACAATACCTATGTCTGGTCGGTAGAAGCACGTGACGCGGTAGGCAACTGGAGCACAGCTATTACCGGACAAAGTCTGCCCGGGCAAAATCCCCTGTCTTTTATAGCCGACCAGAGTTCCCTGACCATAGTCAGCGGGGACAATTCCACTGACGATGGTCCCATAGAAGGGAGCACTACCGTGCCGGTCGATCCCACCATCAGAATTTATTTTGACCGGGGTGTGACCACCGACGCGGTCTGGAGCCACAACAAGGGATGTATATCTTTGCAGGACAGCACCGGTTCGAACGTTTCCATAAAGGTTTTCAGGTTGGGATCCACCGATTCAATTAACGATAATTTACATTATATCTTCCTCACCCCGACCAGCGACCTGACGCCCGGGAAAACGTATAAAATCATCATCAGCAAAAACATGACGGCGAATAACGGACATACCCTCGGCGAAAACAACGGCAACGAAGATGAAGTTGTTACCTTTACCGTAACAGAAACTTCGACGCCGACAGTTGACTCTAATAGCGGAACAGCCACGGTATCCTCGGATCAGAACGCGAGAGTCAGTCTGGGCGACGACGCCGTGGTTGACATTTCAGCGGGCGCGTTGCAAGAAACCGACGCGGAAGTAAAAATCCAGAAGGTAGCCTCGCCTCCGACGGCTCCCGAAGGCGCGAAGCCAGCCAGCGACGTGTATGAGTTTACCGTGGGGGGCAAGCAAACGTACAGCTTTGCCAAGAGCGTTACCCTGACGTTTAAATTCAACGCTGCCGCCATCGGTGCAGATGAAACCCCGGCTATTCACTACTATGATGAATCTAAGGGCAAGTGGGTCAACATCGGTGGTACTGTATCCGAATCGACCATCACCGTGCAAGTGAACCACTTCACCAAGTACACTGTGTTTGCCGTTAAGAAAACAGCTAATGTACCTGTAGTAGAACAATCGTCGATAACCTTAAATGATATTGCCGTTCACTGGGCAGAAAACAGCATCAAAGAACTGGTTGCCCTCGGGGCTGTCAGTGGTTATCCTGACGGCAGCTTCAAGCCCGACAACAAAATTACCAGAGCTGAATTTGTCTCTATATTGGTGAAAGCATTCAAGCTGGCGCCCCGGAAAGACAAAGTCTTTGCTGACACCGCCGAACACTGGGCCAAGGATACCATAGCTACAGCATCATATTATGGTATCGTTAGCGGCTATGATGCTAACACCTTTGGGCCGAACGATCCGATTACTCGTGAGCAGATGGCTGCCATGATCGTAAAAGCAGCCAAACTAACCCTGGTAACCGAAGAAATAACGTTTAAAGACAGTGGTAGTATCTCCGATTGGGCCAGAAGTTCTATGGCTACGGCTATCAAGAACGGGATTATCAACGGATACGATGACAAGACCGTGCGTCCCCTGGCATATGCTACCAGAGCAGAAGCCGTCTCGGTTATCATCAATGCACTAAGTAACAACCAGCAGGATTAAAGGCCAACTGCATCCCCCTTGGACAAACTTTTGTCTAAGGGGGATGCCCAATATTTTGGTTTGGATTCAGATTGAATTTTACCTTGGAGTTTTCCTTTTCGGAGTAATCACGTTGGCCATATTTATCTTTTTTTAATGACAATTATTTCTGTGGGGTATTTTCTTGATGAAGTTTTTTTTGTACGAAACGCTGAAAATTGGACAGAAATTAAAAGGAATGGTATCATGGAAAGTTATTTGTTCTTTTCCCTTTTAACCGTATCGTGTGTTTATTTTATCTACATGGTTTACCGGCGTATATGTTATATCCGCCTGGGCCGGCCGGTTGAACACACCGGCCGGCCGCTCCAGCGCTGGAAATATTTTGCCGCCAATGTATTGGGCCAGAAAAAGATCCGCCGTGATCCTCTCTTCGGCTTATATCATACCTTCATTATGTACGGGTTTGTGCTTCTGCTGCCGGGGATCCCCAGCATGATCTCCGAAAGGTTTTTGCACACCGGGCTTCCCTTTGTGGCAAATAACGCCCCTTATCTCTTTATAAAAGATCTGTTCATAGCATTGGTTATGGTGGGCATAATTGGCTGCCTGCTGCGGCGGACAATCAGCAAGCCGGAATGGTTGAAAAACGACACCGAAGCCATAGGGCTACTCCTGCTCATTGTTACTGTGGTTTCAATCGAAGCGCTGTATCACGGGGCCAATTTGGCGTCTCAGCCGGGCGGCGGCACCCTTTGGCCCGCTCCTCTGGCCGGTGCTCTCTCCGGCTTATTCATTAACAAACCGGCTGAGGCCACCGGCACGGCGGCATCCATTTTCTGGTGGGCGCATTTTCTGGCCATTTTTTCTTTGCTTTGGATTATCCCCAACTCCAAGCACTTGCACCTTGTCTTCGCCCCGTTCAACACTTACTGGCACTCCCTGGAGCCCAAGGGGGCAATTAAGAAAACCGATCTGGACGGTGGGGACGGCAAAACGTTCGGAGTTAATCAGATGGAGGACTTGACCTGGAAACAGCTTTTGGAGGCTTATGCCTGCACCAAGTGCGGTCGCTGCAACGACCAGTGCCCCGCTTTTCAAAGCGGTGAGCCGGTCAAGCCCAAGCCGTTGCAGGGCCGTCTCCGCAAGCACATCGAAGAAAGGGCGCCGCTTGTGCTGATGCAAAGGTCAAGGCGGGGCATAAAGCAGGTCGCTTCCGGGCAGGCGCAGGCGGTCTTAAAGAAGAAGATCGCCGGCAATGTCTTCAAGAAGGATTTCATTTGGGGTTGCGCCATGTGCGGCAGTTGTGAGGAGGCCTGTCCGGTTTCCGTCGAACATACTCCCAAGATTATTGAAATGCGGCGTTATCTGGTTTTGGCCAAAAAAGATTTTCCCGATGAGATGCGGCGGTATTTTGCCAATGTCGAGGCGTTCGGCAACCCATGGGGAGTGAACCGAAACGACTGCACCGGCTGGTTGGAAAGCTTTGGTGCAAATGCGGTAGCAGGGAGCAACGGTGCGGAGTATGTTTTTTTCGCAGGCTGTGCCGCCTCTTTTGACGCCAGGGCCGGGCGCGTAGCCGCAGCCCTGATCAATATTATGAAAGAAGCCGGAGTATCTTTTGCGACACTTGGTGCGGACGAGTGGTGTTGTGGCGAAACAGCCCGCAGAATGGGAAACGAAACACTCTTTCAGCAGATTGCCCAAAATAACATCAGGAAATGGCAGGAGTTGGGTGTGCGAAAAATGATTACCGCTTGCCCCCACTGCTACAATACTTTGAAAAATGAATATCCTCAATTTGGCGGTAACTGTGAAGTCATCCACCATTCCGTCCTGCTGGCCGGCCTGTTGACAGAAGGCCGGCTGAAGCCAGCTATTAATAATAATCTGACGGTAACCTACCACGATGCTTGTTATCTCGGGCGTTACAACGGTATCTACCGCGAGCCGCGGGAAATTCTGAGCGCATTGCCCGGCGTCCGGCTGGTAGAGATGCAGCGCAAGGAGAGCTGTTCGTTCTGCTGCGGGGCGGGCGGCGGCCGGTTTTGGACCAAGGCCGGGGAAGAAAACCTGATTGCTGCCAACCGGGTACAGCAAGTGATCGACACCGGAGCCTCCCTGTTGTGCACCACCTGTCCGTATTGCAAGATGCTGATGGAAGAGACGCTTGCCTCCCAGGAGAGGCAGGGGCAAATTCAAGTTTTGGACATTGCCGAAGTTTTGGCAATGTCCATGTGAATCAATTACATTACAATAGCCGGAATAGGATGGTCCATATGCGAGGTATATCTTTAGTGGAATAGTTTGAAATTTAAAAGCTAACTTCTGGCAACAATCCTCCCGGTTTCGGACAGGTCGTAATCACCCAGTCCCCGGAGTTCGGCCTTGAAATCTTCGGACTGCAGTATTTCAATGGTCGCCTTAAATTCCGGCCGGTCCAAATCTTCCTGCTTGATGACCAGCTCATATCGTTCTTGCTGCATGGGAACAAACTCAATGCCGCGCACCTGCAAGGCGGCTTTTTGATTGCCCAGCCCAACGTCGGCCTCTCCCCTGGCTACGGCACTAGCCACCCCCAGGTGGGAAAGCTCTTCCTTTTCGTAGCCGTTAATCATTCTGCGGTCCACTTTCTTTAACCGGAGCTGCTCGTCCAGCAGCACCCGTGTACCGCAGCCCTTTTCTCTGTTGATAAAGCGTATGCCGGGCCGGGTCAGGTCCTGCCACTCTTTTATATCCTTGGGGTTGCCGGCGGCTACGTAGAACCCCTGCAGCCGGCCTGCCAGATGAATAATTGTCGTGGGTGTGCCGGGCAGCATATGCCGCACGTAGGGTATGTTGTATTTGTCGGTATCTCCGTCCCAGAGGTGAATCGCCGCCATCTGGGCTTTGCCCTGGTACAGGGCCTGCAGCCCGGCGAAGCTGCCCACATGGTGCCGGAAGGCGTGTGTCCCGTAAGGATGACGTTCCAGGTGGCGGGTCAGGATATCCAACAAAACATCCTGTCCGCAAATGATCAATTTCCCTTGTTGACATGCAAGGTTAATACTGGCACAGTGAATATTTTTTTCCCTTACTTGAGTACCACTGTAATTACTGTATTCATCAAGTGTCGGATTGGTTTTTTTGCCCCGTCTTTTGTAAGACTCCACGTCTTTCAAATCTACTCTGATTTTTCTGCCCACCCGGTAAGCGGGAAGCTCTCCCCGCTTGATTAGCTCGTAAACGGTATTTTTAGCTATTTTTAATATTCTGGCCACTTCTTCGGGTGTTAAAGATGATTCATCCATTTTTTTACGCCTCCGAACTGTCACCGGTTATTTTCTAAACTCAATAATAATTATCCCACAACTTTTTGGTATTTGAGATATTTTAACAAGCGGAGGTAATCATCATACGCATTCATATCCAGTAATATTGCTTCATCATCCACCTCTGCCTCTACCGCCCCCGATTCAAAATTTTTCAATACCCCACGCAGCCCTTCGGTGCTGGAAGTATTATAAATATCCATTTTTAGTTTGGCCGAGATGAGGGGTGGATGCCCGCGCCTGCCATTAAATATTGGATATACAATATCCGGTTCATCCGGCGCGTGAAAGCGCTCAAGCATGGTGCATATTGTTTTAACACTCACGAGCGGGTTGTCCGCAGGCATAATGAAGAATGCTTTTACTTCCGGTTCTAAAGTAATGATGCCCTCCTGCACCGAGGTGAACATTTCCTCTTGAAAACGCTTGTTAAAAATAAACCTGACAACATAATACTTTAATGTTTCTATCACATCAAGCGCATTATAGCCCAGTACGATTCTTATATCGTTGATGCCCGCATAGTTAAAGCAGCGAACAGCATGCTCAACGGCAGTAATATGCCCTAATTTCATCAAAGGCTTGAATTCCTTCATCTGAAATGAAGAGCCGGCCGCAAGGATTAGCGCTGCTATATCATCGGTTATATCCACCGGAATTTCCCTCCCCATAAGCTGTTGTTTTATATTAAGTTGTTTTATATTAGTTTAATATCGTTTTTATGTAACTTGACAATTATTTTAGCATACATTATTATTTACGTATAGTTACGTTGCGTTATGTTTAGTCAGGAATTAAGTATGCCTTTATGTTTCTCATTGATGCTGTCCCGGTGGTGAATATAGTATTATCAATAAGACCTGGATACTGTGCCTGGATAATCTAAATTTAGTTATGTAACGTTTAATATCTTTTAGTAATTAACTAATATATAACTGATAACTACATATTCTTGTCATTTATAAGGCAATGATGCCCAACATATCAGCAATGTCGGGTTTTTTTGTTAAAAAATTCAAAAGGATATAAGAAAATGGACACGCTGTATATGGAAGGGGATACACCTTTTTCGCGAAATGTCACCAATTTTAAAATTTAGGGGATATCCCGAATTTAAGGGGGGGTGGACAAAAAATTTGGCGGCGCATCATATCATCGTCTTAATGCAATCACTGACAAATTAACGAAGGTTAACGGAAGGAGTCTGGTTATGAAAAAGAGGTACATATTTTTAGGTCTTTTAATCTTTATTGCCTTTGCCCTGGCCGGGTGCGGCAGTAATCAAGGGCAGCCCGGGACGGAAGTGGAACAGGTCAAACTGACCATATCCGCCGCCGCCAGCCTGCAGGATGCGGCGGCGGAGTTAAAAGATATCTATCAGGAAGAGCATTCCGGAGTGGATATAACATATAATTTTGCTTCTTCCGGCACTTTGCAAAAGCAGATTGAGGAAGGGGCTCCCGCAGATTTGTTTATTTCCGCCGGTAAAAAACAAATGGATGCCCTGGCGGACAAAGGGCTGATTATAGAAAGCTCCAGAGTAACCTTGCTGAGTAACGAGTTGGTGTTGATCGCCGGTCAGGACAGCGGGCTCACGGGATTTGACGATCTAACCGGCGACGGCGTAAAACAAATCAGCATTGGCACCCCCGAAACCGTGCCTGCGGGAAGCTACGCCAAAGAAGCACTGATCAACTTGAAACTGTGGGATCAAATACAGCCTAAACTGGTGCCGGCCAAAGACGTGCGCCAGGTGCTGCAATATGTTGAAACCGGCAATGTGGACGCCGGTATGGTATACCGGTCGGACGCTATGGCCGGCCAAAAGATTAAGGTAATTGCCTCTGCTCCGGAGGATTCTCATAAACCCATCGAATATCCCATGGCCGTTATTAAAAGCACCAAGCACCAGAAGGAAACCGAAGATTTTGCCGCTTTCCTGCAAAGTGACGAAGCCGCGAAAGTATTTGACAATTATGGCTTTACAGCCAAATAAAGTTTGATTTATAGCCATGTATTTTCATATACACGACTGGTTTCCGGTATTCCTTTCGCTCAGGGTGGCGCTGATTGCACTGGCGTCTGTAACCTGTTTTGGGCTGCCGGTGGCCAGGCTTCTGGCCCGCCGGGAATTTCCCGGCAAGGATGTGCTGGAGGCGGCCATAACGCTGCCCTTGGTGCTGCCGCCCTCGGTTATCGGCTACGGCCTGTTGGTGCTGATAGGTAAAAACGGCCCGCTGGGTAAAGCCCTGGCGGAAATGGGATCATCTATAATATTCACCTGGTGGTCGGCCGTGCTGGCTTCCACTGTGGTAGCCTTTCCTTTGATGTATCAAAGCGCCAAGGCGGCTTTTAAAAGCGTGGACATCAATTATGAAAAAGCCGCCCGCACCCTGGGCGCCGGCGAAATAAGAATTTTTTTCACCATCACTTTGCCCCTGGCCTGGCCGGGCATCATAGCCGGGCTGGTACTGTCCTTTGCCAGGGCGCTGGGTGAATTTGGCGCTACTTTAATGGTGGCGGGGAATATACCGGGACAGACGCAGACTGTTCCTCTGGCCATTTACTTTGCGGTAGACGCGGGAGACAATGTTACCGCCAGAACCCTGGTGGCTATTATTACAGTGTTTAGCTTCCTGGTTATTTTCTGGGTGAACAGATGGGCTAAACGTCAAAATCATTAAACAGTCGGTGATTTTATGTTGGAAGCGTGTTTTTCCAAAAAACTATGGCATTTTACCCTGGATATCAAGATTAATCTCGGCCATGAAATACTGGTGCTCTGGGGCCATTCGGGAGCAGGCAAGACCACTGTCCTGCATTGCCTGGCCGGCCTGTCCAACCCTACGGGTGGATTTATCAAACTGGGCGGCAATGTTCTCTACTCTGCGGATGATAAAATTAACGTCAGCACGCGGTTCAGAAAGGTAGGCTACCTGTTTCAGGACTACGCCCTTTTCCCCCACCTGACGGTACGGCAAAATGTACTGTACGGACTGAAATGTAAAAAGAAAAACAACGGCAGTCCCCCGGCATCGGATCCGTTGGAGCTGCTGGAATCATTCGGTGTGGACCATCTGGTCGACCGTTTTCCCCGCCAGCTCTCCGGCGGGGAAAAACAACGGGTGGCCCTGGCCAGGGCGCTGGCGGTGCAGCCGGAATTGCTGCTGCTGGATGAGCCTTTCAGCGCGCTGGACAGAAATATCAAGGAAAACCTGCGGCAGGAGATAAAAAAGCTGCACCGGCAGTGGCAAATACCTTTTGTGCTGGTCACCCACGACGAGGAGGACGCCAGGTTCCTGGGCGATAAAATAATATCCCTGGAAAAAGGCCGCATTATGGATACAGCCCTGCCAACCGGATCCTGCGAAACGGCTGCCGGATTTACACTAAGCATGCGCTGAATCTGTCGCCGGCGGTGGCACTACCGGTGCCGCAGCCGGTACCGTGGCGGCATATGGTGTTAAGTAACTTGGCTCATCGAAAACATGCACCGGAAGTTTACAGGTGACGGTGCGCCCGAAGTGCGAGTGCAAGTGAAAGGAGATGACTGCTTGTATAATCAGCTGGCTAAAAATATCAAATTATGGCCGATATCTTTTATGGTCATTTTACTGGCCATTTTGCTGCTGGCCGGATGCGGCGCGCCGGAAAACCGGTCCGGCCAGCCGGCGGCCGAAGCTGACAAGGCTTCGCTGTTTGCCTACGTGGGAGCCGGACTGAAAGAGCCTTTCAGCGAAATTGCCCGGTTGTACGAACAAAAAACCGGGGTTAAAGTGGAAACATCCTATAATAACTCCGGGGCATTACTGAACCAGATGGAAACTGCCGGGAAAGGTGACATTTTCATGCCCGGGAGCATGCCTTACATACAAAAAGCCGAACAGGCCGGCCAACTGGGCGAAATGGTGGGACCCATAGCCTACCACACCCCGGCTATAATAACCCCCAAGGGTAACCCGGCGCAGATCAGCCAAATTCAGGATCTGGCCAAGCCGGGAGTAAAAATAATCATGCCGGATAAAGAAGCCACTGCCATGGGTAAAGCAGCGTTTGAAATATTTGACAAGCTTGAAATCACCAAACAGGTGGAAGAAAATATCTTAACTTATACTGAAACACCGATGAAAGCTGCTGAAATGCTCATGATGGGACAGGGGAACGCCGGCATCACGGAACTCAGCATGGTTTATAAAAACCGGGACAAACTGGACGTAATCGAAATAGATCCTGCGGTGAACATAATCGAAGAAATACCCTGCGCCATGCTTACCTTTTCGACCCAACAGGAACAGGCCAAGGATTTTCTTAAATTTGTGGAAGAGGAAGGACCGGCCATTTTTGCCCAATACGGTTTTAAAACCGAAGCATAAAGGGCCGGATGTCGCATAATGAACATGTCCGGCAAACGCATCACCCTGTTCCAGGCAGTGTTTTGGCTGGTTTTTATATTGATGACACTGTTCATGCTCGCGCTTGTGGGGGGGCTTTTTCTTTACGGCAAGTGTGACGCTTTTATGAACGTGATGCGGCAGCCCGAGTTGCATTACGCAGTGGTATTCACTTTCTGGACCACGCTGCTGGCCACCATACTTGCGGGAATGGTGGCCGTGCCCTGCGGATTTATACTGTCCAGGTATGATTTCCGGGGAAAAATACTGGTCGATACGTTGATTGACGTGCCCATCGTGCTTCCGCCGCTGGTCAGCGGGGTGGCTTTGTTGATATTGTTCGGCCCGGTGCTGGGCAGCACATTGACGCGCCTGGGACTGGACATAGTTTTCAGCGTCAGGGGCGTTATTGTGGCCCAGTGGTTTATAGCTACACCTTTTGCCGTTAAAACCTTTAAACAGGCCTTTGACTCAATTGATCCGCGGTTGGAGAAAATCGCCCGGACCCTGGGTTATTCTCCGGCCGGGGTGTTTTTCAAAGTCACCGTACCCATGGCCCAAAAAGGGCTGATAGGCGGCCTGACTATGGCCTGGGCCAGGACTCTGGGAGAATTCGGGGCTACAGCCATGCTGGCGGGCATTATCAGAATGAAGACAGAAACCCTGTCCGTCGCCATTTTTTTAAACATGTCCATCGGCGACATGCATTTTGCCATAGCCACATCAATTATTATGCTGTTTATATCCATGCTGCTGCTGGCTGTTTTTAAAACCATATCCAAATCAGAGGTGCGATTATGAGCGCTCTGCTGGAAATACGCGGACTTCAATTAAATGTGGGCCGATTTGCTCTGCAAAACATGAATATCAGCTTGCAGTCGTCTGATTACGCCATTATACTGGGTCCCACCGGCTGCGGCAAAACACTGCTGCTGGAAACCATTGCCGGCCACTACACCCCTGCCTGCGGAACAATCATGATGCAGGGCAGGAATATCACCGGTCTGCCCCCGGAACAGAGGCACATCGGCCTTGCTTATCAGGACAGTCTGCTATATCCGTTTCTAACCGTCAAAGAAAATATATTATTCGGTTCCAGGGTCCGGGGCAAGGCCGGTGACCCGCAAATATTCCGGTACCTGGACCATCTGGTTGAAGCGATGAGCATTTCCCATATATTGGGTAGGTACCCGGAGCATTTAAGCGGTGGTGAGAAGCAGCGTGTATCTTTGGCCAGAGCCATTTTGAAGCGCCCTCCCCTGCTGCTTTTGGATGAGCCGCTTTCCGCCCTGGACCCCCGTACCCGCAGCGCCATGCAGGAGCTGCTGCGGGAAATACATGCCGCGGAAGGACTGGGCATAATTCATGTAACCCACGATTTTACGGAAGCCATGCAGCTCGGCACTTATCTGGCCGTGCTAAAAAAGGGAGTGATTGAGCAGGCGGGCAGACCCCTTGACCTTTTCTTTCACCCGGCCACCGCTTACGTTGCCGGATTCCTGCAGGGGGAAAACCTGCTTCCGGGAAAGGTGCTGGCAATGAACGGCAGCAGTTGGTTCCTGCAGAATAACGGATTGCTGTTTGGACCCCTGCCGCCGGGCTCCGGAGCGGCAGCTCAGAACAAGCACGGTCTTCAAACGTCAACTCTGCTCATTCGGGCCGGCAACATACGGCTGACCCGCGAACGCGGCCCGGCGGGCTCCACCCCGAATAGTTGGGCCGCCTCAATTAGCCGTATTGTTCTGAACAGAACCCATGTGGATGTTTACTGCACGGGGAACGGCAGCTGGCAGGCCAGCCTGACGCTGGCCGAGTGGCGGGAACTGCAGCTGGCAAAAGGGGAAACCGTAAATCTATCGGTAACCCCGGAAAGCCTTCATATTATTCCGGGAAACTAAAACCGGTGGCAAAGAAGCCAGAAAGGGGAAAAAAATGATTTATATTCCGGATAGCAGAATTGATTATTTTATTGGCGAAGACGTACCGTACATTGATTTGACCACCCTGGTGCTGGGAATCGGCTCCGAACAGGGTAAAATCCGCTTTGTCAGCCGGGAAGACAGCGTAATATCCGGCACCGAAGAGGTGCTAAAGATTTGTCAAAAATTGAATATAGATGTAATTAATTATCTACCTTCAGGAACAGTGGTAAAACCCGGGGAAGAATTTATCGAGGCTGTGGGAAAAGCCGGGGATTTGCATAAGGCCTGGAAAATATCATTAAATATTGTAGAATATTGCTCGGGTATAGCCACCAGAACCAAGAGACTGGTGGACATGGCCCAAAGTGTGAAACCGAAAGTTACTATTGTGGCCACAAGAAAGAATTTTCCCGGCACCAAAGATCTGGCCATCAAGGCCGTTGTCGCCGGGGGAGGTTTCCCCCACCGGCTCGGGCTGTCGGAAACTATTCTGGTATTCAAGCAACACCTGAACTTCCTGGGCGGGATGGCCAACTTGATCAAAATGATTGATACAGTTAAAACCAGGGCCAGTGAAAAAAAGGTGATTGTTGAAGTGGACAACCTGGAGGAGGCCATAATGCTCTGCAACAGCGGAGTTGACGGCATCCAGTTCGATAAAGTGCCGCCGGCTGAACTGATTAATTATGTGACTGCCGTAAAAGAAATCAACCCCGGAATAATTGCCCTGGGAGCCGGCGGTATTAATGAAAAAAATATTGCGGCCTATGCCGGAACCGGGATTGATGTTGTGGTAACCACGTCGGTCTATTTCGGTAAACCAGCCGACATTGGCGTCACCATTGATAAAGTGTAAATTGAAATTGCCGGTCTGGCCGGTTTGGACCGGGTTATGCTTTGATGGAAATCCAGCCCGTAGACATGTTTCCCCATACCCCTCACGTTGAGACAATAGTAAGGATAGAAAGAAGGTAATAGGAATAGCAAGATAATACTAACAGGGTAGGTCAAAGTGGCTACTCTTTTGAAAATTTGTATTATATCTAATTTGAGGACTATTTATCGGCTCGTATGTAGAATGGTACTGAAAAGGCTTATAGCAAGTTTCTAAGGGAGTAGGGGTGACTTAAATATTAATCTCTCTTAAGAAAGCTTTCTACAGGATAAGTAATATTCTGAGATAGAGCCACATGTGTCTTTTGAAAAATACACCTGGCTCCAATTTAATAAAAAACTATTTACATAAAATTTTATTTATACTCACCCAAGATGGCTTATTTTTTAAAGTGTATACCCCTTATAAACTAAATTGTCAGCCTTTACTTTTTCGCCATTGATTAAAAAATAATGTGTATTTCTTTTAAATGTGTCCTGCCCATAATAAGTTGCTGTTGCTTCTATGCCATTTCTCTTAATCGTATATTTTTCATCTTTCTTGAAAAAGAGTTTCATCCAGTTAGAGTAAAATCTTGAACCTTTAATTTTTGAATTACGGATTCTCTCCACATCAGATTTCAAGTCAAGATATGGTTCATCTTGATCGCATTCGCATTGACTCTTAGTTCCATTTTGAGGATGTTCAAATTTTACTAAAAAATAATAATCACCTGTTTTCATCTTTATTTTACCTTCGCCATAGAGTGGGTCCTTTAAGATAACTTGTCCTAATAACCCCAAATCTACCTCATAAACCTTATATTTCTTGGTTTCTTTTTTTAACTTCATACATTTGCCCCCTTAATCCTCTTCGTTATATTGATCAATATAATTTCTAAATAATCGTCGCATATACCCTGAATCTTCCATTTTTACAAATTTACACTTCCCTTTCTTGGTTATTTTAGCTACGTCTACATTCAACTCCTCTTCTTCAATAGCTTGAATAAAATCCTCCACTAGAGTTTTTCTTTCTAGCTTAGACATATAACTCCAATGTGTTGTACCTAGTACTTCCTTAATTGTAAATAAATCTCCATCAGAGTACTTTTCTATCCTGTCTTTAATCAGGTTTAAGTACTCTGTTCTCAGGCTCCCCCCTAATAATCGTTTCCTTACATAATCACTTAGGGTTAATCCTAATTCATCAGAAATATTTGATAAATTGCTTTTCTCTAATTCAGTTAATCGCACAACAATTCTTGTATCCATAACTACCCCTGTATTGTATGACAAAAAATATAATTTGTGTAACTAATAGTATCACAAAATGAATAATATATCAATTTGTTCCACATGAATTATTTCTTCTAAAAAATATTATCGGAGGGAGCTTGAAGGCTCCCTCTGTTCTATCTTTTGACTTTTTCGCTTGCTTGTTTGATTCTGGCGAGTTCTTCTTTGACGATATCAGACAGGATTTTTACAGCGGATTGAGGAAGCATTTTAACAACTCTTTTTTATGTAAATGGGCAGTTGCCGAGAGGTTATGTGCTTTTTAATTAATATTCAGGTAAATTATTACACCTTCATTAATTAATTGAGGTATAATCAAATCAGCAGAATATGCTGAAGGGTGAGATTTTTATGAAGCTGTTCGTAGGGGTTACTGATGGCAACTGGTATAACCATTTATCAGCTATAAAGCCTGACGAAATAAACTTCTGGCAGCCTGGAGGCAAACAAACGTTTAAAGCTATAGGAACCAATGACTTATTCCTATTTAAGCTCCATAGCCCGTTAAACTATATTGCTGGTGGTGGATTTTTTATACGTCATTCATTTCTGCCGGTTTCATTAGCCTGGGATGCATTTGGTAATAAAAACGGTACAGCTGACTATTTTAGCTTTTCAAATGCCATACATAAATACCGTAAAAGTAATTTTAGAAGTGAGCCTGATCCAGTAATAGGGTGCATTATTCTTTCTTCACCCTTTTTCTTTGACAGGACTGAATGGATACCAGTTCCTGAAGATTGGAAACCCAATATAGTGCAGGGTAAATCTTATGATACAAATACTTTAGTCGGAAGAAGGCTTTACCAGCAGGTTCAGGAAAGACTGACTAGAATGTTTCCGTTGAATAATACAGCAGACAGAGTCCATGAAGAAAACCTTAATAATAGATATGGTGCAGGCCAAATAGTCTTCCCGCGAATTGGACAAGGCACCTTTAAAGTCCTGGTTACAGAAGCATATCATAGACGCTGTGCAATTTCAGGTGAGAAAACACTGCCGGTGCTTGAAGCAGCACATATAAAACCCTATTCCCAAGAAGGACCGCATAGTACAAGCAACGGTTTGTTGTTGCGAAAAGATCTGCATACATTATTTGATAGAGGGTATTTAACTATTGATGAAAGCTTACATATTGAAGTCAGTAAGCGGATAAAAGAGGACTACGGTAATGGCAGAGAGTATTATGCCTTTCATGGTAAAAAACTTATTGAAGTGCCGGACAGCATTCAAGAAAAGCCATCAAAGCAATTTTTGAGATGGCATAATGAAAATGTGTATTTGGCGTAGGGGTAATTACCAAAAATATTTTAGGGAGATCATAGTATGCCTGAAAAATTTGGAATTGAAATACCCAGAATAGAAAATGAAGATATATTTGAAGATTTATGCCTTGATTTGTTCAAAGCCAATAGTAGGTATGAAAATACTCAACGAAACGGTCGTAGAGGGCAAAGACAAGATGGAGTTGATATATTTGCTAGGAAAAACGAGAGTTCAGAATGGATAGGAGTACAATGTAAAGTAAAAATGGGTGAGGTAATTACTTCGACAGAAATTGGCAAAGAGGTTGAAAAGGCATTAAAATTTAATCCTAAATTAACGCATTATCTTATTTATACAACTGCAAAACGTGATGCTCAAATTCAACAATACGTTCGTGAAAAAACAAATGCAAATCTAGAAAAAAGTTTATTTGATATCCAAATTTGTTTTTGGGAAGATATTCAAATGTTACTTAATGAGGACAAGTATAAGGTGGTGCATTATAAGTATTATAGGGAATTTTATACTAATATTAGAGATGATGGATATTCGTTTGGTAAATTAATTAGCTTAACGGTGGGATATCACAATGACAGGTCAAACTATGAACTATTAATAGGGAAAACATATCAGACTAAAGGGAATGGATATGATGGACTAGATTACTGGAAAAATGTAAATTTTATAATGAATATGAATGAGCGTACATTTGAAACATTCCCGCAACCATGCTTTCCCAGTGATCTAGTAAGAGCAATTAGTAATAATGTTGATAGGTATATAATATGTGAATGGCTTAATTCTATTGACAGTATTGATAAATTTATAAATTCTAGTGATGAAGAATATGCATATTTAATTAGTGATAAGCAAATTAAGGAGTACTTATCATCATATAATGAAGAATAAAAAAGAATGAATTCTACTCTGACATCCCCCATATTCTTTCTTTTACACGTAATGTAGAATCAATTTGGCAGAAGATAATAAAAAACTAAGCTCGGGTTGGCTTTACCGGAGTCTCTTTAAAGGGGCTTATCCTTATTGCATTAGGCAGTTGAATAATTAGTTATGAAAATACATTATACCAGATGAAACTAATTTAAATTTTTGGCGATACCTGATTTAGAAAGAATACTATTGCTAATCCTCATATTTTTTTATTTGTTGCTTCTGTGTCTTCTCAGGATCTATTAGAAAATCTATAAGCTCTTCTAGTATGATTAGATCCATTTCTTTTTGTCCAGTTGTTATATTTGTCATTATATGAGTTATTCCATGGTACTGCCTTAAAAATAAGTTGTTTTCATCTAACAATGAAGTGATTTTGTAATTACCAACATAGCTTTCGCCGGTATCCCATGCGACTACAAGTTCTATATCATTTGAATTTTTTGAGCCATCCTGAATGTCTTCAATTAAGCCATCAAGAGTGTATTTATATTCTATAATCCTGGGTTTACTTATAAAAGGTAATTTTATTTGATTTATTATATCTTTTGATATTCCAAGTGGGTTAGAATGTTTATTGTAAGTATGATTAGTAATTGGATCGTCAATAACTATTTTATATAAACCGTCATAGGTAAACCTTTCATTAGTAGACATTATTCTAATACCTCGTACTACACCTCCTGCAATTAATTGATTAAATAGAGCTATTACATCTTGTTCCCGCGATGGCTTAGAGGTGATTGAAATAGTTTTGATTGGTAAAAAGAAATGCTCACTAATAAGCCTTAATGGGTTTGATTTTTCATATTTATCCATTTCTTCTTTCCAATCATCTATTTCCTTTTCTCTAAAAATATCCGGTGGAGTACCTGTATTAGGTTTTAAAAATTTTTTAGCGTTTTTTAATAGATTATCAACAATTTTCCTTGATACTTCCTTGGCAAAATCAATTATTTCACTGTGAAAACCTTTTCTCCCTAAATCAGCGCTACAGTTTCCAAAATGATATACAAAATGTATTTGGTTTTGTCTACCAGTGTTTCTATTTAAAGGAATCTGTGTACTTTCTCCTTGTGGCATATTATCTGCCGCAATTTGTATTCCTCCATGAAGTATTTTTAAATTATTCCTTAACTGTAGTGATTTATTAAATTCATTCCAAATAGATACAGAATAAGCGTAGCTAAAATATACAGATGGTTTGTATTTATAACAAATATCTAGTTCATTTTGGTCTAATTTTACAAGATTTTGAAGATCATTTGTTCGAAATGTATCATAATATATATCTAAGTTCTTAAGATACGATGGCAAATTATTGGGATCTTTATCTTTATTAAATAATTCTTCTCTTTTCTCTTTAATTTGCTTATAAGATGCTGCCTTCTTTACGATCTTATGAGGCCATAAATACTCAATTCCTTTTTGCGATACATTTGTTTTAATGCCTTGTTTATTAATAACAGTTAGATCTACATTAATACTGGGATTCGGATTAAATGCACCTAATCCTGTCTTGACTGAAAGAATTTTGAGCCATGAATTAGCATTATCGGCTTTAATCCAGTCTAAATCTTTTGGGTGTGTGTTTTTATCGAATTTTACATACATTGATACACCTTTATCTATCTGATTAAACATAGTATCAATTGGTCCGCTATTATCATATTTAATCTTTGGATTACCTGAGGGGTTATCATCATATAGCCATTTCCTAGCGTTTACCATTTTCCCAATTGCATAAAAATCGTTTGTTTTTGTACAAATTTGTATGTAATTAAATCCATATGCTATATATGTAGCGCCCACACCTTTATGTCCTCTTGTAGCACCTGACTTAAATGAGAAATCAGGCGCTAAAAAAGATTGAAATTTTTGTTCATCTAATCCGATTCCGTTATCGGTAACAACCAAAGAATTTTCTTGAATATTTATTGTAATCCAAATGGAAGGTATGTAGTTTTTTTCTTCTTGTGTTGCTCTCTCTTCTATCGAATCTAACGCGTTTTGGATTAACTCGCAGAAAGGGTCATACCAGCCAACATAAGAACCAAGAATGTTTAGAATTTCTCTTTTTAGTGCCTTTGTAGCAACATCTGAATTAACAACATACTTAGCTCTTAAAGGATCAAATGGATCAAAAATATTCATCGTATCACTCCCCAATTAATGATTATTCTCTTAAATGTTTAGAAGTCCTATTTATTCCAGGATATTTTTATCTTTAATAATAATGAATTTTAACGAATGTTTTCAACGGGCTTGAGGTTACAATGTTAAAATTTTTATATCTATTTTTATCCATATATAGTAATTAAATCCGGTTATTATTGTTATTAGAAAGAGTAGTGCTGATTTTGATGTTTGGTTTTTTATATCAGTTGGTTTGGTATAAATGTGTTTACCAAGAAAAACGATGCTTTAGAATATCGGTATTTCTAGTATACAGCTAAAGCCCATTGTTTGTCATATTACGGCCAATTAAGAAATTATTTCTGCTATAATAAAGAGAGAAAAAAATCTCGAACTGAAGGAAAAACTTTCAGTTTTTTTATTATAGGGGGATAGGCATTGAGCAGTAACAGAACTGATGGCAAGCTGATGCTGAGATTTAACTAATATTTTTTTCAAAATGTAACAGGAGTGACGAGAAGTATGTTTTTTTCTGAAATTGAAATGCAGAAAATAATTAAAAAAGGATACAAGAATATTACACTGGAAGAAGAAATTGCATTTAATATTTTAAATTTTATTCACTGCATCTACCTAAATAAACAGGATTTCTATAGTGAACCTTTTGATTCACAACTATTTGGCAATTTGGAAATGACTTTTAAAAAAAATGCATGCTGTTTAATAGGTCATTGCCGGGCTATTATTAAAAACCAGAATAGGACTATTGATTATTTGTTTACTGAAAATGGATTTGAGCTAATGAAGGATGTTATAAAGGGACAGAACTGAAGGTCAATCTTTCAGTTCTTTTACATATATGGGGGGCAAAATAGTGAAGCTCAAACAAATCAAAATGTATAGCTTCGGAAGGTCAAGTATTTCAGAGGGGGTAATATCCTCTGAAAACCTGGAAGAAAATATAGTGACACTGACTGATAGCTTTCTCATGATGGCACTTGAAAGTTATAAAAACGAAGAAATACAAAATGGTCAACTGATTGTTGAAATAATAAAAGTAATGTTACCAGGCACCGAGGACGAAGCCAAGGAGGAATGGGAAACCGGTCTAACTTTTAAAAATAAAAAGTATTTTGCATGGTTTGCAACCACCGGAGGAATGAAAGCAGAAGAGAATTATAGCAAGTGCGAGACTATATTCATTCAAGAGGACTTTAAAAAATTCTCAGAAGAATTTGAGGGCCTAATAAGCCTGGGTAAATTTAAAGAGATTGAAGATAGTAAAGCGAAAATCTGCATAAACAAGGATGTTCTAAGCAGGCTTTCTCTTGGCACAAGCAGTTGCTTTCCGGCAGGAGATATGCCTGAAATTATCGTTCTACCGCAGCCTAAATTTCACATAGCCAAAGATTATAAAACAGTGGAAAAATTTACTGAGCAAGTAAAAGATAAAAAGGGCAACATGGTAGATCAAATAAATTATAAATTGGTAGATTATCATTTTGACCAGGAAATAGATATTTTTGACGGCGGAGCAATTGCCACACCCAAAGTATTCAAGCAGATTAGAAAAGAACTGAAATTAGATTATCCTGTTGAATTTGCAATCATTAGGGGTTATGGAATTGGCATAAAAGGCATGATTACCAAGTTTAACATAACACATTTCTTGGATGTTTTTTATAAAGGAGATACCGAATATTGCAAAAAGATAGATGGCACATACTACCTGCTTGATATGTGGAAAGAATGGCAGCCGGTAACGGATAGTACAATACTGTTAAATGAGAGCATGGTTAAACTTGCCAAATATTATGATACTGAAAAAGGTGAAAATATCAGCTCTTACCAGGAACGTATAGCAAATGTTGACCCCAAATATAAAGATATTATCGGTAAGCTATATGTTACAAAGGTTAATAAAAAAGATGAGGAGATTGAGGATTACAGGAGACTCAATTACCAGTTGTTAACAGCCTTGGCTTTGAGTAAAAAGGACTATTTTGAATTGTTAACAGAGGATGTAAGGGCTTACCGCAAAATACTGAAACCCTTTGATAAGAACAGCGAAAAAGATGAATGGCTTGTGAATATCGATACCATAAGGCTATTTTTTAAAAATATAATTATACATGATGACGAGGAAAGCGAAGAGTTTCAAGAGGAAATAAAAAATATAACAAGTAATGTGGTCAATAAATCTGAAGAACTACTGAGCGTTTCCGAAGATTTTATACACCTAAAATATGTTAAAAATAACTTGGCAAGGCTTATTGAAAAGAAATGCCGGGAACTTGCTTGCGGTAAGATTACTGCAAAAGCAAAATATCAGTACATTGCAGTAGACCCAATTTCATTTATGAATTTTGCTATGAAAAGAGAACAGGGTGAGAATGGGCTAAAAGCAGGAGAATTTTATAGTGCCGATTGCAACGATGGAGATATCAGAACAATTGCCAGGAATCCATTGTGTGCCTATAGTGAAATACATAATGTTAAATTTATTAGAAATCCATTTCTGGATAATTACTTGAGTCCATGCCGGGAATTAATTTATTTTAATCAGAAAAGCGATATTTACCAGCTAATGTCATCCGCAGATTCTGACGGAGATGCTTGCACCGTAATTGACTCTGATATTATCAGGAATGCCGTGGTAACCCCTAGTGATGGTAAGTATTTTATCAATAGAGATGATGGGCATAAAGAATTAATGGAATACACCAAGGAAAACAGATTTTTAGCAACCTATAGGGCTTCAGGAAACTTAATTGGTAGCATTGCACTAAAAAGTGCCAGTATCAACTCTAACAGCCAGGAAACGCTGGATTACTATAATACAGTTAACAATAAATTTGTTTTGTATTCTCAGATTGATGATATTGAATATAAAGAGGCATATGTTAAAGAAAAAATAGAGAGCAAAGAATGGCTTTCGGTCTATAAGGCCAGCGAGCAGCACAGAGAACATATCAGACAGCGGTTTATTAATAATGAGAAGGATATATATGTAGTTCTCTATAATGCAATGGTCAGCATTGATGCTCCCAAAACACTGTATTTCCCAAGCAAGGCAGATATGGAGATTATTAATAAGAAATACGGAAGGAAGGCTTGGTTCCTGCAATATAAAGAAAGTAGAAATAATGTTGTGCTTGGTCAGTACACATATACCTTTGGACTTCTGGATAGTATGTCAAAATCGATCAAGAAAAGATTGTTGAGCTTAATAGATGAGATAGCTGCCAAATTTGATAATAAAGCAGATATTATTCAGAAAAAATTAATAAATGCCGATTATAAGGAGCAAGAATACACGGCATGTTTTGGAGAGGTAGAAAATTTATATAAAAATTATACCGGGGAAAGACAAGCTATCAATAAAGAGTGTAATCGAAAATGTTACAAGGAAAGCAAATACAAAGAAGAAATGATTAATAATTCTAACTGGAGCCAGTTGGAAGATGATTTGTATTATGAAGCTATAGCATCCTTCAAGGCTGAGAAAATAAAAAAATATAAGGACGTGGATGCAAAATACATTCCGCTTGCTGAAGAAACTCAGAAGAAATATGATATAGCCACTATAGCAAACGCTATTGGCAATATGAAAAACTGCACGGAAGATTTCATAATTAATCTGTTCTTTCCGGTGTTTTATTATCTTAACGATAAGCTCCGGCCTAAAAGATATATCTATAAGAAAGACCCTGGGGGAGATATCGCTTACCTTTATGAAAAATATAAAAAAATTCCTGTTGAAGCCATTGATAATAGGGATATAGTTAAAAGTTTACACCTTGAGGAGAAGAAACGCCTGAAGATCATAGATGTAAAGACTGATATAAGAGCCAGAATTCTAGATGGTGGAGTTGTAGATTTAATCAAAACTGAATTGAAGAAAAATGGCCAGGTTACTTTTGATGTCAAGGCTATTGATAATAAAGCCATTTTATTAATAGATGGCAAAGAAATGCTGGAGGTATTCGAGGAATATTTCCAGATTAAAGAGTACAGCCTGCTGAAATGCAGCAGCATTAAGTTTGAAATATTAGTAAAAGTGGATAAGAAAAGTTTGAGATTAACAGCTACAGGAATAACTATTTAATGTTGGTAACGTGGGCAAGCTTCTACTTGGTTTTAGCTGCGGCTTCGGGCAGAGCCCTTCGCCTTGCTTAAACCAAGTAGAAGTCGTCCCGACCCACTTTTGTGGAATAATGTAAATTATTACTACAAATGATGGAGGTCGAAATAAATTATGAAAAATGAAACAATTGTAATAACGCAGGAAAGAATGTGCGGATGGCTTATGTTTAACCGCTTTCACTGTCTAAATGTTAAGCCTGACCTAAAAGACACAAATAGGAAAATCTACATCTTTAGAGATTCGCCTGGATTGCGTGAAACAATGGGAAAATATCAACAATTTAAGAGCCAATTGCAGAATTCAAAATTTTAAACTGACATAAAAAAGAGAATATCATACTAAAGCATAGGTTTACCAAAATTAACCTATTTATTTG
>NZ_FOOX01000002.1:0-149349 GCF_900113335.1 Desulfotruncus arcticus DSM 17038
TTTCAAAAACCATCGAGAAAACCAAACAAAAAACTGTTAGACAAGAGAATCCCAATCCTTTAACTATGCCAGCTTTACGTAAGTAATTTGATATTTTTAATTCTAAAAACGTAGATTGGAGACTTTTTGGCAGTTGCTTAACCCCTGCGTTTTTTATTATCATGATCATGGACACCTTCCTTGGTCTGGTAATTTTGGTTTTTGGCAATTCCATTTTACCAAAAGGATTGGTGTCTTTTCTATTTTTTCTCAATGATTGTCAAGGGCTATTTTATTTTCCAGCAAGGCCGCTTAAATGTTGGGATTAAGGTTATTTTGCAAGTGGGAAAGTTGAGTTGTCTACTAAAAACTGCGATAAATAATCAATAATGCTATAAAAGTTATTACAACTATACCTATTAGTGATGCTTTTTTATAAAAATAGATAGCTTCTTCACTCAATTCAGGTTTTTCTTTATACATCCATCTTCTACCTAATAAAAAGCTTTCTTCAGGATTTATATATCCAAAAATTAATAGTCCATATATAGGAATTAAAAAAGTAAAAAATATGAATAATTCAGCTCCACTCAAAATTGCTCTCCCTCTAAAATTTGGTTTAACAAAAAACACTTACTTTTCCAGCCCTTATTTATGGCTATATTTTTTGTACTGGAACCCTGCATTATATGGAGTAATCACAGATACAGTTTTCGGTTTTAGCTCGTTCCTATATTACCATTAGTCAGTTGTTGAAGCAATAATCAGAGTTATTGTTTTTATTATCTTAGTCATCCACTTTAAGTCGCTCCGCCCTCATAAGTATGTAAACTTTTGGGTCGAGGAATGTCCCCAGCGTATGGGTCAAAAACCCCACCTGAACCAAGTCTTCTTTATCACTTTATGAGCCGGTCTATCTCCTAATTTCTGCGCCGGGCCAAAGTTCGGAATTTGTTCACAATCAGGTCACAAACCGGAAAAAAATAATGGCTATAATAAAAAGCATCTGGTGCCCGGCAGGATAGCCAACGCTTATATTCGTTTCCAGAGAGGTGACCCAATCATGAAAACATTAAAATTCAGGCATGAGAAAAAGCATTACATTAATATCGCCGATTATTACAGTATCAGAACCAGGCTGAAGTATATTGCCGGCACCGATAAGTTTGCGGGAGCCGACGGTACATATAAAATCAGAAGCCTGTATTTTGACACCCCGGCCAATAAGGCTCTGATAGAGAAGCTGGAAAGCTTTAATCATCGTGAAAAATTCAGGATCCGGTTTTACAATGACGACCCTTCATATATCAAGCTGGAAAAGAAAAGTAAAACCAATGGCTTGTGCCTGAAGAGATCGGCCCCGTTAACCCGTGAGCAATGTGAACAATTGCTTGGCGGTGATATCGCCTGGCTTGCCGGTGCCGGCCATGAATTGCTGGTGGAGCTGTACGCCAAAATGAAGCACCAGCTTTTAAGGCCCAAAACAGTGGTTGATTATAGAAGGGAAGCCTACATTTTTGAGCCGGGCAATATTAGAATAACCATCGACCGTGATATTGGCAGCGGGTTGTTTTCTCAAGATTTATTCAATCCAAATCTGCCGACCGTCGGTATCATTCACGGGGGCTATATTGTTTTGGAGGTAAAATATGACGAATTTCTGCCGGAGATTATCCAGGACATCATTCAAACCAACCACAGGCGCAGTACGGCCATCTCAAAATACGCCGCTTGCCGCATGTATGGTTGATGTACAGGAGGTATGAATATGAACACTGAGCAACTGAACTTCAATGATATTTTCAAGTCCAACTTTTTGGACAAAGTAACCTCGTTTTCCATGTTGGACACGGCTGTCGCGCTGGGCCTGGCCTTTGTGCTGGGACTGTATATCTTTATGGTGTATAAAAAAACGTTTAAGGGTGTTATGTACTCGGCCAGCTTTGGCGTTTCCCTGCTTTCCATGACGCTTATCACTACGCTCATTATTATGGCCATAAGCTCAAACGTCATTTTGTCACTGGGTATGGTCGGCGCGCTATCCATCGTAAGATTTCGTTCCGCCATCAAAGAGCCCATCGATATAGCATTTTTATTTTGGGCCATCAGTTCGGGCATTGTTTTGGGCGCGGGACTGATTCCTTTGGCAGTATTCGGTTCTTTGTTTATCGGTGTAATTATGCTGGTGTTTGTGAATAAGAAAAGTACCGATAATCCATATATATTGGTCATTAAATGTGACGGCGACGACAGCGAAAACGCGGCCATGCAATATATCCAAAGCAGTGTTAAAAAACATATTGTCAAATCCAAAACCGTGGCTGCCGGCAGCGGTGTTGAACTGACTGTGGAAATAAGGCTCAAGGATATGTCTACCAAATTTGTCAATGAGATCAGCGCTATTACGGGGGTAAACAGTGCCGTGCTGGTCAGCTACAACGGCGAGTACTTATCTTGACGGTGGTGTAGGGGAATGATAGACAGTAAGCACATTAATAAAATCGTGGTTGTATTTATGGCAGCCGCTGTAATCTTAACCGGCGTTTTGATGCTTAATCCCGGCAGCTTCACCGCCCCTGCCGCTGAACCTCTATATGCGAGCAAGGTGTTTGATAAGGATCAGGTAACCCAAATTGATATTGAGATTGATGAGGAAGATTTCGACTGGCTGATTGAAAACGCCACTGCTGAGCAATACCGGGGCGCTGACATCACAGTTAACGGTGAAACCTTTTATAATGTCGGTATCCGGCCCAAGGGCAATTCCAGCCTGCGGTCGGTGGCCCAGGATGACACAACCGACCGTTATAGCTTCAAGCTGGAGTTTGACACCTATGTCGATGGTCAAACCTGCTTTGGCCTGAACAAGCTGGTGCTGAATAATATGCATATGGATAAAACCTATATGAAGGAATATCTGGCCTACGATATGTTTGCCTCGCTGGGGGTGGTTACGCCCCTGTATTCCTTCGCTAATGTCACTGTCAACGGTGAGCCGTGGGGGCTTTATCTGGCGGTTGAGTCGATGGAGGAAAGCTTTGCGGAGAGAAATTTCGGCAGCGCATACGGAAACCTGTATAAGCCGGAAGGGGCCGGTGCGGATCTTAAATGGTCTGGCGCAAGCGCGGCCAATTATTCCGGCATCAAAGACGGCGCGGCGTACAAAGTTACCGACGCTGATTTTGACAAGGTAATTGACATGATTGAACACCTTGACAGCGGCACCGATTTGGAGAAATATTTGGATGTGGACTCCATCTTAAGGTACTTTGCGGTGAATACCGTGCTGGTTAATTTTGATAGCTATGCCGGTAATATGCAGCACAATTATTACTTGTATGAAAAAGATGGTGTGTTTACCATTTTGCCCTGGGATTTGAATTTGGCCTTTGCCGGCTTTGGCGTAGGCAACGGGGAGCAGGCGGTCAACTATCCGGTAGATAAACCGGTTACCACCGAGCTGAGCGAGCGCCCGTTGATCGGAAAACTGCTTGAAATTCCGGAGTATCAAGAGCTTTATCACCAATATTTAAGGGAAATTGTGGCCAACTATATTGACAGCGGGTTGTTTGAGGAAAATATATACAAAACGGATAAACTGATTAATAACTATGTCAAAAATGACGCCACTGCGTTTTTCACCTATGAGCAGTATCAAAACGCCCTGCCCGTGCTGCTTGAATTCGGCAGGCAGCGGGCCGCCAGCATTACCGCCCAGTTGGCGGGAGAGCGGTCGTCAACAACCTGGGAGCAAAGTGAAAAAACTACTGCCGGAGCGGGTAATGACGCCGGCGTTGACCTGAGCGCCATCGGCGGGGGCATGGGCGGCGGCAAGGGCGGCCCGGCCGGCAATGCGAGGCCGCAGGATGCCGCCGGGCAGGAGGCCGCACCGCCCGAGCCGGATAACGCGGGCGGCGGGAATCGGGGCGGTGCCAGTCCCGACCGGGAGAAGATGACTAAAGCTATGGAAATAATCCAAAGCGCCAATGGCGGGGAGCTTACGGATGAACAAACGGCCCAGCTGAAAGAACTGGGTTTGGACGAAGCCATGATCGATAGAATGAAGAATATGCCTGACGGGATGCGGCCCGGCAATGGCGGCTTTGGCGGCGGCGGTGCCCCCGGAGGCGGCGTTCCCGGGGACGGGAAGATGAACAGGCCGGATCATCCCAATAATGGATTAAGGTTAACAAATGTCCAAATCGAATATATCGCTGCCAGTGCGGCGCTGCTGTTAGCCGGGTTGCTATTGACGGCCAGGTTTAAGAGAAGGAAATATTCCAGCTGAACTAAATCAAAGGGCATCGGCAGATCAAAGTTTTCTAAAAGCTGTAATGTGACAATAAATATAATGTGATAATTAATAAAGGAAGCAAGTCTGCTGTGCAGAAAAATAACAGGGGAGGTGATCAAGTTGCCTGAATACGCCGGCACAGTTTTAGTGGTGGAAGATGAAGAACCAGTCAGAGAGCTCACGCGTCTATACCTGGAAAGGGAAGGCTTTCAGGTGGAAACGGCTCTGGATGGTGAAGAGGCGCTGCTGAGGGCGGCAAGCGCCAGGCCGGATCTGATTTTGCTGGATATTATGCTGCCTAAAATGGACGGCTGGGCGGTTTGCCGTGAAATCAGGAAGCAGCTTGTCACTCCCATCATTATGCTGACCGCCAGGGGTGAGGAGCTGGACCGGGTGCTGGGTCTGGAAATGGGCGCGGATGATTATATCACCAAGCCTTTTTCCCCCAGGGAAATGGTGGCCCGGGTCAAGGCTGTGTTGAGACGGGTTCAGCAGACGCAAACCAGACAGGATAACGAGGTAATTACCTTGCCCGGTTTAATCATAGATAACAGCGCCAGGCAGGTGGAGATAAATGGCCAAGTTATACCAATGCCGCCCAAGGAATTTGACCTGTTATGGTTCTTGGCCGGTAATCCCGGCCGGGTTTTTACACGCGAACAGCTGCTGCAGCAGGTTTGGGAATATGACTATCTGGGCGATCCCCGCACGGTGGACACCCACATTAAACGTTTGCGCGAAAAACTAAACGCCAATACGGGGCGGCGATACATTAAAACAGTATGGGGCCTGGGCTATAAATTCGAGGTTTAAAGCAATATGTTTAACAGCTTATTCAGTAAATTAATTTCCACTTACATTGCTGTCATTTTAATTACCCTGTTGGTGCTGGGTGCGGCCATGTCCTACCTGTTGGGCGATTATTACTACTCTACGGTGGAACAGGAACTGCTGAGTGAAAGCCGGGAATTGGCAGGGATAATAGCTGAAAATACCGCGCAGGACAGCATCTCCCCCGGCGTGATGGCCGCCTTGAATCGCATCAGCAAGAACCGCGTGTTTTTAATCAGCCGGGAGGATCTGATCCAGATGGCCTATGGCGGGGCTGTAAACAACCCGCCGCCCGGGGCCCCGCCCGGTGATCAACCCGGCAGTCCACCCGGCAGTCCGCCCGATGCGCCACCCAACGGTCTGCCTCTAAGACTGGCCCCGCAGGATGCCCAATTGCTGTTGGAGGGAAAAACCGTCACCCGGCGGGGACATTTGTCACGACCTGACCAGGTGGTGATTTTTGCCGTTGTACCTGTGCTGGTAAAGGGTGAAGCAACCGGGGCCTTATTCTCGTCCGCGCCGCTGGCGGATATTACCGAAGCGGTGCGGGCCGTGCGCCGGATCATGTTGATTGCCGCGATTCCCGCGCTTTTGCTTGCGGCATTGTTTGGTTTGTTGATATCGCGCTCCCTGGCCGGACCGCTGGGCCGGTTAAGCGAGGCCACCGTACAAATTGCGGGCGGGGATTACCGGCAGCGGGTGGAGATTGTCTCCGGCGATGAAATTGGCCGGCTCGGGCAAAACTTCAACCGGATGGCGCTGTCATTGGAGGATACCGTGGGCGCCCTGGCCCGGGAAAAGGGGAAAATAGAAAGCATCCTGGCTAACATGGACGAGGGCGTGGTGGCCGTGGATAATGACAACCGGGTGATTTTAATCAACCGGCAGGCCGTACGCACCCTGGGTTCGCCCCAAAACGGCCGGCTAACGGCTCAACAGGCATTGCCGCAGGAAAGCTTGTCCGAAACAAATAAGCAAAATCAACAATCCGCCCGGCTGTCAATGCAGCCCGGTGCGGAGGTTATTATGGACAGACGGTTAAAAGAATTATTTGCCGCGGTTCTGGCGTCAGGTGAGTCGTGCAGTGAAGAATACACGCCGGATGGCGGGCAGACCTTTATCCAGGCCCATGTTTCCCGGTTGACCGATCAGGACGGCCATGGCTTTGGCGCGGTCGGCGTACTGCAGGATATAACCGAGATTAAAAAGCTTGATCAACTGAGGCGGGATTTTGTGGCCAACGTATCCCACGAGCTGCGCACACCAATGACCTCTGTTCAGGGCTATATCGAAGCCATGCTGGACAGCGCTATACCCATCGGGGAGCGGGATAAATACCTGGAGGTGATCTACCGGGAAACACTGCGCTTAAATAAGCTGATTTATGATTTGCTGGATTTGTCGATGATAGAATCGGGTAAGGAAAAATGGGAGCTAAATGAAATAGAAATACCGGAATTAGTGGGCCAGGTGCTCTTAAAATTGCAGCCGCTGATGGAAAAGCGCCGGGTAACCGTGGACAGTCGCTTCACCGGCCGGCTGCCGCCGGTGCCGGGCGATGAAGACCGGATCGAGCAGGTTATTTTTAACCTGCTGGATAACGCCATTAAGTTTTCGCCGGCCGGAGGTGTAGTTACATTGCGGGCGGAGGAGGCTGACGATAAAATTACGGTGTCTGTCACCGACCGGGGTCCGGGTATCCCACTTACAGATATGGAGCATATTTGGGAACGTTTTCATAGAGTGGAAAAGTCCCGCTCCCGGGCCCTGGGGGGCACCGGACTGGGGCTGGCCATAGTTAAACAAATTGTAGAGGCCCATGGCGGCACGGTTAATGTGCATAGTGTCGCGGGAGAGGGATCTACATTTAGTTTTACCCTGGCCACCAACCTTGCTGAAACCGGATTTTTCAGTAATATGCCATGATGAACGCGACTTGAAGTTTTTCGTTACTTTTCCGTTACCTTTACCTTTACTATTATCTTTACCGTAGCGGCACAAAATTTATTAATAAAAATTGTTATGGTGCGCGTAATACAAGTGAAAAGAATTAAATTAACAGCTATAGCATAAGGATGCTTTGTTGATAAAATTGGAGGTTGTAATTGCTTACAACCTCCAATTTTATCTAAATCTGCCGGCGTTGAAGGCAGTCTAATTACCGCCGGCACTTTCCGCATTGTCCGCCCCTGATTCCTTATTGCCCGTATCCGCCGGGCCGTCTGTCCCCGGCCCCATACCGCCCATCATTTGAACAAAATAAACTGTATCATCTTTTTGCCATACCCGCAAAAACTGGCCTTCTTTAATCTCCGTCAGATTGACCGGTGTGGTTTCATTACTGCCCCGCTGCAGTGTTACGATAGGCGTGTCTGCCGGTATAACAAAGGTTGCGGTTTCTTCGGTTACCTGCAGCCCGGGTGGCCTATTCCCCGGCCCTGCTTCACCATTGCGGGGGGCGGGCGCCTGTCCTGCTGCCTGCCCTGCCGTACCGGGGTCGGGTTCCGCCGGAGCTTCCTCGCCGGCAGGTGGTTGCTCCGGCGCCTGGGCAGGTTGTTGATCCGGTGCTTCGGTAGGCGGCTGACCGGGCGCTTGCTCCGGTGCCGCTGCTTTATAAACCGTTATTTCATTTCCCGCAATAGCTTTAACCTTACCGGTTAAAGCCGGCTCCTCCTCCGGAATGACGACCTGCTCATTGGTTGCAGCAGCAGCCTCGTTATCCTGGTTGGCTGACTGGTTATTGTTGCCGCTGCAGCCAATAGCCAGCACAGCGATAAAAGATAGCACCAGTACTATAAAAAGTTTATTCAATTTTAACTTCATCACTTACACCTCGTCTTTAATTAACATTACGCCGGTAAAACGGCGAATTTATTTACTGTGGAGTTGTCCCCGGGGCCCATATGCCTATATTTTAACTGCCACTTTTTACTGTTTTGTGAACTAAATGTGAACAAAATGCGAACTTTTGTAGTTTAAAGTGTTTAGGATTAAACTGCTAACGCAGCGAGGGGCAGACCCCTTATGGAGGTTTTGGAATGGTGCCAAGCCAGATCAGTTTGGCGATAACCCAGTCATGGAGATAAGAGATGTAAAAATAGAGCGAGCTCCATATTGCTAGCTTTGCAGACAGAAAAAATTATTTCTGAAACCAAAGAAAAAGGTTTTTACAATTTTATGTTGAATTTGCTGTCGAATTTGCTAATGTAGGCAAACGTTACGCATCATCTATGTTACGTTGCCTATTTTATTTTTTAAATTAATCATTAACTTGATAAATCCTTATAGAATGTTTCCGGTAGAAATGACTAAAATGCGAAGCCTAAAAAGCTTTTTCTCCAGCTAAAGGATTCTTAGAAGGAATTGCCGGTTAAAATATCGAAACATCATATTGGCAATGTTTGCATGATCATCATGTACTCGTTGCCTTTTTACTTATTTAGAAAAAACATTTTTTGCGTTGCCATGCCGTCTGCGTTCGGCTGTTTTTGTCAAGAGGAGGATGGACAATACTAAGAATTACCTTAATTTATTGGGGGAGGGGTGGAGTCATATGATGCAAAAAAATAAAATGGATTTTATTGTGCCAAAGAGAGCATTCGGCAATACTGGAGTTAAAATATCGAAACTCTGTCTTGGGGGAGGATCCTTTGGAAGCACAGACAGCCAAGCTTTGCTGGATGAAGCCTTGAGGCACGGTGTGAATTGCTGGGAGATTGTTTCATTTACTGGAAAAGTATATGCTGAATACTTCCAAAAAAATCCCGGGATACGAGAAAGAGTTTTTTTGTCTGGGAAAGTTTATTCAACAGATCCAGTTATCATGCAGGAACAGTTGGACAAAATTCTCAAAGAGAATGAGACTTCCTATATTGACTTTTTAGCAATACATTCAGTGAATGACATCAAAACGCTCAATAGTGATGTAAAAAAATGGGTTGAGAAAGTCAAAAAGGAAAAAAAGATTAGATTTTTCGGATTCTGCACCCACAAAAATATGGATAACTGCCTCAGCGGCGCCTCTGAGCTCGGTTGGATAGATGGAATTCAAACGTTTTACAACTATAGGATGCAGAATATTAAAAGCATGGATGACGCTTTGCAGAAATGCTATGAAAAAGGCATTGGCATATTTGCTGTTAAGTCCATGGGGTTCTGTGTCCAGAAAAAAGCTGAGCTGCAGAAGCTTCCGAGCAAGGAAAAGATAGATTCATTATTGAAAGTTTATCATATGTCCTTTGAGCAATCAAAACTAAAGGCAATTTGGCAAAATCCTTCTTTAACATCAATCTGCTCTCTCATGCCTAACTCAGCTATTTTACAATCAAATGTTTTGGCAGCTATTGATGAGAATCCACTCAACCCTGAGATTTTAAGATTGTTGGTAGATTATGCATATGCCACTGGAAATTATTTCTGTAGGCGCTGTGGTGCATGCGAAACAACAAACATCGACAAGATACCTATATTTGACATTATGGAAATGCTCATGTATTCAAGAGGATATGGTAGACCAGATTTGGTTGCTCAGAGGTTTGCACAAATGCCAAGTGGGATTCAGAGTAAGATAGATAGTAGCGATTATTCGAGTGCCGAAAAAATATGTCCTCAGAAAATGCCAATAACCCAACTCATGAAGGAAGCCTATCAAGAATTTCACAAAGAATAAAAGGTTTAGAGGTAAAAAAGATAAACAGGAACGATGCTTCATCTCTTATCTCTGGTTTCGTTAGCCGGGGAATACTGCTGAGCTTTGTTGGAAGACTAAATCTGAGGATGTTTACATTGATCAATTTATTTAAGATAAGTTATTCACTAAAAAAATAATGCATCCTTATTCTAATCTTTCCATTAATTTAAGGCTAAAACCTATGCGCTCAATTTCTTTTCTTGTTAAAACATCCCCCTCTTGGGGTCTAATATTCAATTTGAAAGCAATGGCAAATTGCCCAACTTGTTGATGAAACTGAATTCTATTCATTTTTATATTTTCACCTAACAGGTCTGACATAACTTCAGCCGTAGCTTCGTGCCCAATGGCCGAAAGAAACCCATTTTGTTTTATATACCTCTTTGCAGTAGCTGCATCTATATCTTTGATAGAATACAAACCGTTAGTAGTAGCTACTGTTCCGTTAAATAGAGCGACAGGCAGTTTTACATCCTTCATTTTTGTCTCCTATTAATAATTGTTTTTGATACTTCGACAGTATACTATAAATTTCTTTTGGGTTCTATATTAAGCTTGCAAAATATCATTTTACATAGACGACCTACCCGTTGCCTACCGCTGGCGCCGATGCTGACACTGGTGCCAAGTGACAAACTGCATGGTTAAAGAGGAACTGCCGTCACGGACACAGTGGCGGAAGGACGTGGGCCACCGGTGTATCGGTGTGAGGCGCGGCAGAAGTTAGCTTGTGATTTGGTGCTGGGGAATGAGGGGGGCGCTGGAGAGGGTATGGGAGGAGGTTGATTGAGATGGCTGAGCTATTTTCTAAGAAGCCTGATTTGCTGGTTAAATTGTCAGCTGCCTCCTTAGCATTGTCAAATGCCGCGGTAAAGCTATATATGTATAAAAAGGACATGCTAGATGAGCTAAGGAGAGATGTTGAGTTTTACGAGGAATTAAAACAAGCATACATTGATTCTGCAGAAATAGATGAAATTCTTGCTGAAAAATTTGCTACCATATCAATATCTTTAATTGTACCAATGACGCGTTCTGAAGAAAAGGTTAAAGCCGGACCATTTAATGTTTCCTATGATATAAGCACTGTCATACTTGACACAAAAAGTATAGCATATAATCGCAAAACGCCCCTTTCAGGGCGTTTTGCCGGTGCTGCCTTTTAGCAAACTCCGCCGCAACCTATGAATCCCATTCCGAACACCAGTAAGATTAGAATCAGAAACAGAATGAAACTCCCGTCAAAGAAAGGTGCACCACCACCACAACCTGCTCCACAGCCTGCTCCATAACCCATTAATACATCCTCCTTAGATCAGGTTTAACATTTATTTGCGGTTTATACTATGCAGACATAGGGGAAAATGCTAACGTTGTAATGGAGGATATTGGATAAAGGGCTATGTATGCAATGCAAAACATAAACGCCCCCGGCCGCCGACCCAACGGCACAGGGGCTATATGAAAGGTGTATATATTATCTTAAAAGTGATGAAAAGCCGAGATTCGAATTTAGAGTTGTAGCGGATATTCAGTACTGTGACTATGACCCAAACGGAACACGATACTATCGCAATTCAGTGGACAAGCTTGCGGATGCAGCTGAAACCTTTAATCAGCATGATCTTGCTTTTACTGTACAACTAGGTGATATTATCGACCGGGGTATCAATAGCTTTTCTACGATTCTTCCGATCTTCAACAAGATAGAAGGTCCGAAGTATCAGAGAAATTGATTAATGAATAATAGGGTATTGCTTCTTAACGCCTTAATATTTACTGAGCTTATGGACAGCCAAATATAAGGTGCATATTTTCCATATAGGTTATATTTGATCACCCTTGATTCAATACAGAAGAGCGCCATAGATATTTTTTTGCTGGAAAATCTATAATATAAATGTAAAAAATCTCTATATTCATGTATAATATAATAAATTAAATTGGCTTGTCCAATCAACAAATTCAAATGGACAGGCTTCCGGGGTGTTTTAATGGAATCGGAAACACGTTCATTTGCAGTTTGTGTGGAAGATTTTGAAAACTTAAAATCTATAAAAAAGCTACACTTAAATATTTGGCAACTCCCCAAAGACCTTATTGTTGATATAGGAATTCAGGTAGTTATAAATAAAATATTTTTTAAAGGGCGAAGTTATTTCAAGTTCATTTTATATACACCTTTCCTTGTTAACTTAAATAGTATAGAGCAATTATATGATTGTTTTAGGGAAAAAAATGTTACCCAGTTAATCTTCAATGACGAAGTTCAGCAGTTTAAACCTATGAACCGAACTTCTCAAAATGATACTGCAACATTAGTTTCTTTCTATGGCCGAGAACCTTTATTACTGCTAAAAGCAGAAATAGATAGACTTAATGAACAAAAAATTGAAATATTGCTAAATATAGATGATCTCAAGCATGAGGAAATAGAAGATCCATGTAATCTTTATTTAAGATTTAGATACAAGTCTTCGTTAAAAAGTAAAAATATATGCATTTCCCAGGATGGTGGCTTTTCTGATAATATATTTTATGACATTAGATTTAATGAAATGAGATTACTGCCTATAAATGAACTGACTAATATACAAAGAAACTGTCTGGGCGTTGATGATTTATACATTTTTATTATTCAGGAATTTGACAGAAAAATAACTACATATGAAAAGGATTTAGAGTATATTAGATTTTTAGAAAAAGAACATTTTGGTTCTTATTTAAAAGAACTTAAAAGTATAAATAATGATTTTATAATCTATTACTGGAAAATAAAGGGTGGTTTTTCTGAAGACCCGGAAAGAAGAACCACTACCATTCAAATTCCTAAGGCTATTAATATGGTTGCTGGATTTGAAAAACAGAAAGTTTCTTTTAAACAGTTTCAAGCCGGGGTACTTATAAACGTTTTTTCAGCGGGAATAATATATAGTAACAAAATATTCCGTACTTATTTTGATAAATTGTTTGAGGGAAACAAATATATTTTAAGATTAATTACTTCGATTTCTAATTTACTTGATATTATTTTTTTTCTCTTGTTTGTTATAAGTTTTTTATATGGTGTTGCAAAATTAGTAAGATTTACTATATCTTTATATAAAAAGCCTAATTTTAAGTTTTCTTTTAGAAGATGGTGATTCAAATGTCGAGTTTTACTATTAATAAAATAGCTTACAATTTAAAAACAAATATTAAATATGATCATAAACTAAATGATATTTTTAGATTTGCATATGAAGAATATAAGCAATTCTATCCCGATTTTAAAGAATGGTTTTATGATAAGATGGTTATTGATTTTTATAAAGGAAATAGAATTATATATGCTATTGAAAATGAATACAATAATATTTATGGTATTGCAATTCTAAAAAAACCAAATAACTCAATAAGCTCTAACAAAATTTGTAGTCTTTATCTCCTTAAAGAAATTAGGAAATTAGGTTTAGGTACATTACTTTTCACTGATTTTTATAAAGAATTTAATGAAAATATATTTAACCCTAACTTGGTTATTACTGTTCCAGAAGAGAGGCTTTTCGAAACCGATGGTGGAATACAGTTTTATAGATTTTTGAATAATCATGGTTTTAAATTGAAAAATGCTAATAGGGGTAAGTATAGATTGGGCTATCATGAATACGTATTTATAAAAAATTTGTCGGGAGTAAATCATGGAAATCAAAGGTATAATAACCATTCAGCCCAAATTTGCCTTAGGAATAGTTAAGGGATTTAAACGTATTGAATGGAGAAAGAAAAATAGCTTTTCCAATTTGAATCATTTTTTATGCTCTAAAAATAAGAAGTTAAATTTATTAATGTATGTAACTTCTCCAGTTAAAAGTCCTTGTATTGTAGTAGAAACTTCTAACATTGAAATTGGTGACCCAATTGAGATTTTTAATAAAAATGCCAGCATTGCTGGCATTTCTTACTTGGATATTTTAAGCTACTATGGTGGTAAACATACTATTGATAAATTATATAATTATAGTGATAACACAATATGTGAGAAAGCTTATGTAATTTATATTAAGCATTGTTACTTGATTCACCAAAGTATCTTAACAGAACTCGTTAATTATATAACTGAAATAAATCTGAGTATTTTAAAGGGTATTCGTTCAGTTCAAGAGTTTAATTACACAATTAACAATAATATGATTTACAAAATATGGTAGTATCGGAGATTGCCGTGAAGATTTTAAACCACCATGACATGGCACCTAAAAATACCCCGGAGGCTGCAACAACAGCGGCATGCAAATGGCCGGCGTTCCCGTAAAGTTTAAAGCCGGCAAAAATTGCGGTATACGCCAATATGTTAACGGGATTGGCTATGGTCAGAACGAAGGCGGATGAGAAAGCCTTATATAAACCCGGCAATATTATTTTGCAAATACAGACGGGTATAAATCTGGGCGGTCAGATCAAAGATTTAAAAATTATGGACAAAAGGTTTTAAAATAAACATAAGCTCTCCCGTAACCGGAGGGTCAACACTTTTTGGGTATTTATCATATAGTATTAAAAATGCTTCCCTTTATTATAAACGACCATAAAACATTGCACGTGGCTTTAATGTACCAATAATTCCCAATCACTTACCGGAGTTAAAAAAAATATGTAAGCGGATTTGCTGATGGGCCAAAAATGCCTAAGTACGGGGTAAATGGCAAATATTTAATTGTTAAATACGGATCAATCAATAAATCTCAGCAGTCCGGTACGGTAAGCTGCAATTTATTTTTTAGGAGTTGATCCTGTGGCTGAGGAATGGAGAGGCAAACATCTTTGGATCTGGCAATTGGAGAAGTCCGGTGATCCGGGTGAAATCGTGAAAAAATCAATTTCCTTGGGGCTCGCCGGATTAATTGTAAAGGCATGGGACGGCGGCAATTACTGGTCGCAAATTGAAAAAATAGCCGGGTTGGCAAGAGAAGCCGGCTTAGTTGTCGGAGCCTGGGGTTATTCCTATGGAACCAATATCAAGGGAGAGTTAAACGCTGCAAAACGTGCCGCTGCAGCCGGGGCTGATTGGTTAGTGGTGGATGCTGAAGTGGAGTATGAAAATAAATCCGGTGTAGAAAAAGCAAAGCAGCTGGGCGACGCCTTCCGAAATAGCTTCAGCGAGCTGACGATAGGTTATACCACCTTTGCTATAGCACAATATCATCCCGGTTTCCCGTACAAGGAATTTACCAAGTGGTGTAATGTAGTTTTGCCGCAGGTGTATTGGGGGGAATTCAAAATGGCGGTGAATACGGCACTGGCTAAGACATTGCCGGGGCTCATAAGCTACGGCTTGCCGATTGCCCCGATCGGGCAGACCTTTAGCTCGGTGCTCCCCGAGGAGATTATTCTTTTTGGTCGGTTGGCTAAAAAAGAGGGGTTATCCGGCATTAGTTTTTGGGACTGGCAGAGCGCAACTCCCGGGCAGCTCAATGCGGTTGGCAGTGTGGATTACCCAAAGGAGGGAAAACCCGTGGTAAGTGATTACGCTAAAGAATCCTGGGAAAAAGCGGTGGCAAAAGGAATTTTAGATGGCACCAACCCCCAGGGGGTGATTACCAGAGAAATGGGGGCGGTGATATTGGACCGGCTGGGTTTACTGGATTATTCCACTGTCCCGCAGGAAATGGTGGATGAACTAAAAAAACAGAAGCTGATTACAAATGATCACCCCACCCGGGCCAGGATTACCTGGGGTGAATTTTCAACTGTAATATTGAGATTATTAAATAAAACCAAGTAATATTGTTGATAAATTAGCCGGAGCGGCAAATGCTCCGGCTAATGTCTTCTTTACAGGTTATCACGCTTTTCTCCGTATCCGCACAGGCATTTAGAAGCATAATTACCACATTAAGCCGGAAAAGAAAGCCCTGGTTTTTTCCCTGTGCGGGTGATTAAACATGTCCCCGGTTGCTCCGCATTCCACCACCTGACCCTCAGCAATAAAAACAGTCTCTTGTGCCACCCTTTTAGCCTGGAAAAGATTGTGGGTTACAATAGCTATGGTCAGCTGCGCCGATAAATTAACCAAAAGCTGTTCAATTAGCAGTGTGGATGCAGGGTCCAGATTGGAACAGGGCTCATCCAGCAGCAGGACTTCCGGTTCAACTGCCAGCATCCGGGCGATGGCCAGCCTTTGTTTTTGACCACCGGACAGCTCGGCCGCGGGTTTATCCAGTTTGTCCTTAACTTCATCCCACAGACCGGCCTGAAACAGGCATTTTTCAAGTATAGCGGCAAGTTGATTTTTGCCGGCTCCATAATAGCGGGGGCCGAAAAGGACATTTTCTTTTATGCTTAAAGGCAGTGCCACCGGGGTTTGAAAAACCAGACCCACCTGGCGCCGAATACCTGCTGCATTCTTGCCGGCATAAATATCGGCTCCGGCCAATAAAATTTGGCCGCTGCATTTAAAAGCTTTGTCCAATTCAGCTGTTCTGTTGATGCTTCTTAAAAGGGTGGTTTTACCACAGCCCGAGGGGCCAACTATGGCCGATATGCAATTTTCCTTAAACTCAAGGCCGATGTCCTTTAGTATTTGGCTTTGGCCATACCAGGCACTGAAGTTCTCAATAAGCAACGACATAAGCTTTAAGCCCCTTTTTTTATGCTGCGCAGCCACAGGGCCGCCATATTGATTATTAATAATAAAATCACCAGCAGCAAAGCGGTGCCGTAGGCCTTGGACATGGATACATGCTGGCTGAAAAGTATATATAAATGATATGGCAGGGCCATCACCGGTTCAAACAAGCTGCCGGAGGAATCAGCTGAAATTGCCGCAGCTGTAACCATTATGGGAGCGGTTGCTCCCGCCGCGTAACCCATAGCCAGCAGCAACCCGCTGATTATGGCCGGCGTTGCCCGGGGAAAAATTATTTTGCATAATATATACCAGCGGGACACACCCAGCGCGGTGCCCGCCAGGCGATATTGTTCATTAACCGCCAGCAAGGCGTCTCTGGCAGTTATCACAATTACCGGGAAAATCATAATCCCGAGAGCCAGGCCGCCCGCCAGTAATGATATCCCAAAACCCAGGTGTAATACAAAGAAAGAATAGCCAAACAATCCTGTTATAATAGAAGGAACCCCGGCCATGCATTGAATGGTTAGGTTGAGCAAGCCGATAAACTTCGTTTGGCCGGCCTGCTCAGCCAAATATACCGCGGTGATGATACCCGGCACTGCCGATGCGGCAACGGCGATAAGCACCAGGTAAAAGGTGCCTCTGATGGCGGGAAGCACCCCTCCCTGTGTCCCCAGTGGAAAACCCGCGGGGGCAGAGGTTATAAATTCCCAGGTCAATGAAGAACCGCCCCGGTACAGCAGGTATGCCAATATACCCAGCAGGATAAAAAGTATAACCAGACCTGAGGCCCAGAATAAGCTAAGCCAGATTAAATCCCGGAAGCATCGCCGCAGGTTCGCTTTCCCTGTTTTATAATCCGCCGCCCGCGCGGTATATTTAGTAACCGCCATGTTTATGCACCCCGTTTTTCTTACTGTGCAGCAATATATTTATGAGCATGTTAATGCACATAACAAATGCCAGCAGCACCAAACCTGCTGCAAATAAGGCCCGGTAATGCAGGCTGCCGGCAACAGAAGTGCCCAACTCCAGTGCAATTAAGGCGGAAATCGGCTCGCCCTTGCCAAACCACGAGGTAGGGAAAAGCAATATGTTGCCGGCCAGCATTAAAACAGCCATTGTTTCACCGGCGGCCCGGCCAAAGGCCAGTATTAAAGCTCCAAGCAGGCCCCTGCTTGCCAGTGGAAGCATTACCTTTAGTGCGGCATATTGCCTGGAAACGCCCAAAGCCAGCGCCGCCTGCCTGTATTCCCCCGGTACTGCACGCAAAGCGGCCTCGGAAGTAGCCACGATGTAGGGTAGAACCATTACTGTCAGTACCAGTGAAGCGCAAAATAAGGATTCGCCGCTGGCCATATGCCAGGAAGCTTCAAAGTATTTTACCAGCACAGCGGCACCAAGGAAGCCATAAACCACCGAAGGAATACCTGTAAGTACATTCAGCACCGGCCTGATGATCGCTGCCAGCCAGGTTGGAGCAAATTCTGCTAAAAATACAGCGCTGCATAACCCAATGGGAGCGGCGAGCAATATCGCTCCCAGAGCTGTCCAGAGGGTACTGCAGATCATTGCCCCCAAACCCAGTAAGGGTGGGTTGGCCAAAGGGCTCCAATCCAAGCCGCCAATCAACCGGGCCGGCCCCATTGCAGACCATGCCGGCCAACTCTCCCGGGTCATAAAAAAAACAATGGCCAGCAGCAATAGCATGGCACCGCTGGATACCAGCAAATAAATCAAGCCCGCGAGAGCATTTAACCATAACTGCTGCTTAGTTTTAAATGACATAATCTATCACTCTTTTAAATGATTGTGGGTAGTTATTTAAAACTACCCACATGATTAAATAATCATAATTTGTTAATCAGCGGCAGGGATGAACCCCATTTCCTCAACTACTTTTAGCCCTTTTTCCGAGAGCAGGTAATTAATAAATAGCTGCTCTTGGGCATTGGGGGTATCTTTGGTGATTAGCAGCAGCGGCCGTGCTATTTTATATTCCCCGCTGCTGATGGTTGCCAATGTCGGGGTGACCCCATCCACTTTAAGCACACCCAGTTGCCCTTCGTTTTGCTTGACTAAACCAAAAGAAACGTAACCCATAGCATTCTGGTTTTCCATTACTTTACCGGCCAGTGCCCCCATTGAAGGCAATTGGATAGCTTCTTTAGAGACCGGAGTTCCTTTCATAACTAATTCATCAAATATCTGACTGGCTCCGCCGCCCAAATCCCTTATCGCCAATACAATGGGGTTGTCAGGCAGTTGGGCATCTAGTTCCTTCCAGGTTTTAATTTCCCCGGCGAAAATACGTCTTACTTCATCAGTGGTTAAATCCGGTTTTATTTGCATTACCCGGTTCTGAGGATGGACGGATATAGTTAGAGCATCAGAGCCCAGCTTAAAAATCTTGCCCTCCGGCATTTTTTCTTTTTCTTCATCTTTAATTTCACGCGAAGCCATACCAATGTCAACGGTGCCGTCCAGGGTTGAATTAACCCCAAAGCCGGATCCGCCGGTGGACACGAAGATTACGATAGGCTCTTCCGGCAATTCAGCATCCACTTTGTTCCAGGTTTTGTATTCCTCAGTAAAATCATTGGCGCATTGGGCGATAACCGGCGCCAGGGTGCTGGACCCGCCCACTTTTATGGACTGCCTTTGGCTTACCGTATCACCTGCCTGACCCGTGGCTTGGGGCTCATTTTGTCCGCAGCCAGCCAGTAAAAACAAGGTCATAATTACCAAAAATAGTGCTAAAAACTTATTTCTCCCCACTATTAATTACCTCCCCGTTTCCCAATATTATTTTGGCAACTATTTAATTATTTACCATAAGATAAATTGATATGTAAAATAGAATATTTTTATATACTTTGAGTAAACAATTGGTTTTTTTTATTGTAAGGGCAGCCGCTCAATCAAGCTTATTGGGAAAAAGCAAAAAGGCCGGTCGGTGTGCTGAGCATGGGTATTTTATTTTTTCTAATTTCGGCAAAAAAAAGGAAATCCTGTATTTGGCTAAGAAAGCATATTATAGTTAAAGTGGGGGGGGGGCTCCTATGAACTACATAGAAATGGTCAATGATGCCATACACTATATTGAATCGAATTTGCACCGGAATATATCCTTGCAGGAGTTGGCGTTCCGGTATTACATTTCACCCACCCACTTCCTTCGCATCTTTAAAGCGGTAACCAATCAGACAGTAAAATCATATATCCTGGGGCGAAAGCTTTCCCAGGCTGCCGTTGCTCTAAAAGAAACGGACCGCAAAGTGGTGGACATTGCCTTCCAATACGGATTTAATTCACATGAACAGTTCACCCGTGATTTTATAAAAGTATTTCACGTTGCCCCAAGTCTCTTCCGCAAAGAGAGATTGCTGACCCCGTTAATGGAAAGGTTGGATATCATTGAGCGGGACTTTAAAACCAGAAATAAAAAAATTGTTGTCAACTACTGCTGCCGGGAAATAAAAGAAATTAAATTGCTGGGCAAGAAGGTTTTTTTAAACCCGGAATGTTTATGCGAAATGGAAGAACTGATCGGCAGGGTTTACGATTTTTACGAGGAGTATTTTGTACGGGGCACTGCCAGGCGCTTGTTCAGCGTCGGCTGCAGCGACAGCATAGACCCGTCCCTTAGTTTCTGTTTTTATGGCATGGCCGCGGAGGAGCATAGTGGAGACCGTTCCGGGCTGGCGGAGATGACTATTCCGGCATCCAGGTACGCCGTATTCGTCTATCCGGATTTTATGGGAGCGGTATTTCGCACGGTACGGAAAGATTTAGATCAATGGTTCAAGGCTACCGGATTTGCATTTAACCATAACGCCGGTTTTGATTTTTTTGAATTTCATGATGAGGATTACGAACATACCAGAAAGTTTTATTTGTATGTACCGTTGTTTTAAACTGATTGCCGCAAAAAAGCTCAAGATTTTTTTCTCAATTCAGACTATTATTTTAACCAAAAAGACGGCCATCAAGATTTTTAATTTTCAATTGAAGAAAATCAAATCACAACTGAAATTTTACGTTAAACTGCAGCCGGCAAGACCGGTCATGAAATTCCGGTCAGGCTTCGGCCAGGTCGCTGCCGTGAAGAGGTGAAAATTATGCCAATGTATAAAGGAATGGTACAACCGGTTAGGGCTACACCGGATGAAATGCGAAAAATCCATATTGAACCGGTGCCTGAAGAGGAAAAACCACAAAAAGCACTGGAATTACTGGATCAAATTCGCAAAAAGTTTCGTTCGTTCGTTTTCGCCATGGAGTCCTGCACTAAGTGCGGTCAATGTGCCGAAAACTGCCATACCTATCTTGGCACCGGGGACCACAATAATATCCCAACCAACCGGGCGGAACTAATCCGAAAAATTTATAGACGCTACTTTACCCTGGAGGGTCGTTGGTTCGGCAAACTGGTGGGGGCGGAGGATATCAGTCTGGATGTTATTGAACAATGGTACTCCTACTTTTACCAGTGCAGCCAGTGCCGGCGCTGCGCACATGTTTGCCCATTCGGCATTGACACCTGCGAGGTAACCTTTATCGGCCGCCAGCTGCTGCATTGGCTGGGTATTACCCCCAAACTGCACGCCAGCGTTGGCGCAGCTATGGAAAGGGTCGGTAACCATACAAATTTCCCCAAACCCGGCATTGTTGACACTCTGGAATTTATGTCCGAGGAAATCATGGACGAATTTGGTGTGGAAGTAGATTTTCCAGTCGATAAGCCTGCATCCGACATCATGTATATCCCCTCGTCAGCGGATTTTATGCTCAATCACTATACTTTAATGGGCGCAGGCATGTACTTTAACTATATTGGTGCCAACTGGACCATTCCCAGCGCTGTTACCGAGGCCGGCAATTTCGGTCTATTGTTTGACCAGTATTACACGCAGCGGCATAATGTTATGCGCCTGCTAAATGCGGCCCAGGAGCTGGGTGTGAAAAAGATCGTCTGGGGAGAATGCGGTCACGGTTGGCGGGCGGCTAAGATGTACATCCCCTCTTTGGCGGACAGGCCGGTAATATGGCCCATCACTCATATCCATGACGAAATTGCCGCAATGATCCGTAACAAAGAATTAAAACTTGACCCGTCCAAAAACTCAACGCCCGTGACACTGCACGACCCATGCAACTACGTGCGGGCCTGCGGCTTAAATGAAAACATGCGCGTCATTATGCATGCGGTGACCACCGACTTCAGGGAAATGACGCCCCATGGTATGGATAACTTTTGCTGTGGCGGTGGTTCAGGTATCCTGTTTGACGATCCGGAAATGTACCAGCGCCGGATTCTGCTTAGCAAGAAAAAGGCCGAACAGGTGCGGGCCACAGGGGTGGGTAAAGACGGCAACGGTATCCTTTGCGCGCCATGCTCCATTTGTAAAGCTCAGCTTTATCCCATGGTGGAGGAGCATGAGCTGGGTGTGGAAGTTAAAGGCCTGGTCGACCTCGTTGGCAAGGCTCTGGTTTGGAGTTGATAATGCCGCAAGAAACAGCCCCCCTGTTGAAGGAATTGGATGATGCCGCTTCCGAGCCCATCCGGTTCCGCCCCCCGGGCAAGGTCGAGCTTTTAGGCGCTTTCTTGGCCGGTCGCTGGTGCTGCGACTCACAGGCGCGATCAGGATTCTGTAAAAGCTGCCATTGGATTTCATGATGAAATTGATAATACCGCCGCTGCTGCAGGCGGAAAAGGTTACGAGCACTATTCAATGAGACTTCCACAAAACGGAAGTCTTTTTCATTACCTCTTTTCCATGGATTTGATATAGTTTATCTTGCATAACTTTATATTCCTTTTAACGTCTCGACACATGTGGAAACATGCGTACTTTTGTCGAAAGTATGAGAAGTGGGAAGCCAACAAAAATGGCTGAATGACCAGCGATAGTGAATCCCTAAGTTGCTCTAATTATTGTAAATTTATATCGATCGAGGCATTAAAAATTTTTATTGTAGAGCCGATATTATAATATATATAGAAAAGAATGTAAGAAGTGAGGTGCGGCGTCAATTATGGCAGAAATAGCATACAAAACAGGATTGATTGGAACTAAATATAGTAAGCCGGGAATTAATCAGTATTTGATTTCCCGCCGGCGCTTGCATCAAAGATTGGATAATTCATTGATTTGCAAACTTACTTTAGTAACAGCTCCTGCGGGCTATGGCAAGACTACGGCCGTTCTTGACTGGCTGGAGAAATGCGGTTTGTCTGCGGCGTGGGTGTCGGTGGATTCCTACGACAATAACCCCGTGGTGTTCTGGCGATACGTATGTACTGCACTAGATGGCATTTCCGACGGTCTTAGTAAAGACACGGAATATGTTTTTTCCTCTCTGGAGCTGTTGAAAGCAAATATACATATCAACATTCTCATCGACCGGCTGTCAGGGGTTCAATCCGACTTCCTGCTTGTGCTGGATGATCTTCATTTGATTACCGATTCTTCTATTTTGCAAGGGCTGTCCTACCTGATTGACTATCTACCCGCAAAAATGCACCTGATTTTTATCAGCCGGATGGGGCCGGAGCTTGAACTGGCCAGGCATAGAATCAAGTGGCAGGCACAGGGGCTGGAGGAAAAAGATTTGCGCTTTGGAAAGGAAGAGATTTTCCTTTTTTATCAGGCAAGGGGTTATACTCTTGAAAACGATGATGTGAAAAAGGTGGAGACCTATACTGAAGGATGGGCTGCAGCCCTGGTTGCGGTCGCTATGTCCATGGAGGATGCCGGGGGAGGCAATGATGTTATTGCCTCCCTTACCCGGTCAAGCCGTGATATAGAACAATATCTCCTAGATGAGGTGATCAGCACTTGGCCGCCGGAAAAAAGGGCTTTTGCCATGAAAACCTGTATTTTGGATATGCTTTCAGAAGCTTTGTGCAATGCCGTTACTGAAGAAGACAATGGACGCCGTATGTTGAATGAAATCAATGAAGGAAGCGGTTTCCTTATTACTTTGGATGAGCAAAACCGGGAGTACAAATATCATCCTCTATTTAAAAGCCTTCTTTACAGGCTCCTTTCCGAAACTGTCCCGGAGGAAATTGCAGATCTGCATATTAAGGCTGCACGCTGGTTCCGGGAGCACGGCTTCATGCCGGATGCCATTGAACACTTGCTGCGCGGCGGCTCATACCGGGAAGCCCTTGAAATGATAGAACACCGGATTGATCATTTGATCAACAGAAACGATTTCGGTATGCTGCTGTCGTGGATAGAACGCCTGCCGGTCGAGTTTAAGGATAACAGCTTCAAGATAGCTGTTATTTATGCGCTGTATTATGCGGAAACCGGCCGGTATGATTTGTCGCGGCAATGGATTAAAAGAATGAAAACGTTAAAGGATGATAATCAATATGCTTCCAGTCCCGGTTGGAACAGCTATAGCCGGACGGTATGCACTTTGGTTGAGGTTAACCTGCTTATCAGAGAAGGCAATGTCGAGTACCTGCCACACAGGGAATATATACAGCAAGCTGGGAGTAAAAAACCGCGCCCAATGTGTGAAGCTGGTCCGTGAAACAGGCCTGCTGAAATGACCTGACATGTCGTTGATAAAATTCATAGCGATACTACTGGTAAGATACATGCATAACCTGCATGTGACGTACTTTGGTACGATGCGAGGTTTCCTAATTGTATGCTACCATAAAAATATTTAATAGTGGCAATAGGTTGTCTAAGGGTTGCATTGATATACTGACTGAAATGTATTATCCCCTTGTTGGAATAACTACAATGAATGTACAGGCGGCATTGGCAGGGCAGACAGTAAAATTCCAGAACAGCTCAATAATGAGCAGTGCCAAGGAATGAAAGGAACATGTTAACAAAGTATATGGGGGGAAGGAGGTGCTTTTATGGATCCATTACTTGGTGATCTCGAGCTTTTCCCCTATGGCTTTGCGCCGGCACACTGGATGGAATGCGCAGGACAGATTTTGGGCATCAGCCAAAACCAAGCGCTTTACTCACTCATTGGCACAACCTTCGGGGGAAACGGCACGACAACTTTCATGCTGCCGAACATCCCGGAAGATAAATGCCCTTATGGAATGCGTTATTATATCTGCATTCAGGGTATGTACCCTTCCAGAAATTAATCATTTAATTAAAGTATTAGGAGGTCAATGACATGGATTATTTTATAGGTCAAATCGTATCATTCCCATATTCCTTCACACCCATGGGGTGGATAAAGTGTGACGGGACACTTCTCAACATCCAGCAGAACACAGCTCTTTTTTCTCTGATAGGTAATAAATTCGGAGGCAACGGAACGACCACTTTTGCAGTTCCAAACCTCATAGGCGCGGAGCCGGTACCCGGTATGAACTATTATATGTGCACGTCAGGCATTTACCCAACGAGGGATTAATTTAGCTTGCGGTCCCGCACTTTGTATAAATAGGATAAGAAGGTGCGGGAGAGCAAACGGAAAGGATAGTGATTATGGGAAATATCGCTTTAAGTAAAATTGCGACTGCCAGCAGCTATGTGCTTCCCTTTAGCCCCAACAAAGCAGTTGACGGCTTTACGGCCCCGCTTAACAGATGGGTGTGCAACAGCGTCAGCACTGCTTACCCGGGCTGGCTGATGGTGGATATGGGTTCGCAGAAATTTGTAAACCGCTGGGTGGTAAAACACATGTGCGTCGGCGGCTTTACACCGTCACAGAACTATGCCAACAGGGACTACAAGCTCCAGGGCAGCAATGACAGTGTAAGCTGGATGGATATAGATACCGTAACCGGCAACACGCAAAGCACTACCGACAGGACCACGGCAATTGTAAGTTTCAGGTATTACAGGGTGTCTGTAACAAGCGGCCTGAACGCCAACAAAGGCCTTGCTTCCATAGAGGAGCTTGAGATATACGAAGCACCGGTGCCGTTCCTTACCAACCTGACACTGAGCAGCGGCACACTGAATCCTGCCTTTAACAGCACCGTATATAACTATACTGCAAGTGTCGGATATGATGTGACCAGCATAACGGTAACGGCCACTTCGGGTGGAACAGCCTCCACCATGACCGTAAACGGCGTGACAACAACTTCCGGTCAGCCCTCTGCTCCAATAAGCCTGAATGTGGGAGCAAATACCGTGACAGTGCAGTTAACCTCGCCGGGCGTACCTGTGCAGACCTATACCGTGGCAGTTACCCGGGCCAGCAGTCCGTATCTGACGAATATTACCTTTGATAAGGGGTCGCTGGCAACTCCATTTGAAAAAAATACATTGACTTATAATGCAAATATTCAATATGACGGCACCCAGGTTTATGTAACACCAACAGCAGAGGATCCGGCGGCAGCCATCACGGTAAACGGCTCTCCTGCCACAAGCGGCGTGCCGTTCGGTCCGATAGCCATGCCGAACATAGGAAATAATGCGGCTATTACCATTGTAGTTACATCCAAGCAGGGTGCTGACAGCCGGACATACACCATCACACCGACACGGGCAAGCGATTGCTATCTATCGGGGCTGCTGATTGTAGGAATAAGGGGCGGTGGACTGACGCCTGCCTTCGATAGGGCTACTTACGCATACACATCAAATGTAGCCAACTCGGTGGCTTCCGTACAGATACAGGCAACGGCTGAAAATGGAGGAAATATTACGGTAAATGGAATTTCCGTGCAAAGTGGACAGCCTTCTCAACCCATCAACCTGCAAGTGTCAACAAACCTTGTAACTGTTGTATGCAGTTCCGAAACAGGTGTCGATTCCAAAACATATGAAATAACAATTACCAGGGCGGCACAGTAATTCTCTTGGATATAAAACCTGCAATACACCTGCAGGTTTTATATGGTTTTTTACAAAGTTTTGCGGAGGATATTTTATGAAGAGAATTATATTATTAACGGCACTTACTATTGGTATGTTGTTTTGCTTGGCAACATCTTCGTATGCGACCGGTTTATCCAGCAATTTGGTCACTAATGGCGACGGAGATAATTGGGGTATTTGGAATAAAGATACAAGTGGAAGCTATGTTGACCACTGGAGTCAATTATCTGATCTTGGCGGTACTGCTGGATATGCCCCTGTATCCCCGTTCGATTCAGGCGCGATTGGTGATAATGAGTTCTTTGACTTCTGGGATAATTCCACTACGAATAAAACCGGATGCCTGTATCAAGATATAGTCCTTACCGACACAACAGGAAGTCTGTTCTCCGATATAGACGCCGGAAATATCGGTTTAAATGCACAAGCATATATTTTCAAATACCTTCCCGGCGACGGAGGAACCATTCAAATTAAATTCTTGGATGGATCCGGAAGTGAAATTGCAGTCGGGCCCTACCGCAGTTCACGGGATACAAATGACCTCTCAAATTGGGAGTTGGTGCAAGTCCAGCATGTGCCTGTTCCTTCTGGAGCAAGGACAATCCGTGTAATGCTTATTGCATATGCGCCTGATGGTAATTCCTATGTTGATTTTGACGGGATAGATGTTGAGCTATGCAACCTTCCTGATATTTCGATTGCGAATTCAACTGCAAACCATACATACAATGGCACTCAAACTATTACTATGTCCGGAACCGCATCCGACCCGGATGGCCTGCCGGTTACAGTTTCCGCAGCCATTAGCGGTATAACTCAATCAACAACCATTGCAAGCGGTGCTGCATGGAATCTATCATGGGATATTGCTTCACTGGGCATTACTGATGGAGATTATACAAACATTCAAGTTACCGCAGATAACGGAAAGGGCATAAGGACCGCAACTTATACCGGGACATTGGCTGTAGATGGGACCGCACCGGCGGCAAGCAGCCTCAGCCCGTCGGATAATGCGACCAACGTGGGAGTAAATGACAACCTGGTGATTAACTTCAGTGAAAATGTGGTGGTGGGTACAGGAAACATTACCATAAAGAAGACCTCCGACGACAGCATGGTAGAAACTATCGATGTTACCGGAGGAAAAGTGACGGGAAGCGATACCAGCGCGATAACGGTAGATCCGGCAACTACACTGGATGGAGAAACCGGATATTATGTGGTAATAGATGCCACGGCATTTAGCGACACAGCCGGCAACAGCTATGCGGGGATAAGCAGCAGCAGCGCCTGGAATTTCACCACAGCCGATATAACAGCACCTACAGTAAGCAGCATCGACAGAAACAGTCCCGCGGGCGAATCGACCAACGCAACAAGCGTAACCTACAGGGTGACCTTCTCGGAGGCTGTAACAGGAGTGGACACAAGCGACTTCACACTGACCGAAACAGGGACCGCACACGGCATAATAGCAGCAGTATCTGCGGGAAGCGGCACAACAATAGACGTAACCGTAAGCGGTATTACGGGAGACGGGACCCTGCGTCTGGACCTGAACAGCTCGGGTACGGGAATAACAGACGACGCAGGAAATGCCCTAGCAACAGGCTACACAAGCGGCCAAACTTATACCTTTGACACCACGGCACCGACAGGTGGCAGCATCAGCATCAATAGCGGGGCCGATTACACCACTAGCACTTCCGTAACGCTCACCCTGTCGGCAACAGGGGCGAGCGAGATGATGGTGAGCGAGGACAGCGGCTTCAGCGGCGCAAGCTATGAGGCGTACTCAACCAGCAAGAGCTTTACCTTAAGCAGCGGGGACGGGATAAAAACAGTATACGCAAAATATAAAGATGCAGCCGGTAACGAAACAAGCGCCACCATAAGCGACACAATAACCCTTGTCACCACGGCGGCGACTTATACCGTGACCTATAACGGCAATGGCAGCAGCTCCGGCAGCGTGCCGATAGACCGCACTAGCTACAACAGCGGCGACACGGTGACGGTAGCGGGCAACGGCGGCGGCCTGACGAAAACTGGCTATACCTTCACGGGATGGAACACGGCGGCCAACGGCAGCGGTACCACCTACGCCGCAGGCAGCGGCACCTTTATCATCAGTGCCGACACTACGCTGTACGCCAAGTGGGTTCTTAACACCGCTTCCGCAGCAGCGGACCTGTCCTTTCTGTACGTTAGCCCCGGAACCCTGAGCCCCGGCTTCTCGGCAAGCGAAACCGAATATACCGTAAGCGTGGGCAACTTGAAGGACAGCATGACTGTAACGGCCTGCGTATACGACACAAGCGCTACCCTTAAAATAAACGGAGAAACTCCGACGGTAACCGGTGCGGTATACGGAGAATATGCGGCAACAATAGACCTGGAAGTAGGTTCAAACAACATAATATCGGTCGAAGTTACAGCACGGGACGGGACCACCACAAAAACCTACACCATAACAGCAACAAGGGCAGCGGCAAGCCACCACTCATCAAGCGGTGGCGGCGGTGGCAGCGGTGGCAGTAATAGCAGCACAACCACGGATAAGACAACAACAAAAGTAGTAGTAAACGGCGAAGAATATAACGCCGGGACAACCACCACCACAACCGAAGGCAGCCGGACAGTCACAATAGTAACAGTGGACGACGACAAAATAGAAGCACTGCTGGAAGCCAAAGGAAACAACACGACAGTAGAAATACCCATAAGCAGCACAACAGACATAGCAGAGGGAGTCCTCAGCGGACAGACCATAAAAAACATGGAAGCAAAAGCAGCCGTACTGGTAGTAAAAACGGATACAATAAGCTATACCCTGCCTGCGTCTGAGATAGACATAGACAGCGTCTCGGAGCAGATAGGAGCCCAGGCAGCGCTTAAAGACATAGCGATACACGTGATTATAGCCGCACCACCGGCAGATACGGTAAAAATAGTGACAGACACGGCAGACAAAAACAGCTACCAGATAGTAGTAAACCCCGTAGAATTTGAAATAATCTGTACGAACGGTGACAAGACGGTTGAAGTGTCAAAATTTAAAGCCTACGTAGAAAGGACCATAGCAATACCAGAAGGAGTAGACCCGTTAAAAATAACCACGGCAGTAGTATTGAACGCTGACGGCACCCTCACACACGTACCGACGCAAATAATAAGCATAGACGGCAAATATTACGCTAAAATAAACAGCCTTACAAACAGCACCTACACGGTTATATATAACCCCAAAGAATTCAAGGATGTAGAAAACCACTGGGCAAAAGAAGTCGTAAACGACATGGGCTCAAGGCTGGTGATAAACGGGATAGGCGGAGAAAACTTCGCACCGGACAAGGACGTCACCAGGGCGGAATTTGCGGCAATCATGGTAAAAGCCCTGGGGCTGAAAGCCGGCAGCGGAGCAAGCGGATTTGACGACGTAAAAAGCAGCGATTGGTACAGCGGTTACATCAAAACCGCAGCAGAATACGGCATAATATCCGGGTACGCGAACGGCAGCTTCGGCCCGGCGGACAAGATAACCCGTGAGCAGGCCATGACCATGATAGCAAGAGCCATGAAAATAACGGGGTTAAAAGCAGAGCTTGCGGCAGGAGAAGAAGAAAAGCTGCTGTCGGGCTATGAAGACAGGGAAGTTTTAGCAGAATATGCGCGGAGCGGCATTGCGGAGTGCATAAAGACAGGTGTGGTATCAGGCAATAGCAGCACCGGGATAGCGCCCAAGGACAACATATCCAGGGCGGAGGTGGCTGTGATGGTGAGGAGGCTTCTCCAAAAGTCGGGACTCATATAAAAAAAGTGACACTCCTGTATGCTCAAGGAGTGTCACTTTTTTTTGTCACTCCGGCAATGATAGAAATGTTACCCATTCACTAAAAATAATCATAATTTTACTCAGATATACTTATGCCAGCTATCACTACAAGAACACCTAAAACCAACAATGCACTCAACAATTTAGCCTCCTTAGTATAATTCAAGGTTAAAGATATTTCTATTCTGCTTTAATTCCATTATATTTCAAAACCGTGCTGTACTGTTGTTTCCTCAAACCGGGGCAGCCATTGGGTCCAATTGGCGGCGTCAAGGTTGCTGTAAAACTCCGGCAAGCCGGATGTTTGAGCCGGAAGAAAAACATACATGCTGACCCTCTTGCTGCGTAGGGAATCCTCGCGGCCAAATCCTTAACCGCAGTTTTTTCATAACAAGCGCCCTTCATCTTGATTTTTTAATCATTATAGACGGTTTGATTAATGATAATTTTAACCCGTGTTCTTGGATCAAATAGAATCATCCTGACCCCGCAGGACCGCGAAACCCCATTCGTTCCATTTTAAAAAGGCAGTGCCGGTAGGCTTATTTTTGTCCACGGTATAAATTCCACTCGCAGTCCGGCGGTAATGTCCCTCTTGCACTACCAGTTCGTTCATGCCGTCACCGTTGATATCCCGAACCGTGAAGGAGACGATCGGGCGGTCGAGGTCGGAGGAACACCACCCCGGCTGCATAGTATTGCCATGCAGCCGGTAGACAAAGAGGTGGTTTTTGTAGCTTTGGTCTTCGCCATCAATCCAGAAGGGCTTGACCGGGCCGAAACTTCCTTTTTTCCACAGAGATAACAACAGGTTGACGGTGCCGTCATTGTCGGCGTCTCCCAGCGCAAAGTCAGTTATACGCCATGCGGGGGGCGATTGCCAGAGCACCGTATCATTTTCCCGGACGGTAAGGCGGTGACCGGCAAGCAGATAATGTTCCGGCGTCCCGTTTTCGTTGAGGTCAGCGCTTAAAGTCCGGGACGCCGTGATTTTGCTGCCGGGCAGTGAGGCAAGGATGACAAAAACTGCCGCACAGACCAATATTTTGCAGGTCCTGCTCATTACTGAGGCACCGCGTATGATTTCACCCAGGCGGGCTGCTCCGGAGCCTGCCCCTCATCAAGCATTGACCGCCATTTCTGGTCGGTCAGGCGATCCTGCGCCGGCCACGGAAATTCGTAGTAGGAGTAAACGCCGCCTTTGGCGATGCGCAGTTTGCCGTCAACAGGGACAACGGCGTAGATCTCGCTGACATAGCCTGTACCTTCCTCCAGTACTTCACCCGCCGGGTTGGTGGCGACGTCGGCGATCAGGCTGGCCGGGTTTTGAGCAACAGCGGATCTATGGTCCACTCCCTCGTCCCGCAGGGCTTCCAGCCAGAAGTGCTCCAGATCTCCGCCGAAGCCGCGGATGAGGTCATATTCCTCATCAGTCAGCGGTTGATTGACCAGTTCCTTTTCGGCAATGACTTTTAGCTTGAGGGCCAGTTCCTCCATGCGTTCCAGCGATTCTTTGTCGTTTTCGTTCAGCAGTCCCCGGCTTTCGAGCCCGTCGGCGGTCATTTGGGTCAGGGACGCCAGACGGGCGAAGACAACGGGATTGGGTTCAACATATCCGCGGTCGTCGTTCACGTCTCCACCGCCCATTTCAGCATATACCTGCTTGGCGTAGAGGATGGTGTCGTGTTTGAGCTCGGTCCAGCTTCCTAGATAGGTCTCCAGCTGTTTGCGGGTCCAGGCCTGGTTGGTCATAAACGAAGGATATCCCTGTTTTTTCGGCTCCGTCAGGGGCGCCAGCGTATGCAGCCAGGACCAGTAAAGGTTTTGGGTCCAGGTGGCGGTGTCCAAAGAAGCCAGATAGGTTTGCAGTTTGCGCATGTTCTCCGGATATCTGGCGTAGCCGGTTTGACCGGCGCTGTCGAGAATAGCGTATGCTGCTTCAGAGCCCATGGCCGCCGGAATGTCCAGCCCTTTGGGCAGCATTCGCCGCTCTCCAGCGCTGTTTTCCCCGACTTCTCTGTAAACAAGCCTTTGGAAGATAGAAGCGTCAATGGTAAATCGCTGACCCATCAACCGGAAGCCTTTTATTGCCTGCTCCCGGTCGGGTTGGATATTTTCATCAAAGACAGGAATTGAGTTGATGGCCGGGGGCTGGAGTTTGTCGACCGCTGCTTCAAAGGCGGTCCATTTATTATTGTCACCCGTCAGCTGGTTGAGGGTGGGAGTATTCCCGTAGATTTTTCCCAACAGTTCGCGATACTGTAAGAATCCCAGGTCGTCGCTTTTGCCAACGAAGAAGTTGGTGGGCTCGTAGATGCGGTTCCAGCTTGCAAAATCTTTATCTCTGTTGAGCAGCAGCGTAATCAGGGCCGCCGATCTGGTTTCATCGTTATTATTAGCACGGAAAGTCATCCGTCCGTACCACATCATGGTCTTAAAGTAGGAACGGAGGTCATCGGAGGTTGCGTAGTGGCCCCGGGGGATGTACTGGGTGTAGTCCTCATTGAGTACAGCCAATGGATCGTCAGCCGGTTGCCCCATATTCATTACCGGTGATGGTCGCATTGTATCCCGGTGTTCTGCTATGAGCTGAAGTTCCTGTTCTACCTCCCGCTGAACGTAGGAAGGTACACCTGCGGTGGGGTCCAGCATTCTGGTTGCTACTGCGAAAAAGGCAACGTTACGTTTGGCTGCGTTCTCCCAAGCCGTTCCCTTTAGATCGCCGTATTGCTGTTCGCTTCCTGCCAGCATTGACACCGTAAGCGTTTGGAGTTCGGAACACAGCCGGTCCTTTTCCAGTGTGCGCAGCAGGTGACTGAAATACAAATGGTAGTTGTGCAGCATTGCATCGGTGGTGACAAAGTTTGGCACTGGGACTGCCGCGTAGCGGTTCACTTCATAAAGCGGAAAGAACTCGCGATGATCTTTGGACGCCACCACTACAAACCCGTTTTGGGCCAGAAGTTTACCGGCTGCTGGTGAGAAGCTGAAAAGATCCTTGTTGGTTACATTGGACAGGTTTGGTTCAACCAGGTATGGCTTGACCGAAGGTTTAACGTTGACGGGGATCTCGCTGTATGGGGCAAAAACAGTGTCTGCAGCTGATGATGAGACCTGTGGTGTATCTGCTTGCTGCCTGGGGGAGTTCTTGGCAGGCTGACAGCCGGTCAGGGCTGCCGGCAGGGCTATCACCAGCGCTGCGAAGAGACAGGCGGCGGCAATTCTACTTATTTTCATGGGTAGGCTCCTTTCATAGTTAAGATAAGATTAAATTACTAAACCGAAACGCTAAAAACAACATCTTTGGGTAAAACAGAACGGATAAACGCAATATCATTATCTGTTACATCAAGGGCATGAAACTCCGTACCGTTATGTTCGGCGTAAAAAATTATTTTACCGTTGAGGCAGAAATTAATTGAAAACCATTTTATCCGCCCGTATTGATCAAAACAATTGTTAGTTAAGGTATTAATAAATTCATTTGTAATTTCTCCTGTTTGCGAAACTATGACGGAACTGCCCGGCGGGCTAATGTTGATAGTCCAGCCGGGAAACAAATCGGCTAAGGCTTCGGAGAAGGGCAGGGATAAATCTTTATTATTGTTATCCTGTACATTCACATGGTTGGCAAAAGGCTTGACGCTGTCGATCGCTTCTAAATCGGAAATCCAGCAATTCACCTGAAATGAGGTGCATTTTGCTGCGAAGTAAAGAATCAGCGGCTTCCAGTGGTTATAGTTCAAAGGAACCATAACGCCGGAAACTTCTTTGAATTTGGTTATTGAAAAATGAACTTGGTGGTTGTCCATATCATCACTCCCCGTGTGATTTAATACTGATACGGTATGGCGCTGTGCACCAATGAAAAACATGATAAATATTATTTTGTTTTCATCTATGTAATTAAGACGGTAAAAATATGCAAATGTTCCCAAAAAACTGTGCATGGATATAGAATAATTTGCCTCCATTTAAGCCGGTGTCCAGGAGAGCAGTAACTCTGATGGGGTTTAGCCTTTACTATTTATTTAATTGGTATTATACTAAAATTCAATATTTTGCAATAAGGCGGTGGTTTTTTTTGAAACTGTGCATTGTAATCGCCGGAATAGTCGACAAACAGCAGTGATTTAAAGATAAGGGGAATTACAATGACTGTTCCGGGAAATAAAATATATCCACGAAATGACCATGAATCTGTATATTTGAAAAACGTAATCAAAGATCCCAATATTTTTGTGGGCGATTATACCTTTTATAATGATTATGTTAACGACCCTACACAATTTGAGAAGAATAATGTTCTGTATCATTACCCTGTGAACCATGAAAAACTGGTAATTGGTAAATTTTGCTCCATTGCTTGTGGCGCCAAGTTTATTTTCACAAGTGCTAATCATACGTTAAAATCCCTTTCGACCTATCCGTTTCCCATCTTTGCAAGTGAATGGGGATTGGATTGGGATCATGTTACGGATGCATGGGATAACAAAGGCGATATCATAATTGGCAACGATGTCTGGATCGGCTACGAAGCTGTCATTATGCAGGGCGTGCATATTGGTAATGGTGCGATTATTGGAACCAGAGCAGTTGTTACCAAGGACGTCCCTCCGTATACAATTGTAGGAGGGATTCCTGCTAAAGAAATCCGAAAAAGGTTTAATCCAGAAACTGTTGATACTCTACAGCAGTTACAATGGTGGGATTGGCCCTATGAAAAGATCCAAAAGCATTTGCCGGATATCATGACTGGAAATCTAAAAGGATTACAAAAGTAACCGTAATATAAAATGGCTTAAGAAGCGCTCTGAAAACAGAGCGCTTTTTTGCGCTAATTTTTATACGAGGTTAAGTTAATGAGTCAGAGTACATGCGAACCCGAAATCACCCGGCTGGCACATAAACTGAAATGGCCTGTATTTGAGAACTACAAAAAGCATGTGCAATCAGATAATAGTTTTGAGGAGAATCTGCTGACCCTGCTCCGGCTGGAAAATGAACAGCGTGACAAGGTGAAAAGTTTACGTTAAACTGCGGCCGGCAGGACCGGTCATGAAATTCCGGTCAGGCTTCGATCGGGCCGCTGCCGTGAAGGGGTGGGAATTATGCCAATGTATAAAGGAATGGTCCAACCGGTTATAACGAGCAGCAGTACATACCTGCTTCAAAACCTTCCGGACCGTCTGATAATACAACCCATGATGAGTATATCCTCCAAATGCCGTATGAGGATGAATATTCCCAGTTGACAACCTTATGAGGACTGTATTTAGGGGTCTGATCAAGATAGGTTTACAATTTGGTTGTACTGTACAATAAAATAATATTTTGGGATTAAGAAAAGATTAAATATACGATAAAAAGCTGCAATCAAGTATTATCTGGCACTAACTCTTCTGAAATAGTGATTTCCCTGTCATGATCTCTTAAAAATTTCTAGCACTTGCATTTTTCCTTGCTTCCAGCAAAAAATCATTTTGAGAGCTTAAGAACGGGCCCGTGGCCTAGTGCTGCAAAGCAGACAGAATGATTCAGTAAAGTTTGCTGTAATTTTTCCCGCCCGGATGGGTTAGGCACTTGTTCCAAAGAAATACTCCGTACTTCGTCCGACCAATTGGCCTCACCACAAACTCCTGTATTTTCCCCATACGAATAAAAAGATCACTACTGAAGACTATTTTTCTGGAGGTTTCCAATGCCAGCAACCCCTCCCATAGATGCATCTCTGAGGGGTAACTCAAAAACTCAAGTTCATACTCGCCAAATTGAAAACGTTCATGTTTTAGCGCTCATTCATAGGGTCTGAGTGGCGGAGCCTACTGTGATCTCCACGGCCGCCCTGGCCCAAGGAAATTTTTGTTTGACCGTATCAAATTGCGGCCCCGATTTTACAAAGGCCGCAGTACCCTTTATCAAAAAACCTGTCCCCGGCCCGCGAAGCCCTTCCACCTCCCGGCTGCCCATCGTAACCAACACCTTATTGTTCTTGACCACATTGGCTTCTGTTTGGTTCATACCTCCGGCGGGAATCAATAAATTACCTTCTGTCGTAATTTGGATATAGCTATTCCACGTGTTCACTAAATGCGGTCCGTCTTCACCCAGAGTAGCTATAGCTACTACACCTTCATGCTCCAAAACCTGCGATAGCTTTTGGGAAACCAATAGATATACTCCTTTCATAACTTTATTTCATACTATTATGTACCCCGGCGCTGGATTCCATTCAGGTGTATCCGCTTATCCTAGGAAAATTCCCATAATTAGGGCTTGCTGAACGAAATAAAAATTCAATACTCTCAACGGTTTGAGCGCATATTTATCAAATTTAAGTGCAAGGAAAATGAAACAATTAATGCAAAAACCTTGTACTTTGGAAGCAGAACATGTTTAGCAAGTTGGGAAAATAATTCTATCTGAAAGAGTTTATATTACCGTATAGCGCTTGTTTCGGTATAATCTGGTCTTTTAGACCCCTCATTATGACATTTTTATTTAAAAATGGATTTGTTCAGCAAGCCCTAATTAAACGCCTCCGTTGAAGCAGATTAAGGATAGCTATATCTTGCCGGAGTTATGGATCTACGCGGCAAGGCAATAGTTGGCTTTGCAGCTATAGCCAAGCTACAGTTAACAGCCATTGAAGTATTATTATGAAAAAAAAGATCGTTAATCCCTAACCAGATGAGCAAAAAGGATCAGGCGATAGCATAGAAAGGGTATTGCCAACAGCCATTTCCGCCGATTGCTCATATAATCGACCAAAAGTTCACGTTTTTTAAGGAAATAAGATCAATCTTTATAACGCACCATTTTAATATATTGCGGGTTATGGTTGTAGCTTACATTACCACTGCATCACCCCCCGTAAAAGAAAAATCTCCGTATATTTACGGAGTTAAAAATCTAATTGTGTTACAGTTTGGTCGTACTACGCATCAACAAGAATCACATCTGGCCTAAAAGTTTTTGCCAATCCACCATCAAACTCAACATAACCACTGGAATCTATCTTGGTGATTTTATGGGGTTTTGAACAATCGAAATCCCTTGTAAAACATCCCCCACCTGATCTGGTTATAATTACAGTGTCACCAACATTTGCTCCAAGCCTTTCTATTTGCTCTTGCCTTCTTTGGTTCCAGTAATGTTCGGTATCAATACTGGTAGATAATATTATTTTTTCCCCTTCTGGAGTTTTTATCAAAAACAAATCCGGGCTATCTCCTGTATGGTAAACATCGTAATAAACACATCCGCCTTCAAACTCTTGTCCATAGTATGGGCTATCTGGGTCTATAACTCTAACCTTCATCCGTATCACTCCTGTCACATAGTTTAGCTTTCTGGTTGTACTGTGCAATAAGATATGAGTAGTTTGTAATTTGGAAATTGTAGATGGTCGATAATGGAAGTTGACAAACCCAGTTTGATGTTATATATTTATAACAATAAGTTGTATATTTCTAACACCAGAGGAGGTATTTAATAATGAAGTCAAAAACAATTCTTGTCCTATGGGTATCAATGCTTTCTGTTATTGTTCTTGGCCTATCTATTGTTGCAATAAGGTTACTTGGAAACAGCAATATCATCTCCGCATTACTGGTCATTACTGGTGCATTATCACTCATTATCATTTCGTTCAATGTATTAAAAAGAGTAGTTAGTGACTTGAAAGAAGGTTTTCCAATACACGATGAGCGTTCAAGAAAAATAAAGATGCACGCTGCAAGTTATTCATATTTCATCTCCATATATATATGGCTGGCACTTCTAGCTTTTCAAAAACACCTAAACCGAGACGATATTCTTACCGCTGGTTTGCTTGGAATGGCAATTTCATTTTTTGTATCCTGGGCAGTATTAAGCAAGAGGAAAGGCCTTGAATAGATGAAAACAAGAATAAAGGAATATCGAGCACGGTCTAGCCTTACCCAAGCTCAGTTGGCTCAAAAAGTCGGTGTAAGACGAGAAACAATTGTATTTCTTGAAAAAGGTGAATATAATCCTTCTCTTAAACTTGCCGTAAAAGTTGCACGTGAATTAAACACAACTATTAATGAACTGTTTATCCTGGAAGATCACGATTATGATTAGTTTACTCATTTTTACCTAAGGGTATTGAGGGGTCAATTATTACTGTTTAACGAGATATGCTTAATGAAGTTCGCCTTAATCTGTTTTTGTAAGCAGTTTTTTTAACTGCATATAATTTAGCTACTACGCCATAATCAGGCTGTAACGCCCGCTTATTCTTAATTTAAGATAACGAGGGCGTTTTAAATTGACCGTCTAACTTCGCGGCTGCTTATTGCAACTTATGAATGTAGACCGCATCTTCCCAACCTCTCTCAAACTAATGATCGCCGCCCGGACGGTCAACCGGTTATCAGCGAATTGTCCGGTCTGGATGAATCCTATTCAATGGATTGACTCGCAAACAATATTTCCAAACTTTTTGCCTTTGGTCCAGCCAGGGCATGCTTGATATTCGCGCTTTCACTTCTGCTGGTGAACCATATTCCAGACATGATCGCCGGCTTGGCGTTTGCCTCAATGTCATCAGTAAAAGTGGCTACTTATCAACCTGCCGGTATTGTCAGTGCGAAAAAACAGTTTCCCGGGTGTTGAACTCACTCTGGTAAATTGTTATTAATGCCCCATGGTTCTTTCTTTTTTCTGATATGTTTTATTGAGGACAGGTTGGGGATTAGAAAAACTGATACCCAAGTATATTCACCATATCTTTTCGCTTGCTAAAGATTTAAGTTGTGTATATACTAAATATAAAATTATGTATATACAGGAGCAGATAAAAATAATGAAAACTAATCTGACACCTATTAGATTTCCTACCGATCTTTTAACTGAACTAGGTAAATATGTTGGTGATGGCAATAGAAGTAAGTTTATTATTGATGCTACACGTAAAGAACTACACAGGTTAAAACAAAGTAAGGCTATTCGTAATGTGGCGGGTATTTTTAACGAGAAGGATTATCCTGAACTAAAAACATCGGAAGACTCTTCGAACTGGGTGCGAAAGATGAGAGAAGAATCTGAAGCCAGGAGGAGAGATCTCTTTGGCGAATAATAACGGCTTTCTTTTGGATACAACCATCCTTATAGATTTGTTTCGGGGACGGCAAGAGGCTATAGATTTCCTTGATCAATTGTTACAAGAAGGATCTCTTTGTGTATGCGCAATAGTGGTGGCGGAAATTTTTTCAGGTATCCGCCCTGAAGAGCTGTCCAAGGTTGAAGAGTTTGTTGAAGCAATGAATTATTATCCTGTTGAATATAGGACAGCAAAAAGGGCAGGTTTGTATAGGCGGGATTTTCAGAAAAAGGGAATTACCCTTAGCATATCTGACACCCTGATTGCCGCTACTGCTATCGAACATTCCCTTACCTTAGTTACGAAAAACGTACGACACTTCCCTATGACTGAGTTAAGTATTATTGAACATTAGAGTTTTGGTGCCAAAAGATGGAAGAAGCTTTAATCTCCGAATGGTTTCAACACCCCCCGCGGCACAAGGCCGGGGGCTTGCGGAGAAATCCGTCTCCGGCTATCTGTTTCCAATCTTTATCCGGGTCCAACTCGTCGGTTGCCCCGCTATTTATTTTGCCGTCAACTGACATTAACATAAAAAGTGTAGTCTCGACTCTGTTTTGTTTCATTATTCTTAAAGCTCCACTCCTTCAAGCGTAATAAGAACTCTTCCAAATCAAAAAGCGGTAAGAAATAATAGCTATCTATTTAGTACGTTAGTTGAACAGAATTTCACTGTTTTGGTTGGGTAATATTATTTATACTTCCTTGAATATATAAATTCTACAACCGGCAGTGTTACAAATGTAAGACAGACCACAATCAGCAAAGGATAATTCTTAATATCATTTAAATTTCCCCTTCCTTCAGAGATAAATAGAATTAAAGTTGACAATATCATTAACGCAAAGTAACTTATTTTGGCACTCTGTGCTACAATATGCATACCTAATTCGTCTTTCTTGGAAGACCCTTCATGGTCGCCCCAATTAAGAGCATTAAAAAAATACGACAAAGCCAGAAAGCTGCAGAATATAGAACCACCATCTATAGTTCCAAATCGCACCCATCTGTATATGGTAACTCCTGCAAGTGTACAAAAAACAGCAAAAGTTAAAATAATAAGGATTTTTTTATATTTATCCATGCTTTTTTTCTCCGTTTTTCGATGGTATAAATAAATTCTCTAAATTAGTTCCTAAATGTTTCGCTATATCAAAGGCCAGTTGTAAACTGGGATCATATTTATTGTTTTCAATGGCGTTAATCGTTTGCCTGCTTACATTACATAACTCTGCTAATTTCCCTTGCGAAAAACTGTTTTTTTCTCTGTATTCCTTAATTCGGTTTTTCATTTTGCCACCACCATATTGGCGAAGTGTAAAAAGTATTTTACATCTGTATTATAAAATAAGACAAAGGAAGTGTCCAACTTATTTTACACCTCCTTTGTCTCAGACGTATTTATAAACTTGGCCCTTTTTAAATTAACCTGCCCGTTAGCTGAATAACACCATCTGTGTAAAATACCTGCCCGGCTATTGATTAAAATTTAAATTCTTTGATCACTTTCCCGGGCGGCGGGATGTCCCCGTCGGCTTCGGAAAAGGTTAGCAGGTCCTCGTCCGGTGTTTGGCAATCAACTGCTTGATCCTTATCTCCGGTGGGAGCTAGCATGGCGGCGGCACCCGCCTGGGTGTCCATCATGTCCAGTAAATTTAGTTCCGCCGGCTTAATGACCACGTACACCGGTTCGTTGGGATGAAACTGGCGCAGCTCCAGCAGGTTTTCATTAGTCAGCTCAATATCGCCCAAATTCACCCGGATGGACTGGACCCACCTGTTGCCCACTACTTTGTTAACAATTTCAATTTTTTTAATTTGCGCTTTAAAGTCGGCTTGGCGCATTAATTATCCCTCCCGCTGTAATAATATCTTGGCAGCTTAAACCACCCCGGCCTTTTGCAGTTCCCGGAACATAAACTGGCAGGCTCTGGGGGTTCTGGCCAGCCGGGCCGCGACCTGCTCATAGTTCTGTTTCTGGCGCCCCACCAGCAGCGCCAGCCGGAACAGCTCGGCCTCGCTCCAGGCATGTTTGGTTTTGCGCCCGGGCCGGGCATTGAAGGCACTGATCCTCTGCCGCAGTTCGCCTGCCTGCGCATTATCCGCCTGAGCCGGTAGGGAGCATGGCGATAATTGTGCCCCGACAGCCGCGCCGGAGGCGGGGCAGGCGGTGGGGGTACAGACGGGATGCCCTGTGTCGCCGCAGCCCCGGCTATCCGCAAGGCTGTCCCAAAATACCCGGAGGTTGTTTTTCAGCACCTGCCCGTGCCGTATGTCAACTTTAATCAACAAATCCATGTTCTCACCCCGTTTTGCAACTGATTTAACTTTTAAAAGCTGATTTAATTCAGATACAATGATTTTAACAGCTGACGTTTTTGTTCCCGCCGGCGCAGCTCCCGCCGGTCCTCCGACCGGCTGACCCATTCAGCGTAGGGCCGGTCCGGGCCCAGAAAATTAGCTGCGTACTTGATATAGCGCGGCTCGGTGCCGAGCTTTTGGCAGTGGGCGGCGTAATTTTGGGCCGAGTGCAGCAGCTTGGCCGCACTCAGGCCTTCTTTCAGCCTGTCCAGCCAGCACCGGTAAGCCCGCTTTTGCTCTGCCTTCCGGGGATAGGCTGCCCAGAACGCTAAAAATTCAGAGTTGTATTCGCCTGCTTTGCCGGCCGGTGGTCCGGTTCCAGGCGCTTTTAAGCTGCCGGCGGCTTTTCCCACAGCCGGCGACGACCTCACACCTTCCTTCCGTATGCCGTACCGTAACGGAATTACAGCTTGATCTTCTTCCTGCTTTGGGGAATATAAGGGGTTATGATATTCTTTTTTTAATATTTCTTTAAGTTTTCTTTCGGTATCCTCCCGGCCCTTGCCGTTGTTGGCCTCCGGCCGCCGGCGGGTTGGTGTTTTACCAACTTCCCGGTTGGTGTTTTGCCAACTTTGTGGTTGGTAATTCACCAACTCAGACTGTGCTTTACCGCCCGGATTGTTATCCGTGGTTGGTAAAACACCAACTGCTTGAACCCCGAGGTTGCTGCAAAGGATTTTGTTAAATTTTTCCCTGACGTCATTGCGCAGTGGCAAGGTCTGCCACTGGCCGCAGTCCTGATTCAGGCCAACCCGTTTCCCGTCGGTAAACAGAACCCGGGCCTGCACCAGCAGGTTGAGTTCCCTGGTGATGTCGCTCTTATCGATACCGGCCACATTGAAATCACCCTTGCTCAGGACGGCGTATTTCCGGTTGCACCCGCAGCTCAGGCGGATGACCAGGAGAATTATTTTCAACTGCCGCTTGGTAAAGTTGGAGGTCAGAATAACCTCCAGCAGTTCGTTGGATATCCTGGTGAAATGATCAGTCTGAGGCTTGTCCATGCTTTTCACCTGCCGGTAATGGTTTTTGAATTTTGCCGGGGGCGAAAACCCCGGGGTACGTTTTCTTTAGCACCGTTAACTGACTGACCAGTCAGTTAACGGTGCTAATAGCGGTTGGGTAAATTTTCATTCTTGCGGCGGGTTGTAAACTGCCGGCTGTTGCTTATCTTTGCCGGCCTTAGGGTTTATTTTGCGATCTGTGAGCGCTAGGCCCAAAAAAAATATCGTCTGTTGCCACGCCAAAGAAACGGGCAATTGCTCTGGCATTTGGTAAACCGGGCACCCTTTTCCCGATTTCATACATGCCGATGGTGCTGGCCGGGATATTCAGCCGTGCGGCCAACTCCCTTTGCGTTAAGGCAGGCTCGTGTTGCTTCCGCAGTTCCGCTAAAGTCCATTTGGGCTTAGTCACTTTGTTACCTCCTTTTATTTCAAAACGTGAGCGTTAAGAATATTGTAATCACGATATGCAAGCGTGTCAATATAAAATTTGGCAACATGTCACAAACAGTGAGCGGATCTTGGCCAAAAAATTATTCGATCACTGTAAGCATTTGTGCTAATTTAAAACCGGTCGGGATATCCGGTTTTTTCCACAGGCAGTGGAGTACCGGCCGTCCAGCTGCCAAAAAAATTAAGTGAGGTGCCATGCGGTTATGGAAGAACTGATGAAACTGATTGCGAATTACGGCTTTCCGATGGTGGTGGCGGGATTCCTTCTAGTAAGGCTGGAGCCGCTGATTAAGGAGCTGCAAAAATCCATTACACTGCTGACGCTGGTGGTGGCCAGGCAGTCGGAGGTGGATGTGGAACAAATGCGCCGGATTGTGGAAGGCGGCAGCTGATGCCGGCCCCGGGCGATAGCGGCGCGCCGGTGCAGGAACTGCAGCGGCAGTTGGCCGCGGCCGGCTTTAATCCCGGCCCGGCGGACGGGGTGTACGGTCCGCGCACCCGTCGGGCGGTTATTCAGCTGCAGCAATTTTGCTGGCTGGCGGTGGACGGCATAGCCGGGCCAAATACATTAAAGGCACTGGCATTGCTCCTGCCTCACCGGCCCGTGCCCGGCCACCGCCTCAGCCCGCACTTTAAGGAACAAGAATTCGCCTGCCGCTGTTGCGGAGTGGTTCGGGTTAACCTTTACCTGGTGGAAATGCTGGAGCAGCTGCGCGAACGTCTGGGCGGCCGCCCGGTGACTGTCACCTCCGGCTGCCGCTGTGAGGCGCATAACCGGGCCGTTGGCGGCGTGCAGCAAAGCCAGCACCTGCCGGGCAACGCGGCGGATATAGTTGTCGGTGGCATTGCCCCGCGAGAGGTTGCTGCTGCCGCCAGCGAACTTGGTTTTCCGGGAGTGGGACAGTATTCCGGCTTTACGCATGTTGATGTCAGGCCGGGCAATCCCGCCAGGTGGACCATTACAAGCCCCTGAACCGGTGCTTTTTTTGTAAAAAGCAAGAATCACTTACTGCCGGCAGGCCATTATGCAAAGAGTTCAATTCTGAAATAAACTGAGATATTCTCCATAGCCTTCTTGCTCCATTGCTTCTTTAGGGATAAATCTTAAAGCCGCTGAGTTGATACAGTAGCGCAGGCCCGTTGGAGCGGGGCCGTCGTCAAATACATGGCCCAGATGAGAGCCGGCCTTGTTGCTTCTAACTTCTGTCCTAATCATGCTATGACTGGTATCTTTTTTTTCGTGAACTATATCCGGGTTCAGCGGTTTGGTGAAACTGGGCCAGCCGCACCCGGAATCGAATTTGTCTTTGGAACTAAACAAGGGCTCCCCGGAAACGATATCAACGTAAATGCCATCCCGCTTATTATCCCAGTATTCATTATGGAAAGGCGGCTCCGTTCCGTTATTTTGGGTTACATCATATTGGATTGTGGTTAGCCTTTTTTTGAGCAGTTTCTTGTCGGCGTCCTTTCCCCAGTGTTGTTCTATAAAGCTTTCACGCCCCGAACCCCGGCGGTACATGCCATAGTGTACAGGGTTTTTTTCGTGGTAGTTTTGATGATATTCTTCGGCTGGATAAAAAGTGGAAGCCGGGATTATCTGCGTTGCAATCGGCAGGTCAAAAAGGCCGCTTTGCTGAAGTTCTTTTTTAGAAGCTTCCGCCTTTTGCTTTTGGACATCATTATGATAGAAAATAGCTGTTTTATAGGTGGGCCCGCGGTCTGCAAATTGACCGCCCGTATCGGTCGGGTCAATTTGACGCCAGTACCGGTCGAGTAATTTTTCATATGAACAAAGTTCCGGGTTAAAAGAAATTTGTACCGCTTCATAATGCCCCGTAGTTTTTGAGCATACTTCTTCGTAGGTGGGGCATTCTTTATGTCCGCCCGTATATCCGGCAATCACACTAATAACCCCCGGTATCTGCTTAAAAGGGGCTACTAAACACCAAAAGCAGCCTCCGGCAAAGGTTGCCAGCTCCAATTCTTTGGCATCGTTTTTAATACAGTTCAAATCACCGCTCAATTCAGATCACCTAACTTTCACGTTATGGGATGCGAGCTTCCAATTTCTGTATGAGTGATTCAATAAGTTTGTCATATCTCCTTGCCTCCCAGTGGATGCACTTCCTTCTCCTCTGTCCCGCCGGTTTAATTACATAACAGTAGTTTAACCAAAATTGAATAACACCTTAATATTATATCCATACCAGACCTTGAAGTATTACACGATTTATGAGATGTATCGCGCTTAGATTAAGTTGGCTTGTTTCAGTAACGAAAGGTAATGTGCTACTGTTTGTCTGGATATTCCTATTTCCTTGGCAATTGTATCTTGCACTACGATATTACTCCAACAGTAAACAGCTTAATATTTTTCACCGGGTAATGAAGCTTGGACTGGCACCGGCGCCTTGAAATGAGTTAATTCAAGGTGTTTTTTAAGCTTTTGGGCCTTGATTAATGGCAAAAATGTGTATATACTCATATTAATTCTTGAATTGATAGAGGCGTTAGTATATGCGTACTGAAACTACGAAGGATAATTTCAAGGAAATATCCAGGACAATGGGCAAGGCCTGCGTCTGCTTCAACCTGCGCAAGGCCTCCAGGCTTCTGAGCCAGGTCTATGACCAGGCGCTGAAGCCGTCTGGCATAAAAGTAACACAGTTTTCTTTAATGATGGCGGTGGCCGGGAATGACGGCATAACGATGGGGAAGCTGGCCCGTCCGCTGGGAATGGACCGGACCACTTTAAGCCGCAACGCCAGGCTTTTGGAAAAAAAAGGGCTAATAGAAATAGGAGAGGGGGAAGATCGTCGTGAGCAGGTGTTAAACCTTACTGAAAAGGGAGCCGGGTTGCTGCTGGAGGCCATACCCATATGGGAGCGGGTCCAAAAGCAGTTGACTGAGAAACTGGGTGAAAAGCGCTTGGATGAACTTTTGGGAGACCTGCGGGAGGTAGTACGCGAGTCCAAACGCTGAAAAAGGTTTTTTTTACAGTGAAAAGTGCATATACACATATTAAAAGATCGTAAGTTGATTAATTATTTATTGGCAAAGGAGGATATGTTAATGGGACATTTGGTTCATGACAAAGACCAGGTTTATCAGGTGTTGGCCCAACGCTTGAACAAAAATCCAGTGGGGGCGCCAATCAACGATACTTTAATGGCCATTCTGCATCGTCTCTATACTGAAACGGAGGCCATGGTGGGCAGCAAATTTCCTTTGGTCCCGATGACGTTGGAGCAGATTGCCGGCATGACCGGGATTAAAGAGGCGCAATTAAAAACAATTCTGGACGGCATGGCCGACAAGGGTTTGGTGCTGGATATCCCCCGCAAGGACACTTTTTATTACATGCTGGCTCCGATGGTAGTGGGATTTTTTGAATATACCTTCATGCGGGTACAAGATAAAGTGAAATTAAAGGATTTGGCCGAGTTATTTCAAAGCTACTTTAACAACAAAGAAGTCAGAGATGAATTCTCCGGCGACGGCACCAGAATGATGCGGACCCTGGTATATGAAAGTCTGATACCTGTTGCCGTGGAAACAGAGGTTTTAACTTACGAACGGGCCAGTGAAATTATCCGGCAGTCCGGTGGGGGAGCAATTTCCATCTGTCCCTGCCGCCATAAAGCAGTTCACCTGGGCAAGTCCTGCGGTGCGCCCCTCGAGGTTTGCACTTCCCTGGGCAGCGCCGCGGAATGGATAATCCGCAGAGGTATGGGCAAACCGGCCACGGTGGAGGAATTACTGCAGGTGCTTGATCAAACAGAAAAACTCGGCCTGGTCCATAATTGTGATAACGTACTAAATAAGCCCGCTTACATCTGCCACTGCTGCGGCTGCTGTTGCGTAATTTTGAGCGGCATTAAAGAACCCGGGAAATATGCCACGCACCCGAGTAACTTTTTCCCAATATTAGAAGCGGAAGCGTGCACAGGGTGCGGAACTTGCGCCGACAGCTGCCATATACGGGCCATCACCATGCAGGACGATAAAAACGGCGCGGAAGTTCCGGTTGTGAATAAAGATGCTTGTATTGGCTGTGGCGTATGTGCCTCCGCCTGCCCCACCGGTTCGTTAACCATGTCCCGCCGCCCGGAGCTGCACGTTCCCCCGGATAATGCCAAAGAAAAGTTCTTAAGAATTGCCGGGGAGAAGGGCAAGATTTAACCATAGCTGTGCTAAGAAGACGAGAATGACAAGGACAAGGGACGGGGTTGGTGATACTCACCAACCCCGTCCCTTGTCACCCCTATGCTGCAGTTTCCTTAACGGGAGTTTGTTTTTGGGCTAATTAATGTTTTTTCCGGCTGTAACTGATATAATTTAAGTGGTTGCTGTTAAATACAGCATGGGAGCGCTTATATTAAATAATTAATAGTTCATAGGCTGGTAACGGCGGGGTCGGGTAAGGATCAAAAAACATGAGACAAACTTTTTCGTTGAAGGAAAAAAGACAGCATTTCTTAGCTGTTTTATGGCCTATTTTAATAAGTATTTTTTGATTTTCCCATATATCACTTGTTTTCTGTATTTTGGAGCAATTACGATTCTAAAGCTTTTTAGAACCACCTGCATAGCAGGTGGTTTTCGTTATACAAAAATATAAAGCTACCGCGCTACGGTAGCTTTACTTGTAAACGAATTGTAATTAACTATAATGAAGTTAAAAAGCGGTCAGCTATGACATCCAAACAGTCAGCTATGACTGCACAGATACAATCACAATCGACGAATTTGAATTTCCTGTCTGCCATCGTAATAGCTATTAGAATATTGCCTTTAACAGCCACGACTTTCACCAGCTCTTTGTCGCCTGATTCAAGTATTATAATAACTTTTTCACCCACTAAATCCTTTAAAATGCCGCATAAATTTTCGGGAAAATTAGGAATAAAGTTCATTATCCAGTTCCCCCCTTACCTATATTTACTATATTATATGTTGGGAGGTAAAAATTGTTCTTGCTGCCGATAAAAAAAGCGCGTTTGACCAAGTATAAGCATTATTTTATCTGTTAAAACCAATGAGTTAATCTCAAATTTCGTTTACCTGGTTTTTATCCTTTCCCACCAGATTATATCTCCCCAAGCATATCATCAACAAAACCACCCCCCCGGGAACCTGCTTTATTCAGGTTCCCGGGGGGGGGTTGTATATAAAAACAGCAGGACATTAGTTTAAGTTTTCGGCCAGTTCCTTCAGATCCTTGGACATGCCCACGATTTCATTTACCGAGGCGGCGGTTTCTTCAACTGAAGCCGACTGCTCCTCGGAAACAGCGGCTATTTGATTGCATCTTCAATCAATTTATCCTGAACTGTGGTGGCTGAAAAACGCCTAATGTGCCGATTACTGCTCCGTCAGCGTTAATAATGGGGGCTGCCAGAGCCCTTTTGTTTTATTAAAAGGCTTTTCCGAGTGCTGTTTTTCGGTGACAAAATGAACTTAATCAGTAACATTATGACAAATATCATTGACAGAATGTTAACAATACCAATCAGGCGGGAGTCCCATCCCCGCCCTGATATATATTTATATAATTTTTTATGACAAAGAGGGTATCAGGTGTTAAAATATCGATTGAAAGTTTAAACGGCTGTTATATTGGGCCAGGTCGCAAAAAATACGATAGAATAGCATTGTTTCGTGCTCTGGCACTTAAAAAATTAATTGGACTGCCTACGACTAAGTCGTTGGTTAGATGTTTATTTTATCCTCCGCTGCTAAAGGATAACCCACGCATGTTTTGTACCCCCCACCGTGGTAGGCGTGCCTGGTTTGAGTTTTACAGTCATCGAACTTCTATTGAAAGATTGTTTTCCGTACTCAAAGGTCATCTAAGCATGGATCGCCTAACTAAACGGGGGATAGACAAAGCGTTTACCGATATTATGATTTGCCTTATTACATACCTGACTGGAACTCTTGTTCAGCTTAAAACTAGCTCTTTAGCTAATGTAGCGTAATTATTTTAATTGGTTTTACCGGTGTACACCTGCAATGGGGATTTTTTGTGCTTTTTTACCAACAGCTTTATGCCAATTGTTTTTATAAAGCTTTTTAATAGGATTTTAAAATTAGCCCCCGGTTTTTAGGTGTTGTCACAGATTATCCGTTATAATTTTTGAATTTTGCAATTGGCTCTTATGGTATCATTAATCGAAAGACCACTGGCCGGAAATCCGGTTTCCGGTTTTTATGGTGACAAAGTTTTAAAAATGCTGAGGTGTGCTGTATTGAAAATTAATCCCCAAGAAATTTGACTGAAGAACTTATGAATACCCAAAAAAGAATATAACGATAGCAAGCAAAATTGAAGAAATAATAGGATTATTATTAGACCTGTATACATAACGGTTTATTATTAATGGGAAGTCCGACCGGTTCCATTTTTATTGCAAGGATTAAAAAACATGAGACAAACTTTTTCGTTGCAGGAAAAAAGACGGCATTTCTTAGCTGTTTTATGGCCTATTTTAATAACCCAGCTTGGGGTTTACGCAATGATTTTTTTTAATACGGTAATGTCGGGTAACGCAGGTGCCGACGATCTTGCGGGGGTGGCCATCGGCGCCAGCTTTTGGATGCCGCTGTCTACCGGTATAACCGGCATATTATTGGCGCTGACTCCCATTGTGGCGCACTATATGGGCGCCGGGCACAGGGAAAAGGTCCCTTTTGTGGTGTTGCAGGGCGCTTATTTAGCCGTTGCCCTGGCCTTGTGCGTCATTTTGTTTGGTGCTTTAACTTTAAAACCCATATTAAATAACATGCACCTGGATGCCGCTGTACGGGATATTGCCCTGCGCTACTTAAAGGGGCTTTCGTTGGGAATCATGCCTTTTTTTGTTTATATGGTGTTCCGCTGTTTTATTGAAGCCCTGGGACAAACCAGGGTTACTATGTTGATAACTCTAACTTCCCTGCCGATAAATTTTTTAATGAACTATTTGCTGATCTTTGGTAAGCTGGGTTTCCCCCGCCTGGGTGGTGTTGGCGCAGGCTATGCGACGGCCATTACCTACTGGTGCATTTTGCTCATGGCCCTGTATGTGGTGCATAGGGTGGAGCCCTTTGCGCTATTCGGTTTGTTTAAGAAGCGGTATGCGGTTTCTCCGGCGGCCTGGGTGGAACATTTGAAGCTAGGCGTGCCCATCGGCTGTTCCATTTTCTTTGAAACCAGCTTTTTTACCGGTGTGACACTGTTAATGAGCCGGTATGGCACCGCCACCATCGCGGCCCACCAGGCGGCGTTGAATTTTTCCTCAATGTTGTACATGGTGCCGTTAAGCATCTCCATGGCTCTAACCATCACCGTGGGGTTTGAAGTAGGAGCTAAAAGATACCGGGATGCCAGGCAGTATAGCTTGATTGGGATTTGCATAGCCCTTGGGATGGCCATTTGCTGCGGCATCGGGCTGCTGCTTTTAAATGAGCGGGTAGCCGGTTTATATACCAAAGATTTATCGGTGCTGTTGTTGACTAAGCAGTTTTTACTGTTTGCCATCTTCTTTCAACTGTCGGATGCCATTGCTACACCGATGCAGGGCGTGCTGCGGGGGTATAAGGATGTTAACTGGGCATTTTTTATTACCCTTGCCTCGTACTGGTTAATTGGCCTGCCGCTCGGGCATATCCTGTCCGTCTGCACCTCCTGGGGAGCTTTCGGTTATTGGATTGGATTTAACGCCGGGCTTGCCATGGGGGCGTCTTGTTTAATCGGCCGTATGATTAGCGTGCAAAGAAAATACCGGCTGCCTCAAATGTATCCGGGTTATAAGCAGTTATAAGTGAATAAATAGTATAAAACATCGCGTATGGCTTTCGTTTATGGCAGTGAACAGGCCGGCCGGCTTCTTAATTTACTGATTGGGTATCGGCAGCTGATTTTTCACAGTGATATAATTTTAGATAGCTGAGGTGTGCTGTATTGAAAATTACTCCGGGAACAAACAGAAACGTCCATACCACAACTAAAAAAGTTACTGCTTCCGCAAAAAATGAAAATTTTTCAGATTTCCTGCAATCACAGCACCAAAGGCAGTATGAAGTTGAAGTGGCAAAAATGATCGAAGATATTAAAAAAGCAGGAGATAAACTAAAAAATTCGTTAAGCGTAGTGGATGCCTGGGAGTATAAAAAGTTAATCAAGGAATACCTGCACTATATAATTAATAACCATTATGTGGTTAATTACACTCATAGCTTGCGGGCCGGGTTACTTTCCAAGGTGCATATTATTGACCAAAAAATACAAGAAATGACTGAAGAACTTATGAATACCCAAAAAAAGAATATAAAAATAGCCAGTAAAATTGAAGAAATAATAGGATTACTAATAGATCTGTATACATAATAAATCCGTATCCGTTTTACGTTTATGCTGATCATGCCGGGGAGGTGTATACCTTCTTTGGGGGAAGGGCGAGGGTTGCTGTAACGAAGCGCCCGCCCTTTTTTATTTTGTGCCCGCCTGTTTTCGCAGCCGTAATCTGCTGTTAATTCTGACGGCCTGTCTTTGCCGCTGAAAAAGGAGATAAAAAAACACCTTCCGGAAGGCTCTTTTTTCCTCAGACTTTATTCGTACTGGCATTATATTGCATATTGACCATATCGCGTTGGCAAGATAATCAAAAAAGATATTGACCCGGGCAAGATTTATCTCGTTAACCGCCGCTAAGACTCCCGCCTCTACAGGCGGGAGTCTTAGCGGCGATAAACTCGAAATAAGTGCGACTAAGGTTCAGGTGGGGTCAAAACCCCACCTGAACCAAGTCTTCTTTATTGATAAAAATAATAATGATATAATTAATAATAAAATCAATAATGAATAGGTGATTATTGTGCCAAAAAATGATGACCAGCAAACTCTGATGAGGCTCATTATTGGGTTATACATACTCAAGATACTTCAGCAGGGGCCCGCGCACGGCAACAAACTGGCAGGTGAAATCAAGCGGCGCACAGAGGATGCTTATACGCCCAACACAAACGCCTTGTACCCGCTGCTGCGCAAGATGGAAGAACGCGGCTATATAACCGGGGCATGGGATAGCCCGGTTACTCGCGGTAAGCGGGTTTATACCATTACGGATGCCGGTGTTGCCCGGATACCCGCATTGGAATTAATGATGGAAGAACGACTAAAACAGGCCGAACAGAGGATTGCAATTTTACGAACGGATTTACTGGGACATTAACGTTTGTCAGATGAGCTGATAAATTTTTTACTGCCGAAGGGTGTGATTTTTTGAAACAGCAAGAGCAAGCAGCTTCTAACAACGATTCCTTCTGGCTGCCGCTGTTTATAGTGGTTATCGGCGCTTTTGCGGCGATATTGAACAACAGCTCCATCAACGTGGCGCTGCCCAAAATGATGACTATTTTCGGAGTGTCGGCGGACGATGCCCAGTGGATTTTAACCGCGTATATGTTGACTTCCGGAGTGGTGATCCCAGTTACCGGATATCTTGGCGACCGCTTGGGCACCAAGCGGGTTTACCTTATCTGTACGGCGGTTTTTACTCTCGGCTCGGTACTGTGCAGCCTGGCCTGGAACAATAGCTCCATGGTGGCGGCCAGAGTGGTACAGGGCATCGGTGGCGGGGCCATGATGCCGGTAAGCATGGCTATCGTCTACAGGATCGTCCCCCGGGAGAAAATCGGTCTGGCACTCGGGGTCTGGGGTATGGCGGCAGTGTGCGGACCAGCTATCGGGCCGACTTTGGGCGGCTATATTGTGGACCATCTAAACTGGCGGTTTCTTTTTTCAATGAATATTCCCTTGGGGGTTGTCGGCCTTATTTTAACCCACCTCCTCATTGCGGAAGGCCCCCTGCGCCAAAACCTGAGATTTGATTTATGGGGTTTTATTTCCGCCTCTTCGGGTTGCTTTGCCCTGCTCCTGGCACTGAGCGAAGGGACAGCTAAGGGTTGGGGTTCTTATTATATAGTGTCTTTATTTACCTTTTCCTTCTTTGCCCTGCTTCTCTTTATAATTGTGGAACTCAACCATGATCAGCCCATGCTTGACCTGAGGCTGTTTAAAAGCGGTGTTTTCTCAATCAGCGTCTTTGCCGGGAGCCTGATTACGGTCGGCCTGTACGGAGGAGTCTTTTTGATCCCCCTTTTTACCCAGGACCTGCTGCTTATGACTCCTTATGAAACCGGCCTCCTGCTGATGCCAGCCGCCATTGTGACAGCAATAATGATGCCCGTCAGCGGCTTTCTCTTCGACCGGTTCGGCGCCAAAATCCTGGCTGTGGCCGGTTTGACCCTGACAGCCTGGGGGACCTGGGAATTTCATAACCTCAGTTTGAACACAAGCAATCATAGCATCATCATCTTGGCGGTAGTGAGATCTTTAGGCATGGGCCTGGCGATGATGCCCATTACCACCGCCGGAATGAACTCTATCCCGGTTAACCAGGTGGGCAGGGCCTCCGCCCTGAACAACGTCAGCCGTCAGGTTGCCGGTTCCTTTGGCATTGCTGTTCTTTCGGCGGTAATGCAAAACAGGCAGGTTTTCCATGCCGCCCGTCTGTCGGAAGGCCTCTCTGTGCATTCCGCCGCCGCCGGCCTGATGGCCCAACTGCAGGGGTATTTAGCCCATGCCGGAGCGGGAGCGGCGGCCAAAAGCACCATGCTGGCGGTGTTAAGCGGGCTTATGGCCAAGGAGTCCCTGGTTCTGGCCATAGACGACACTTTTATTGTGGCGGCGTTGTTTATATTCGTTGCCATTCCTCTGGCTTTTTTACTGAACAAGCCGGAGAAAAAGGACGAAGCTCCGCAGGCGCCGGCGGACGCAGTGGCCAGGGAGGCTTAGCAGAGGGGGGTAATATGTCCAGTTCTCTAATCACCAAGAAAGCTCTTGCCGATTCATTAAAGGAATTAATGCGGGATATCCCCTTGAATAAGATTACGGTCAAGAATATAGTCGACAAGTGCGGCCTTAACCGGCAGACCTTTTACTATCATTTTCAGGATATTTTTAATTTGGTTGAATGGATTTATCAAACCGAGGCGGTTGAAAGTATTGCTCAATACAGGAGCTACAGCACCTGGACAGACGGCTTTTACAAAATTTTTTTGTATATAGAAAACAACAGGGCCTTTTGTCTTAATACCCTGAACTCCTTAAGCAGGTCTCATCTGGATATGTACCTTTATGCTGTTACCAATGACCTGCTTATGGGGGTGATTAACGAAATTTCCTGCCATATGCAGGTTAAGGAAGAGTATAAGAAGTTTATCGCCAATTTCTATACGCTGGCCTTCAACGGGCTGGTAATTCAGTGGATGATGAACGGCATGAAGGAAAACCCGAAGCTGATCATTGAAAAACTCAGCGAGCTTATAGAAGGGAATTTTATCAAGGCGCTGCGGAGATATGAAGACAAGTCGTGCTAGACGGGTTGGGCGCGGCTTTTCTATACAAAAAGGCGCGAATGTATAAATATAATACAGTTTTACAGTAGAGTATGAAATCTATACAGCCTCCGGTTATTGATTATTTATATCATGTGGTTAAAGTATTATAGTTAATTTCGTTCCGAGATTGCGTATGGTCTTTCCCACAGATATCAAGTAGCTATGGAGGCGATTAAAATGAATAGGAAATATGAACACAAGCATGCGTATTTTGTGGGTGGCGGGCTGGCATCACTTGCCGGGGCCGTTTACCTGATTAGAGATTGTGCTTTCCCGGGGAAAAATATCCATATCCTGGAGGGAATGCCCATCCTCGGCGGAAGCAATGACGGAGCGGGAAACGCGGAGGACGGATTTGTTTGCCGTGGAGGAAGAATGTTAAATGAAGAAACCTATGAAAATATGTGGGAGCTTTTGTCCTCCATACCGTCTTTGGAGCAGGAGGGGGTATCGGTCCTGGAGGAAATACTGGCTTTTGACCATGCCCATCCGACCCATGCCAATGCCAGGCTGATCAATAAGGACGGCGAGGTACTGGACGTTACCTCCATGGGATTTGACAATGCCGACCGGATGGCGCTGGCCAAGCTGATGATTACCCCTGAAGAAAAGCTCGACAACCTGCGCATCAGCGATTGGTTTGCCAATACACCACATTTCTTTGAGACAAATTTCTGGTATATGTGGCAGACAACCTTTGCTTTCCAAAAGTGGTCCAGCCTGTTCGAGTTTAAACGCTACATGAACCGGATGATTTTTGAATTCTCACGTATCCAGACACTTGAAGGGGTAACAAGGTCACCATATAACCAGTATGAATCTGTTATCCTGCCCATGAAGGCCTATTTGGATGGTTGCGGTGTTGATTTCACCCTGAAATACACAGTAACAGATCTGGATTTTGAAGCCGGCGAAGATATTACCGTTACCGCAATCCATTATCGGCAGGATGGGGCAGAAGGCGTAATTAAGCTTGATAGGGGTGATTTATGCTTCGTAACCAATGGCTGTATGACCGATAACGCAGCTCTGGGTGATCTGCACACTCCTGCCGGGATGATAGCTGAGAACCCTATTTCAGGAGACCTCTGGGCCAAAATTGCCGCCAAAAAGAATGGCCTGGGCAATCCGAAGCCCTTTTTTGGCAACGCGGAAGAGACCAACTGGGAATCTTTTACCGTTACCTGCAGAGGTGACAAGCTGCTTAAAATGATTGAAAAATATTCCCGCAACAAACCCGGCAGTGGCGCGTTAATGACCTTTAAGGATTCCAACTGGCTGATGTCCATCGTGGTTGCCGCGCAGCCCCACTTTAAGAATCAGCCCCCGGATACCACAATCTTCTGGGGTTATGGCCTGTACACCGGCAAGGAGGGCAACTATGTCAAGAAACCCATGCGTGAATGCACAGGTGGGGAGATACTGACAGAACTGTTGCATCATCTGCATTTTGCAGAGGAAATTGATGCTATTATGGATACCGTGGTTAATGTCATCCCTTGTATGATGCCGTACATTGTGGCGCAGTTTCAGCCCCGGGCAATGAGCGACCGCCCGCAGGTGGTACCCGAAGGCTCCACCAACCTGGCCATGATCAGCCAGTTTGTTGAAATTCCCGAGGACATGGTGTTCACGGAGGAATACTCCGTCCGTGCTGCCAGAATAGCTGTTTATACGCTGCTTGGGGTTAATAAAAAAATCTGCCCGGTAACTCCTTACAGGTATGATATAAGGGTACTGTTAAAGGCACTGAATACTTCATTTAGATAAGAATAAAGTATCAAGCCTGACCTTATGCCAAGGGGACGGGATTGGTGACACGCTGATGGGTGTCACCAATCCCGTCCCCTTGGCACTTTTTGTTGCAAATCCAGCGCTGGCATCACTGATCGGGCAGGGCAAGCTGAAAGGCAGCCTGAATTTTTACCAACAGGGCTGTTTTCTATTGACGAAATGGAAATAATTATTAACATTATGACAATTATCATTGATAAAATGTTAATAACACATTACATTATAAATAGTCAATATTGCATGAGGGGTTGCAGCAATGCTACAAAACCGGGTTAAAGAATTAAGAGCAAGGCATAATTTAAACCAGTCTGAATTAGGAAAATTGGTAGGGGCAACTCGCCAGACAATTGGCATGATTGAAAAAGGAGACTATGCACCTTCTGTCGCTTTGGCGCTTAAGATTTCGAAAGCATTTCAATTACCTTTGGAGGAAGTTTTTTGGCTGGAAGAGGAGGAGAAAAATGGGCCAGTTTTTCACTTATTGGTTGGAGATCAAGAAATTGCAAGATTAGATTAATATAAAAAGGTGATGAAATGTTGGTAACTTATTTATTGGTTTTTATATTAGCCGGCATTCCGCTGGTTGAGCTGGTTGTTGTTGTGCCACTGGCGATAATTGGCGGGCTGTCGCCGGTACCTGTAGCTGTACTGGGTTTCTTGGGAAATGCGTTGACCGTCATGCTGTTAATTGTTTTTATTGAGAGGGTAAAGGGCTGGATGAGGTCGAGAAAAAAGAAGCGTATCGGTGAGAGAGAGCATGTCGGGGAAGAGTTGCAGAACGGTGAAGAAGTTGATGCGGAGCAAGATTCCCAAAAGGAAAAACGGGCAAGGGTTCTTTTTGACAAATATGGTTTGCCCGGGTTAACTATTTTCGGTCCGATTCTCGTAGGTTCCCACATTACCGCCTTTATGGGTATGAGCTTTAGCTCTAAAAGACACCTGGTATCCGGTTGGATGCTGGCCAGTTTAGGGTTGTGGACAATTGTATCCGCTGTCACGGCCAGTTATGGGGTAACTTTTTTTGTTCAGGATGTGGAGGAAAACGGATTTCTTATCCGCCTATTTCAACAATTAAATAATTAATATCGCTTATGGTGCATCCGGGTTAAGCCGGATTAATAGTAACCGCTAATACAGGCAGGAGTCCCATTCCTGCCTGTATTGCATTTGAATAATTTTTAATGATAAAAAGGGTATCTGGTGCTAAAATATCGAAATGATAAAATGATAGGTACATCTTGTTTAATTGGCCGAATGATTGGCGGGCCAAGAAAATTCCGGCTAGGGAGTAATTGATTATGATTAAAAGAGCGAAGGAGCTATTGCAGAAATATTTTGGCTACGATGATTTTCGTAAGGGGCAGGAGGACATTATCGGGAGCATCCTGGCGAAGCGGGATACCTTTGCGATCATGCCCACGGGGGCCGGCAAGTCATTATGCTACCAAGTTCCCGCGCTGCTGTTGGAAGGAGTGACTTTGGTCATTTCTCCCTTGATTTCTCTCATGAAGGATCAAGTAGACACGCTGGAAAACATGGGCATACCCGCTACTTTTGTCAACAGTTCCTTAAGCTATGCTGAAACTGCCAAAAGAGTTGACGAGGTTAAGCAAGGAAAATACAAATTGTTGTATGTTGCTCCGGAACGATTGGAAGCCGCAGGCTTTACTTCCCTGATCAGCAGTTTGCAGCTAGCCCTGGTAGCTGTGGATGAGGCCCATTGTGTATCCCAGTGGGGCCATGATTTTAGGCCGAGCTACCGGCATATCCCGGCGTTTATCCAACAATTGCCCCAAAGGCCGGTAATTTCCGCTTTTACCGCCACGGCGACGGAAGAAGTAAAAAATGATGTTGTTTATTTATTAACCCTTAAACGGCCCAATATTTATGTCACCGGCTTTAATCGGGAAAACTTATTTTTTTCAGTAGTCAGGGGAGAGAATAAAAGAGACTTCGTTTTAAACTATGTGCGGGATAATAGTGACCGGGTGGGGATTATTTATGCGGCAACCCGGAAAGAAGTGGAAGGTATTTGTAAAGAATTAAAACGAGCCGGTGTAAATGCCGCCAAATATCATGCGGGACTTAGCGCCCAGGAGAGAAAGCAAAATCAGGATGATTTTATATTCGATAATAATAATATTATCGTAGCAACAAATGCCTTTGGCATGGGTATTGATAAATCCAATGTGCGGTTTGTCATCCATTATAATTTGCCGAAAAATATAGAGGCTTATTACCAGGAAGCCGGACGTGCCGGCAGGGACGGGGAGGCCAGTGAATGTATTTTATTATTTGCCTCCCAGGATATTTTACTGCAAAAATTTATGATCGAACAATCGCTGCTGAACCCTGCAAGAAAGAATAAAGAATATCAAAGGCTGCAGGAAGTTGTGGATTATTGCCATACGCCAAACTGCCTGCGTAAATTTATTCTGGAATACTTCGGCGAAGAAAATGTGCCGGAGCATTGTGCCAATTGTTCCACTTGTACCGATGACAGCCGGTTGGTGGATATTACGGTGGAGGCGCAGAAAATCTTCTCCTGCATTATTCGCCTAAAAGAGAGATTTGGCAGCACTGTAGTCGCCCAGGTGCTTAAAGGGGCTAAAAACAAAAAAATCCTGGCCCTGGGCTGTGACCGGTTATCTACCTATGGTATTATGAATGAATATACGGAAAAAGAAATTAAGGATATTATCAATATCTTGGCAGCCGATGGTTACCTTAGCCTGACCGCGGGGCAGTACCCGGTGCTAAGAATAGAAGAAAAAGCAGCGGCGGTTCTAAAAAACGGCGCCAGGGTCTATCAAAAGGTGCCAAAGAAAAAAGAACGGTTGACCGGGGATAATTCTTTATTTGAACTGCTGAAAAAATTACGCAAAGATATCTCCGCTAAAGAAAAATTGCCTCCCTATGTGATTTTTCCGGATAGCGCCCTGCAGGAGATGAGTAAACTTTACCCGCTGGATGCACGGGCTTTACTAAAGATTAAGGGAGTAGGGGAGTATAAGCTGCAAAAATACGGGGAGCTGTTTTTAGACTGTATCAGAAACTATGCTGCGGAAAACGGCATATCAAACGGCATATCGCTAGATGCGGCGGAAGCTGAAGCAAAAACGGAAAAAGTAAGCAATAAAGTTGATAAAACGCCGAGTCATTTAGTAACCCTGGAGTTGTACCAAACAGGGCTGCCGCTGAAGGAAATAGCCCGGCAAAGGGAAATCACCCTGACCACGGTGCAGAATCATATTATTCAATGCGCCTTGGAAGGAGCGGCTATAGACCTGGATGCTTTTATTCCCCGGCAGTATGAAGAGCAAATTTTACAGGCTGTCCAAAAGGTTGGCGGAGAAAAATTAAAGCCGGTTAAAGAACAACTGCCGGAAGAAGTAGATTACTTTGCAATTAAAGCAGTATTGTGTAAATATGGGGTCAGGCCTTGATACTAAGACCAATATCATACCCTGCTTCCCACAACATGTTCCAAGCTTGATTCGCAGAGAAGCCACGGTTTTTTTCAGTTTGCGATGCGGTATCTCTTGGATTGGCTCCATATTCTGCGTAAAGCTGGTTAACACCGGCTAATAGTGTCATTTGAGTAACCTCATGTGCATTCATAGCTCTTTGAGGGCGGGTAACAAGTCTGGCTACTGCAGCAATTTTGGTTAATTCTATGGCAGGAATTTGACCTTTATCGTACAAGGGGGACCCTTTTACGGGTGTACGTCGCATAGCTGCCATAACTTTAGCATTATAATCCCTTGCTCTAAGCATTTCTGTTGCTAATTCATCATATGAATGCTCAGGACCTATTGGTTCAACACAATAATATAAATCCAAACCGGCATCACGAATAGCATTGAGAGTGCTTATTCTAATTTCCGGTTTTATGGTAGTATCAACACCTTCTTTTAAACGATTTATATGATAAGCTCCGGTAAATCCTAGCTCCTTGAGTTTCTTAGCTGTTTCATAGTCAAAATCCCCTATATTGGCAACAAATCTAATATTGTCAGGCAAGCGTTTTCTTACGTTTTGAGCAATATCCATAAAATCATTAACTGGATAATCTGCGGTAGTCATCAGGAAAAAATCATTAATTCCATCGGCAAGCAGCAAATCTAGTTCCGCTAATATAGTAGCTGTATCTTTTCTCCAGGAGTCGGGCAATGAATAGTGATTTTGTCCCATTGAACAGAATTTACAATTAACTGAACATGGTTCTGCATTAATCCCTATTTGGGCAAAAACCAGCCCCTTATTACTGTATTCAGTGCGAGATAAGTAATTAGCAGTGGATAGTAATTTGTAAAAATCATCAGTGAGGCAATTAATATTTAATAGGGTGATTGCCTCATCTTTGTTTAACATCTTACCATTTTTGACTGACTCCAATAAGTTAGGCACCAACATGCATTTTCCTCCTTGGCAGATTCTAGTTACTAATCCTCAATTTGCTTAAGATTGTCTTTACCACACTTGGTTTTAGCGTATACCTCGCGAATTTCTTCAACCATCATTCCAATGGATTGATGGTATTCTTCCAAAGTAGCAATCCAGAGTGAAAGACATTTTAATCCCGTATTCGTAAGATGGTAAAATTTTTTTGCCGGTGGCGTCTCAATCATAAACCAGGATGATTCAACCAAACCCCGCTGTTCCATTGTTTTAAGAAAACGATATACACCGGTTCTATCCGGCTTATGTCCTTTAAACATTGGTGATTCCGCGATTCGCTGGATAATTTTATAGCCGTATAGGTCTTCCTGGGCCAGAATCGCCAAAATCAACGGCTGAATAAATTTGTCAAGGTTACTTCCCGAACAGGGGCATTTGTTAAAATCCAGCATGAGATATTCTCCTATAGTAGATATAGTCTAATATCAGTAATATTAGTACAAATTAACTTTTATTTCAAGTTAAATCTCAATGGTTAATAAATCTCAGTCCTTCCTTTTGGCGGGAAGTCTACCGTGTCCCTGAAATCAGGGGCACGTCTCCGGGGGCTTAAGAACTTCTGTTATTTTGTATGAATGACCTATTTTAAGAATTAGACACTTATAAACCCCAAAACGTCTTATTAGGTGTAACGCTTAACTGTACGGTTTGGCAGGTTATGTTTATAATATAATTAAAGTGATTCCGCTGCAGAATGTGGTATGTGATTCTAGTTTGTTTTACCTGTTAATATAATAAAGAAGACTTGGTTCATGTGGGGTTTTGACCCCACATGAACCTTAGTCGCACTTATTTCGAGTTTATCGCCGTTTAACTCCCGCCTGTAGAGGCGGGAGTCTTAGCAGCGGTTAACAAGATCAAATGAAATTATAATAACGAAGGAGCTGGTTTTCCATTATGGATGCGGACCCATCGGGTTCAGGCAGGTTTAGATTCAGCGCATTTTCCAATCTGGGTTTATTTGTTATCAAAGGTTCACTTGCTTTATCATGCGGTAGTGCGGCACTTTATGCCTCTACCTTGTATTCTTTGAGCAATACCGTAAATAACGTAATGTCCATGCTGGGTATAAAAATGGCTTCCCGCCCGGCGGACTTGGAGCACCCTTTTGGATATGGCAAGGAGCTGTATTTCTGGACATTTATTGCCTCAGTTTTTATGCTGGGGGTTGCCAGTATGGGGTCAATTAGTCAAGGAATTGAGCACATCAAAGAACAGGTGACGGCAACTACCAGTGTCTGGCCCATGCTAATTTTGCTGGTGGCTTTTGTTTATGAGTGTTTTCTTTTTAAATCCGCTCTTTCCATAACCCGTCTTAAAAAGCGTGGAGAAAGCAAATTGGTTATCAATAGCCAATATAATATCTTAAAAAGAAGCAATAACCCGGCCAATAAAATGCTGATTTGGCAAAGCGGGGCTTCCGTGGCGGGTACGGGGATAGCTCTGGGAGCCATGCTGGTAACCCACCGGACAGACAGTTATTTATTTGACGGTATTGCCTCCATTGCCGTGGGGATTTTATTGGGCTGTATGGCCTTAATGCTTGCCGACCGGCTCAAGGACTTAATTATCGGCCGCTCGGCCGGTCCGGGAACTATTCAGTTAATTGGCGACCTCGCCATGCAGGTGCCCGGTGTGACGGATATCCGTGAAATTAAAACCATGTATGTTGGCGCCCGGTCATTGCTGGTTAACATGGAAATAGAGATAAAAAATTGTTTGGATGTACAATCCGCGGAGAATATTTCCGACGAAATTGAGAGGGTTGTCAAAGACGCCTTGAATATTGTAACACACATAAACATTGAGATAATCGCAGATGATATGGTACAGGACTGGAGAAGAAAAACTGTTTCTTATGCTGATTTAAAGTCCCTCAGTGAGGTTATTTAATAAAGGAACCTGCCTCTTTTTGTGGGGCAGGTTCCTTTCTATCAAAAAGGATGGTGCTGATAATTGGACGCAGCCGGCTATAAAGCCGTATGGATCGCCCTGTTTGCCAATCTGTCAATTTTCTTGACCAAAGCCGTTGCCGCCTGGATAGGTGACAGTGCCGCCATGTTCTCAGAAGCCCTGCACTCGTTGTCGGACCTGGTGAACAGCATTTTTCTGCTTATTGGTATGAAAATGGCTTCCCGTCCTGCCGATATGGAGCACCCTTTTGGTTACGGCAAAGAGGTTTATTTTTGGTCTTTTATCGCTTCGGTTTTCATGTTTGGTGTTACCAGTATGGGTTCATTGACCAGGGGATACCACCAAGTGGTTGACCCTCACCCAATTGCCGCCATTGAACTTATCACCATCGCCCTGCTGCTGGCCATGATCTTTGAAATGTTCGCTGTAAGGGCTGCGATGCGTGCCGTGGTTAAGGATGTTGGTGTACAAGCTCGCGGCTTCAAAGTTTTAGCCGCGTCTATTAAAAATATCAACAGAGTGGCCAATCCGGCAGTAAAGTTTGTGTTCTTTGAAGATGCGGCAGCTCTGATCGGAGTTGTTATAGCACTGATGGCAGTACTCGTCAGCGAGCTTACCAACAATATCGTATATGATGGTATAGCATCAATTATCATCGGTGTCATGCTGGGAGCTTTAGCCATTATGCTGGCTTACGAGAACAGGGATATGATTGTTGGTAGGGCTGCCCACCCCAATATTATAAAACGTATTGGGGATGTTGCCATGAGCGTTTCCGGTGTTGTCGACGTAAAAGATATAAAAACCATGTATATAGGGGCACATTCGTTATTGGTTAATATGACCCTGCAAACCAAACCAAGGCTTAATATTGAAGTAGCTGATGATGTAGTAGATGAAGTTGAGAGAAAGATTATTAAAAAAATCAGCATTGTAAAAGAGATAAACATTGAAGTGGAAGCTGATGACTATGTCTTTGACTGGCCAAGGCAAAAAAAGAATTTTGATGAAATAGTATAAACAATACAATCGGGATACTATTTTTTACTTGGGTTTATATCCTATAAGCGGGTGGTTCTAGAATCCAGCCTTTAAGTTGACCGTATGAAAAAAATTTATCATATAAATCGATCTCTTTCATTAAATACGTTTTAAATAGTTCTCTAAGTTTGGGTGAGGTAGACTCCACAAAAGCCGATGAAGCGATGGGTATAAATACACTGATTCCACCAAGTATACGCGTATATATATATTCGTCGTTAATTTCTTCAACTTTATATGAACTGTCGGAACCCGCAGGCGGTCTTTTAGGTAAGGGGATGCCATATGTCATCATTATTTTCTCTAATTCGGCAACTTCTGACTTCAGGACCTTTAAGCCCTGATTTAAAATTAGCGATAAATCAGGGCTTACGACAAAATTATTAAAAAGATCTGTGGTTTCAATTATCTGATATCTTGATACCAGCTGGGCCCATAGGTGTTTTACTTCCACAACATTTATTTCCCGTTGTAAAGTATTCTGCGCTTTGCCAATATCGGAAATTTTTTCAATTTGTTCTAGAATCTTCACAGTTTACTAGCTCCCTTGTTAAGATGTATTTTAAATTTTTTATTACTATGTTCTTCAGTTAATACAATTATGCAAATAGATTAATATGCTATTTCTTGCTTCCGCCGGAATCACTATCTGTCCTTGGCCGGGTTATTCGCGCTTATGCGGAACCGGAAAGAATGAAAGTTGGCTGTGCATTGCAGGGTATTTCGGCGGAATCATTGACGAACTGCTGATGCGCATAGTGGACATGATAATAGCCTTCCCGTCAATTATTCTGTCTATTGCCATTATCGGCATGTGGGGCTATCCACTGTCAATATCCATAAAGGAGAAAAAGAAGCAAAGTACCTTCAGCACCTTAAGGATAAAAAATTTCTATTGACAAACTTGAACAATAATTGTAGCATTTACGTAATAATACGGTTTTAAAATTGGTTTAAATGTACCTTCATCGAAAAATAATGCCAAATAAAAGATATACAGTAAAACCACGAAGGTTGCTGTAAGATGAAGCATGCTTTTGTGGTTGTATTTATGTTTATGTTAATTATTAGTTATTGACCGAAGTCATCCGAATTAGATGGTTTTATACTGTTAACTTTTATTCAAAATATGCATATCAAAAATGGATATAAAAAATATTAACCATGAAGGTTGATCCTCTGAAAATTGGGGGTGCTTCATGGTTTTATTTTTTCGGCAATTAAGTAGGAGGGAGGATCTATAATGCAGTTATTTCCCAACAGCAGCCCGGAATTCTGGGTACGGCTGTGGCAGGAGGCCCGGGAAAATTCTCCGATGGCCCGGCGGCGCTGCCGCAGCGAGCAAGAAATGGTGGATAATTGGAGCCGCCGCGCCCGGTCGTTTGCCCGGCGCACCGGTAATGCAGGGGGACAAGGGAGGCAGCGGGCGGCGCTGGACCTGCTGGAGCAGGAGGGAGTCCTGGGACCGGAGGTCCGGGTGCTGGACATTGGGGCCGGGCCCGGCAATTTCGCCATCCCCATGGCTCGTTTGGCCGGGCAGGTAACGGCTCTGGAGCCCGCCGCCGAGATGGTGAAGATAATGGAGGCTAGGGCCGGGGCCGAGCAGCTGGAAAACATTACCGTCATCCGGCGTACCTGGCAGGAAATACAGCTGGAGGAAGACGGGCTGGCCGGTAAGTTTGACCTGGTGTTCGCTTCGATGACACCCGGAGTGCGGGACCCGGAAACGCTGCAAAAAATGATTGGGGCCTCGCGGGACTACTGTTATTTAAGCGGCTTCTCCGGACGGCGCTGGGGAGAGGCGCACAGTGAACTCTGGCGGCGGTTCTTTAATGAGGATATCGGCGAAAGCCCCGGGGATATTATTTATCCTTTCGGCCTGCTCTATGCCATGGGGTACCGTCCCAGCCTGCGTTTTGCCGCCGGGCGGCAGGTACAGGAGCAGACGCCGGAGGAAGCAATTGAAAACCTGGTAAGATTTTTCTGGGGCTATCTGGATATTACGGCCGGGGTCAGGCGGGAAATAGAAGAGTATGTGCAAAAACGCGCCGGGGACGGCATTTTCCGGCAGCGAATCAACGGCTGCCACGGTATGATGCTGTGGCGGGTTGAGCGTGCGCCTGCCGCGCCGCAGTAAATAACAGCGGCGGAAAGGGCACCGGAATTAACGCCGGTGTGCTTGCCGGGAAACGGTATAAAAATTGGAGGCATAATTGCTTTGCTGTACAAACTCTGGAGATTGACCCGTCCCTCACCCGGCCTGCTTACCCTGACGGGGTTGCTGATTATACTGTAATACACTGACCATTGCAGGTGTTGCAATAATTATATTCTCCTGGGACCGGTAACTGGGCGGGCCTTTTGGGCCCTTACGCCGGCCATGGTGCTTGATTTTTTTGAAACACGTTTGCTGGGCGAGATAATAAAGCCACGAAGGCTGCTGCAGCTTGAAGCAGTGCTTTTTGTGGCTTTATTTTTTTGCATTCAAACCACAGCGGCCCCAATAATTCATGGATAAAGTCAGCCCGCCACAATTTTTTCTATTGAAAGGAGGCAAATGAGGTTGAATTATTGTGATACAAGTTAATCTTAATTGTTAGTATTTGTATTTATGAAAATTATTTAAAGGAGGAGATCAAAATTATCAAGCAACCAAACAGAAAAGGGTTGATATTGGGTACTTTGCTGTTGATAATAAGTTTTCTTGCGGCCAGTCCGGTATTTGCCTCGTCAACTTTTACCACCAGTACTAATCAATCGGTTAATGCGGGTCTTGTTTACCCGCAGGACGACCCTGACCAAGTGTTTAATCAAATAATGGTGGAAATACCGGGAAAAGTTATCCCGGGTACCTATTTGCTCAATATGGCATTGCCCGCCGACTGTTATTCGGTGGCCAGAGCTGTTTACGCCAAAGTACCTTCAGGCGAAACCAGCCAGTTGGAAGGAAACATTTCAGCCATGGGTATCGGCACTCCTAAAAGCGGCACCAATGCATATAACGAGTGGAATTTCAGAGCCACTTTCGGCAATGAAGGCACCATGAGCAGATTTTATATAGAATTAAGCAACTTCCACGTGCCTTCCGGAGTTACAGGCGATATTAACGTTTCCTTTACAGCTTCTCCCGGCTCCCCTTTTTCTGGCAACGAAGCTGTGAAGATTGCTACCGTTGAGTCCGGCACCGTTAAAATATCAATTAATGAAGAAAATAGTATAACTTCGTCTTCCGGCAAAATAGGCACTATCAGAATTACGGAGGATCGTGCCAAAGCGCTTAGATCCGGGGCAAATAGTATAAATATGAAGCTGCCCAACGGTTTTACCTGGGCCAAGCCGACCAGCGGCGGCGTCTATGTGTGGGGAGATGCTGAAGTTGTGCCTGCTGACGCTGATACTGATTTTGCTATAGACCAGAACGGCAGCAGGTTAAAAATTAGTTGTCCCAAGGCCGCCGGATCGTCTTCGCCAACATATTATTCCATTAGCGGTCTGGAGGTGCTTGTTGAAAACGAGCTATATGCCGCCAAAGGGGACATATATGTTACCGTGGGCGGCGACAGCGCCGTAGACCCTAAAAAATTGCTGATAGGTAAATACGGTGGCTATAACAGCCAGCTTACCGCAGCAGAGCTGCCTGAAATAAAAGCCGGTCGGGCAGGTGAAGAAATAGCAGAGTTTACTTTGGAAGAAACCGACCCGGGAGCGCTGACCGAAGGGAGAACTATAACTTTAAAGGTAGGTGACGGGGTAAAGTGGTCCCGTTTAGGCAGCGGCACTTCCAGTGATCCTTATTTACCTTCGGACCCGCCAATAATAGACATGGATAAATCCGACCTGCAGGGTATTGAATTAAACGAGTGGGTATTTGCTGGAAACGATTGCACGACCTTAAAAACCAGTGTAAAGAAATCAACGTCCGGGGCAAATAAAGGAGCAACAATTGTTTTTAAAGAAGCCTGTGTTGATGTGAAAGGAAATTTTGAAGGGGATGTTAATGTTACCGTGGGTGGCAGCTGCGGGTTGTCCGGAGTATTGACGGTGGCAAAGTCTATTATACCGGTTACAATTTCTATAGAAGGAGATTGTCCGAATTTAGTCACCGGCAAGCAGGAGCAAGCCGTAGCAGATATAATAATTGCCGAAAAGAAACCCAATTGCATTATGGATACAGGCTTTGTTACCATTGACGGCAAAGAGTATCCCAAAAGAGAAATATGGCTGGAGTTCCCCCAGGGCGTAACACCGACCCGTCCGGAAAAGATGGAAGTTTTAGAAGGGGATATTATATTGGACAAGTATACCCTGCGGGATAATGTGGTGCCTGGCCGCTGGTATATGGTTATTGAAACCAAATATCGCAGCTTCAATCCAAGCAAAATTAAGTTCAGCGGTATCAAGTTTACCCTTGACCGCAGTGTGCCGGATGGACCTTTGGAAGTAAAACTTAAAGGCCCAGGGCTTTTGCAAAGTGCTGATGTTTTCTCCGGCCCGGATTATATGTCCAAAGTTGCTGTAGCCAGTAATGGTACCGCAGCTCCGGTTGATTTGGAGAGTAGCTCGGTATTTAAAATTGGGGACAAAAAATATACTGTCGGTGGTGTTGAAAAGGCTATGGACATAGCCCCCTTTGTAGAAAATGGCAGGACATATCTGCCCATGCGCTTTGCTGCCTATGCCCTTGGCTTAAGTGAGACTGATATTTTGTGGGAGCCGTCAACTTCCACCGCTACTTTTATAAAGGGTAACAAGACCGTGCAGGTCAAGGACGGCAGCGACAAATTGTATATTAACGGTGTGTCTATTACCATGGATGTGCCGGCCCAGGTAAAAGAAGGTTATTTTGTGGTGCCCATCCGGTTCATCGGGCAGGCTTTTAGTGTCGAGGCAAAGTGGGATAATGTCAGTCAGACCGTTACCTTATCTATATAGCATGTAATTCATGCTGCAACCTTTGGCATCTTTAACAACTTTCCAAGAACATCGAGTTGGTTTGGCATCTTCTGATGCACATCTGGGAAGCAAAAGCGCGCCGGGGATGGCATTTTCCGGCAGATAATCAACGCCTGCCACGGTGTGCTGCCGTCAATTGCCTATGGCAAACTACAGGCCAAGTGGGCTGCGAATGTGTGCAATAACCGGATATTTTGATAAATCGGAGGTGTCTTTACGGGATGTTGAGGAAACATTTGGCGATTATCGTTATGCTGCTTTTAATTGGCGCCCTGAGCCTGTTTTTATTCGGCTGCGGCGGCGATCAGGCCGGCAATGATCAAAAACCGGCCGCGGCGGCGGGCGCGGGACAGCAGCAGGCGGAGGTCATTAAACTGGCCGGAGGGGATTGGGGTTACCCGAATCCTTATACTTATTATCCCCGGGGACCCGGGTCCCGCAAAACCGCGCTTATTTTCGACGGTCTGGTGACCGTTGACGCCGGGGAAAAAGTATTGCCCGCTCTGGCCGGCGATTGGCAGGCCGGCGGGGACGGCCTGAGTTATACCTTTCAGCTCCGGCCGGGGGTTAAGTGGCACGACGGCCGGCCGTTCACCGCCGGCGACGTGGTTTTCAGCTATGAATACGCCAAGCGGTACCCCCCGGTGTCGGTTATTGATTTTTCCGGCGTAAAAAAGATGGCTGCCGTGGACGACCGGACGGTCGCGATCGAGCTTGACCAACCGGACCCCAATTTTTTGACCGGCCTGACTGGCCTGAAAATAATCCCGCGGCACATCTGGGAACAAGTAACCGATCCCCTTAACTTCGTCGCCCCCGAAGCCGCAGTGGGGACGGGGCCCTACATGCTGACCGATTACAGCAAGGAGCATGGCACTTACCGTTACGAGGCCAATGAATACTTCTGGGGGAGCAAGCCGCGGGTCAAGGTGATCGAGTTTGTGCCGGTGAGCGAGGACATACTGGCCTTCGAGCAGGGCGAAATCGACCGGATCAGCGTTACCCCCGATATCCTGCCCAGGTTTGAAAATAATCCGGAGTACCGGGTTATGCAGTACGAAACCTCCTGGGCCTACCGGCTTTATTTTAATATGCGGCAGCGGCCGGAGCTGGCCGACCAGGCCTTGCGCCAGGCCCTGGCTTATGCCATCGACCGCCGGGAACTGGTGGAGAAGGTGGAGCGCGGTGCCGCGGTGGCGGGGAACCCGGGCGTGCTGCACCCCAACAATCCGCTGTACAACTCCGGTGTTCCGCAATACTCCTGCGACCGGCAGAAAGCCCAAGACCTGCTGGCCGGTCTGGGCTATCAGGATGCCGGCGGGGGGGTGCGGTCAAACAGCCGCGGAGAAAAGCTGAGCTTTACGCTGCTGGCCGACGAGGGCAGCGCCCGCCTGGCGGAATTGATTAAGCAGCAGCTTGCTTTGACGGGGATGGAGGTCAATGTACAGGTTGTCGACAGTAAAACCCGGGACGCCCGCTTTCTAAAGGGCGACTTTGAGCTCTGCATCAACGGCAGCGGCGGCGGGGAAGACCTGAAAGAGGTAACCGGCGTAGGCCAGGCCAGGGCTACGTCCACCACGGCGGCGGTTATCGGTTATCAGAACCCGGAAGTCGACAGGCTGTATGCCGCCCAGGAGCAAGAAACCGATCCTGACAAGCGCCGGCAACTGATGGCCGAATTGCAGCAGATCGTGGCCGAAGAGCTGCCCAAGCTGACCCTTTATTATAGAAACACCTTGGCAGTGCACCGGCCGGCGGTTTACGACGGCTGGAGCGGGGAGATTTATCACCACGACAGCCGGATAAACTTTGTAGCCGACTAACCGGCCAGCTTGTTAACGGGCCAAGATGACGGAACCGGTATAAGCTTACTGTCTGGAAGTGGGGAGGGAATGGCGTGGGACGGAAGGCTCGCTGGCGTCTTCTGGAGTATGGACTGACTGTTTGGCTCGTAATCACTTTAAACTTTCTTTTACCCAGGATGATGCCGGGCGATCCCTTCCTGGTGTTGACCTCGGACAGCCCGGAACAGGAGGAAATAGTCATCAGCGAAGAGCAGCGGCAGTTTTTCTTCCGCTACTACGGTCTGGACAAACCTGCCGGTGAGCAGTATCTGCATTATATGGGCCAGTTAGTAAAAGGAAATTTGGGATACAGTTTGTATTACAAGGAACCGGTAAGCCAAATTATACTGCGCCGGCTGCCCTGGACTGCTTTCATGGTAATTGCGGCCCTAGCGCTGAGCACCGCCATAGGAACAATTTTAGGCTGCATATCCGCCTGGTACCGGGAGAAATGGCCGGACAAACTGCTGTTTTTCAACCTGATTTTTTTATCGGAGATTCCGGCTTTTCTGCTGGGGCTGATCCTGCTGTTTGTATTTGCCGCGGAGTGGCGGTTATTTCCCCTGTCGGGGGCCATAACTCATTTTGCCGGTTACAGTCATTGGTGGGAAAAGCCTGTGGATATACTGCGCCATGCCTGCCTGCCCGTCCTGACTTTAACCGTTGCCCGGCTGGGCGGCATGTATTTGCTGGCCAGAAACAGCATGACCACCGTGCTGGAAAAGGAATACCTGCGTACCGCGTGGGCCAAAGGGCTTACCGGAAGGCGCGTAATTTTTCGCCATGCCTTGCGGAATGCCCTGCTGCCCATAGTGACCCGGGTGTTCTTAAGTCTCGGCTCCCTGGTGGGCGGCGCTATATTGGTGGAAAACGTTTTTGCTTATCCGGGGCTGGGGCATTTAATGCGAGAAGCGGTGCGGATTCACGATTATCCTGTGATCCAGGGCGTTTTCTTAGTGGTAACCATACTGGTGTTACTGGCCAATTTTCTGGCCGATTTGGTTTACGGAAAGCTTGACCCGCGGATTGGCGATTATAACGGGGCGCATGGAGGGTAATGTTGAGTAGAATAACGGAGTTGCTGCTGAAAGCGGCCAACGGGGCCAGGGATTTTTCCCTGCCGGGAAAAATCAGCCTGTTGACTATTTTATTAATCTTGCTGCTGGCGCTGCTGGCCCCGTATATTGCCATACATTCCCACCAAATTTCGTCGGGGCCGCCTCTCCTGCCGCCGGGGGGAGGGCACCCTTTGGGCACCGACGAGCTCGGTATTGATCTTTGGGCCCAGATCTGCTACGGGTCCAGGGTCAGCCTGCTGGTGGGGCTGGGCACGGCTTTTTTGGCGGCTCTGGGCGGCGGTCTGGTCGGTATTGTTGCGGGATATCTGGGCGGGTGGCCCGATAAAGTCATAATGAGGTTGATTGATATTATGATTGTACTGCCCGACTTTCCGCTGATGATTGTGTTGGCAGCCTTTTTAGGCCCCAGCCTGCTGAACATTATTATCGTGCTGGCCTTTTTTTCCTGGGTTTTCCCCGCCAGAATCACACGCTCGCAGGTGTTGATGCTGAAGCAACAAAGCTACGTCAAATCTGCGGAGACATATGGCGCCGGCGCCTGGTATCTGATGTGGAAGCATTTTCTGCCGGAGGTTTTCCCACTGGTGGCAGTGAATATGATCAGGCTTACGGGCCGGGCCATTATTTCCGAGGCGGGGCTGTCCTTTTTAGGGCTGGGGGACCCCACCTCGAAAAGCTGGGGCTTAATCATACACCACGCCACCAGCTTTCGGGGAATATATTTTACCGGCTTTTGGAAGTGGTGGCTGTTATATCCGTGGCTGGCCTTGATGTTAATGGTCATATCGCTGGCCTTTGTCAGCCGTGAGCTGGAAAGAATGGCCGACCCGCGCCTGGGCGGCAGGCGCTTTGTTTAGGGGGGGTATCGCTTTGAGCGCCGATAGCAAGCTATTGCTGGAAATTAAAAATTTATCCGTCACATATGACGCCGCCAACCCGCCGGTCCGGGCTGTCGACGGCGTTTCCCTGCAGCTGCGAAAAGGAGAGAGCCTGGGGATTATCGGCGAGTCCGGCTGCGGAAAAAGCTCGTTGGCCCTGGGCATCATGGGCTTGATCAAACAGGGGGCTGTTGCGGGAGAGATAATCTACAGCGGTCACAATCTTGCCGGGCTGCCGGAAAAGAAATTAAGAAAGCACCGCTGGCAGGATATCGCCCTGGTGTTTCAAAATTCTTTGGAAGTACTTAATCCCGTACTCAATATAGGAGAGCAAATAGGAGAGCCGCTGCGGACCCATTATAGTTTAGCTGCCGAGGAGATTGACCGGAGGGTGGTAAAGCTGTTGGCCATGACGGGTCTGGAACCGGATTGGCGCCATTGCTACCCGCACCAACTGTCGGGGGGAATGAGGCAGCGGGTGCTTTTGGCCATGGCGTTGTCGTGCGACCCGGAAGTATTAATTGTGGACGAGCCGACAACGGCGCTGGACCCCGCCGGTAAAAACGAACTGCTGCAGCTGCTGCAGAAACTGCAAAAAAAATCGGGATTTGCCATGATTTTGATATCCCATGATCTGGGGACGGTGAGAAAACTCACCTCCCGGGTGATGACCATGTACTGCGGGCGGGTGGTCGAGTCGGGGATTACCTCCGAGGTGCTGAAAAATCCCATGCATTGTTATACCCGCGGCCTGCTGAATTCTTCCCCCAATTTCTTTAAATATAAAGACCTGTGGGGAATAGGCGGGGAGCCTCCCCCGGGCGGCTCAAGTGAAGGCTGCGCTTTTTATCCCCGCTGCTGCCAGGGGGATGCCAGCTGCGGCCGGTCCAGGCCTCCCCTCAAATATATCGCCCTTGAGCGCATGGTGGCGTGTCACAAGGGAGGTATCGAAACGTTTCTCCGGGCCGAAGGGATCAGGAAAGAATTTGTACTTAAAAATAAGGAAATTAAAGCGGTAAAAGGGGTTGGTCTGACAATTAGAAGCGGTGAAGTGGCCGCCCTGGTAGGGGAGTCCGGCTCCGGCAAATCCACGCTGGCCCATATTCTGGCGGGGGTTCTGCAGGCCGACGCGGGCCAGGTTTTTTTTAAAGCTAAAAAGGTGGAAGGAAGATGGGCCACTAAAATGCTCCAGGGCATGCAGATTATCTTCCAGGACCCGTTTTCCTCCACCAGTCACCGCATGAAGGTTCTTGAAGTGGTGCGGGAGCCGCTGGACATAATTAAATGGAGCAGTGTGCCAGCAAGGGAAGCAGCGGCGGTTGAGGCTTTACAGACCGTACAGCTTCCCACCGCGCCGGATTTTGTAAATCGCTACTGCCACTCTTTGAGCGGGGGACAGCGGCAGCGGCTGGCCATAGCGCGGGCACTGGTAACAAAACCGAAATTACTCATTGCGGACGAAGTAACCTCAATGCTGGACCCTTCGACTCAGGCCAATCTTTTAAGGGAGCTCAAAGGACTCCAAAACAGGCGGGGGTTTGCCATGCTGTACATTACCCACGACTTGCATCTGGCCCGGAAAATCGCCGATAAAGTTTATGTCATGTATCAGGGCGAAATTGTCGAAGCGGGCGTATCCTTCGAAATTTTCGAAGATCCGCAACATTTTTATACCAGGCGGCTGATGAGCGAAGCCTTTAGCGATTTGGTTTGAAATGACAGCGTCCGGCTGTTAAGAGTTACTATTCAAGGGGGGTCTTTGCTCTTGAGCAATGAAACTGTTGGAACCATTAGCTAGTAGCTGAAGAAAACAAGGTGCCTAAAAATTTACTTAACCAGTGGAAAATATTCCCTCTTTTGCATATATTGCATACAACAAAACTATTAGCAAAGGAGTAATCCGGTTTGAGTAATGATCAATATACCAGAGCTATGATTCCTGTTATGGCAGAGCAGGTCCCGCGTCCGCCCCAAAAATGTGACGGTCGGTTCTATACTGTGGTAGCTTCAAATTCACTATTTAGCATTGCTCAAAAATTTGGAGTGACAATTCAGCAGATTATTGCTGCCAACCCACAGATTGAAAATCCCGACATTATCTTCGTGGGGCAGGTGATTTGCATACCCACCGGTACACCCACACCAAATGGTGAGCTGCGCGTCCTTACACTTAGATTCCTGACAGAAACGGGTCAAGAGCTGCCCGTGGTTAACGGGGCTGTCCAGTTAAATGCCCGTGTAATTGTTCGGGCCACCTTCACCCGTCCGGTCTCCCGGGCCTTCTTTTTCCTGGAGCCTACCGGCACCGAAACTTGTGAACTCGCCCAACTGATCGGTGTAGATTGCCCCAGTGCAGTTACCGGGGTTGCTGAGATACTCTGGCAGGTGCCCGCAGGCACCCTGGGCCGTGTTTTTGTTGTTGCCTGTATTAACAGCATCTGTGCCAAATCTGCTGATGAGGTGCTTGTTGTTCGTAATAATCGTTAAACCACCGTACTCCATTTCCAACCAGTAGCCATTATATATTAGGGGCCTTTTTATATTTCACACCTTTTTTAAACACATTGCCTATAGCCCCACCTAAATTAAGGTAACTGGTACCCATTAAAATCATTGGATTGATTTTTAGTGGGTCAGGCTGATCATCTGTCAAGTATTGCTCATTTACGTATGTGGAAACTATCTCCCCAAAAAACACCTCAAAACCGCAAATAGGAACGCTTTGCCTGATTCTGATTAACATCTAAAATGTGTATATGCTTATTTTACTTGAGCAGGGTTGCATAGGCATTGGCCATGCGCGTGGCGGTGGCGGTCGAGCTGATTTGTTCGGCCGATTCTCTGGCCTGGCTGCTCAGGCGTTGTCTCAGCTCCTCATTTTGCAGAATAACCAGGGAGTTTTCCGCCAGCGCCGCTGCCGACGGGGCGGTTAGGAAACCGTCGAATCCTTCATTGACCATTTCGGCGACTCCGTTGGCTCCCACAGCCACAACTGGAAGGCCCACTGCCTGGGCCTCGCCGATAATGATGCCCTGGGTTTCCGTAACGGCGGCATACATGAACAAGTCAGCGCCGGCATAGTAGTTGGTCAGTGTCTGGCGGGACAGGCGGCGGCCAACGATGGTTACCCGGGAGGCAAGCCCCATGTCTTTTGCCATAGTTCGCAGCTCTTCCTCGCAGGGGCCTATACCCACCAGGAAAAGACGCGAATCCGGGCAGTCCCTGTTGATCAAGCGGAAGGCTTCCAAAATCATATCCAGGTTTTTTTCTTTGCCGAACCTGGCCACACAGAGGATTACTTTTTCCTCGGGTCCAATGCCATATTCCCTGCGCAGCCACCCGTTATCCGGGTTGGCAAACTCCTCCAGCTTGAGTCCGGTGGGGATAGCCTGCATGGGCGCGTTAATGCCCAGCTCTCGCAGCCGCTTTGCCACCACGTTGGTAGGGGTAATTACCAGGTTGCAGCGGTTGCAAAACCTGCGCACAAAACCCAACACCAGCCGCCGGGCCAGACCCGGAAACAGCGGTACGTAATGCACATAAAGGTCGTACAGCGTGTGGTGGGTAAATACCAGGGGGAGGTTGTGCCGCCTGGCGGTGCGCGCTCCCACGTTGCCCAACAGGAACGGGGAATGACAGTGGACCAGGTCGATTTTTAGGTCGCGCAGCTTTTGGCCAACCCCCGGCGCAAAAGGCAGGGCCAGGGAAAAATTTTTATTGGTGGGGGCGGTGATGGACGGAAACCGGAATACTCCCTCTTCTTCTGTTTGCCGGCGGTAAGCCGGCGCAAAAATGTAAACATTATGCCCCAGCTGCTGCAGTTCATGCCTGAACAATTCTATGGAACGAACTACCCCGCTTACGTAGGGATAGTAGCTGTCGGAAAACATGGCAATATTCATCATTATCCTCCTGCGTATTTCGTAAGTTTTGATTTTATAATGGTTTGTAGCAAAGAAGACGCAACGAAAACGCTATAACATAAAACTTCAATTCTGACGCCACAAACACCTGCCTGTCGGGCTGGAAGTTATACCCGGGTAATTGCTTCCCCGGCGCAGTACGGGCCTACGGGCCGGTTCGCTGCCGGCTGAAATAAAGGAAGGATAACAGGCAGCCCCGCCATACTGATAGATATTCCAGTGGTGGCCGGCATAAACCATGATATAAATAATGGAAGAAAAGTGTGCCATTGTAGAATATAATAATAAGCTTGGGGCTATAACAGCTCTTGTGAAAAATGGTATTATTGTGTATAATAAATGTGAAAAATTACACATTATCACGGTCTTAATTTGGCTTTGAAGCAGTATTACAGCTGGAGGGTTGTAAAATGCCGAATTTTGAACTTTTGTCCAAACCTGAGTTAAAAGCAAAGGATGAAGAAAAGGTTTTTGCAAAGCTTGGTATGTTCTTTAATAAATTAAAATTTTATAAGGGTGAAACAATTATCGACGTGGGGGATAAAATTAACAATTTTTATTATTTGCAAAAGGGTGTCGTGCGTTTATACATTTCAAATAATCAAGGTGATTTAATGTTTTACGATATCAGCGCCGGTTCCGGATTTGCCGAGCCCGCTTTTTTTTGCGGATTGCCGTCCAAAGTCAGGGTAATAGCTGTAACGGACAGTACAATATTGTCCTTTCCCAAAAATTTAGTTATGTCCTACATTGATCAGCAGGATGAATTTATCAAACTAATTGTTCATATGATCAGTACGAAAATTTATCTTGTTACCACACTATTCGAGAATATGAGCAACAACAACTCCTGGGACAAGCTGGTAAAGGTATTGTATCTGCTTTCATCGGGCGGTAAAAGCTCTAAAAGGGTGATTAATATTACCCATGAAGAGCTGGCTTCAATGCTGGGGATACACCGGGTCACTGTTACCAGGAATTTGGCCAAATTAAAAAAAGATGGCTTAATTACGGTCAACAGGCATTCCATTGACATAAATGACGTTAATAAACTGGTGTCTTATTTTTAAATAAAGCTTTCTGCCAAGCCCGCAGGGCTTTTTTTTTGCCATAATCGGCGGGTGGCATTGGGCTATCCTGCCAGGTTTAAGCCCTTTTTTTCACAAGAAATATTTCATGTGTAGCAGATGTTACTGCGTATTTGCAGAGGAATGCTGGCATTGTAATTCCTGTGTGCTGGATTGCCCCTCCGGGGCAATAAGTTTAGAATTCCCTTGCCAAGTATGATGCTTTATCAAGATGCAATTAATGAGGGAGCTAAAAAGTGATCAATTTGGTAAAAACGGTTGAAACCGACGTACTTGGTGGTCGGGGGCGGAATAGGCGGATTGATGGCAGCTATCAGCGCGGCTGACGAGGGTGCCAGAGTGGTAATCGCGGAAAAGGCCAATACCAGGCGAAGTGGCAGCGGGGCCACGGGAAACGATCACTTTTTATGTTATATACCGGAAGTGCATGGAGAAATGGGACCGATCATCAAAGAGGCTTTTGAAAGCCTTTCCGGCAAGTCCCAGGACAAGCCGTTGGTGGTTAGGCATTTTAAGGAGTCTTTTGACCGCGTTAAGGACTGGGACAGCTGGGGTATACCCATGAAGGTGGATGGAAAATGGGAGTTTACAGGACACTCATATCCCGGCCGTCCACGGATATGGCTAAAATATGCCGGTGCGGAACAGAAGATTATCCTAACCAGAGAAGCGCTGAAACGGGGCGTAACAATAATTAATAAAATTCCAGTTACCGATGTTATAACCAGTGCCGGAGAAGTTATCGGTGCCATGGGGATAGACATAGGGGAGAAAGAGCCTCAAATGGTAGTCTTTAGGGCTAAAAACGTCATCCTGACTACCGGGCATACCAACAGGCTTTATCCCGCCGTTACTTCGGGGTGGATTTTTAACACCGCCAGATGTCCCGCCAGCACCGGTACCGGTCGTGTGGCGGCGTACAGGGCCGGGGCGAGGCTTGTTAATATAGAGCTGCCCTACACTCACTCAGGTCCGAAATATTTTGCCAGGGCGGGTAAAGCTACCTGGATAGGTGTTTTAGTGGAAGCAGTGGCGGCCACCGGCGGGAATATACTCCCTCCGGTTATGGGGGCAGTGGCTTTTGTCATGGCCGAGTGGCTGGGTGTGCCTTATGCCCATGTGGCAATGGCAGCTATCATCCCGGCGCTGCTTTACTATGCCATTGTTTTTACCAGTGTTCATATCCAGGCTGTGAAAACAGATTTAAAGGCTATTCCCAGGGCGGAGCTTCCTTCTACCGGCAGGGTAATGAAAGAAGGCTGGTTTTACTTGCTGCCCCTGGGAGGGTTGATCTACTTTTTGTTGATCAAGATGGTGGACCCTGCCCTGGCGGCCTTGTATACGCTGCCAATACTAATCGGCAGCAGCTTTTTATCACGCAATAAGGACCACTGGATGACACCATACAAAATTTGGAACAGTATCGTGTCCGGGGTAAAAAACTGGATGCTGGTGGGCACAATTACAGCTGCTATCGGAATAATGATCGGTTCTTTGGAATTAAGCGGTCTGGGCTTAAAGTTCTCCAGTTTTATTTGGAGCTGGGCGGAGGGAATTTAGCAGTTATTCTCGTGATGGTAGCAATTGCCAGCTTTATCCTGGGAATGGGGGTGGATGCACTGACTGCTTATTTCACCCTGACAATTTTAGTGGCTCCGGCCTTATTGAAGCTGGGGGTGCCTGATTTGGCGGCACATCTTTTTGTGATCTATTGGAACCTGGTGGGCTTTATCACACCCCCGGTATGCATTGCGGTATATGTAACATGTGCCATCAGTGAAGGCCATGTATGGAAAACAGGCCTGGAAGCGGTGAAAATAGGTATAGGTGCGTTTTTGATTCCATTTTCTTTTATCTTTAACCCTCCATTGCTGCTTAACGGCTCGGTCGGGGAAATTATGTATACCACAGCGGTGACAATTTTGGGGTCGTTCTGCGTGGTTATGGCGCTCAGCGGCTATGGTTTGATTAAGATAAACTGGCTTCAGCGTATCAGCTTGCTGGTGTGTGCCGGTTTATTAATCAGTCCGCAAATAATAACAGATATTATTGGATTCGTGCTTATGAGCATTATTCTGCTATGTCAACTGACTCAGGCCAGGAAAGGTAAACCGGGTAATCTGATTCAAAAGGCTGGTAGTTGCTAGCCAACCGTCCGGTATTAACTCCATGGTTTATGGTCCCTGCCGGTTCAGGCAGACCGGCGGCGGGCCGGAAAAGCTGGTGAGTGTAATAACCTAATTAAAAACAAGGAAGGGCCTTACAATGGTGCATAAAAAATTTTTCAGCTTGCTGGCGGCGCTTGCTTTACTCCTGGGCACACTGGCGCTGCCGGTTCCGGAAGGATTGGGGGTGGCGGGAAGAAATACCCTGGGATTGCTCCTGGCTGCTTTGGTGCTATGGGTGACGGAGGCTGTACCTTTGGCTGTCACCGCTTTAGCTCTGATCATACTGCAGCCGGTGTATGGTGTTGCCGACCTTAACGATGCGTTTAAAGAGTTTATCAGCCCCGTTATATTTTTTGTCATCGCTTCCTATGGTATTTCCGCTTCGATCATGAAAACCCCGCTGGCCTACCGTATGGCCAAGTGGTTATTGGTTAATGCCGGCAATAACACTGCAAAAATAATATTGGCATTTACCATCGGGCCGGCAGTTTTATCGGCATTTGTATCTAATGTGCCGGCGGCGGCTTTGTTTATGGGCTTGGCTTTGAGCATTCTGGATGCCCTGGGGGCAAAACCGGGGTCAAGCCGGCTGGGGAAAGCCTTAATGATTGCTATTCCTTTTGGCGCCATGATTGGAGGGATAGCCACACCGTCCGGCAGTTCCATCAACATTCTGGTCTTATACCTGCTGGACAAATATGTACATGTAAATATATCGTTTCTGGACTGGATATTTTTCGGATTACCCATAGCCGTAGTAATGGTTCCCATCAGTTCCTATGTCATTGTGAAGGTTTTTAAACCGGAAGCTTTGGGGTTGGATGTAGCGGCTGTATTGAAGGGGATGGATACACAAAAACACCTGACTTTAACCGAGAAAAAAGTTATAACCATTTTGGGGCTGATGATGATATTTTGGCTGGCGAGCACCTGGATTACGGCTATTAATATAACAATGGTGGCCATAGCCGGTTTAATATTATTTTTTGTGCCCGGTATTAATGTTCTTAGCTGGGATGAGTTTTCGCCGGAAGTGGGCTGGGACGCCGTAATTATGATTGGCGGTGTAACTTCTATCGGAGCGGCTGTTGTTTCCTCCGGTTTAAGCACCTGGTTTTTAAATGAAATACTGCAAAACCTGGTTGGTCTTGGGGTGGTCCCGTTGACTGCATTAATCGGCATGATCATTAATCTGCTGCATTTGCTGCTGCCGATAGGTCCGGCCATAGTGACCATATCAATTCAGCCTCTTGCGGATTTGTCTGTTTTAGCGGGAATAAGTCCGGCCATATTTGCAATTACCACGGCTTTTTTGGCTGGTTGCTGTATGCTGCTTCCATTGGATGCGGTTCCCTTGATAACTTATAATAAAAAATTTTATACGATGTGGGATATGTTTAAATCAGGACTAATTACCAGTACGGTCTGGGTTTTGGTGACGGCTGTTTGGGTACCCGTCGTTGCGTTTCTGACCGGTTATTGATAAATCATCCTCCTATTCCCCATTGATAAGGCCGGGTTCTGGCCCGGCCTCTTTTTTTTTGCCCCATGGTTGTGTTCAGATTTAGACAGACAGATAATCAGGGAAGACCGGTATGTATGGCTGTGAGAAAGGTAACGCCGCAGAAAGCACTGCGGCGCTATTGCTATTATCTGCTGGTATTATTTTTTCGGGATTATTCTAATACTCGGGGCAATTGTACTTGTACTACTGATATCCTTGGTATCAAAGTTTATCAGATTGTTGATATAGTGTTTTTTTAAAGAGCTAAAGCGGCCGCCCTACCGGCCGATGCCGGCCTGAATGGACTTGTTGCCGGACACCGCTGCCAGCAGTGCTGCTTCCAGCAGTAAAGCCAGCGAGAAAATGTAGAATCCCGTACTCTCTCCGGCCAATTTCCCCAGCCGGTCCACCAGTACCGGGCCGAAGAACATGCCGAAGCCCCAGAAGAGGTAGTAGGCGCCGGATATGGTGCCCTTCAGCGAATCGGGGACGGCTTCGTTTAAAAAGGCCAGGGAGGAAAGGAAAAACACGCCCAGCCCCAGGCCGGCCAGGGCCAGTACAACACTTACCAGCGGCTGGCCCAGCGCCGAAAACGATCCCAACCCCGCCGCGGCCGTCACCAGGCCCGCCACCATAAACATCCGGCGGCCGAACCGGTCGGATAGTGGGCCGCTTAGCTGTGAGAAGCTGATCGCGCTATAGAAGAGCGCGAAAAACACGCCCACGTTGGTGGCGCTAAAGCCCTTAACGGTAATCAGGTGGGCGGGCAGCACGGTGAGGAATATTCCGTACCCCGTTCCGTAAAGGGTTATCCCCAGCAGCGCCGCCAGCGTATCCCGCCTGGCGGCCAGGGCCAGGATGCTGCTGAAACGCAGGTCTTGCCGCGCTGCCAGCTTACCGGTTCTCACATCATCCACGCCCAGCAGGATAACCAGTGCTCCCGCCAGGCAAACAGCGGCATAGAAGAGAAAAGCCTGATTGCCGTTCCAGACCCCGGCCAGGGCGACCCCCAAAAGGGGGCCGGCGGTAAGACCCAGGTGGAAAACGGCGTTGTAGATACCCATTACCCTGCCCCGTTCCAAGGGATACTTAATGGACAGCAGCGCAGGTGCCAGCGCCCACAGTGGCGCCTCCCCGGCCCCCTGGACCAGCCGGCCCAGGAAGATCAGCCCGGCGCTGTGGGCCAAGTAAAACAGCAGGCCCGCCAGGGCGCACAGCAGGTACCCGGCGGCTAAAAAGATTTTAAAACCCAGCCGGTCGGACAGGTTGCCCACCGGTACCTGCAGCAAGATGAAGGACAGGGCGAAAAACGAGGCCACGTAACCCACCGGGGCTTCGGGTCCTTCCAGGGTGATCAGCTTCTGCGGCAGCAGGGGCACGATCATACCCACCCCGAGCATAATCAGGAACACGGCCAGATTCAGGGCCAGCATCGTTCGGTCTTGAAACAAAGAAACCACCTTCTTTATTCTGTGATTTGCTTAGTTGCGCTGAGATTGTAATCATGGTCAAGGTTTGATCACCAGCCCCCTTCTCCGGCCCTTAGTGAGTTATCAATCCCGGCACGTAAGTGACAGGAAAGCATAAAAACAAGCAAAAAGCCGCACGCTGAGCGTACGGCGTCTCACATCCAATATGTTATTTATTGCAACAGCCGTTATCCTAACGCCAAGTCACCGGCGGGCGGATGCCCACCCCGGTTCAGGTATTTAATTCCGCGTTAAGGTAACTAACGGCATCGTGCACAACCTTCTTGTAGATATTCCCAAGGTTAATACTACCACCGGCAGGCAGCCGCGTCAATGGCCGGAGCACAGCCATGGATGCACTTTAAAATACCAAAACACATGTTTTGATGGTAAAATAGCATATGAAAGTAAAGCTGAACCATTGCGTTAATATGTTTTTGAGGAGGGAGATGCCTTGCACAGGCTGCTGGACCAGCGGGGAATCAATTCGGTGCATGTCATACAGCCGCAGGAGGCGCAGTACGCGCCCTTTCCGCCGGGCATCCCCGACACCGTGGTAAATTCACTGGCGGGGCAGGGCATCGGGCAACTGTATGCGCACCAAGCCCGGGCTATTGGCAGTATTATGGAAGACCGCCATGTCATCATTACCACCGGCACATCCAGCGGCAAATCGCTGGTCTACACCATTCCCATATTCAGTACATTAGTTGGTCAGCCCCGGGCCAGAGCCCTTTATATTACGCCCACCAAAGCGCTGGGGCAAAACCAGATGAAAACCATGCAGGATATTGCCGCAGCAATGGACTGGCCCCGCGAGACGCCGGTTATTGCCGCGTGCGACGGCGATACTCCCTTTGACCGGCGGCGGTCCGTAATTAACGGTGCCGGTGTGCTGATAACCACGCCCGACTTTATCCACGCTTGCCTGCTGCCCAGACACCAGGACTGGCCCGGTTTTTGGGGCAACTTAAAATACATCGTCATTGATGAGGCCCACGTTCTAAAGGGCGTTATGGGCTGTCACTGCCTGCAGGTATTTCGCCGGCTCAGGCGGGTTTGTGATTTTTACGGGGCCGGGCCCGTGTTTATACTCTGTACGGCTACTATCGCCAATCCCGGTGAGTTTGCCGCCAAACTGGTGGGTCTGGATTTTACGGTGGTGACTGCGGAAACAGCGGCGGCCGGCGAAAAAACAGTGGTTTTTTACGAGCCGCCCACCTATAGAACCGATGACGGACAAACCAAGCGCCGGATCACGCATTTTGATGCGGCCCGGGCCGTGGGGCGCTATGTGGAAGCCGGGCGGCGCACCATTATGTTCGGGCGCTCCCGGCGCATAGTGGAATCGGCCTACCGTTCGATTCAGGAAAATTTCCCGGGCGTGGCCGGGGCGATCACCCCGTACAAAGGGACCTATACGCCGCAAATGCGCCGGTTTATAGAAAAAAAGCTGTTTACCGGCAGCTTAAAGGGTGTTGTGGCTACCAATGCCCTCGAGCTGGGCATCAATGTGGGGGAACTGGACACCTGCATCCTGGCCGGCTTCGCGGGCAGTATTTCCTCCACCTGGCAGCAGGCGGGGCGGGTGGGACGCAAGGGTCAGAAGTCGCTAATAGTGCTTATGGCCAACGAAGACCCGCTGGATCTGTATATTGTGCGCCACCCGCAGTATTTTTTCGGCCAGCCCTTTGAAAAGGCGGTGGTGAGCGAAAAAATGCAGTTTTTGGTGGATCACCTGCCCCTGGCCGCGCAAGAGCTGCCGCTTAGCAAGGAAGACGCCGCTTACTGGGACCGGGACACTTATTATGAAGCAGTTAAGCTGCTTTTAAAACACGGGCGGCTCAGACTGCTGACCGGTCAGCCCAAAACTTACGGCCGGGCGGGGCCGCTGGAGTTTTTTAGCTTGCGGGGCGAAAGTGATAATTATCAAACTGTCACCCCCAAAGGCCGGGTGCTGGAAGAGTACAATTACGATGACGTAATCAGGGAAGCTTACCCCGGCGCCATACTGCCCGTCTATGGCAGGGTCTTCCTGGTGGAAGGCATAGATTACGACGCCAAGACTATTCAGCTGGGGGATTTGCCTGCCCAACTCAAAGGCTTTGTTACCCGGCCCAATATTAATTCCGGTATTGCCGTGGAAAAAGTTGACCGCACCCACCGGGAAGGCAATGTGGTCGCCCACAGCGGGGTGCTGAAGATCCATAAAAGCCTGACCAGCTATAACCTGATTAATGTGGTTGGGGGCAACAAAGAAAAGCCCAGGGTCATTACGCCCGGGCAGGCGCTAAAACCTATTGATTTCCCCACGGTGGGCATCTGGCTCGATATTGATTTGCATAATTTTAATTTGCAAGTTAAGTACGACGCGGTCCATGCTTTAAAGCACCTGCTGCACATCATCATCCCCCTGGAGGTAATGTGTGAGCGCAACGATCTGGGGACAAGCCTGCAGGTGAACGGTGACCGGGCGCAAATATTTATTTATGACAACTACGCGGGCGGTGTGGGATTGGCCGAATCGGTACTTGAGGATATCAGGCTAGTGCTGGAGCGGTGTTATGAACTGGTAACAGGATGTAACTGCTTGCAGGGATGCCCCTCCTGCATTATTATTCCGCAGTGCTTGCAGGCCAATGAAAAGCTGGATAAAGACGGCGTTATAGATCTGCTGGCCGGATTACTGGGCAGGGAGGCAGCCCGCAAACCGGGCGGCTTTAACATTTTCAAGGAAAAAATCGGTAAAAAGCCGTCCAGCCGGTTAGATATTAAATTAGAAGCCCGGGCGCTGGAAATAGAGCTAAAAGAGCATGAAAAAGCGCTAGAATTTGCCGCCGCACACTGGCCGGCGGTGGCCGATTGGATCAAACAACATTATCCGGCCCGGCTGATCAAATATGAGGAAGTTATTCTGGCCGTGTTTTATTTATTGCACAGCCAAACAGGCAAGCCGGTTTCGATGCGCATATTAAAACAGGCCGTATCCAGGTGCTGCGGGTGGTCTGAGATGTATCAGCTGTCCTGCCGGGGCCTCAGGGACAAAGGTTATCTAATCGGCCCCCAGGAGCGGCTGACCCTTTTGCCGGGTGTGCAAAAACAACTAGATGCGCATGTCCAAAAACTGCCGGCGTCCAGCGAGTGATGTTGTTGAAATAAGGGTTATGTCAAGGGGTATGCCAAGGGGGCGGGGTATTGACATGGAGGTGTTGTCAACAACCCCGTCGCCTCAATTGAATAATCGGAGCCCTGCCGACATAAACCGGCATACCGATAATAAGTAATTCATTTTCCAATGTTTGCAATTGTTGTTTTCTTACCTCTGGTTTCGTAATATCTATCGTTTCCACAGGACTTCGATTAATTCCGCGCGCAATTCCTTCAATAATCGTTTTCGTTGTCCCTGTAGGCGAAAAATAAACGAGTTTCAGCGATTGTATTTTCATGCCATGCCCCTCATGTAAAGATTACTGTTGCGCCAGCGTCGGTTTCGCTGCATGTTACACGCGAGAAAATAGCATCAGCTTGTATCCATCGGGGTCGGTAAACGGGCCCAGTTGACCACACTGGGAATTTGAACGATTCCGTTCGCAAATTCGATACCTTTTTGTTTGGAGATCTGAATTTGAACCCGATGAAGAACTTCACACCGATTGATGCTTATCATTTAACTATTGTACGCATATACCACCTGTATTGGCTTGCGCCATCAGTTCACATTGCTTAATCAGAAAACTCGACACTATATGCCCGGCCGCCGCTATGTCTTCCGTATGAAGATAATGATTAGCACTTAAGTCAAACAAAATATTAGCCGATGCCTCTATCTCCTCATCCCCTGACCATATGTTAACCCTTACTGGGAACCTTGGCAGCAAGAAGAAAACGGCGGAGACATCTGCTCTATCATCAAGACAATCACCGAGTTTGTGGCAGGCAAGCTTAACCCGTTCAGCTGTTTCCCGTATTATTAGATCAGCCAGCGGCTTGATACTCTCGCGCAAAAAGGCCGGATAAAATGTCTCACCGCTTTCCAATTCTCGATATGAAATGAACCTATGAAACAGCGGTGCGTTATCGGCCCTGCTAAGGTAATGGAGAATGATAAACCGCCAGTACCAGACCGGGCTGAGAGTGGAATCACTGAAAGAGATATGGCCATCCGGAAAGTGTACATCTATCCCTTGGCCAAGGCTCTGTAAACTGATTATGGAACGTTCCGAATCAAAATCCGACCCGCTGTTCCTAGCCATTTCTACAGGGTTTTTTGATGCGAACGCCTTGAGAGCATAGTCAAAAGCAAGTCGGTAAATCCCGGTATTTTCCTTGTCGATCATGTAGGGAAACATAACTCAATATCACCTCTCATCTTAATAATTGTTTTAGCCGGGGGACTAACCGAAGATTCTTTTGATATTCAACTTGAATATACTACAACAATGAACACGTTCACTTAATTATATAAAGGCCTTTTCTTGGTGTCAATAAAAAATGAATACATTCATGCGTGAAATGCATTCATGTTTTGGGATATATAATAAACAAAGTTTCTAATTTTCCTCAGCAAGGCCGTTAAGGTTGATGTTTTACTGCAAGCCCTTCCAGGAATAAAGAAAGCTTGTGCCTCAGGTTATCCATAAATGGCGTGGGCAGGTAACTTGTCATGGTGGATTGAAGCAGGCCCATAAACATTTCGATAATAATTGCAGTAGGGATATCCTTACGGAATTCACCTTTTTCCTGCCCTTCGCTCACTATGTCAACCAGTATTTCTTTAAATAACGGTCCATGGGGAGGCTGTCGCCCGGCATCGGGGTTTTGGCGATGAAACTGCATATACATGTTAAATAGCTGCCGGTTTTCTTCATAGCTTTTTCCGGCGGCTAAAAGAATTTCAGACAGTTTTTGAGACGGTTCCCCGTGGGATTGTTGTATCGCCTCCAAAATATGCCTGGCTTCGTTAATCTTTTCAGTAAGGTAGGAATGAAGTACATCTTCTTTTGACTGAAAGTAGTTATAAAAGGTACCTGTACCAAGGTCTGCAGCTTCCATTATTTCCGCAACCGTAGTGTCGGTAAAACCTTTTGCCAGGAAGAATTTTAAGGCCACATCGGATATTGATTTTTTTATCAGAATTTTTTTCCTTTCCCGTCTGTTATTCATACTATCAACAGTTTACCTCCATATTCATTTATGAATAGGTTCATTTTATCATTCCGGTATTTACAATACAAGGGAATAATGGGCAGCATGGTTTTGCCAACCCTTTATCCCCCAATTATAATAAACAGTCATCTTATCAAGCATATAAAAACATGATTCTTTTTATGAACGATAATTAAGCAATTAGACATGCTGGCTTATTCGGTTAGATTGAACTCAGTTAAAAGCGGGCAAATAGCTTTATCTTTTTCTCTGTTTAACTTGTTCGTTCTTCCAAGGTCAATGTAAAAAATGCGGAAATCAGCATCGCCCAAGGAAAACACAATGACAACTGGGCCGAAAGCGGCAGTTATGGTTTAGGGTGATAGAAATGGGTTCAGGCTTGAAATATTTCCTTATTTATATGATTATCCAGATGATTAAAGATAGTAAAAAAACATGTATCCAATATTCGGAAACCTTATTAATAAGCTCCATATTTTCGCCCACTCAATACCGGTTTTAAATTAATATTAAATTACATAGCCGCTTTAAAAATATTCATAATATCCTCAACTGTACCCTGCCGTGGATTGACTAAGGCAATTATATCTTTTAATGCATTCTGAGAGAGTTGTTCAATATCGTCCTCCTGTACTCCCATTTCTTTTAAACCGCTTGGCGTTTCAAGATCAGAAAATAGCTGTTTTAATGCAGTCATGATTTTATCAACACATTGAGACTTGCTTCTTGCTTGTATATCCATTGCTTCAGCTATTTTGAATATCCTTTCTTCAGGTACCGAAACGGCATTAAACTCCAGTACATACGGCAGCAAATTAGCATTATAATTACCATGATAGCCATTATAAAATCCGCCTAACTGATGGGACAGCGCATGGACATATCCCAGACCGGCATTATTTAAGGTCATCCCTGCCATCATATTAGCGAACATCATCTTTTCTCGTGCTTCCATATCATTACCGTTCTCATATGCTCGCGGAAGATATTTCCAAGCAACTTTTAAAGCTTTAAGTGCTAAGGCATCGGTTATGGGAGAAGCTTCGGTGCATATATAAGATTCAATGGCCTGTGTGATAACGTCGATTCCGGTACCGGCAGTTAATTCTTTGGGCATGGTGATATGGAACAAGGGCTCATTAACAGATATGGAAGGCATCATCTTAGGTGATCCGATGGTCATTTTCACTTTTCTGGAATTATCTTTTATGATCGCAAACATTGTTACTTCAGCACCTGATCCTCCGGTAGTATTAATGCATATTGTTGGAAGCATGGGTTTGGTGACCTTATTCCATCCTTCGTAGTCTATTATTGAATTACCGTTAGTAACAACAGTGGCTATCGCTTTTGCGCAGTCATGATTTGTTCCGCCGCCAATAGAGATCAGAAAATCATAGTCTCTTTTAAGTATATTCAGTTTATTGGGGAAGTACTTTAATCCGTCCTCTACAAAAGAAACTGTGGGGTTTGTATGCACAACTCCATCAAATATGTCATATGAAATAAACAAAGCTTTTAAAATTTTCTCTACGTTTTCAACATAGCCCAAACTTATTATATTTTTATCAGTAACAATTAATGCTTTGTTGAGTTTCAAGGGCATTAACTCGTTTGGCAGATCTTTTATTGCGCCAACGCCGGCTAGATTAGTCTTTGGCATATAAAAATTATGAGTGTTTTCCAAGTTTCATTCCTCCATTTTTATTTTTGCCTATTTTAAATTTAATTTTCTAATGTTTGTACCTGTATTAATTACTTTTGTATCAACATTTATATAAACTTGTGTATATGGAAAAACATCATCCCACTTTTCCGCATATTCAGTTTGCCATAATTTCGGATTCTTTCTAAACAAAGCAAATCCGAAGCCGAATATATCAGACTTAAATTCTTCCTGACATTTCACTAGTGCCGCTTCGATATCGGAACGTATACTTTCTGATAGTTTATTTTCTATGACCGTTACTTCTTCAGGAGATAAAAATTCCGAACCTTTATTGCTATAATATTTCCTCAAATCGGCAACTATTTTAACATCCACTTCAAATAACGGCTCATTTTTTTCCATTATAACTTTAATTTTACTTCTTGACTTACTCACATGATAATAAAATATGTTTTTCGTATCAGTTTCGTCTGATGTTTCAGAGGTTTTGAAAGTATTAATCTTCTTTCCGGTAATCCATCCATAGCCAAGAGTTTCTTGATCATTTAGCCATCCCGCCAATTTATCTCCTTTAAAAACAGCCATCCCGGCAACTCGATGAGCCCCTTCACGTTCCTCAACAAACCTGGTATTCCCCTGGATGCCACCTTTAGCTTCGGGTTCTGTTTTTTTAGATACCGTAATTACCCTCGGTGCCACAGCTTCTATTCCACCAACAGCCAGCATCTGTGTAAAGTCCAGTATTGAAACTGGAAATGCCGAACCTATGGCTCGTGATACAGTGAGCAAATTGCTGATTTCTTCACCGGAGGATGTTATGAGAGAAGCGTTAAACGTACTTAAGGTATCCTCCGCCCTGCCGGATGTAATTACAATCTGAGCAGTGCTGCGTAGAGAAGGTACGCGATCTGAAAATTCGATTATGTCCATCATGTTGTATTTGGCTGCATCTTCACCAACAATGACAACTTTTAAATAACCCATAAACACTCTTTTTAAAGTTACTTGCTCTATCTTTATCAATGCATCGTACAACGTTTTATCTGTTGCAGAATAGACAGTACCCACCTGAGATCTGGAATCTCCCTGGGCGCCGCCTTTTCCCTGTTTTGTAGTCGGTAGATACTGTAAGGTTAATGTTGTTTCATGGGATTGCTTGTCGAAGTCAATAGCTAAAGCATAAACCTGGATCAAATCTTCATATTCTTCGTAATCCCAGCATCCTGACAGGACAAGGGCAAAGAGTAATAAAGCCGGCAAAAGAATTCTTTTCATCATTTTGTAGCACTTCCAGCCCTTTTATTTGTTATCAGAACGCTAATAGAAGCAAGCAGTAAGGTCAATACGGAAAAGGGCAAGATAATATAACTTGCCAAAAATACGGCCAGAAAATATGCCTTATTGTATGACCCTAACCAGATTGAAGGTATCAACATCATCAGAGCTATGATAATCAACTGTAGTAAGGGTTTTTTGTTAAATATCTTTTTTACAGCTGTCCATGCGCAATACATGCTCACAGTAATCTTACCAATGGCAATAATTTGGTAAGTTCCAAAAATGAATATTTCTAAACCTTGTAAAAATTTCCCTGCCTGGATAAGCTTGGCTGCATTAACTCCTCCAAATGCGATCCGTTTGGCAAGCTCAGGACTCATTATCCCTATAATAATCATTATGGCAAAAGAAAAGATAACCGAACTTAATGCTATTCCCTTGACAACCCACATATAGTGCTTGCCCGAGTCTGGTATGTTACGCACTATGACCATAAAAATCAGCAATACTTCGGCCGCCCCTCCTAACATGAATATGCTTCCCTTGATAAATCCGGTTAATGATGTATCAAAGACAGGAATCACATATTCAATATGAAATAATTTAGGAGCAAAGATGAAGGCGGCAAAATAATTGATAATACCGAATGCAGCCAGTATCTCAACCAATCTTCCAAAGACCTTGATTTCGCCATATGCAAACATTACACAAATCAATATTAAAATCAACATAATAATCCAGGGCGGCGTAGTACCCAAAAAGAATGCGTTAATCATTTGCGTAAACATGTTTAAATGTGCAACAGCAATTGTAATATTTAATAAAATGAATATTACAATAATAGCCATGTTTGGAAATTTACCCAGACATCTTTCTAATATATCAAAAACCGTGCTTTGCGGTTGAAACTTTCCTAAGTAAAAAATCCACACCGCAAAAGGTATTACGAATAAAATTCCTAATAAGCCTGCGACCCAAGCAGCTCTACCTGTATAGTCATCAATCCATGTATGAATATATACTATATTTCCTATAGCACCGAGAAAAGACAAAAAGATAACTTGCTCCCTGGTGAGCTGGATATTTTGTGGCATAAATTTGATCACTCTCTTTTTTGGGCTAGCATCTGATCAATTTTTTACAACGTTTTTTTAAGACGCTGTATGGGGCACGGATAAAAGTATCTTTCATTCCTTCAAGGTCAAAGGGTACAAAAGGATAAAGGTAAGGAACCCCGAAAGATTCCAGAGCTGCCAGATGCCAGAAAATAATCACAGTGCCGTTTATTACTCCGAACAGCCCGAATGCGCCGGCCAGTAGAATTAAAAAATAATTAATAAGCCTTGCCGGGTAGATCAGTGTGGTCGTGGAAATGGCAAAGGACGATATTGCTGCAATAGCTGCCACGATAATAACAGATGCGCTTACATAACCTGCATCAACAGCCGCTGTTCCAATGACTATAGCTGACAGCACCCCGATAAAGAAACCTACCGATCCCGAAACACGCATTGACGCTTCGCGGATCAGAGTTATGGCAAAGGTTAAGATAAGCAGTTCCACAACAGACGGAAAGGGTACGCCCTCTCTTCCATTTGCTATGTTCAAGGCCAGGGGTGGAGGTACAATGGAATGATTATAGGCTACGAAGGCTAGATACACAGGGGCAATTTGGATCGATAATATAAAAGCTATAAAACGTGCCATTCTTAAAAAAGAAGAAACAAGGGATCTTTCTACGTAATCATCCATAGTTTTAAAATGATCCCAAAATGATATGGGAGCTGCAAGCGCAAAGGGACTGTTGCTGCATAATATGGCAAACTGTCCGTCAATCAAGCTTTTGGCTATGATGTCAGGACGCTGAGACTGTCTGTATTTGGGGAATACAGACCATGGAGCATCTTCTATCAGCTCGGCTAAAGCGCCTATTCCATATACAGTATCTATATCTATACTTTTAATCCGGCGTCTGGCTTCCTCAACTGCTTTGGTATTTGCTGTGCCTTCAAACCATAGCAATTTTACTTTAGTATGTGAAAGTACGCCAACAGTAAAAGTTTCAATGTGCAAATCCGGCGTTGGAAGCCTTCGAATTATCATACTGCAATTTGTTTCCAGATCTTCGATAAAGGAATCCTTACTTGCAAAAACTGTAACTTCATTTTCTGGTTTTTCTATGGCCCGTTTTTCTACCTTACGGCTTCCAATAATAAGAGCAGTATCCAGATGATCAATAAAAAGCACTGTATTTCCATTTAAAAGACTATCTACAACCTGCTCCATTTGATCGGTTCTCTTTGTATTGGGTATAGATATAAATTTTGACTGCATCAGCAAAAGGATGCCGTCAAAACCGATCTTTGCATCAATCTTTCCCTTAAGCAGAGGTTCAATTACCTGACTGCTGATCAGTTTTATGTCGGTAATACCTTCTATATAAGCTACTCCGACCTGTGCTTGACCCTCTAAAACATCATATTTTCCTTCAACCAGACCTAACCCGTCCCCTAGAATGCTATGTAAAAATCCGAAATTTTCATCAATTGTTGCAAAAATATTTCTCTTTTGGGCTTGAGAAGGCAGATGGGTTGAAGGTTTTTCTTTATTATCATTCTTTTTGCTTTTATGTTTTTTATTTGCGATGTTTTTTGCGTATTTAGTATATATTTTCATAATTACCTACCGAAATTTTAGGCTGCAGATTTAGATGGTAATAGTTTTACATAAGTTAGTAAAATCTATACTAAATACTAAACTTTCCCTTGTCGCTATCGGCCGAATTTAGAACCAGCCGCAGGTTACCGGGCTTTAGCCCGAGTAAAAAGGCGGGTTTTTCGCCAGGCTGCTGAAAAAGTCCTCTTAACGTAAAAAAGGTATAATCCTTCATTTGTGAGGAGATTATACCTTTTTTTCTGTATAATTAAGGGTATCTTTTTTTTTAGGTGGGTGACATATGAGTATCTTAATGTTTTGAATTAATTAAATCCTCTCTATCAATAACTCTTGGCGGCTCTTCAAGCCAACCGTTTTCTATCATTATCTTTACGCCATCCTCAGCATGATCCGCAGTATCCACCATGGTACGGGTGTAACCGGGAAGTAAATCGTGTCTTAAAATTGTTGATATTGCTGTGCCACAGTTGGCTATTACAACCGCACTCATATAAAGTGATTTAGCCATCATTAATTTGTCCGAAAACGGAGAAACTGTTGAATCGGTGACAGGCGTATCCCAACTCATCGGCACAGGGATATCCTCTTGACTTAAAATTGGGATATACATATTCAAAAACCTGTTTGCTAAATCTATCCCTTTGTCCATATAATGGCGTACTTTTTTTGATTCCGCTACTTGTCTAAAGCCAATCAAAACGTCTTTGCCTAAGCTGATCATCATTATTCCATGGAAAAGCGATGATATCTCCACTGCCAGTAAAGGTCTTTTTTCATGCACCAAATACCCTGCCAGAAAATTTTTTTTCTTGACAAAATCGGTGGTTTTAGGCGTTGTAATATAAGGGGGGCGTATATAAAGCCCTTTGGAGAGCAATAAGTCCACTGTTTTTTGATATAATTCTATTATTGAAGAACAACAACGGGTGTAAAACTCCCTTACATCAGGACGTACCGAGGTAGTTAGAGCCGAACCTTGTGTAGCAATTCCCGCCTTAGTTTTATGGTTAAGGAAATACAGGTAAAACGGGTCTGAATAGAGACGGGGAGCATTTGTATTAATATCTTCAGTCGTATACCCAATAGGAATTGAAAGCCCTTCTTTATTGAAGGCTTCTATTATCCAAGAAACCATTTTATTTGTTACATCCACAGCAGATTCCAATAATAAACGAATATCCTTATCCTGTACATTGCTTAAAAAATGCTTGAACATGCAGCTATACATACTAGATTCCATACAAGTGTTCCAAAGGACTCCAATTTCAGATGCGTTAAGCCTCGTATCATTAACAATTTCCCCGCTGGTACCAATTGTTTCTTTTAATTCTGTGTTAGTTGTCAATTTATGGCACCCCCTAAAATTACCCAAACTATTACTTCCACATTAGTATACTTGTTTTTTAACAAAAATATTTTTGAGTTAATTTTTCCGCTGTGCGTGTTGCTAAAGCTTGGGTTGTAAGAGTAGGATTTGGCCCTCCCAAGCTATTATAGAGTACGCTGTTATCTGCTATAAATAACCTTTTAACTTGAAAAGCTTCACAATTTGCATCGGTAACATAACCCATACGCATTGTACTTTCTAAATGAGCGAATAAGTAAGGTGAGCAATCGGTACGTATAATTTTTTTAGCTCCCGCTTTCTTGAGGATATTTGTTGCAATAACAGCTAGTTTATCCCTCTTTTGTTTATCCTTTTTGCTTGGATAATACTTAATTACAGGTATCGAACCATGCTCATCCTTTAGAACAGGATCAAGAGTAATTCCACTTTTCTTATTAACTTCATCATCAGTAAATATTAAAACACTTAAAGTTCTTGGATATTCCATCATTAATTCTTTAAGTTCCCGGCCTATTACTCTTCCCCTAACATCCCAAGGTTCTTCCGAATCGGTTTTGCGTAAAAAGTTGTAACCGTCTTTACTAAATGCGTAAAGTAAGGTAGATAATAATCCCGGACTTGAACCAAATCCCTGAATCACTCCAACTCCCGGGTAATCAAGTCTAGCTGCTGAATTTGGCCCGACATATGGTTTTATGTTAGGAACACCTAATATATTCATCAAGATTTGCTCGTCAAATATACCGGAGACAGTGTCAGACCAATGGCTTGTCAATCCTTTTCCAATCCACGAATTATTTGGTAGTTTTGAATTTAACCAAAGCCGGGGAGTTTCTATACCGCCTGCTGCCATAACTACAACTTTTGCCCTAAGTTCACCTGTTTCTCCTGTCCAGGTATCTCTATATTGGACACCTATAGCCTTAAGACCGTCATTTTCATCTTTCTCTGTTAATATCTTGATAACAAATGTGTTTGGCCTAACCATTACATTTCCCGTTTTAAGAGCAAGGGGAATATAACTCACCAATGTTGAACGTTTGGCTATTTTTTCAACCGTGGGACCAATGTGACATCCGTTGATACAGCTGCCGCATAGAGTGCAACCTTCAGTATTCTCTTCAAATTTAAAGTACGGATCGTTTATATTATGATCCGTAGGTAAAATTGCATTAGGCTGGGGGCGATAACCCGGACTTGTGACATTAAGGGTTTTTAAAAGTGACCATCCGGCTTTTTTGGCACCATGAAAAAATAGCTCTTCTTTTGCCGTCATTGGTGCGGGGGCAACCGGGAGTGTTGCTTCAACTTTCTCATAGTATGGAATCATTTCCCGATAGGAAATGGGCCAAACGTCATCCACTGCTGACGGAAACGCCCGTGGAGAATTTCCAAGGTAGTTAAGTGTAGTCCCGCCTACGCCGGAAATCTGCCAGGCAAAACCTCCCTGGGGAATGTATCTAAACCAGGGATACCGATTTCTATCTGCGGGCCCCCAGCGAAATTTACCTGACACAAAGTCGTTCATGTCACCTTCATAACCTGTAAATTTTCTATTTAAAATCTCATGACTTAAGTTTTCAGGATTGGAATCGTGTACGGCACCATGTTCCTGGTTTGGATTGGGCCATTTTTTATTTCCATACCATGTTCCGGCTTCAAGCAATAGTACTTTTACTCTCTTTTCACCAAGTTCTTTGGCAACAACAGGGCCTCCTCCACCCGCTCCGATTATGATAACGTCGGCAGCATATGTCATGGGATCCACCTTTATTCTGTGAATTTTTCAATCAAATAACCTTTCAGAGCATGATAGCCCTTGGAAGGGCCGGGATATCCAACCTGTTTCCAACCTGTAGGGAAATGCTCTAGTTGGCGTTTTTCAGGCGTTTCCATACGTGTTGAACCGTATCCGGACCATTCAGTATAATACCCAATTATGGCAAGAAAGGTAATCGAAACTATTACGGTAAATACAAATCCCTGGTAATTATGGAAAGGTAAAGGCAAGATTGCGAGATCGTCTTCTTTCTGCTCCAAAAGAGTTATTGCCCGAAAACGATCGCTTGGTGCAAGGGCTGCAAAGGCACCTTTCTCAGGCAGGATAGCTGAGTTTACGGGTATTTTATTTCCCCCCATATGGAGTAATTGCTTTGCAGCTATATTCAGCATTTCTGCAGCTGCATCAGCTAAATGAATATTAAAGCTTTTTAGAATAATAATTAGCGAAAGAAAATGATCCAGTGACCAGATTTGATATTCGTCAGTGTGTGAATCCAATGCTCCACATGACTGAATAGATCCTTGTTTTTCTGTAAGCTCGGGAGTCACCGGCACTATTGCATCTACCAATGCTTTAAAAACTGCTTGGGTTTGCGGAAGGGTATATTTATTGCCTTGGAAAAATATCATCATAACAAACAGTTTGGAAAATCCCAAGTCATTCTCCACCTCATTCCAATAATGCTACCAAATTGTATTTTGAATAACCTGAAGACCGTAATATGTACCGTAAAAAAACCGACTCGTAAGGGTTTTAATGTTTTTATTTTTCCTGGTTTATTAATGCTATATACATGGTTTATCTCCACCTTTAGCCTAAAACATGCAAGCTGCTGAGCCGAAGGAGGATATATCAAGCGCCGAGGGAGTTGCTTCATGATGGGAGCACACACGAACCCTTTGGGTGGCGGATGCCGATGGTAAAAAAGCCCGTCAGATAAAGGAAGCCGGAACAGGTATTAAACGCCCGCTTATACGAATATGAATGGAGGGCTTTATGGAATTCAAACTTGCTTTACTGGCAGTCAAAGACGTTGGAGTATCAAAACAATTTTACGCTGAATTATTTGATCAAAAAGTTGCGCTTGATTTGGGATGGAATGTTACTTTTATTGTTTGCAGGGATGCCCCTCCTGCATTATTATTCCGCAGTGCTTGCAGGCCAATGAAAAGCTGGATAAAGACGGCGTTATAGATCTGCTGGCCGGATTATTGGGCAGGGAGGAGCCCGCAAACCGGGCGGTTTTAACATTTCCAAGGAAAAAATCGGTAAAAAGCCGTCCCGCCGGGGCCTCAGGGACAAAGGTTATCTAATCGGCTCTCAGGAGCGGCTGACCCTTTTGCCGGGCGTGCAAAAACAGCTAGATGCGCATGTCCAAAAACTGCCGGCGTCCAGCGGGTGATGTTGTGGTTTCAAGCGCTCGGCCTTTTTATATTTGCGGAAACTTTGAATTATTCTTTTATGAGTGGGGCATAATTATGGTATAATAATTCCACATGAATGGAAGGGAGATGACGATTATGCCGCGAATCATTCCGATCCGGGATTTGAAAAATACAAGCGAAATCTCTAAAATGTGCCAAGAGGCAACCGAGCCGATATATATTACCAAAAACGGCTATGGCGATATGGTTATCATGAGCGTAAAAATGTACGAGGAAAAATTGTTTATGCTAGATGTATATAACAAATTGGCTGGAGCCGAGGCGCAGATAGCGGAAGGAAAGGTGCTGGACGGAGATGCCTCTTTGAAAAGCATAAGAGAAAAATACAATGTATAGGCTGGTTGTTTCGGAGCTTGCTCACAGGGATTTGGATAATATCGTTTCGTACATTGCCATTCAGCTTGCAAACCCCATAGCAGCTACCAATTTCCTCGATGAAGTGGAAAAATGCTACGGTTATTTGAAAAGCAATCCACTTATGTATGAACAGTGTCATGACGCTTATTTAGAAAAAATAGGCTATCGCAAGGCAGCTATCAGAAACTATGTGCTGGCTTATAGGGTTGATGAAGCGGCTAAGGCAGTTATTATTCATCGCTTTTTCTATGGCGCACAGGACTATGTAAAACTGATATAAAGAAATTTAGCTTCTATCCTGCCGGGGCCTCAGGGACAAAGGTTATCTAATCGGCCCCCAGGAGCGACTGACCCTTTTGCCGGTCATGTAGCGACTTATAATGTAAAAATTACACAGGCGACGGGTTCAAAATGATCATAATTTTATTATCACTAAACGGGTTTAAATGAAAAAGACTTATGATAAAAAAGTCCCGTATGATAGCTCCTTTTTGCTCTGCCAGAAAGCCCTCTCAATGGTCAAGGCTTTCCTTATACCGGGATTATTCATAGCGATCACCTCCATTTCTTCGCCTGCAAGGTTGTTGAGGTAAAGCATCCACGCTTCCAAGCGGTCCTTCGGCCTACGATTTACTGTCTTCTCCAGTTCCAGAAAATGGATTTTTAGATCGTCGTTCAGTAGCAGAGTTCCTCCAGGGACAGCTTCCGGTGCGGGCTGGACTCAATATATTGTATGGCGTCATTGACTATTTCAATGTAGTTCATAAACTATTTCTCTTTATAGAAACTGATGATCTTTTCCCACACTGAAGGGTCAAAGAACCAGCTACCGTGTCCGGATTCTGCAAACTCGCAGCGTGCACCCGGGATTTGCCCGGCTATCCTGCGAATTTCCTCCGGTGGGCAGCTGCCGTCGTAAAGCCCCCCATAGACAAGAGTCGGGCATGTTATCTGCGGCAATCGATCAAAGGTATCATGTTTCAGGGCAGCATTTACCTGGTTGGCATAGCCTTTGACGTGTGACGGATTGTCCTGTATCGATCTCCTGCTTGCCTGATATTGCTCCTCCAATTCAAGCTTTAGAAAATCTTATCGGTTAAACGAATAACTATGATCAGCGCTGCGGAGGCTAAATCCCACCTGGGCGTAACCAGCGTCATAGCCAGAGGAAAGGCCGACGTAGGCCTGGGCAACGAAAAAGCCTTAAATAGATAAAGTTCTTTTCTAAAAAACAAAACCCCCGAAAACGGGGTTTTGTTTCTGTTTTATTTGCTCTATGTTCTTAGTCATCCCAGCTATAAGTATACGAGCTACCGTTATATTTTACATAATAACTTGAATGATCTTTGTCCACTGCTTTTCCTGTAATATCTGCGTCTTCAAAGTTGGTATCATCAATTTCAGTGTTGATTTTCGATTTTACGGCGTTCAAAAAGGTTTTCAGCTTAGTTTGACTGATGTCGGTCAGATCATCATAATCTTCAGCATCGTCGAAATCAAGAGTAACTTTATATGCCAGATCATCCTCGTCGCCATCAAGGATTATTGTGACATCTATGCCGTCGTCACTGAAATAATCATCTCCTGCATCCTCAAAATAATCATCCAGCGTATCTTCAATGTTGTTTACACTTGTATCATCATAATTTATAAAACTGCTCCGATTATTCATAAAAGTTGTGTTGATACTCTCCACAATTTGCTCTAATTGTTCAGCCAATTGTTCTTTTAATTCATCGGCTTGATTATCGGTGAGAATATCTTCATCCACCGCGTTGTCAATGGCATCGCTTTGGAGCTCTACAAGCTCATCCAGAAGTTCGTCTTCATCTACATCGTAATCCCCGGAAATTTCTACCAGGCTTTGGCCGTCCTGCAGGGCTTCGATTATGGTTTCTTCTTCCACATCCAAAATATCAGCCACCTGGGAAATGATGTTTCCGCCTACAGCCCCGAGCATCTGGCCACCCTGAGCATTCCGTTTATTGAACATCTGTTGCCATTGAACAGTTTGTTGTTGACCGGATTGCCACTGAACCGGCTGTTGTTGAACAGGTTGCCATTGAACAGGAGGTTCCTGTTGAACAGGTTGTTGTTGAACGTATTGCTTTTGATTAGATGTGCCGGATTGTCTCCCCATATTCCACTGACCCTGAGTACCCATTTCTGCCTGGAAGTTTATTATTGGCTGCTGGTTTCCTGGGCCGGGGGCCGCATTAGCGGCTGATACATTCAATAGACCAGTTCCCCCCATTAAGAATCCTGCAGCCAAAGCGCCAATGAATACTTTTTTTCCAAGCTTCATCATTTAACCTCCTTTTTTTATATACAATTGATTATAAGGTTGTTACATTAAAAATACCTGAAATAAAGTTAAAAGCTTCCTGAATCGTGGCTGAATGTTTGCTGAAAGTCCTGGTGTCCTCAGGTATATGTTTTATTCTCAATAGCAACATCGTATAAAACCTTTGCAAAATAAATAAACAACAACACATTCATGGGCGAAGTAAATATGAATTATCGCGCAGCGTTAAAGCAGGGTTGATTAAAAAATGGAAGGCTGAAGGAAAAATAAGGGATGATCTGGATGATGAGATGATAATCGCCATTTTCGACTCTATACCTTATATCGACATTCATAAAAGTGAAATCACCTCCTTTCATTGGTACCCCCAATATATCCCTCCAACTTTCGTAAAAGATTAAAGAGAAATAAAATTAGATTAAATGATTTCTAATTTGTTTTTAATCCTTAATTACTTGTTACGTGAAATAATTAAATTGATATAATAAGTTGTTAACTCTAAAGCCAGTGGCTTAATATGAATGTTCATCGAGAGGAGTCTGGCAAATGGCATTAAGAATTTTATCTAAGGATATGGGAATTGATCTTGGAACGGCCAACTCTCTTGTTTTCATTAAAAGCAAGGGAATAGTGCTTAATGAACCGTCTGTAGTTGCGATTCAGCGTGATAGTGGCAAGATTTTGGCAGTAGGTGATGAGGCCAAGCAAATGATTGGCCGTACCCCAGGCAATATTGTAGCCATTAGACCCATGAAAGACGGCGTTATAGCCGATTTCGACATTACTCAGAGTATGATCAAATATTTTATCAGTAAAACGCTGGGCAAAAGAACCTTCTTAGTTAGGCCTAGGGTTATTGTTTCGATACCATCCGGTGCAACCACTGTTGAAGAACGGGCTGTTAGGGAGGCCGCTTTAAAGGCTGGCGCACGGGAAGCTTATTTAATTGAAGAGCCCATGGCTGCATCAATTGGAGCCGGCTTGCCGGTACATGAGCCTACAGGCAATATGGTTGTAGATATCGGCGGGGGCACTACTGAAGTGGCAATAATATCTCTGGGGGGTATTGTAACTAGTCGCTCCATACGCATAGGCGGGGACGAAATGGATGGGGCCATTATCCAGCATGTTAAAAAGACTTATAACCTAATGATCGGAGAGCGTACAGCCGAAGAAATTAAAATTGAAATTGGCACCGCTTACCTGTCCAAGAATATGGAAAAATATGAAGTTCGCGGCCGTGACCTGGCCAGTGGGCTGCCAAAGACGATAGAAATCACCTCGGAAGAAATTTATAAGGCACTTTTAGAGCCGGTCTCCGGTATCCTTACGGCAATTAAAAGTACTCTTGAATTAACCCCGCCTGAACTGGCGGCTGATATAATAGACCGGGGTATTGTAATGGCCGGAGGAGGATCACTGCTACGTGGAATAGACCTTTTGGTCAGTGAACAGACGGGAATGCCGGTACATTTAGCGGACGAACCGTTGTTGGCTGTTGCTTACGGCACAGGCCGTGTACTTGAGGATATTGATATTTTGCGCAAAGTGTTGATAAAGCCCCAAAAGTTAGCTTAAGCGGGGGCTTAAATTAACTTACTTATGCGGACCACGCTTAATAAGCTAATGCCGTGAGAGCATTGGTATTACTGGGCTTGGTAATTTCTTGCGCCAAACCTAGGGTCAATCTAATCAAAATTCCGTTTTAGTTTATACATTCTTTTTATTACAATACACGCATTTTTTGAATACTCGTCCACAATTTCCTTAGCTTTCTTCGAATCATGGTCTCTAAAGGCTTCCAATAGCTTTTCATGTTCCTGTAAATAAAGATAAGCAGGAAAGTCACTCTTCATAGCACTTGTATAATAATAATGAATCATCAGTAACTTTTCGTGCATACGTATGCTTTCGTTGTATAGAAAATTGTTATTTGTCAGCCTGGCAATGGATAAATGGAATTCCTGATGGCATTTATATACATTGGAAACTTGAGCAGGGTCATTTAGTGAGCGTAATTGCATTTCTGTCAGTTTTTTTTGTTCTAAAAATAATACTTGCTGTTTTGTTATTTGATGGGCTGTAATTACTGCAGCAAACCGGCGCAGAAAGTGAACATACTCAATGATATCAATGCTTTCATTAATGGATAGACTTTTGACTATATATCCTTTTTTTCTATCAGAGATTATATAATCATTTTGTTCAAGGTGCTGCAGTGCTTCCCGGATTGGAGTCCTGCTTATATTTAAGGTGGACGCAAGCTCTTCTTCTTTTAAACGGAAGGTGGAATCCAGCTGGTTCCGGACTATACTTTCCTTCAAGGTAGTATACACGGCATCACTTATTTGTAAATGTTTTACATTTCTAAGATAATCAGATTTGATCCTTTCCATACTATGCCCACCTTCTATTTTTTTCGAATATATCTTCAAGGTGTAAATTATAGTGCTTTATGATGATGTCGGATAAAATCTCTTTGCCGGCATTTTTGTTGTTGATAAAATACTCGAAGATATTCCTATGGTCTTCTATAATAGTTGTGCTTACATCATCCAGAGGCAGCACATTTATTCCCCACTGCAATCTGTCAAAGAAATATCGCATTGCTTTCATAATTTCACCATTTTTTGTGCAAAGGGCCAGGGTCATATGAAATTTTTTATCCAAATCATGATTTGTTGTTTCCTGTTCCCGGTTTAAACTTTCTGACAACATAATTGTAGCGATAGGGTCTTGAATGTTGATTAGCTCTATAGAAGCTGCAGATAGAATAGATAACATTTCATTAATTTTTACAATATCCTCTAAAGTTACATTTTCGACCTCGTATCCTCTGCCTTTAACAAAAGTGATAAAATGATCAAACTCCAACAGCTTTAGAGCTTCCCGGACGGAACTTTGACTTACATCTAATTCCCGTGCAATATGTTTATCATCTATTTTTTCTTTTGGAGGCAAAAAACCTGTGATAATAGCTTGTTTTATCGTTAAATAAATGCTATCTGATATTTTTTTTCTTGATCCGATTCTTTTATAAATATTGATAAGACTAAGCATTTTGTCCTCCCATTCACAAGGTTGTCTAGGGTAAGTATAGTGAAAATTCTACAAATAAACAATAGTTGTATATAAAAAACAAATGTATATACGGATAAGCAAATGTTTGATTAGACCCCAAAATATTTCAATGTGTAAAATGTCTATAATGAGACAATTGAAGGAGGTTTAAATATGACAAATGATGCGGGAAAATTACAACAAGAAAGATATGAGCTTTTTGACAAGCTATTCACGGGACAAATACCTAAAAGGGTTCCATTAGGACATTATGTGTTTAATCCTTTTGCAATTCAATTTGCAGGATATGATTTGTTTGATTCCCAATGGGATACAAATGGTTTGTTAGCAAAAGCTTGCGATGAATTTTGTTCACAAGTTTTTACGGATATTGTGCCGGTCGCATCTGTCATCGTACCTTATCCATATCAGGTGTTGAAATCACGTTCCTACAAAATGAGTAAAGGAGGTTTCATGCAGCATCCGGAAATCTCCGGAATGGATGCGGAGGATTACGATGCTTTCATTAAAAATCCCTTTGACGTTATGTTGGAAAAGATCCTGCCGACTCTGTTTCCAGCGCTTGATACAGACCCTGTGACCAGGTCGGTGAACATGGCAAAAGGTATTGTCGCATACCGGGAAGAGCAGGCTGTTATGGCAAAAATTCGAAGCGACGCAACAGCTAAATATGGTTATTTAAAGCCCCCTGCCAATTCATCCGGCGGCGGAATTAAGTGTCCTTTCGATTTCCTGGCAGACTTTATCAGAGGTTTTGGAAATATACTGATTGATTGCAGACGACATCCTGAGCAAGTGATTGAAGCTTGTGATGCAGTTTTCCCACTATTGATTAGAAAGGCGACTCCATCCAATCCCCATTATATGGGGACAACTTCTATTACAACTCATATGCCAGGTTTTATGCGGACAAAAGATTTCGAAAAATTCTACTATCCAACTTTCAAAAAAATGATAGAGACTTTTGTTGATAGCGGAATGGGCGTGAGAGTCTTTTGCGAAGGTGACTGGATGCGTTATTTAGATCATTTGCGTGATTTGCCGGAAAATGTAAGGTTGCGTTTTGAATATGGAGATCCGAAAATTATCAAGGAAAAATTAGGAGATAAACATATTATATCCGGATTGTATCCAATATCCATACTGCAAATTGGGACTAAAGAAGAGGTTATTAATAAGGCAAAAGAATATCTCGATATTTTGGCGCCTGGCGGCCGGTATTATTTTGAATTTGATAAGAGCGCTATTACCTGCCAGGGCAATATGCGCGAAAATATAATAGCATTGTCTGATTATTTGCGTGACAATGCTACTTATTAGAAAGGAGGTGGCTCTATGGATTGCAAATACTTAAAAACATGGGAACAGATTGTTGAAGAAAACCAGGACACCGATGATAGAAATGTTGCTGCGATGAAAGCAAAGATGCTGAAATCCGAAGATATTATTTTTCAGTTTGTTATGAATCTATTGTTATAGTAGTGATTGGTGTAAATGGCTAAAACTTTGAAAGAGTTACTTAATATTCGCAATAGCGTCTAAAGTAAGTTCCTTAAAAATGAACTGTATCTCCTGAAACCCCCCCGGGAATCACTGGCAGTAAAGGCTGCCTGTGAATTTCCTATAAAGCTCCACAAAAGGACAAGCAGAATCTTTAGGATGAGTCTGCAATCTATTCTGCGGTAGTTATATTAACTAAAAATTGTGAAGTGCAAGGGGATATAAAATGGATGCGGGTAATATTAGTATTATAATTTTTGCGATAGCAATTGTTTTTTATGTGGGGGAATTACTGCCAATACCAATTATAGCAATGTTATCGGCTGCCGCCATGGTACTGTTCGGCGTTATTCCTGCAAATACTGCCTGGGCTGCTTTTTCCCAGGATTCGGTTCTGGTTATGGCAGGCATTATGGTGGTGGGATCGACACTGTTCTCGACAGGTGCAGCAGGTTCACTTGCAGATATGATTATCGAAATAGCAGGTGGAAAACCGAAGTTATCTATTCTGCTTATGCTGGCCATTTCAGGAGTCATGTCATTTGTTTTAGGTAATACAGCATGTACTGTTATATTTTTACCCTTAATTTTAGGTGTTGTGATAAAAGCTAATGACAAATCAGTTTATGAACAAAAATATATGCAGATTTTAACAATTATAACCTCTGTAGGAGGATTAATGACACTTGTTGGTTCTCCTGTTAACATATCTGCATCAGGAATGTTGGTGGCGGCAGGGTATGCCCCATTTACCTTTACACAGTTTGCAAAAATTGCATTACCGATGTTTATTGTTGTTTTAATTTATGCTTTTACTGTTGGTGACAAATTCGCAGATATGATATTTGGAAAAAACCCTGAGCACTGCGCTTTTGTTAAAGACTTTATTGCACAACGGGAAAAATCAAATTTAAAAGCAAAAGATGATGCCGCAATTACAAATGGACCAGTTATTCTGAAAAAAGCAAAATACAAGAAAACTATAAGTACAGTTATCCTATTGGCTACAATAGGTGGCCTTATTACTCAACAATACCATGGAATCAGCTTAGGAACAGTTGCCATTCTCGGCGGCCTCGCGTGTGTGATTACAGGGTGCATTACTTTAGAAGAACTGTATCACAAAATTGACTGGGGAACCTTGCTTCTTCTAGGTGGAACCATTGGTAGTGCGGCCGGCCTTGCAAACAGCGGCGGAGGAAAAATTATTGCTGAATTCTTTGTAGGATTGTTGGGTAGCGCCATTACTCCGATCTCAGTGTTTGTAGTGCTGTCTTTGATTTCATTTATTATCAGTCAGTTAATGTCCAACACAGCTAGTGTAGGTGTTATGATTCCCATAGGCGTTTCCCTTGCAGCAGAACTGGGAATGAATCCGCTACCTGTAGCAATTGGAATTACTTTATGTGCATCATGTTCTTTCATTACTCCAATGGCAAGTCCAACACAAGCTCTTGTGATTAATTGGGGCAGCTATAGATTCATGGATTATGTAAAATATTCCGGTCCTATTTCAGTCCTGCTTGTTTTAATGGTTTTAGTACTAGTTCCCATTTTATATCCTCTCATATAGTCCAGAATTATTGAATTTTTATTAGAGGGTGATATCGTTATGATTAAAACAGAAAAACAAACTGCCACAAATTCAGAAATCGGTAGGACTCAGTTGAAAAGAATTATCGGAGCAGCTTTAGGCATTATCGTGGGACTTTGGATTGCTCTGAGCTCACCGTTCCCGGGGCTCGAAGCCAATGCAATGCAGGTTCTGGGTATTACTACATTTGCGGTAATTTTCTGGGCCTTTGGGGTTATACCGGATATGATTACGGCACTACTAATGAATGTTCTGTTTGTGCTGATAGTAAAAATACCTTTTGCTACTGCTTTCGGAGGTTTTTCGAACAGCGCCCTCTGGCTGGTTTTGGCAGCAATGCTGTTCAGCGCTGCACTTAACAGTACAGGTTTGATACGTAGGTTCAGTCTGTGGATGCTGAAAGTCCTTCCAGGTACTTATTTTGGTCAATTGCTAGGGTTATATTTAACCGGATTTGTGGTTATCGGCCCTATGGTGCCAAGCGCAGTTGCCAAGGTTTCCATTCCTACTCCCTTTGCACTTGGAGTTGCCCGCTCCATGGGGCTGGAAGACGGCAGCCGCGGTGCGGCAGGTTTATCACTGGGTGTGTTTATAAGTTCAGCTGTGCTGGGCGGTATTGCTTTTATGACAGGCATGGCTCCCAATATTGCCTATATAGGTGCCTTGTCTGCTGATGTAAAACAGCAGATAACCTGGTCCGGTTGGCTTGCTGCCGGCCTTCCAATAGCCTTATTGATAGGCATCGTTATGTTTCTTATCCTCTGGCTGTATTTCGGAAAGGGCGTAAAAGCTGTCAGTAAAGAGCAGGTGTATTCTCAGCTGGCAGAATTAGGGCCGATGACAACAAAAGAAAAAGTTAGCGGAGTAATTATACTGGCTACATTCATTTTATGGATTATGGGATCCTACATCGGTGTTGGTGCAACAGAAGCGGCACTAGTTGCTATGGCTGCCTTATTCCTTGCCAACATAGTAAGCAATAAGGATCTTGCAGGTGTAAGCTGGAGTGTATGGATATACTTAGGTTTAATTTTGAATATCGGCGCTGACATGACCCAGGTAGGAGTTGATAAATGGTTGAATACCATTCTTGGACCACTCCTTGTACCGCTCATCAATAACACCCTCGTATTTGTTATGGCTTTGACATTGGTAATTACTGTGATAAGGCTTATCATACCATCCCAGGTAACTTCAGGTGTTTTAATATTGGTTGTACTTGCACCGATACTTGCGAATATAGGCTTTAACCCCTTCATAGTAGTTATTATCATGGCTGCGGTAAGTAATCATTGGCTGATGCCATACCTGAATGTGCCATATTTAGCTCAGTACAGCATGCTGGACGGAAAAGGGCATACCCATGTACAGGCAAGGATATTAAGTGTTATTTATTTGGGCTTATGTTTGATAGGTATTATTATGAGTTTACCTCTTTGGAAAATGTTGGGTTTATTGAACTAGCTGTCTGTCTCTGTAACCGGGGTTAAATACAATGGATATTTAAACCTTGAAGTCTAAGGAGGTATCTTTAAAATGATTATTATTGGAGAGAAAATCAATGGCACGATTCCAGGGGTAAAAAAAGCTATCGAAAATAGAGATGAACAGTTTATTCGCGACTTGGCTGTCAAGCAGGTTGAGGCAGGCGCTCACTATATAGATGTATGTGCCAGCACAGCGCCGGAGTTTGAAGTTCAAACTTTAAAATGGCTGATGGAAATTGTACAGGATGCCATTGATACACCGCTGTGTATTGACAGCCCCAACCCCAGGGCAATAGAGCAGGTTTTTAAGTACGCTAAAGAACCCGGTATTATTAATTCGGTATCTGAAGAAGGCGGCAAATGCGAAGTAGTTTACCCCATGATTCAGAGCACCCGGTGGCAGGTGATCGCCTTGACCTGTGACCAAAAAGGGATTCCTTCCGATGTGCAAGCCAGAGTTGAGATAACTAAAACAATGGTGCAAAAGGCCCAACAGTATGACATCACTCCCGACCGAATCCATATCGACCCGCTGGTAATGGCTATATCAGCTGATAACCAGTCCCTTTTAAACTTTATCGAGACATTAAAAGCGGTCAAAGAACTCTATCCTACCATTAAAGTGACCTCAGGTTTAAGCAATATCTCTTTTGGTATGCCTCTAAGAAAAATTATTAACCAGCATTTTTTGACTATTGCCACCTATGCGGGTATGGATTCGGCTATCCTGGACCCCTGTAACAGGGATATTTTAACCACTCTTTTAGCCGCTGAGGCATTACTGGGCCGTGATCGATACTGCCGGAACTTCTCCAATGCCTACAGAAAGAATAAAATCGGCCCGGACAGAGGCAGTCATAACTAAACCAATTGATTTGGGACAAGCTTTTGTCGGAAGGTTAGCGGAGTCACCGGTTGTCATCGTCGCGATGAGCGATAGCGCGTGGTGATCTCTCAGGATAAAGCGGGGGTAACAACCGGAGATTACTACACTAACGCTTGCCATGACAATTATTAGGAGTTTTCAAAATTGCTCGTTTTACGAGGGGGATAATAAGGGCAACCATGCTAGCGGCAGCGGGATAATCAAGCAGCCAATAAACCTTTTGGAAGTAAGAGAACAGTCCCCGTGATTCTCGGACAAAAATTAAAAGGAGGACACACTTTATGTTGGACATGCAAGCGTTGACAAAGGCAGTAGGAGATCTGGACGAGCCCAAGGTATTAGACATGTTAAAAGAGTTTGTCGCCACTAATCCCGGCAGTGAAGAAACCGAGGTGGTGGTAGGCGCCTGTCAAAAAGGTATGGCTATTGTGGGCGACTTGTTTGACGCCAAAGAATATTTTGTGGGTGATTTAATATTTGCCGGGGAATTGTTAAACTCGGCTCTCGAAATTCTAAAGCCGGTCATTGGTGGAGAAAACAACGGCAAAGCAGGCAAAATTGTTCTGGCTACAGTAGAGGGCGATTTGCATGATATTGGTAAAAATATTTTCAAGAGCATGTCGGATGCAGCCGGTTTTGAAGTTTATGACCTGGGCATTGATGTGCCGGCCAGTACATTTGTAGAAAAGGTTAAAGAAATTAAGCCGGAAATACTGGGTATGAGCGGTGTGCTAACACTGGCCCTGGATTCCATGAAAAAAACGGTGGACGCACTTAAAGAAGCGGGACTTCGGGATCAAGTAAAAGTAATTATAGGCGGCAATCCTGTTACTGAAGAAGCGTGCAAAATAATTGGAGCAGACGCCTTTACTACAAATGCTGCCGAAGGCGTTAAAGTTTGTCAGGAGTGGGTGAAGTAGCCTAACCAGTAATATTAATAAATAATCTAATAAAAAGTCAAAGGGGCTGTGGCTTGTAGTGCGCTTTGACGCAATGCCATAACCATGCTTCTTAAAATTTAGTTGACCCGACCCCTTGGGGCCGGGTTTATATTATGGTTAGGAAGGGGGGAGATCGTTTGCGGGGGTATGATTTTTTGACTATTTGGAAATAACACCCAAATGCATGGAACAAATATATAATTGCTATCGTCTGCGTTAATAAAGCGGAATGGACGAAACCTAAAACAGCAAATAGTTGTCAAGAAAGAAGATGAAAAAGTGAAGCCGGCTAAAGCAATAAAAACTCCAGCTGTCTTTTTGCTAATGTTCATGGTACTAATGCTGTTGCTAATCCAGACGGGCTGCGGCAGTAATTCAAAAAATAACGGGGCAACTCCAACTCCTCCCACCCAACCCAAAAGCTCCGAAGCCGGCTTGCCGCAAGCCGACCCGGGGGCATTCAAAGGACAGGGACTGCTGGCATTTGTCTGGGACAACTTGCTCTACGTTCTTGACGGGGATAGCGGCGACCTCACCAAGCTGAGTGACGCCGGTCGGGCCGGAGAGCCAATGTGGTCCCCGGACGGGCAATGGCTGGCATATATTGGGTACAGCGACGCTCAGATGGACGACGGTAAACTCTTCATCGTCAAGCCGGACGGAAGCCGGTCATACGAGGTAAATGGTCTGCCACTGCCGGTTAATTCGAATGAAATTTCCTGGCTGCCCGCTTCCGACGTTCTTGTTGTCGCCTTTAACGGGCAAGGGTTATATATGGTCCGCCCCGGTGATACTCCCGATAAAGTTAACGATAACCCGGGTGTCTTGTCACCCGACGGCAAAACCATAGCCTTTGTAAAAACATTACCCTATGATGAAAAGCATCCTGAAAATCGCAGCGATGCCTTATATGTTGTTCCGGTAGCCGGGAAAGAGCCTGTTCAGCTGTATGTGGCCAGGGAAAACGGTATCTGCAGCACTGGTTGGTGGCCTGATAGTAAAGGGTTGCTTTTCCGGATTGACCCCATGCATTCGGCCTCCATCATGGCCGATGGCGTGGGACTTTACAGTTTACCGCTGACAGGTGGAGAACCACAGCTGCTTACCACTTCTTTAAATCATCCTGAATGGCTTTCCTGGTCGCCGGATGGAAGCAAACTGCTTGCTGTAAAAGGTACCGGGCGGGAGATTTGGCTGAATAAATCACTTGCGGTATGCGATGTTAAAACAGGGGAAAGTATTGATTTACCCCAGAGTCCCGGCACAGTCTCCCTTGATCCGGACTGGTCCCCCGACGGAAAATACATTACGTATGTGCAAGCTGCTGAGCCGAAGGAGGATATATCAAGCGCCGCGGGAGTTGCTTCATGGGAACGCACACGAGCCCTTTGGGTGGCGGATGCCGATGGTAAAAACGCCCGTCAGATAAAGGAGGCCGGAACAGGTATTAAACGCCCGCTTTGGTCCCGGGATGGTGCTCATATTGTATATCTGAAGGATAATTCCGTCTGGCTGGTCGATCTCAGTGGTGGAAGCCCGGTTAAAATCATAGGAACTTTTCCTGATGCCACCGACTCTTTTGGCTACTATGGCTACGTTTCCTGGTCTAATATTTTAGCCTTGTATAGAAAGTGATCAACGCATTTCCTTACGAAGCTATAGGTATTGAACATTAATTACGGAGAATTGGGGCACTTCAATAGTTGTATCCGATTATCCTGAAGTGAAAATTAGATTAAAATAAAGTTTCACGAATGCAGAATAGGGTCTACCATGATAATTGTAAGCCATGGTAGACCCCTAAGCTCTCCGCAAGTTGAAATTTGTCGAAATAGGGAATGGTGTTTAATGAGAGTTCTTATTCTTTATTTTAGTGGAACAGGTAATACTGATTATGTCGCAAAATATTTGCAGAGGAAGTTAGCAATTCTTTCAGTTGATTCAGACTTAGGCTCAATTGAAAATATATTACCAGAGGAGAGTACTGAATTTGACTTGCTTATAATTGGGTTCCCGATCTATGCAGGGGCGCCTCCAGTATTTTTTCAACAATATCTTAATTTGTTGCCCAATGTGAATCAAAAAGGGATATTTGTATTTTGTACAAGAGCTATGTTTGCGGGACATGCAATTAACGATGTTTATGAACAGTTAGGCCGTAAAGGCTATATCCCTTTAGACTATAAAATCATAGGAATGCCTGGGTCAGATGGGCTTCCATTCGTGAGTGAAAGCTCAAAATATGTACAAAAAGCATTAAACAAAGATTATAGCGATATAAAGGAAATCAATGAATTTGCTGAAAGAATAGCTTATGTGATTGGTGAGATAAACCGGGGTAAAACTGTTGCTGCTATGAGGAGACGGGCACCCAGAGGAATTCCGCTGCTGAATACAATATTTCAATTACTTTGGGACTTTGGATATAAATTTGCTGAAAAGAAAATTAAAACCGGGTTTTGGGCAGATGAAAAGTGCGTTCAGTGTGGGCTTTGTGTTAGACAGTGTCCATCAAAAAACATATCCTTAATAAATGGTTCTGTTACCTTTAATACACGTTGTTATATGTGCATGAGATGCATTAACCAATGTCCAGAAGAAGCGATACAAATAGGGAAAGGTACGGTAAATAAGTTTCGATGGAAAGGACCAACTGGATATTTCAGGCCTGAAAGTAAAGAATTCTTTGAAAAAAAATATCCGGAAGACAATCGTCCTAGAAAAGCTGGGCGTGTTTGAGTGCGTGGTGAGTTAAGGATGACCGGGGCACGCAAAGCCTTATTTGCTGCCCATGCCGTTGCCCTTAGCGGGCAAGGGTTATATATGGTCAGGCCCGGCACAGTCTCCCTTGATCCGGACTGGCCACCAGACGGAAAATAGAGTATGTATAGTAAGACCTTATTAGGAAAGAAAGCCAACCGGAAACCCGGCTGGCTTTCGAATTGTTAAATGATTAACGCAGAAGCTGCAGTACGTTTTGAGGCTGCTGGTTGGCTTGCGCCAGCATAGCTTGCGCGGCCTGGGAGAGGATGTTGTTCTTGGTGAACTCTATCATTTCCTTGGCCATATCTACGTCGCGGATACGACTTTCGGCAGCAGTTAGATTTTCAGATGATGTGCCCAAGTTGTTGATGGTGTGTTCCAAACGGTTCTGGAAAGCACCTAACTTAGATCGTTCTGCGGAGACTGTTTCAATTGCGTTATTGATAACTTTAACAGCTGCTGTGGCGTTATCGTGAGTGGAGACATCCAGGGCAAATTCAACTGCTATATCATCTGTGCCGTTAGTAACTGATTGGGTAGATGTCCAGGCTACAGCATATTGTTTTCCTTCCACTTCAACAGTCTGGCCTGCAGTTCCTGTATTGGAGGTTACTCCGAGGGCATTCGCTCTCATGTCATTAACGTCCAGAGACATACTCTGACCTGTGTTGGCACCAATCTGCATCCGGGTCCTATAACCATCTCCCGCTTTAGTGGTGTAGGATAGGGTTGGGGCATTTGCGGATTCCTGACCTTCTTTTTGGGTCAGAGTCACTTCTGCTCCGGATGCTGTTACTGTATACTGGGCATTCAGTGTGGCATCAGCCTCGATGGCTTCTTTTAGGGCCGCAGCTGTTTCTGTTTCATTTCCGCCGGTGGCCAGGATCAGTTTCTGGTTGTCAATGGTGACAGTTGAACCAGCCTTCAAAGCACTCATTTGGAATTTATATTTTCCTGCTGTTGCATCGCCTTTTACATCCGGATCAGTTAGATTATCGCCAGTTGCTTTTGTAGCATTCTCAGTCAGAGCGATACTGTTACCGGAAGATGCGGCAGTAAACCGATCTCCTAAAACAGCATGATCGTTAATAGCAGCTATAATGCTTGCCGCCGTTGCATCAGCATCTGCTCCAACGGAAATCATCACCGGCTACAAGGGTTGTTCCATTAATAGCTAGTTTGTCACCATCTGCAAAATTGGCTTCCACATCAAAGGTATAAACGCTTTGAACTTCCTGAACCAAGTCCAGAGATGGGTCAGTTAGATTACTTCCGGTTGCCGCACCATTGTCTTCATATAGCCTGATTTCATATGTCGGGTTTAATGGGTCTGTGTTGTCTGTTAGCTTACTGGCGGTAAATCTAGCGCTGGTGGCGTTTCCTGCATCATTAAGTGCGATAATTAAATTATCGGTAGTAGCTCCAAGATCAGCACCTATATTAAACTCACCATTTGCGGTATCAGCTCCACCGGTCTTTGCTGTAAACTCAACACCACCAATGGTAATCTTGTCTCCATCTGAGAAGTTGGACGTGATTGCAAATTTGAAGTCTCCTCTAACTTCGCCTACGGCACTTGTAGCACTTACAGTCAAAGCTGAACCGGATGCTTGTCCCGCTTTTTCTATGACTGTAAAATCAGAGCCTGCCAAAGCAATGGAGTAGTGGTCATCCAGTGTTGCGTTTGCTTCCATAGCTGCCTTCAGGTTGGCGGCAGTTGCGTCGGTATTAGCCCCTACTTCAAAGGTAGTTGCCGTATTGTCAGCGCCACCATTTGACGCAACTGCCGTAAATTCCTGCCCACCGATGGTGATTTTTTCACCGACAGCAAAATTAGCTACTAATGAGAATGTGTACTCCCCTTGAACTTCATCCACCTGATCGACTGTAGGTGAAGCGAGGTTAATTCCTTCTGCCTGGCCGACACTCTCTGTCAAGGTAATACGGTTGTTGCCAAAAGCACCGGAACCAACAGCGGCATTGTCGTATTTTGTGCTAAGAGTGCCGTTTAGATCAATGGCTGCTGCCAGGTTGGATGCAGTTGCTGCCTCATCTCCTCCGATTAAGAATTGCGTACCTGTGTTTACATTGACTCCATCATCCTCGACCGCTGTGAACTCCTGTCCGTCAATAGTGATTTTGTCTCCGACAGAGAAATTGTCTTTGATTTCAAAGGAGTAGACACCCTGAACTTCGGCAACATCAGTTTTTGTTACTGCCGCCAGGTCATTGCCAGTGGCCGCTGTCTCTGTCAGCGTGATGGTATCATTGTAGACTCCGGTACCTACTGTAGCCGCATTGAAACCACCTAGAGCTGCTTGACCATCCCCGCCATCAATTCTAGCAGCGTTTATAGCATCTCTTAATTTTTCTGCTGTTTCTACAACAGTGGCTCCAATCTCAAATTGGGTATTGGTATTTCCACCACCAGCAGCAGCTGTAAATGAATAGCCATTGATTTCGATTGTCTGACCAGCTGCAAAGTTGGTGGCGATTTCAAAACGATATTCACCTACTTGAGCCGCTACTTGAGTAATAGCAGAAGCGTTCATAGCACCTGCGTTAGCATCGACTTGAGGACCAGCTGCGTCAGTGAATATTATCAGGTTGTTGTCAGCATAGCCACCACCGTCATAAGATGGATCATTATCAGTGAGGTTATAAGTTGTGCCGCCGTCAACATAAGTATCGCCACCGGCATCAATGGCGGCCATAATGTTATCTCTTGTTTCTGTAATGGTAGCGCCGACTGTAAAATCTGTACCTGCTTCAAAAGTCTGAGTTCCAATCGTGATTGTATCTCCAGCAGTAAAGTTGTCTGTAATCTCAATACCATAAGTGGCTGTATGAGTAGCGTCACCTGCTATTATCTCCGTCAATTCCATGACACCGGTTCCCTGCAGCACACTATTTTGTGAAATTTCAAAATCACCGATTGTTCCAGCATTAGCCGCCTTTACACTACCTGTATCCACCCTGAACAATTGGATATCACCAATTCCAGCCACGACACTACCTGTAGTCTCATTTGGCTGGCTTATTCCGCCTACTGGCGAACCTGCAGCAGCCACACTATCAGTAGTAACTGTTACTGCACTTATAGCAGTCTCACTTGCCTTGACGCTATTAGTAACAACATCTACTGCGCTAACCTCTCCGGTAGGAGTTATTTCCGCCATACTGGCAGTTTCTATGCTGTAACGAATATTAGCAGTCCGGCTGGTTCCACCGTCCAACAGTTTCATTGTGTTGAACTCGGTGGTGTTACCGATACGGTTAATCTCCGAGGTTAACTGGTTGATTTCCTTCTGAATCTCTTCACGGTCGATGTCCACGTTGGTATCACTTGCTGCCTGGGTTGCTAATCCGCGCATCCGCTGCAAGATGGAATGGGTTTCATTTAACCCACCTTCTGCTGTTTGAATCAACGATATGGCATCCTGGGCGTTCCGGCTGGCTTGATCCAATCCACGAATCTGAGCACGCATCTTTTCACTGATGGCCAGACCTGCAGCGTCGTCCCCTGCTTTGTTGATCCGCTGGCCGGAAGATAACTTTTCTAATGCTTTGCTGCCTTGTAAGTTGTTGTTGCTCAACTGACGATACGTGTTAAGTGCTGCTATGTTATGATTAATTATCATAAAAATACCTCCTTGTTGTTTTGCTTAAGTGGACTTCCATTTCCACTATGTGGTTATTTATAACAAGCCTATGGCCACTCGGCTTAAGAAATACCAGTTAATTAATATGATAGGCACATACAATATAATGTTGGAAGGGTGCGAGCTGCGAAGCAGCACGCAAATGCGTGTTGTTTCCTCTTGAAAATGGAGGCGACTCTGTTTTCATTAGTAAGCTAATAATATACAGTAGGGAAATCCTCTCAGGTAATACCTAACCAGTAGCCTGTACCTAGTCCTTGGAACCGAAATGGTAACATTAGGTTTAAGCGTAGGACGGGGAGCAAACGAGCCGAAATGAAAGTGAAGCTATTGAGCCACGAAATCATTATCTAAATGAAGAGGTCGATACTGTCCTTACGGTAGCAGACAACATCATACAAATCGTAATGGTGAGACTTGCATGACTCTTCCGGGGTCTGAGGGCTTGGCGAGTTTGATGATAAGTATGTTATTAGAACAGATGAGATCCTATAATGTCTGAGAAATCAGTATGCGAAATCAAGTAAGGGAACGAGCAAGATGAGCAAATGCATTATAGGAAGTCCGACTAACTCATAGTACCGGAGAAGTTTGTGAAAGCAAATGGAGGGAAGGGGTTATCACAACATAGCTTCAAGTAAACGTATGATATTGCAGACAGGAGAGCTGAAGAACATTATTAACGGGTTACTTGGAATACGATTCAATGTAGAAAAGGCTAGAATTGATGGGAAGGTTCAAAACCTTGCTTCCTATATCAATGAAAAGACGCTGATAGACAGCCATAAGGAAATGGACGGAAGGAAAGCAAAGGGAATTGATGGGGTGGCAAAGGAAGATTATTCTGTTAACTTAGAAGCAAACGTAAAACATTTGGTAAAACGAATGAAAAGCGGAAGCTATAAGCCAGAACCTGTAAGGAGAGTGTACATTTCAAAAGACGGAAGCAATAAAATGAGACCGTTGGGGATATCATGCTATGAAGATAAATTAGTTGAAAACATCATAGCACAGATATTAACTATGGTATATGAGCCGAAGTTCTATAATGAATCCTTTGGATTCAGACCAAACAGGAGTTGCCATCAAGCGGTCAGAGAAATCATAGAAGATGTACAATACCATAAGGTCAATTACATCGTGGAAGCAGATATAAAATGTTTCTTTGATAACGTAGACCATGAATGGCTGATAAAGTTCTTGGAACATGATATAGCAGATAAGAAATTCATAGAGATAATAAGAAAGTTCCTAAAATCTGGAATCATGGAAGATGGCAAATATTTAGAAAGTGAACAAGGCACTCCGCAGGGAAACGGAGCTTCACCGATACTTGCGAACATATATCTGCATTACGTATTGGACAACTGGTTCGGTGTGATAGTAAAACGACAGTGTCAAGGTGAGGCATATTTAATCAGATACTGCGATGATTTTGTATGTTGCTTTTAAAACAAATGGGAAGCGGAAGTATTTTATCAAAGGCTGATAGAGAGATTTAAGAAGTTTGGATTGGAATTAGCCTTAGAGAAAACGAAGATATTGGAATTCGGAAGGTTTGCCAGACGGAACAGAAAGAAACGAGGATTAGGGAAACCGGAGACTTTTGACTTCCTAGGATTTACATTCTACTGTAGCGAAAATGGGAAAAAAGAGTTCTTTCGCTGCAAGGTTAAGACGAGCAAGAAGAAATTTAGAAGCAAAGTCAAGGCAATAAAAGAGTGGATAAAGAATAATCGAATAATGCCTGTTGGTGAATTGATTAAGAAAATTAATCAGAAACTAAGGGGACACTATCAGTATTATGGAGTTACCGATAATACAAGAGGTGTGAAGAGTTACCTGAATGTAGTCAAATGGCTGCTGTTTAAATGGCTTAATAAAAGAGGTCAAAGAAGAAGTTACACACTTGATACATTCTTTAATGGACTGTTGAAAACTCTTCCGTTATTAGAACCGACTATAAAAGTTAGCTTATTCTATAGATGATGAGAATATGATGTGAAGAGCCGTATGCCTTAATAGGGCACGTACGGTTCCGTCGAGGAGTATGGGCGGAAACGCCCATGCTTACTCAAGAATAACAATCCCTATACCTTTAACTAAAAAAAGAATAAAAGAATTAAAAAAGAGGCTAGAATTTTAATATAGTTCAGCATCTTGTTGAGTTTGTTAAAAAGATTCAGTCTACATTGTGAGAGCAATATGCTATGGGAGGCGATTATATAGATAGACTGCTGTTAATTTTGGCATTAAAAATATACACAATATTCCTGATGAAAACGCAATGGTGTGTGAATTAGTTCCGGAAGCATTGTATGGAATTAGCGGAACAACTGATTTGTAGAGTCTTTTCCTCTGTGAAACTAGTTTTTGGGGGCGGTGTCTATGGACCATTATCAAACAATAAAAGGCGAACTGCAGCAGTATGCGGATAAAGAAAAGGCGGCATTCCTGCCCAAATTTTTTAAAGCCGGCCCTGATGGTTATGGTGCTGGTGATGTATTTATCGGAGTTACGGTGCCAAATCAGCGGAAAGTGGCCAAAAAGTATTATCAACAGTTACCGTTGGATGTTGTGGAACAACTGCTGCACGAACCCGTACATGAGTACCGGTTAACGTCGTTATTCATGCTGGTGTATAAATATGAGAAGCTGAAAACCGATGCGGAAAAGAAAGCAATAGTAGATTTATACCTGGCCAATACTGCTTACATTAACAACTGGGATTTGGTTGACTCCTCGGCGGACAAGATTCTCGGCGCTTACTTGCTGGACAGGAAAAAAAATATCCTGTACGAGTTTGCCGAATCAAGCGACCTTTGGCAACAGAGAATGGCGGTAATTGCCACCTTTCACTTCATCAAGCAAAACCGATACGATGATACGTTAAAAATTGCCGTTATACTGCTGCCCCACAGGCATGATCTCATTCATAAAGCAGTAGGCTGGATGTTAAGGGAGATTGGCAACAGGGACTTTGCGGTGGAATTCAACTTTCTCAAACAGCACTACAGGCAAATGCCCCGTACAATGCTGCGCTATGCCATAGAGAAATTTCCCGAAGACCTGCGGCAGCAGTTCTTGAAAGGTTTGGTTTAATCACAGTCTCGCCGGTGATTACAATACCTGAAAAGATCTTATACCGGTGGAGGTATGGATATCAGGGAGCAGGTCAGGATTAAGGCGAAAGAGTTGCTGGCCAAGCACCGGTCACCGATGCTGCCCGAAGAAGCTAAACAGAAGATTATTAGACGTATGTTGATAAACTTGCAGGAATGGCAGGAAACCGTATGTTTCCTGCCATTCCTGCGTTTAGACCACTTGTAGCATCCCTGCAAAATTGTAATTTCAATCTTTTGTGTTCGCTTTCCGGTGTTCTTTGAAGCTGACGCGCCGCCGGAAATCCGGAGGGTTAATACCAGCATTTAGCGGTTAAGCCAACCCTGAAATAGTCTATAATTGGGGTACACGGACTTATATAATGATAATTGGGTTAAGAAAGCGAGATGTTTACTCTGAAAATATTATTTGTAGAAGACGATAAGGTGATTGCGTCCGGGCTTGAGTACTCTCTGGTGCAAGAGGGATATACCGTTTTACATTGTACAAACGTTGCAGATGCAAAAAAAACTATAAATGAAAATCAATTTAATCTGGCCATACTTGATTTGTCGCTTCCCGATGGAAATGGCTACGATATTTGCAAAATAGTTAAGACGAAAGGAGATATGCCGGTCATATTTCTAACTGCCATAGATGATGAGGTTAATGTGGTTATGGGTCTTGATATGGGAGCGGATGACTATATAACAAAACCGTTTCGATTAAGAGAGCTTCTCTCTCGTATTAAGAGTGTACTTCGCAGGTATGACAAGTCAGAATTCCCCAAAACATTGTTTGAGTTTGGCGACATCAAAATCAACACGGCACAGGCCAAGGTGTATAAAAGAGAGCGGGAGATCTCATTAACCTCTCTCGAATACCGGTTGCTCCTGATCTTTGCCAATAACGTGGGACAAGTTCTAAGCCGCGGACGGCTTTTAGACGGCATATGGGATTTTGCGGGAGAGTTCGTAAATGATAATACCTTAACGGTGTATATTAAGCGTTTGCGGGAGAAAATCGGGGATGACAGCCAAAACCCAACCATCATCAAAACAGTTCGCGGGATGGGATATAAGGTGGGCGATTGACATGCTGCGAAACCAAGAAATAAAAATATATATAACTTTTTTGGCTGCAGTGGTAATCATGGGAACTATTGCCTGCTTTTTCTTCGACACTATTGCCGGAATAACAGCATGCTTGACTCTGCTTGTAATGCTGGCTGTTTCCTGGTTTTTTACCAGGTGGAGATATAAGCAATTAGACGAATTATCCGGATATCTCAAGCGGATTGCAAGCGGCGAATACTCTCTTGATATCAGAGATAATGCTGAAGGCGAGCTGAGCATACTCAAAAGCGAAATATATAAAGTAACCGTAACTCTATATGAGCAAGCCGGGCTATTAAAGAAAGACAAGCTTTTCCTGGCCGATACAATTTCGGATATTTCGCACCAGCTAAAAACGCCATTAACCTCAATGTTTGTTATGACAGACCTGTTATGTAATGAAAACCTGCCGCGGGATAAGCGTGTGGAATTCACTCAAAATATCCGTTCACAGCTTGAAAGACTGCAATGGCTTGTTTCGTCACTGCTCAAGCTGTCTAAGGTTGATGCGGGCGCGGTTGAGTTTAAAAAAGAGAATGTGAAGGTAAAAGAGCTGATCGGTAAGGCTACCGAACATCTGTTAATTCCTATTGAAATTAAGGAGCAAACCTTTGAAATCAGCGGTGATGATGATGCCCGGTTTATAGGCGATTTTAACTGGTCATCAGAGGCTGTTACAAACATAGTGAAAAATTGTATCGAGCATACGCCTTGTGGCGGAAAGATCGGTATTAACTTTAAAACAACCCCGATTTATACCATGATAAACATATTTGATAACGGTGAGGGCATCCACAAGGATGATTTGCCGCATATATTTGATCGATTTTACAAAGGCCAAAATGCAAGTAATGACAGTATCGGCATCGGGCTTGCCATGGCCAAAAGTATTTGGCAAAACCAGGGCGGCAGCATTGAGGTTGCCAGCCAAAAGGGTCAAGGCACGCAATTCACAATCAAGATATATAAAATGATTGTGTGACAAAACTGTCACCCCAATAGTCACCGTAATGTTATATTAGGCAGATATATTAAAGCCATGGACTAAAAGAGGAGTGAGCAAAAATGGAAATATTAAGAGTGGAAAATCTGTCCAAAGTCTATGGCAAGGGGGATACTGCCGTCAAGGCACTGGATAATGTATCGTTTTTGGTCAATAAAGGTGAATTTGTTGCCATTATTGGACCGTCGGGTTCGGGGAAATCAACACTTTTACATATCCTGGGCGGTGTTGATACGCCGACAAGCGGTAAGGTTTTTGTTGAGCATACTGATATTTATGCGCTTGACGAAACAAAGCTGGCCATCTTTAGACGGAGGCAAATCGGCCTTATTTATCAATTTTATAACCTGATACCGGTTCTGAATGTGCGGGAGAATATTACCCTGCCGCTATTGCTGGATGGACGTGATGTCGATAAAGGGCAGCTGGTTGAAATAATCAGTACCCTTGGTCTAACTGATAGATTAAGTCATTTGCCGAACCAGCTTTCAGGCGGTCAACAGCAGCGTGTATCTATCGGCAGGGCGCTGATTAATAATCCGTCACTGGTGCTTGCAGATGAGCCGACAGGGAACCTTGACAGTAAGAATAGTGCGGAAATACTAGAGCTGTTAAAGCTGTCTAACAAAAAATACCATCAGACATTAATAGTAATCACCCATGATGAGCGCATTGCTTTGCAGGCTGACCGGATAATTTCAATTGAAGACGGGCGCATCGGCAAAGATGAGGTGATGCGCAGATGAATATTATCAATGCTTTAACGCTTCGTCATATGAAGCTAAACAAAAAACGCACGATTGTGACCATTATCGGTGTCATCATTTCGGTTTCCATGCTCACGGCGGTCGCCACCTTTGTGACATCTTTTTTGAGTATGATGCAGCGAGTTGTCATAGAGGACACGGGTAATTGGCATGTGCTGTATAAGGATGTGGCGATCCAAAAGACGGATGCGGTAATAAACGATAAAAACACGACCACGGCAGCACTCGGCAAGGATATCGGGTATGCGCCGCTTGACGGATCGAAAAACGAGGATAAGCCCTATCTTTTTATAAAAGCATTTGATGCGCAGGGCTTTAAAAACTTTAATTTAAACTTAATTGAGGGCCGCTTTCCCAAGAATTCAAACGAAATCGTAATATCCTCCCAAATTGCCGAAAATGCGGGTGTGGTATATAAAGTTGGTGACATCCTTAAATTGGATGTAGGCGGGCGTTATCTGGATGGGCAGAAGAACCCGCTCGGACAGGATGCGGGTTTTGTTAATGCCAACACTGATCACCGCGGGGAAAGGTTTATTGCCAAATCTGCAAAAGAATACACTATCACAGGCATTATCAGCAGGCCGGGCTTTGAACCGTATTGGGCACCGGGCTATACGGTAATATCTTATCTGGATCAAAATGAACTTGCTTCCGCCGGCACCGTTGATATATCAGTTGCTTTGAAAAGCGTACCGGGAAACCTGTATCAAAAGTCAGATGAGCTTTCAAAAAATGCCGGCATCTCAAGCGATGGTATCATCTATAATCGACAGCTTTTACGTTACTATGGAGTTATTTCAGACGATAATTTGCTGTCAACACTATACACCCTTGCAGCTGTTGTGCTGGTTCTGATCATGGTGGGATCTGTTTCCCTCATCTATAATGCTTTTGCAATTTCCATATCGGAGCGAAGCCGCCATTTGGGTATGCTGGCAAGTATCGGCGCCACTAAAAAGCAAAAACGGAATTCCATGTTATTTGAGGGCTTTGTTGTCGGAGTGATCGGGATTCCTGCCGGCATTATTATAGGCACATTAGGAATGGGCTTAACCTTTATTCTGGTGCAGCCCTTGCTTGGGGCAATCAGCGGCACACAGAAACTAACGCTGGTAACCCCGCCTGCCCCAATTATACTGGCTGTGCTGCTTTCGATAATTATTATTTTCGTATCGGCTTATATTCCCGCAAGACGTGCGTCAAAAATATCGCCCATTGATGCGATACGTCAAGCACAGGATATTAAGCTCACCGGCAGGGCTGTTAAAACCTCTAAATTGACGCGTCTTATATTTGGTTTTGAGGCGGAGCTGGCGCTGAAAAACTTGAAGCGTAACAGGCGCAGGTATATAGCAACCATTTTTTCTCTGGTGCTTAGTATTGTCCTGTTTTTGTCTGTTTCATCGCTATCTTTGCTAACACAAAAATCAGCGGAGATTGCCAAACACAATATTCCTTACGATGTGATGGTATCGGTAACATCGTCCGCCACAGCACAGGAGAAAAAGGATTTTTATCATGCCATAACCAAGATGGAATATGCCGGTGAAAGTAGTATCGAACAAACGATGCAAGCTGTACTGAGTGCTGATGGCAGGTTAATTCCGGATAAAGTTAAATCGGCTATTGAACCAAATTATAAAGAGCTAAACATTAAAACATATGATATATCTTTCGATATCAAATCTATTGATGAGGCAGCCCTTAATAGATACGCCAAAGAGCTTGGAATTGATGTCGCTCTATTAAAAGATACGGTAAATCCCAAAGGCATACTGGTTAATATTGTGGATGTAAATATGGATAATAAATATATGCGGTTAAATCACTTTAATATTGAAGCGGGAGACAAGTTGAAATTAACTCACCGGATAGATAATGAACCAGGTGAATTTAGCAGTATATTTGAGGTGGCGGCACTTGCAGACAAAACACCGATTGGCGAAACATCGCTAAGAAACCCGTCGCAAGCAGTGTTTATCGTATCGGAGGAAGTGTTTGCAGCTATGGAAGCCAAGCTGCCGGAAAAATATGCCGGTACAGATGTAGTAGATATGCTTATTAAAAGCTCTGATCCGGCCAAGCTTGTTGAAAACATAAATGAATACCAAAAGCATACCTCGATAGCAGATTTATATATCTATGATGTTGCAAGAGCAGATAAGCAAAGTAAACAGTTTGTTACATTTATCTATATCTTCTTTTATGGCTTTGTAGTTCTTATTACTGCTATTTGTTTGGCGAATATTTTCAATACTGTTTCAACCAGCATAGCACTTCGTAAGCGAGAATTTGGAATGCTAAAATCAATTGGCATGACACCTGAGGGCTTTAATAAAATGATCAATTACGAAAGTTTGTTCTATGGTATAAAGGCCCTGCTTTATGGCTTGCCGATTAGTTTTGTGATGATGTATTTGATTTACGGGGTTTTGGGAAACTCATTCGAATTTGCCTTTGCCGTTCCCTGGGGCAGCGTTTTGGCGGCCGTAGTTGTGGTGTTTTTAATTGTTGGTTCGACCATGCTATATGCCAGCTCAAAGATTAAGAGAGAAAATATTATTGATGTGCTTAAAGAGGAGAATATTTGAAAAAGCTAAAAATGCGCCACTAACCAATTTACGGTGTGGCGCATTCTGTAAAAATGCTCAAAAATGATTATGTCCTCCCAATGCCGTATGAGGATGAATGTCCCAGTTGACATTTGTTTATTAAATTTATTATTGGTCGTTATTGGAAATAATAAATGAAGTGTTGCTGCGTTTTAAATGGAGGGCTTAATGAGAAAATATCTGATCTATTTGCTGTTAAAATGTTGTATAACCATTGTGGTGGTATTCTTTGGCTACTGGGGGTATACAAGTATTTATCCATTTAGTCCGGCGGCGCCAAAGGTAACACAATATACCGAAATTAAAACAAAACAACAGGCCATTGATTTTATGTTGACCAAGTTTTCCATAGTTGAATTACTGCGCTTTAAAAAAATGGCCCAAGACGGCTTAACTTCAAAGGAAAAAGACACAATCAAAAGGATTCTCAAGTCCCGGCTTACCGATGAAGAATATAACATAATACGTGTTTTTGTATTAAATAGAATGGGTAAGTGATGTTTAAAGTCAGGGCGGACAGTATGCTTAAGGTTGGAAGCTGCTATACAAACCAAAACTGGGCTATATAATGCTTGATCTCCGTAGATATACGGAGCTTTTTTATTTTAGGGGGGATGCCAATGGTTTTGTAAACTTCATTCATATATCGCATTAAGCAGCACGCTATAAAAAAGCCCGCATTACCCTGAAGTAAAAGGCAAGCAGGCTTACCAACTTGATGAACAGTATGTTTAAACTGTGCAGCATTGGGATAGAAGAAGTGTTTGTATCCTGATACTAGTACAGTTACTGCGGCTGATATATAGGTGGAACTCTTAACCATCCCTTTAATTTACCAAACTTAACAAACTTATCGAACAGGTATAACTCATCAACAGCCATATCAATAAGTTGTTTTCTAAATTTGTCATTGGTCGTTATTGAACGAATTATCCGGGCGTGATAGTCCAAGAAGCCCTGTATACCAAAGAAAACATCTCTAAATATGAACTCGTCGTCTATTACCTCACTATGGCTGGGTAAATTAACGCTCTTGGGGTTTCTTAACGGTAGTGGCAGACGGTGAGTATTCATCTCATTTTCTAACAGTGTAGCCTGCTTTTCCAGGGTACCTGACAGCCCTATACTTAGCATAGCCTTAAGGTCAGGATCGTGAGCAAAATTTTGATATATTTGGGTTTTCGTAATTATGTCGTAGCGAGACAATAACATATCCCATAAGCTGAAAACTTCGCCAGCATCCATTTGGGGTTTTTCTGTAGTTTCTGCTCTTCCTAAATGATAATTGCCTATCTGAACCATTATCACCCGTCCTTTTATGCTTTTTATCTTGGAGCAAAGCTACGGTGTTCTTATTCAAACTCTGTTTAGCCAAGTATTACTCATGTAATATATAACTATCTTCTCACCAGTCTCCAAATTCTATGCCTAACAAATGAGAGTAATTTTTACGATGAATCTTTTTTAAGCCTACAAAGATGGTGGGCCATTAGAAAAGCTTGCATTATCTTGCGGTAAAGGGTAGCGGCCTTAACAACTGATGAAATGTAAAGTATTGGAACATGATGAAACAATAACATAATGTAAGTGAATGGTTGCTGAGCTAAAGCGAAATCAAAAAATAAAATTGCTTTTAGGCAAAATAAGACATTATCTCCAAAGGTAATTGACGACGGCTGCCTAATTCGTGATTAATGCAAAATTTTTTCAATCTTTAGCTTATCGAATAGAAGTAACTTCTCGAATGGTTAAAGCGCATTTTTTCTGAATTTTATTTATTAATTAATCGCAATAATGGATTATTCACTTGAAAATATGGGGTGAAGAGTTGGCGAATAAAAAATCAGATAAGGAAAACCATATTGATCAAAAAGAAGAGCAGCGGGATTTACCTGTGGCCAGAACCGGCGAGGTTGATGTCTCTGGAGGATTCATTAACGATGAACGGCCCGGGAAAGAACTCTGCGCTGTTGTCAGTATCGGGGCCTCCGCCGGCGGCCTGGATGCTTTTATGCGACTGCTTAAAAAATTGCCTGGCGATACCGGGATGGCCTTTGTGCTTGTTCAGCACCTGGACCCCAAACACAAGAGCGCGTTAACCGAGATCCTTTCCACAGTTACTTCAATGCCGGTCAGCGAGGTGGAAAATAAAACGGTTATGAAACCAGACCAGGTCTATATCATTCCGCCCGGCAAAGCCATGTCTGTTACTAAAGGAGTCCTGAACCTGATACCCCGGGCAGCAAGACAGTCTATGCTAATTGATTTTTTCTTGGAGTCACTGGCAAAGGATCAAGGCAGTAAGGCGATTGGCGTAATTTTATCAGGAACAGCGACAGACGGTTCCAGGGGACTGAAAGAAATTAAAAAAGTTGGAGGCATTACTTTTGCTCAAAAACCACAAACGGCAAAGTTTGACAGTATGCCGCTTAATGCCATTGCTACCGGTGTCGTGGATTTTGTTTTAACGTCAGAAGAAATAGCCTGTGAACTGGCAAAAATTGCTCGTTCCGGTATCTTCGAGGTCAAAAAGACAGTAAACGGCAAGTTATTTTCTGCCAATGCCGACGAACTCAACCAAATTTTTACTGTCCTGCGCAAAGCCAGCGGCACAAATTTCTCCGAATATCGGGAATTAACTATAAGAAGACGTATCTTACGACGAATGGTCTTGCACAAGATCGAAAAGCTGGGCGACTATGCTAATTACCTACGGCAAAACCCGGTGGAAGTTGCGGAATTATATCAAGACCTGCTAATTAATGTCACTAACTTTTTCCGGGAGCCTGAAGCATTTGAAACTTTAAAAAGCCTGGTGTTCCCGTGCATCATGAAAAACAGGTCGCCTGAGGAGCCTGTCAGGGTGTGGGTGACGGGGTGCTCAACAGGCGAAGAAGCTTATTCAATAGCAATTGTATTAATTGAGTTTTTGGGAGATGATGCTTTCAATACTCCCATCCAGATATTTGCCACAGATATTAATGAGACACTCATCAAGAAGGCCCGGGCAGGCATTTACCCGAAAAACATTGAGGCTGACGTTTCACTTGAACGTCTCCGCCGCTTCTTTGTTAAGGTGGATGAAGGCTACCAGATCACTAAGACGATTCGCGATTTGTGCGTTTTTGCCAGGCAGGACATGGTCAAGGACCCGCCTTTCTCCCGGTTGAACCTGATCAGCTGCCGGAATGCAATCATTTATTTCGGACCGGCTATGTTAAAAAAACTTTATCCGGTTCTACACTATGCTCTCAATCAAAAAGGGTTTCTTTTCCTAGGGTCTTCAGAATCCGTTGGTGCATATGCAAACTTGTTTAATCTGGTGGACAAAAAGCACAAGATTTATTCGAAAAAAGCCGTTGCATCTCCTTTTATACCTGAGTTTACCGCCAGCGAGTACATGGCGGCGACAATGGAAAACCGCGAGAAAGCCAGCGGGGGGGGAGCGAATGCCAATTTGAAGTCTAAAGTGCTGGAAGAAGCCGACCGAATTGTCCTGAACCAATATGCCCCGGCCGGTGTAATTATTAACAGCGATCTGGACATCATTCAGTTTCGCGGCCGTACCGGAGCTTATCTCGAACCTGCGTCCGGAAAGCCGAGCCTAAATCTTTTTAAAATGGTTCGGGACGGCTTGTCCTTTGGGCTGCATAGCGCCATTAATCAGGCGCAGAAGGAGAATATCCCAGTCAGAATAGAAGGCTTGCATGTTATTAATAATGGTCGGGTCAATCGTGTCAATGTTGATGTGATCCCTATTGGTGAGCCGCCCGGCAAAGAAAAATACTTTCTGGTATTGTTTGAGAAAGTTGTTCCCCAAGCCTTGCCTGAAGGGGAGAATGCCGGCAGTGTCGTGGCAGAAATGAAACAGGCGACATTGGAGGACGAAAATAGTGAACTAATTCGATTGGAACATGAGCTTGCTGCCACGAAAGAGAATCTGCAAAGCATTATTGAAAAGCATGAGTTCACTAATGATGCGCTACGGGCCGCCAACGAAGAAATCCAATCGAGCAACGAAGAATTGCAAAGCATGAATGAAGAACTGGAAACTGCCAAAGAAGAGCTGCAATCATCAAATGAAGAATTGATGACATTAAATGATGAGGTGCAAAACCGCAACTTGGAACTGGGCAGAATCAGCAGTGATTTGTTTAATTTATTCCGCAGCATCAATATTCCCGTCGTCATGCTCAGTAATAATTTACATATTCGATGTTTCAACCCCGCGGCGGAAAAAACATTTAACCTGATTGCCACTGACGTTGGACGGCCGATAACTGATATCAATACAAATTTCAGCAACTCTGATTTGGAACAAGCGATCCTGGAAGTGATCGATACTCTCATCAGTAAAGAGCAGGAAATGCAAGACCGGTATGGTCGCTGGTATTCTGTGCAAATCCGCCCCTACCGGACTATGGAGAACAAAATAGATGGAGTTGTGATTTCGTATGGCGATATTGATACAGTCAAAAAAAGCCTTGCGTTAACCCGGGAGGCCCGCGATTATGCGGAAGCAATTGTGGAAACCGTGCGAGAACCGCTCCTGGTGCTCGACGCCGGTTTGCATATAAAATCGTCGAATAAGGCTTTCTATCAAGCCTTCATGGTCACACCGGAGGAAACAGTGAACAAGAGTGTATTTGAACTGGGGAATGGACAGTGGGATATTCCCCAATTACGGGTTCTATTGGAAGATATTCTCTGTAACAATACCTTGTTCGAAGATTTTGAAGTTGCTCATAATTTTCCACAACTCGGCTACAGGAAGATGCTGGTCAATGCCCGTCGGATTGTTGGCTCGGATAACCAAACCAAGTTAATTCTGATGGCAATTGAAGACGTGACTGAGAATTCAACTGCGCAGAAAAGTTCAGCAAAGCATCCTACGGACAACTAAGTGCAGAAACACTAAAGTTACTACATGATCAGGCCAGGCACCGGTTTCTCATTAAATAACGGATTTGGCCTACAGGGGTTCGCAGAAAGTTTTATTTGACAGGGAGGTTATATTGGTGGCAATGTTTGAAAAGTGCGCTAACAAAGGGCCAATGAAGTCCAGTAAACCCCAGCAATCTATTAAAGGTTCTGACGAAGATAAAATCCAGCATCTGCAAGATGAATTAGATACCAAACAGCTGGACTTGGAGGCAAAGTGCCAGACCCTGCGGGAAACCCTGGAGGAACTGGAAGATTCCCGGAATCGCTATGCAGCTCTTTATGACTTTGCCCCGGTGGGTTATGTCACTATCGATCGCAAAGGCTGCATTAAGGAGATTAACTTAACGGGCGCATCCTTAATCGGCTTAGAACGGTTTCAATTGATCGGTATACCGATGTACGTTTTTGTAGTTCAAAGCGATCTAAGGCTGTTTCTGAACCACTTGCGCCGTTGCAGGCGAACAAATGATAAAGTGTTCACAGAATTAAGCCTGGCGTCAAAAAGTGGCACGCCGGTTCAGGTGCAACTCCTAAGCGTTCCGCATCATAGTGCCGGTGAACACAACATATTGTACAAAACTGTTATTACTGATATCACCGAACGCAAACAGTATGAAAGAGAACTTGCCCGCCTTGACCGGTTAAATTTAATAGGAGAAATGGCTGCCGGTATCGGGCATGAGGTCAGAAACCCGTTGACTACCGTGCGAGGTTTTTTACAACTGTACAAAGATAAGGAGGCATTCACTCAATACAAGCATAGTTTTGATCTTATGATCGATGAACTTGACAGGGCGAATTCAATAATTACTGAGTTTCTTTCTCTAGCTAAAACAAAGACATTAGTTATGGAAACCCAGAATATAAATACAATTTTGGGGAAAATGTTCGATTTAATTCAGGCGGACGCTATAGTTTCGGAAAAGTATATTAATATGGAACTGGGGAATATTCCTGACTTACCCCTGAATGAAAGAGAAATTCGCCAGCTGTTGCTTAACTTTATACGAAACGGGCTGGAAGCAATGTCATCCGGAGGGAATCTGACTATAAGGACGTTTACAGACGGCAATGAAGTGGTTTTATCAGTGCAGGACCAGGGCCATGAGATCGAGTCAAATGTACTTGACAAGATCGGTACTCCTTTCTTTACTACCAAGGATAATGGGACGGGTTTAGGGTTGGCGGTTTGTTATAGCATTGCTGCCAGGCATAACGCCGTTATTAATATTGAAACCGGTCTTATGGGTACAACCTTTTCCGTTAGGTTTAAGGTTTCAAAAGAGCAATCGTAAAAATACATCTAACTATTGGCTCGACGACCTACCTGGCCAATCCGAAGTTGAGAATTTTAGATTCCACTTCTATGTTAACCGGCACATCGGGAAAAGTAGATGCCCAATCGATATTTTCAAAAGTATCCGGATCATATGCTTTTAGCTTTTTACCAAAACCCAGGTAATCCACACCCAAATCATTTTGTGCCTTGGCCACAGCACTATTGACTTGGCCGGCGATGGTGCGGGAGAATACTTGTTCCAGTTTGCTGATATTTTTAGGACTGGACAGGTCCAGATTTTTTTTCTGCTCCTCAACGATTTCCCCTGTGGTCTTTAATTTAACTGTGAACTGCAGACTGCCGTTCCGGTTTTCGGGCACTACTCGCACGGATTTTTTTCTTACCCGGTAGGTATAGACGCCCCCTTCCATTTGGGCGTCCACGGTGGCCTGGCCCTTACCGAGGATCCAGTTTGCGGCCTGGGTTTCGGTGTCACTGAGCCAAGCCGCTAATTTCCAGTCACTAAATACAGTCCCCCCATCGCGAATGACGATGGCCCCGGCGGGTGAAGTTAACACCCTGCTGCCAAAGGCCACTCCGCCTGTGCTGCGCAGGTCTTGGATAAAATGATAGAAAAAATTATTACGGGTAAGCGAAAAATCCCTTTCCAGTTGGGTCATTGTTACCAGTTCATTGGCTATGGATTTCTCAAATCTGGGTTTGGTCTGCAACACCTTTTGGGCTTCGCCCTTTTGCACAAACATCAGCCGCAAACGTATAGCCACATCAGGGTTTTTTTCAAAATAGTTGCCCGGGTCATAAAAATTCCGTCGAGCTATGCCCTCGCCAATAACCAATACCCTCAGATGACTTAAGGTAATGGTGCGGGAAATAGAGGATTGGAGCTGTTCCGCGGCCTTGTTGATGCTTTCGGCTTCCACCGTTTGCACAATGACGGACTCGGCCCGGGACTGCCGCTTTACTCCTGAAGGGTTGATGATGACAAAGGTAACTCTGTAGCCGGCCCGAGCGTCCTTTTCCGGGGTGTCCAGGCCTATGGCAGATACATAGGCCCGATTATTGATGTCCCGTATATCCCAGCACCCCGGGCCGGTAAGCATGGCCAGGCTGATTAAGCAAACCAACATTAGTTTACGCATTGCCCGCACCCCTTTTACCCCGTATAACAGCCAGAATTAAAGTGCCCAGCGGTAAAGCCAGCACAAAAAAAAGAGTTAGATAATTAAAATGTTCGCGTACTTTTAAAACCCAGATATAGTTGGGAAAAACATAGATGGCCAGTACCAGCGCAAAACTGGTGATATAAGTGATGGTTTTCCGGTGCCGCGGCAGGTGAAAAATTTCCGATATGCCATATGAAAGTAAGTAAATGAACAGGGCAATAGTAGTAAAAACGGCCACCAGCCAGGGTAAAGTTAAAAACAGTTCGAACCTCTCCACCGGAAAACCGGGCAAATCAAGGGCTGATATGGTTTCAATACCCGGCCAGATGGCGGCCTGGATATTTTCCACTCCCATGATGCCGATACTGATAACGGTTTGTGCAAAACTAAACAGCACGATCAACCCGGCTCCTAATAAAGCTGACCTGGTGGCCCGGGCGGGATTGCCAGCTAAGAAGGGGCTTAGAAAGAGAATTAATTCCAGCCCCTGCCAGGCGCCCGCGAAATAAATAGCCCCTTTAAGCACCGGCAGAATGCCGTTGCTGAGAACTGGCAGGAAGTTGTTCAGATCAACCGATCTTAAGGCCAGCAGGTAAATAAACAGCAGCGGCAGCAACAGGAACGGGAAAGCCAGCTGAAAAAAGCGCACCACCGCGGGCAGGCCGTGGGCGGCCAGCCAGGCCGCCGCCAGCACCAGAATCAGCGTGGGCACCAGCGGAGGTGTCCGGGGCAGAAACAACAGTGCATTGGCCGCGGCGGTGTTGGTTAACAACAGGGTCAGATAGATGGACCAGTAAATAAGAAAACCCAGGGCGATGGCCCAGGCAATTGGTCGACCCCATACCGCGCGGTTGTACTGGAACAGATTTTGCCGGGGAAACCGGGCCGCCAGGCGCAGCAGTAAGTAAGTGGTCAGCAGTAAAATGAGGCTGCCCAGCAAAACGGAGAGCCAGGCGTCCTGCCCGGCCAGCCTGACTACCCCTTTGGAAAAGATAAACAGTTCAAATTCAGTGATCCCCACTACCAGCGCCAGGCCCATTACTTTGGGGTCCAGCAAATCCGCCACCCGGTCTTTAATTTGGTTACTCATTATTATCACCTGCACTATTGTTTAATGTCCGAGGCTTATAAGTTTCATCCCGGGGCATGGCTACGGTGCTTTCCCGTAGAATGGTATGACCCCACCCGCTGGCTTCTGCCGGGGCCAGCGGGGCCAGGTAAGGAATGCCGAAGCTCTTTAATGTAGCCAGGTGAATCCCGATATAAAACAGCGCCACCGCAAAGCCGAACAGCCCTAAAAATGATGCCATAAACATGGTAAAAAACTGGATCATCCGCGACGCGGAGCGTAAATCATAATTAGGAATGCCAAAGGAAGAAACCATAGTCAGGGTGACGATGATGACCACCGAGGCACTGATGTAATTGCCGGCCAATCCCGCCCCCACCAGGGCGATCCCTGAAAACAGGGCGATGGTGGCTCCCAAATTCGACGGCATGCGCAGCATCATCATCCGGATGGCCTCCACAACGCCCATCATGGCGAACGCTTCAAAATATATCGGGAAGGGTACATCCTCCCTGCTGGCTAACATTAACAGCAATAGTGAGTTGGGAATCAGTTCCGGATTGTACGAGGTTAAAGCAATGTACAGGCCGGGCAGAGAAATGGCCAGGCCAAACATAATGTATCTGGCTATGCGGAAAAAGCTGGCCGCGACGTACCAGCGGCTATAGGCATCACTGGGTATATCCATCAGGTCGAAAAAGCTTGCCGGTGCCAGAAGGACCTCGGGGCTGCCGTCCACAAGCACAGCTATGCGGCCCTGAAGCAAAGCCGACTCGGCTACGTCCGGCCGCAAAGAGGTTTCCAGCTGCGGAAACGGGCTGACCCGGTCATTTTCCAGGTTACGCTCTATGTAGCTGCTATCCAGAACCGTTTCTGCTTTGATGCTCTGTATCCGTTCTCTTATTGCAGATACGATGCCGGGGTTGGCTTTGTTTTTCAGATATACCAGCGCCACCTTGCGCTTGGACAAAGAGCCCACGCTGAAATGTTCGCCAACCAGTTCGGCACCGGGCAGGCGTTCCGCCAGCAGGGATAGGTTGTACTCCAGGTTTTCCAAAAATCGCTTGCGGGTGCCCCGGATAGTCTGCTGGATATCCCTGGGGATCACTTCTACCAGGGGGATCCGGGAAGTCCTCTCTGCTGCAGGTGGCTGTTGTTGGGGCTCGGTGACCGGCGGTTCCCCGGGGCCCGGCTTTTTATATGTGTTTCTTCTAAAAAATCCAAACAATCATCTCACCGCTTCCATTAAACTACTGCACTGTTTGTGGCGGTAAAGTTCAACCTGACAGTTTATTATCGGCACTTTTGCTTGTTATTCTTTGATCCTTAAAAATTTTTATACTTTGCCATCCATCCAGTGTAAAGCGTTATGTTTCGAAAGGCACTATCCCATCAGGAAAACTTAATTCAGGTCAATTAGCTCTAAAATATAAACATCAGGTTATAAAAGCGTAAAAAACTGTATAACATTCATAAGTTGCAATAAGCCTCTTAGAAAAATGGCGCACATAAAAAAAGCCCGCATTAGGTAGCGGGCTTAACAACTTGATAAAAGTTGGTAGTTAATCTCCATTAGTCATCATGAATTGTGGTACAAAATCTGCGTTTAAAATTGTATTCGCTCCGACCTGAGTGCTTGGGAATACAGGATCATTAGCTTTCTGGCTACGTCCCGCGGCAAACAGGAAAATACCCATGCCAACTTTTGACTCAACCTGTACTTCGAAATTTTGCTTGGCGGTAACATCAAAAACTCCGGTAAAAGAACTGAACGGCTCAATAACAACGGTGATGGGGGAACCTGGCGCCGGAACTTTCGGGCTATCCGGGTCAAAAATAAAAACAGTAATTGTTACAGTTTGCAGGGTGTTGGTATTATTTAGCGCAACAACTACAACGCTGTTGACATTTATCCTGCGCTGAACAGGGCCGGATGTCCGTATTGTGGTAGAAAACTGCATATTCAAAGTATTTTGGATATCTCCAATCTCCCGCTTGATTTCAACAAGGCCCGTTTGGGGATCGTCCAGCTTGGCTTCAATGGCTCTGACCTCGCGCTTGATATCAACCAGAATGGCTGTAACAACACCCAGTTGCTTCAGGATTTTTTCAATTTCCCTAATTTCTTTTTTGATTTCTACCAGTCCTGTAGCGGGGTGATCAAGTTTAGCCTCAATCTTTTTAACTTCACACTTAATATCCTCAAGACTGGGGTATTTAATAGTGTCGAGTTTTTTTTCGATGTCCCTGATCTCCCGCTTGATTTCCACAAGCCCGGTGTCCGGGTGATCCAATTTGTCTTCAATCATTTTTACTTCACACCTAATATCACTAATAATGCCATGTAAATAGGGCTCGTCGGGCATGAATACCATCCCCCTTATATTTGTAATAATTTCCTTAATTACAATATGATGTCAGGATAGCTATTGTGATTTAAATTAGGAAAATTGGGGATCGTTATTTTTGAGGTAAATGGTAAGCGAATGAGAGTAGCCGGACAAGTATTTGGAGGTATACATAATTAGGCATTGTAAGTCAAGACAGTTTTTTACGTATCCTGTTATGATAGGGAAGGAGGAGGTGTACATACTATGGAATCATGGGAATCAGTACAACAAACTTTAGACTTTATGGAAAAAAACCTATCAAGGGAAATTGGAATTCAGGATTTGCATCTTCTGACGACAGATGCACTGGATAAAGCGGTTAAGTATATGTATGATACTTGGCTTCTAAAAAATGAAATAAAAACTGAGCCCTTCATGGTAGAATTGTATTCGGACACATCGGCGGAAGATGTTTTAAAAGTAACAGGAACATTAAAAGAAAGGATGGATCAAACCCTTACGCTATTAAAGGGTACCCGGTGAGGGCGCCGGGTGTGTTTAATAAATCAGCAAGCATGATGACTGAGGTCATGAAGTCCCTGAGGATATCGGTGCTGGTTAAAAATAACCCCGGGTAAAAAAGCCCGGGGGTAGGATAAGGCGGATTGGCATGCCGGAGGATGTCACCGGGGCGGTGCTGTACCTGGCATCGGATTCTGCAAATCTTATTACCGGACATACATTATTGGTGGATGGCGGCTGGGTGGCCTGGTAAACAATCTTTTTCAGCTTTATTACACAACCACTTTCATGGACATCTGGTGCATCATGGCACCAAGATTACAATAGCCATGAATATGGGATTTTCGGCAGATTAGGTAAGAAAAAGGGAACCTCTTGGTTTATCAACATAAGCTTTATAGGTGAGGAAAATGAATTTAAAGAAATTGTTCTGCGTAATTTTTTGTATCATGGTTGGTTACTTTTAATAACTCAAATTTGCTACTTAGCAGGTAACAAATTAATCACCAGAGAAATATCTTAATTTGCTACTATCGGAGGTTCATTGTTTATTTCTATATCATGCCTACTATTACTTTTAAGTATTAATTCCAATAAATCTCCAGAAGATAAAAAAATTAAGCATTCAGACGAATAACTGCCCAACCGCCGTTGTTGTGGAAACCAAGCGGAAGATTGCCGCACACAGCTGTGGCCTGTTCTTTCTGTTGGATTATTGAACATTCTCCTGTACCGGAGGACTATCGGCTCCTTGGGAAACGAGGGGAGGTTTGAAGGGGGATTTTGATGAAAGAGAACAAAGAAAACCTCGGCGCATTGGCAGCCACCTACTATCGTGCCTATCATGCCAAAAATGATGCCTCTAAAATCTTTGATGACTACCTGGCTGATCGTTTGCTTACAGAGGAGGAACGTTTATTCTTTGAAAGGCTAGTTATGCAGTTTGATGAGTCTGACCCAGCAAGTACTGCGTCATCTTCTGACCAAACGAATGCCTTGGCGTGGTCAATGCAAGCCATGCCGTTTCCACCCATCGCCCTTAGCCGTAATCGGTATGCGGAAGACAGCCTTGAGATTGCTGTCAAACAAGGGGTACAACAGTATGTGAATCTCGGGGCAGGGATGGATACCTTTGCGTTTCGTCGCCCGGATCTTATAGAGCAGCTTCAAGTATTTGAAGTCGACCATCCCGCCACACAAGCCTTTAAACGTCGTCGTATAGCGGAATTAGGGTGGGAGCAACCAGCCCAACTGCACTTCATTCCGGTTGATTTCACGCAGGAAAACCTATCATCGGTACTCACACGCTCATCATATGCTCCACAAACATTAAGCTTTTTTAGTTGGCTGGGCGTCACCTTTTCCTTACCCCGCGAAGCGGTATTTGCTACGTTGCGTGCCGTTGCCAATATTGCCCCTGCGGGCAGTATGATCATTTTCGATTACCTGGATACTGATGCATTTGTTCCCGGGAAAGTGGCTCGACGCCTGCAATTTGCGATGGAGAAATTGCGACAGATGGGCGCCCCCTGGATAACGGGCTTTGATCCATCCTCAATCTTTACGGATCTTGCACGTTTAGGCTTGCGCCTCCATGAGAACTTGAGCGCATCCGATATCCAAAAGCGCTACTTCCAGGGACGCTCTGATGGCTATTATGCGTGTGAGCACATACACTTTGCGTGGGCAGTAGTCGAATAGTACCACAAAAACCCCTTTATTTTTGTTCGGTGACAGCGTACCCTTTTGTAATTTAAGTTGACGCTCTGAAAAGGCAAGTGGAAGGATTCGGGCGGCATTTTTAAATTTCAGGCTAAGCGGAAAGGCGGCAAAACAGCTGGGCCCCGAGGCTGCCGCCCGGATCGAGACGACGTAAGCCGAAGCTGAAGCTCTGGTCTCAGAAACCGGTGCGCAGGTGCCAGTCTTTTCTATAAGGAGGTAAAAACAATATGATGATCGAGGAAGGTTACAAGAAAAGATATAAAGCAGGCGATACTCCTTGGGAAATTGGCAAACCTGATTTCAACCTTATTCAGACTGTAACTACGATGGCCATAAAACCTTGTAAGGCGCTGGATATTGGATGTGGGACTGGCGATAACTCCATATGGCTAAATTTACGCCGTATCACCTACAGTTTTTGCCGACATAAGACATCTTACTGTTATTGCTGAGAGTACTATAATGCCACCAGTAAGTGCCCATGTGCTTGGAGTTTCGCCTATCATAAGAAAGACCCAAACCGGGTTTAATATTGGCTCCAGCACCGGAATTAAAATTGCCTCTAATGCTGTTACATGCTTTATGGCAATTGGATACAAAATATAAGGAATTCCAAGCTGTAATATACCTAACAATATTAGACCTAACCACCCTGATGGGTTTGGTGCCGATTGAAACATAAATGGAAGCCCAATAATAGCTGTAAAAATATTTCCCCAAAATACCGATTCCATAGGTGAGCCATCTTTTTGCATACGCAGAAAGATCACCATAAAAGCATAACTTACTCCACTTGCAGCAGCGATTATATTCCCCAATATTCCAGTCGTGCTTAGCTTGCCAACAAAAAACAAAGCCATGCCGGCAAGAACAATAAATATAATCAACCAATCAAAAAACCTTGTTCTTTCTTTTAATAACCACATACCCAATATCGCAACATATATAGGAGCTGTATATTGCAGCATAATTGCATTTGCAGCAGTAGTCATTTTAGTTGCGAAAACAGCAAGTATCAATGTCGCAGCATGTGCCAGGGCTCCGCCTATCTTGGCAGTAGACCATGAAAACGTTGGCCTTTTTATAGCTAAAAGTAGTATTACCGATGCTATTGCACTTCTCATACCGGCAATAGCCATAGGATTCCAGGTTACTAATTTTACGAGCAAACCCCCCAGGCTCCATAAAAGTGCCGCTGTAATGAGAAGTAATATTGCTTTTGACTTTTCGTTCATGTTTAAGCCTCTGCTCTTGACTATATTCTTAAAAATATAAAACCTGTCTATACACTGTTTTGCTTGGGCTGTTATGTTCCACCAGTAAATAGGTGATGCCAGGATTAAAATTTATCTTTTACACAAGACAAAACTTGCCTGCCTGTGCTATTAATTTACTATTCATTGTTTTCAAGGTTTATTGACGCGCTTGATCTCACATGTAGCCATCTGCAGGTGGTCTTCTATGAGTTTAGCTGCCAGTTCCGCATCATTATTTTTTATAGCCTCGTAGATCTCAAAGTTTTGGTAATAGCAGATTTTAATGGGGCCTTGTAGAAGCTCTTTTCTGCTTAGACCGTAGGCCTCTTTCATTAACCCGGAAAGCATAGTCATGATATTAAACAGCACCGAGTTTTGAGTAGCCCGGGCAATGGCCAGGTGAAAGTTTACGTCAGTTTCATCATCGTCACGATTGTTAGCAACATCATTATACACTTCAATGGCTGCTTCCCGGATTTGGTACAAGTCCGATTTGCTGGCCCTCTCAGCAGCAAGCTTAATCATGCCCACTTCAATTATTTTAAGTGCTTCCAGTAGGTCCAGGACGGTTTCTTTTTCCTTCAACATGATGCTGGCCAAGGGTCCAACTATACTTTCCACACCAATTTTTTTGATGCAGGCTCCTCCACCAGGAGTGATCTCGACAAGCCCCATTGAATCCAAGACACATAAGGCTTCCCGCACCGCAGACCTGCTCACTCCCAATTTTTCAGACAGCTGTCTTTCCGGCAGCAGTTGGTCCCCCGGGGCCAAAGAGCCTTCCCTGATAAGCTGTTTTATTTGTTTTACTATAGATCTGTACAGTCTGGTCCGCTTTTTCCGTTTGATATCTACTTCTTCAATATGTCCAATGTTTATGTCTCTTCACCCCCATGTGACATTATAGAAAATTCCGACAGCTATGGCAGGCTGTATGTTGCCGTCATATTTGACTGTTTTGACGGAACCATCGTAGGATTGAAAATAGCTAATCACATGAAGGCATAACTTTTATGTCGGTGCCTTCACCTCTGCTGCTACTATTGCGCTTCTTCTAAAATTAGTTTACTATGGCAACATGAATTATAAAAACTCATTTTTTTAATACTTAACATGACATTTTTTAATAAGGACTGAGCTTGATGAATATTCAAAAATACGAAGCCTTTCTAAAAACAGTAGAATATGGGAGCCTTACGAAAGCAGCGCAGGTACTTGGCTATACGCAATCTGCTATTAGCCATATGCTAAACGCTCTGGAAAGCGAGTGGGGTGTTACTCTGCTCTTGCGTGACCGTTCTGGCGTATGTATTACCTCCAACGGCTTACAGCTTTTGCCTATTGTGCGAAACGTCTGTAATGCAAACCGAGAACTTATTTCTAAGGTCAGAGAACTTCATGGTCTAGAATCCGGTACCATTAGAATAGGAACTTTTACAAGTGTATCTGTGAATTGGCTTCCCAATATGATAAAGAACTTTAATAGGAAATACCCGAATATTAATTTTGAGCTGTTACATGGCGATTACAACCAGATTGAAAATTGGGTCATGGAAGGGCGTGCCGACTGTGGCTTTCTTCGCCTCCCCCCAAGGGCGGACTTGGAAAGTATTTTTTTGGAACAGGATCGTCTGATGGTAATATTGCCAGAACAGCACCCTCTTGCCGATTACGAATTTTTCCCAATCAAGAAGCTAACGGAAGAGCCATTTATTCTAGTAGAAGCAGGGCCGATAAACGAGATATCAGAGATTTTTGAGAGAAATCATATACGACCCAATGTGCGCTTTACTGCAAAGGAGGATTTTGCTATTATCTCAATGGTTGAAAGTGGGTTAGGCATCAGCATATTGCCAGAACTGGTATTGAACCGAACACCTTACAAAATTATTAAGAAAGAATTGGAGAAACCCGCCTACCGTAAATTGGGTATCGTTTTAAAAGACACCAACCATGCTTCGCCTGCCGTCAAAGGATTTCTGGATTTCTTACACCATAGTTAAGGTATATTACTATAAGCAAAACAGCAGAAAATAAATTTCTCCACTTGTTTTATGTCCAGTAAAAAGTTGTCTGAAAATATAACCAATAATAATGATATACAATAACAAGCTATTCATCGGGAGGCCATCTACATGAATAACAATGAGATCAAGATAAGCAAGGAAAAAAGAGATGAAATGATCTCTGCTATTAAAACTTATTTTTCTAAAGAAAGGGATGAAGAATTAGGTGACTTGGCTGCACTCCTCATCCTGGATTTCTTTATAGAAAAACTGGCACCGGAATTCTACAACCAGGGAGTTTATGATTCATACAATTACATGATTGACAGAATTGAGGATTTACTGGCAATTCAAAAATAATTTGAAACAGTGCATTGCAACGGCTTGGCCGGTGATTGCAATACTTGAAAAAATCTTAATTACTATAGTATTATAGTTTTATAATCAACAAAATAATATTTGATATTGAACTGGAAAATTGTAGCTAGGGTTCCGCTGTATTTGAGGTCTGTGACCGAGGGCTACATCTTTTACATAATATTGTAAAAGGCACCTATTGATATAAAAGGTCCGAGGGGGAAGGTTCAGCGTATTTATGATGCGTTGAAATCTTTCCCCTTCGTGCCTTTTAATTTTTTAAGGAGGTAGTATCATATGGATCTAATTGATGAAATTCGACCGGGAGTTGCCATGATCGTTCTGGATAAGGAGAATCGAGTGTTATTACAAAAACGTTCTGATGTAGGTTTATGGGGAATTCCGTCAGGACATGTGGAACCGGGGGAAACTGTTGCCGAAGCGGCTATTCGGGAAGTCAAAGAGGAGGCTAATTTAGATATACGAATTATTAAACTAATTGGTGTTTACTCGGAGCCGGAATCTCAGGTTTTTAAATATCCCAATGGGAGGAATGTTCATTTTATTACAATATGTTTTTTAGCAGAAATTATAAGCGGAGAACTGCGTTGCAATTCTTCAGAGTCACTTGACATTCAATTCTTTGAGCAAAATGCTTTACCAGCGGATATATTAAAAATGCACCCGCGCTGGTTGAAAGATGCTCTTGCAAATAAAAAGGAGGCGTTTATTCGTTAGCGTAAAAGATTTCCCAACTCAACAGAGCTGCCATTTTTTTTACTGCAGCTCTTTTAGAAGGGCCATACCATCATCTTAAATCCTTTTTCATAACAGTTCGGTTCTCATTTACATCATAATGGTTATTTTTGTAAAAAGCTTCCGCGCTTCCTCCTGTTGAAGTTAATAGATACACGCTTTTCACGTTCTCTTTTATTAAAACTTCTTCTAAAAAACTTAATAATTTTGAACCATAACCTTTTCCTTGTATTTCCTTGGAAATACATAATTCAGCTAAATAAAAAATTTTACCTTGATCAGACCTTTTACTGTGCCCGGCAATAAAACCAATAACATTATTATCAGCAAGCAATAAAAATCCTTGAAACTTAGGGGTATTCACTAAATCAGTAAGTCGTTCTTGAACAGTCTCATATGACCAATGTTCACTCCAGGGCACGCTGTTGAATACCTTAATATAAAGGTCAATGCATAGTTCCAAATTATCCAGTGACATTTGAATAAATTTTTCTGTCAAGTTAATTAACCCTTTCACTTTTAGACTATTATAGCATTACTTATTTGTTCCTGCGCGTATCGATAGCCTTACATTAAAATTGCCGGTGTGGTTAATCTATAAAAAACCCCGTTATTTAAGGAAAAGGGATACACTTCCTGCGGAGGTCCCCAACTTACGTATGAGAGGGGCAACAACCATGAAAAAGTATGTGTATGACTTCTCTGAGATAGATAGATCAAGCCTGGCCGGCGTGGGGGGTAAAGGGGCAAATCTGGGCGAATTGTGCCATGTTCCCGGTATTGCGGTACCTGGGGGGTTTTGTGTCGCTACAAAGGCTTACCGGGATTTCGTGAATACAAGTGCGGAATTTGCCGCGCTGCTGAAATCATTGGCGTTGATCAATGCTGAATCACCGGAAGAGCTTAAAACAGCGGGACAACGGATGCGGGCCCACCTGGAAAACCTGGACATTCCCGCCCCCATCCTGCAGGAGATTATCCGGGCCTGGCGGAAAACCGGCAGTCAGCATGCCTATGCCATCCGCTCCAGCGCGACGGCGGAAGACCTGCCGGGGGCGTCTTTTGCCGGGCAGCAGGACACCTTCCTGAATATTGAAGGTGAACAGAATATCCTTGACAGTGTCCGGAAGTGCTGGGCCTCCCTGTTCACCGACCGGGCCATCGTTTACCGGCAAAAGAACGGTTTTGAACATGATCAAGTATTGCTGGCCGTCGTGGTGCAGCGGATGGTCTTTCCCGAAGTGTCGGGGATCATGTTTACCGCCGATCCGGTAACCGGCAACCGGAAAATCGTATCCATTGACGCCAGCTTCGGCCTGGGGGAAGCGCTGGTATCAGGTATCGTTTCCGCAGATTTGTACCAGATGAAATCGGATAAATTGCTTAAAAAGCAAATCGCCAGGAAAGAAACTGCTATTTATGCCCGGCCTGAGGGTGGGACAGTCCGAGTGGAGATTCAGAGCGAGAGGCAGACAGCTCCGGCTTTATCGGACGAACAGGCGGTCAGGCTGGCCCGGATGGGACGGAGCATCGAAGAACACTTCGGTTCTCCCCAGGACATCGAGTGGTGCCTCGCCGGCAACGAAATATTTATTGTGCAGAGCCGCCCGGTTACCACCCTCTATCCCGTGCCCCCGGTCCACGATAATAAACTGCACCTTTTCGCATCTTTCGGCCATGCGCAAATGATGACTGAGGCCATGAAGCCCCTGGGGATATCGGTGCTAAGAACAGCGGTTCCCTTCAGTAAAAGCTCCCCGCGGGCGGAGAGCGGCTTGCTGCTGGAAGCCGGTGGAAGATTATTTCTCGATACCACTCAACTGCTTGAGTATCCGCAGCTAAGGAAGCGGCTGCCCGAAATCCTGTTCAATGTCGATGAACTGCTCGGCCGGACGATGCAGGAATTCATCAGGCGGGAAGACTTTCGGGAAGCGGCGCCGCCCGGCAAAAAGGTGAAGTTTGCTCTGGTTAAAAAAGCTTTTCCCACAGCCTTTGCCATCCTCAGAAATATTTTGTACCGTGAAAACTACCGGGCTATCGATGAGATGAACCGGTTTATCACCGAAAAAGTCAATGAAAACAGGGCCAAACTGCAGGAAGTGTCCGGTGCGGACAGAATCATGCAAATTCAGGAAAGGTTATCCGTTATGCTGCCCATGGTTTTTGCAGCGGTAGGCCAATATATGGGGGCTGCGATTATTACCTACAAGCTTATTGAGGGCCTGTCTAAAAAGTGGCTGGGTGACGCAGTCGAATTGGGCAGCATCAGTAAATCTCCGCCGGGAAATGTAACAACGGAAATGGGTCTTGCGCTGGGGGATGTGGCCGATGTCGTGCGCAACCATCCGGCGGTGATCGAATACCTGAAGCAGGCGAACGACGCAACATTTTGGGAGGGCTTAAAGGCTGTTCCCGGCGGAGAAGATGTGCTGCCTGTTTGTTTGAGTTTCTTTGAACGATACGGGATGCGGGGGACGGGGGAAATCGATATAACCCGGCCGCGGTGGCGTGAGGTGCCAACCCAGTTGGTCCCCGCCATCCTGAGTCACATTAAGAGCGTCAGGCCCGGACAGCACCGTCTTGAATTTCTGGCCGGTAGACAGGAGGCCGAACTTGCCGCCGCAAGGCTGGTGGCGCGCCTGCGGCAAACGCCCCGGGGGGGCTTCAAGGCCAGGCGCATGCAGCGGCTGATCAAGGTGCATCGCTCATTGATCGGGATCAGGGAGCATCCCAAGTATTTTATTGTGCAGAATCTGGATTTGGTCAAACAGATAATCCTGCAGGAAGCCGGCAAACTGGTTGCGGTAGGCATCCTTAAAAATCCGCAAGAAATTTTTTGGTTCTCACTGCCGGAAATCAAAGAAATAATCGCAACGCAGCGGGTAGACCGCCGTGTGATCACCAAACGCCAGGAAAAATTCCGGCATGATGAAAAACTGACTCCCCCGCGGGCCATCACCAGTGAGGGAGAAATCATTACCGTCAAACCGGGAGCTCAGGTCCCGCCCGGCGCCCTGGCCGGGAGCCCGGTGTCGGCGGGAACCGTCGAGGGCCGGGCCCGGGTCATCCTGAAGCTGGAAGAGGCTAAAATGGATCAGGGGGATATCCTGGTGGCGCCGTACACTGATCCGGCCTGGACGCCGTTATTCCCCCTGGCGGCCGGGTTGGTGACGGAAGTCGGCGGCCTGATGACCCATGGCGCGGTGGTGGCCCGGGAATACGGCATTCCGGCAGTGGTGGGGGTCGATAACGCCACACGCAATATTAAGGATGGACAAAAGATTCGTGTGGACGGCACCCGGGGATTCGTTGAAATTCTGGAGTAGGCAATACAAAAACATTTTTATCTTAGTAAGGCTTCATAGGCATTCGCCATACGCGCGGCGGTGGCAGCCGCGCTGATTTGCCTGGCCGACTCTCTGGCCTGGCTGCTCATACGGTTTCGCAGTAATGCTGCACCGGCAGCAACCGCCTTTGCTTTTGGGATACTTTTGTTGCATCTGTCTATATTTTACCAGAATTTTATCAAACTAATTAGTAATTAAAATTTGAGTAGCTTATTCATTAAATATAATCTAAAAATTTTTGCACTCGACAAGACCTGACAAGGTTTCGGAAGGCGATTGGCTGGCAATTGTCAAAATATTTAATGAGATCTCAAACACATGCCCGGGCAAGGAGGCAAAATGAGCAATTGAGTAGGACAAATGAACTGGAATTACGCAAGTTTGTCGCGCCCGAATTCATCTTTGGGACAGGGGCACAACACCTGGCGGGCCGTTATGCAAAGAATTTTGGTGCGCGCAAGGTATTGGTTGTTACTGATCCCGGAATAATCGCCGCAGGATGGGCGGAACGAGTTACAGCCAGTATAGAAGACGCAGGTATTCCTTATACTGTCTTCGCGGAGGTCACCCCCAACCCGCGTGCCGATGAAGTTATGGCCGGGGCTGAAATCTACCAAAGCGACCAGTGTAATGTCATCGTAGCAGTAGGTGGCGGCAGTCCCATGGACTGTGCCAAGGGCATAGGCATTGTAAGTTCTAACAAAAGGCACATCGTCGAGTTTGAGGGCGTTGATCAGGTACCGGTTCCTTGTCCGCCTTTAATCTGCATTCCGACGACCGCAGGCAGCTCGGCAGATGTTTCTCAGTTTGCAATTATCACAGACATGCAGCAAATGGTTAAAATAGCTATTGTCAGTAAAACACTTGTCTCCGATATTGCTTTAATCGACCCCCAAACAAATGTTACAATGTCATCGTTTCTGACAGCCAGTACCGGTTTTGATGCGCTTACCCATGCTATCGAAGCCTTTGTTTCAAATGCCCATTCACCAGTTACGGATCTGCATGCTTTAGAAGCAATCCGCTTGATTAACGCAAACCTGCTTTCGACAATAAAAGAACCAGATAACCTTGATCTGCGCGGCAAGATGATGCTGGGCAGTTTACATGCCGGACTGGCGTTTTCCAATGCTATACTGGGTGCGGTTCATGCGATGGCCCATAGCCTGGGGGGCCTTTTAAATCTTGCTCACGGGGAATGCTGTGCCGTTCTATTAAGACATGTTATAGCTTATAATTGCGACGCTGCCGCTGAGCGATACCAGTTAATAGGCGAAACGATGGGGCTTGACCTGCGTGGGATGCTCTTTGAAGAGAAAAAGTCAGCCATCATTGAGGCTATGCACTATCTGCAAATAGCCCTGGGTTTTGACAGGACTCTTGGTCAGCTCGGCGTGCACCGGAGTGATATTCCTGAGCTAGCCAGAAAAGCGATGAAGGATCCTTGCATGGTAACCAACCCGCGCCGGCCAAAACAAAGGGATATCGAGGTTTTATATGAAGAAGCGCTATAATTCTCCTGATTGCTGGGAAACATTGCGTGAAAAATTAATTGGACTTGGGGAGCACTCTATCCGGAAAAGCTATTATCCCGAGCTTCAGCAGCGTTTGATAGAACTGGAGATCATCGAGAATGAGTTAAGAAAACATCATAATCGCCTTGAGGCTTTGGTTAAAGAGAGAACAAGCGAACTGAAATCGGCCAATGAACAGCTAAAGCAAGAAATTGTAGAGCGCAAGCTGGCAGAAGATGCCCTTCGATTATCTGAGGAATTTTTCTCTAAAGCTTTTAATTCAAGCCCAATTATGATGTCAATAATTAGATTTTCAGATTGTCGATACATAAATGTAAACGATACTTTTTTATATTATACGGGGTATTCTCGTAAAGAAGTTATAGGTCGCACAGCAGTTGATTTAAATGTCTGGATAGATGTAAATAAAGAAACCGGCTTAATGCGTTTACTTCGAGAACAAGGATCGGTCTACAACAAAGAGTTGCGGCTGAGAACCAAGTCGGGGGATATCCGTGAGGTGATTGTTTCAAGAATCATAAATAACATTAATGGCGAAAAATGTATTTTAGGCGTGGCGCAGGATATAACTGAAAAAAAACAGTTTGAAAAAGAAATAGCCCGCCTTGAACGCCTTAACCTGGTAGGGCAAATAGCTGCCGGAATTGGCCATGAAATACGGAACCCCATGACCACGGTGCGTGGCTTCCTGCAAATTCTTGGGGGAAAAGAGAAATGTATTGAATACAAGAAATTTTTTAATCTTATGATCGAAGAACTGGACAGGGCCAATTTAATAATTACAGAATTTCTCTCTCTGGCTAAACACAAAGCGCTGGATATAGAAGTTCAAAATATAAATGTTATACTAAAAACACTGTTACCTTTAATGCTGGCCGACAGTATGAACATTGATAAATATGTTGTTGTAGAGCTGGGAGAGACTCCTGACTTCCTGATGAACGAAAAGGAAATCCGTCAACTTGTCTTAAACCTTGTTCGCAACGGGCTGGAAGCAATGCCCCCCGGTGGAACCCTGAATATAAAAACGTTTACGGATGGTGGTGAAGTGGTTTTATCGGTGCAGGATCAGGGTAAGGGTATCGAACCTGATGTAATTGAGAAAATAGGAACCCCTTTCTTCACTACAAAAGATAACGGGACGGGCTTGGGGCTGGCGGTATGTTACGGCATTGCCGCCCGGCATAACGCAATAATTAAAGTAGAAACCAGTCCCACAGGAACCACCTTTTTTGTCAGGTTCAAGATTTAAATAGCCTTAATCATTGATCACAGGGTTGAAAAAATCCCGTCGTTGACATTATCCCGCAAGGAATTGCGGGATTTTACGTTCGCCCGGCATTTTTATGCCAAGATGGATATTACCAAGATTATTCGACAAAAGAAGTGACTCCGACATTAATATCAACAGGGATACAAACCCTGTCCAAATTTTTGTTGCAATCTGTTTCATTGCTATCCCAAGCACCTTTCACTATTTACTTAAAAACCAGCATGGTGGAGGTCTGGTTTATGTGGCCAAAGCAGGCCTCGCCATAAGTTGAAAAGCCGATGGTGGGATTTTTATTATTGTTACTTGCATGTACATACAAATAACAATCTAAAAAATTTTATTCGAGGAGGAATTTAATTGAAAGTCATGTAAAGCTGTTTCAGCAGCCTGCCTTCCGGCTAGGGATAATTATTTGTTTTACCCGGCAGGGAAAAACGTTCCAGTGTTTAATATCTATGTATCTGCCGAAAAGGAGACTCCGTCCATGCCCGATAATAACGAACTGGTAAACATGCTCCGCGCCGTTATTCAGGAGGAAATGCAGTCTGTCAGGCAAGAAGTCCGGACCATTGTACAAGAAGAATTGAAGCCGGTTAGTGAAAGACTTGCCGCCTTGGAAACGGGCCAACAAGTCCGGAC
>NZ_FOOX01000002.1:149634-494664 GCF_900113335.1 Desulfotruncus arcticus DSM 17038
TGAAAGACTTGCCGCCTTGGAAACGGGCCAACAAGAAACCAATAAGCGTCTTACCATCATTGAACAAGAAACCAATAAGCGTTTTGCCGCCATTGAAGCCGCAGTTAATGATTTAAGGAACATTAACCGCCAAACACATAAAAAAATATTTACTCACCTCAATGCCATGTGGGACGACATCAAGCTTCTTTCTACTAACGAGGAAAGATCTATCCGATAAAGCACCCGGCCACAGCGCCCGGTATTTTGTTTTTCATTACTTCCGCAAATTAAGGAGTCCTCTTTATCGTTTAAAACTATTTTTCTGATAAGGTTAAAGTAAAGGTAGCAACTGCAAATACGAAGGCCTCCCATTATCGGGAGGCCTTGATTTGATTTAAGGAGTGCCTGAAATGTTAGTAATTTAACTTGACGGGAAAGACGCTGGTTAAAAAATTCATCAGTGCGATAAACTCAAATCCGATACTGAAGGAATGGTATAACAGGGATGTCTATAGTAAACTAGAGCATTATTATAATGAACAAGACGGCGTAGAGAATGATTGTTTAGGAGGAATTCAATAATGAAATCGCGAATGCTTTAAATATGAAAAACACCAATAAAATGCCAAACCAACAAGATCTTGCAGCTCAAGTAAAGTTTGATGCGGGAGTCTTAAAGGCGACAAGCGAGATAAAGCAGGTGGATTTTAAAATGAACCAATTTAAAAAACTAAATGTCATATGGTTAATCCTATTGATCCTGTTAACTGCTAGCCCATCCTATGGTTATAATAATGAGACAGAAATTCAAACGGTTTTACTTGCAGAAAGTTTAATAGGCAAACCCTTTAAACAAGGGGGAAATACACCGGAGGAAGGATTTAATAGCACCGGGTTTATTCAGTATATATTTAGAGAGGGAGAGCATATAGTCCTCCCTGGATTGCCTTCACAGTTATGGAAACTGGGTGAACCTATAGAACGTAGTGAAATACAGTCTGAAGATGTTCTTTTCTTTACTGGAAGCAAGAACCTAATACCGGCAATATATAAAGGTGACAATATCATTATCGTTGTAGCGACTAATGAAGGCGTAGTAAAACGGAATATAGTAGAAGATTTCTATTGGAGGGATCGGTATAAAGGTGCAAGGCGCTACACAAATATAGCTAATGAATTAAATCCTGTAGCTGTAAAAGCCCTTGAATTAGTAGGATCTCCTTATGAACTTGGAGGTAATGATCCAAATGGCTTTGATCATTCAGGCTTTGTACAATACGTTTTTAGTGAAGTAAACAAATTGGATTTTCCCAGGACATCGAACGAACAATGGCGAGTAGGTATGGAGGTAGATACGGCTGATATTAAATCTGGTGATGTACTATTCTTTCAAGGCAGCAACGTGCGACTACCGGGAATTTATATAGACAATGGTATTTTTGTTATCGTTACAACTAATGGGGTTGCTGTAGTGGATCTCGAAACAAGTGATTATTGGAAATCCAGGTTGCTGGGAGCAAGACGGTTTACTAACAATATTATTGAGGAGGAAGCCGTTGTAAGCAATCCAATTGTAGAAAAGGCTATGGATTTGCTTGGGACACCCTATAACCCGGAAGGGAATTCACCAACCGAAGGCTTTAATACGACTAATTTTGTACGTTATGATTTTAAAGATATCCTCAACATACAACTATCTGTCTTTTCCGATAGGATCTATGAAATAGGTGAATCCATTTCTAAAGAAGAGCTTCAACCAGGAGACTTAGTGTTTTTCCAGGGAAGCAGTCTTATACCTGGCATTTATAAAGGAAATGGTATGTTTATCGTTCAGACTACAGAAGGAGTTGCGGAAAGGGATATTGAGAGTGAGTATTGGTCAGATATATATGTAGGTGCAAAACGACTAACGGCGGCTGATATATATTATTCTCAGCCTGAAAATTATAAGGAACATGAGAATTTAGTTATTCGAGAAGCAATGAAATATATAGGAACTCCTTATTTGTTAGGTGGCGATACAATAGCTGGTTTTGACTGTTCTTATTTAGTTCAGACAGTCTTTAGAGACGCTAAAAACATTTACTTGCCTCGTATAACTTATAAACAATGTGAAGTAGGCGAAACTATCGATTTTGAAAACAAGCGTCCTGGAGACGTGATTTATTTTACAGGAAAATGGCGGGAAGGGATATCACATGCTGCAATTTATCTAGGAAATAATTATATAATTCATGCATCTGGCGACGAAGGTATGACTACAATCAGCTATTTAGGACAAAATTTGCTGGATCGCCTTGCAGTAGTAAAGCGCTTTGACTCGCTTAGTTTGAGGCTGGATTCTAAAGTCGTTGAAGAAGCATATAAAACTCTGGGTGTACGTTACTTAGCAGGAGGAAATACCAAAGAAGGCTTTAATCACTCCGGGTTTATACAATACGTTATGAAAGCAGGTTTAGATATTGATCTACCAAGATATTCATCTCAACAATGGGCTTTAGGAAAAGAAATAGAAAGGGAAGATTTAGATATTGGAGATGTTCTATTCTTTGAGGGATCCAGCAAGGTACTGCTACCAGGATTGTATATTGGAAATGGGCAGTTTATCATCGTAACAGAATCTGAAGGTGTAGCAATCCGTGATCTTAATATTTCAGATAGTTATTGGAGTCCACGATATGTTGGAGCAAGACGATATGAAAAAACCAATGAGTAGCAAATGAGTAGCAGATACTGGCTTCCCGTCTTCCCCTTTTAATATTTATTTCCTCGAAAATAACTGAATCCCTGTCAGTCTTGAATATTTTGACTGGACAGGGATTTTTAGTCCGGATTAAAGTGACCGGGAACACCCGGGGGCGGTCAACGAGCATTTAGATGCCCGGGTATATTCTTGGGATTGAAGCCTGCCAGACGGGCCGCCGTCACATTGCCGCCTATCATAGATATGCTGCGGTCAAATGTTGTCCTCGCCAGTATGAAGCCGAAAACAACGAAGACACCAGTATCATGACGGGCACAGGCATCCCGAGGACCTTGCCGGAGCCTATGAATATAAAGCCCTGCTGTGATACAATTAAATGAAGAGGAGGAAAGAGATGAACATAAGAAAACATGTTAAAACAATTACGGTATTTGCTTTATTCTTCTTTTTATTGATAGGTTATTCAAGTTATGTAAAATACGAAGGCGCAAAATTGGAAGATGAGAATAAAACACTAAAAAAACAGTTAGATATTGCAAATGAAAAAATAAAAGGACAAAAAAATGAACTTGATGAATTAAGAAGTTTATTGGATTCTCAAAAAGATGTTGATTATGAAATTGAAGTTAATGAAACAGATTCTAATGTTACAGTTGTGGCAATTCATGGAGGTAAAATTGAAAAAGGTACTACTGAATTAGCTTATGCCTTAGCTTCCCATAATAATTACAACTATTATTCATTTCTGGGTTTAAAAAGCACAGATAATTTTGCACTACATGTTCCTTCAGATAAATTCGCTGAAACATACGCACTGGAAATGGTTTCTAAATCTAAAAGGACATTATCAATCCACGGGTGTACCGGTTCAAAAGAATTCACATATATCGGAGGCCGGGACACTGAACTGGCAAACAGAATAAAAGAATCTCTGACTAAGCATGGTTTTACTGTGAAAGATACTCCGAAGGATCTGGCCGGTATATCGCCAGATAACATAGTGAATAGAGATATAGACGAACGGGGAGTACAGATAGAAATATCAGAGGGCTTAAGGACAAAGTTTTTGTCGACTAATAAGCATAGCTTGAACAGCTATGTTCTCGCAATAAGTGAGGCAGTCAACAATATGTAGGGAATGTGTCGAAGTTTGTGTAAATGACATAATAAAAATAAAAGGCTGGACAAGCTACCTTAGGTAGCTTGTCAGCCTTTTACTTTTATAAACAGTATTTTTTCAGGTTACTCTTCTGATACTACTTTAACATCTTCAATTAATTCCTTGGGATTCTTTGCGCCTTTTTCTAATACTTTCTGGACTTTCTTATCGAAGTTGCGCTTTTCAGGGTTAAGCTTATTTAAAAACCCTTTAGATTTATTATTATCAATCTTCTTCATGAGTTGAACTATTGTTGGCCAGCTTTCGCTTAGCGCTTGATTGATGGTGCCTGAATAATCGTTTAAGGTACCGGAATCAGCTGCGAGCTCATCTCTTAAACCTTTGGAAATAGCGATCTGAACGCCGCCAAGCTGATAACTGTCATTAAACAATTCATTCTTATTCACTATATTGCTGTCCATAACCCCGGCAATGCGATCAGGAATACTTAAAGTTTTTACATTATATCCTTTGGCAGTAAGATGTAATCTGATCAATTCTGCCAGCAACTTATTCTGACCGCCAATATAAGTAACTTCGTCATCGCCGGCAGCTCCGATAACAGAAACAGTGTAATCTGATTTATTAACTAAACTAACAGCTGTTGGTTCGTCAAAATTGGTAGCCCTTACAAAAAGGCTCCCATTATCAGTCGCTTTAAGTCCTTCAAATGAATAAGTGTTATATTTACCGTACCCGTTCAATGCCTCAACTAATTCTGAAGTGCCTCTTTCAATACCGCCTCCGTGTATAGCTAAAATTGTTGTATCGCTTCCGATATCATTAGTGTTAATGGTATAGTCTGAAGGGTCTTCAGCTGCAGCTAGTTCAGCAAAACTACGATAACCTGTTGTGAAGGCATATGCGCTTATACCAATTCCAAATGTAAACAACATAACTAAAGCCAGAATTTTGAGAGATTGTTTTTTCATACTTATCTTGCTCCTTTCTTAAAGTATTCTAGTAAACAGATAATCTGTAGTAATAATCAGCAGAGTTAATCCCATTAGCCCAAGTGCTTGAAAACCGGTATTTCTCTTGCTGATCTTAACGAGATACAGGCATTTTTCTTTCAATGTTAGTGTATTAAAAACCGCAACAGCTTCATGCTGACTTTTTTCTCTGATAGGTTCTGATGTGTTCATGTATTGTTTGTTATTTATTTGCCCGTATAAAGTGCTCATTTTACACCTCCTTTCTCATATACTGACATTTAACAGTAATGTGCAACCATAAGTCATTGCACACAGCAATCCAGTGCTTAAAAATGTTGTTGCTAAACCTTGGCGCTGAATTGTATTTGCTAATAATCCGGGCACAACAATACCAACTGCTGCCAATCCGGAGATATAACGATAATCAAAGGGCAATATTGCATACGTAATAAGCTGCAACACTACTGACACTGCTATCATAGCTACAAATTTTCTTTTGCCGTATAGAATTGTAACTTTGCTCACTCCGAAATTAACTATTAAATAAGTCAAGATGCTAATAAAGAATGTTAAAAATATAGCCTGGGGCAGATCTATAAGCAAAACTAAATATCCTGGTACAATCAGACCGGCAGGTAAGATTCCGGTAATTTCCGTAAATAACAAGCTCAAAATTACACCCAAAATTATAACTGTGCCAATAGCCGTAAAAAGCAACCGTTTACCCTCCTTTAATAGCTAAATAACTTGTGGCACTTGATCCGTTTCCAGATTGAAGCGAGTTTTTAATTCAGTGGGGAAGTCGTGAATTATCAATTCAACCAATTCATCGCCACCGCCGTGAATGTTTCCAATGCCAAAAATTGTTCTGTTTAGAAAAGAATCCTTAATTGTTTTATAAACCTCATGGGGAGACAAACCCTCAGCATTTATGTATTTCTGAGGGGATATTTTTTTACTATTTACTCCTTCGGTAACTGGATTTACTGTCTCACCCATTGCAACAAGAATATCAATATCCATATTTGGTAAGACCTCTTCTGCCAACTGTAATGTCCGGTCAACCCTATCAGGCCTGCAATTTACAATTACCATAGGATTTTTGGTTGGATAACCACGAGCTGTTACATGCTCCCAAATCATTCGTGTGGAATTTGGATCATTGGCGGCAAAGCCATTGACAAAATATGTGGGGCTTTTCTTGTCTAAGGTATAGATCATTAAAGCTCCCGGGTCAGGATTAGCGTTTAACATTCCCCTTAACGCAGTATCTTTGTCAATGTTTAGCGCTTTAGCCACAGCCAGCGCGATAGCAATATTTTCCGGGAAAATTACATATTTAAACTTTTCCAAATAATCATCAGGGATTTCTTCTTCATTTGCAATTAATACCCGGCAGTTTCTTTTCTTTGCCTCCTGAGTAAAATAATCATTATAACTGCTATCATCAACAATAAGGGTTCCGTTTTTTGGTATTGTAGCCGTAAAGGACTCTGCAATAAAATCTAAAGTCGGGCCGCACACATCCATATGATCTTCACGAACATTAACAATAACCCCTATATTTGCTTTAACAAGCTTTTCCTGAAAAATAATCTGGTAATCGGGATTTACAGCCATACACTCTGTTACAAATGCGGATGCGCCAAGCTTGACTGCTTTTTTAACGACAGCTTTTTGTTCTATAATATTTGGACCTAGGCGGCCTCGTCTGATTGGTTCTTCTTCTTCCTTGTTCCAATAAATAATTCTCGCACTGGTTCCCGTCGTTTTTCCAACAACCTTAACTCCTGCTTCCTTTAAAATACCGGTTATTAATCTTGTTGCAGTTGATTTACCTCTTGTGCCGTTTATATTAATTCTAAGATTGATCATGTTTAATTTTTTATTATGATTTATTTGTTCATAAACACCTAAGATAAAAACAAAAATAATAAGTGCTATAGCAAACTGCACATTTATCCTATCCTTTCTTTAATAGAAATCCATTACATTAAGTCTCCACGCTTTGCGCCCTTGCCTTTCGGGCAGTTTGCCAAATATGAAATTTAAAAGAAAAGCTTGTCCACTTTCGTGTTAATATAAGGAAATATGTCTAACCCATAGACCTCCCTTCCAAGCCAATTATACTGAAAGAATATGAACCAATCTTTTCTGAGAGATGAACATGTTTTACGAAATTGTGAACAATTGTTACAAGACAGGTTTCTTAACGGCAGCCAGTTCTATGTCGGAATCCAGTTGTGCAAGTAAAAATTATCTCAAAAAGGATAGGTCAGAATCATTTGTCTAACTTGATTATCAGGGTTAATTATGCCGAAGGGATATGAATCTGCTGTTGCCAAATCTTTATCATGTGTTGCAAAAATATTAATAATTGTTACAAGCAATAAAAAAATACCAACGGTTTCCGGGCAGCAATAGCCGGTAACCGTTGGTATTTCTTTTATTTATCTGAGGAGGTGGTAAAGCAAATCAAATTTCCTGGGAGTAACCTCAATATATTCGCCACAAATTAATACTCTCCCGATATCGGCCTGTATTATAGCGCTAAAACCTTCCAGGCGCATCGGCTCAACTTGACCTAAGATTTTCAGGTCGCCCAAAGGGTGATACGTATAGTTTAGACGCCCAAGACGCAGCGTGGGATGGTTTGCAAGAATGTCGGGCTTGATGACAAGAAAATCAATAGGATTATATAATCAAGACCCGAAAATATGTACTAATAATTAAATAGTTTTTATTATTCACAAATCACAGTTTAATGGAGGGGAGTTGCAGCAAATGTCCAAGGTGAAAATTACGATCCCACAATTAAAAGAGTACAAACAAGATAGCCGCAAGTTCACGATGATTACTGTCTATGATTACCCAATGGCTTTATTAGTAGACAGATCGCAGGCAGAAATGATATTGGTGGGCGACTCACTGGGGATGGTAGTCCTTGGTTACGAAGGAACTGTTCCTGTAGAATTGAATGACGTTATATATCACCTTAAAGCGGTTACAAGGGCGGCAAGGAACACCCTGGTGGTCGGTGACATGCCTTTTATGAGTTATAACGTATGCAAAGAGGAAGCTATTAGGAACGCCGGGCGGTTAATGAAGGAAGGAGGTGCTGATTGTGTAAAAATCGAAGGCGGTTTGAAGGTGGTAGATACTGTAAGAGCTGTGGTTGACGCCGGGATTCCGGTGGTTGCCCATATAGGACTAACTCCTCAAACAGCTTCCATGTTGGGTGGTTTTAAAGTACAGGGTAAAGACCCACAAGCGGCTAAACGTTTACTGGAAGAAGCTCAAATGCTTGAAGAAGCCGGCGCCTGCGCTATTGTATTGGAATGTGTACCTGCTGCTCTTGCAAGTCTGATTACAGAAAAATTAACTATACCGACCATAGGCGTTGGTGCCGGGGTTAATTGTGACGGACAAAATTTGAATGGCTATGATATTATCGGTATTTTCGATAAGTTTGTTCCCAAGTTTGTTAAGAAATATGCCAGCCTGGCTCCCGTTATTTTGGATGCATTTAATAATTTTGCAGAAGAAGTAGCTAATGGTAAATTTCCAACTGATGAACATATCTTTAACATGAATGAAGAAATATTGAAAAAAATATATTAATTGATCAAGTATCACAAAAATAATGATTTACTTAATTTTGCACATGTATTTAAGCTTGCAAAAAACATAAGTATATTGATTAAAATTGTCAAAAGGTTACCCTGAAGAAGTAACGAAAATATTTATGTTTGAGGATTTTATAAGCATGTTCAATACGGGGAGGTATTTATATAAATGAAAAAGCTTTTTATATTATCTTTGATAGTAGCAATGATTTTTGCAGTTGCTGCTTGCGGAAGTAAAGAATCAACTCAAAATTCTGCAGATTCTAACAAACCTGTAGTTTTACGGGTCGGAAATACTACCGCGCCCGATAGCCACTATAATAAGGGTTTAGAAGAATTTAAGAAAAAAGTTAAAGAATATACAAATGGCAGCGTTGAAGTAAAAATATACCCCAGCAGTGAGCTCGGAGATGAAAGGGATTTAGTTGAAGGTGTAGCTATGGGAACAGTTGAAATGGCTTTGGTTTCAACCGGCCCGTTAGCCAATTATTCCCCCGATTTTATGGTGTTTGATCTGCCCTTTATAGTTACCGACCGTGACAAAGCGTATAAAGTTATGGATGGTGAAGTTGGTCAAGAGATATTGGGTACTTTAAAACCCAAAGGTATCAAAGCTATGGGCTTTTGGGAAAATGGTTTCAGAAACATAACCAATAACGAAAAACCTATCGTTCACCCTGAAGACGTAAAAGGCATGAAAATAAGGACTATGGAAAACCCCATTCATATTGAGACATTCAAGACTTTAGGCGCGACTCCGACACCTATGGCCTGGAGTGAAGTTTTTACCGCTTTACAGCAGGGAACAATAGATGGACAAGAAAACCCCCTGGCAATAATTGATACGGCCAAAGTTTATGAAGTACAAAAGTATGTATCATTAACCGGGCATTTTTATTCGCCCGCGGTGCTCATGATCAATGATAAATTCTTCGAAGGTTTATCAAAATCACAACAGGACGCAATTCTTAAAGCTGAAAAAGAAGCCAGGGATTGGGAAAGAAATTACAGTGAAGAACTGGATAACAACCTGGTTAAAACTTTGGAAGAAAAGGGCGTAACCGTCACCCCGGTAGATAAAAATGAATGGCAAGAAGTTGTGAAACCTGTTTATGATAAATTCAAAGATCAAATTAACTCCAAGTATATCGAAGCTTTAGCCGGCAACTAAATAATACACTTGGCTGAATAGAGTATGATTAATTTTCATACTCTATTCAGTTACTTAAAATCGGCGAGTTGGAGTGGTTACATGAAAAAAATAATTAAATTTTTAGATAACTGGGAAGAAAATGTTATTACCGTTTTACTCCCTTTAATGTGTATAGTAGTTTTTTTATCAACTGTTTTTAGATTTGTAAAATTGCCGGTGATGCCCTGGGGCGAAGAACTTGCGCGTTATCTTATGATTTGGATTGTGTTTCTGGGATTAGGTACCGGAGCTAAAAAGAATGCGCATTTTTTTGTACAAATTCTAATTAATGTCATGCCGGAATTTACCCACAGATATATTAATATTTTTAGAACTGCAGTTGTAACTGCATTTTGCTTTATCATTATCCTACTGTCGGCACAATTGATACAAGCTCAAATAATGATGGGGCAAATATCACCTGCTCTGCGGATTCCTATGTGGATTGCTTATTTGGCGATCCCGGTCGGTTGCGCCACAATGATAATAAGATCAATACAATATGCAGTAAAAGATTTAACTGGTAAAACTAAATAGTATTCAACAAGGGGGTGAACCTATTTTGGCCTTGACGTTATTCGGGACATTATTTTTGGCGCTTTTTTTAGGTATACCTATCGCAGTTTCCGTAGGGATAGCAGTTCTTGTTGCGCTGGTAACACAAGATACTAATACGTCCTATGTAGTGGTTGCCCAGAGGATGTTTACATCTGTAGATAGTTTTCCATTCATGGCCGTACCGTTTTTTATACTTGCAGGGAATTTGATGGAAAAAGGTGGAATATCGAAGAGGATTATTAATTTTGCCGCGGTTTTGCTGGGTAAGCTTCCGGCAAGTTTATCTGTAATTAATACTGCTGCATCAGGTTTCTTCGGAGCAATTTCAGGCTCAAATCCTGCAACTGTGGCGGCAATTGGCGGTTTAATGGTACCCGGGATGATAAAAAAAGGCTATCCGAAGGAAAATGCGGCGGCAGTTGCAGCGGCGTCAGGAACATTAGGTGTTATTATTCCACCAAGCATTTCGATGGTTACATACGGAGTTGTAGCCTCGGTATCAATAGGAACTCTTTTCATAGCCGGACTTGTCCCGGGCATACTTCTGGCATTAGGAATAATATTAACCGGTGTTATTATTAACAAAAAGTATGAATTGCAAAGTAAAGAAGAAATTAGTTTTAGCCGGATATTTGCTTCATTTAAAGATGCCATATGGGCGCTGTTTATGCCTTTTCTGATTCTGGGCGGTATATATGGGGGGGTATTTACACCGACTGAAGCTTCAGCGGTAGCTTGTTTATATGCTTTTATTGTCAGCAAATATATCTATAAAGAAATTAAATATGCTGATTTAAAGTCTATCTTCGCCCAGTCAGCAACAAACACAGCGTTGATAATGTTTGTGATTACACTTTCGGCACCGTTTTCCTGGTTAATGACGAGTGCCAATGTGCCTGCCAATCTGGCAGAATCAATATTGGCAGTAACAGGCAGTAAATATCTTTTACTACTTATAGTTAACGCCCTTTTACTGTTTCTTGGGTGCTTTTTGGAAACACAGTCGATCATACTTTTAATGACTCCGATGTTGCTTCCTTTAGCCATGCAGTTGGGTATAGACCCTGTTGCACTGGGTTTGATAATTATTGTGAATACCTCGGTTGGTATGATCACTCCTCCTATGGCAGTTAACATTTTCGTTGCCAGTACTATATCTAATGTTAGCATTGAAAAGATAAGTAAAAAGATAATACCGTTCTTTATTGTAGAAGTAGTTGTCTTATTAATAATGACCTATTTTTCAGGTATTTTAATGTGGTTACCCAATTTATTGCATTTGTAAATGGCAGCTATCAAGGAAATATAGGTGGAAAATATGCTTAACTTTAAGGAACTAACAAACAAAATAAATGAAAACAAAGTGCAATACTTTGATGAGCAGCACTTCCCCTGGGGGAAGGTCCAATGGATAGATCTCGCAGATGGGGCCCGGAAGGCCGTCATGAGCGCATCAGTTGCTACAATATATCCAAAAAAAGAACAACAGCTTCATTATCATTTTGGTTATGAGGAATTGATCTATGGCATCAAGGGAGAAACATATCAATACTCCAACGGTAAAAAGGTAGCGCTGGCGGCAGGTGATATTGTCCATATTCCGGCCGAGGGCAGTCACCGGATGTATAACCCGGGCAGTGAGGAGGCCCAGTTTTTAAGTATAGTCAACCCGGTACAAAAAAAGGAAATAACAATCAGGGAACGGTTAAATGGACACTCTTTACAGGATATCAACATAAAGGATGTATTGGATGTAATAAACCTGCGGCAGATTCTGGAAAAGTTTACTCATGCCATGCAGCTTGGTGTAATTATGTATGACCATCTTGGTAATTTAATTACCGATCCTCTTAATATGCCGCACTTTTGCCATCTATGCATTAACAGCTCTTCAGCGGAATGCCTTGAGCATAAGGATATTTCAAATGATGCAACAAAGCTGAGGATTTACAGGTGTAAATTTGGCATTTGTTCAATCCAAAAACCGGTTTTAGTTAATCAGACCTTGCTTGGTTATTTGGGATGTGGTTATCGCAGGTTGGATTATGTTGCACCGGAGGAGGAAGCTGCTCTTAAAGATAGTTTTCCGGCCAGAGACTATATTCTAGTTAAACAAAAGTTTGTAGATTTGGAGATGATCAATAAAAACAGGCTGTTGGGGGCGGCAGAAACCTTGTCTCTAATAAGTGAAGACCTGGTGGGAGTTGTGGTCCAATCCTTAAATGAAAAACAGATTAACTCATATAAACTAAAATTGGCGGAGGAAGAACAAAGAAAGTCACAACTGGAAAATTTTCTTAACGAATCGCGTTTAAAACTGCTTGAGTCCCAGGTAAATCCTCATTTTTTATTTAATACGCTTAATACAATTGCCCAAAGTTCATTAATTGAAGGAGCAAATACGGCTTCTCGCCTTACTTATGCATTGGCAAATTTACTTCGCTGCAGTCTGGGTAAAGTTAATTCGTTTATTACTATCGGCGAAGAACTGGAGTATATAGATGATTATCTATATATACAAAAAAATAGGTTTCCAGATCAATTTAATGTCAATATAGATATCCAAAAAGAAGTTAAAGAATATAAGATACCGTTTATGACTATTTTGGTCTTTTTAGAAAATGCTATTGTGCATGGTTTTGAAGGTTTGGAAGGTTCTAAAGATATTTGGATCAAAGGCTGGATGGACTCATTGTTTTCTATTTGTATTAAGGTTATTGATAATGGCGTAGGTATTCCTGTTGACGTTATTAATAACGTGGAAAAATTTAAAAATATGGACTTGCAATCAAAAGATATAAAAGGGCTTGGCATATATAATGTTTTTAAGAGATTGGAATATTATTACAGGAATAGATTTAAGCTTCAATTTAAACGGCTGCCGCAGGGCGGGACTGAAGTAAATTTATTTTTGCCTGTAATGGCGGAAGATTCTTAGGGGGGTTAGGCATTGTATAAGCTGGTGGCTGCTGATGATGAAGTAACAGCATTAAAATTCATCGATTATTGTATTAAAAGAAATGAATTACCTGTTGCATTGGTTGGAACAGCCATGGATGGCAAAGAAGCTATTGGCTTAATTGACGATTTGCACCCCGATATTGTTCTCCTGGACATTAAAATGCCCAAATTAAATGGTGTTGAGGTTGGCAAATATATTGCTGAAAAACATCCGGGAACTAAAGTGATTATGCTTACGGCTTATGACCAATTTGATTTTGCTCAACAGGCCATACGCTTTAACGCCTATGATTATCTGTTAAAACCGGTTAAGCCTGAACAGCTTATAGAGGTTATTAAGAAAGCAATTAAGGAAATTAACCGGCAAAGACTGGTGGAAGAGCAAAATCAAAATTTGACGGAAATTAAAAATATTATTAATAGCTATAATGAACCATTGATGAAAATTTTATCAAAGCCGGAATTGAAAAATGTTGAACAGGTAGTTTCCTGGATACAAAATTATTTACAGGTGAACTATCACAAGAATATTACCCTCGAGCACCTTGCGGAAAAGGTATATTTGAGCCCTTGTTATGTTAGTCGTGCGTTCAGGCAGGTAACCGGATTAAACTTTATGCAGTATTTAACAGAAATTAGGATAGAGAGAGCAATGCAGCTTCTAAAAATTGGCAAATATAGCGTTTCAGAAGTGGCTGAAGCAGTAGGCTATAAAGACGCCAGTTATTTCAGTCAAATGTTTAAAAAGAAAACAGGCTTTGTTCCCAGCGAATTAATCAATAAGCAGGCTAAATAAACAATAAAACAACACCCAAAGACAAGAAAGCCCACAGGGTATTGATAAAGTACGTTTAAATAGCTAGTAAAAGGCTGTATTGAATTTTAGATGAAAGGGATGGAAGAAGTGAAAAGTTCCATTGTGACTAAGGGATTGGAAAGAGCTACACACAGAGCTTTATATTACTCCATGGGCTTTCGTCCTGCGGATTTGGACAAACCTCTGGTGGCGATTGTAAATTCACATAACGAAACCATGCCGGGCCACGCTCACCTGGATGTAATAGCTAAAGCTGTCCGCGAAGGGGTTTTGGCGGCAGGGGGAACACCGATTGAATTCCCGGTAATAGGTGTCTGCGACGGTCTTGCCCAGGGTCATTTCGGCATGAAGTACCCTCTGGCCAGCCGGGAACTAATCTGTGATTCAATCGAAACTATGATGAATGCGCATGCTTATGACGCTATGGTTTTAATAGCTTCATGTGACAAGATTACGCCCGGTATGCTGATGGCAGCGGCCAGGTTAAACGTCCCCGCTGTTTTTATAACCGGCGGCCCGATGGCCACAGGATTTTTTAACGGTAAAAAAGTAGGTTATACAGATTTAATGGAAGCCTCCGGCTTGGTAACCAGGGGGATTATGACTGAAGAAGAGTTAGCGGAGTTTGAGCAAAATGCCTTACCCGGCTGTGGTAACTGTAACCTTATGGGGACTGCCAACTCGATGAACTTTCTTACGGAAAGTCTCGGCATGGCCTTGCCGGGAGTTGCCATTCCCGCCATGGCCGGTAAGCGGTTGGCTTTAGCCAGGGAAACAGGGGAAAAAATTATGGAATTATACCGCAAAAATATTTGTCCCCGGGATATTCTTGTTCAGGAAGCTTTCGAAAATGCCATAGCTGTGGACATGGCCATCGGCGGGTCATCTAATACTGTTTTACATTTAACCGCCGTAGCACATGCCGCGGGTATTAAGCTTGAAATGTCTACATTTGAAAAGGTATGCGCACGGACACCTCATCTAGTCAAGATTAAACCGGCCGGTGACCATTTTCCTGAAGATCTGTACAGAGCCGGCGGTATAACAGCTATAATGAAGCAATTAGCGGATAATGGTCTTATTCATAAGGATATTCTTACTGTTTCGGGTAAAACCGTATCTGAAAATATCGAATTTGCCGCTGTAACAGATACCGAGATAATTCGTTCTATGAATGCCCCCTATTCACCGACTGGTGGAATTACTTTTCTTTACGGCAATCTTGCCCCCGGGGGAGCGGTATGCAAAAGCGCGGCTGTATTACCGGAAATGCGCAAGCACCAGGGGCCGGCCAGAGTGTTTAATGAAGAGGAAGATGCTGTTAAGGCCATATACGGTGGTAAGATTAATCCCGGTGATGTTGTGGTGATCAGGTATGAAGGTCCCAAAGGCGGACCGGGAATGCGTGAACAGCTAACTCCGACCTCCGCCATTATCGGTATGGGACTAGGGGACAAAGTAGCTTTGATTACGGATGGCCGTTTTTCCGGTGCCACCAGGGGTGCGGCTGTCGGCCACATATCTCCCGAAGCGGCTGAGGGCGGTCCCATTGCGCTGGTTGAAGAGGGCGATATTATCAGCATCGATATCGATAACGGTAGAATTGAATTGCAAGTACCTGATGAAGAGCTTGCCCGGCGTCAAGATAAATGGCTCCAGTATAAAAAAGAAGTGCAGCCCGGTTCTTATCTGGAGAGATACTCCAAGCTGGTCGGCTCAGCTATGTCGGGAGCGATTTTTAAATAATTTTTAAAGGAGAAATATTATGACTAAAAAGACCATTGGTGATTTTAACAGCATGGTGGAAAGAGACGAAAAGATCGTCTATTTGACTGCGTACGATTATTTAACAGCTAAAATGCAGGAAAAAGCAGGGGTGGACATGATCCTGGTGGGTGATTCACTCGGCATGGTATCCCTTGGTTACGACACCACATTCCCTGTCACTATGGATGATATGGTCCGTCATTGTCAGGCGGTACGGCGTGGAGCTCCTAATACTTTTATCATCGGCGATATGCCATACATGTCCTACCAGATTTCCGACGAGCAAGCGGTGGAGAGTGCTGGAAGACTGGTTAAAGAGGCTGCGGTTGACGCGGTTAAACTGGAAGGCGGCGGCCCCCGCATGCTGAGCAGGATTAGAGCCATCAATGAGTCGGGTGTTTTGGTGATGGGACACATTGGCCTCACGCCGCAGTTTATGGGGCAAATCGGTGGTTACAAAGCACAGGGAAGAAGTGCGAAAGCCGCTGTCAAATTGGTTGAACAGGCCGGGCTGATTGAAGAGGCCGGCGCCTTTTCCATCCTGGTGGAAGGTGTGCCCTCGGCGGTGGGTAAGGCCATCACAGAAAGGGCCGGTATCCCCATTCTCGGTATCGGTGCCGGGCCCCACACTCACGGGCAGTTGCTAATTTACGCTGACATGGTGGGATTATATGATAACTTTACCCCGAAATTTGTTAAAAAGTATGCCAATGTTGGTGAAGTGCTGGTAAATGCTTTTACTGAATATGCCAGAGATGTACGCGAAAATAAATTCCCCGTTGATGGAGAACACACCTATAAAATGAGTGAAGAAGAAGTCAGGGAACTTCTGACCCGGCTGGAAGAAGTTGAATAGAGCGGCTGATGTAATTACAAATTAAAAAACCCGGTAGATTATGGGGGTCATCTAATTGGCCCCCATACTTACATTGAGGGGAATACTATATGTTAATTATTTATCAAGCGATACTGCCTGTGACGTTAATTTACTTCATCGGATTTGCCGGTCAAAAAATGCTTAAACTTGATGTTAAATCTATATCTGCAGCCTCTATTTATTTAATGATGCCGGCATTAATATTTCGTACCTTTTATGAATCCAGGATTGACAAGGATTATTTTTATACAATTGCCTATGCTCTATTTTTATCCTATGCAATTATATTTTTGGTTAAAATGATAGCCAGGTTTAAGAAGTACGATGAATCGGTCACCAGCGGCCTGATTTTATCTACCGCCTTTATGAATAATGGTAACTTGGGCGCGCCGCTGATTTTATTCGCTTTTGGTGAGAAGGCCTTCAACTATGCCGTTCCCATTATGGTTTTCCATACCATTATCATGTGCACCGTTGGCATTTACTATGCGGCCAAGGGCCGGGCCGACATAAAAGGGTCCCTCCTGGCGGTGGTTAAAATGCCCATTGTATACGTCTTAATTGCTGCCCTGGTGCTGCAGCGCCTTGGCATAATCATTCCTAAGAATATCTATAACCTGGTGGATATGCTGGCGGACGCGTCTATTGTGGTAATTATGCTGGCGCTGGGCATGCAATTGGCTGAAATTAAGATCAAAAACCCCGACTGGGGCAAGATTGCGCTGGGAACAGTGGTACGCCTGCTGGTTTCACCGCTCATAGCTGTGGTTTTTGTACTGGTTGTTCCCGTAGGGCCCTTGCTGGGCCAAGTGATGATCGTGCAGGCGGCTATGCCCGCTGCGGCGATAACAACTATGTACGCTCTACAGTTTGACAGTCAGCCTGAACTGGTAACTTCCATCAACCTGGTGAGCACCTTGATAAGCATGATCACGCTGAGTATTTTGTTAATTTTGATAGGTTAATCTGGCTTTATAAAGAGGTGTTTTCATGAAAACGGATGAATTGGCCCGGGAAATCGCGGCAGACATTGGGACGGATAAAGTCACCACGGCGCCCGAGGACCTGGTTTGTTATGCCTATGACTGCTCCATATATACAAGCAAGCCGGATATCGTGGTGAGGGCGGAAAGCAAATTGGATATTGCCCGGGTTTTAAAAATAGCCAATAATAAAAAAGTTCCTGTGATCGCCCGGGGAGCGGCAACCAGCAACTGTGGAGCGGTGATTCCAACGACCGGTGGAATAATTCTGGATATGTTGGGTATGGACAAAATTATTGAAATTGATGAGGATAACTTTATTGTTGTATGTGAGCCGGGGGTGGTCACGGCTGTTCTACAGGCCGAGGTGGAAAAAAGAGGGCTTTTTTATCCACCCGACCCACAGGGTCTGAACATGTCTACAATTGGCGGAAATGTAGCTACGGGCGCGGGAGGACCCCGGGCTGTTAAATACGGCACTACACGTGATTACGTTCTGAGCTTGGAAACCATCATTGCCGACGGATCGATACTTAGAACGGGGGGCAAATTTGTCAAGGATGTTAGCGGGTATAACTTGACCCAACTGTTGGTGGGTTCCGAGGGGACATTGGGGGTATTTACGGAAATCGGGGTTAAATTATTACCCCTGCCCGAGGCGAGGAAAACTGTGTTATGTACGTTTGCATCCCTTGATGATGCCTCCATCGCGGTAACGGAAATATTGCGCAGTAAGGTTATTCCCTCCATGCTGGAGTTGCTTGATAAGACGAGCGTGCAGTTAATTCAAAATTACATGGATGCCGGTTATCCCACAGATGCAGAAGCTATATTACTTATAGAGGTGGACGGCAGCAAGGCGGACGTGGAAAGCCAGGTTGTTACCGTAAAAAATGTTTGTATGTCCTGCCGGGCCGGGGAAATAAGGATAGCCGGCACCAGGGCGGAGGAAGAGTCCATTTGGGCGGGCAGGAAGTCCGGTTTCGCCGCCCTGTCAGCGTATCGGCCCGTGGTGATTCCGGAGGATGCCACTGTCCCCCGCAGCCGGCTGCCGGAAATGATTCGTCAAGTACAGGCCATTGCAAAAAAATACGATATGCTGCTGCCTACCTTTGGGCATGCTGGAGACGGCAACGCTCATCCGCATATCTGCATCAATCCGGGAACCGCCGAACTGGAAAAGGCTAAAAAAATTAAAGATGAAATTTACCGTGAAGCATTAAAACTTGGCGGCACCATCACCGGGGAACATGGTGTGGGTATGGTAAAAAGGCATTTAGCAAAATTACAGCATGGTGATAAAGCATTGGAGTTGATGGCGGGCATAAAAAAAGCATTCGACCCTAATAACATTTTGAACCCCGGCAAAGCATTTTAAGGGGGATGGGCATGAAAGATACAGAACAAATGCTTAAGGACATGTATTCCCAAACGGATAACTGCATACGGTGCGGCCGCTGCACTACTGTATGCCCCACTTACGCAGCGACTAAACGGGAACCCATGGTGGCCAGGGGAAGGGTTCGCCTGGCCAGAGAGTACATTGAGGGTGCATTGGGTCTGAGCGAAAAACTTAAATTATATTACGATTTATGCTTGGGCTGTAATGCATGCTTGGAAGTATGTCCTCCACGCATAAAGGTTGCCGATCTGATAAATATGCTTAAGGTGCAAATCATTCAAAAAGAAGGTTTGTCCTTTGCAGATAGAGTGGTTCTCAAAAAAATACTTGCCAAACCGCAAAACTTTAGAAAAGTAATGACTTTACTGCATTTTAACCGGCAAGTTGGCACTACCAATTTGCTGCCGCTTCATTTAAAAGAAAAAGTAAAGATACTTCCTGATATGCCAAAAGGGTCAATAAAAAGCCTGTACGACAATAAGCCCGGCGAACAAAAAGGCAATTACCGCGTGGGCTACTTTGTGGGCTGCCTTACCGGCGCTTTTTTCCCTGATATTGCCCGGGACGTGGTTAAAGTTTTAAATTATCATGATTGTAATGTGGTGCTTTTACCGCAGGCCGTTTGCTGCGGGTTGCCCCACAGGGTTTCCGGCGACCTGCAGGAGAGCAGAAAATTAGCCCGAAAAAATATTGAACTTTTTAAGGCCTACTTGGTTGATTATATAGTGACTGATTGTGGAAGCTGCGGTCATGCTTTAAAGGATTATAATAATCTTTTTGAGGGGGCTGATAATATCGCTGGAGATGCCGCAGCCTTTTCAAAAAAGGTTTGCGATATCAATGAATTTTTGGTTGACATTGTAGGATTAAAAGCGGGTGAAAGGGCGCTGGACGGGAGAAGGGTAACCTACCATGAATCATGCCACTTGAACAGGGGGCAAAGGGTTTCCCGCCAGCCAAAGCAAATCCTGCAAGCTATACACGGGCTGGAATACGTTGCCATGCCGGAAGCCGACTGGTGCTGTGGAGCGGCGGGGTCGTTTGCTTTTAAACATCAGGATATGGCCCGCAGGATTTTGGCCAGGAAAATAAATCACATCAAGCAAACCGGCGCCCAATATGTAACTGCCGGGTGTCCTGCCTGCCTGATACAACTTGGTTACGGGCAGAGGGAATTCAAGCTGGAATACCGGGTAAAGCATCCTGTGCAGCTTTTAGCGGAAACAATTATAGGGTGAAAACGCCCTGCCATGATCACGTTAAGCGTACTAGTCAATGAATTAGGCGTTAAAGTCCAAATAACAGGTGAAAATTTAGTTATTAGTAAGTAAATGTGATCAATTAAGATGACGATGGGAAAATGGAAGGCCGCCAATGGCCTTCCACTTTTTTTGAGTATTAATACAGTCGATTCCGCTGCAGTTATATCATTACTATTAATAAGTACCTTTCCTCAAAAATGCAAATGCTTGCCTTTATGAATATTAGTAAATAGCTCTCCTTTAAAAGCTATTGTGATTTTTCTTGTTTCTTCAGAAACCACAAAGATAACTGCATCGCATATTTCACTGAGACCAAGCGCAGCCATGTGCCTGGTGCCCAGTTTTTTTTCGGGAACCACCTTTTTAGAAAGCGGCAAAACACATCCGGCGGAAAAAATTCTGTCCCCTTTAATCACCACTGCGCCATCATGTAAGGGGGAGCCGGGATAAAAGATACTTTCCAACAAACGGTTGGATAGCTTGGCATCAAGCTGCACCCCAATGTGTGTTACATCTATTACTTCTTTTATGTCGTCTTCTCGCTGAATGGCAATTAAGGCACCATAGCCTTTTATGCTCAAATGTTGTATAGCTTTAAACAGCTCCTTCATGTAAGGAATATCGGGCAAGAAGCAGTTTTTTAATTGGCTTGTGAGAATTAAGCTTTCTATGTAATCTATTGTATTTTTAATTTTGGTGAACTGTTCAAATATTTCCTCACAGGGCCTATTGGCTTTAATTACCCCCTGCATTTCCCGGGCCAACTCGCACAGGTCTTTAAAGTTATGTTTCAGGGTAATGTCTAAGTTTTGGGGTAAGTCTTTAACGGATATTGCCATAATAACCTCTGTATCTGTAAATTTTGGCACCCGCTGCCATCTTATCTTCCAACGGCCAAAAAATTTAGACTTATTATGCTTATCCCGGTTTGAAATAATTCAGATTTTTATTTTCTTTCCTTTATAAATGCAAAAGGGAAATGCATATTTACCGGATTTATATGAACTGTTTCACTTACAGCTTCTTTCAGACCCCGCCTCGCGACGGACACCCTTGCTGTTCGGCTAGTGGCTGCTACTGCCAGGCCTCACAGCGGACTTTCACCACCAAGCTGTCGCCCATGCCGGGCACACTTTATAATGAAAAACCCGGGAATCCCCGGGTTTTTCTGCGTCTATATCGATTAGCTTATTTTTTGAATACGGCCTTCAAATCACTCCAGTCCAAAATTTATATTTAGACGATAATCATTGGATACCATAGTCTTTAGCAAAAACCATGTGGGTTTCAACTAAGGCACCGTTTACATTTTCGTCGAGGTTGAATATCCGGGCGCCGCGCAACCTATCCTTTTCATTACCGTCAAGCCCATAAGTGTCAAACCCGGTGCTGGCTGAATAGCCAAGCAATATGCCGTAATAATTGCCCACATAGTCATTTACATGGTCATGGCCCACAAACACGCCTTTGACGTCTCCCCTCTCCAGCATGGCCGCAAACAAGCCGCTATTGAACGGGCCGGGGCACTCGTCTTCGTTTCTCTCTCCAACTATACTGTGTTTAGTAACGGCATAGCTATGGTTATCAGCACTTCTACCGTCGACACTGGCATACCACATAAACCTGTACTCCCAGAGAGGGATATGCATGAACATGATTGAAGGAACTTTATAGCCGTATTGTTGCTCTAACTTCTCTGAAGTTTCATAATACCACCTTACCTGGTCAAAGCGAAGCCAATCCCAATCAGGATAACCCTTGAAGTCCTGGCCGGCGATTTCTTCAGGCGCGTATCTTCCGGAGTCAAGTAGCCAGAGGTTGAAGGCAGCCTTCTTGTTTTTTGAATCCCTTATAAGAAGATTCATGTTGCCGGTTCCGGTGATGTTTTTCACCCCGGGCTGATTAACATTGTGGTTGTAAGACATGTATATTTTAAGCATGTCCTCCTCATTTAGCCCGGTCTTCTCGGCTGCTTCCTCATCGTGGTTCCCGAAAGTAACGGCCCAGTTTATGGCTCTCTTTTCCATCGGCTGGGCGATATTATAGACGGCCTGACTGACTGACTCAGGCGTACTACAGTCGCCGGTTAGGTTATCCCCTGTGACCATAACAAAATCAGGTTTTTCTTCGTCAAGCACTTTTTCCATAAGCTGTATAGTCCTTTGGTCTATATCCTTATCTTGTTGAATATCGGTGAACTGCACTATTTTGAACTTGCCATTAGAGTTGAACTTTAACTGTACATTGTTATTTGTCATAGCCAGGGCAGGGCTGCAAAATATAGTTGCGGAAATGGCAAATGTTGCAATTGCCGCAGCTATGTGTTTAATATTCCTGTTAAAAAACACGGAAAAACCGCTCCCCTCAAATGTGGTTTTTTGCCCGGGCAAACCAAATGATACCATAGATAGTTTAAAATACTACCATTTTTCTATTAATTATGTGTAAAAATATATTAATATTTAAATCTATTTAAGTACTTATTTGTAAAACAGATTCTTTCGTAGACCAAAACTCATTACTTAGCACAACTATATCAAAAATGAGAACACACAAAAAGCGATTAGTGTTGTTGGCTTTTGTAAAAAAAGTGCTTGCCATACAATACGCTTAACAATAAAAAATCCCAAACCTGTTTACAGTTCGGGATTTTTTAAAATGTTTTATACCGTTATGAGCTGTGTTTAATGTTAATCAGCCAACTATTTAATGTATTCTTTAAGTTTCATAATAAGAGACGGGTCGCCGTTCACGGTGAATTTATTATCTAAGTAAGCATCCATGGCGTCTTCCTTACCGGATACTATATCCAGCCAGAGCTGTTCGTTTATCGTAACGGTAACGTCCGGTGCGCCGGCAGTTCCTTCTCCCGTCATAAGCTGGCCGTTATCGATGATAATGTAGTAATTTTCTTCATTGTCTCCGGTGAGCACAAACTGATAGGTAGCGGAGAAGCCTGCCGCTTTTTCAGGTATAAACCTGTTTTCCAATTCATTCAGGTATGCTGAAAAGGAAGTGTTGTTAGCTGATTCGTCTTCGCCGTTTGCATCCTCATCTTCATCTGCAGTTAAGTCCTCTTCGGTGCCTTCCTGTTCATCTGCAGTTGAGTCCTCTTCGGTGCCTTCCTGCTCATCTGCAGTTGAGTCCTCTTCAATGCCTTCCTGTTCTTCCACTGCTGTGTCGCCTGGGGTTTCGATTACAATCGGGGGGTAAACCGGTGTTGTTGTTTCAGCAGAGGTAATGGTGACAACCTGGTTATCCGGGTTCCAATTAGCTGCAGCTCCCAGTGTTTCACTCACCAAAGGCAGGGGGATCATGGTGATGCTGTTGTAAATCTTGGCCTGAGCGGTAGTATTCAATTTTTGGCCGTTAACCTTAACATCTCCACCGATAACCAGTTGGACAGTGGTATTGGTATTATAGGTGGCAGCCGTAACTGTCTTAGTAGGGTTGTCCCAGTTTAGCTGTGCCCCCAGGCCTTCGAAAACAGCCCGCATCGGCACCAGAGTGTTGCCGTCCTCAACCATTGGTGGAGTATCGCATTGCAGTATTTGTCCATTTAACACTATCGATGGGGCAGCGGCTTGCGCTGGTATGGCGGCAATAAAAAGAAGCGTAAATAAAAAGTAAACAATAATAAATAAAGGTTTTTTTCTCAATTCCTCAGCCTCCTTGTAATAATTAGAAACTATAATTCTTGTGCTATCTTTATTTTTAAAGGCCTAATATACTCCCTCCTTTCAAGCCCATTTAATTAAGAACATTTTCGATGGATTTGCTTTTTCGATTGGTTTCATGTGCTGATTGTCAAATAAAAAGACACCAAGTTAGGGGTTCTCCTACAGTTATAGAATAGCCCTGGTCCATGTGTAAAAAAATTAGCATATCTGGGTTTTATGATCCATAACTTTTGTTGACTTCATGCAAAAACGTGTCTAATTCATGTAAACTCATGTCTAAAATTACATAGTTAAAAGTTCAGATTAATAAAAGAAGATTTGTTGCCCCTATGCTAAAACCAAACACATATACCTGAAAACGTCTTTAATCATCTAACCATTAAGACATTTATAATTAACATTAGATTTTATAGATGGATGCTGCTTCCATTTTATTTATGTATTGAAAAATGTTCTGACAGGCGATATCATGGACGGTAATAATTTAACCTGTTTATATTCAAAAAAGAAAAACCTGATTGATCTATTCAAGGATTCTTTGAAAAATGAAATAAAACTTATCGAGATGAGGAAGGGAAAATAATGGGGCTCATGAAAAAAACGTTCGTAAATTTCGAGCAGTTGCAGGAGATTACCAAAAAATATCCTACACCATTTCATTTGTATGATGAAAAAGGGATCAGGAAAAATGCACGCAGATTAAAGCAGGCATTTGAGTGGAATAAAGGCTTTAAGGAATATTTTGCGGTCAAAGCTACGCCAAACCCTGCCATCCTTAAAATTCTGGAAGAAGAGGGCTGCGGGGTGGATTGCTCCTCGCTTACCGAGTTAATGCTGTCCGAGGCTGTAGGTTTTGAGGGCAATGAAATGATGTTCTCCTCAAATATGACGCCGCCTGAGGATTTCATGCTTGCGCATAGGTTAAACGCCATTATTAACTTCGACGATATCACCCACATAGACTGCTTTAACAAGGTTGCAGACATGCCGGAGACTATCTGCTGCCGTTATAATCCTGGCGGTAAGTTCCTAATCAGTAACGATATTATGGACAACCCTGGCGAGGCCAAATACGGCTTTACCCACAGGCAGTTAATTGAGGGATTTAACACGCTGCAAAGATTGGGTGTTAAACATTTTGGCCTGCACGCATTTTTAGCCAGCAACACCACCTCGCAAGAATATTACCCGGTGCTGGCAAAGCTTTTGTTTGAAGCTGCGGTAGAATTGAACCATGCAACGGGTGCACATATCTCGTTTATCAATCTATCGGGTGGCATCGGCATACCTTATCAACCCGGGCAGGAGCCCGTTGATATAATGGCCATCGGTGCGGGTGTAAGACGGGTGTATGATGAAGTACTTGTCCCCGCAGGTATGGATGACGTTGCGATATACACCGAGCTGGGCAGATTTATGTTAGGTCCGTACGGTTGCCTTGTCGCCACTGCCATCCATGAAAAGCATATTTACAAGGACTATATCGGCCTTGACGCCTGTGCTGCAGATTTGATGCGCCCCGCGATATATGGCGCATATCATCACATCACAGTTATGGGCAAGGAAAACAATCCTTGTGAGCACAAATATGATATTACAGGTGGACTGTGCGAAAACAATGACAAATTTGCCATCGACCGTTTGCTGCCCCAAATCCAAATCGGCGACTTGCTGGTCATACACGACACCGGCGCGCATGGCTTTTCCATGGGATACAACTATAATGGGAAGCTGCGCTCCGCTGAAGTTCTGCTTAAAGAGGACGGCAGCACCGAGCTGATCCGCCGGGCAGAAACACCTGCAGATTATTTTGCAACCCTTGATTTTACCGGATTGTTCAAATAAGGCAATGACTATGATGAGCATACGATTTATAGTTGCAAAAACCTTATCAGAGCGCTATAGTCAATGTTTTTCAATACCCTTTTGTTATCAGCCTGTGGATAATGCACTTTCAACAGCTTGTAATAACCGCTCTTCTGTAAACGGCTTGCCAATGAAATCCTTTGCCCCGGCCTGAAGGACTTCCAGTACATATTCTTGCATGATCATAGCGCTGACTATAATAATTTTAATGTTGGGGCTATTGGCAAGAACGGCCTTTATGGTCTCGATTCCATTAGTCCCAGGCATAGTTATGTCCATTGTTACCAAATCCGGCTTAAGCTCTATGCATTTCGTCAAGGCCATTAAACCGTTAGCAGCCTCACCAACAACTTCATAACCATTTTCTGTCAGAATATCTTTGAGCATTGCTCGTATGTGTTTATAATCGTCGGCAATTAAAATCCGCTTATTCAAAGAGGAACTCATCTCCTTAATGATGAACTTATTGCAAGTCCCGGGATTATCCTACGGGGCTATGATAAATAAGAAAGTTTACTTCGCAGATAATTATACCAGTGAAATATTAGCCAACTTTTGCGAGATATTTAAAATATTTTTCGAGAATATTAATAAATGTTGCAAGAGTTAAAATTTCTCAAAGCAGCCATTAACACTTAGTAATATTTTCGTAATATATTGTAAAGGTTTGTTAAAAGCCAGTTAACATCCCTCCGGTATAATTGCCTATAATAAGGAAGGGTTTTTGAAATTTCCGGGCATGAGTAACAAGCGTGAAGCTCAAAAAGGTAACAGTTGTTCTTGGCAGTTTGGCATGATATATCCTTTATAACCATCAATTTTATATGTTAAATTAAGTTGCTAGATGATATGCTGAATATAACTCCTCCATCGATTGTTTAACCGGCTGCTGTCCAACATACCCGCTTCTCTGGCGGGTTGTTTGTTGTCTAGCCTATTCAGCTTCCGGTGGGGCCGGGCAAACTTGGCATATGGGTACGGGAAATCAAGAAGACGCCGGGTGAGCAATGTGAGCTTGTTCACCCGGCCTCGAATAAAATTGAAAGATCGCTGAGGAGGAAAATAATGCCGTATCTGGGTAAGGTTTTGGTAGTTGATGACGACCAAACCGTATTGGAACTTATCAAGTTGTACGGTGAAAGGGAAGGTTTTGAAATCATCGGGATAAACAACGGTGATCTGGTCCTGCCCGCATTCGACCGGGAGAATCCTGATGTGGTAATACTGGACATCATGCTTCCGGGTAAGGACGGGCTTACGCTATGTCGCAATTTAAGGGAGATCCGCATGATTCCCATCATTATGCTTACAGCCAAAGGAGAAGAAGCGGACCGTGTTCTGGGACTGGAAATGGGAGCTGATGACTATGTTGCCAAGCCTTTCAGCCCCAGGGAACTGGTAGCCAGAATAAAAGCGGTACTGCGTCGTACCCAGCCGGTTGATACGTCAACGAACTGGAAAATGAAATACCCGGGACTGGAAATTCAAGCCGATATCAGAAGTGTTTTGGTTGACGGCAAAGAAACAGAAGTTACTCCCAGAGAATTCGATTTGCTCTATTACCTGGCTCAGAATCCCCGGCGGGTTTTTACCAGGCAAGAACTGTTAACGGCTGTCTGGGGGTATGATTACTTCGGTGACCAGCGTACGGTGGATGTACATATTCGCAGGCTGAGGACAAAGCTGGCGCCCTTGCCCCATGAATACCTGACAACTGTCTGGGGTGTGGGATACCAGTTTACACCTCCTGTCAAGGAGGGAGAGACCACATTGTGAATTCTTATCTCCAACAGGGCAGAGAAAGGCTTCATTGGGTAAGCCGTGCTGCAGGAAGGCTCTTCCTTATGCTCAAGCGCTTACTGCGGGAGCAATTCAACAAAAATATTCACACCAGGATACTGTTTACCAATATGATAACCTTTGTTTTCGGTCTGATTGCCCTGACGATGTTTTCCGGCTATGTAGTGAAACAAATAGCCTATGATCAGGTCCAACAGGAGCTGTTACGCGAGGCCAAGCGGGTAAACTTTGCCTTGCTCCAGCAAAAGGACCAGGCATGGGGGACGCCACCTGCCGGGCAAACAAATGATCAGGCTCAGGGTAGACAGGAAATGTTGCAATTTTTGGCCGATATCTTCGAAGCCAGGATTACGGTCTTTGACAGGCAAGGAAATATTATGGACACCTCAGCGGAGCAGGAAGTGGTGCCCGGTAGCCAGGTGGATGCAAAATTCGTCAAATTGCTCAACAAGGGTGAAACCGCGCTTGCCCGGGCGGTTGATCAGGAAACAGGTCAGCTCATTTTTGCCGCCGTTGTCCCCATGGGTAACAACGGCAACAAAGACGTCATTGAAAACGGCATCCTGCTGGAAACGAATCCGGTTAATCTCGACCATGCTTTAAACAAAATGCGTTTGTATCTGGTTATCGGGGGAATGGCCATACTGGTGATTTTTATGTTTATTTCCGCTTATCTGGCCCTATCCATATCCAGGCCGATTTCCCGTTTGGCTACCACCGTGGCGGAGCTTAACCGGGGGAATTATGTTTTGAGCGCCGGGGAGCGGCCTCTGGAGGAAATTAAAGCCCTTGCCGGCCAGCTCAGCCAATTGGCGATGAGACTGCAGGAGATGCATGCCGAAAGCCGCAGGATGGAAGAAGAAAGAGCCCAGTTGTTTGCAGAGATATCGCATGAGTTACGTACCCCTCTGACTGCTGTTCAGGGATTTGTTGAGGCTATCCGCGACGGTATGGTGCAGGATGAAGCTTTGCTGAACAGGTACTTGGATACGATTTACACTCAAACGATTCATATCACCAGGCTGGTAGATGACATATTGGCGTTAAGCCGCCTGGAAAGCGGCAATATCACCGTGGAAAAACTCCCGATGGACTTAATCACCCTGGCCCAAGGTGTGGTCATATCCATGGAGGCAATGGCCGGCAGCAAGAATACCTCGGTTCTGTTTGAGAAGAATACAGAAAACGCGGTTGTGCTCGGTGATGTTGACCGAATGGAACAGATTATCAGGAACTTGCTGAAGAATGCTGTCCGGGCCACAGAGAACGGTACCGTCAGGGTTGGGGTGGAGGTCCGCCAGGGTGAAGTGGTACTGACCATTGAGGATGATGGTATTGGTATAGCCCCCGAAGACCTGCCGCACATTTGGGACAGGTTTTACCAGGTGAAGAACCAGCGCGGCGGTTACCTGCAGGAAAAAGGGAGCGGCCTGGGGTTGGTGATTGTGAAAAAGCTGGTTCAGTTACAAGGCGGCAGCATAGATGTCACGAGTCAATTGGGGAGGGGAACGACTTTTAACATAAATTTCCCATCTTATAACCGGAAATATTGATTGTATCCGGCTAATAAAGAAGACTTGGTTCAGGTGGGGTTTTGACCCCACCTGAACCTTAGTCGCACTTATTTCGAGTTTATCGCCGCTTAACTCCCGCCTGTAGAGGCGGGAGTCTTAGCGGCGGTTAACGAGATCAAGCCGGAGGTATAACTTACTTTTGAGATAGCGAGCCCATTTGCTGTTGGCGGGTCAATCAATAATTTACCAATGGTTAACGAATATTACTGTTCGGAAACCGTTGGTATTTTTTATGCCTTTGAACGGGAAGCGATTCCCGGCGCCGGGTGTCCTCCTTATTGGTGATTATCCGGATTCTCCCGGCGAGGAAGCTGTAACAGGCTTAAAAAGCCAGGGAGTTAGATCAAGCTCCAAAGATTTATTGACGGGAAACGGGAGTAGTTGCAAGGACTTTGTAGTTAATTTGCGGCCATTATATAAGTAAAAAATAACATTAATAGTCAGTATGCAAACAGTCCTAATAATGATATAATTACAAAAACAAAAAAGGGGGCATTTTGAGTTATTTGAGCGATAAAAAAAGCGATGGCTTTGACATTAAAGATAGTCTTGGGTTTCTTATTGCCAAATGCCACCAGAAAGCTTTCCACATCTTTCGAGAAAAATTATTACCATACAACCTTACTCCACCTCAGTTCGCGGTGTTGGCTTTTCTATGGAAAAATGGCGGACAGTCTCAAATCCAGTTGGGAACAGCCTTGGAGATGGACCGCACTACCACCAGCGGCATCATCGACCGCCTGGAAAACCAGGGATTGGTCAATCGCAGGCTCCACCCGGAAGACAGGCGGGTTTTTATGATCTGCCTGACTGAAGCTGGCAGGGAAATGGAACATACCGTTTCCCGCTTATCGCATGAGGCTAACGCCGAAATGGCTTCAAATTTATCCGCAAAAGAGAAAGAAACATTGTTGGCTTTACTGAAAAAATTAAGGAGTGATAAATATGAAGAGTAAGATAGCGGAGGCTGTTGGTCTGAGGTATTCTCCCGTGGCCATTATGTTTACCGATGAAAAACCCGCAGGGGCGCTCCAGTTCAAGGAAGGTCGCTGGGGCTGTGTCGTGTCGATGCTCAATGCGGCGGCAAAGGGGCGGGCAGCGGTTTTCGACCGTAATACCTACGGTTGCGGCGGTGGCGGCGTCGGTCTCGGCTTTGGTAACACATTCACCAATATCCCTGGGGGTATTGAATATTTCCTATCTCATGGCAACAAAGAATTTTGCGAAAGTGAAATGGGTAGAAACATTGTAAAAAATATGCCCGCTTTGAGCCATGGCGAAGCGTACAAAAAAAACCCGGAATTTGCCAGGTCCTTTGCCGACGGGCTTCCCTATTATGATGTACCCACTAAGTACGTGGTATTTAAGCCGTTGGAAAAACTATTACCCGGTGAGTCACCGCAAGTGGTGGTTTTTCTTGCCACTACGGATCAGATCTCAGCCCTGGCGGTACTGGCCAACTATGCCAGACACGGTGGCGAGAACGTTATCGTCCCCTGGTGTGCCGGTTGTCACAGCATTGGTATCATCCCTCTTAATGAAGGGAAGTCGGATAACCCGCGGGGGGTCATCGGCCTGATAGACATATCCGCCCGCAAACAGGTGGATAAGGACATTCTTTCCTTCAGCGTCCCTTATAAGATGTTTCTTGAAATGGAAAGCAACGTGGAAGAAAGCTTCCTGGCCAGGGACGAATGGCTAAAGGTGAAAGAAAGAAATCAATAACAAAATGACCATGGGGATATGCCTTCAAAAGGTGTGTCCCCTTACTGCTTTTGCAAGGGTTAAGGAATACTGAAAAGCGCGCGCTATGGGAACTGATTGAGCGCGCTTTTCTTGTTGAACGTAGTTTTTTTGTTATAGATTCTCTTTAGTGAAGTCGGGCGGGGATGTTCATCCTGAGGTTTTAAACTGGGTAATAAATACCAAGATTTTTTATGTAACATTTAGTATAACTTAATCGTTGTGATTGGTGTAAACAACCGGCCGGGAAAGAAGGTGCAAAAACTTGTGACTGTTGTTGAGGAACTAAAAAAGGCTAAAAAAGGCGACCTTAAAGCGATTGATCAGATCTGCCTAGCCACGTGGGAACCGCTGTATCGTTTTATATATTATAAAGTGCAAAACCGTGAGGAGGCGGAGGATATTACCCAGGAAACCTATGTTAAAACTCTGACTTATTTACAAGAGCATCAGGCTCCCCGTGATAATTTCATGGGTTTTATCAAGACCGTTGCCCTGAATATTTTGCGAGACCGATGGCGTCAAAAGAAACGCCGGGGTATACCGGTCAATTTTGATGGAATAAACCCGCAAGAAACGGCAGGTTTGGACCAGCAAAATGCTATTGCCCAGCGTTTGCAAATTGAAGAGGCTTTAGCGAAATTAAGCGAAGACCAGCGTGCCATCCTTGATTTAAGAATTATCAAAGGTTATTCAGTAGCTGAGACAGCAAAGCTGGTAGGGAAAACACAAGCTGCTGTTCGCACAGCTCAATACCGGGCATTGCAGGCTTTGGCTCAAATAATGGACGGCCATTAGATGGCTATTAATAGAAGGAGGGATGAAAATGAAAGATCCCGAAAGCAAACTTTCCGATTATATTGATGACTTGAATGCGGAACGCGAGCCGGAAAAAAGACGGGGAACCGCCGATAATCCGGAACTGGCCAAACTTCTGGCAACGGCCAGGCTGGTCCGCACTTTAAAAGAACCGGCATTGCCCGATTCCGGGTATCCCCAAAGGCTGGCTAAAGCAGTAGCCGGGCGTTTGCGCCGCCGGTGGGTTTTACCGTCTGTGGCGACATTGGCAGCCGGCTTGCTATTATGCGCAGTGTTAATCAACTGGACCGGCTTATTTAAGCCGGAGGTGGTTTACGCCATGGAAAAAGCGGTGGCCCAATTGTCCAATTATCATGGTGTCCTGGAGATGCGCTCAAAAAATGCGGCCGGAGAGGAATGGATGAGCCGCCGGGTGGAGATTTGGTCGGATGGAGACAAGTATGCCGTGCGGCAGGACGACGGCAGCCTGACCGTCAACAACGGCGAGCGGAGGTGGCAGGTCCGTCCTCAAAGCAAGGAAGTAGCCTTGTTGCCGTTAGTGCCGGACCCGGCCCGGAACAGCTTTGATTTGCGGGATGAGGCCAAACTGGCCAAACAATATCCACATACTGTTGTCGGGACGGAGATGATTGCCGGCCGCCGGGCAACAAAACTGGAAATTTCACCACCGGGAGGCCTGGCCTACTATTTGTGGATTGATGAAGAAACCAACCTGCCCGTCCAACTGCAGACAGCGATGCAAAATGCGCTGCAGACGACCTATACTTTTGTAAGTTTTGAACCAAATACCCGGATCGATCCCCAAACATTTGCCTACCAACCGCCTGAAGGATATCAGGTGCTGGAAAAGGACCCGGGGCAATTGGTGGCTACGGTGGAGGAAGCGGCTGCCATCAGCCGGCTGACGCCGCTGCTGCCGCAAGAGGCGCCGGCCCGCATCTTTGCTTTCCAAGACCATATCGCCCTGGATTACGGTGCTGCCACCATTGTGGAAACTGCCGCCAGGGGGTCTTTCGAACCGGTGGCCAATTCCGCGCTTGGCGCCGCTGCCGGCGGCCCGCTGGAAGTATGGGGGGAACGGCTGCGGTGGCGGCAGGATGGGATGGAGATCCAGGTTGAAGGGCCGCGGCGGGTGGAACTGGCCCGTCAGATTGCCGCCGACCTGGCCCTGCCGGACACCGGTGCAAGCCTGGTGAACAAGGCCCGGGTCAAGGTGCCGGTGGATCTGGAAATTGTCAAAGCCGACCAGCGGCAGGTGGACAGGGGAAGCAGTCCCTGGCAGCTTGATCCCTTGCAAGTGGCACTTACCTTTGTCAACTTAAAGGTAACGCCGGAAGGAATTGCCGGCGAACCGGAGATACCGATGTTATCCTTTAAGCTGGCAGCCAATAACGGTGCTGAGGCAGTGGTGGAGGTCGCCGCCGGCCCGGTTGAAAAAGTCTACCTGCAGCGCCTGATCCGGCAGGACGAGACAGGTATTTGGTCGGTTGTCGGATACGATCCCCGCTAGACAGTGGCATTAAGGAAAGGGGACACACCTCCTTTGGAGGAATGTCCCCTTATTGTAGTTTAGGGTCAGGTTTTACTTTGAGAAGTTCTAGAACCTCTCAAAGTATGCCTCACCTCATTAATTCGTTCATGGCTGTGCCCCTTTTCGGAAATCAGGAATCGAAAAAGAACTCGAAATCTCCGGAGCAGACCCCGCTTAGGTGCATGGAACAGTGTGCCGACCGGGGCGATGTTCGGAACGCCAGGCCGAGGGCCTCCAGCCAGCATTCAAGCCTATAGATCACGCCGCATTCATATCCTTCGATCGCCCCGATCCGTTTTATCCCCTTGTAGGCGAAACAGTTTAGGGGTTCTAATTCCCAGTGAAGGATATTTTCCCCGGGAAAGGTCATGGATACCCCCATGAAATCGGGAATAAAGAGCCTTGAGGCTGATATGAAGAACTCCTTGAAATCGGTGAAGTTCCCGATCCTTTTCTCCCCTCTGCCAAGTGTGCGTCGGATTCGTTCAATCTCCAGAGGCGCCAGGGATCGGATCGCGGCTTTGTTCAGCAGATTGGCCTGTTGGATTCCGAACGTCCGGAAGCAATGCAGGAACCACATGCCGTCGTGAGTCATCCAGCATCGATTTAGCAGGTCGATAACTTCTCTGGTTTCAGGATCGTTCCATTTTTCCATCTTTAACCTCCCGTGTTTATAACGATTTCAGAATACCATATTTTTTCAATCGATCATAAAATGTTTTTCTATTCATTTTAAGTAGCTGTAATGCTTCGGATTTATTGCCTTTTGTTAAACTAAGGGCTTTTTCGATAATAATTTTTTCGTGAAATTCCATATAGGTTTTATAGTCTAATATAGAAGATATATCTGTTTTATCTGAGGGATCTTGAACCCGGTTTTCATTATTATTAATGGGCAGCTCTGCCAGATTGATTATATCATCGTCAGAAGCGACACATGCGCCTGTAATAACATTCTGCAACTCCCTTACGTTTCCCGGGCCAGCGGTATTCCAGCAGGTGCTTGTAGGCGCTCACTGAAAGAGTAAATTGCCGGTTGGTTCGCTCAGACATCTTGGTGAGAAAATGATTGGCCAGAAGTATAATGTCGTCTCTTCTGTAGCGCAGCGGCGGCAATTCAATGGTGATGGTGGCAAGGCGATGGTATAAATCATTTCTGAAGTTGGATTTTTTTATATCTGCAAGCAAATTACGATTAGTTGCCGAGATTAATCGTGTATTTATTTTTATTGGTTTTTTCCCGCCAATTTTGTCAATTTCCCTTGTTTCTATAGCGCGCAACAGTTTTGCCTGCAGTGTAGGAGATAACTCCCCTATCTCATCCAAAAAAAGTGTGCCGTTGTTGGCCAGCTCAAACCTCCCCGGCTTTCCTTGCGTTGCAGCGCCGCTAAATGCTCCCGGCTCGTAACCAAACAATTCGCTTTCAAAAAGCGATTCGGGTATTGATGCACAATTTAATGCCACAAACGGGGAATCCGCCCTGTTGCTGTTTTCATGAATCGCTCTGGCAAAAAGCTCTTTACCTGTACCGGTTTCCCCCCTTATAAGAAGGTTTAAATTATATACTGTCCTTAATTATTGGAATTCTATTTAATGAATTTATAAACAAGCTAATCATTATGCAAACTAAAATAAATTTGGGTTATATATAAAAAACTTGTTAAAAAGTTTTTTCAGAAACATACTGTTACCGTCATTAAAGTGGCAGCTTGCTATCATTCCTCCGGGAATAAATTTTCTGCGCCTGGCCCTTGATACAGCCGGCGTTCCTAAAATTATAGCAAGCCATCTTTTAAACAGTCATTTTCCCCTGGAGGCCCTGCTTTTTATAATGCCCTTGCTCATTTCTTTCTTAACCGGTATACATTTGGCTGCGGTATCAATCTCAATACCGCTTTTTCTGTCTTATTTGAGCGGAGAAAACCTTGCCCAACCTATGTTTTTACTGCTTACGGCCGCCACTGTAGGATACTGGATGTCACCTTTTCACCTGTGCCTTATACTTAACATGCAGTATTTTAAGTCAAACTATTTCGGCACTATCCGCTTGATGCTCTGCCCTGCCCTGACTGTTGCCATTGCCGGTATTTTTATGTATGCGGCAATGAAAATCTCAGGTGGTAGTTAAATTATGCATAAATCGGCTGCAATTTTATGTTTGACAAGAAGGATGCCCCAAGAATTTGTTAAGCAAAATAGATAGATTCTGCATTATTACGTACGACCATCGATTCCATTGGCGATATAAAAGAGATCATAGAAAGCATCTCTGCCAAGACAAAAGAACTTAAGCAGGCGGTGAAAAAAGATTTTTCAGCAATAAACCTCCACAGGCTTAAAAAAAGCCAACGGCCCAAACATGAGATTGTCGCTTTAAACATGTTTCCAATGATGTTAAATTATCTCTTGACGAACTGGCCCATAAAAAATATAATGAAAATGAAAATCATTTTCAACCCCCGGAGAATGGGCAGCTGTTTTTTCCCGGTTACAAGATAATAATCTTCTATCATTCATTTGTTACATTGAAAGGAGGACATGAATACGGTGCCTATTGCATTACATAGTAAAATAGGGGGATTTTTTTCATACTTTGATGATAATGAATATCATTATCATCAAATGTTTACAAAGATGGTATATAACGCGTTTTTACGATGCTATTTAAAGGCACCCCCAATAATAGGCGGCGGTAAGCTGAAACTGCAACAAAACAATCTCAGGTCATTGCTTTTAAAAGAAGTTATCTATATCAATTACAGGAGAGGATATTAATGGCACGGAAAGGTTGGACAAACATTAACTTTGATAAGTTGGATGAACAAAAAATAGAATACCGGCCGATTGATTTTAAAAACACGACAAAGCAAACAGATCACTGTAAAAAGTGTTTTAATTGTAAACAGTGTATGAAAAAAGTATTAATTATCGGCGGAATAACCAAAATTAAGCATCTATATAAGGATTTGATCGAAAACTGCGGCCATAAGTGCATATACCTGGATGGCTATATGCGGAGAGGTGATAAACTCCTGGAAAAAAAAATTATCAAATGTGACCTGGTTTTTTGCCCGGTGGACTGTAATAGCCATAATGCCTGTGCCAGCGCCAAAAAATTATGCAGAAAACACGGCAAACCCATTAAAATGCTGACCTCCTCCAGTATTACCAATATGGTTCAGGCCATACAAAGCATAAACGCGTAGTTTATAGATAATACAGTTAAGCAGCATTGTTATGAACGTAAAAGGGCTTTTTTTTGCCTTATGCGATGATAATGATTATCAGTATCGGATTTTATTAAATTAATTAATTTACAGAGGTATACAGCGAAATGGACTTTTATATAATTGCCGGAGCCGCAGCTCTTACAGTTGTTTTTTTCTATATCTACATCCGGATAGTTAGGCACAAGATTAAAGATCAAGACAAACGACAAATTAACAAAAGACAGTAAAAATAATATAAAGGAGCTGTATTTAATGGGTAAGAAAACAAGACCATTAACTTGCTTGCGTCACCAGAGATTTCCAGTTAAAAAGGTCGACAAAGGCAACACTAAACAAATCAAAAACAACCAGGGTACTAACAATAACAATAGCACTGAAACGAGATAATTATTGTTTGACAAGGTAAATTAACAATTTTGGGGCAGGGAGGTGAGTAATTTTTTTGCCACCAGCACGATAATGACATTCATTATCGTGCTGGTGGCATGTTTAAATTTTACTGGAAGGGGGAGTTGCGGTGACAAGGGAACTGATCAACGAGATTCTGGAAAGCATCGGCCTGGAAAGAATCGAGCATGATGATGAGCTGGATGAACCGTTGGATAATTGATCACAACATTGCTCTCTTATTTCCCCTTTTCGATCGGGTATAAATAAGAGTTTCGTCCTTTTTAATCCTAAAGGTGCATTTGGTGATTAATTAACTAACTGAGAAGAGGGAGGATAAGCAAAATGTTTAGGCCCGTTATCAAAAGGCTGGCGCTAATTTTACTGCTGCTTTTGGCCATGCTTTCCGTTGTCCCGCTTTGCGGGGCCGCGGAGGAAGGTATCGGGGTTCTGGTGGTGGCCCACGGTTCCGACGAAGCTTCCTGGAACGAGGTCGTACAGCAAGCGGTGGCAGAGGTTAACTTGCCTTATCCCGTGGAATTGGGTTTCCTGGAGTTTGCTGAGCCGGATATTCATGCCGCAGTCGCAGCGTTGGAAGCGCGGGGTGTTGATAAAATCATTACCGTGCCCCTGTTTGTTTCTTCTTATTCCAATCACATTGAAGAGATTAAATATGTGTTGGGCTTGAGGCCCGACCTGCCGGAAGCGGAAGAAGCATCCGGAGGCCACCCCGGCGGAGGCGGGGATGGCGCCGAAGAAGAGGAACTGACGCCGGTGGACACCGAGGCCGAGATCGTGCTCACCCCGGCCCTGGATGACCACGTAATGGTGGCGGGAATCCTGGCCGACCGGTTGCAGACCATCAGTGAGAACCCGGGCGAGGAAATAGCCGTGCTGGTGGGGCACGGTTCGGATACCGGGGAAGGCCAGGGGAAATGGCGGGAAACCTTTCAATCTCTGGCTGCCCGCCTGAAGGATCTACTCAATTTAAAGGATGCCGACTACGGTTTTGCACTGATGGGCGAGCCCACCGTACGTGATTCGGTCTATGAGGCCGTTTACCGGGGGGACGTGCTGGTTGTGCCGGTGATGTTGAGTGAAGGATATTTTACCGACACGGTAATTCCCGATATGTTGTTGAATGGCTTGGATTACCGCTATCCAGATGCTGGAAACAGGGCTTTGCTGCCGCATTCCAATATCGCCGGGTTTATTGAGCTGAGAGTGAATGACGTGGTTCTGCCGCCCTTGGAGATTAAAAAGGAGGGAAATCTTTGCCGGGTCAACTATACCGATGTGGCGCTGGAGGACGACGGTAAAATCTGCGTTTGCGGCTCCTTTGCCTTCCGTGCCATGCAGGCGGCTTTAGCCGAGCTGTGGCCCGGCGAAATACCGGAGCAGGATTGGATCTATGTTAAAGGTCCTTACTCCGACGGAGTGGAAGCGGCGCTGGAAACAATTGTGGGCGCCGGCAATTTCAGTCTGGAGCAGCGGGAACAAAATACCGGTTTTTATAATTTCAAGGTAACTGATCAGCGCAGCGGAAAAGCCGTCAATATCACCGTCAAACCGGAAGTATATCCCGAGAACTTCTTTGAACTGAAGAAAAAAGTCCAGGCGGGAACAGCCACTGCGGAGGAAAAGCAAGAGTTTCAAGGCAAGCGCGCCCGGTTGGCGGACAAAGTGCGCTGGGACGGCGCAGATCAGCTGTTTACGTTGGAAACGGCCCGGGGGAACGGCACCGGTATCCTGGTCCTGGCCCATGGTTCATCCGATGACAATTGGAACCAGCCGGTACGCGACGCGGTTAAGAACGTGAAAAGTCCTTTTCCGGTAGAAGCCGGTTTTTTGGAATCTGTTCCGGGTGCAGATATTCCCACAGCCATTCGGAAGCTGGAGGCCCAGGGAGCGGAGCACATTATCGCCGTGCCAATTTTCGCTGCTTCAGCCTCGGGTCATATAGAAGAGATCAAGTACATGCTTGGTTTACCCAGTTCCATCACCCCCGAGGAGGCGGCTGCGGAGGGGTTGGAGCAGGTTCAGCACAGTGCCGCTATTGAATTAACTCCTGCGCTGGATGACCACCTCTTGGTTGCCGGGATCTTGAATGATCGGATTGCTTCGGTTAGCCGGCAAGCCGATCAGGAAGTGGTGGTGCTGGCCGCACACGGAACCTCGTCGGCTCGGGATCTGGCGGTGTGGGAATATAACCTGACTTCACTGGGGCAAAAGCTTAAAGAAAGACATGGTTTTTTAGAGGTGGGGTATGGCTTTGTCGCTGTTGGTGAGCCGGGAATCCGGTCGGTAGTAATGGCGCGGCAAGCAGCAGACCCCGGTGCCTCTGTAATCGTTGTGCCGGTTATGCTTTCTGAAGGCACTATCACCGGTAATAGGATTCCGTCGGTGCTGGCTGGTTTAGAATATGTATACCCCCCGGCAGGACAGCGTTCTCTACTACCGCACGATAATATTTCTTATTTCATTGCCGCCCGCGCCAATGATGCTGTGCTGGGTTCCCTGCGGGTCAAGCAAGGCGGCAATCCGCGTTTGATTTCATACTCAGATGTCGGCGTAGAAGAAGACGGAAAGGTTTGTATCTGCGGCTCCTTTGCCTTCCGTGCCATGCAGGCGGCTTTAGCCGAGCTGTGGCCCGTCGAAATACCGGAGCAGGATTGGATCTATGTTAAAGGTCCTTATTCCGACGGAGTGGAAGCGGCGCTGGAAACAATTGTGGGCGCCGGCAATTTCAGTCTGGAGCAGCGGGAACAAAATACCGGTTTTTATAATTTCAAGGTAACTGATCAGCGCAGCGGAAAAGCCGTCAATATCACAGTCAAACCGGAAGTATATCCCGAGAACTTCTTTGAACTGAAGAAAAAAGTCCAGGCGGGAACAGCCACTGCGGAGGAAAAGCAAGAGTTTCAAGGCAAGCGCGCCCGGTTGGCGGACAAAGTGCGCTGGGACGGCGCAGATCAGCTGTTTACGTTGGAAACGATTGTCCCGTCCGGCAGCGGCAGCAGAAGCGGTGGCGGCGGCGGGGCATCGTCTGTTACGGGCACAAGCAAGGATATTAAAGCCTCAGCCGGTGGTTCCGTCACTTACGGTGGCGCTACAGTGAAAATCCCGGCCGGGGCTCTACCCGGGGACGCCAAGATCAGGGTGAACAAGCTGAATTCCAGTTACGTTGACGCAGTAGTTTCCGAAGGTTTGCAGGTCAAGCTCGGCAGTGACATCTATGAAATCACGACTTCGGGCCGGCGTGACTTCGGCGACAACACCATCACCATTCGTATTGCCTACGACCCGGCGAAGATCGCCGCCGGTGAGCAGCCGGTCATTTGCTACCACGACGAGAGCACGGGCCGGTGGGTGAACCTGCCGACGACCGTCGAGCAGGGCACGGACGGCAAATGGTATGCTGTAACGAATGTCAACCACCTGACGAAATTTGCCGTGTTTAGCGCGGAAGATAAGCAGGTGGAAGAAAACAGGGTGGAAGAGGAAGAGCAGAAGGTCATCACCCTGACCATCGGACAGACGGCGGCAACTGTAGACGGCCGCCCGTATACTCTGGACGCCCCGCCTTGTGTGGACAGCAAGGCGGGCCGGACGCTTGTACCCGTCAGGTTTGTCGGCGAGGCACTGGGGGCCCGGGCGGACTGGAACCCCGAGACACAGCAGGTTACCATCAAGGATAGTGACAGGGAAATCGTCCTGACCCCCGGCTCTGTGAAAGTGTTCGTCGACGGGCGGGCGACGTCCATCGACGGCGCCCCGGAGATACTATCGTCCGGACGTACCTTTGTGCCGCTCAGGTTTGTGAGCGAAACCCTGGGCGCCAATGTGGACTACGACACTGCGACCGGGCAGATCACCATTACCCGGCATTAAGAGCACCCGACATCCCTTTAGACCGTTAATATGATTGCTGTCCCTATCTCATCTCCCTTCCCGGGACGGACGTAATTGAGCGTTCGTCCTTATTTTTTTTAAAATATAAATAATATAATAATCATGGAAAGTCTTTACAGATAAAACGGGACGTGATAAGATTTTATGAGGATAATGAAATTCATTATCAATTTATTGTATGCCAGGCATACATAGGTGGTGTTTTATTGAAAAAGCTGTTTATTTTAATGGTGTTGGTTTCAGTAGCGCTGCTTGCCGCGGGGTGCGGCCAAAATTCCACTATGACGGAAGTTGATGCGCCTGAAAATGCGAAATCGGGGGTAAACCAAAATACCATGCGGGAGATTACCGATCTGGGCGGCAATGTGGTGCGTCTCCCTGCCGCTGCCGAACTGAACAGGGTGGTTGTTATTTCTCCGCCGCTAGCGTCCATAATGTACAGTGTTTTAAAAGATACCAGTAAAATTATCGCCGCCAATCCCCTGACCTTCCGGAACGCCAATCCAGTGATTATCCAGGAGGCATTCCCGTATCTAAAAGAAGTTGATACCGGTTTTATCAAGGAGTTCAGCACAAATGCAGAAACAATTTTGAACTTGAAGCCGGATATTGTGTTTTACTATGGGCGGGAACAAAAGGCGGGTCTGAAGGATTTGACCATTCCCGTTGTGGATTTTATGGACCCGGAGGACAGGAATCCCGTAAGCATGACAGTCAAATGGGAGGAACTGATCAGTGCAATTTTTGAAATAAAAAATGAAGCTTCGATACAAGTGGAATGGGAGAAGGCGGAAAAGCGGCTGGAATCTTCCTTGCAGCAGGTACAGGGACAAAAATTAAAGGGTTTAATGATCTTTAATAATGTCAGCAATAAAATTACCGTTTCCGGAAATGGTTCCTACGGAGATTACTGGCTGGAAATGAGCGGCCTGATCAATGCGGCCGACAGCGTCAGCGGGGAAAAGGAAGTGGTTATGGAGCAAATTTATCAGTGGAACCCGGACGTCATTTATATTTTTATGGGCGCACCCGCTTCGGATTACCTGCGGGGAATTCCGGGGCAAAACTGGTCCCTGGTCAAAGCGGTCAAGGAAAAACGGGTGTATGATATGCCCCAAGGTATCTTTTCCTGGGCTTCGCCCAATGCCGATTCGCCGCTGACGGCGCAGTGGATGGCTTCTAAAAGCTACCCGGATCATATCAGCGCCGAAAAGTTCAAAGATTTACTTGCGGATTACTATCAAAACCGTTACAAAATGACACTATCCGATGATTTGGTCAACAGCATACTGGAGCCGCATCAAACAGGAAAGCCATAATGCGCTAAAGATGTAGTTGGGGAAAGTGCACTTTCCATAAATATAAAAAGGAGTTGAGGTATTCGATGCATACGGTGGAATTGAGCCCAAAGGTGTTTTACCAAAGGATCCAGGAATATCAGGAAGCGCAGCTTTTATTTGCCGGAATCAGGCTGGATGTATTTTCTCATTTGCAGGATTATTCCAGCCCCGGGGAGGTTGCCGCCCATACCGGCTATCATGAGCGAAACCTCCGGCTTTTTTTGAACAGCCTCGCATCCATCGGGCTGCTGGATATGCAAAACGGCAGGTATAAAAACAAACCTGCGGCGGACGAATATTTAAACAGGAATAGCGATACTTACCTGGGAGATTATATTCTGTTTCGGGAGAGGATGACGGGGTTGGAGCATGTGGAAGAAAGAGTCAGAAACGGGCCTGTCGCCGAAGTGGAGCAAAGCAACGACGGACTTGGCGTCTATGATTTTTATACCCTGGCCAAGCTGACCGCCAGGGAAATGTATACGGGCAGGGTGCAATCTTTTTTAAAGGCAGCGGAATGTTTGCTGAATAAAAATGAGCCGGTCAAAGTCCTTGATTTGGGCGGCGGGCCGGGAGTTATGGCCATTGAATTGATTAAGAACTATCCCGGAGCTGAAGGGGTGGTGTTTGAGCATCCGGAAGTGGCGCGGGTGCCTGAGGAAACGGTTAAAGCGGCGGGACTGGAAGGGCGCATTGGAATTGTTGCGGGAGACTTTTTGTCGGATGACATAGGAAAACACTATGATCTGATTATTGCTTCGGGAATATTGGATTTCGCCAAAGAAAATATAAATTCCATGGCGGACAAACTGTACCGGGCCTTGAAGCCTTCCGGATATCTTTACCTGGTGTCCCATGACGTGAGCGAAGATTTCCTGTCGCCGAAGGAATCCATTGTCGGGTGGCTGTCGGGACAACTGGACGGGCTCAATGTTTTACTCTGCAAGACAAGTATTGACAGTGCTTTAATGGCGGCCGGATTTGAAAGCTTGAATAAAGATAGGATTGCAGGAATGATGAATAATCTGCAGGGAGAATTCTATGTCAAAGGACAGGGCAATGAATGATAAGGCCAATAAAATTATGAATGAGCTGATCAAACTGATTGAAGTAGTGGCGAATGGAAAAAGGAAGGTATTTGACTGCGGGGGGGTTTTGCTTTACAGGGGGGAAATCCATATGCTGAAAAAGGTCGGGGATGCTCCAGGAATTTATATCTCGGAGATGGCCAGGCATTTTAACGTTACCCGGGCGGTTGTGTCCAAGACTGTTATCAAGCTGGAAAGAGAGGGCCTGGTGCGCAAGGAAGCGGATCCCGTCGATAAAAAGCTGGCCTGCCTGTACCTGACTCAGAAGGGGCGGAAGGCCTGCGCTATTCACAATGCGCTTCACCGTGCAAGTGACAGCGACATCTTTGAGTTTTTGGATGCATTAAAAAGTGAGGAAATGGATGTTATTGAAGCATTCATGAAAGAAGCAAATAAAATGGTACAGCATCATTTTTAGAAGCCGGATACACCCCGCATAAGAAGGAAAAGCAATGAACAACAGGAGGATCGAATTTTGCACAACAATTTACAAGAAGGCTGCACCATGGAGATAACGGAGAAAAACATGAGAAATCGAGGGAAAGTAGTGTTTATCGTACTTGTGTGCATGCTGGCGGTATTGTTTTTGGCCTCCATCTGCATCGGCAGATATACGGTAGCGCCTTTCTTGGCTTTTAAAATATTATTGTCCTGCATATTGCCGTTGGACTCAACATGGGGAGAGATTGAGCAAGCAGTGGTTATGGAAATGCGTTTGCCAAGGGCTTTAATGGCCATGCTGATAGGAGCGGGTTTATCGGCGGGCGGGGCGTCCTTCCAGGGGCTTTTTGGGAATCCGCTGGTAAGCCCTCATATACTGGGAGTTTCGGCGGGCGCGGGTTTTGGCGCTGCATTGGGGATATTGATCTCGGGAAATATGTTTTTCATACAGGGCATGGCTTTAATTTTCGGCATAGCGGCGGTAGTGGCAACCTGGCTGATCAGCAGATTGAAATCGGGCTCGCAGCTGTTTATGCTGATACTGGCAGGAGTAATTACGGGTGCTCTTTTTGAAGCGCTGATTTCCTTAATTAAATATGTTGCGGACCCGGAACAAAAGCTGCCCGCAATTGTATTCTGGTTGATGGGCAGCATGTCCGGAATCACCCGTGAAAATATGGGGCTTGGCATACCCTTAATCCTGCTGGGGATTATTACCCTGCTTCTTCTCCGGTGGAAAATAAATATTCTCTCCCTATCGGATGATGAAGCCAGATCACTGGGAGTAGATATCGTCAAGCTGAGAATTGCGGTTATCGGAGCTGCAACATTGATAACAGCCGTGTCGGTTTCAATATGCGGAATCATAGGATGGGTGGGGCTTGTTGTGCCGCATATCAGCAGGATGATCGTAGGGAATGATTATAAAGCATTGCTGCCGGCAAGTGCGGCCATTGGTGCTTTGTACCTGCTGCTGATAGACAATATCGCCAGAGCTGCAACGGCGGCGGAAATTCCTTTGTCCATTCTTACGGCAATCCTGGGTGCGCCATTTTTTATCTTTTTGCTGAGAAAGACCGGAGGAAACTGGAAATGAAGCTAAGTGTTAAAAACGCGAGTTTTCGATACCATAGGGGGAGGACGCTGTTTGATAAGGTGGATTTTTCCATCCACAGTGGAAAAATTATGACCATTCTGGGACCCAACGGAGTGGGCAAAACTACTTTTTTACGCTGCCTGATGGGCTTCCTGCGCTGGACAAAAGGAGAAACCTTCATCGATAATCGTCCTTTGAGTTCTATAAAACAATCGCAATTGTGGAAAAGGATGGCCTACGTTCCCCAGGCCAAAGGAGTGAATTTTCCGTACACAGTGCTGGAAATGGTGTTGATGGGCAGGTCGCCCCACTTGGGTGTTTTTTCTGTACCTTCAGTCCGGGACAAGAAAACAGCCCAAGAGGCTTTGTGTGAGATTGGGATCGGCAGCCTTGCCCATAAGGCCTGCAATGAAATAAGCGGAGGGGAGCTGCAAATGGTCCTGATAGCCAGAGCTCTTTCCGCCGAACCCGGCTTGTTGATTCTTGATGAGCCGGAATCCAATCTGGACTTAAGGAATCAACTGCTTATCCTGGATATGCTGGTTAAACTGGCCCGGCAGAAACAGGTGGCTTGCATCATAAATACCCACTATCCGCAGCATGCCTTGCGCATATCTGATCAAACCCTGCTGCTGGGCACCGGTCCGAAGCACATTTTTGGCCCTACAAAGGAAATCATAACTGAAAACAATTTAAGAGATTATTTTGGAGTGGACGCTCTCATTGTGAAGGGAGAAAAGGCGAATCAAGAGTCAAATGCAATAATTCCTTTTGCTGTTTTATCCGATTGTTAAGAAAAAATCAATTGACTAATAAGTTATTGTCATATATTATAAAAATGAGAATGATTATTATTATCATTTCATATTTATCGAAAGGGTAATGATGATGATGGAGAATGCAGTTCAAAAATATAAGGTATATAATCCCAAAAACGAAAATTGTCCTGTATGCACCGTACTAAACAGTATATACAGAACAAATTCGTTTCAAAAAGAGATGAAAATACCTGAAGAAGCCGGAAAGGGCTATTATCGAAGAATTATTCTTAAACCCTCAATGGAAGTATTTATAGCCGATGTGACGTTTTCTGAAAGTATGACGATGGGGGGAGGATCGAGCAATCCCGAGTATTGCCTTGCTTTTTGTCTGGGAGAAGCATTCCAGTGGAGATCAGAAGGGAACAAAAAAGAATACGAGATAGAATGTGGGGAAAACTATATTTTCCAGGGCAACCAGGGGAATAATATATGCAGCTATAATCCGGGACAGCGGTTTTACGGGCTTACTATACATTTGGACTCGGAAATAATAGCAAGTTTTATTCACCATATGGGAAAGGAATACCCTCGTACCGGACAGTCTTATGGAAGCGGTGTTTTTTACAAGAGAAAATTCTCGCCGGCTGTCAAGTTGATTCTGAATGAGATTGCTAATTGTCCTTACCGGGATCATATAAAAAGAATTTATCTTGAAGGAAAAATATTGGAGCTAATCGCTGTTTATCTGAATGAACTAATCCTGGAAAACGGATCGCATTGTTCCTCAGCCAAACTTTCTTCATTTGATACAGAGTCGCTTCATAAAGCCAGAAGGATTCTTGATGAAAATATTACATCTCCACCAACGATAGGAAAGCTGGCCAGGTTGGTACATCTTAATGAATATAAGCTAAAAACAGGCTTTAAGGAATTGTTTGGCATGCCTGTTCATGCCTATATCATTGATAAAAGGCTGGAGACGGCACGGTTCTTGATGGAGGATAAAAAGCTGGGAGTCACTGAAGCGGTACTGCTGGTAGGTTATAGTGACGCCAGCCACTTTGCGGAAAAATTCAGAAAGAAATACGGTGTCAATCCATCGAAATGCACTAAAGGCTAACCGGCATTTATTACCCGGCCAACAAGATTTTTACTTTTTAATATATCTTTTTATTGGTTTATATAGAATTATGGCAATTATAAAAAGTATTAAAATAATAATAGTCTCAAAATCAAATATTGGCTCATTTGTTAGATAAATGGTTGTTGGTCCATCAGCACCGCCTATAATGCAAACGCTTGTGCCTATTGGTAATAGTATCTTGGCAATAATAAATAGAAATATAAAAATAGCTGCACACGACATCAAATGTTTACTAAAATTCCAGGTTTTCATATAGTCCTCCATGGAAGTGTGGTTGGAAATACAAGGAATGTTTTTTTACCTTTATCTTTACGGCTTAAATTTCATCAGTATATGTTCTGAAACCCCTTCCTTAAAAAGGTTGGGGATAAGACCTACATTTGTGTATCCAAGTCTATTATAAAGCTGCTGCGCTCGCTGATTAAAATCACTGACCAGGATAAAAACTCTTGTGGCATTAGTGAAGCCGATCTTTTCAAAGTAGTTGAGTAATGCGGTTCCTATTCCTTGACCTCGGTACTGCTGCTTGACAGCCAAAATCTTACAATAAGGAAACTGGTTAAATGCTCCATTTAGAACTATTCATATGAACCCAAGGCACTGGTCATTTTCATCTACTGCAACAAATATCTCACCTTGGTTTATCCCTTCAGCCAAACGAGATTTGAGTAAATCAACGGGAGGGCTGTATACTTGCCCCAACCTGGAATTTGCATAAGCGTCTTTACATGCCTGCAAATGATCAAGAGTCCCTGAAATAATATTGATATTCAACGAAACTTCCTCCTCGAAACCTGATTTAGGTATCATAAACCTCAGCTCAGAAATTATCATTATTGCACCTAATCAATTCTTACAAATCAATAATCTAATTAATGCCGTTTTAAGAAACAATATACTCATTCAAACAGTCATTTTTGTTTACCGGTAAAGAGACTTGATCAAAAACATAGGTTTTCTTTTTCAATAAGATATTAACAATTCCTGCATCATAAGCTAAAAAAAATACATATGAATTTACGCTAAAGTGTGACAAAGGAGCCTGACCGCGCGGCCAGACTCCCCAAAATTATTTTTAGTCCCCTTTGGGATTCACTGTATTTCCTTCGACCATGAGAACTACTGTTTTTTCATTGGCTCTCGTGCGATGTATTACTTTTCTTGGGACAGTATAGCCCTGGTTTGGCAGCAATTCCAGTGTCTCGTGTTCAAGATCCAGCAATAATTTCCCTTCAATAACCAAAAAGAATTCATCTTCCTTATCGTGCTTGTGCCAGTGAAATTCCCCTTCCAATATTCCCACCCGAACTAGGCAGTCATTCACTTCTGCTAGGGAGTAATTCACCCATTTTTCCTTACAACTTGCCATTATTTTAGATACATCTATTAGTGTAGAATGTCCTAATTTTCCCTCCATAAGTAATCAACCCCCCAATTTTTATTTACTAAAAATCCTGGAATACACAATTCTAGCCCATACCCCTACATCTGGCCGGGGCAGCTCTGGCTTTCGTTTTGGCTTTGGCATTAAATTTGGCGGCGTCGATGATAAATCTTTCGTGCCTTCCCTCGGAAATCTTGTCGACTCCATCATCGGCAACAATATAAAAAATTAGTTTCCTTCCCTCCACTTTTTCCAACTTCACCTGTACGGTAACGGTCAGGCCGGGCGGGGTGGCGGCTTGGTGGCTCAATTTAACATCAATCCCCACGGTTTGCTCATTGGGCCAGTCAATATAAGGGTTAATAGCTTGAATACAGGCCCATTCAAATAACCCAACCATGAACCCGGTGGCTAAAACTTTAGGCATAAGTCTGAATTCAGGCGATTCGGGGTAAAGAAAAGGAACAGTTTTACTTTCCGGAATTTTGAATTTGAACTCGAAAGAAAGGCCGGGGTATAAAGAAACTCCCATTAGATAATGCCTCCTTAATCTAATATTTGCTTCTAATTTAGCATGAGCTCTGTTATTATACAAATTAATAGATATAATATTATTTATTAATTGTGCTAATATATTATTCAATGGGGGTGATTCACATGGAGTGGCAGCAGATCATTGGATTCTATCATGTGGCCAATCTTAGAAGCTTCACCAAAGCTGCCGGGGCCACATTTCGAACCCAATCTGCGCTGACTCAGCAAATCAAGGCTCTGGAAGAAGAATTGGACTGCCCACTGTTCGAAAGAATCGGCAAGCGCAAACTGTTGCTCACCCCCCAGGGCGAAAGGTTTCTTGCGTTTTCTCAGGCAGTCCTGGCGCAGTACGATGGATTGCTGGAAGAACTAAATGAACTTAAAGGCCTTCAAAAAGGCCGGTTAAAATTAGCCGCTCCGTTTACCACCCTTTACCATCTTTTGTCGGACACATTAGCAGATTTCATAAAACAATTTCCGCATGTTGAGCTGTCTTTGTTTGACCGGTCGCAACATAACGTGATTGATCTTGTTAAAAACGGAGAAATAGATTTTGGCATCGCTCTTGAATCAATGGTTCCCCAAGATTTGCAAAAAATCCGGTGGAAAAAGGTAGAGCCTGTCTTATTGATACCTCAAGGACACCCCCTGGGCAGGGTAAAACGGGTTTCTATGAGGCGGATTGCCCAATATCCTCTGATTTTGCCTCCCAAAAGCTCTGAGTATACCGGCCGCAGGAGGTTGGAGGAGCTTTTTCAGAAGTATAATCTAAATTACCGCATGATCATGGAATCTTCCAACGTCGAACTGAGTTCTCTATATGTTGAGAAGGGGCTGGGCATATCTTTTGCCACCATTGTGACAGATTTGCCTTTGTTTAAAAGTAGAAAGCTGGAGTATATTCCTCTGCATCATTATTTCGAACCGGAATATATTTCAGTGTTAATCAGAAAGGATAAAGTCTTTACGTCGTTTAAGAGCGGCTTCTTAAACATTTTGTTAGGTAAATCGGATATCATGAAATTCAGTCCACCGGACTAATCTTCAAAGTATCTGGCTTTCGTACCATTAGCTCCATTGCAATGATTCGTTCCAATTTGTCATCATAATATATCCATGATCAAGTAATTAACTTTAGGCACAGTGAAGAAACGGCTTCTCTGTGTCTAAAATGCTTTTTGGCATAAAACTGATCCTTTTTGGCGTAGAAGAAGAGCTGAAAATGAGATATTATTGATAATGATAATCAATATCAATAATGATTACGGAGGTAACAACATGAAAGAAAAAGCTGTTCCGGGCGCCGGCTGTGGTGTACCAGGCCGCCTCCCGGGCCGGGGGGATGCTAAAGAAGCACTTCACAGGACGGGTCTGCTACAAGGCTCAAAATTGCAAAGGTGAGGTGAAAGTAATGAACAATACTGCTGCAGCAAGGAAAAAAACGGGTATTGTCCGCCTGTTGGAGATTGCGGGCGAAAAACGGGGGCTGCTTATCCTTTCAGGACTATTGTCAATAATAAGCACGATGCTGATGTTTATTCCATTTGCGGCAACATACTTTATTGTGGCGGAGCTGTTAACAAACGCCGCCAACCCGGTTTCAAGCAATATGGCCGCCATTCGCCAGTGGGGGGTATGGGCGCTCCTGTCTCTTTTGGGCTCTCTTGTATTTTTATACGGCAGCACCATGGCTTCGCACGTAGCGGCCTTCCGTATCCTGTACGGGCTTAGAATACGCCTGGCCGAGCATCTGGCCAGGCTGCCCATGGGTTATCATACGCGCCAGTCGTCGGGGGCGATAAAGAAAACGCTGGAGATGAGCGTGGAGAAAATTGAAGGTTTTATCGCCCACCAGCTTCCCGATTTTGTGGGGGCTGTAGCGCTGCCCGTAATCATGCTGATCGCCATGTTTATCCTTGATTGGCGCATGGCGCTGGCCTGTGCCGTTCCGATCATTGGTGCGTTTTGGCTGCAATCCATTGTGTTTTTTGGTGCGCGGGGGAAGTTCTACACAAAGGGCTACCATAACGCATTGGAACAGATGAATGCCGCAGGCGTTGAATATGTGCGGGGCATGCCGGCGGTTAAGGTGTTTGGGCTGACGGTAAATACTTTTTTGCGTTTCCGCAACTCCATTACCGATTACCGGGATTGGGCGGTAGAAATCAGCAAGGTTTACAAGCGCCCTTACACTGTATTTTTGACTATTCTGTCGTCTATACTGTCCTTTATTCTTCCCGTGGGCATTCTGATTCTCAGCGGTCAGCCGGATAACCAAGCGCTTGCTTTAACCTTAATGCTTTTCCTGGTTCTGGCTCCCGGATTGTCTGTGCCCGTATTGAAGCTGCTATATTTAGGCGGGAACATGAGGATCATATCGGAAGGAGTAGAGCGCATTGACGAGATCTTTGCCCAAAAGCCTATTGCCGAACCGCTTAAACCGCAAGTGCCAAAGGATTATACCATAGAATTCGACAAAGTCAGCTTCTCCTATGACAACAAGGATGCGGCAACCCGGACCGAAGCGCTGACCGGTGTGTCCTTTACGGCCAAAGAGAATGAAATAACCGCTTTGGTCGGGCCCTCCGGCAGCGGAAAATCCACCATAGCCAATTTGATTCCCCGCTTCTGGGATGTCACCTCGGGCAGTATCCGTATCGGCGGTGTGGATGTGCGGGAAATGGGAACTGAGAAGCTGATGGAGATCGTCTCTTTTGTGTTTCAGGATGTGCACTTGTTCTATGACACCATTGAGGAAAATATTCGCATGGGCCGTGCAAGCGCTGCCCGTGCCCAGGTCATTGAGGCGGCCAGGGCAGCCGGTTGCCACGAATTCATTGAGCGCCTGCCCCGGGGTTACCAGACCAAAATCGGCGAAGGGGGCACCTATCTTTCGGGAGGAGAAGCGCAGCGTGTTGCCATTGCCAGAGCTATTCTCAAAAACTCTCCCATATTGGTGCTGGACGAAGCCACCGCCTTTGCCGACCCGGAAAATGAAGCCAAAATACAAGAGGGATTAAGCGCGCTCATTAAAGGAAAAACAGTCATCATCATTGCGCACAGGCTTTCCACAATCCGCGAGGCCGGCCAAATAATTGTCTTGGATGGCGGACAAATTGCGGAATTCGGCGGACACAACGAACTAATCAAGCAAAACGGGTTATACCGCCGTATGTGGGAGGCTCATATAGACGCGGGAGCATGGGCGCTCTCCAAAGATAAAAAAGCAAAGGCGGTGAATATATAATGAAAAAGTTCTTTTACAATATCTCAAGCGGCAACCCCGGAGCACTTTTCATGCCTTGCTTCACCTCTTTTTTAGACGGTATTTGCAAAATATTGCCGGCAGCACTTATTTTTGATGTATTGAATACCATTTATTTGTCCTTTGCCAATCCTGAAACACCGTTGAATACTACAAGACTCTGGACGGTATGCGCCATACTCATAGGGTGGATGATGATACAGTACCTGGCCTCCGGCTTTGCCTACAGCAAGACCTTTACTGCCGCGTATGACGCCTCCGCCAATGGGCGAACCGCTCTTGCCGAACATCTGCGCAAACTGTCCCTGGGGTTTTTAGGCAGCCGCGACCCGGGTGATCTGACCACCATGATGCTCGGAGACTATGCAACGGTGGAAACCACTATTTCTCACTATCTTCCGCAGTTGGTCAGCGCGGCGGCCTTTCCGGTCATTGCGTTCATTGCTCTGGTATTTATCAACTGGCAAATGGCCGCCGCCATGTTTGTCGCTCTGCCGTTTTCTCTTTTAATCGTATGGCTTTCCACCGGACTTCAATTGCGGCTTGGCAAAAACCATGTCCAAGCCAAGGTGGACAGTGCCAGCCGCTTGCAGGAATACCTGCTGGGTATGCGGGAAATCAAGTCCCACAACCTGAGCGGCGAGCGCTTTCAGCGGATCCAGGAAGCTTTTGCGCGCCTGATGAGAGAGTCAATCCGTTTGGAGGGTATTATCGGACCTGTGATGATGGTGGCGATTGCAATTATGCGTGCCGGACTTACCTTGATGATTTTCGCCGGGACCTTCCTCCTGGTGGGGGGCGAGCTTACTCTGCCCGTATTCCTGGTGTTCCTACTGCTCGGCACCCGCGTATTCGAGCCGATGACCATGGTGCTCGTAAACTATGCCGAAATCCGTTATTCGGTCTTAAGCGCGGAACGGATCATGCAAATCCGCCAGGAAAAGCCCCTGCCGGGTGAAAAGGATGCTCCTGCCGGAAACAGCATTGAATTCGAGCAGGTTACCTTTGCTTATGAGAACACTGACGTGCTTAAAAATGTATCCTTTTCCATCTCGCCCAAAAGCATTACGGCCCTGGTCGGACCTTCCGGCAGCGGCAAAAGCACAATAACGCGCCTTATCGCAAGGTTTTGGGATGTACAGGGCGGCAGGGTGCTGATTGACGGCAGGGATATAAAAAATATTGACCCGGAAAAGCTGCTGACCCGCATTTCCATGGTCTTTCAGGATGTTTATCTTTTCAAGGACACCATCCTCAACAACATCAAAGTTGGCAAAATGAACGCCTCCCGGGAGGAAATCGAGTGGGCGGCCAAGCAGGCCTGCTGCCATGACTTTATTATGAAGCTGCCCCAGGGTTATGATACACCTGTCGGTGAAGGCGGCTGCACCCTTTCAGGCGGAGAAAAGCAGCGTGTTTCCATTGCCAGGGCACTGTTGAAGGACGCGCCCATCGTGCTCCTTGACGAGGCTACCGCCTCCCTTGACCCCGAAAACGAGACCCAGGTCCAGCGGGCTATTAACGCCCTGGTCAGCAATAAGACCGTTGTGATCATTGCGCACCGCTTGAAAACCATCAGGGGAGCGGACAAAATAATCGTTTTGGAGGATGGAAAAGTAGTGGAACTGGGGGGGCACGAAGAGCTGCTGGCAAAGCAGGGGTTGTATAATCGCATGTGCAGCCTTCAGCAGCAGTCGGCAGGCTGGAGTATGAAAGCATCGTGAGTAAAAAGTGATATTTCATTCAGCCCCCGCGCCAAACTGTTGCTGTAGATTTGTTGGACCTTGATGCCGGCCGTGCCGGTTTAATTTTTACGGCCCGATATATCTTTAAGTTTTTTTAGGGCTTAACCGTGGAGTTCATTTTTTGCAAAAGCTGATTAGATGGATTTATAATCCAAATAAAAAAAGTGAGGGTAATAAACATTTAGACGATCAACCTAAACTCGTGTGGATCAGCCGGCAGCAATTGCTGGAAAGGAGGCTCCCTAAATAGGATTTTTTTACTAGACCAAGGCTTAAAAAAATATTGAACCTGTAGACCCTGAGGCATGCTCCAAAAAGGTCAGCCAAAAGCCGGCTGTTATTCTTTGGGTAAACGGAAGCAGCGAACGGGTAGCTGTCTGGTAGTTTCCAATGTCCAGCTTTTGTGTAACCAGGTAAAATAGGTTATAGCTCTTACGCGAACATAATCTAAGCCATTTAATCGGTTCACGGTATTTGGGATAGATGCCCCCTCGTAAAACGATAAAATTTTCCTTGTTCTCCTTAACCCATGTTTCATAGCTGTGATGTCCAATCCCCATAGAGCATCTGCTGTGGTGAGGTTCACAGGCATCCTGCAGCAGGTGCGTAGCCGCGCCCAGAAAAAACATTGCTTTACTGATATTGCCCTGGCGCCAGCGTTCAACAGCCAGCCTGTAATAACGGTCAATATAAACACTGGAGGGAGTTCTTCCCAATATACCGCCACCGGTTCGGGCATGATAAAAATGATGGACGCTCCCCCAACCTCCATCCGGCCAGCAAACTCCCAGGTCCAATTCCCTGTGAAAAGTATCCAGTAGATCAGCTGCTTCGACATGTCCATCTTTTTTTAGTATGAGCCGGGCCTGCCTGTTAATAAAAACGTGCGTGGCACAAAATCCCAGGTCAACTGTTAGAGAAACCCTCCCTGTGGCAAGCAGATAACGTCCTGCTTGATTAAAGGTTGAGGTAATTTGCCGCAGTCCGGATACCAAAACGCTTCGCCCTCCCGTATGGAAAAGTTACTTTAAAAATTCAGGATTAGCCAAGTAGTCCAGCCGCACCGTGGACCTGGTCAAAAACCACTCACGCAGCTTCACACCGAAACCCGGCGGAACAGTACTTTTGATTACAATCAGCAAAGGGGCTTGTGCCTCAGCGACAATGTCTGAAAGAACTTCATTAATTTGCGACAGGCCTACCCTGCCGTCAGGTCCCGCTGGCGTTCCAACCGCAATAATTAAGATTTCGGTGTTCAAGCCATTAGCAATTCGTTGTTCGAATTTTAAGGTACCTGCGGCAAGGCCCGCGGTTACCAACTGCTCCAACAACTGATACCTTCACTTAACTGCCCCCTTTAATAGGCCTCCCAGCATAATTGATATTGCGCCTTGTCTGCACCAGGTAACTTTATAACGTGCCACGACCTGTTTTAAATCTGCAATAGTAAAACCACGTTTTAATGGCAGCAGATTATAAACACGGCCCATTTGAAGCCAGTGGTGGGCATCACTGCCGGCAAGTACAGGGATTTTCATATCAAAGGCCTGGCGCTGAACCAATTTGGCCATTATAAGTTCATTAGCGTTAATTTCGAGAGCATCTAAACGCTTTAACTGTGATCCTATCTTCCACAGTTCATAGCCATATCTGCAGGGGTGAGCGCCAATGCGCACAAAGTTCAAGTCTTCGGTGTTATCCATTAGAAATTTAAAGTCGGGCGCATTTTCAAGGGTAACCCGTCCGAGCCTGCCTTCTAGTATTTTTAGGGTTTCAAGAGAGCCGATTAAAAGAATGTGGCCGCCTTCCTCAATGCTCACCTCAGTCCCGGCAAGGACAGTTGTGCCTTCCCACTGCAGTGCTCCTGATCCATTGCTACAGAGTTCCTCAAGACAATCATAAATTTCCCAGAAATCAGGCAGGTCCAGATGTTCTGTTATGGCCAGCACATTCAAGCCGATTCGCTTTGCCCAGTTCAAACGTTTTTTTAATTGTTCTGGACTAAATTTTCTGTTTATAAAAATCTTGACATGAGTGTGTAATTCGGCTCTTAACAACACCCTCAACCTCCAATACCGGCGTATTAGCCCTGGTAAAAAGTAACACCCGGGAATCCATCGTTTAGATACTCTTCAGGTTTTTGTATTACTTCCAGGCCCTCCTCTCTGGAATATATTTCCTTGTATAATAGAAAAATGCGTTCAGGGTGGGTGCCCAAACGCATGCTCAGCTGCCTTTTTTTAAAATTAGGGTGCAGATCCTCAAGCCTGACTCTCATATGACAGTATTTCAAGACTTTTTACCCCCTCTGGCATCAGTTTTGATACTCAGACTATCTCACTAAATCCATGCAATTAGATTTTAACAAGTAAACCTTAAGGCATTGTTATTTAAATACTGATATTGTGTTAAGAGCTTGTTTTTAATTTCCTCTTAAACATTAATTAATAAAACGTTGAACTTATACTAACCTTGGTCAGTCATAATAAAAACAAAGTTAATTTATATTTACCAATTATAAAGAAGGTGTTTTTTATTTGAAACTGGCTATATTTACTGATACCTATTTACCACAGGTGAACGGCGTGGTCAGAACGACAGCCAGAATAACGGCCTATCTGCGCGAGCAGAACGTACCTTTCCTTGTCTTTACGCCAGATTGCGGGGCAACGCAGCCCGACTCAAATGTGCATACTTTTCCTGCTTTTGATCTGCCATTTTACCCGGAATGTAAAATCGCTCTGCCTTCCTATTCTAAAATTAAAAATGTTTTAAATGGTTTCAAGCCTGATTTGCTGCATGTGTTGACAGAGTTTTCTATGGGGCTGTGCGGCACAAAATATGCCTCTGAACACCGGTTACCGGTTGTAGCTTCTTACACCACAAATTTCCCTCAGTACTTGTCCTATTACAAAATCGGGTTTCTAGAGAGCCAGGCGTGGTCTTACCTGCGCTGGTTTCATAATCAGTGCGACCTTAACCTGTGTCCCACCCAGGAGACTCGCAGCGTACTGCTGAAGAGGAGTATTAGAAACACAGCTATCTGGGGACGCGGAATAGACACGGACTTCTTTGCACCGCATAAAAAAAATGACTTCTTAAAAAAATTTGCGCCGGATAAGGACTTTTTCTTCCTTTATGTGGGCCGCCTGGCGCCTGAAAAAAACCTGGACGTCATCTTTAATGCCTGGGAATATGTATCCAAACGTTTACCGGAAGCCGCGCTGGTGATTACCGGAGACGGGCCACAAGCAATGGAATTAAAACAAAAAAAGAGCGCAGGAGTGATTTTTACCGGCTATCTCCACGGGGAGGAACTTGCCGCCACCTACGCTTCTTCTGACGTTTTTGTTTTTCCCTCCACCACTGAAACCTTCGGCAACGTGGTGCTGGAAGCTATGGCCTCCGGTCTGCCGGTGGTGGCCGCTGCCGCAGGCGGAGTCAAAAACCTGCTGCAAGACGGAAGCAATGGCATCGCCTGTCGCCCGCGCAGCAGCAACGATATGATCCTCGCTATGTTGAAATTGGCTGGCAACAAAGAGCTGCGCAACAGGATGGGTAGTGAGGCCCGTCAGTTTGCGTTGAAACGTTCGTGGGCGGGTATTCTGGAAGGTTTGCTGCAATACTACCGGGAAATTACAGAGTTACCTGCTCCCTGCCATAAAGCGCCCCCTGTTGGCGCTTGAAAGCTCTTATTTACCTAACTGGGTTTGTATCCACCTCCAAAACGCAGGTAGGCTGACAAGTTCAAAATGGTTTACCGGTATTACTTCCTTAGCCAGCAAATGCGCACCCCTTTGGATTATAGCAGCTGTATAAAGAGCATTGGCTGTAAAGACAGGCCCATCGGACGGGCCAGATACAACGCCAAAAAACGCGGAATCAAGTTCCAGTTCCTTCTGGGTGGAGCGGACATTAGCTACTTTCTGAGTCTTATGGTGAGTGTACTGGTTTACCACGCGGCAGTGAAGATAATGCAGCCATCTATCATGGCTAAAACCCATGCCGGGGTTAAACACTCGAGTTATCTACTTTGCAAAACGTGGCAACATAAAAGCCCGCCCTTCCTATAAAAGGATTTGCGGGCTTTATAATGAAACTTTTTGCAAGCTGGTGCGTCCATACTGATAGAGGTGATAAAATGAGGAAAATTATTTTTTTGCTGGCTGTAATTATTATGTTTGTTTTGATGTTAAGCGGTTGTGGCTCTTCAAAACAAGCAGAAACAGCCAGCGCTCCCGGCGCTCCCGCTTATGACCAGCAGGTCAGTGTAAACAACCAGTCAACTGCTCAGGAAGAAGCTAAGCCCGATGACAATAATGGTCTGGAGCAAAAAATTATTAGAGAAGCGCAGCTATTATTACTGGTTCCTGATGTAAATAAAGCTGCTGAAAAATTGGAAGATATGGCCGGTAAATCTGGTGGCTATGTTCAAAATGCACATTTATGGCAGGGAAACGGTGGAATGCAAGGACAACTGACCTTGCGAGTGCCGACCGGTAAAATGGATTCGTTTATACCTGAAATCGAAGCGTTGGGACAAGTGAAGAGCAAAAATGTTTCCGGGAAAAACGTGACCGAAGAGTATTACGACACAGAAGCCCGCAGAAAAAACCTTGAGCGTCAGGAAAGCAGGTATTTAGAGTTATTAAAAGAGGCTAAAACGGTAAAAGACATGCTTGAGATTGAACAAGAACTGTCTCGCGTGAGAGGCGAGATTGAATCGCTCCAGGCCCGCCTCAAAGTATTAGACAACCTGACTGAACTGGCTACTATAAATGTTGATTTGGAAGCACCCCGGAATATTTCCACTGGAATAACCCTGAAAGAACCACTGGATCAACGCGTCAAAGCAGCATGGCTGCGGGGGATTAACGGCATGGCCAACATGGCCGAAGGTTTAATAGTCTTATTGTTTATGCTGCTTCCCTATTCGCCTGTCTTTGCTGTTGTAGGATTCATTGGATACAGGGTGTGGAAAAAAAGAAGCTCCAAGAATAATGATTCTTAAATCAATGTTGTAAAAGCCCTGATTTATTTTAGGGGTATGGGGTTGCAGAGCAATATATTAGATCAGATATTATCCTGAGTATGTGGCCAATAGAATATTTATGGAAATAAAAGTCATCTCGAAGAGATGGCTTTTTGTTTTGCCAGGTGTCTTTTTTCACCTCGTACAGCTCTTGCAGATGAAGTTAAGCTTCTATCTATTTTAATACTCTTGGCGGGAGTAGAAACAATTTTTTCAAATGACAAATCACGGGAGTCATCGGCCTTTGCCCAACGTTTTTACCGAAATGGATAGTAATACCATGAAACATTTTGCTTTTAAAATCGTCAATTAAGGAAAAGGGATGCGCCCAAGGTATTGGGGACACACCTTCTGCGGAGGAATGTTCCCGGCATATGAGTCTCCCTGATTAAACGCCAATGGATAAATATTTAGGAGGTAATCGATTGTTTAAAAAACTTGCACTCATAATTCTTTGTATTGGCCTGCTGGTTGCCGCCGGGTGCGCCGGGAAAAACCCGGCCGAACCCAACACCCCGGCAGAGCCGGAAGACAATATGATAATGAATGATTTCCAAACCCTTATTCAAAAAGAGGCCGGTGTGGAAGAGGTTGCCGCCTTCATCAACAATAATATTGCCGGCGTTTCCCAAGAAAATGCTGCCAAGATGGTGGACCGGTTTGAAAGCATACAGCAAAACAATCTCCCACAGTTTGAAAGTATGTTTAATGAAGATGACCTGCAAAGCAAAATAAATGATGAATACCAGGCTATCATTGCTCATTCTGAAATTAGAGACACCGGGCTTAAAGAATTATTGACCAAAACATATAACAGCGGCTACAAGGTGGAAACCGCCGAAGGGATGTTCTTTCCAATTATTGATTACGGATTCTATAAGAATTTCAGCTCTTATGTAACCCCCGACATGAAAGACTATATTGACCTAATGGCTGAGGAGTCCGATAAAGTTCCGGCAAAAGACGCGGCGCTTGTTATCGGTTGGGACGAAATCGTCAAGAGAGCATTGAACCAGGAGCATTTTATCAACACTTACCAGGACTCCGTAAAGGTTGATGAAGTAAAGCAATTGTATAAAAAATACGTTACTTTTACCCTGTATGGCTTAAACAATACGCCGCTTTTCAGCTATGACGCCAAAATTTTGGATCCCGAAGCCAGGGAGGTGTACTTAAATGCGGTTGCCGATACCGGTGACAGCGAGTTTTTAAAAACATTAAGCGGTTTTTTGGATTTGGTCAAGAACAATAACTACAAGCTTACCGATGAAGCTGATCAATACCGGAAGAATGTGATTAATAAATTAGATGAGGGTTCAGCGGCGTCAAATAGTTCAAGTTCGGAATCTCAAAATGATGCGCAGGCGCTGCTGAATGAGATTAAACAGTTAGCCCGGCAGGGACAGGTTATTAACTGCGAATTCCCCGTTGAAACCACTGTTATAGAAACCGTAACGGAGAAATGGGGAGAGCCCGACAAAGAAGAATATATACCTGCCGCCAAGGGTAGATATGCCACATATGCAGAACATAATCTGGTTTTGGGGATTAACAAAGGTTCACAGATTTTTGATGTAAGGTCATACGACAACAGAGTTAAACAAGTTACCATGTCCAAAGTAAAAGATGTTTTGGGGGCGCCGGATAACACTCATCATTATGACACTGAAGATATGCTGGTTTATAATGTTGGAGAAAAATATCAGTTGTTATTCATGTTTCCTAAAGCCACTCAGCAAAATCCCGATCCCCAATTAGATCATTATAATGTTTTTTATCCAAGGGGTACTGTTAACATGATGGCAGATGACCCGGGAATAAAATATTAAATCACCCCTTGCAGCCAATTGGCAGGTGGGGTGAGCCAGAAAAAGCACGCATCATTGAAGCGTGCTTTTTGATACGAATGAAACCGATTAATTGTGCGGTTTTTTCTCTGCTTTTCCTCTTTTGCCCCAGGGCTTAAGGACAGTGATAAAAACTGCTGCAATCAGGATAAGAGCTTGTAGGGGGCCAAAGTAAACAACCATTTTGGCATTGTGTAAATAAGTTATATTTTGGAGTGCCGACAGACGCTCAACTTTGGAGATAGCCTCCATTCCATTGACCCAGGGGCCAAGGAAGAAAGTGCCGAACAAAATAGCCTCTATATTGATTAGATATTTAACTATAATCCAGTTGAATTTAAAGAACCCCCAGTTGGTTAACCAGGAAAACAGGATCCCGGTAATTAAAACACCGAATGCCGAAGGTATAATAATATAGTCGTCAAGTAACTTTATTGCTGCGTTTACCGCCCAAAGCTCATCTCCGGTAGAAATATGACTTCTGACAAAGGTGAGAAGCTGCATGGAGATAGCCGTACCGATCCACGTGCAGGCAAAAAAGATATGGAAACCTTTTAACCATGCTCTGCCGGTTGAACCTATTGGTTTCATTTGCTCACATCCTTTTGCATAAATTTGGCAACAGGTTGATAAATAATATATCGCCTTATCTCTATCATCTCCCAACTTATAATTCGGGGCTTCATCCCCGTATTTCCCGAATTGCCAACAAATTACTAATTTAGAAAAATAATAAATCAAACCAGTTAGTTGTCATAACAAGTATTGTAGCATAAAAAATATGAGAGAAAAAATTAGCTATCTAGATTTTCAAATATTTTGTTCAGGACAACCTTAACCTCCTCAACTTGTTTTTCATCAAGGCCTTTTATGGCTTTATCAAGAGCTGCGAAAGCCAAAGGAAATAGTTTGTCTTTTAATTCCCGGCCCTCGCTTGTAAGGGAAATTAAATAAGCCCTACTATCTTTCGGGTTAACTTGCCTGGTAATAAACCCCTTTTTTTCAAGCTTGGACAGAATTCTGACTGTGGTGGGTTGATCCTTGGAAGTCAGCTTCGCCAGCTTTTTAGGGGAAATACCTTCTCTTTCCCATAAACGATTTAAAACAGCCCATTGCTCGGGAGTTACGTCGTAATTTTTGAAATGGTGCAATAAGGTATTCTTCATCCGTGTATTGGTTCGATTTAAAATAAAACCGAGACTATCATCAAGTTTAAATGTCACTTAGCTTTCCCTCTGCAATATATTATTGTTAAGACAATTATATTGTTGCCAAAATAATTATGCAACCTTAATAACCTGTTTTCCAGTATTTTTTGCTGGTATATTGCTTATGGACGAGGCCATGGTGTATATGGCCTCTTGTTGGTTGGAGACAGCGATAGCGGGGTATATTTTGCGGAACTTTAAAGTATAGGGCTGGATGAGGTGCTTTAAATATCAAATTTGTAACGTTTAAGCTTTTTGTACAGCCCGGCCCTGGAAATGCCAAGCAGGGCTGCCGTTTGGTTTTTATTGCCACTGCAGGTCTTTAGTGCGTCACTGATGGCTTCACGCTCAATCTCCTCGACTAACTGGTGCAGGCTGCCGCGATTTTTGAGCCCCCGGTATTTTTGGGCGCTGAACAGATATAGGGGGAGGTGCTCCTTGTTTACCGTCTTTCCTTCGAGAATATTAAAAGCCCGCTCAACTACGTTCTCCAATTCACGGATATTGCCGGGCCAGCGGTGGTTGCGAAGAACAGCCAGGGCTTCCTGGTCTATCCCCGTAACCCGTACACCGAATTGCTTATTGAACCTTTCGATGAAATGCTGCAGCAATAACTCCAGATCTTCTATTCTGTCACGTAAAGGCGGGATATTCAGGGAGACCACATTAATCCGGTAATACAGGTCCCGGCGAAATTCGCCTTGGGCTACCATCTCTTCAAGGTTGCGGTTGGTGGCGGCAATAACTCTTACATTAACCCGCTTGGGCTTGGTGTCGCCAAGCCGTTCAATTTCTTTCTCCTGCAGAACACGGAGTATTTTGGCTTGCATTAAAAGCGGCATGTCACCGATTTCATCCAGAAAAATAACTCCTTTGTGGGCAAGCTCGAATTTACCGGCATGACCTCCCTTTTGGGCGCCGGTAAAGGCTCCTTCTCTGTAGCCGAATAGCTCCGATTCCAACAGGTTTTCAGGGATCGCAGCGCAGTTAACCTTAACAAAAGGGCCGTTTTTGCGCTCGCTCTCCGTGTAGATGGCATGGGCAAAAAGCTCCTTGCCCGTTCCGCTTTCGCCCCTGATCAATATCGTGGACTGGTTTTGGGCCACCCGCCTGGCGGTTTTCTTCAAAGCGGCAAAAGCAGGATTTTTTCCGATAATTTGATCGAAGGTAAACTTGGAACGCTGTGCCCGTTTAAGTTCACCTTTGTAAAAATCAAGCTGGCTGCGCAAATTATTTATTTTTTCGGACAAGGCGTAAAGATCGGAGATGTTTTTAAAGACTACGGTACCCAGGGCGCCGACTATTTTACCATTTTTCCTAATGGGCACTCTGTTGGCGATGATTTCATGGCCGTTTAAAGTTGTTACATAGCCGTATTCCGATTGGCCCGTTTCCATGGCCTGGGGAAAAATTGGATTATAAACCTTTTTTACGTGCTGTCCGATAATATCATCGACTTTTTTATTAAAAAAGCTGGCAAACGCCTGGTTGGCCATAGTTATTATATAATCACGGTTAACTGCAATTATGCCGTCGCTGGATAACTCCAGGATATTGGTCAACATTTCTTTTAATTCGGTGTTTTTTTCATTGTTTGTTGTCAGTTCGTCGATAATGTTTTGTATTTTGGTAACATCCTGAAAAACCGCAACCGCTCCCACGATCTTACCGTTGATGACAATGGGGTTGCGGTTGGAGAGATAGGTGCCGTTTTTTAAAGCTAGCCGGGTATCTATTTGTGGCCGGCCGTTCTCCATTACTTCCAGCAATCCGGTGGTGGGAAAAAAATCCTTGACATGTTTGCCGATAATTTCCCCGGAGGGAAAATCAAGGAATTTTTCCACCTGCCGGTTGCAGTAAATGATTATTCCAGAACGGTTTACCGCCAGCACTGCGTTGCTGGTTGAATCAAAAACATTATGCAATTTGATGGGAGTGCTTAATTCAACCATGCTTAATTAACCAGACCTTTTTATAAATATTAATTTCTAATAGATAATTATATTAATTCGACAATTTAACGAAAAAACCTGCCGTAAGCATTTTAAGGGTCATCAAGTAAGATTAGCAGGAGCTTAAAGCAAATTCATTTTGCGGGCGGCGGCCCGCAGATCGGCGCGGAAATCGGGGTGGGCTACGGAAATCAGCTCCAGTGCCCGTTCCCGTGCTGTTTTGCCCCGCAGCTTGGCGACGCCGAATTCAGTGACAATGTGGTCCACATCGTTTTTAGAGCAGCTTACCACTGCCCCCTGCTGTAAAAACGGCACAATTTTAGAAATGGTTCCTTTTTTAGCCGTGGAGTGGAGCGCGATGAATCCTTTGCCGCCCGGGGAGCGCAAACACCCCTGGGCGAAATCGGCTTGCCCGCCGGTGGCGCTGTATTGCCTGGGTCCAATTGTTTCCGAGGCGCACTGGCCGAGCAGGTCAACCTCCAAAGTGGCATTGATTGATATCATTTTATAGTTTTTGCCTATTACATAAGGATCATTGACATAGGAAACGGGGTACATTTCCACCATTGGATTGTCGTTTAGAAAACTATACAGTCGCTGGGTGCCGGCTGCAAAACTGCCGATTATTTTGCCCGGATGGATGGTTTTTTTCCTGCCCGTAACCGCGCCGCTTTCAATTAAATCCACCATTCCGTCGGTAATCATTTCCGTATGAATACCCAGGTCTTTTTTGTTTACCAGCGCTTTAGCAACTGCATTCGGCATGCCGCCAATGCCCAGCTGAATGGTGGAGCCGTCATCAATCTTTTCCGCTATATAGCCGCCGATAATATTATCCTCCTCGCTTAAAGGGGGGATGGGAATCTGCGTTATTGGAGCATTGCTTTCAATAACATAATCCACATCGGTAATGTGAATAAGGCTTTCCCCCCGCGTCCGGGGCATATTGGGGTTAACCTCCAGTATTACTATTCCGGCTTCGGCGGCGGCAGTGGTGGTATAATCCACGGACAGCCCGAAACTGAGGAAGCCCCGTTCGTCCATGGGTGATACCGTGCCCATAAAAACATCCACCGGTACATATTCTTGAAACAGCCGGGGATATTCGTGAAAGTGGCCGGGCACAAAATCCGCCCAGCCCTCGTTCACAGCCCGCCGGTTGGGACCGCTGGTAAACCAGGATACGTGGCGGAAGCTGCCGGCCATCTCCGGACTGATATAGTCGGCTTGTGTAAGCGGCAGCATCTGATGCACCTTGACCTCTTTAAGCTCATGGTGTCTTTGGGCCATAGCGGCAACCAGGGTGCCCGGCTCCCCGCATCCCAGGGGCAGCACCAGATTATCCCCGGATTTGATTGCCTTTACCGCTTCCCCGGCTGTGACAAGTTTTCTACTGTATAATTCCTTTATTTTACGTGGCACCTGGTAAAGAACCGTTTTACGGGCGGTAGACACATGGGCCAGTTCTTGAAATAGTTCCACTGACATTTTAAATATTGCCCCCTATCAATAAGTTTTGAATTATTTGAAATAACAAGTATCGCAAAAGTTGTACCGAAGTGAATATAAAGGACTGAATTTTCAAAAGACGGGCGTCGTACTTGGAAAATCAACGGAATTAACTGTTGCGGGGATGATTGGGGATGGTGTAAACTTCGTAGACGACGGAGAGATTAATTAATTCTCTCCGTCAAGTTATTTTAAAAACTATAAGCCTGATGTCTACGATGTATACGCTGTCGACCCGGTAGGCAGATTGAAGTGGTTTGGCAAGGTGTCAATATTGACAAATTATTTAGTATTGGTCAAATTTTTTAAATAAAATTGCTTAAAATACTGACAAAATATTAAATCCAGACCAGGATATGTTAAAAAATGAGCTATTTTCGGAGTTGGTATAATATTTGCTTAATTTATTTTTTAATTAGACATCCACATCGCTGACGCGGCAATTTCTGTTTTACAGGCCACATTTTCTTTTGGGTCCTGCTTGGGGGTCTGAGATTGCCGCGCTGCGCTCGCAATGACAGTTCACGGGGCACCGGCTATTTAACAGCAGGAAACTGGTTCGGGAAACTAATTAAGGAGGAACATATTAATGATATTCAAACTAACCGAAGAACAGGAAATGATTCGTAAAACCGTGCGGGATTTTGCAGAGAAAGAAATTGCGCCCAAGGCGGGCCCGATGGATGAAATTGAAGAGTATGATTACAGTTTGTGGGAAAAAATGGCGGAAATGGGCCTCACCGGTATTCCCTTCGCTGAAGAATATGACGGCGCGGGCATGGACAACGTGTGCTACGCTATAGCTGTGGAGGAACTGTCCAGGGTATGCGCTTCCAGCGGTGTACTGGTCTCGGCCCACACCTCGCTGGGCAGCTGGCCGATCTATAATTTCGGCACCGAGGAGCAGAAGCAAAAGTACCTGGCACCTCTGGCCGGCGGCGAGAAAATTGGCGCCCTGGGACTCACCGAGCCCGCTGCCGGTTCCGATGCCGGTTCCGTAAAAACCACAGCCGTGCCGGATGGTGACGAATACGTGCTAAACGGCACCAAAATATTTATCACCAACGGCAATGTGGCTGATATTTATGTGGTTATTGCCAGTACGGACAAGTCCAAAGGACACAAGGGCACGGCGGCTTTTATCGTGGAGAAGGGCACACCGGGCTTCGGCTTTGGTAAAAAAGAGCACAAGATGGGCATCCGGGCCTCGGCAACCTATGAGCTGGTTTTTGAAAACTGCCGCATCCCTAAAGAAAACATGCTTAGCTCCGACGGCAGCGGATTTAAGATCGCACTGATGACCCTGGACGGCGGCCGGATCGGCATAGCCGCACAGGCGCTGGGAATAGCTCAGGGCGCATTTGAGGAAGCGGTTAAGTACAGTAAAATCCGCGAACAGTTCGGTAAACCTATTAGTTCCTTCCAGGGTCTGCAATGGATGATGGCCGACATGGCCACCCGCATAGACGCTACCAGGCTGCTGGTTTACCGGGCGGCCTACTTAAAAGACAACAAACTGCCTTATAGCAAAGAATCGGCCATGGCCAAACTATATGCTTCCGAATGCGCCATGTGGGTTACCACCAAGGCGGTGCAAATTTTGGGCGGGTACGGCTACACCAGGGAATATCCGGTAGAGCGGATGATGCGCGATGCTAAGATCACCGAGATTTACGAAGGAACCAGCGAAGTGCAGCGCATAGTTATCGCGGCTAACATTTTGAAATAGTACAGCTGGAGAGTCGTCACGGCTGAACGACATTTGAAAAAAAAGCGGCCCACAAGCGGCTGCTTCAGATATTTGACCAAGCCCGGGTTTTATGCCCGGGCTTTTTTTTAGTTTATCTCGTTTATCGCCGCTAAGACTCCCGCCTCTACAGGCGGGAGTCTTAGCGGCGATAAACTCGAAATAAGTGCGACTAAGGTTCAGGTGAGGTCAAAACCCCACCTGAACCAAGTCTTCTTTATCGAACAAATCCGGCTTACCGCGCCTGCCGGCCAAGGTAAGGAAGCTTTAAGGGAGCTGCCTGGGCTGATCAGTTAAAGGCCAAAAACGAAATAGTACAAATATTTCATTAAATATGGAGCAATACTAATTTGGAGTAGTGGGTTGCGATCGGGCATGATCAACACGCTGCCAAAAAGCGGTTACGTTTATTGATTCGAATTTTAATGGAGGTAGCAGATTTGCCAAAACATTTTATATACCTAATTTATACAAGTGTTTTCGCATTAATTCTGATAGCTGTTGTACCTAAAAGGGAAATTCGCCGTTTATCTATATATGGGATTATTTTCGGAGGAATAATGGACGTTTTCATGCTCATCATGGGAAACATTACCGGGTTATTTGGATGGATTAATTACGGGCCTTTTGGTTTCCTGGGCATACCTATTTTTTCTTCTATTTCCTGGGCGATATACTTTATATTATATTTTTATTTTTTACCTGAACACAAGCCATTGGTTTATGTATATACTGCCGGTGGAATTGTTTTTAGCGTATTATATACGAATATAGTTATCAGCCTGGGTGTCTTTGAATCATATAACAGGGTTTGGCTGCCCTTAATGGCTTTTATCCTGTGGTTTTCGACAGCCACCTGGGGCTTTTATAAATTAACGGGTATATTTGGAATGGAGGATTATGGTATTAAAAAACGGCCCAAAAATAGCAATCCGTTGAGAATAAGGCTATTTCCACAACCAGCCAGGAAGAAAGGCTCTTAAAACTGATTTCATATATACCGCTTTCCGGCGTTTGGAGAAAGAGGGTTGCATCCTAGCCTACCGGGGGGGGGGATGTGGTTGCCGGCTGTAATGGAAAAATAGTTGACCCCGCTAAAATAGCGGGTTTTTTATTTAGTGATAGCTATGAAATAACGGGTTATTACAAAATAATTAGCACAGTATATGTAGAGAATGAATAAAATTACTTTTGTATACCTCATTTACGACACTTTTAGGAGGGAACCCGTATGAATTCCTATGTACTTGGTTTCCGGGAGATCGACAAAACAAAGCTCATGGTCGTCGGGGGTAAAGGGTTAAACCTGGGGGAACTGTCAAGGATTGAGGGATTACGGGTGCCGGAAGGGTTTTGCGTCACCACCGGGGCGTATAAAAAAATGATCGAGCATAACGAAGAATTTAACGCCTTGCTGGATCAATTATCAACTCTAAAGGTGGAGGACAGGGAAAAAATCGGTGCCATCAGCGGCAAAATCCGTGAGGTAATCGAAGGGCTAGAGATCGCCAAGGACATCGAGGAAGCAATTATTCGCTATCTCGCCAAGCTTGGCGAGGAACATGCCTATGCCGTGCGTTCCAGCGCCACGGCGGAGGATCTGCCGCTGGCTTCCTTCGCGGGCCAGCAGGATACGTATTTGAATGTCACAGGAAAAGATGCGATTTTGCGGCATATCAGCAAGTGCTGGGCTTCGCTGTTCACGGACCGGGCGGTGATCTACCGCATGCAAAACGGCTTTAACCACCGCAAGGTCTATCTGTCCGTAGTCATCCAGCGGATGGTTTTCCCTCAGGCATCGGGGATTATGTTTACAGCCGATCCCGTTACTTTCAACAGGAAGGTGCTGTCCATCGATGCCGGCTTCGGGCTTGGCGAAGCCCTGGTCTCCGGCCTGGTGAACGCTGACATTTATAAGGTGCGGGAGGGCAGGATCGTCGATAAAAAGGTATCCACCAAAAGGCTGGCCGTTTACGCACTTGAAGATGGCGGCACGGAGGAACGGGAGCTCGAACCCGGACTGCAGAATATGCAGACGCTTACGGACGAGCAGATTCTGCAGCTCGAGCGCATGGGTAGAAAGATTGAGGCCTATTTTGGCAGCCCGCAGGATATCGAATGGTGCCTTTCTGATGATGCGTTCTATATTGTGCAGAGCCGCCCCATCACTACCTTATTCCCAGTACCGGAAAACGATGGGCGGATGCGGGTCTACATATCGTTTGGCCATCAACAGATGATGACGGATGCTATTAGACCGTTGGGGATGTCCTTCTTCCAGTTGTTAGCTGGTGATTTTCCAATGCGCAAAGCCGGTGGGAGGTTGTATTGGGAGGTAACGCACGACCTGGCCTCACCCGTTGGCCGCAAGATCGTGCTCAGTACGATGGGCAAGAGCGACCCGCTGACAGTGAACGCGATCAATATGTTAATGCAGCGGAAGGGTTTTTTGGCATCATTACCGCGCGGAAAGAGATCCATCAGCATGCGGACCGAGGGAATGTCCTGGGCAATGCCCGTTGAGGCCTTAAAGATCTACCGTAAAAACGACGCAGCGGTCGTTCAAGATCTCATTGCCCGCAGCGAGGCGTCGATCAGAAACCTGCAGCAAAGGATCGCCAATGTATCCGGTGATGAACTGTTTGCCTTTATTGTCCAGGACCGTAAGCGGCTAAAAGAAATCATGTATGATCCACGCGGCTATGGAGCGATCGCCGTCGCGGTGTTAGTCTCGGGTTGGATCAATAAGAAAATGGAAAAATGGCTGGGCGAAAAGAGTGCCGCCGACACGCTTTCGCAATCGGTACCTAGCAACGTCACCTCCGAAATGGGGCTGGCGCTGTTGGACGTAGCGGACGTCGTCCGGCACTACCCGGCGGTGATTGAGTATTTCCATCATGCCAGTGATGAGACCTTCTTCGAGGACCTGGCCAAACTGGAAGGCGGCGATGCCGTCAGCCACTCCATACGGGCGTACCTTGAAAAATACGGTATGCGTTGTCCCGGTGAGATCGATATCACCAGGACACGTTGGAACGAACAGCCGACCGCTCTCATTCCCGCGATCCTCAGCAACATCAAGAACTTTGCACCCAATGCGAGCAGCGTTAAGTTTGAGCAGGGACGGCTGGAAGCGCAGCAGAAGGAACAGGAACTCTTGAGCCGCCTGGAGCAATTGTCCGGCGGCAAGCAAAAGGCCAAGAAGACAAAGAGGATGATCAGCGTTTTGCGGAACTTCATCGGCTACCGTGAATATCCCAAATATGGCTTCATCCAGCGTTTCTGGATCTACAAGCAGGCCCTGCTGAAGGAGGCCGCCAGGCTCGTGCAAAAGGGGATCATCCGGGAGAAGGAGGATATTTACTATCTGTCTTTTGAGGAACTCCGGGAGGTTGTACGCACAAACCGGCTGGATTACAGCATCATCACCAAGAGAAAAGAGGAGTACGAGGTATATGAGAAACTGACGCCGCCGCGGGTGATGACCTCAGAAGGCGAGGTCGTGTCTGGCGCGTACACCACCGGCAATATCCCCGATAGCGCCCTGGCGGGCATACCGGTTTCAACCGGCATCATCGAGGGCCGGGCCCGGGTTGTTTTAAAGATGGCGGACGCCGACTTGGAGGATGGCGATATTCTGGTCACCTCATTTACCGACCCCAGCTGGACGCCGGTATTTGTATCCGTCAAAGGCCTGGTGACGGAAGTGGGCGGGCTGATGACCCACGGCGCCGTTATCGCGCGAGAGTACGGCCTTCCGGCAGTGGTAAGCGTGGAAAACGCCACCAAGCTGATCAAAGACGGGCAGCGGATCCGGGTGAACGGAACGGAAGGATATGTAGAAATGATGGGTGCCTGGCACTCCGCTAATTCGACAAAATAAATCGAAATTTAGCCGTACCCGGCACCTCAGATTCCTTCTGGGACAGGACCTTTGGCGCAAGCACGGGAGTATCTCACTAATTTCATTGTTGCCGGGATGATGGCAAAACCGGAGGATGCGAAAGAAACAACTTAAATAATTTTAAAGGAGGGATATCATAGAAACCACAATGATCAAAAATCTTATGTCAAAGTATGAGAATTTACGCAAACAAGAACACTTAAGCCGACAGCAAATGAGTTCATAACATCAAAAGCAATTTGTCCGCCTCATCACAGTATATGTAGGGTATATTTCAGAATCCATTGCCTGTGTAGGCCATTTTTTGACGATTCAGTGCCCACTTTTTGCTTTATACACGCTAAATTGTAAGCAATAAAACCTTCGCGTATTTACTTTTTGAAAGCTTTATTCGATACAAATTTCTTATCATTAATATGCTACTTAATACAAAAATGAAAGACCTGCCGAAAAAGGGCAGGTCTTGAATATGTTATTTCATCCAATACTTCGACGCCTGAATCCAATGAACCCAAACCATATAAGCACTACCGTAATAACTGTTAGTATAATCAATGGCAGAGTCGCCAATTCATGGATTGGTATACTGTAATGGGCATAGGCGAAGGGCGTCCATTGCAGTGCGGACCATCCTACAATTCCGACCTCCCAAAGCATCTCGATGAAGATAAACGCGCTCAATATGAGCCAATTAAGAACGGAAGCGATACGGGGCAGCCAGCCGTACAGCAGTGCGGCAATGCCGATAATTGTCCAGACGGAAGGGATTTTTGAAAGGCTCATGCCTAACACGCGGGGAAAATGACTGAACTCTCCCGCGGCAATGCTCCATCCCAGGCCGCAAGCCAAACCGAGGACAAGAAGTATCAACGCGCTGCTTGCAAAAGCAACCGCTAAATAGCTTCCCATCCATTTGACCCGGCTCACGGGTCTTGACAATACCATCTCGGCATAATGCTCCTTTTCTTCCTTCCGCAGACGTTGTATCGTCGTGACGGCAAAGACAGATAAACCGCCCATCAGTCCCAGGATGTAGATTAGAATGGCAATGAAACCTTCCTGATTGCCCAGCTTTGCCATAGCAGGCGCCCAGGAGGTGTTCATCTGGGCGAACGTGGAACTGATGGCTTCGGATATATTGGGCGTACCCACACCCATAGTCCCTCCAAGGTAAGCCATGCCGATTGCCCATGCCAGAATACTGCCTTTATGCTGCCGCCAGGCCAAGGCCATGGGAGAGTTGAAACGGGGGGAGGCGTTAGCCGAACCTTCTTTCTGTGCGATAAGCCCGGTACCCATGTCACGGCGAACAAGCAGCATATAGGAGAGCATCATCGGCAGGGCAGAGAGCACGATTAAAACCAACAATGGCCAAGCATGATTTTCCCCAAAGGGAACGGTGATACGGAACCATGCTTCGGGGGCAAGCCAAGCCCAGCCGGTGCTGCCACCACCCATATTATTAAGAACCATGGCAACCATGGTTAATCCATATACGCCAAATACGCCCCCTCTTGCGCTGCCGCTGTGTTCAAAAATCTGCGCGCATAATCCGCCGATCCCGGCAAAGATACATCCGGAGGCGGCAAGCGTCAGTCCGGCCAGCAGAGAACCGTTTCCTGCGAGGCCGTTGCCCATCAAGGCCGCAGCAGTCAATAAGCCCGCCAGCAGGCTTCCCCCACAGGAAAGAATCAGGGCTGCAGATAGATTGGCGTATCTTCCTACCGGTCTTCCAAGGATCAATTCATTTCTTCCAGATGCTTCCTCCGTGCGGGTATGCCGAATCATCGTAAGCGCCGCTCCGATCATAACTGCTATGGAAGCTTGCAGCAGGCCCCGCCACAGGATGGCGCCTTCTATGCTTAACGGAACAATAGGCCCGAGCAAAGAAGCGGTAAGGGGGCTTGCGGACAGTTCAGCGATAAGCACCTGCCAATCCGGCATCGCTTTTACGAAGGACATCTGCAACATAATGAGAATCATGGGCAGCAATATCCATATAGGCAGCACTATCCGGTCTCTTCGCAGATAAAGCTTAAGCAGCTTGCCTGTACCGGCAAAATGATTTTCTTTCATGTCAGTTCAACTCCTTTCCCTCAAACTTATCTCCGTAGTGAAGCATGAACAGTTCTTCAAGAGTGGGCGGTTCCGCCATAAGCGACTTAATACCCATTGGCGCAAGCGCATTCATAACCGCGTCCATGGCATTGGCGTCCACCGAAAAGCGCCACTTTTCTTCCTTTCGTGATACATCGTGAACCCCTTGCAGTTGATTCAGGTTTGTGGGCTTGGCAAGCTCCACGGTGACGGTTGTGCGTGTTAAATGCCGCAGTTCTTCAAGGGTGCCGGATTCAACAATTTTTCCCTGTCGGATTATTCCAACTCGGTCGCAAAGCGCTTCTACCTCCGCAAGAATATGGCTGGATAGAAAAACGGTTTTTCCTTGCTTTTTTACTTCGGAGATACATTCCTGAAAAACCTGCTCCATTAACGGATCAAGGCCGCTGGAAGGTTCATCTAAAATCAACAGCTCCGCATCGGCAGCAAAGGCCGAGACCAGCGCCACCTTCTGACGGTTGCCTTTGGAATAACTACGGCATTTTTTCTTTGGGTCAAGCTGGAACCTGTCCAGTAGTTCCTTGCGGCGAGAGGGATTGATTTTGCCGTGCAAACCGACTAAAAAATCAATCACCTCACCGCCGGTTAGATTTGGCCACAAGGTTACATCTCCCGGTACATAGACAAGGCGCTGATGAAGAGTAACAGCATCCTGCCACGGGTCGCCGCCCAGCAGTTTTGCCTCTCCGCCACTTTTACGCAGCATCCCTAAAAAAATTCGGATGGTTGTAGATTTTCCTGCTCCATTGGGGCCAATAAATCCATACACCTCGCCTTGTTTTACAGTCAAATCAACTCCGCGTAAAGCCTCCTGCCTTCCGTAAGACTTAGTGAGTTTTCTTGTTTCAATTACATTCATCATAATACCCTCCAATCATTTATAATAGGTTTTTCGCAACTCGTTCAGATAACCGTCAAACTCTGTACGGATTTTTTCAAAATCAAACTCCAGGATATCCGAACTCTTAAATTGCTCCAGTATTTGATCTGCGTATCCGCCTACCGCCCAGAAAATCAATTGCTTTGCTTTTTCCATATCCAACTCGCTGCGGAAGCGTGATGTATCTATATCGCCATAAAACCGTTCAAAACTGCTGGCTTCCACCATTTTACGCCTTTTTACCAAGTCATCCTTCACCACTTCGGAATCGGTAAAAACCGCAACCCTTATGAAATCAAAAATCCACGGATATTTTTGCATTACCTGAATTTTAAGCAGGCAAGTCTGCCGCAAACGCTCAAAAATATCCTTTTCACTTAGGTCGATCCGGTCGAAATACTCTCTACCTAAAATGTCCAAGCAATAATCGTAAAGGAAAAGGAAAAAATCCTTTTTACTGTTGACATAGTGAAACATCAATGGCTTTGAGATGCCGGACTCCTTGGCAATAACATTGGTTGACGCATCATCAAAGCCTTTTTTGGCAAATTCCTTGAGTGCAGCATTCAAAATAACAATCCGTCTTTCAGGCTCTAAACTCAAAAATTTTGAAAACATAGTAGTCACCTTCTTCATAATTATTTATAATCTTTAACTAATAAGTCCATTTACCTAATAGGTCAACACCTGCATTATATATCCATTTACCTAATAGGTCAATAGATATTAACAAATCTAGCCCTCACCAGGCGCTACGGTCACTAAGGTCGCAAATTGTGACGAAGAAAGTGCGGCACGTATTTGAAGCAGACATCCGTGGCTACTTTAACCATATTAACCATCGGTGGTTTAATTAAAATGATAAAGCAGCGTATTGCCGACCCGGTCATTATTAAGATGATAGGGAAATGGCTTAAAGCTGGCGTTATGCAAAACAGGAGTAGTTTGGCGCAATGAAGAAGGAACACCCCAGGGCGGATTATGCTAAGCTTTGCATAAGGCGGACCATTAAGTCCTCTTTGGAAGGTGCAAACATAAGAAAAGGCTACTGGCGTTGTGCCCGTAACCCGATTATTACCAAAGCCATCTCTGCCGAAAAACTTAAGAAGGCTGGATATTTTAATTTTCTTCAATACTATGAGTCTGTTCGTACGTAAACTTGGGAGGAACCGTATACCGAACGGTACGTGCGGTTCTGTGGGAGGTCGGCTACTCAACTAATGGGTAGCCTCCTACCCGATTTCTTTCTACACCCGATTTTTGCCCATTTTTAGCTCCAAAACCACAACATCTTGTGGTTGAATCGCCTTACTTTCTCTTATCACTACAATACGTCATCATTATTATACTCTCAACATGACTGGTATGAGGAAATATATCCACCGGCAAAATCACCCCGGTTTCGCATTTTTCACTTCTATTGTACCATTTAAAATCAAAATCCTGTCCCAAAGTGTAAATAGTGCTACGCTTGCAACGATAAATACTTCGGTACCTGTTGCATTCGCTGCAGAGTAGTGCTGGAAGTACACAAATATATTGACCATGTGGTCAGCATGTGTTATATTTATACTGACCACATGGTTAGTATAACTGAGAGGTGGCATCGCCCTTGCCTTTACAGCTTTACGATAAAGAGCAAATTCTGGACGCCTGTTTGGCTGTGTTTGCCCGCCACGGGTATAAAAATACTTCGACCGTGATGCTGGCGGAGGCGGCCGGCGTATCCAAGGCGCTGATTTTTCACCATTTCAAGAGCAAAAAAGAGTTGTATCTCAGCATTTTGGATCGGTGTTTTGAAAAAGTGAGAACGGAACTTAATGTTGACGCCCTGCCGGAATACCGGGATTTCTTTGAAGCCCTGGACAAATTCAGCCTCATAAAACTCGATTACTTTCTAAAGCATCCCGATATGTACAAAGTGTTGGTAGAAGCCTTTTATGAGACGCCGGATGAATTGAAGGAGGATATTGAAGAAAAGTATGACGCGCTAATTGCCGATAAGGACAAGATAATGGAGCGGTTGTTTGAAAAGGTTCCGCTCAAAGAGGGCGTGGACCGCAGGCAGGCATTTGAACTGATCATGATCACACTGGATCATTTTGAAAAAAAGTATTTATCCCAAATGACGGATTTATACATTTTGGATCAAACGTATTTAAAAAACATTCTCAACGAGATAAACAGTTTTCTAAGCATGATCCGTTATGGAATCGAAAAGTAACCTGCAATCGCATCAAAGAACTCAGTTGTGAAATAACGGATTATTACAAAATAATTAGCACAGTATATGTAGAGAATGAATAAAATTACTTTTGTATACCTCATTTACGACACTTTAAGGAGGGAACCCATATGAATTCATATGTGCTAGGTTTCCGGGAGATCGACAAAACAAAACTCATGGTTGTCGGGGGTAAAGGTTTAAACCTGGGGGAACTGTCAAGGATTGAGGGAATACGGGTGCCGGAGGGGTTTTGCGTCACCACCGGGGCGTATAAAAAAACGATCGAGCATAACGAAGAATTTAACACCTTGCTGGATCAATTATCAGCTCTAAAGGTGGAGGACAGGGAAAAAATCGGTGCCATCAGCGGCAAAATCCGTGAGGTAATCGAAGGGCTAGAGATCGCCAAGGACATCGAGGAAGCAATTATTAGCTATCTCGCCAAGCTTGGCGAGGAACATGCCTATGCCGTGCGTTCCAGTGCCACTGCGGAGGATCTGCCGCTGGCCTCCTTTGCGGGCCAGCAGGATACGTATTTGAACATCACAGGAAAAGATGCGATTTTGCAGCATATCAGCAAGTGCTGGGCTTCGCTGTTCACGGACCGGGCGGTGATCTACCGCATGCAAAACGGTTTTAACCACCGCAAGGTCTATCTGTCCGTAGTCATCCAGCGGATGGTTTTCCCGCAGGCATCGGGGATTATGTTTACAGCCGATCCCGTTACTTTCAACAGGAAGGTGCTGTCCATTGATGCCGGCTTCGGGCTTGGCGAAGCCCTGGTCTCCGGCCTGGTGAACGCTGACATTTATAAGGTGCGGGAAGGCAGGATCGTCGATAAAAAGGTATCCACCAAGAGGCTGGCCGTTTACGCACTTGAAGATGGCGGCACGGAGGAACGGGAGCTCGAACCCGGACTGCAGAATATGCAGGCGCTTACGGACGAGCAGATTCTGCAGCTCGAGCGCATGGGCAGAAAGATTGAGGTCTATTTTGGCAGCCCGCAGGACATCGAATGGTGTATTAGTGAAGATGCAATTTTCGTCGTTCAGAGCCGCCCCATCACTACCTTATACCCTATACCGGACGTTAACGATGGGCAGAACCGGGTCTATATGTCGATGGGACATCAACAGATGATGACTGATCCCATCAAACCGTTGGGCATGTCCTTCTTTCAGTTTTTATCTGAAAATTACCCATTACGTAAAGCCGGCGGAAGGCTGTTTGTCGATGTATCGCATGATATGGCCTCCACCATTGGCCGCAGGATTTTACTCAGTGCCATGATGGGTAAGAACGACCCGCTGATGCAAAACGCGTTCAAAAGTATCATTCAGCGAAAAGATTTTATGAAATCATTGCCGCGCGGCCAGAGAATTTTCAGCCTGCGCACCGAGGGAATGTCCGGAGCCATGTTTATTGAAGCCTTCAAGATTTACCGCCAAAACGACGTCGAGATCGTTTACAATCTTATTTCCCGCAGCGAGGCGTCGATTAAAGAGGTGCAGCAAAAGATTGCCGGCTTGTCCGGGGAGGAACTGTTAGCTTTTATTGTAGAGGACAATAAGCGATTAAAAGAAGTCTTGTATCAGCCACGAAGCTTTGGAGCGATAATGGCCGGAGTGTACGCGGCGGAATGGATCAATAAGAAAATGGAAAAATGGTTGGGGGAAAAGCACGCGGCCGACACGCTTTCCCAATCGGTAGCCAACAATATTACATCCGAAATGGGCCTGGCGCTGCTGGATGTAGCGGACGTGGTCCGTCAATATCCGGCGGTGATTGAATATTTTCATCAGGCCGATGATGAAACCTTTTTTGAGGATCTGGCCAAACTGGAGGGCGGCGAAGCTGTTAGCCAATCCATCCGGGCGTACCTGGAAAAGTACGGCATGCGTTGTTCCGGCGAGATCGATATCACCAGGCCCCGTTGGAACGAACAGCCTACCGCACTCATTCCCATGATTCTCAGCAACATTAAAAATTTTGAGCCCAATGCAAGCAGCGTTAAATTTGAGCAGGGGCGGCGGGAAGCAGAGCAAAAGGAACGGGAGCTGTTAAGCCGCCTGGAGCAATTGCCCGGCGGCAAACAAAAGGCCGCTAAGACCAAAAAGATGATCAGCGTTATGCGCAACTTTATCGGCTACCGGGAATATCCCAAGTATTCCTTTATCCAGCGTTACTGGGTTTATAAGCAGGCTCTGCTGAAGGAGGCCGACAGGCTCGTGCAAAAGGGGGTCATCCGGGAGAAGGAGGATATCTACTATCTATCCCTGGAGGAACTCCGGGAGGCCGTTCGCACAAACCGGCTGGACTACAGCATTATTAGCGGGAGAAAAGAGGAGTACGAGGTATATGAAAAACTGATGCCGCCGCGGGTGCTGACGTCCGAGGGCGAGGTCGTGTCCGGCGTGTACAGCACCGGCAATATCCCCGATGGCGCCCTGGCGGGCATACCGGTTTCAGCCGGCGTCATCGAGGGCCGGGCCAGAGTCGTTTTAAAAATGGCGGACGCCGACTTGGAGGAAGGCGATATTTTGGTCACCTCATTCACCGACCCTAGCTGGACCCCGGTATTTGTATCCGTCAAAGGCCTGGTGACGGAAGTGGGCGGGCTGATGACCCACGGTGCCGTTATTGCGCGGGAATACGGCCTTCCGGCGGTGGTAAGCGTGGAAAACGCCACCAAACTGATCAAAGACGGGCAGCGCATCCGTGTGAACGGCACGGAAGGATATGTAGAAGTGATGTGAGTGTTAACGTAAACGAATGTGGGCGATCATAAGCAAAGGCTGTTACCCGGCGCCTGCAGATTGAAAATGCTTTGGCCAAACTAAGCGCGGATATAGAGTAAAACACAGGCTGCGGCAATATGCCGCTAGGCCTGTGTTATTTTTTATCGTAATACAGAGTACGGGGAAAGTTAATGAATATACCATGGAAAGCCCCAAGTTGCTCTGCCTGTTGGAACACCCGCTTGTATGGAGAAAAAGTATAACAGAGATATTGACTGATGAGTCAATGTTATGGTAATATCCAAATTGACCTGGTAGTCAATTTGGATTGGAGGGAGTAAACTGAAAGCGATAGATGTTAAGAATTTGACTTTTTCATATGACCGACAGATCAAGGCGGTGGATGACATTTCATTTACCGTTGAAAAAGGTGAGGTTTTTGGCTTTTTGGGACCCAGCGGCGCGGGAAAGTCAACAACCATTAAACTGTTGACACGCCTTATTGTGCCGCAAGCAAATAGCGTTTTTATCCTGGGGCGGGATATGGCAAAAGTGGACTATAAGTTTATGCGCAAAATTGGTATTTCATTTGAAAATGATGTTCTTTACCCTACCTTGACGGGTTACGAAAATCTATATTTCCATGCCAAGTTGTACGGCATCAACAAACAGGAAATTGAAGATGTAATGAAGACTTTGGATATTTTTGATGCCCGCGATAAGCCTGCCGCCCAATATTCAAAAGGAATGAAGACTCGTCTGGTACTGGCCCGGGCATTGGTTACCAGGCCGGAAATACTATTTCTTGATGAGCCTACAGGTGGTATGGACCCGGATATCGCCGCCTATGTACGAAAGGTGCTGAAAGATTTGAACAACCAGGGTACCACAATGTTTGTAACCACTCATGATATGCACGAAGCGGAGCAGCTTTGTGACAGGATTGCTTTTTTTAACAGCGGCAAGATTGTAGATATTGACACACCCGAATCCTACAAGAAACGATATGGTGAAAGCCGCATCTCGTTTACAGTTGGCGACAAGATTATAGCAGTTGACAGAAAAAACAAAGAGGAACTTTTGAGGTTGATTGACCAGGATCAATGGAATAGTATCCACAGCCAGGAAGCAACTCTTGAAGACATATTCATTAAAGTAGTAGGTCGTGGATTGAAGGATGGTGAATAATGATGAGAGAAGAATTTGTAAAATTAATGCGCGGCAGCTTGACTAAACCAATTTCCGGTCAACTGGTGGTTTATATACTCGTGTATAATGCCATAGCCCTGTTTTTCCCTAATTTTGCAATACAATGGGGTGGCATGATCGCAATTTTAATCGTAATTCTTATGCTTGACATGACCTATTGGCTTACCGCCCTGCCCATAGCGGAGGATGCGGAGACGAACATGCTCCAGGTCATGCGGACAAGCAGAAGTGTATTTAATTATTTTATGGGTAAGCATTTGCTTGTTCTTGTTTCTATGGGTGGAATGGCATTAATGTTGAGAACTGCAGACCTTTTGAATATGCAATCAGCTGTTTTTATTTATTTAACCCTGCTAATCGTCCTGGTTATGATGGGGCTTGCGCTTGTTACTACGATATTTATAAAAAACCAGTTTTTTATATTGGGCATCGGTAGTTTTTTTAATGCGCTTTCCATTTTGGTATTAGTCCGTATGCTGCTGCCGACCTGGAATATCCCGAAAATTCCATTCAATCCCTTTAATGAGCTGATCAAGGGATATTATGACCTGCTTTATCCGCCTGTTGGAGTTGCTTTACAACTTAATCTAACAGCATTGACAGGGTTCGCAGTCGGATTTTACCTTGTGTGTGCCGTATTGTTTCATAAGCTGACGTATAAAAATGGGTTTATGTTATAGAAGGGAGGTTGATGGAGTGTTTCGGTTTTACTTTTTAAAGGAAATGCAGCTGGCCAGGAGAAATATGTTTTTTCTGCTGATTGCCATACTGCCTGTTTTAACTTCACTTGCCGGGGCAGGACTAATCACTGTTTACTCTGAAGCGCCGAAAATTGTGCTGCTTGAGGGAGATGGCAGAGGGGTGCCGGAGGGTGTAAAAGTATTCTATATGCCTGATGAAGAGAGTATGCACCAAAGGGTTAATGATATTGATGCTGCCATAGGCATTGTGGGTCAGCAAATAATCATAGATGGACGCGAGTCGGAAGATACGGTTAAAACGGCTAAAAATATAGCTGTAGGAAATGCGCCCGGGGACATGGGGAAAATCCCGGAAGCTACAAAAAGTAAGATTTTAGCCTATGCACTTTTTGCGGCATTTACGGGAGGTAGTGCCCTTATTTTTAAAGTGGTAGAAGAGAGGGAAAACAATACGGTGGATTTATATAAAACAGAGCCTGCACCCGATATTTATCCAATTGGCGCCAAAATACTTGTATCCGCAATCCTGTGTTACTTTGGATTTGTAGCGAGTACGTGGATACTGCAAACTCCGGCGAGTCTTTTAACCCTTACATTGCTCTATATTTTGGCAATGGGTTTGAGCTCAGTCATGGTAATATTGATTGCCTATTTTTCCAAGGATCAGTCCCAGGCTATCGCTCTTCTTAAACCTGTTTCAGTGTTTTTCGTGATATTGCCGTCTACCCTGGGTTTGTTCTTTGGCGGTATGATGCATAAAATTGCGCTAATAACACCGTTTTACTGGCTGACGCAGCTTATCTACAGTATCTATAATGGTGCTTTTTCACAGCAGTATTTTGTAGCACTTGTGGCTGCAAATATCATTGGTTTCATGGTCATAATATTTACCTGGCATAAATCGCCTTACGGCAGAAAAAGGAGCAATGCATAATGTATAACAGTTTCAAAAAGCTATCCGATGAAAAACGAGATTTGATTTTACGGATCAGTATGGAAGAGTTTGCGGAAAAAGGGTATTATAAAGCTTCTACCGATATGATAACCCAAAGGGCGGGAATATCCAAAGGTATACTTTTTCATTATTTTAAAAATAAAAAAGGGCTGTTTTTGTATTTGGTTGAGCACATAAGGGAATGGCTTGCGAAAAAGGTAGCTTCTGAAATAGAAATGCTGGAAGAAGATGATTATTTTGAACGAATAAAAAAAATGATGATCATAAAGTATAAGGTTGCGTTGAATTATCCAACCGAAACGGAATTTGCCACCAGGGCATTACTAACTCCCCCGGTGGAAGCAGCAGATGAGATTGCAGCTCTTAATAAAAAATATATGGAAAAGTATCAGGAGAAATCAATGCAGGATTTCTTATACGATAAAAGGCTGCTTGAAAAGCTTCCCCTGCGTGTAGAACCTGAAAAGGTTATTAAAGTAAGCGCCTTTATATTAGAGCAGGTAGGCGCAAAATATATAGAAAAATATAAATTGCAGGGCGCATCTGCAAGCTTTAACAAATTCCTTGAAGAACTTGAATTTTTCAATGATATCATTAAATATGGTGTTATTAATAAAATTTAAAAACTGGGTGCCCCGACCCACCTTGCTGCCGACGGTGATGAACGCTCGGTGCCTGGCACTCCGCTAATTCGACAAAATAACTCGAGATTTAGCCGTACCCGGCACCTCAGCCGTTCGTCCTTACGCTTCTCCACTGTCATAGCTAAGCTGCCATGGTATGCCAAACTTATCCGTTAAAGAGCCGTAGCATTTGCTCCAGAAAGTCTCTTGAAGCTCCATGTCTACAGTGCCTCCTTCTTGCAGTTTATTAAACAAAGACTTTATTTCATCCATGTTTTTGCTGATTATCGTAAGGCTTATGTTGTTTCCTGCGACAAAAGGCCTACCGGGAAAAACATCAGAAAACATAACAGTGCTTCCATTAATGTTAAGCCGCGTGTGCATTACTAAATTTTTTGCTTCCTCCGGAAGAGGAAATTCAGGGCTGGGTGGCGTATCTCCAAAGGTCATAATTTGAGGTTTTTCTGTTCCAAAAACCTCTGTGTAAAACTCTACTGCCTCACGACAGTTTCCATTAAAATTAATATAAACATCAACAGCCATTTGCGTCACTCCTCGTCTTGGTTTTAAAATGTTAATCATTGATAAATGATTATTAAATCTAATTATATTGTTTGACCTTATTTAATTTTGAATGTAAGTACCGGTAAGTATATCACTCTTTTAAAAATTAACCGGGTATGGCGCCGGTTTTTTTGATGCGGTTTTCGCGAGCCTGGCTCCGCAATTCTTGCAAAACATTCACGACAAAAAACGGAACCTCGCCGAATGCCGCGAAAGTCTTTACTACCGGAACGAGCCTTGACAGCCGTTACATAAGCTCCCACAGTCCTGGTTAAAGCGGAATTTATTGGCTTGCAAAAATATAGCCCTCGCCATTTCGGCAACCCCCATAAAATAATTGAGCGCCGGAGATTCGAAGACCCCAACGCTTTCCCTTGGAGAACATTTTCTTTGAAAGGCGCCATTTTTATACCCGGGTATACTTGACTATATATCGTTAGCATGCTAACATATGTGTTAGCATGCTAACATAATAAGGAGGGATAAAAAATAGAGCGGAACGGAGACGCGTTGGATTACCACCTTTCAAAACGTACGCTGTATGAACTGAAAACTACATGGGAAGCCATTGAAGATGTTTTTTCTATGCATTTTGCACGTTACGGCCTATCCTCGGCGAAATTCAACGCCTTGATCCATCTGTACATGGCGGGCGACCGGGGATTAACGCAGTCAGAATTGGGTAACAAGCTACTGGTTGCCAGGGCCACCATCACTGGCCTGGTAGAGCGATTGGAAAAAGAAGACCTGGTGGTTCGAAGTACTGATCCCTCCGACAAAAGAGTATTCCGGGTCTGCCTCACGAACAGGGCTTTTGCACTTATGCACGCCTTCCTTCCTGTACACAATGATTACATGTGTAAAGTCATATCCGCTCTCGACAGGCATGAAAAGGAAGCATTGATTTCACTGCTGGAAAAAATCAGAAAAGGATTGGGATCAGTGTAATTTTGTTTCGAAAAGAGGTTACAACTCATGTCTCAACTCAATAACCCCCTGGAAATTTACAAGTTACTCCCGAAAACAAATTGCGGACAATGTCAAGCGCCGACATGCCTGGCTTTTGCCACTGCCGTAATCCAGGGACAAAAAAGTCTCGGCGAGTGCCCTCACCTGGAGGACAATGTAGTTGAACAATTTGCTGTAAAAATAATAAAACGAATACCTTATGAGGAACAGTTAGAGCAATTGCTGCAACAACTGAAAGGAGAAATCGCCACCATAGATTTTTATTCATCAGCGGAAAGATTGGGTGCAACACTTTCCGGTGATAAGTTAAAAATCAAGTGTCTCGGCAAAGACTTTACTGTTGATTCCAATGGGAGCATTACATCTGATTGCCATGTGATTCCATGGTTAATGATACCATTACTCGACTATGTTATATCTTGTTCAGGAAAAAATGTTGCCGGGCAATGGGTTCCGTTCAGGGAACTAAAAAATGGGATGACATGGATTCCGCTTTTTGAACCTTTATGTGAAAAGCCTTTTAAACAAATTGCTGATACCCATACCGATCTTTTTGAGATTATTTTACATGTGTTTGGCGGAAAGCCGGCAACGAATACTTTCCACTCTGATATTTCTCTCATTTTATACCCCTTGCCTAGAATTCCTATACTGATTTGTTACTGCAAGCCGGAAGAAGAACTTGAATCCAAACTCAATATTTTTTTCGATACTACGGCGGAAGATAATCTCGACATTCGCTCTATCTTTGGTGTTACCGCCGGGCTTGTCAGGATGCTGGAAAAAATCTCTCTCAGGCACGGTTAAGAATTTCATTATTATTTGAACAGTTATATACAAGAAACCCATGATTAATCCCAAAATAACCGGAAGGATGTGTTAGTAATGGCTAGGATAGGTATTATTACCTGCTCTAACGTAACTCAAGAATTGGGTTGCGTCTCTAGCGTTTGCTTGTCGGAAATAAGGGAAAGAAAAGGTTTTTTTAAAGACTATAATCCTACTCTTTAAATTAAACAGCTTCATTTGACCGGAACATAGTGGACACCTAAAAAGGCTTTCATTTTCCGCAAGGAGACCTGTATGTAATACTTTTCTTTTGTTTTTGGACACAAAAAAGCACCCCATTCATTCTTAATATACGTGAATGAAAAAAGGCACAGCCAAATAAGCCCGGGCCTAAAAAAACTGGCTGAGCCTAAATGGTCTGTACCTTACATTAACGTAAACGAATGTGGGCGATCATAATTTGCAGACACTCCTAAACCAAGATATGAGTTTTATTAATCCTGCTATATTATAACATAATCAAGCTGGAGTGGGACAATGGGACAGGTTCATTGTTCCGGCTTATTTTGGGGGGAATATGTTCCTTAAGCCCTAAAAGAATAGACTATATTGTGTTGGCCCCAAAATACTCCGATCAAAGCGGAAAAAGGGTATTATAAAGCTTCTACCGATATGATAACCAATTTAGCCCTCGCCATTTCGGCAACCCCCATAAAATAATTTAGCGCCGGAAATTCGAAGCCCCCCAACGTTTTCCTTGGAGAACATTTTCTTGGTAATGTGTATTGGTTTGAATAAAAGTTAAGAATATGTGAATAGAAGTTGTCGGTTTCAAAAAATAATGAGAATGTAATAAACGATCTTTTTAATTTTTATGCCTTGGGCTAGCGAAAGGAATGAAAAAAATGCAACATGATAATCAAAAGAAAAAAGCGGTGGCTCTCCCAGGCTGGGAACGAGTTCGGAGTCTGATGACCAGGCTGCGGGCGAGATGGAGGTACGAGGGTGAGCGCCGGTAAGCGGGCACGCATGGTGGTGTTGATCCCGGCAGGACTGGTTGCGTTACTCGTTCTGGCGGCAACGGGGTACGTGGTCAGGAATGTGACCTACTCCAGTTGGGATACGAGCCGGGTGACGCGCGCCGGACTCGTCGAGCACCAGGTCGGGGTAGATGGTTCCCTGCTGAACTATGCCGAGGGCCCGGACAACGGACCGGCTCTGCTCCTCATCCACGGGCAGCTGACGGACTGGCGGCACTGGAATCGTGTGCTGCCGGAGCTGTCGAAGCGGTATCACGTCTTCGCGGTCGACTGTTACGGCCATGGACGATCCGCACACGTCCCGGAGAAATACAGCGCCAAGGCACTGGCGGCTGACCTGCGGCAGTTCCTGACCCGGGTCGTGGGGGAACCCGCAACGGTCGCCGGCCACTCTTCGGGAGGGCTGGTAGCGGCTCGCCTTGCCGCCGACGCACCCGAGCAGGTACGCGGAGTCATTCTGGAAGATCCGCCGTTCTTCTCCTCAGTTCTGCCACGTGCGAAGAAGACGTTCAACCACGTCGGTCTCGCCACCACCGCACACGAGTTTCTCCGAAGCGGAGAGAAAGACTTCACCGCCTTTTACATCCGCCATGACGCGATGTGGGACCTCTTCAAGGGAGCTAAGGACAGTATCCAGCGAAGCGCATTGTCCGCCCGGAAGAAGAACCCCGAAGAACCGCTCATGCTCTTCTACATGCCACCGTCGTTCAACGAGATGTTCCGCGCCATGCAGTCCTATGACCCCCGCTTCGGCGAGGCCTTCTATGACAACACGTTCCACCAGGACTTCGACCACGCGGAGACCCTGGCACGGATCACTGTCCCAACCGTCCTGATCCACACCAACTGGAGCTACAATGACAACGGCATCCTGCTGGCCGCGATGAGCGGTGAAGACGCCCAACGTGTCCGGTCGCTCCTCAAAGACGTCGAGTTCTTCAAGGTGGACTCCGGTCACGGGTTTCACTTCGAACACCCTGACCACTTCAACCGGATCGTTTTGGACTTGGAGAAACGGGTGCGGAACTGATCTCCCGGGTGGAGTGTCGCTGCGTAGTCATGCTCTCGCCCTCCGTGTGTCAGCTCCGGCAGCTATATGCCGGTTTCCGGAGCCTGCCCGTAAATTGCTGCTTCCTTCAGCGCTTTCCGGGCTTTTCTTTGCTCCCTGTAACCGGCCAGAACGGTATAGGCCGAAGGCAGCACGATAAGCGTCAGCAGGGTGGAAAACACCAGCCCGGAAATAATGGTCATCCCCATGGGAAAGAAGAACGGGTCCCCGGAAAGGGTCATGGGCAAAAGCCCGGCGGTGGCCGTGGCGGTGGTCAGAATTATCGGGCGCAGGCGGGCTTCTCCGGCCCGGATGACAGCCTCTTTCAGTTCCATTCCCGCCGCCCGGGCCTTTTCTATAAAATCTATCAGCACTATCCCGTTGCGTACCACCACGCCGGCTAAGGAAATGACCCCCAGCATGGACATGAATCCCAGAGGGGTGCGGGTGATAAAAAGCCCGATCAGGCTGCCCGCCACGGCCAGGTAAACAGTGCTCATAATCAGCGGCGGCATGCTTAAGGAATTAAACTGCATGGCCATCAGTATTAAAATGAGGAAAAACACTATTATAGACAGTTTACCCATATCTATGAATATATCGGTCTGCTCCGACATCTCTCCCCCGATATCCCAGCGGTAACCCGCCGGCAAATCAAGGCTCTGTAAAATGGGCATGATGTCATTCATCGCTTCAGTGGCGGTGCGTTCCCTTACATTCCCCGTGATGGTCACCACCCGGGAAAGATTGCGGTGGGGAATGGCCTGGATGCTGAAGGATGGATTAATAGCGGCAATCGAGGCCAGAGGGACCTGATCTCCACCGGCGCTGGGAACTGTTAGAGATTGGAACACAAGCATGGGGTCATCTCCGGACTTGCCGGAATACAGGTTTATGTCAATCAGGTCCTTTCCGCTGTCAAACTCTCCCACCTTTAACCCTTCGCCAACCAGGCGCAGCGTTCGGGAAAGGTCGGTGGCACCAACCATCTTTTGATCCATCATGTCCTTGTTAACCTGAAATTCCAGGGTATGGCGGTCCGCTCCGAAGTCGTCTTTTATGTCGTAGGCCCCGGGAACTTTGGCAATGCCCTCCTTTAGCTGTTCGGCCAGGGCCCGCAACATTCCTATATCGTCACCATAAATGTGTATCGATATGGGGTCCCCCACCGGCGGCCCGGCTTCCAGCATTATGGGGTTGACGGCCACCCCGGGATACATTCCTTCGAGTTCTTCCTGCCAGCGGCCGGCAACATCCTCGGGTTTGGTCTGCTGACGGTCCAATTTGACCACCAGTTCCCCTTCATGGGGGGATAAATTGTCAATTGAAGTGCCTCCCCCAAAAAACAGGTCCGCCTTGCCTCCGGCACAGGCCACCACCGTCTTCACCTCCGGCTGCTGCCCGAGCCAGTCCCGCAGCTCCTTAACTACCCGGTGGGTTTCCTCAATATCTGTTCCCACGGGCAGCCGGACATATATGGGCAGCGCTTCCGCATCCTCCGACGGAAACAGGTCCACCGGGGTAAAGGCCACCAGCCCGTAGGCCAGGGTTCCAATCAATACCCCGGTCAAACAGGTCTTTAACGGGCGTTCAAGCAATACAGGCATCAGCTTGTTGCCGTACCAGCCGGCCAGGCTGTTCAACTGCCTGCCCAGGAGTCCCGCCGGCTTCTCTTTTCCCGCACTCTTCCCGCGTCTGCGCTCCTCGTACCACTGCCGGAAAATGGGGACCACCGTAAGGGACATGACCATGGAAGCAAGCATGGTCAGGGCGACCACCACCGGCAGAGGCCGGATGAACTCCCCGGTACCACCCGGTAGGAAATAGAGGGGCCCGAAGGAACAAACGGTGGCCATGGTGGCGGTTAGTATGGAGATGGAAACCTCTCTGGTTCCATTAACTGCAGCCGCAAAGGGCGGTTCCTTTAATGCGAAGAGATGGCGTTCAATGTTATCGTTAACCACCACCGCATCGTCCACTAGAATCCCCAGCACAATAATCAGAGCGAAAATGGACATGGTATTAAGTGTAATACCCAGCGGGGGCAGGAAGATCAGTCCCACCGCCATGGAAATGGGGATGGCAAAGGCAATAATGACGGAGGTGATCAGGTTCAGTCCCAGGGTACAGACAAACAGCACTGCCACGATGGCGATGATCATTTCCTTCTTTAAACTGTCATATAAGGTCTTGGCGCTTTCGCTCTGGGCATATACCGGTTCCACAGAGGCCCAGGGGGGCAGGGTTTTCTTCAGCGCCTCCAACATGTTGTCTACATGCGCCTGTTGAGAGGGAATATCAATGCCCTTATCCACAACAATTCCCAGCACGGCGGCTGGCTTGCCGCCGTGGTATACGAATACCTCCTCATCCCCTTCAGAAAGGTAGGCCCGTCCGACGTCTTTAAGGTACACGGGAAAGCCCTCCCTGGTGCGGGAGACAATAACCCGGTTAAGGTCATCCACCTTGTATGTATCAGGCAGCTTTAACTGGTGTATGTGGCCCTTGATACTTAAATCGCCGATGGGAACCCGCTCGTTTTCCGACTTTACCGCCGCCATCACCTGGGTCCAGGGAATTCCGTAACTCTGCAGCTTTTGCGGGTCCACATCAACCCGTACCTCCTGCTCCGGAAGCCCGCCCACGGTCACATCGGCAACACCGGGCAAGGTTCGCAGCTGGTCCCGCCAAATTTTCAACGTATCTCTCAGGCTGTAAAGATGTTCCCTGGTATCCGCCGTTATATTTACCGTATAGAAAGAGTTGCGGAATAAATCATCATTAATAACAGGCTTGTCGGCCCCGTCGGGCAGGTCTGCCTCGGCGTCCTTTACCTTTTTGCGCAGTTCATCCCAAAGCTTTTGGGGTTCCACCCCGTCCCTGGAATATATCTGGATGCTGGAATACCCGAAGCCCGAGGTGGAGGTGATGGTCTCCACACCCTGCAGTTCCTTTATTTTCTGCTCAATCTTTTTGGTTACGGTTTGCTCCACTTTTTCCGGCGACGCCCCAGGAAAAGTGGTGGTCACCATGGCAAAGTCGATGGTTATATCCGGATCTTCCTGGCGGGGAAGCTGTAACAGGCTTAAAAAGCCGACGGCTACCACCATTACAAAAAAGAGTATGGTAATTCTCCGCTTTTTTATAATATACTCGATCACTGTCCAACCCCCGCTTGCTTGATTACGCTGCCGTCAAACAGTTTTTCCGCACCCCTGACCACCACTTGGTCCCCGGGCTTTAATCCTGATAGTATCTCAAGCCGGTCACCAATCAGTTGGCCGGTGGCTACCGTGGTTTTCACCACCTTGTCCCCGGAGGCTATGAAAACGTGGGGCTTTTCCTCGCCGTAGCTCAAAACCGCCTGCACGGGCACAAAAATCCCTTCCATTGTTTCCATGGCCCGCCTGACCCTTACCACCTGTCCGGGAAACCAGTCGCGCCCGGAGTTGTCCACAGCCACCTCCACACCGATGGTGCCGGTGCCCTGGTTGGTGGTGGGCAATATACGGGTGACTCTGCCATTCTTGCTGTGGTTATGTAGCAAAAGGGTTACAGCATCACCTTTTTCCCAAGTGGAAATTTCAGTATCCGGCACCGGCAAAATTACCTTTAATTGGTTAACCTGCCCAATGCGGTACACCGGGGTGCCGGTGTCGACAATCTGCCCCACCGAAGAAAGCTTCGCTATCACCGTTCCGCCGGTGGGTGCCCTGAGCTGGTTTTTTCCTTCGTTAACCAGGGAGTACGACTCCTGGGCCAGTAAATAGTCTTTTTCGGCCACAGTCAGTCTGTCCCTGGCAATCTCATAATCATTCTTTGACAGTACCCCCTGTCTGTAAAGTTCCTCCATGCGGTTGAAATCATCCCCGGCCTTTTGGTAGGCCACCCGGGACTTTTCCATTGCAGCTTCGGACTGAGCCAGCTGCAAGGAGTATTCAGTGGCGACCATCTGCGCCATTATCTCCCCGGCCGCCACCTGGTCTCCCTCCTTGTAATACATTTCAGTAATACGGCCGGAGGCCTCAAATGAAATGGGCGCTTCCTCACCGGGGGACAGGGTTCCCGACAATTCTGAATAACGGGAGAGCTGATCCGACTTGGCCGTTTCGGTTTCCACCAGCTTGGCATCGTCAGCCACCGGCACCGGTTCGGCCTGGTCCGTCCCCTTTCTGTCGTAGGCGACCGCGAGACCGGCGGCAATCAAAACAACAATCGCTAAAACAATCCATTTTTTTCTCACCTTGATCATGCGGAACAACCCTCCCCGGTTTTTTATCTCCTCATTTATTATGCATTCTTACGGCGGTCGGTTCCCGTAAGTATAAGAAACAAGAACAATCCGATACCCGATAAAGAGAAAACCATTAATGAACCGATGGCGATATATATTTCACCGGTGGCGAAACGGGCGGCTGTCGCTGTAAACATACTAAAAAGCACTAGTCCTATGGACAAAGCATAGAGCAGGGAGCGTATCTTGTTCATGGCATATTTTTTACGGGTTTCTCTTGTCAGTACGCTGTAAGTTATTAACGTTCCGCCTGCAACGATGAATATTCCGGAACCCGTAACACTTACCGCATCCAAATCCATAAAGTACAACATGGCAACCGTAAATACCCCAAATAACCCAAGCAGCACTCCGGCAATTATTCCAGCCGTTGAAATACGTGCTGTCATCGTAGAATAAACCGATTGCTTGGCCGTATCCTGTCCCAGTTTACGCATGTCATCCACCAGCCCGCTTAAATCACCCATGGAAATTACCGCCTCTTTAAAAGCCTGCTCATCGTCCATGCCCCGGGCTTTAAAATCCGCAGTTTTTTCTTTAATGTTTATGGCCAGCTCTTCCTTTAGGTCAAACAGCTGCTGATTTGGTCCAACCCCGGAAAACAGATTGTCGATATATGCCGTTACTTTTTTATCCAGGCGATTTTCAATCTTGGCCATCGTCAAGACCTCCTGTAATCAATTTGTCTAAAACACCTTTGGCAAAGCTCCAGTCTTTTTTGCTTTGTTCGTAGAGCTCTTTGCCTTTATCGGTAATGCGATAATACTTGCGTCTACCGCCCTGAGTTTCATCCCCCCAATAGGAGAGGATGCAACCGTCTTGCTCCAACCGGCGGAAAGCGGTATATAAGGTTGCTTCCTTTAATTCATACTGGTTGCCGCTCAGCTTGATAATTTTTTTGTAGATCTCATATCCGTAGCTATCACCTTGACGAAGTACGTTTAAAATTATAGTGTCGGTGTGACCACGGATGAGGTCTGTGGAAATTGTGGCATTCACAGTTATTCACCTCACAATATATACTTTATATCATATTACTATTTGTGTCAAGGTACTTTGCCATAAATTAATTTATTGCACCAAAGGAACGTAAGGATATATACCAATGCGAAGAATTTTGGCGCACGCAAAGTATTGGTTGTGACTGATCCCGGAATAATCGCCGCGGGATGGGCGTAACAATAAAAACCGGGCGGGGTATGAACCCTGGCCCGGTTTAAACTCTTTTTTTGCTGTTTATTTTATCTCCTGTAAGCTCGAATAAGTGCGACTAAGGTTTAGCGGTCAGGGGACACACCTCTGCTTATGGGTCAAACTTTTGGGTCGAGGTATGTTACCAACCTATGGGTCAAAAACCCCACCTGAATCAAGTCTTCTTTATTACCTGAGCATCATATTCGGTAATGTTAGTACTATTTGCGGGTACAGGGTAAGCAGCGCGACAATGATAAACATGATGATAAAAGAGGGCAGTGCATAAAGGGCGATCTTGAATATATTCTCGTCGACCAGCCCGTTGATGACGAAAAGGTTGAACCCCACCGGAGGTGTGATCTGGGAAACTTCGATCATAATCACCAGGTAGATGCCGAACCACAGGGGATCAAACCCGGCGGCCGTAATCAGCGGCAGGGCCAGAGGCAGGCTCATGACGATCATGGAAAAACCATCCAGCATGAAGCCCATGATAACGTACATTACGGAAAGGATGATAATCAGTTCGTACTTGGATAGCCCCAGGGTGCCGATAAACTGGGTAAGACTGGCCGGGATGCCCAGGTAACCCACGGCCACGGACAGGAATGAAGCCCCGGCCACGATCAGCATGATCATACAGCTGGTTTTTACCGACCCCAGGACCGCCTCCATGAATACCTTTCCGTCCATGCTGCGGGAAATCAGGGCAAAAAATATGGCACCCAGCACACCTACGGCGGCAGCTTCGGTTGGTGTTGCCCAGCCGGTGTAAATGCTCCCCAGCACCATTAGGATCAAAGTGATCACCGGCAATAGCTGCGGTATCGTTCTCAAACGGTCCCGCCAGGTATAACGCAGGTCACCGGCAGGAGCCAGGCCGGGATTAAACAGCGACCTGATCATGACATACAGGCTGAAGCCTGTGGCAAGCATGGCACCCGGGATGATGCCGGCGATAAATAGTTTGCCGATACTGACCCCGGACATTATGCCGTAAACCAGCATTACCAGGCTGGGTGGAATGAGAAAACCCAGAGTGCCGGCCCCGGCAAGGCTGCCCAGGCAAAGAGAGGAATCATAATTCCTTTTTTGCAGTTCGGGAAGAGTAATCTTGCCCACTGTAGCGGTGGTGGCGGCCGAAGAACCGCTGACAGCGGCAAACAGGGCGCTGGCCGCTATGTTTACGTGAATCAAGCGGCCGGGCAGGCTGTTCAGCCAGGGAGACAATCCCTTAAACAGGTTCTCGGAAATTTTGCTTCGAAATAGGATTTCACCCATAAATATAAATAACGGCAGGGCCATCATGGTGGAACTATTGGTGCTGTTCCACAGGATATTGGATAGAATAGTCAGCGGCTGCGTACTGGTAAACATCATGAACCCGGTGATACCCACCAGGAAAAGGGTGATGCCCACCCAGATACTGCTGCCCAACAACAGGATCAGGAGCCCCAGCAGTGTAAAAGAAATTATAAATAAGTCCATTGCATATCCCCCTAAAATAGCTTAACCAGAGCGCTTTACCGGCCCAGGGCGCCGGATTCTATTTTTTGTTCTTCCAACTGATCGGAGCGGAGCAGCATTATAGTCCGCCCGAGCTCGGCGGCGAATTGCAGGGTCAGGATAAATGAGCCCAGGGGCATAAAAAACTGCGGGATGGCCAGGTAAGTGGCGGAAATCTGCATGGAACGGCTTTGCGATACTACGGAATCCCAAAAGAACAGGGCGGTGGTGGCGGTAATTACGGCGCACAGCACCAGGCCGACGGTAAAGGCGTAAATGTCCACGGCGATGCGGGCCTTGCCCTTTAGGATTGTGTGCAGGAAAACCATGCGGATATGGCCCTTCTCTTTAAGCGTGTAAGACAGGGCCAGGAATGTTATGCCCACCATCAGGTAAGCGGTATATTCTTCAGTAATATAAAGAGTACTGCTGAACAGGGTGCGAATCACAATTTCAATTAATATCAGGGCCAGACCCAGCAGCATCAAGAACCCGGCGGCGTATCCACAACCCTGGGCCAGCCTGTCACATAAACGGGTAAACTTTTCCATGTGTACCTTCCTTCAAAATAAACTATATGGATATCTTGCCGAGGTTTGGAGCAACCGGATTGTATACCCGGTTGCTCCGCTGATTTTTCTTATCTCGTTAACCGCCGCTAAGACTACCGCCTCTACAGGCGGGAGTTAAGCGGCGATAAACTCGAAATAAGTGCGACTAAGGTTCAGGTGGGGTCAAAACCCCACCTGAACCAAGTCTTCTTTATTCGCGGCCTACCTCTTTCTGGAACGCGTCAACAATTTCCTTGGCTTCGGGCGGCGCACTCTGCAGCCATTCATCCCGGATATCCTTTGTAATATCGGACAGGTCATTCAAGAATTCCTGGCTGGGAGGAACGGTAACGATGCCATTTTCGTTGCACAGGGCTTCCTTATCCTTATCCAGCTTGGCCACGTCTTCCCACATTTTGGCTTCAATTTCTTTACCGGTGGCAATCAGGATTTCCTGGGTTTCCGGATCCAGTTTATTGAATTCATCAAGGTTTACTGTGATCAGGTCGGTGGCCATGGTTACGTTCATGGGTGAGTAATACTTCAGCACTTCCCAGAATTTGGCGTCGACAGCGGTGGGAGTGGAAGTCAGAACCGAGTCGATAACACCGGTGGCCAGTGATGAGTACACTTCACTGAAGGGCAGCGGATAGGGAGTGCCGCCAACGGCTTCCATTACCAGGCCGCCGTTCTTATCATAGGTGCGGGTCTTCAGGCCTTTCATACCGTCAACGCTGGTCACTTCTTCCTTGGACCACAACCCGGCCGCCGGCCACGGGGCAATGTAAAGGATCTTTTGGTTCCATTTCTCTTCCGCTATCTGGTCAAAATAAGGCCGGGCAATATCGTTCAATATTTTACCTTCTTCGAAGCTTTGGATTAAAAACGGCAGGGTAACAATTTCAAAAATAGGCTCGTCTCCGGCTACACCGCTGGTCAGCATGTCGGATACCGGCACCAGACCGTCGCGAACTACTTTAAGCAGTTCGGGTCCTTTGTAACCCAGGGCGCCGCCGGTGGAAACGGTAATCTCCACCTGACCTTCAGTGGCTTCTTTAACCTGATCCGCAAATTCCTGCAGCCCGATACTCTGGTGGTTCTCCGGCGGCCAGACCGAGTTGGCCGTCCATTTAACGGGGTCAGCCGCTTTTTCTGAGCCTGACTGCTGTTCCGAAGCTCCCCCGCCGCACCCGGCAATAATTATAGACAGGGCAAACAGGGACGCAATAAGGGTAAATAGACTTCTTTTCTTGGACCAATGCATGATACAAACCTCCTAACTAAATTTACATTTAACTAAGCAGTTAAAGCATCAAGGGTGGCGAACCCCCGGTAACGCCCGTATTTTATACCTCCTTTGCATGCAAGTATTGATATTGTTGATGCCCACCGGTCGATTGCCGACCGGCCGGCAAAATAACAACCAGCACTACAGGTACTAAAGCCTTATGAATCTGGTCGGCAGCAGCTTAAGTCTGTTCTCGTAAGCGATATATGCCTCGTAGGCCTGTTCCGGTGTAACCGGGGTGAAGCTGACTACTTCTCCGGGCCTGGCCTGGGCCGGTTTCCAGAGATCCGGGGTGATAACCGTGGCTATCTTGGCATAGCCACCGGTGGTCTGCCGGTCCGTCAGCATAATAATGGGCTTCCCGTTACCGGGCACCTGGATGGAGCCCATGGCGATACCGTCGGAGATAATATCCGGGCTGTTTTTGTGTGCAATCTCCGGTCCCTCCAGACGGCAGCCCATGCGGTCGGATTCCAGCGCTATCGTATATGCGCTTTGTAAAAAGGTTTGTATTCCCTGCCGGGTGAAGGCGTCGTCCTGGGGCCCCGGAACAACTCTGAGCACCAGCGGGTTAACCGGTTCGTGCCGGTAGTCCGCCGGTACGGTCCGGGGCGGTAATTGACTGTCTCCGGCAATTGGCCTGACCGACAGTTGATCACCGGCGCATAAGGCCCGTCCTGCCAACCCGCCGATCCCGGCACGCAGGTATGTGGATCTGCTCCCCAACACCGGGGGAATGTCAAACCCGCCCGCTGCCGCCAGGTAGGCCCGGCACCCTTCAGGCCCACCGGTAAAATGCAGTCTGTCGCCCCGCCGAACCTGGAATGACTGCCAGGGCGGGCAGCTAATATCGTTCAGTCCGGCCCCCAGGTCGGCGCCGGTAAGCGCCACCAACCCCGGGGTCAAAAACTCTATCAGCGGTCCAATTAGCGTGATTTCCAGGCAGCCTTCATTTTCATTGTTGCCCACCAATAGGTTGGCTACCCGCAGGGCATATTCATCCATGGCACCGGCCACGGGCACGCCTTGTTTTTGATATCCGAAGCGGCCCCGGTCCTGGATGGTGGTTAAAAATCCGGGATTTTCAATCCTCAGTAACGGCAATCTTATAACCTCCTACACCGGTTGGTTACACCTGATGCGCGCACAGCTTTTCCAAGCGGTCAAGGACATTTGGTCACCTGGTTTACGGTGATCCGGTAAGCGCCTTTTTCAACTGCCGCCTCTATTTGCCGGTATTGCCGGGGCGTGACGGCAAAGAAACGGACAAAATCACCGGCGCTTAAGAGCACGGGATTGGAACCGGATGGTTCGAACAGCCGCACCGGTGTGCGGCCGATAACACGCCACCCGCCCGGGCTTGCCACCGGGTAAATACCGGTCTGGCTGCCGGCGATGCCCACCGAACCGGCGGGGATGCTGATACGGGGAGTTTCCAGACGCGGCGCGGCAATGCGCCGGTCCATTCCGCCCAGGTATGGAAAGCCGGGGGTGAATCCCAGCATGTAGATTAAATAATCAGCCTCGCTGTGCAGGCGGATGATATCTTGTGCGGCAAGGCCGGTATAGTCGCAGATGAAGTCCAGGTCAGGGCCGAAATCACCGCCATAGGCCACTGGCAGATGATAAATAACGGGGTCGGGAAATTCACTGGTTGCCAGGCTGGATTCTATTTCCCGCAGCCTGGCGATGAGCAAAGCAGGTTCCCAGACCAGGGGGTTGTAAATTACCAGTAACGAACGGTAGGTGGGTATGTATTCCATAACGCCGGGCAAACCGGCTTTTTCCAGAGCCAGGGTAAAGCCCCGCACCTGATTGTTTATTGCCGGGGATATGGCGTTTCCGAATTCCACTACCAGCCCTTTATCTCCGGCGGGCAGATACCGGGCCTGTTTGTACATATAAAACGCCTCCGTAAAAACTTATCCGACCAGTTCAGCCATGGGTACAACAGCGATACCTGCTTCAGATAAAGTCCGGCGCAGGTTGATGATGTGGTTTATTGCCCCGGGTGTATCACCGTGCACGCATATGGAGTCCGCCCGAACTGGAAAACTGGTGCCGTCGATGGCTTTAATCCGCCCGGTGGTGATGATTTCCACCATCCTGGCGGCGGCTGCGGCTGAATCTGTGATTACGCTGCCGGGTTCGCTCCGGCAGACCAGGGTGCCGTCGTTGTTATAGTTGCGGTCGGCAAACACTTCCCGGGCGTACCGCAGGCCCACTTCCCGGGCTGCTCTTTCCAATTCTGAACCGGCCAGCACCAGGAATACCAGATTTTTATCCAGGCTGTAAACAGCCTCTGCCAGGGCCCGGGCAATTTTTATGTCCCCGGCGGCGGTATTATACAATGCTCCGTGGGGTTTTACATGCTGCAGCACCGTTCCCCTGGTGCGGGCAAACGCCTGCAGCGCGCCTACCTGGTAGATGACATAGTTTTTAATCTCTTCCGGGGTGGCTTCCAATTTACGCCTGCCGAAACCAAGTAAATCGGGAAAACCAGGATGTGCCCCCGGAGCCACGCCGTGGGCCAGCGCCAGGTCTATTGTGCGGGCCATTACCCGTGGGTCACCGGCGTGAAATCCACAGGCTATGTTAGCTGATGATATATGTTTGATAGCTTCTTCATCCAGGCCGATTTTATAAGCACCGAAGCTTTCTCCCATGTCACAGTTTAGATCAACCCTGTTGGCTATGATAATCATCCCCTTATCGGCTGCGTTTTTTATTCGTGAGTGCCAATCTTTTTTATGAATTTTTTATCTCGTTAACCGCCGCTTAACTCGAAATAAGTGCGACTAAGGTTCAGGCGGGGTCAAAACCTCACCTGAACCAAGTCTTCTTTATAAAAATTTAAACGGTGCAATTTCAATGCCTGAATTTCCGCACCGGGGCGTTTTGGCCGTTAAAGCTTGTCACGCCTGGCATACACTTTTAGTATATGCACTGAAGAAAAAATAAAAAAGCGCTTTGGATGAGCGCTTTCGAACATTCCGGTGTGCTTTTTCGCACACCGGGATTATTGGTTTTTAAAGTACTTTTCTATGCGCCGCTGCAGGGCAAAACGGCTAATACCCAGCATTTCCGCAGCCCTGGAAATATTCCAGCCTGTTGCCTGCAGCGCCTTTTCCAGGTAATTACGTTCAATGGATTGCAGTTTCTTTTCCAGGGAAAACCCGTCGTCAGCCAAACTTTTTGTCTCCGTCGGGCGGGTGGAAACGGTAGTTGTTTTAACCGGGCCGGCAGGCGTCTTAGGTAATGCATCAATAGTAATGCCCGGGTCCGGATAATCCAAGGCGCTGCGCAGTGAATCGGGCAGTTCTCCAGGGGATATCCATTTCACGTCATTTAGTATCAATATTCTTTCGATGACGTTCTTCAGTTCGCGGACGTTTCCGGGCCAGGGATAGCTCTGCAGGATATTCTCGGTTTCAGTTGAAAAACCGCTGAAACTCTTGTCCATCTGCTTGTTCAACTGACGCAGGAAATGGTAGGCGATTAGTACTACATCGTGTTCCCTGGCCCTCAGGGGCGGCATAATAATAGGGAAGACATTCAGACGGTAATACAAATCTTTTCTGAAATGTCCCCGGGTTATTTGTGATTCCAGATCCTGGTTGGTAGCGGCAATTACGCGTACATTAACATGAATATCCTCCAAGCCGCCGATCCTTTTAAACTTCTTTTCTTCCAGGAATCGCAGCAGCTTACTCTGCAGGTCGGAAGGGAGTTCACCAATTTCATCCAGAAACAGGGTGCCCCCGTCGGCAATTTCCAACAAGCCTTTTTTGGTGCTGGAAGCCCCGGTAAAAGCGCTTTTTTCAAAGCCAAACAATTCGCTTTCCAACAAATCCCTGGGAATGGCGGCGCAGTTGATATCCAGAAAGGGCTTCTTCCGGCGTTTACTGTGATAATGTATCGCTTTGGCCGCCAATTCTTTGCCGGTGCCGGTTTCACCACAAACTAGTATGCTGGTGTTGTCATACCCGGCCACCACAGATATTTTTTTGATTACATCCTTAATAGCCGGGCTTTCCCCGATAATATTTATATCGTTCACGCTGTTGTGCTGGTGGCAAAAAGGTTGTTCTCCCCGTACTTTTCTCCTATTGGCGAATGCTTTTTCCAGGCAGGCTTTGACCTCGTCCAGGTCGAAGGGCTTGTTCAGGTAATCAAAAGCACCTTCCTTGATGGCTTTGACGGTGCTTTTGGTATCCCCGTAAGCAGTCATTAAAACCACTACGGTGTCCGGAAATCTGATTTTGATCTCTTTCAAGAGGTCGATCCCGTTTTTACCCGGCAGTCTGATATCCAGCAATACAAGATCGTAACCTTTCCGGGCCATGATCCCCAGACCGCTTTCGCCGTCGCCCGCGGCAGCAACCTGGTAGCCGGCGTCTTCCAGTCCGGCCCGCAGGGAGTTTCTAAAGGTGGTTTCATCGTCAATAATGATAATTTTCTCTTTCATCTTCTACCCCCTTGCCATTATCGGCAGTTGTATGGTAAAAGTTGTCCGCCCGGGTTTACTGCTCACTTCGATGGTACCCTCGTTTTCAGCAACCAGTTTTTGTACCACGGACAGGCCCATGCCGGTTCCCCCGGGGTCGGTACTGAAAAACGGGTTGAATATTTTGGGCAGGTCTTCAGGCGCTATCCCAATGCCTGTGTCACTAACCCTCACCTGGAGATTGTTCTCTGTGCCCAGGTATGGTTCGATTGTCAATTCCAGTGTTCCACCCCCGGGCATAAACTTTAAGGCATTTAAAAACAAATTTAGAAAAATTTGCTGCAAGTGGTCTTTATCCGCTTTAACCGGCGGCAGATTGGTGGGGGCGTGCATCAGGAATGTGATATCGTTATTATTAAACTGCTTATCCAGAAAGAACTTGGTGTGATATATAACTTCCTGAATATCCACGGCGGTAATGCGTGTCGGTGTGGTGCGGGCAAAACTCAAAAGGTCCGTTACCAGGTTGCCCAACCGGTTAATTTCGGCCTGAATTCCTTCCAGTAACGGTATGTTTTTGGGGTCACTGTTCATCCTGGTCACCAATACCTGGCAGCTGGTCTTCATTCCCGCCAGGGGGTTGCGAATTTCGTGGGCCAGGCCGGCGGCCAGTTCGCCAAGGGAAGTCAGGCGGTTTATTGTTTCTATCCGTTCCTCAATCCTGCGTTTTTGGGTTACGTCCTGAAAACTTACCACTACGCCCTTCTGGTCCATTTCATCGTCAAACAGCGCCGTGTTTACTTCAATATAACGCCTGGAACCCTGGTTGTCACGGATTTGGTTGATAACATGCAACGGTTTTCTCAACTCGATGGTCATAGTGGCCAGTTTGAGCACCTCTTCAAGGATTGGGGAACCTGATCCGTCTTCGGTACCCAGGATATCCACGGCGGTGTTGTTCAGGGTCACGATATTGCCGTCATGGTCGGTGGTCAAAATGCCGGTGGTGGTGTTTTTAAGTATTTCTTTGTTTAACCGCTGAATTTTAAGCAGCTGTTGATTCTTTTCAAATAAACTCTGGCTCATATCCCGGATGGAGTCGGCCAGGATGCCCACTTCGTCGGTTCTCCTGATCTCCAGGTCGGGTTTCAGGTTTCCCTTACCGATGTCACGGCAGACATTGGCCAGCGTGCGGATGGGCCGCGAGAGGCTGTGGGCTATTAATATGGTCAGTTCCACGGCCAGAATCACCCCCACCAGGGCCACCAGGATGGTATATTTCTGGATTTCAAACAACGGCGGCGCCAGGTAGTCCATTTGTACCGTCCGGAGCAGCACCAGGTTTTGCCCGGGGATGAGGCGGTATACCAGATATCGCTTGGTAAAATCCTTTCCTTCCAGGGGCAGTTCTCCTTTACCCTGCTCCCAGATATCCAGCATAACCGTTGGCAGGACGTTTTTTAACTCTTCATTGTCCAGTGACCCGTCTTTAGGCAAGCCGATCAGGTGGCCATCCTGGATAAAAAATCCGGGTACATTATTTTCAATCAGGAACTCCAGGGTTTTCGACCGTAAATCGCCGGCGGACAGGCCGTTATCGGTGCTCATCTGGTACAGGTTTTCCAGGGCGAATGCCGTGTTATCCAGCTCTTCGGCGGCCATGGATTTTCGGTTTGCCAGCAGGTGGTTGAAACTGCCCAGGTAAGATACCACCCCGACGGAAAGCACCGGTATTATAACCAGCAATAAAAAGGGCAGCATGATTCTTTTTTCAATACCCAACCGCAAAAAAGCTTCACCCTTTCATCCGGGAACACTATATTTACTAAATTAGAAAACTAAAACTAGTTGGACTTCGCATGTTTGGCGGTCAGTTTACTGACTGTGATAAACAGCAGCAATGAAACCAGTACACCGGGAAAGGCCGGGTGGATTAATGCACCGGGGGTGTCCACCAGGTAATGGTAATATATTTTAAGCCAGCCGACACTGATCAGGAGTCCTCCCAGAAAGGCGGCCAGCGCACCCTGCCTGGTGGCCCCTTTCCAGAAAAGACCGCCGTACAGGGGGAACAAGAATGTGGCCGCCACTATACCCCAGATATTGCTGCCGAATACCAGCAGCCCCTGAGGCGGGTTGACCGCCAGCAGCAACGATACGGTGCCGCCTACAGCAATAACAATGCGGTTTAAGTTAAGAAATTTTTCTTCATTGATAACGGGGTTGAATAAGTTCTTGTAGATATCGTAGCTGAGGCCGCCGGCCATGATCAACAGCTGGGAGTTGGCCGTGGAAAGGGCGGCAGCGATAATGCTCATTAATATTAACCCACCCAGCTTGATACTGAGTATACTGTCGATCACGTAAGGGAACACCATGTCGATGGAATCCACCGGCGCGGTGGGCAGCAGCACCCGGGAGCCGATCCCGGCGAGAATGATGGCGATATAGATAAAACCAAGCAGCAGGACGGCGGTACCGATCATCAAGACTGCCGTGCGGGTATCCCGGGCGGACAGGATACGCATCGCATACTGGGGGTTGGCCGCCAGGCCCAGCCCCCAGCCGCAAAAGGCGGTAATCAGGAATATGGGTGGCTGTAAACCCAGGGCGGTGGGGTGTACTAGACTGCCCCGGGGTGTAAACTCCCCTCTGCCCGCCAGTATTTCGGTGTTTATTTGCGCCGCCGCCAGATGCAGGTTGGTGATTCCACCTGCTTCTTGCACAATAAAATAGGCGGCCAGGATGGAACCGCAGAAAACAAGCAAAAAGTTGATAACATCGGTGCGGGTTACCGAATGCAGGCCGCCAAAAGTGGTGTAGAGGATAAAAAGGTAAATGAAGAGGATGCTGAAAGTATAGGGTATATTCAGCATGGAGGTCATCACTATACCAAAACCTCGTATTTGGATGATGATATAAAAGATGTAGCCCAAGATAATCACCAGGCCGCCCATGGCCTGCAACAGTCTGCTGTCGTACCGCACCCGGAAAAATTCGGGTATGGTAACCACATTATATTTTCTGAGCCGGACGCTCATCAATACGATAAAGGCGGCGCCGATAAACCAGCCAAAAATACTGTAAGGTATGGCGGCGTACCCATAAGCGTATAAGGAACCGGGCAGGCCCAGCATTGAAGCGGCGCTGAACCAGGTGGCCGCAAAGGTGCAGACAGAAACAAACAAGCCCAGGCTGCTTCCGGCCAGATAAAAGTCCCTGGTGCTTTTGACCCGGTCGAAACCATGCTTGCCAAACCACAAAATGATTACGGTGTATAAAATAAAAAACCCCAGATACAGGAGCTCAGTCAATTTCCGTCTCCTGCCTTTTGCTGAGAATTATTTTAGCCAGCACCAGGGGTAGAAACCAGAAAGCCGCAAAAGGGAGAATTATCATCACCCAGGTAACCGTTGGTAAACCAAAGAAATATGCTCCCGCCATTTAGGTCCCTCCAGCACCCGCAAAAATCGGCCATTTTTCGTCTAATATTAACTAGTTATTATCTTTTTGTCAATTAAACCCCGTTGAGCGGCTTAAATTGCAGCGCTCTTGGAGAAGTGTTGGTTATTTATGCAAGATTTAATTGCCATGAGAGACCATATTTATCTTCAACCCAACCGTACTTTTTGCTGAATGGATAAGCTGCTAACGGCATTAAAACTGTGCCGTTTTGAGATAACTTCTCGAAGACTCGATTAATCTCGTCTTCAGTATCACATGTTACATATAATGATATTGCGGGGGTAAATGTAAATTCTTGCTCAACATTGCTATCTATACACATAAACACTTGTCCCTTGAGTGAGAATGTAGCATGTAACACGGTCCCCTCTTTGCCGGCTTCGTTTGCTCCATAACGATTTATACTAATTATTTCTGATTGGTCAAATATAGAGGTGTAAAAATTCATTGCTTCCTCAGCCATTCCAGAAAACATTAAAAACGTAAAAATCTTTTGACTTGAATTCTCCATTTAATTTTCTCCTTTTTTAATTTTGAATGTAAGTACCGGTAAGTATACCACTCTTTTTAAAAATTAACCGGTATTGCGCCGGTTTTTTGATGCGGCTTTCTCGAGCCTGGTTGGCTTGCAAAAACATAGCCCTCGCCATTTCGGCAACCCCCATAAAATAATTTAGCGCCGGAGATTCGAAGCCCCCCAACGCTTTCCCTTGGAGAACATTTTCTTTGAAATGTACCGATAAAAAATTGACAGCTTAGAAAAAAGTTATATAATTATAACAATATGTTATATATTTATAACAGGGAGGGGGGATTTAATATGAAAGAAAATTTTCTTTGGTATTTAGGTTTTTTGGGTGCATTGGGTCTTTTAGGTTTGATTACAGACAATCCGGGTTTTTATGGTTTTTTCGGTTTCTTTGGTTTTTTTGCCTATAGAAAAATAATCTTCGATGAAAGATTTAAAGAAAACGTTAATAAGGCCGCTAAAAATGCATTTCTTTCAGCAATAATTTTTTATCCCCTAGTTACCACTTATGCAGTTTTTACTTCCTCTTTTGCATCGGTTTATTCTTTTGCCTTTGCGATAAATTTTGCATTACAAATTATAATTTTTAGTTTTTCATTGTCTTATTATGAAAGATAAAGGAATGGTATAATTTGGCTTTATATACACGAATCAAAGAGTTTAGGGCTAAATTTAACATGACACAAGATGAACTGGCAAATATTGTTGGAGTAAGAAGAGAAACTATAATCCATCTTGAAAAAGGAAAGTATAATCCTTCCCTTGAATTAGCCTATGATATTGCAAAAGCATTAAATGCATCGATAGACGAGCTTTTTTCTTATGATGATAGCCATAAATGATTATTTAATACGCAGCATAGACATATTGCGAAGTATTGCTTATTTACTTAAAATAATAAGCTATAGGGGTAAATCTAATACCATTTACAGTAATTAAAAAATACATCGAGTCCCAGGGTGAGAAAAAATGATCATCGTTCATCGGTTCCACATTGAGCCAGCCAAAGTGCAGGAGCAGAAGTTGTTTCTTAACCTTTGTCCCTGGCGGTCGATGAACCAGGAAGCTCCCGCCTCTTAGCGAAGCGTAGGCGGGAGAGGCTTCACTTGTGAAACTATTATAAATATGAAGACCGTTATTCTAAGGCAAATCCAGTGAGGTTGTAGGGTTGTACAGACAATTAACCGAGAAAAAACAAGGTTATAAAACAGCTAAAAATAGGCAATTGCCAGTTATTAAAGCCATAATAATATTTATTCTGCTTGCAGTTATAACATCCGTATCCATCTGCTGGGCCGTTACTCACCCGCCCCGCCATCAGATTGCCAGAACCCCTGCTTCTAAAGGACTTATTTATCATGATGTTACATTCCCCAGCCGGGTGGATAACCTTGAAATAAAAGGCTGGCTGATTCCCTCCCCCAAGAGTGACCGCACAGTTATTATTGCTCACGGTTACCGCAATAACCGTTTACAAGACGACGTGCCGGCATTATCTTTAGCCGGGGGATTAGTTCAGGCCGGTTATAACGTATTAATGTTTGACTTTCGTAATTGCGGTGAATCACCCGGCGACATTACTTCCTGGGGCCTCTACGAAGTACGGGATTTGCTGGGAGCCATAGATTTTATACGCAAGCAAAAAGATATTTCTCACCGGATAGCTCTGTTCGGTTTTTCCATGGGAGCAAGCACATCTATACTGGCAGGGGCACGGGAGCCGGCAGTGGATGCGGTTATTGCCGACAGTCCTTTTGCCGATCTTAAAAAACACCTGAGCAACAAAACCTATCCGCTTGGTTTTGTATTGCTGCCGGAATTTTCATTGATAACAGGGTTGGACCCGGGAAAAGTCAGCCCAATTAATGCATTGCCACTGTTGTCCCCCAAGCCGCTGATGCTGATACATGGGGATGCTGACAGGATTGTACCGGTATCCAACAGCAGGGAACTCTCACGCGCTTACGGGGATAACGCCATACTTTGGATAGTGCCGGGGGCCGGCCATTTAAAAGCATATGAAAAGGCAGGACCTGCATATTTAGCAAAAGTAATTAATTTTCTTAACGCATCTCTTAAATAGTCTGCCGCCCCCTGACTCACAAATGTTGGGAATTGAATGAATATCGTTATTTTGATAAAACTTACAAATATTAAACTCGGTGGGCTTTGTATGCCATCTTTTCGACTGAGTTCGGATTTAAGAAATAAATACAGTAAGATTTCTGAGTTCTGCCATAAATATTAATGGTTACTTTGTTTTGACTTTGATGGGGGGGTAATAATGAATTCCGCTCGAATTCTTATTATTGAAGATGATGTTGAAATAAACCAACTGGTAGCGAAATACTTGAATAAAGAGGGATTCGATGCAGATTCCGTTTACGGGAAGAGAAGCACTCTCGTATATTTCCAATCAGGAATACCAACTCATCATTTTAGACTTGATGTTGCCTAAAGTTGACGGGCAGGAAGTTTTGCGCAAGATCCGCGAAAAGAAAACCATCCCGGTGATTATCCTGTCCGCTAAGGATAGAGAAATGGATAAAATACTGGGTTTAGGGCTTGGCGCGGATGATTATATGACCAAGCCGTTTACGATCGGAGAGTTGATCGCAAGGGTCAAAGCCCAGCTTCGCCGTTACATGAATTTCAGTCCGGACGCCACTGGGGCCGAACCCAAGGTTTTGAAGTACGGAGATCTGGAGCTTGATCTGGGGACACAATACATCTGTTATAATTACCTTCTGGTTCCTTGGTCAGTGCCTTTTTGTCATAGGCCCCGAAGGTGCACATATCAACATTTCGGGCATATCGGGTCTTGCCGCCAAAACGTCTTATGCCAAGTTCTTGATCAAAGCAATTCAAGACAGCTATTTAAGCCGTGAAGATGTGGAAGATGATAGCGTGGCATTTTTACTGTTCAATGTTAAGGGAAAAGACCTGATGGGCATCCATCTTCCGAATGACTTTGCCGAACCAGGCAGAACCCCTGAGCAGGTTGCCAAAGAGAAAACGGAAACACTTGCGCTGTATACAGGAATGGGTCTGACACAGGAACCATTCCAACAAGTCAAATACTTTATGCCGAATGGCGCAGATGGTAAGAAAGCGCAGTATACCCATTTGCTTGCCGAAGAGTTTCAGGCGTATGTCGATGAGGGCAGAGCCGCGCAATTTACCTTTACATACAGGGAGGACAAGGAAGACTTAGATCTCTTCTTCGCCAACGTGGATGATACCAACCAGACAATTGATGCCATCCAAGAATATATCATCGCGGGTCAAGGCGGATTCAATCTTGTGAACAACTGGAAAGGCTTTCATGATTGTGTTGGGAAGCACTGCGACCCGAAAGAATCCCCCGACACAAAAAAAGAAATTCCGGTTGTTTCATGGAGGAAGTTCCGACGTATCATTACACAGCATATCAAAGGTTCGCCATTATTTCAAAGCGATGAAAATAAGCTCAATCCTGATAAAATTGGCTGAGCCTAAGTGGTCTGTACCTTACATTAACGTAAACGAATGTGGGCGGTCATAATTTGCAACCACTCCTAAATCAAGATATTGGCTTTAATCCTGCTGCATTATAACACAATCAGGGGTACTTCCATAAGGGCGTACCTTGAAAAATACGGTATGCGTTGCCCCGGCGAGATCGATATCACCAGGACCCGTTGGAGCGATAAGCCGACCGCCCTCATCCCCATGATCCTCAGTAATATTAAAAACTATGCGCCGAATTCAAGTCGTGTCATATTTGAGCAGGGACGGCTGGAAGCAGAGCAGAAGGAACGGGAACTCCTATCCCATACTAATAATTTAAGTTAGGTCCCCGGCAAAATCTGTTTCTTTATTCTATCTGCAAACATAATAAAATCAAAAAGGTGTTTTTCAATAATATTTTGTATAATATTTAAATTTATGGACTGATAGTCATGAACCGCGATATTGCGAAAGCCTACCATAGCTTTTAAGCTTGCAGTTAATTTTTGATCAATAATATTATTTTGATATAACAAGTCAAAGGCTTCCCGGCTGCTTTGGGGAAGGCCCAGGTTTTTCTCGGCAACGATATGCATGGCCAAGTCAATTGATGCCTCACAGGATCTTTGGATATTCAGTATAATGGAATCCTGTTTGGTATAATCCTCAAGGTTTTGAGGATTACCGTCATATACTTGATTGATTCTATCCAGACACCGTTTTATTACCATTATCTTATTTATTATTACATCGTTACTCATACATCGAGCCTCTTCCCGTTATCTTATTCATGACACACCGGCGTTCCTCATTAAGCCGGGCATATTTTTTAAGGGTAAGCATATGAAATAATATTCGTTTATCTTCATCCTCACAGTAAATAACTTTTCCTGTTGTCACCACCCTCGCCTGGAACACAGTTGAGGCATGCCCTAAATCCACCAGGTCCACATCCCTATCAAGTATATCTGCCAACCCCTGTCCAACCATAAATATATAATAGGTACTGTATTTTTGTTCTGTTAAAAAAGCTATATCAACATCACTTTCAGGTAGCATATTTCCGGTTATTGCAGAACCGAATATTATTATAAGATAAGGAGATACTTTTTCCAGCAAATACTGTTTTACCAGGTCAATTTCTTGTTGTGCTAAATACATAATTTACACCGTTCCTAAAAATTTATGCTATTGTACCATATATTGTACCATATATTGTATCAGTAACAAACATGAGATGCTAAGACCCCCACTTGGGATAAACAACAGGACTGAGTGCTTCAGTTTCCCAGGTAACGCCGGCGAGTTTCTGGAGCAATTGCCCGGCGGTAAACGAAAGGCAAAAAAAACCAGAAAGATGATCAGCGTTTTGCGTAATGTTGAATTGAAGGGTATGTAGAAATACTATAAATTCTAAGGACATAAATTGAAAAAGGAATAAGATAATATGACAACCGACGCATTAAAACAACAAATCCAAACGACAAATCAAATTACCGGGCAGCGCAAATGGTGGGCGCTGGCCACCGTCATGGTGACCATGTTCTTTTCCTCCATGGACCAAACCATTATCTCCACCGCCATTCCAACTATTGTTGGGGACTTGCAGGGGTTTGCCCTGTATGCCTGGGTATTTAGCGCGTACATGTTGACTTCGGCGGTGACCGTTCCGATTTACGGTAAGTTATCCGATGTATACGGGCGGAAGCCCTTTTACATCTTCGGACTGGTGATGTTTGGAGTTGGGTCGGCCATCTGCGGCCAGGCCGAAACAATGCTGGAATTGGTATTGGCCCGCGGGCTGCAGGGGATCGGAGCCGGCGCGATGATGAGTATGCCGCGGGCGACAGTGGGGGACATTTTTAACCCTAAAGAGCGGGGGCGCTGGATGGGGGCCATGGGGGCGGTATTTGGGGTGTCCAGCATTATCGGCCCCGCGATCGGCGGCTGGATTACCGGCACGTTTTCCTGGCGCTGGGTATTTTATATTAACCTGCCCTTTGCAGTACTGGCCATTATTGGCGTTGTCCTCTCGTTGCCCAAAGTCCGTGCGGACGAACAAGTCAAGCTCGACTGGCTCGGGTCGGTGCTGCTGGCTACCGGCCTGGTACCCATTTTACTGGGGTTCACCTGGGCCGGTACGAAGTACGCCTGGACCTCTCCGGTGGAGTTGGTTTTGTTCGGAAGCGGCGCAATTATGCTGGCGTTGTTTATTTGGTTTGAGCGCAAGGTTGCCGATCCGATCATAACACCAACTTTGTTCCGCAACCGGATCTTTTCCACTTCTCTCGTGCTCGGGATTCTCGTGTCCATGGCGATGTTCGGCAGCGTGATGTTCCTGCCCCTGTTCGTCCAGGGTGTCATCGGCCTGAACCCCCGGGACAGCGGGCTGGTTATGTCGCCCATGATGATCAGTTTTATCGTCGGGAGTATCATTTCCGGACAGATTATGACCAAAACGGGAAAATATCGCCTGCTCTCGCATATTAGCGCAGCGGCGATCATCCTGGGTACGATTTTGTTAATGACGATGGATATCAATACTGCCTATCCCACCGTTATCGTCAACATGGTGGTACTCGGACTGGGGGTGGGCTCCCTGATGCCGCTGCTCAATATCGCGGTGCAAAATGCTTTCCCATACCGGATGATGGGCACCGTCAATTCCACCCAGCAATTTGTATCTTCGCTCGGGGGCGTAATTGCCTCTCCGATCTTCGGATCAATTTTAAACCGCGGGTTCCAGGAGCGCTTTAATGCCGCCCTGCCCGATAAAATAAAGGATCTGGCAGGCGGCATATCTCAGTTCGAGCCGCAAACCCTGCTGACGCAGCAGGCCCAACAGGCTATCGCCGACCAGTTCGCCCGGTTCGGCGCTGCCGGCCAGGAAATGTATCACCAGCTTTTACACGCCGTGAAGGTTTCGCTTGCTGCCGGTATCGGCAATCTGTTTGAAGTCGGCCTTGTGTTCGCCGTGCTCTGCTTCATCGGTACATTCTTCCTGCCGGAACGCACCCTCCAGGGAGATGAGTACTATAACGATTGACATCTTCCCATATTACCTCTATTATTTCTATTCACGCTGCTTAAGCTTAAGAAAATTTAATGTATTTTTAATCTTATTTTCATAAATAGCTGGTAAGATGTATTTAAAGACAAGGATGAGCTTATACCACCTCCTCATTTAACATAAAGGGCGGGCAGTGATGAAATGTCATCGCTGCCCGTCTCCGATTTAAGGCGGGATAAGGGATGAGACAAGGGGACAGGTCCCTTGTTCCGACGCTTAAGGTTCTATTCCATTTATAATAATTTCTATTCTCCCAAATAGTTCAGATGTTAGCGACTCGCTTAATTTACCCTGCAGCCATGAAAATAGTGTATGAAAATATAAACCGGCTAAAATATCGGCTGCATGGGTAGTATTTACATCAGAACTAAATTCTCCACGTTGCTTTCCTTCATTTATAATTTTACCTAGAACCACTTGAAAATCTACTATACTTTTCTCGTCGGAAAGTTTCCGGAGATCTGCATTTTTAAATATTTCTATTACTATAAGATGGGTTATTTCCTTCTCTTCTTCATTGAATCTGGCAAGTATCCGAAAGTATTCAAATAGTTTTTCTTTGGCACTTTGAATTTCAATTAGCTTTTCCCCCAAGACTTTATCCAGTAAAACTAATCGTTTTTCTCCTAAGTAAAAAAGTATTGCGTTTTTACTGGGAAAGTGGTTAAAAAAGGTTCCCTTGGCTACGTCCGCTTTTTCAGTTATTTCCTCTATAGTTGTTTTATCATAACCTTTTTCCAAAAAAAGTTCTAAAGCAGCTTTGTATATATTTTCTTTTGTTTGATCTTTTTTTCTTTGACGCCGATTCTCTGTTCTCAATTAAAACCCTCCATTAATGACCAAACCATAGTGACTTTAGTTTAACTTTGAAGCATAGTCATTTTAACAAAAATTCCTCTAAATTTCAAAGATAAATTAACCCATTCTATCTTTTCCTCATAACCGGTGCGTCTCTTCTTGACATTATGGCCCTATTTCATTAACAGTACGGCTCAGTATATGTTAACTTAGCGGCTCCCGCACCGAAATATTCAAATAAGTAATTTTTGTATAGAGTATAAAATTGAACTATGGTATAATGACCATAATAAAAAAATATACCGAAGTCATTTTCTTGGTAGAACAAAACCAAGCCCTTAGCCCCAAGGCGTACAGGTTAATTAATCCGTTAGAGAGGTGAATAGCAAGTGTTGAAGACACAACTGTATCATCTAAACCTTGGACCGCAACACCCCGCTACGCACGGTGTCTTTCAAATTATTCTCACTTTGGATGGAGAAAGAGTGGTCAAGGCTAAACCGGTTTGCGGTTATCTGCATCGGGGTATTGAAAAATTGGCCGAAGCTCGCACTTATACGCAAGTAATTCCTTACACGGACAGATTGGATTACTTTGCCGCCATGTTACAAAACTGGGGGTATGTTTTTGCTGTAGAGAGATTAATGGGCATTGAGGTGCCTGAAAGAGCTGAATACCTGCGCGTTATCTCGGGAGAGCTATCCCGCTTGACCAGTCATTTGCTTTTTACCGCCACTTATTCATTGGACATCGGGGGTTTTACCGGATTTCTTCTGTGTTTTCGAGAGCGGGAGCGGGTAATGGATTTGCTGGAAGAATTAACGGGGTCCAGAATGACTCTCAGTTACGCCCGCATAGGCGGGGTTGCCGATGATGTTCCTGAAGGATGGTTGGAAAAAGTAAACAAGTTGATGGACGATATGCCCGCCTATATTGACGAATACGACGGGCTTATCACCGGCAATGAAATTTTCCAAGTTCGCACCAAACACATAGGTGTTATTTCTTCTGAAATTGCCGTAAATTACAGCCTCAGTGGCCCTTCACTGCGTGGCTCGGGTGTTGATTATGACCTGCGCAAGGCTAAGCCGTATAGTATTTATGACCGTTTTGATTTTGAAGTACCTCTGGGCAAGCATGGGGATTGTTTTGATCGCTATGTTTGCCGGGTCCGGGAGATGCGCCAGTCGGTGCGGATCATCAAACAAGCCGTTAAACAAATTCGGGAAATTGACGGCCCGGTAAGAGCCAAAGTGCCAAAGGTGCTAAAGCCCCCGAAAGGCGGCATATACGCTGAAATCGAAAGTGCCAAAGGAATTATCGGTTACTACGTTGTTAGTGATGGCACCGACAGACCTTATCGAGTGCATGTTAGAAGGCCGTCATTCATAAACCTTGGTTATCTGGATGAAATGCTGCGGGGTTGTTTGTTGGCAGATGTAGTGGCCATTTTGGGTAGTCTTGATATTATTATAGGTGATGTGGACTGTTGAAATAAAGTTTTAGGCGGATAAATATGCGAAAACAGAGTACCGGAATCAGCGCTTTATTTTAAATATTTGCTGTTTGTGGCAGGGGTGGATTGGTTATGAGTTCAACCCCCTTTGGGGAAAGATATTTGGGGATTTTATTAGTTTTATCATAATTTATATTGATTTTTGGGTTCAAATAATCTAAATTTATAGATAATTACTTTTTATTTTAAAAGGTTGGATGTAATGGAAACCGCGGCAAATTTATTTAAAATCAATTCAGGTATAGAAGAATATCCCGATCTAAATGAAGAGATACTTGCTGTTTTAAATGGCGCTGTTGATGTTTTAACTACCATTTGTTCGTTAATTGATTCTTATACAGCCAACCACCAGTTGAGAGTCGCCCAGTTGGCTTGCGCCATTGCAGAAAAAATAGGTATGCCCAAAAAACAAATTCATGGCCTTCAAATCGGTTCACTCTTGCATGACATCGGCAAAGTGGCTATTCCCAAAGACATATTGTCCAAGTATGGAGCCATCAGCGAGCATGAATTTGGTATAATTAAATCTCATCCGCAGAATGGTTATAAAATATTAAGCAAAATAAAGTTTCCATGGCCGGTGCAAAAAATGGTTCTGGAACATCATGAAAGAATGAATGGTACAGGTTATCCTGTTGGTTTGTTGGGGGATGACATTTTGTTGGAAGCAAGAATTATTGCGGTAGCCGATGTTGTTGAAGCCATTAGCTCACACCGGCCTTACCGGAGTTCTCTGGGAATGGAGACGGCCATCAATGAAATTCGTGAAAATAAAGGGGTCCTGTATGACGAGCATATAGCAAAAGCATGTATTAGATTAATCATGGAGGACAATTTTGAATTTTCCTCATAACAGCTAAAACAATTTTTACCCATGCGCGAAACAAAATGGATTGCCAGATATGGCAATCCATTTTGTTTCGCCCTAAAACAGGTTTACCCCCCCCTGAACACGGAGGACAGCCAAATGGCAATAGAACCTTGTGGCGAATTTGCCATAAATTACATATTATGGATTGGTTAAAATATTACGTTCAGAAAGGGGAACCTAAAATGAGTGCTGAAACATGGTCACCATCTGTAAAAGAGGTTGTTCAAATGGAGACGGCAAACACGAACTTAAACGTGGCGGAATGCTGTGAAATTGGGCCTACGAGTGCACGGCAGCGTAACCAAGAGGCATTTGAAATTCGACAGGACGCAGCGGTTTTTCAAAGGGACCTGCCTCTCCCGGGCCATCCCTGCAATGGTGATGAAGATTTATTTCCAAGTAAAATCGGCAGCTATTCCAAGGGGTTACCGCATAATCAACTTGGCGAGGTTAACCTTAATGCCTATAGGGACTTGATTAGGGCATTATCGACCGGTAACCCGGACGATTTAGAATTCATAACTTTGGGAGGGGTTACCAAGCTTGTCAATCCCCAGGCCGCTTACGCATTCGATCTGGCGGGACCTGATTCTCATCATTTGGGTATGATTCCGGCGCCGGCCTTCAGCAGCGCCCAGATTGCCGGTGAGATGGCCGAACTGTACTGGCAGGCGCTAACCCGTGATGTGCCTTTCGCAGATTACGACACCGATCCGCTGACCATCGCTGCTGCCTCTGATCTATCGGATTTTTCAGATTTTCGCGGGCCAAAAGTCAATGGAATGGTCACCACGGGGACCTTATTCCGGGGGAATACGCCCGGTGACCTGGTGGGACCTTATATTTCCCAGTTTCTGTGGCAGGACATTCCCTTCGGGGCCAAAACCATCGTCCAGCAATATCGCACCACGGTGGCCGGCGACGACCACCTGACCTCGTATCAGGATTGGTTGAACATCCAAAACGGATTTCCTCCGACAGTCCCGAATGAGTTCGACCCTACGCCTCGTTATATTCGCAGTGGTCGCGATATGGGCGAATATGTTCACCGGGATTTTCCCTACCAAGAAGGCCTCGGTGCTTGTTTAATTCTGCTCGGTTTTGGGCAGAGCGCGCTGGATCCCTCCAATCCCTATTTGCGTTCGTTAACCCAGGTCGGTTTTGCCACCTTCGGCGGCCCGCATATTCTGGATTTTGTGGCCCGGGCGGCGCGGACAGCGCTGGAGGCCGCCTGGTTTCAGAAATGGCTGGTCCATCGCCGGCTCCGGCCCGAGGAATTCGGCGGACGCGTCCAAAACCTTTTAACGGGCGCCGCCAGCTATCCAATTAACCAGGAACTGCTTGATTCACAGGCGGTTTCTGAAGTCTTCGGCAAATTTGGCACCTACCTGTTACCCCAGGCCTATCCGGAAGGCTGCCCCACCCATCCCGCCTATCCCGCCGGCCACGCCTGTTTTGCCGGGGCAGGGGTTACCATGCTGAAGGCGTTCTTTAATGAATCCTTTGTTGTCCCCAATCCGGTTGCAGCCAGTTCCGACGGCCTTTCGCTGGTTCCTTTCCAGGGCCCGCCTTTAACGGTTGGTGGGGAATTGAATAAACTGGCCGCCAATGTCGCCTTTGGCCGCGATTATGCGGGTATCCACTGGCGCTCCGACGGGATTGAGGGCTTAAAGCTGGGTGAAGCAGTGGCCATTGGGGTTCTGCAGGATTACAGGAACACCTATAATGAGGATTTTCGCGGCTTTACCCTTACCAAGTTTGACGGGACCCGCATCATTATTTAATCATTATTTAATCTTCATTGTCTCTAAATTCTCTTTTCGGCCCCACTGGCAGCTAATGTATGTGGTTGAATGCATGGCAGGAATATATAGCCAAAATGTAGAACATAAATAAGATTAAAACCTTTCTTCAGCCTCTGAAACCAGCACATATTTAGATATAATTATCAATCCGGTATTCCTTAACTTTATGCTTTTCATGTGGGGCCTCTGCCTTGTCCTGGAGAAAAAATACCGCTCCTTCTAAAAACCGTTCACATTGGCCCGAAAATGACCATTTCAGGGGTGGGACACGGTGAAAACTTTGCTCGCAAAAGCTGATAACTCAACACGTGTTTGGTTAAGCCAAATTTTGCGTGATGCCGGCCGTCATGTCATTGAATGTGACAATGGAACAAATGAGCCTAATTTTGCTATTGCTATGGTGAAAAACATTAAAGAGCCAAAGAAAGCGAAGATGGTTTTAAACTGGTATAAGCTCTTTTTTGAGCATGCCCGCGATATTATTTTATTCATACGCCGGGAAGACGGTGGAATTGTCGAAGCAAACAATTCTGCGGTTAATGCCTATGGTTACAGCCGGGATGAATTGCTGGCGATGAGTATCTATGACTTGCGTGCCAAAGAAACCTTACCCCTGGTTAAAGCGCAAATGGAGCAAGCAAATCACCAAGGGATATTGTTTGAAACGATCCATCAGCGTAAGGATGGCGGCACATTGCATGTTGAGGTCGGCTCACAAGGCGTTACGATCGGTAACGAGCGTATTTTATTAAGTGTAATTCGTGACATCACCGCCCGGAAAAAAACGGTGGATAACCTTCGGGCAGCCAATAAGGAGCCGGCAGATTCCCGCGGGGCGCCGAAGAAAGTTTTACCTCAGGGAAAAGGGCCTGGTGGGATTGTTATCTTCTCCAAAAAAATGGAATCCCTTTTCCAACAGGCCAAAAAGTATCACACTGATCGATCGATTCCGGTTTTAATCCAGGGTGAAACTGGGACAGGCAAAGAAGTTATCGCCAAATACATTCATTATGGCGGTTTAAGCGTTGTGGAACCTTTTATCGATGTCAATTGCGCTGCGCTAACTTCAAGCTTATTTGAAAGTGAATTGTTTGGTTATGAATCCGGGGCGTTTACAGGTGGACTGCCCAGGGGGCAAAAGGGGAAATTGGACCTGGCTTCGGGCGGCACTATTTTCTTTGATGAAATAACAGAGCTGCCCATTGCCCTGCAGGCTAAATTATTACGGGTAATTCAGGAAAAAGAATTCTACCGGGTTGGCGGTTTGCGAAAAATAAGGATTGATATCAGAATCATCTGCGCAACAAATGGAAATATCGAAAAAAAAGTAAAAGAGGGTTTATTCAGACAAGACCTGTACTACCGTCTTAATGTCGGGCGTCTGTTATTGCTTCCTTTGAGGGAGCGGAAAGAAGAAATCTTGCCCTTAGCCACTAAGTTTTTAGAGGATTTTTCTCATCAGAGAGGAAAGAGATTCAGCAAAATCAGTGACTCCGCGGCCAAATTGCTGCTTTTCTACAGCTGGCCGGGGAATGTCCGGGAGTTGAGAAATACAATTGAATGGGTGACCTTCATGTACGACGATTCTGTACTGAAGCCCGCACATCTGGAAATTCTGCGGCAAAATGAAAATGTTCGCGTAGCAGAAGACTGCGCTCCGGTTATGGACCCGGATAACTTTACACTTCCCGCTGAAGGGTTATACCTGGAAAAATTTTTAAATAACATTGTCGGCCAGGCTCTGGCAATGCACAACGGCAATAAAACCAAAGCGGCTCGTTATCTTGGTATTTCCCGAAGATCACTGCAATGCCGTGTTGATCGAATGCGTAGACAGCTGTCCGGTGATTAACCCGACAACGCCATAATTTTACCTATTCGCGCAGGATTTACGTTTAAGCTGACTGATCCGTGCATTATAAAGCTGTAAAACACAAAACGTATTTTAGCACAGCAGCTTAAAAAACCAAATAGTACGGGTTTCGACAATAAATAGCAAAAAGCTTGCCCAAAATGGCAAGCTTTTTGCTATTTATTCACTGCTATATTAGCGCTATTTGGTAATTAGCCGTGCACAAAAAGAGTGCCAAATTATTATTCGACCACCCGCTAAAAGTCAGAGGGTGATTGGGCCGTACCCTCTTTAAGGAGGTTTTTTTACATGAAAAATCTTTATAACCTTATTCTTAACAATGAGAGCTGGCTTGTAGACAGAGTTTTTGATTATGCCAAAGCGCGTAATTATACCAAATACACTTCAACACTGAGGGAAGCCTGGCGTATGTCTGTCGCCGGCGTATCCGATACGATTATTGCGGCTTTGCAAAATTATGATAAGTCCCTGGAATTAGACCCGGACGATGATTATATCCGGGACCCCATTTCGGCTTACGCTGTTAGGCAGGCCCAAAAGCACCGGGCGCGCGGTGTTAAACTCGGAATGTTTCTTGGTTTATTTAAATACTACCGGCAAAGCTATGTTGATCTTATCCGGGCGGCTGAATTGGAAGAGGAGCTCAGCGATTTTTACCGTTTATTTATCAACAGGATTTTTGATCGCATGGAAATAGGTATTTATTTGGCCTGGGTCAAAGAAAATGAGAACAACCACATCGTTGACAGTTTACAAAAAACCAACCGGTTAATGATCAATGAAAAGAATAAATACTTGACAATATTAAAGCGGTATCAATTATTATCCCGGTACGCCAGGGACATTATTTTATTTGTCCGCCGTGACGGCCGCGTAATTGAAGCAAACGAAGCTGCAGTTGAAGCTTACGGCTATACCCGGGAAGAGCTGCTGCAAAAAAATATCCACGACTTGCGTGCTGGCCACACCAAATCCTTAATCAGCAATCAAATGAGACAGGCGGCGTCTTTTGGCATACTGTTTGAAACTGAACACAAGCGCAAGGATGGCGGCATCTTTCCTGTTGAAGTCAGCTCCCAGGGTGCGGTGATTGGCAACGAACGTATGCTTATGAGCATTATTCGCGATGTCACTGAACGCAAGCAAGTGGAAATGGCGCTGCGTGAGTCTGAAAATAGGTATCGAACTATTTTTGAAACAACCGGTAACGCGACAGTAATAATTGAGGAAGATGGGACAATATCACTGGCCAATATGGAATTTGAGAACCTTTCAGGTTATTCCAGGAGGGAATTGGTAGGTGAGAAAAAATGGATGGATTTTGTTATCAAAGATGATTTACAGAGGATGATAGATTATCATTATATGCGGAGAGTTAAACCGAACACCGCCCCGGGGAATTATGAGTTCCAATTCATTGATAGGCACGGTAATGCTAAAGATGTTTTTGTCAACATTGCCATGATTCCGGAGACCAATAAAAGCGTGGCGTCCCTGCTGGATATCAGCAAACGAAAAAGTATTGAAGAACAGCTCAAATTTTTGAGCCTGCACGATTCCCTAACCGGTTTGTATAACCGCAGCTACTTTGAACGGTCAATGCAGCGCCTGGAAAGGGAGGAGTTTGATCCGGTCGGTATTATTGTGTGTGATGTGGACGGGCTTAAATTGGTCAATGATACGCTGGGACACGACGCCGGAGATAAAATCCTTAAAACGGCTGCAGAAATGTTCAAAAAATCCTTTCGTAAAGACGATATTATGGCCCGTATCGGCGGTGACGAGTTCGCCATATTGCTGCCCAATTGCCAGGTAGAGCTCATTGAAAACGCTATCTATAGAATCAGGAAAGCCATCACGAAATACAATGAGTCCACCCCGGAACTTCCGATAAATATATCAATCGGTTTTGCTGCCGGAACCAAAGGAGCAATGGATTTTAACAATCTTTTTAAAGAAGCGGATAACAACATGTACCGGGAAAAGCTATATCATAGCCAAAGCTCTCGCAGTGCCATTGTCAAGACTCTGATGAAAGCGCTTGAAGCCAGAGATTTTATTACCGAGGGTCACGCAGACCGGTTGCAAACACTGGTATCGAAGATGGCTTCAGACATTGGTTTATCAGAACACAAGATCACCGACCTGCGGCTGTTGGCGCAATTCCATGATATTGGCAAGGTTGGCATACCGGATCGCATACTTTTCAAGCCGGGTCCGCTGACATCGGAAGAATTCTCTGAAATGCAGCGGCACTGCGAGATTGGTTATCGCATAGCGAAGTCCGCTCCGGACCTTAATCCCATAGCGGATTGGATTCTTAAACACCATGAATGGTGGAACGGCCTGGGTTATCCCCTGGGACTGAAAGGAGAAGACATACCTTTGGAATGTCGTATTTTAGCCATCGCCGATGCTTATGATGCGATGACCAATAATAGACCTTACCGGAAAGCCATGTCCAATACTCAAGCCATCTACGAATTAAAGAATTGCGCCAGCATTCAATTTGACCCTCGGTTGGTACAAGCATTCATAAAAGTACTTGAACAGGCAGTTAATGCGCCGGGTATTTTTTGAGTGATCTCTTCAGCGATTACATTTGTACCCTGAATCGAGAAAATTACCCGGCTTGACCGGTTGTTAAGCCAAATCTATTACTTTATCGGGATTGAGTATCAAATTGGGGTCCAGGGCTTTTTTGATGGCTGCAATCATCTTTAGCTGCACCGGGTCGGTAAATTTAGCCATGGCTTTTACCCGTTTGGCCCCGATACCATGTTCGCCCGACAGATTTCCCCCGCTGGCGTGGGTGATAGTATATATTTCGTCCAGCACTTTTTCTTTCACTGCATGCCAGGTGGCATCATCCATATTTTCCTTAAGCAGAGTGGCATGGATATTGCCGTCGCCGGCGTGGCCGAAGCAGGGTATTTTAATAGAATATTTTTCAGCTATTCTGTTGATTTCAGCCAGCACCGCAGGTATCTTGTTTACCGGCACAACAATATCTTCCATGCAGTACACCGGACTGGTAACGCGCAGCGCCTCAGCCAGGTGCCGGCGTGCCTTCCAGATTTTTTCCTGGCTGGCCCTGTTATCACCCACAAATACATCCAGCCCGTCGTTTTCCAGGCAGATGGTGCCGATGGTCTCGTAGTCGGCCTCCAACTGCGATTTGGTATACGCTTCCACTTCAATAATGATATGGGCGCCGGCATCACTAAAAGGAAGGGGGCGGTCGAGGAAGCCTTCTGCGGACTTGATGCACAGCTGGTCCATAAATTCAATGGAAGTAGGGATAATTCCGCCGTTGGTCATGATCTTGGGTACAACGTCAATGGCGGTCTGCATGTCCTCGAAAGGAACCAGCAGCACGGCGTTATGCAAAGGACGGGGCAATAGTTTTAAATATACTTTGGTTACTATGCCCAGCGTGCCTTCCGACCCAACCATCAAGTGCACCAGGTCGTAACCGGTGGAGCTTTTAACGCATTTGCCGCCCAGGGTGGTGATTTCGCCGGTTGGGGTGACAATTTCCAGGCCGTAAATGTACCGGGAGGTGGTGCCGTATTTTACCGCTTTGTTGCCTCCGGCATTGGTAGCCACGTTGCCCCCGATAAACGAACTGTCGGCGCTGCAGGGGTCGCCGGCATAAAAATAGCCTTCCGCCCAGGCGCGCTGCTGCACCTCGCCGGTAGTAACCCCGGGTTCAACAACCATAAAAAGATTCTCTCGGTCAATTTCCAATATCCGGTTCATGTTTTCCACGGAGAGTACAATTCCGCCCAGCATGGGTACGGCGCCCGCAGCCAGCCCGGTTCCTGCGCCCCGCGGTGTCACCGGTATCATTTCCCGGTTGGCCATTTTTATTATTTCCGCTGTCTGTTGGACGTCCCGGGGTTTTACCACAACCTCGGGCAGGTGTTTCCATTCAGCTTCGGGCACTTCGTCTCCGGCATAAGTTTCTAATTTTTCCGGATCTTCAATGACGTTACTCCGGCCCACGATATTGATCAGCTCGGTTACAAGCTCACTGGTAATTTTATTGTAATGCATGATAAAAACCCTCCTTATTAATACTGCCGCAGGCTTGTGAAGTCTGCTGGCATGGTGGTATGACCGCATTGGATAGCATACAGCAATTAACTTCCAGCCCCATAGTTTTTTCCGTTTAATATACTTCCAGCGGAGAACACAGGCTGCTATCCCGGCGTTTTTAAATATTGTTAAACAGGTAATCTTCGGCCTTGGTCAAATGTTCCAGCATTGCTTGGCGGGCGCCCTCGTGATCGCCATTTTTGATAGCGTCGTAGATAGCCCAGTGTTCCCTCATAATGCGCGGCGGGTTAGCGGGATTCTGATACAAAATATGCAGGGTTGCGGACAAAACGCGGCTCATAATATCACCGACGGTGTTCATCAGATTGAGCAGAAAAGAGTTATGGGAAGCCTCGGCAATGGTAAAATGAAACCGCAGGTCTGCTTCCCCGCCTAAATTGCCCTGCTCTATATCATTTTGCAATTGCTGCAGGGACAAACGGATATTCTCCAGCTGATCGAGGCTGCGGCGCTGGGCAGCCAAACCTGCGGCTTCCACTTCCAAAATTCTTCGCAGCTCCATAAATTCACGGACGTTTTTTCTGTCAGCCGGCAGCACCGGTGAGAAGGAATTAACCAGAGATTCCACATTTTGTTCGCTAATATAAGTGCCTTCACCCGGTTTGATTTTGATAATGCCCATAGCTTCCATAACCCGGAAAGCTTCCCGCACAGCAGAGCGGCCCACCTGTAATTTTTCGGCCAGTTCTCTTTCGGACATCAGTCTGTCACCGGGTTGCAAGGCTCCGCTGCCGATCATGGCCTTGACCTGGTCAATGATAACTTCATATATTTTTTTTGTTTTAATTGGTTTGAATTCCATTTGTGTCCCTCCGTGCTTCCAGCAACATACATTTGAATAATTATAGCACATATATCTGTTACATTGGATTAGATTAGGAGGAGGTGACTTTATTATGGTTGTGGTTCTATGTTGATAAATTTTGGGCCAGGATTTCGGCGGTATGCTTGACCGGCAGCGCCTTGCCCCGGCTGTCCAATCCGCCACTGAGCTGCAGCAGGCATCCCGGACAGTCCAAAGCCAGCATTTGTGCCCCGGACGCTTCAATGGCCGCCAGTTTTTTATCTAAAATGCACTGGGATATTTGGGGGAATTTGACGGAATAGGAACCACCAAATCCGCAGCACCTGTCGGAACCTTCCATTTCCGCAAGCTGTAGCCCTGCGGCGTACAGCAATGCCCGCGGTTCTTCCGAGATGCCCAGGCACCCTTTCATGTGGCAGGAATCGTGATAGGTAACCCGCAAATTACTTGGTTTTAATTTAAGCAGCTTGCCGTTTTCCGATTGCGCTGCGACAAAGGCCGAGAAATGCCGGACTTTGCCGGCGAAAGCCCTGGCCCGTTCCCGCCAGGCCGGATCTGCATCCAGCAGCTCCAAATACTGCTGCTTTAATGTATGGGCGCAGGTTGGACAGGCCGTAATGATCTGCTCCATCCCGTCAAGTTCAAAGGCGACGATGTTCTGACGGGCCAGTTTTGCCGCCGCATCCCGGGAGCCCATGTAAACGGCGGGCACACCACAGCAGCTTTGCTCCGGGGGAAAGACCATGGTCAGGCCCAGATGCTTTAACACCTTGTACACCGCCTCCCCCAATTGGGGGTAAACGAAGTCGGTCAGGCAGCCGGCAAAGAAGCCCACCCTGGCTGGGTGTCCCGCCGCCGGTGTATGGTGGCCGGCCGGTTTATAGTGCTGGCCGTTGGGATGTTCCGGTTTTGAATCAACCTGCGAAGGTATATTGAATAAATCGTCAACCCGGTCACGGAACGGTTTGGCGGCAATGGCGGGCAGGCTGCGTCCTTCGGTGCAACCGGCCAAAAACATGGGCAGGTGCCGCACCATGGGACCTTTTTGAAAAGGTTTTTGAGCCGTCCGGGCAGTTTTGATCAGGCTGTGGAACAGCTTGCGATTGGGGAGCACCTTTTCCAGGGCAAATTTCTGCATCCCGGACAGGCCGTTTTCAGCTGCCACCCGCCGGCGCAGCTCACGGATCAAGCGGGGTATGTCAATGCTGCCGGAACAAAAGCGTTTGCAGCGCTCGCACCCCAGGCATAAATTTTGAATATCGCTGGCATTCTGAAAACCGTTAAAGAAAGCAGTTAGAATCGTGCCGATGCCGCCGGTGTAGATATGACCGTAAACGTGGCCGCCAACCAGTTGAAACACCGGGCAGACGTTCAGGCAGGAGGCGCAGCGAATGCACTGCAGCGCCTCTTTAAATACAGGATCGGACTGCATTTCTGTGCGGCCGTTGTCGAGCAGCACAATATGCAGCTCCTTTTCCTGTATGGTGCCATCGGGGTACGCCGCCGGCGTGGGACCGGTAATCATCGTTACGTAACTGGTTATTTTTTGGCCTGTGGCGCTGCGTGGCAGTGCCTCCAGAATTGGTTTCACGTCAGTAAATTTTTCTACTAATTTTTCCAGGCCCACAATGGCTACATGCACCGGGGGCAAAGTGGTGGTAAGCCGCGCATTGCCCTCATTGGTCATAATCACGATGGTGCCGGTTTCCGCAACGGCAATGTTGGCTCCCGAGATGCCCATCTGGGCTTCCAGAAATTTTTTACGCAGCTGCTCCCGGGCCACCCGCACCAATTCCGGGATATCGGCAGAAAGCCGGCGCTTAACCTCATCTGAGAATACATCCGCCACTTCACCTCTGGTCATATGGATGGCCGGCATAACCATATGGGAAGGTTTTTGCCCTGACAATTGTAAAATCCATTCGCCCAGATCCGTTTCCACCGCTTCTATGCCTTGCTGGTTTAAAAATTCGTTCAAATGAATTTCTTCACTGGCCATGGATTTGGACTTGACAATTTTCCGCACCCCTTTTTCGTCAGCCAGTTGCTTGATATAATTCCGGGCCTCCTGAGCGGTGCGGGCCCTGTAAACTTTGGCGCCGCGGGCCCGGGCGGATTGGGTGAAGCGTTGCGCCAGCAGTTCCATATTTGCGGCGGCCGCGCCTTTGATAGCTGCTATTTGTCTGCGCAATTCCTCAAAGTCTTTTCCGGCATAAGCTTTTTCCCGCGCACCGGTGTAAGCGTCACCGAAACGGCCCAGTGCGCCGCGCAGGTTCTCGTTGGCCAGGGCATCGCTGACGTTGTTTTTTAGGATTCCCTTTTTACTCAATTCAGATCACCCCCCGGATGGTCAACAAAAATAATATACAGCTCTTTGGGGCCGTGCACCCCGATGGTCAAAACCCGCTCAATATCAGCGGTTCGGCTGGGGCCGCTGATAAAGGCTGTATAGCCCGGCAAATCACCGGCTTTATCGTTTAATAAATCAATGGCGTCAACAAAATATTCCACCATCCGGCCAGTGTGTACCAGTGCCACATGCACCGGCGGCAGCGTTGAAACCAGCCGCTGGTCCAAAGCCGTGCTATTCTGCATCAGGGTTCCGGTTTCGGCGATGGCCAGGTCCACTTCGGACAGCCCCAGGTGGATATCTTTGGCCTGCTGCTGCAGATTTTGGGTAAATACGGTTAGTTGGCTTTTATCTGCTGCGTCAAGGCATGCCTTTACCAGATCTGATCGGGCGGCTCCGATTATGGTGGCGTTCAATTCCTGCACTATCCGGGTTAGCAGCTCACCTGCGCTGCGCGGGTCTTTGACCCGGTAAACCCGGGCGGAAATAGCTTCCGCTTGTTCTTTAAAAACATCGTATAACCGGTGAAGATCCCTTTGGCTCATAGTTCAGCCAACCTTTCTAAATAACGGTGTAATATAATATTATACTAATTGCTTTTAGCTGTTTAAAGCAATGTGCTTACGGCCAGACCGCCATAGATGAAAATCAAGCCGAAGATCCCCACAGCCAGAGCATAAATAACGGTGGGTATCAGGTTTCTACGTATAATTACTCCTTCTACTCCGGTTAGTCCTACGGTAGCGCAAGCGGCTACCACATTGAGCACGCAGACCATGTTGCCGATGGCGCCGCCGACATTCTGCAGAGCCAGTGTTATAACTCCGGAGTGACCCAGTTGGCTGGCCACGCCAAACTGGAATTGAGAGAATAAAATGTTGGAAACGGTATTGGAGCCGGACATAAATGCTCCCAGGATACCGACAAAGGGTGATACCAGGGGCCAGGCGCCCCCGACCGTCATGGCGGTGGCCTTGGACATGGTAATCATCATGCCGTCTATTTGGTTAATGTTGACACTGGACTGTACCATCACCTGCACCATGGCCACGGCAAAAAACAGAGCAACGGCCGGGCCGGTAATTTGTCGCAGGGTGGCGCCCCAGGCTTGCTTAACTTTAGCGGATGGCATTCTGTGCAATAAAATGGTTATTATTGCCACCAGGGTAAATGGGACGGTTCCGGGCAGATAAAGGTATTGTAATGAATAATTGATACCGGAACCCAGAATATCTGACCAGGCCACCGCTTGACCCGCCAGAAGATCTTTAAGTCCAATTGCCGGTATTCTGGTAACTACTAGAATCAAAGCGATTAATATATATGGCGACCAGGCCAGCCAGAGGGGCATGTTGCTTTGCTCTTCAGCTCCCGCTTCAGTAACGCCCTTCCAATTGTCTTCCCAATCTTCACTGGCCGGGAATTTCCACTCGTCTTTGGGAACCAAAAATCCTTTGGAGGCAGCCAGCAACACAACGGGCAGACCTATCAGCGCCCCTACCAGAGCGGGAAACTCAGGACCAAGTACAACAGCGGTAATCATGTAGGGTACTGTGAAACACAGGCCGGCAAAAAGGGCGAAAGGCGCTGCCGCCAGACCGTACCTGACGGAACGTTTTCCCCTGGGCCCGAAAAAAGCGGTCAGCATGCAGATCGCCAGCAGAGGCAGGAAAGTGCCAACTATGGCGTGGGGAATGGCGGACCACAAACCTACTTGCTTTAAGAAGGGCAAGAATGCCCCTGCGCCAAGATTCTCTGTCACTGTGGATTTCATTACCGCGCCGATACCGCCGATAACCGGCGTACCAACGGCGCCAAAGCTTACGGCAGTGCTGTCAAATATCAGCGCCACCATAGCGGCAGCCAGAGGCGGAAACCCCAAACCGACCATCAGGGGACCGGCCAATGCGGCCGGAGTGCCAAAACCTGCCGCTCCTTCAATGAAAGAGCCAAACATGAACCCGATGATAATAGCCTGGATGCGGCGGTCCGGGGTAATGCCATAAAAGCCCCGGTTAATTGCAGCCATGGCTCCGCTTTTTTTCAAAGTATTTAGAATAAGGATGGCGCCAAAAATAATAATGAGAATATTAAAGGCCGAAAGAAAACCGTAAACGGTTGACGCTAATATACGAACCGGCTCCATACCCCAGACGGAGAAAGCAATTAAAGCGGCTATCAGCCAGGCCAAAGGCATTATCTTTTTAGCGGGTTGGGAGAACACAGTCATCATCAGAATGGTAAATAAAATTGGTATAAATGCCACCAGTGCCATACCTATTACACCCATAAGACTAAATTCCTCCTTTTCATAAAAAATTGGAAAACTTCTTATCTTAGCATAAGTTATTTATAAATATTTACAGGACTAAAGTGTTGATGTACTGCTGGTCATACCATTAATGTTAAAAAAATTGTTTTTAATGCTTAGTTACTATTAAAGTAATACTTTTCTGGTAATTTCCCCGAGAGAACCACATCCGGTAAGAAGCATAGCCTGTTTTAATTGTTCGGTTAGCTGGTTAATAACTTGCCGGACTCCCTCTGCTCCTCCGCCAAACGCTCCTATCACCAGCGGTCGTCCTACCAGCACTGCATCGGCACCTAAAGCCAGCAATTTAAGTACGTCGACACCGGAACGAATCCCACCGTCGGCGAGGATGGCAGCTTTTCCTTTAACTGCTGCTGCGATTTCCGGTAAAACCTCTGCGGCTCCGGGGGTATGATCCAAAATCCGGCCGCCGTGGTTGGAAACAACTATGGCGGCAGCTCCTGCGTCAACGGCAATTCCGGCTTCATCAGCAGTCATAATGCCTTTAACAATAAACGGAAGCCTGGTGGCTGAAACAATATCGCTCAATTCTGCGGGAGTTTTGGGCCCGACGGGTTGTCCCTTTAAAGCCATGGTTACCAGGCCGGCACCGTCTATATCCATGCCTACGGCTACAGCACCGGCTGCCTCGGCCTTGCGAATTCGTTTGATTACCTCGTGTTGTTCCCGTGGTTTGATGACCGGAACGCCCCATCCCTTTTCCGACGCCACTGCCTCCACGCCGGCTCCATACATGGTGGGGTCGGCTCCGTCACCGGAAAAGCCCAAGCTACCGGCCAGTAAGCTGCCGGAAATGATCATGCCTATAAATTCACGCTCTGATAAAGCACCTCCCATATTGTAAGTGGTACCGGTTATCGGGGCAGCTAAAACCGGTGTTTTAAGTGATAAGCCAAATATATGGCAGTGCGTTTGGGGATCCTTGGCATTGTGTAAAGTGCGCAGGTTCAACCGGTATTGCTCCAATGCTTCCAGGTTGGCCCTGAATCCACAGCCGGTTCCTGCGCCCCCCATACCCGGCACTTCACCGGAACATGCCCGGCCGTCACATACAGGGCAGACCCTGCAGGAGCCTTTTAGTTTTTCCCTGGCCGCTTTGCGAATCTCGCTCAAGTTCAATGTTTTCCTCTCCAATCTACAATAGAATGGTAAAAAAGCCTGCTGTACTGCTGGTATGACCATTGTGCTGTTGTACAAAGATTCGATTAATTTTTAATAAATCCTTTTTTTTAAAAAAAATTTTAGGGGTTAGACATTTAGCAGTGCCGATTTTCATGGATTCTCTGATTAGCTGTACCATTTCACTTCAGTTAGGCTTGTCAACTAAGGCCTGTAGGTGAGTGGAACTTAAACCGTCCTTGTATACAGGATACTTTTAAGGAAATATTTAATTTTCAAACAATATCGGTTATAATAGGAAGCAAAATATATAATCCAAACTTGTATTTGTATACAGATACGAGTACTACAATGAATGAGGTGGAAACAATATGGGTAAATTGCCTAAGATAGGAAACGATAAAACGTTAGCGGAACAAGCTTATTTAGCTATAAAAAATGCTATTTTAACCAACAGGTTTAAGCCAAGGGAAATTTTATCGGAAGAAGCGCTGGCTGAAGAGCTTGGTATTAGCAGAACGCCGGTAAGAGTGGCGCTTAAGGAATTAGCCTTTGAACGTCTGATTATACTTAACACCGGTAAAAACGCGGTTGTATCCGACATTTCAAAAGAGGATATCGAAAAAGTTTTTCCTATCAGAATTGCGCTGGAGCCATTGGCAGCAAGATATACAGCTAAAAATATTAATGAAAAGCAGGTTAAAAAACTTGAGGAAATTCTTTCTGAACAAGAACTTGCCATAAAAACTGAAGATTATAACTTATATGTTCAAAAAGATTTTGAATTTCATATTTCGTTAGCCAGTTACGCTGATAATGATTTGTTATTCGAGATGATAAAAACTATAAACACACTGGTTCAAAGATTTTTGATCCTTTCAGAAACATTACAAGAAAACTCTTTCGCTGCCTTGGAAGAACACAAAAAAATCTTAAAAGAATTGGAACAAAAAAATGCCGGCACGGCAGAGGAACTAACGAAAATACATGTTGTTAATGTGGCCAAGCGCATATTGAAAAACGGTAATTAAGGGGGGGGATTGTAAATTTAGTTGTTTTACGGTTATTGAAAAAATAAAAGGAGAGATGGTAAATGAAAAAATGGTTTGTGGTTTTTATCGGCATAGTTCTGTTAGCTGTTTTCGCAGCAGGTTGTGGGGGTAAAACAGCTACAAATGAATCCAATTCTACTGATGAGCAAAACACCGGCGCCAAAGATACCTATACTATTAAGCTTGCTTATGTTGTGCCTGAGACCCAATCAACGCATATTGCTGCAAAAGAAGTATTTAAAAAATATGTCGAAGAAAAATCAAACGGTAGAATTAAAGTTGAATTACATCCCAATGGAGAATTGGGCGGAGACAGGCAGGCAATTGAAGCCGTCCAATTGGGTACTATTCAAATGACAATTCCGGCTGCGGCAGTTTTATCAGGTTTTGAACCGAAATTTCAGGTATTTGATTTGCCGTATCTATTTAAATCAAAGGAAGCGGCATATAAAGCTTTAGATGGCGAACTCGGTAAAAAATTATCCGACCTGCTGATTCCATTAGGTTTGCGCAATTTGGCATATGGGGAAAACGGTTTTAGAAACATAACCAATAACAAGGGGCCAATTAATTCACCTGCCGACTTAAAGGGAGTAAAGATAAGAACAATGGAAAACCCGGTGCATATGGCTACCTTTAAAGCACTTGGTGCGAACCCGACGCCAATATCATTTGGTGAACTTTATACGGCACTTCAGCAAGGAACAGTTGATGCAGAAGAAAATCCGATTCCCCTGGTATATACTTCCAAGTTTTATGAAGTGCAGAAATACTATACTTTGGATGGTCATGTTTATGCGGCAACGGCAGTTTTAATTAATAATGATTTCTTTAACAGTCTGCCTGAAGACCTGCAGCAGATAATTGTAGAAGGCGCGGAAAAATATAAAGATGAACAGAGAAAATTATCCAGCCAGCAAGATACGGAAATGTTGCGAGCCCTTAAAGACAAGGGTATGCAAATAAATGAATTAACACCCGAGCAGAAGCAAGAGTTTATTGATGCCACACTTCCGGTCTATGATCAATTTAAGGATGTTCTGGGTGAGGATTTAATTAATTTAGCTAAACAAGCAAATAATTAAATGAAAGTCTTGGTTTATCATTCGGCCTCGCTCGGCCGAATGATAAAGAAGACTTGGTTCAGGTCGGGTTTTGACCCTACCTGAACCTTAGTCGCACTTATTTCGAGCTTACAGCCTGTTAATCCCGACCTAAGAGGGCGGGGTCTTGCGAAGATAAACTCTAAGGAACAGCAGTTTGGGGGAATGTAAGTTGGTGAGAAAAGTATGGAACTCTTTAGAGGAATATATATTAGTATTTAGTTTGGCCTTTACGGTTTTTTTGATCTTTATTCAAATTGTGATGAGGTACGTTTTCCACCATTCGCTGTCATGGAGTGAAGAGCTTGCCCGGTATGTTTTTTTGTGGCAGATATGGTTGGGAGCGAGTTTTGCCGTTAAGGAGCACCGCCATCTTAGAATAGAAGCTATTAAAAATGTACTTTCCCCAAAGGCCCAAAAATATTTTGAATTAATAACGCTGGTAATATGGTTTGGATTTAGCTTGTTTTTAGCTTTCAAGGGTGCTGAACTGACAATGATTTTGCTGCAAAGGGGACAAGTATCTCCGGCGATGCGGCTTCCAATGGCTTATGCCTATGCATCTGTTCCAGTGGGATGCGGATTAATGGCCATCAGATTAATTGAAGAAATGTTTGGCCTGTTTAGGAAGGGGGAGGCATAGTTGGAGATTTTAGTGCTTTTTGCAACATTAATTGTACTGCTTACTTTGAGCATACCGATAGGAATAGCTTTAGGAATCGCTACAGCAGTAACTTTGCTTCTGACCAGTAACATACCTCTGATTATGATTGCTCAAAACGCATTTGCTTCTTTAGATTCTTTTCCTCTTATGGCCATACCGTTTTTTATGCTGGCCGGTTCTCTAATGGGCTATGGCGGTATTTCCAAAAGGCTGCTGGCTTTGGCTGATAGCATGGTCGGTTTTATCACCGGTGGCCTGGCAATGGTAACTACGTTATCTTGTATGTTTTTTGCCGCTATTTCCGGATCCGGTCCCGCTACGGTTTCAGCTATTGGATCTTTTATGATACCTGCCATGCGCGAGAAAAAATATAACGGTGGTTTTGCCGCAGCGATAACTGCAGCTGCCGGTTCCATAGGAGTAATAATACCGCCCAGCATACCTTTTGTTATTTATGGTGTGGTTTCAGGCGCATCGGTTGGTGAAATGTTTATGGCCGGTATTATACCGGGAATATTGATTGGCATAGGTCTGATGTTGACAAGCCTGATAGTTGCTAAAAAGAACAAGTATGCAGCGGGGGATGCCAGGCCAGACTTCGGCCGTTTCTTAAAAGCCTTAAAAGATTCATTTTGGGCATTGCTTGTGCCGGTTATTATTCTGGGGGGCATTTACGGGGGTATTTTTACTCCCACGGAGGCGGCTGTAGTCGCTGTTGTCTATGCTTTGTTAATAGGAAAATTTGTTTATAAAGAATTGGATTTCCGAAGAACCTACGAAGCTTTTAAAGAGGCGGCCCTGATTAACGGCGCCACTACATTTATGATTGGTTTGTCGATGTCTTTTGCCAGTTATCTTACCATGGAACAAATTCCCGCCCAAATTGCCCAAAGCTTTTTATCGTATACAGATAACAAGGTCATAATTCTTATTTTAATTAATTTATTCTTATTGGTGGTAGGTTGCTTTGTAGATAATATATCTTCAATGATTATACTGACGCCCATATTTTTACCGGTAGTTACGAAGTATGGCGTTGACCCAGTTCATTTCGGATTGTTTATGACTGTGGCGTTGGCAACCGGTTTTGTTACACCCCCGTATGGAGCTAACCTATTTGTCGCGTCGGCCGTTTCGGGTGTAAATATAGAGAGAATTTCCAAACAAATGATTCCGTTTATTTTGGTTTTGATTATTTGTTTGTATCTTTTCACCTTTGTACCCGCCATTAGCATGTATTTACCCGGTTTGTTGCGGCATTAATGCCAACAGCTAGGGATATAAATTACAAAACGCTTTAAATTTTACTCTTGCCGGGAACCCATCGGCGAGGGTTATTTGCATCAAAGAAGGACCATTAATTTTACCGGTTAGCAGAGGGAGTGAATAACCTAGTGCCTTTTTACAAAGATGTAAAGGAACTAACTTTAAAACTGGTAGGAATACCAAGTATGAACAATAGCGCTGGAGAAACAATACTGGCTGAAGCAATAGCAGAGTATCTAAGAAAAATAGATTACTTTAAACAGCATCCTGATTATGTTTGGGAGGTTCCGTTAAAAGACGATCTTTACGGGAGGAAAAATGTTTTTGCCTTGATCAAAGGACAAAAAGGGAATTCTTCAAGGACAGTGATTTTACATGGTCATATTGATACTGTTGGAGTTGATGATTTCGGCATTTTAAAAGAATATGCATTTGATCCCGCGGCTCTGAAAAGGAAATTAAAGGATGTAAATTTACCCCCCGAGGTTAAACAAGACCTGGACAGCGGGGAGTGGATTTTTGGGCGCGGTGTGACGGATATGAAGAGTGGTGTTGCCGCACACATGGTAGTCATCAAAGAAATATCCAAAATGGCGCGGGAACTGGAGGGCAATATATTATTTATGGCCAATCCGGTGGAAGAAAACCAGCACACAGGGATAATTGAAGCTTTACCTGCATTGCAAGAACTCCAGGAGAAGTATGGATTGGAATATGTAGTAGCCATAAATAATGATTATATTTCTCCTTTATATAATGGAGACAAAAAGAAATATATTTATATGGGCGCGGTGGGAAAGCTTCTCCCATGTTTTTATATCGTCGGCAGGGAAACCCATGTCGGGCAGTGCTATGAAGGGCTTGACCCCAATTTGATAGCGGCGGAATTGCTTAAATCAATTAATTTAAATGCGGATTTATGCGATCAGTACAAGGGGGAGTATACCCTTCCTCCCACAGCTTTAAAGCTTACCGATTTAAAGCCGGCATATAATGTGCAAACTCCGCTGGCGTCTTTTCTTTATTTTAATTATTTTACTCACGACATACCGGTGGATAAAGTTTTGGAGATGATGAAAGAAAAGGCGTATGAAGCCTTTGTCAGGGTAATTAATTTTCTTGATCATGAATATCAAAAATATTGTAAGTTTTTGGGGCAGAATTACCAACCATTATCCTGGAAACCTAAAGTAATAACCTACAAAGAGCTTTATGACGATGTAAAGCAACAAGTGGGCCCGGCGCTTGATCATAAAATCAGCCAACTGGTTAAAGAGATGTTGGCAAGTGGAACGGATACCAGATTAATATGCCTGAAAGTTGTAGAAGAAGTAAAGAGTCTCAGCGGAGATAAAGATCCTGTTGTTGTGATATTTTTCGCTCCTCCTTACTGCCCCCATAATACGGTAAAGGGCGAGTCGGCCAGGGGGCGGGAGGTAATGCAGGTTATCAAAGACGTTATTGAGGAAATGTCTGCGGCAACGGGGGAAGAGTTTGAGATTCGTCAATTTTTCCCGAGCTTATCAGACAGCAGTTATCTTAAAATTGACGATCCTGACGAATCTATTAACGCATTGATTAATAATTTTCCGGAGTGGGAAAATGTATATCCTGTGCCGGTGAAAAAAATAAGGCAATTAAATATTCCGGCCATTAATTTTGGGGCTTACGGCAAGGATGCGCATAAATGGACCGAAAGATTAAATAAGAAATATACTTTTTCTGTTCTTCCCCGAATGACCATTTTAGCAATAGATAAATTTTTGCATAGCTAATAATCACTAAAAAATTGTATGGAGGTGTGGTATATGTCAATGAACATGTATGAAAGAGCGCAAAAAGTAATTCCGCCGGCTGCCGGCCGGGCCACCCAAATTGGCGTTGTTAGGGGAGAAGGTTCGTATCTTTATTCGGAAGAAGGTAAAAAATATTTGGATTTTGCCAGCGGGGTAGCTGTCTGCAACGTTGGCCACAACCATCCTGAAGTTGTTAACGCGGCCATAAATCAGATCCAAACCTTAATTCATGGCGGCCACAATGTGGTCTATTACGAATCCTATATCAGCCTGGCTGAAAAGCTCGTTGAATTAACTGGAAACAATACAATGGTATATTTTAGCAACAGTGGCGCCGAAGCCAACGAGGGTTCGGTAAAGCTTGCTAAATATGTAAGCGAGAGGCCTGCTGTAATATCCTTTATGGGATCTTTTCACGGTAGAACGATTGGCACAATTTCATTAACGGCATCAAGTTCCGCCTACCGCAAAAATTACGAAGGACTTTTACCCAGTATCTATTTTGCCGCCTACCCGTACTGCTTCCGCTGCCCGTTCAAACAAAAACAAGGAGCTTGCGGCATGGAATGCCTGGAACAGTTTGATAATATATTTACGCATTTAATTGATCCCTATAAGGTGGCGGCGATTATCATGGAACCTGTGGCGGGGGAAGGCGGCTATATCGTCCCCCCTGTGGATTTTGTGCAAGGGTTGAGCAAGATTTGCGATAAATACGGCATTTGCCTGATTTTTGATGAGATTCAAACCGGTTTTGGCAGAACGGGAAAAATGTTTGCTTATAAGCATTACGGAATACAGCCGGACATTATGTCTTGCGCTAAAGGGATCGCCTCCGGTTTCCCATTAAGCGCGGTGATCGGCAAGGAGGAAATTATGCGGCAATGGCCGGCCGGGGCACATGGCGGAACTTTTGGCGGCAACCCGGTTGCCTGTGCGGCTTCTTTAGCAACAATAAAACTCCTCGAAGAAAAACTAATTGATAATGCAGTAGAAATGGGTAATTACTTGAAAAACAGGCTTTTTGAATTAAAGGAGAAATATGCTGTTATCGGGGATGTCAGGGGACTTGGCTTGATGGTGGGCTTGGAATTAGTAGATGAAAATAAAAATCCCAATGGCAACCTGGTGAAAAAAATATTGGGGCATTGTCAGCAAAAAGGTTTGATCTTATTATCATGCGGCACCTATAAACAGGTTATCAGGTTTATTGCGCCTACCACGGTGACCAGGACAGAAATTGACGAGGCATTGGCAATCTTAGACGAAGGAATTAGCAATAACATTTAATTTGTTTATTTGGTATTGTATACATGTACAAATACCAATGTAAAACCTTAAGTCTAATTATTAAAACGCGAGGCGATACAGGTGATTATCAGAATAAACATGAGAACTAAATTGGTTAAACAAGAAAAGCTTCCTGATAAATATCAGTTATTAGGAGGCAGAGGACTTACATCAAGGATGTTGCTGGATGAAATTGACCCTACATGCGCGCCCCTTGGGGCAAACAATAAGCTGGTTATTGCTCCGGGGTTATTGGGCGGCACAGCCGCCCCATGTTCAGGCCGATTATCCGTAGGGGCTAAAAGTCCCCTTACCGGTGGAATTAAAGAGAGTAACGGAGGAGGAACGGCCGGCGGAAAGCTGGCGAAGATTGGGGTTAAAGCCATAGTAATAGAAGATCAACCTATCGAGGAAAATTTTTGTATTTTAATAGTTTCTTCTGCCGGTGTAAGAATATTGCCGGCTGTTGGACTGGAAGGTAAAGGTAATTACGAAACAGCAAATATACTCCAAAAAAAATATGGAGCGGCTGTCAGTGTCATTTCCATCGGCCCTGCCGGAGAAAGAGGCTATAGTCTGGCTTCGGTGGCAATAACCGATATGGAAGGGCACCCGTCAAGACATTGCGGTCGTGGCGGTATGGGAGCTGTAATGGGCTCTAAAAAAATTAAAGCTATAGTGGTAGATAATAATGAGGCACCGGCGATATTATATCAAAATGAAAAATTGTTCAAAGAGATTTCTAAAGAGTGGGCCCAAAATGTAATCCCGCTGAAAAAGGGGTTAACTGAGTACGGTACAGCGAATCTGGTTAATTTAGTTAACTCTTTAGGTGCTCTGCCAACCAGGAATTACAGTTATGGCAGTTTTACGGATGCAGAGCAGATCAGTGGGGAATATATGAAGCAAAGGATAGAAGAACGGGGTGGCAAGCCTTCCCATGCCTGCCACCCCGGCTGCGTAATCCGCTGTTCCAACATATATAACGACTCCAAAGGCAATTATTTAACATCCGGACTTGAGTATGAAACAATTGCACTTTTAGGCTCCAACTGCGGTATCAGCGACCTTGACTTTATAGCACAGTTGGATAATTTTTGTGATGATTTTGGTATTGATACAATGGAACTGGGCATAACCCTGGGTGTCATTATGGAATCCGGGTGGGCTCCTTTTGGCGATATTGACAAGATGGTGGAATTGATAGGAGAATTAAAAAAGGACACCCTGTTAGGTAAACTGATGGGGCAGGGGGCTGTAATAACCGGTAAGGTACTGGGAGTTCAGCGAGTGGCTGCGGTTAAAGGCCAGGGTATATCAGGATATGACCCGCGCGGATTGCAGGCTACAGGGGTGACCTATGCTACCACGCCAATGGGCGGGGACCATACCGCTGGTAACTGTTTACCCGGGCGAACAGGCTATAGACCTGAAACCAAAGACAAAGATTTTCTGTCCAAACCGGAGGGCATGGTGGAGCTTGCCAAAGATATGCAAGTAATGACTGCTGTTTATGATATCTGCGGGCTATGCTTTTTCCTGGGGCCAAGTGAGGATGACATGCTCAGGATTGCCAAACTGATTAACGCTAAATCAGGCGTGAATTTAACCGCACAGGATGTAATTGGTTTTGCTAAACAGTTGATTAAAGATGAAGTAGAATTTAATGAAAAAGCTGGCTTGTCCCAATCAAGCAATGGACTGCCGGAGTTCTTCAGTTCCGAAAAGCTTGGCCCCTATAATTATCTATTTAATATTTCCAAAGAAAAAATGATTCAGTTCTATAAAAAAGACTGTTAGTTTGCATGTACAGCAATTTTTTAGGGGGTAAGGGGTTGCAGAGTGGTATTATCAAAGAGCTAAAAAAAATAGTAGGGCCGGAAAATATATTAACAAGCAGGGAAGAGAGGGTGTGTTATTCTTTTGACGCTACTTTTCAAAGAGGGCTGCCGGATGCCGTTGTATTTCCGGGCAGCACCCCGGAAGTAGCGGAGATAGTTAAACTGGCGAACGTTGAAAAATTTCCCATATTCCCCAGAGGTGCGGGAACCGGTTTGAGCGGCGGCTCTATTCCACAAAACTCTGGAGTTGCCATGGTTTTAACCAGAATGAACAAAATTAAGGAAATTAGCAAAGAGGATCAGCTGGCCGTGGTTGAACCGGGCGTTGTTACAGGTTACTTTCAGCAGGAGGTGGAAAAACAAGGATTATTTTACCCCCCTGACCCGGGCAGTTTAAAAACTTGTACTCTGGGAGGTAACGTAGCCGAAAATGCCGGGGGACCCAGGGCATTCAAATATGGGGTGACTAAAGACTATATATTAGGTTTGGAAGTGGTGATGCCAACCGGGGACATTATGCGTACAGGTGGGCGAACAGTAAAAAATGTTACCGGATATGATTTGACGCGCTTGCTTACCGGAAGTGAGGGAACGCTGGGAATTATAACTGAAATTATTATCCGGTTAAGGTCTAAGCCCAAAGATAAAAAAACAGCCTTGATTACGTTTAATCAATTAGCAGATGCCGCTTATGCCATAACAGCTATAATAAATGCAGGTGTTGTACCTGTTACATTGGAATTGATGGATAAGGTAACCATCTATTGTGTTGAAAAATACATCAACATGGGACTGCCTTTGGATGCCGAAGCTATCTTATTAATTGAAGTGGATGGCTCAGAGGCGCAAGTAAAAGAAGATATACAAATGATTGAAAAAATCTGTAGAACAAATAAATGCCATAACATTGAAATTGCCTCTGCGCCTCAAGAAAGGGAAAAACTATGGAGCGCCAGAAGGGCGGTCTCTTCAGCTCTGGTTCAGCTTAAACCCACTAAAATTTCCGAGGATGCCACTGTTCCAAGGAGCAAAATACCGGAAATGCTCAGGCGGCTGAAGGAGATTGCTGCTAAATACAATTTGCACTTGCCTGTGTTTGGCCATGCCGGTGACGGAAACTTACATCCGAACATTATCGCTGATAAGGATGATCAAGAAGAGATGGTGCGTGTGGAACAAGCAATACAGGAAATTTTCCAAACTGCTTTGGCTCTGGGAGGTACGCTATCCGGAGAACACGGCATCGGGTTGATGAAAAAACCATATTTGGAATTAGAACTTGGTAAAACCGGGTTGGATTATTTGCGCTCCATAAAAAAAGCGGTAGATCCGAATAATATCCTCAACCCCGGCAAAATTTTTTAGGTGTAAATCAGGTGGGAGCTATGGATAAGAAATATCTCCAAATGATCGGCAAATGCAGCCGGTGCGGTGGGTGTCAGGCTCACTGCCCGCTTTATTTGGAAACAGGCAGGGAACCCTTTGTAGCCAGGGGTAAAATTGAACTGCTGGATAATTTGGCTGCCGGAAAATTGGTATGGAACGATAAACTGGCAGAGGTTTTTTCAACCTGTCTTTTGTGCGGTTCCTGTACGGAAAATTGCCCCAATGGCGTCGAGCCGGACAAATTGGTTAGGTTGGCCAGAAAAGATTTGGTTGCAGCCAGAGGTTTGCCAATTATTAAGCGAAATGTCTTGCAGCATTTATTAAAGCACAATGGCAGGCTAAATACGGCAGGGAGATTGCTTGGCCTATACCAAAAAAGCAAATTGCAGCTGCTGATACGAAATACCGGTTTTCTAAAACTTATATCAACCAATTTAGCCAACATTGAAGGCTTGCTGCCGCAAATTACAGGCCAGCCCTTTAGAAAAAATGTGCCTTTGCTAAACACCGTGGATGCGCCCAGGTTGAAAGTCGCTTATTTTACCGGTTGTGCCACCAATTGGCTTAATCCCCATATAGGCCGCAGTGTCGTAAAGGTATTAAAGGCATATGGTGTGGAGGTGGTTGTTCCCGAACAATACTGCTGCGGGGTGCCGGCGTTGTCCAGCGGTGACATGGACACGGGCAGATATCTGGCACGGGAGAATATCAGGAACTTCAGTGAGTTGGATGTGGATTACATTATCACCGACTGTGCGAGCTGCTTATCTGCCTGGTTGGAATATCCCGAGCTTTTGGAAAACGATGATGCATTAAATTTGGCTGCCAGGGTTATGGACATTAATAGATTGCTTGTGGAAATTTTAGATGTCAGTATTCCCGCTAAAGAATCGGGGGTAAAGGTCACCTATCACGATCCCTGTCATTTAAAGAGAACTCCCGGAGGTAGAACCAGCCCGAGGGAACTGTTAAAGCGTTTGAGCCCTTACTATGAATTTGTTGAGATGGATTTGGCGGATAGATGCTGCGGCTCGGCAGGTTCCTTTAATATAAGCCATTATGAGTTATCCCAAAGTGTTGTTAAGCATAAGGTTGCTTCTATATTAGATAGTAAGGCTGAGATTGTAGCCACTGCCTGCCCTTCTTGCATGATGCAATTGGGTCATGGCTTAAAAAAGAATAATAGCGATGTAAAAGTGCAACATACGATTGAATTACTGGCGCACTTGTTATAGTGAACGGTGGCCATGGCACAGGGGTGGGGCTTGACTGATTGGACAACGCCCCACCCCATTTTGTACTGGTAGAAATCTATTATTTCAGAAAAGTTTAAATTGCTTATCTTTTTTAAGAATAAAAGGATTCCAATTTAGTTTGTAGTATAATTCAACAAATAGCACCAAATTATGCTATTTTTGATCAACAATACACAAAAAAAGGTAAACCGGCTGAAAGGCCGGGACACAAAGCTATGGGCCTAAGGCTGTTTTGGCTATGGCTGCCAGGTTGCTTGTATTAGTTCATGTTATGCTGGCGACCGATGATTCGGTCGCTTTTGCTTTTCCGGGAGGTGAAAGGCATGACTTAGCTGTGATATTGCTGCCAATAAGTCGGTGTAATATGGTAAAGCATGAATGGGGTGTAGCGGCAAATGAAAAGTATCAAGCACAAATTAATATTATATATTGCAATTATTTTATTACTGGTATGCGGCGGTTTAGGCGTTATTGCCTATCAGAACGCTGCTAAATCTTTAATAGCCAATGCGGAAGAAACGCTGCCGGTTCTGGCTGTTGAAGGTTCTAAAATTGTAGAGAATAAGCTTGACGGGCAATTATCCGTTTTGGAGGCGAATGCGGCCCGGGAACGTGTCAGCAACGTGGACAACACCTGGGAGGATAAAAAATTAATATTGAATAATGAAGTTAAAAGGATGGGCCATTTGGGGATGGCTATTGTTGATACAAACGGGAACGCGCTGTCATCAAACGGTGCAACTTCTAATGTAGCCGACAGCGAATATTTCCAAAAAGCGTTATCCGGGCAAAGAGCTGTATCTGATCCTTTTATGAGTGAGGAATACAACGCTTTGGTTATGGTTTACGCTGTCCCGATTAAGAATGGTGATAGTGTGGTCGGTGTTTTAACCGCCACCAGAGACGGGAAAGAGTTATCCGATATAACCAGCGCCATTACCTATGCTAAAAGTGGCAAAGCCTTTATGATTAATAAAAATTGTATAACCATTGCCCATAGCAATATTGAACTGGTGGAGAACCGGGACAACGACCTGGAAAATGTGAAAAAGGATCCCCAATTACAAACTCTGGTCGAGCTGGAAAAGAGAATGATGGCCGGGGAAACCGGTGTCGGTGAATATGAGTATAACGGTGTATTTAAATATATGGGGTTTGCCCCTCTGGAAAGCACAGGCTGGTCTATCGCCGTGGCAGCCCCCAAAGATGAGGTTCTGGCAGGCCTGGCCAATATGAAAAAAAGCTCACTTGGAGCGTCATTAATTTTTCTGATTCTTGCGATATTGGGCGTTCTTGTGGTGGCCAGAATGATTACCGCTACTCTTAAAGCAAGCTTAAATCATTTAAAGCTGATTTCCCAGGGAGATTTCAGTGTAACCATTGAGGATAAATATCATCGCATCAAAGACGAAACCGGAGACATCGTAAGAGCTGCCGATACATTGCAAAAAACCATGCGGGAACTTGTGGGACATTTGGCGGAAAAAGCGGAAACCCTTTCCGCGTCTTCACAGCAATTAACTTCCAGCTCTCAACAAACCTCTGCCAGCGCTGCGGAGACTGCTTCAGCCATGTCTGAGATGGCCGGCACGGTGGAGCAGGTCAACCAGAATATGCAGCAAGTTGTAAGTGTATCCAGGTTAACATCCGAGCATGCGGAAAAAGGAAACCAGGGGTTGGACATGGTTAACCGGCAGATGGAAACCATTGCCGGTCAACTGATGCTGTGGCCGCATCCGTAAGCGAATTCAATGACAAAACCCAGCAAATCAGCCAGATTGTTGAATTGATTACCACTATAGCCGACCAGACCAACCTGCTGGCATTAAATGCCGCCATTGAAGCCGCCAGGGCCGGTGAACATGGCCGCGGCTTTGCCGTAGTTGCGGAAGAGGTGCGCAAGTTGGCGGAACAATCTGCTGCTGCGGCCGATGAAATCCGCAGCTTGATTCAGACTATCCAAACAGACGCTCATTCCATTGTTACCGACATAGTTTCTTCCGGTGCGGAAATTAAGAAGGGTGTGCAGGTGGTTGAAGAGGTCGGGGGCAGCTTTAAAAATATAATTGATGCGGTAAGAGGGCTCTATCCGCCCAGGTTGACGAGATTGCTGCAGCTATAGGGCAAATGTCCGACGGCGTGGAAAGCGTAGCCGCTTCCGCCGAGGAAGAAACCGCTACCATGGAAGAGGTTACGGCTTCCGCTGAAGCTCTTTCCAAGATGGCCGAAGAACTCAACACCATCATCGGCAGATATAAAGTATAACGCGTTGATTACCGCTTCCGGATCAAGCCGGCTCAGATATGATGAAAGATAACATACAGGGCTGCCATGATAAGTGGTTGGTGAATAAGATAAATAATAAGTGTATGTTTCCCGACTGCGGCAACCGGCTTCAAAAACCTGTTGGCTGTTGCGAAAAGGCTGCTGTTTTGTTTGTAGACCAACTTCCGGATGGATATTCCCCATAAGAATACTCCAAACCATGGAATTAACGGAAAGTAATCAACGGAATAAAAATCTGGTCCCATCAATCCCAGCGGTGCCAGCCAGTTATGGCTGACCGGCAATTGCGAAGCAGCATCTCCGGCCAGGATAATAATCGTTCCTATTGCCGCCAGCCAATAAGGAGAAAAATTGTTAAATACCGGGTAGAGCAGAAGGCACACGCCCAAAAACTGCAATATGCCGAATACGATGTTGGACCCTGGCACAACCAGATACATTACTATGTAAATGACATAGCCCCAGGCAATTAATTTAAAGGCCCTGCGGGTGTTTTTTTTGCTGAAAGTGCTGCTTACCCCGGCAATTAGAATAAATAAGATGGCAGCTGTTTTACCTATAATGAAATATAAGCCTTGATTATAAGCTATATTGACGTTATAGAACTCCTTGAGGTCGTAAAGCAGATGATAGGCAATCATCAGCAGCAGGGCCGTGCCCCTGATCGCATCAATTTCCCATAAGCGCTGCTGAACCGGTTTGGCCATGTTTTTTTCCATGTGTATGATTTCCTCTTTAAATGTTGGAAGCCATATTCCTACCTGCAATATAGCAAACAAAGCATAACCATAGCAAGTCTAAAAATAGTTTACTACCTTTGAAAATATTATTATGGTTTATCTCGTTAACCGCCGCTAAGACTCCCGCCTCTACAGGCGGGAGTTAAGCGGCGATAAACTCGAAATAAGTGCGACTAAGGTTCAGGTGGGGTCAAAACCCCACCTGAACCTTAGTCTTCTTTATTGTTTTCCGCCTTTAAATGCCGGGGTTGGAAATTTAACTTTCTACAGCCGGTTCAGGGCCAACTATAGAGAATTTTTGCATTAATTTCTCAATGGTAGTACATTCCTTTTTTAAATCTTCAAGAATCTTGGCCAGATAAACTGAAAAATCATTGTCGTGAATTGAATTTTTTAAACGGGTCATGTGATCTATGGAGATATTCCTATCCGTATAAGCCCGCCAGAGGGTATCGGCCTCATGTACATCCAGTTTTACCGCTTCTACTTGCCGGGGGTTTTTTAAAGAGATCATATTAATGCCCTCCAAGTAAATTTATATATATTATGTATCTTTTTTTTAAAGATATAATTTTAACGATGCCTGTACTTTTTAGCGCAAGGTGTAAGGGGATGCAGCTAAGGATATTTATTGACTAATATGTGAAATGTAGTACAATTAGGTTAATAGCTAATTAACCTTTTCTTAACAGTATCTTTACAATTTTTTAATATAACTTGCCCCTTAAAGGACGGTGATTTATTTGGAAACCTGGGAAACCGTAATCACAGGGTTTATTGGCGGCATGGGTCTTTTATTATATGGCATGTACATAATGAGTGAAGGGCTGCAAAAGGTGGCCGGTCATAGGCTGCGAACTATTCTTGGCAATTTAACCCGTAATCGTTTTGCTGCAGTCTTAGTGGGAATAGTTTTAACTGTTTTTTTTCAAAGCAGTACCGCCACAACTGTTATATTGGTTGGCCTGGCAAATGCGTCCATTATAACCTTACAGCAGTCTTTAGGTGTTATATTGGGGGCGGGTATTGGCACCACTGTTACCGCTCAGCTGATTGCCCTAAAAGTAACGGAAATTTCTTTCCCCATTGTCGGAATCGGGGCAACAATTATCTTTTTTGCCAAACGCGACCGATATCGAAGGATTGGTCAGATTTTGCTTGGTTTTGGACTTCTTTTCCTGGGCTTGCAGGTTATGGCCACAACAATGCAGCCATTGAAAGATGAGCCGCTATTCAGGCAAATGCTTTTAGGCGCCGGTAATTACCCGTTGCTGGCAATTATAGGTTCAACTATATTTACTTTTTTAGTCCACAGCAGTGCTGCTGCAATAGGTATTATCATGATTATGGCCATGCAGGGCCTGGTGTCATTGCACCCGACTATTTATTTAATATTGGGAGCCAATATAGGTACTTCATTCACCGCATTGCTGTCAAGCCTTGGTTCTTCAAGAGAGGCGCAAAGGGTGGCAATAGCTAATTTTCTCTTTAAAATCGTTATTGTTGTAATTCTTTTACCTTTTATTACGCCCTTTGCCAATTTAATAACCAAACTAAGCTCTTCCCCGGGCTATCAGGCTGCCAATGCTCATACATTATACAATATATTTCAGGCCATATTATTTTTACCTTTTATTAATCAGCTTGCCAAGCTGCTTAAAAAGATATTTCCCGATAAACAAACAGCAGAGGAAAAACAGTTGAAGCCCCGGTATCTTGATGAAAGGTTTATCACCAAGCCCGCCATCGGTTTGGGTTTGGCCTCAAAAGAAATAAATAACGCATCGGACCAGGTATATGACATGATCTGTTCTACGATCAACATTTTTGACCGAGGTGATGTTGTGCTGCTAAAAGAGATAAACGGCAAAGAGGAATATCTGGATATGCTTTGTAAAAACTTAACTAATTATTTAACGCAAATATTGCGTAAACCGCTTTCCAGAGAAGAATTTAACCGCTGCATGAGTTATATGAACATAATTAACGATTTGGAAAATATAGGAGACATCATTGAAAGAGATATTACCCATATCGCAACTTCCAAGATAACCAACGGAAGTCAATTTTCACAGGCTGGCTGGAAGGAAATCCAGCAGATGCACCAAAATCTTTGTAATTTAATGAGAATGGCTAACCTGGCCTTTATTTCCAGTGATAGTGACTTAGCTTATCAAGCCATTAAAAATTGCCCCAAGCTTGCCTTAATGGAAAGGAAACTTCGAGTCCAGCACTTTAATCGACTTATGGAGGGTACGGCAAATTCCATAGCTACAAGTTCAATTCATTTGGACCTTATAAGTTCTTTCTTGCGAATGAGTGAGCACATCAATAATATATGTCAGCAAATTATTACCAGAGGTGACGTAAGTAGTACATTGTTTAGCCATCATGAACAGGATTTACAAAGCAATGAGGATCAAATATGCTTTACTCATTAACAAATTTCAGTTCACGGGGAAAATTATTTTAAATTCTGATTGATCACTGTATTGGGGTATGCTAAATTTTAACTGGCCGAAGAAATTCGGCCTTTTTCTTTTCAGCGGCGGGGAATTCGGCCTCCCCGTCACTGAAACGGAAGGATGTTGTAAAAACCATTGATAGGAGGTGAAAATAAATGGCAGTCAGCAAAATACCCATCGGGACTGCGCTGCGCATCCAGTTCCAGACTGGTGTGGACGGCAAAGGCAACCCGGTCTACAGTACCAAAAGCCTGAACAATGTGAAAGACACAGCTGTGGACCAGGACATTTACGATGTGGCCCTGGCATTGGCCCAGTTGCAGGAATTTACGGTTGAAGCAGTGATGCGCGTAGACTCCGGCAGGCTGGAAGAAGCTATTTAACCGCTTGCGAGGGTTTAGTGCCCAAAGGTAAGTAATTTAACTAACTTAACGATTATATAACGAAAGGAGGTTTTTGATGTGGCAACCACGCAGAGCTTGCAGATGCGTTTTGTTACCCAGGCGGGCAACCGGGTGACCATTTCCCTGGATAGCCCCAAGGATAACTTGACCGAGGCGGAAGTAACCGCTGCCATGGAACAGATTATCGCCAAGAACATATTTGTAACCAGCGGCGGCGATCTGGTGGCCAAGGACAACGCCCAGATTGTGGACAGAACCGTCAGCGTTATTTATACTTCGCAACCTTAAAGGTAAAGGGTGGGGGATATACCCCACCCTTTAATATTTGGAGCCGGTGGTCTCAAAATAAATTATCTCGTTAACCGCCGCTAAGACTCCCGCCTCTACAGGCGGGAGTTAAGCGGCGATAAACTCGAAATAAGTGCGACTAAGGTTCAGGTGGGGTCAAAGCCCCACCTGAACCAAGTCTTCTTTATTGTATGATGTCTGTGGAAAGGAATTATCCTTTTTTGTGAGTAATAATAAGTTAATGCAGTTGATATTGTTAATTAAAGCCTAAACTTAAAGGAGGAGCTTATGGGCCATTTGGTCGGTAAAGATATTTATGGAAAACTGGGCGAAAAGATAGATAATCTCACCGTTAAAGCTCCCTGGAATGATGCTTTATATAAAATTTTAAAGGAGCTGTATGCCGGGGAAGAAGCCGAGCTGGTGGTAAAGATGCCTTATAACCTGTCCAATTTGCAAAGGCTCTCCAAAATAACCGGTTATGAGCCCACAAGGGTTAAAGGCATGCTTGATAAGCTTACGCATAAGGGATTGGTTATCGACCTTGCCAACAATGGAGAATATTACTATATGCCGTCCCCCATGGTAATAGGGGTTTTTGAGTTCACCATGATGCGGACGCAGGGAAATCTCAACTCCAAGGTTTGGGCGGAATTATTTCATGCCTACATGAGCGAAAGCGCGGATTTTCACAGGGCTAATGCCGGGGATGGCCAAAGGGTCAGCATTGCCAGGGCAGTGCCTCACCGTGACACGGTAGCACCGGAAGAAGCGGTGGAAATTCTGCCTTATGAAAAAGCGGAAGCCATAGTGGCGAGCCATAATAAATTTGCGATCGGCTTGTGTTCCTGCAGGCACGAGAAGCTGCACCTGGACTTAAAAAGCTGTGACGTGCCCCTTGATACTTGCGCGTCTTTTGGTTATGCGGCTGATTATTTAATTAGAAACGGGATGGCGCAAGAGGTTAGCCGCCGGGAGATGTTGGATAACCTGGAACGTTCAAGAGAGTTGGGGCTTGTTTTTTCAGCGGACAACGTTAAAAGAAATGTGACATTTATTTGCAGCTGCTGTTCCTGCTGTTGCAATATTTTGCACGGTATTAACAACTTTGGTTATCATAATACACTTGTTACTTCAAGTTTTATTGCCGGTGTGGACAAGGAAAAATGCACCGGGTGCGGGAAATGCGCACGCGCCTGTCCGATAAATGCAATTAAAATGGAACAGGCTGCAGCTGCCGAAGGCCGAACAATAAAAAGTAAATATTATGCTCAGGTAGAAGCTTCCATTTGCTTGGGCTGTGGTGTCTGTGCTTTAAAATGCGCAAGCGGAGCCCTGCAATTAAAAAAGCGGGAGCAGAAAGTAATCCACCCGGAAACTACCTTCGAACGCAATATTTTGCAAAGTCTTGAGCGAGGTAACCTGCAAAACTTTATCTTCGATAGTCCCGAGGCCGTTACGCACAGGGTAATGCGCGGTTTAATTGGAGGCTTTTTAAGACTGTCACCGGTGAAAAAAGCTCTAATGAGCGATCAGCTCCGTTCTGCGTTTTTATCCATGATGACTGCGGGAGTTAAGCTCCAGGGAGGCGGCTGGATGACTAAAATTTAATCCCATTTTATCAAACCTTACTGAGAATATCTTTAAGGCAGCCCTGTATCCAGGTAAACTTCGGAATAGCGCCTGCATATATCCTCCATAATATCAGTAATCTACTAATGAATTTAATATCTTCATAAAATAAGGTTCCTCAACATTTTTTCCCCCGTATAATACTTTGATGATTTGTTACCGGCTGGAACTAAACGGTTACATTATAACATTAGATAAATATCAGCAAAAACGCCTGTTTTGCTGTTTTTCCCATTAGCTATGTTTTAAAGGGCCGTGAACGGCGATATGGATATTTATTGTATTATTAAGATATTGCAGTTATAATAATTAGTTTAAGACCGACCTTCTTAGTTGACAAAAAACCAAACATATGTGTAAAATGTTTGTTATATGAACAATCAAATTGAGGAGGTGTTTATGGTTGAAAAATTTGGATTTAATTTGGAATGCTGCAGCGGAAGAAATTAAAAACGGATATGTTGAAGCAGAGGGCTATTATATTTGCCTGCTCTGCGGTAAAAAAATAGAGAAAGGGGTTATTTATCCCGAGGAAGATATGCTCTATGAAGCCGGCAGGTATATGCGTGTTCATATTGAGAAGGAGCATGCATCGGTGTTCGATTACCTGATTCAACTGGATAAACGGCTTACAGGTCTTACGGAGCATCAAAAAAAACTGCTGCAGCTTTTTTACCAGGGCAAAAGTGATAGTGAAGTTCAAAAGGAAATGGGTATCGGCAGTGCTTCCACCATTCGGAATCACCGGTTTGTATTAAAGGAGAAAGAACGTCAGGCCAAAGTGTTTCTGGTGCTGATGGAGCTTCTGAAGGATAAGAATAGTCGTTCACCAGGCTATCTGCCTCCGCATATAACAGCAAAGATGATAGATGACCGCTACAACATTACGCAGGAGGAAAGCGAGAAAATACTTAAAAAATACTTTCCTGCAGGTACGGATGGCCCATTAAAGACTTTAGATATGAAAGAAAAAAATAAGCTGGTTGTTCTTAGGGAAATTGCCAGGAGATTTGAAGCGGATAAGTTTTATGACGAAAAGGAAGTTAATACCATACTGAAAACTGCCTATGATGATTTTGTTACTTTACGAAGGTATTTAATTGAGTATGGGTTTATGGACAGAAAGCCGGATGGCAGCCGCTATTGGCTAAAAAGTAAATCAAACGGGGTGGAGGTGGAGGATATGGATCGTAGAAAAGAATTAAAGCAGCAGTACAAGGAAATGAAAACAGAGGGCGGGGTTTACCAGATTAGAAACACTAAAAATCAAAAGGTGTTTGTAGCTGCCACTCCAAATTTTAAAACAATCAATGGAAGAAAAACTATGTTGAGAGCGGGAGGACATAAAAACAGGGCACTTCAAGATGAATGGAATCAATTTGGCGCGGACGCCTTTGTGTTTGAAGTGCTGGAAGTCCTGGAAGAAAAGGAAGAGGGCTACTTTGATAAAGCGGATGAACTGAAAAAGCTGGAAAAAAAGTGGCTGGATCAGCTGCAGCCGTTTGGGGAGCGCGGTTACAATCAACCTAAAAAGGAAGCGAAAGCCAGGTAATGGAAGCCGTTAAACCGCAGCAGCAAAGTAATGACAGTAAGCCTATATGGCACTTAATGCTGGTTTTTCTACTGCCGCTGATTCTCAGTAACGGGCTGCAGTCGGTGGGCCAGCTGGTTGGCAGCATTGTTGTCGGAAGGTGGCTGGGCGTAACGGCGTTAGCCGCAATTTCAGCCTTCTTTCCGCTGTTTTTTTTGGCCATCTCCTTCGTCATCGGCATAGGCGCAGGCAGTTCAATTTTAATCGGGCAGGCCTACGGCGCCCGCAACGAGGAAAAGATGAAGGCTATCGTTGGGACAACGCTCACATTCACTTTCCTGCTCGGTCTGGCACTGGCCATAATTGGGGGCATATTCACCTGGGATATTATGAGTTTAATTGGAACCCCGGCCAATATCATTGCCGTAAGCGTCCATTATGCGCGGATATTGTTTTGGTCCATGCCGGTTTTGTTTTTGTATTTCGCCTACACAACTTTTATGCGCGGCACTGGTGATTCCAAGACACCCTTTTACTCTCTTTTGGTCAGCACGGCCTTGAACCTGGGTCTGCTGCCGTTCCTGGTTTTTGGCTGGCTGGGTTTGCCAAAGTTTGGCATATACGGGGCGGCGTACGCAGCAGTGATATCGATAGTTTTAACGTTTGTCCTGATGCTCATTTACCTCAATAAAACAAAGCATCCATTGCAATTTGATGCCTCTGTGCGGCAGCATCTTCGGATAGATCTTGACTTGCTAAAGCTGCTGCTGCGTTTGGGCATTCCATCAAGCATCAACATGATTCTAGTATCACTTTCTGAAATTGCGGTTATTTCCTTTGTGAACCGGTTTGGCTCCGATGCAACCGCTGCTTATGGCGCTGTAAACCAGGTTGCAAGTTATGTACAAATGCCTGCGGTAAGCCTCGGCATAACGGTGTCGGTATTTGCCTCACAGTCGATTGGGGCAAATCGTCTTGAACAGCTCAAGGATGTGATTCGGGCCGGGGTTGTGCTCAACTATGTTATTGGTGGAATTCTAGTTATACTGGTCTATCTGTTTGCGCAGGTAATATTATCCTGGTTCATCACCAGCCCGGGCACACTACAGATAGCTCATAGACTCCTTATGATCACATTATGGAGTTATTTGATCTTTGGTCACGCGCAGATTATTACCGCTACGATGCGCGCCAGTGGAACTGTTTTTTGGCCAACAGTGATCAGCGTTGTTTCCATCTGGTGTGTCGAGGTTCCCGTGGCCTACTGGCTGTCCGGCTTTACCCGGCTCGGTATCGAGGGAATATGGATCGGTTACCCGGCTGCCTTCATTGTCAGCCTGATTCTGCAATACGCTTATTACCAGTGGTCATGGAAAAAGAAGCGTATTACCGCTCTTATCCATTAAAAATTGTTTTGTAACCGGTAGTAAAATAACTTATAATTGAATTATTTGAGGCAACATAAATTGCCCGGGTGTTATGTCCGCTATGTTTTGGCCTGCCTGTGCGGTCACAATACCGGGCTGAACTTTTTTAAGCAAGAAGGTTGGATAAATGGAAAATAAAAATGCCGCTTTTAATGACCCCCGCGTATTGTTTGCTTACATAACGGTCTGCATCCTCTGGGGGTCTACTTATTTGGCCATCAGGGTGGGGGTGAGTGATTTGCCCCCGGGTTTATTTGCGGGTATCAGATTTATTACAGCCGGGCTGATAATGCTGGCCTTTGCCAGGATCAGGGGATTAAAAAACGCCCCCGGCCGCCGCGATATCGTGAATTCTGCTATTGTAGGGTTGTTCCTGCTTTACGGCGGCAACGGCCTGGTGGTGTGGTCGGAACAATGGCTGGCTTCAAGTCTGGCAGCGCTGCTTATAGCCACGGTGCCCCTGTTTGTTGCTCTTATTGACACAGTGGTACCTGGTGGAACTCCTATTGGGTGGCTTGGCTGGGTCGGTTTGCTAACCGGTTTTTCCGGCGTTGCGCTATTGATGGCACCGGGCATTGAGCTGGGGGGAACTCAGCTTGCCGGATTGATAGCCATATTACTGGCGGCTTTGTTATGGGCTTCGGGTTCTGTTTTTTCTTCCCGCAAGCCTACCAGCTGTTCAATTGTTTATTCTATTGCAATACAGTTCCTGGCCGCCGGTATTGCTTTGAGCACGACGGGCCTGTTCGCCGGCGAATTGCCCCGTTTCCACCTGACTAGGGCCGGAATTGGCGCCATGCTGTACCTGATTTTTTTTGGGTCCTTGGCGGGTTATAGTGCCTACATTTACATATTAAAAGCCATGCCGCCGGCTAAGGCGTCCACCTACGCTTATGTTAATCCGGTTGTTGCGGTGCTGCTGGGCTATTTTATCTTAAAAGAGCAGGTTACTGTAATAACCGTAATAGCCGCGGCAATAATTTTGGGTGGCGTATTGCTGGTGCAGATGTCCAGAACGAAGGCGCCTGTTGAGTCTCCCGGGGCTGATAAATTGACTACTGTGTCCAAGAGTGCATAAAAGCAAAAGCCAATTAGTATTTTCCTGATGATAAACTGATTAGCCGGGCGGAATTTAAGACTACCAGTACGGACCCGAAATTGTGGGTAATCGCGCCCATTATCGGATTTAATAAACCGAATCCCGATGCCAACAAGGCCAGCGCATTAAAAGCCAAGGCAAAAGCAATATTAAAATTAATGGTTTTTATGGTAGCCCGGCCAAGCTGGAAAAGATACGGCAGTTTGGCCAGGTTGTCCTCCATCAGGGCGATATCCGCCGCTTCAATGGCCACATCCGTGCCCATGGCGCCCATGGCAATGCCGATATCGGCAGCGGCCAGCGATGGGGCATCGTTAACACCGTCACCAATCATGGCCACTTTATGGCCCGCTTGCTGAAGCTCTTTGATCTGAGTTAATTTTTGCTCCGGCATGAGCCCGGCCCGGAATTCCTTTATGCCGCTTGCTCCGGCAACATGAGCCGCCACCCCGTTGTCATCACCGGTTAACATGATGATTTTCTCAATACCGGACCCCGGCAAAGATTTAATCAAGCCACCAACCCCGGGCCGGATACTGTCTTTAATATATATTTTACCAATAATTGAATTGTTTTCTTTTACTATAAGCGTTTTGACTCCCGGTCCGAATTTTGTGAGACTATGTTCTGCCACGGACTTTGTTTCAGGTGTCAAGCCGCCAACAAAAATATTTTTATTATCAACCGCTGCCTCAACACCCAGTCCAGCTACGTTGGTGAATGATTCCGGCTCGGCAACAGCAATTCCCCTTTCCTGCGCGAGCTCCAACACAGCCCGGGCCAGAGGGTGCTCGGAATACTTTTCCGCCGTGGCCGCCGCGGCCAGAACATAATCCTCGGATGCCCCGTTTAACGACTTAATCCCGGCAACCACAGGATGACCGGTGGTAAGGGTGCCTGTTTTATCAAAAACAACAGTGTCCAGCCTGGCAACCTCCTCCAGAAAAGCGCCCCCTTTAATCAAGATGCCGTTTTTGGAGGCATTGCCCAGGGCCGCTACGATGGCTGTCGGGGATGAAAGAATAAAGGCGCAGGGGCAGCCTACAATAAGCACCGTAATGGCCCTGAATATATCCCCTGTGAAAAGGTAAACCGCGAAACTGACAGCGATCATGAAGGGAGTAAAATATTTGACGTAACGATCCATGACCCTTAAAATGGGAGCTTTTTGGCTTTCAGCTTCCTGTACCAGTTTAATCAGTTTCCCCAGCGACGTTTCCCCGCCCACTTTCAGGGTCTGCACCACTATCATTCCGGAATAGCTGGTGGAGCCGGCGTAAACCAGATCTCCCACTGTTTTATCCACAGGCAGGGACTCTCCGGTCAGCGAAGCCTGGTCCAGGGAGGCCTGGCCATGAACAACCCTGCCGTCAACCGGAATTTTTTCTCCCGGGCGGATTAGCACTTGATCACCCAACTTAATTTCCCGCACCGGGACGGAAACTTCAACTCCCTCACGCATTACCGTGGCCTGCTCGGGGCTTATCCGGATCAGGCTGTCAATAGCGGAACGGGCTTTTTGCGCAGTAAACTGTTCCATTAACGAGCCCAATACCATAATCAGGGATACCAATGCCGCCGGCAGGTACTCTCCAATCAAAACCGAGGCTATAATGGCCAAGCTAACCAGTTCGTCAACATTAAGTTCTTTTTTCAGCAACCCATTAACCGCACCCCAAATGATTGGCCCTCCCAGTAAGGCAAGAGCAAGTAAAGACGATATATCGGCCGGAACCGGGTAATCTCTTTTTCCCAGTATGTAACCGGCTAAAATTAAGCAACTGCCTATAATTACGATGTAGAATTCTTTCATTTGCATCAACTCCCGGTACTTACCGAGATTTGCATATCGACCAATCAATTCGCCCGTCTCCTTTCATTAGGTCATGCTGATGTCATGCTGCGGAATGATCAATAAAGCTGCGCCGGCGTTAAAAAGTTTCGGCGTTGATCTTCTTGAGGATATTCAGCAACTGCCCAATTTCATCTTCGTTAAGAGCAGTAAGCATCTGCTCGGTTAGATTAAGGTGATACTGGTGATGTTCCTTAAAGGCGTTCATTCCTTTATCCGTTAAAACAATCAGGTTGACCCGCCTGTCTTCTTTGCTTGATTCACGTCTGGCATAATCCTTTTTTTCCAGCCTGTCCACCGTTACTGTGGTGGTTCCGGTGGTTACGCCTAATTTTTGAGCCAGGTTTTTCATGTTCATATTTCCGTACTGTCCCAGTACTTCAATGGCGTGGGCTTCTGAGACTGTCAGGTCACTGCTGCGGATTACCGAACTTTCCCAGGAAGAAAATCCGTTAAAAAATTGCAACAGTTCGTCGGTCAGCTCTTCAACGGGCTTCATTAACAACACCTCCTTTGGTTTTAGTAATGTTAGATTATGTTATTGTTTGAATTTCAATTATTATGATAGCACACGTACATTAGTTTGACAATCAAATATTTTTAAATTAAAACAAAAGCAGGTGTAAATTTACACCTGCTAATTGGGGTAGTACCAGCAAAGCTGACACCACCCGCCAAGTAGTTCCCAATTAATGGTCCCACCCAACTCTAATACGGCAAACTCTGCATTGCCCAGGTTAAATATGCCTTTTTCCCAGCGCGGTCGGCAGATTTGTAATCAATAGGTTTCGCATCACTCGGATTAATTTTTACCGGTATTTACAGTTTAAGCATAGATATGCTCAAGCGTTAGCTGCAGGCTGTTATTGAGCCCCTTGGAAAACAGCAGCTGGTAGACATCCAGCCCCGATACCCTGAAGGAAGCGGCGCAGCTGCGCAGGTAAAGACCCCACATGCGCACGAACCGCCGGCCAAACTTTTGCTCAATAGCAGCAAGGCGGCCGTGGAAGTTTTCAAACCACCGGTCCAGCGTCATGGCGTAATGCATCCGCAGGCTTTCTAGGTGCAGGGTATGGAAATCATATTCCGGCAAAAGCGATACTGTTTCCCGCAGCGAAGGAATATAGCCGCCGGGGAAAATATAAGTGTCTATCCATGAATTGACGGGGTGTTCATCCACTCCGGAAATGGTATGCAGCATAGACAGCCCGCCGGGAACCAGTAATTTGTTTATTTTCTCCATATATACGGGCATGTTTTGTTTACCCACATGTTCAAACATGCCGACGCTGACTATTTTGTCGAACTGGTATTCATTTTCATCCAGGTCCAGGTAATCAAGCAGTTTGACTTCAACCCGGTCACTTAAACCCAATTGGGCGATCCGCTCCTTGGTGGCCCGGAATTGTTCTTCGCTGATGGTAATACCCAGGGCCTGCACGCTATACTGCCGGGCTGCCCGGATAATCAGCCAGCCCCAACCGCTGCCGATATCCAGCAGGCGCTCCCCGGGCTGCAGCTGCATTTTTTTGAGGATGTGGTCTATCTTTTGCAATTGCGCCTGATACAGCGAATCCTGGGGTGTTTTAAAATAAGCGCAGGAATAGCTCATGGTTTCATCCAGCCACAGGGAGAAAAAGTCATTGCCCAGGTCGTAGTGGCGCTGAATGTTCTGCTTTTGCTTGAGCCTGGCGGCCGCTCCGCAAAGCGTTTTGACGGCGGAAAACGCTTTGCCTTTTAGGCCGTGGTCATTAAGATTACTTTTGTTTAATTCCGCAATGCGTATAATTTCCTCCAGGCTGCCTTCAAAATCAATAATCTCGTCCATGTAGGCCTCACCGAAGGATAATACCGGGTCATCCAGATTAAAAGTCAGGGGCAGCGGCTTGTGGAAAACAAGCTTCGCTCTGGGGATTCCGGTGCCGTACCGCACCTCTTCACCGTCCCAGTATTTAACCTCAAAGTCACCTTCGCTAGCTTTTTCAAATAAAGCTTTAAGCAATTGTTTTCTCATTTACCAAGCACCTCCTTTTAATATCTCTCAAGTTTTTATTTTTTTATTGTATTAAATGTAATGTAAGCTGTTTATATGTATGATTTATACAAGCTGCTTCCGATGAAAGTGGTAAATTTGTTTTGTACTTGGGGCAAGACCCCGCCAAGAGATATTATTACCTGCGCCCTGGAAAATACACAGTTCCTACCATAAAATAGTAGGAATTGTTGACCTAATTGGCTGTTCTGATAGTAATTAAATTTATTTAGGTATAAGCAGGTAATATAGTTGGCTTAAGATAAATAATTAGATCGCAACTGCGGCCGGGTGCGGTATGATATGTGGGAGCGGGCGGATCATTTTCCTTGAAAGGAGGTGGAAAGCTTGATTTCAGTGGATGTACCCGGCCGCGGCACGCTGCAGTTTAAACACATCGTGCTGGATTATAACGGTACAATGGCCAAAGACGGCATGCTGCTGCCCGGCGTCGAGGAAAGCCTGAACCGGCTCAGCGAGAGTCTGGAAGTACACATTCTGACTGCCGACACCTTCGGCAAGTGCCGGGGTGAGTGCAGTGGCATCAAAGGTACCGTTCAGATTCTGTCCCAGTCAATCGGGGCCGGAGAAAAGGAAGCCTTCGTGGAACGCCTGGGGGCGGAGCATACCGTGGCGGTGGGCAACGGCGCCAACGACCGGCTGATGCTGGCGAAAGCCGCTCTGGGCATGGTCATCTTGGGACCGGAAGGAACCTCGGTGCAGGCGCTGCAAAGTGCCGATGTGGCGGTAAAGGAAATCAATGAAGGACTGGAAATGCTGCTACAGCCCAAACGATTGATTGCAACCCTTCGTCTGTAAGCTAGAGTTAAGTTAAGTTACGGGTATCTGCTATTGCCCGGCTTTGTTCACAATATAATTATCATCAGAGGCAATAAGCAGATCACTGAGAAGAAAATGTTTTAGTTTTTTTAAAAAATTGTGTAATGAAAACCGATCCACTACGTATTAACATGTAACAAGTTAAAGAGAGCCCCGGTGTCTCAATCTTTAAACAGATTTTATATTATATCATCTGCACGACTTTAGCTGTCAGATTTCAATAGAGGCATTATCACATATAAGAGGATGAAAACAATGAAAAAATGGTTTGTATTGATGATATTAACGGTTACACTTGCTATTTGTGTTTCCGGCTGTTCCACGCTAACGAAAAAAAGCTTTGCCAATAATGAAGCAGTCCAATATACCTTGTATATTGGCTTAAATGATAAGGATACCTACCAACAAAAGATACCCACCGGGGAAGCAGAAAAGAAGGTGAATGCTATTGCTTTGAAATATGTTGATGGTTTTACGGAATTTTCGGGAAAAGGTGTTTATAAAGATGATAAAGGGGTTGTAACATATGAAAATAACCTTATCTATATATTTAATTCTGCCACTGATGAGCAGATGAAAAGCATTATGGGAGAGGTGCTAAAAGAGCTGGACCAAAACGCAGTTCTCATTGAAAAACAAAAGGTGGGCTATGAATTCTACGGGGGTAAAAATTCATGACACTGCTGGAATCAAACATAATATTGTTTTCGATTACTTTGTGCTGGGCATCGTCTTACATATTCATGAAAAACCTGCCGGTTAATCTTTCGCCATTTGCCTATGTGACATTGACAGCCGGGCTTGCAAGCATCATCCTTTTTATAGTGTTTTTTAAGAGAATTCGTGATTTTAATAAAAACGTTCTATTAAGAAGTGCGGTTATGGCGGCGATTTTATGTACCAGTTTAATTTTTGAAAAGTTGGGCATTGCTTCTATTCCAGCATCAACTGCAAGTTTTGTTGCCTCTCTCAATGTTGTTATTGTGCCGCTGCTGCTGCTGTTTTTTAAGGAAAAGCTATCAAATAATAATTTCCTGGGAATTCTTCTTATTTTAATAGGATTAGCGCTGGCAAGTGGAATAAAAATAGGACAACCATTGAAAATTGGGATGTTATATATGTTTTTTTCCTCCTTATTTATATCGGTTTTTATTATATGTACTGATAGATTTACTAAGGGATACGATCCGTTGCTTTTGGGTGTGGGTCAAATGTTTTTTACTGCTATCATTGCCTTTGGTCTATGGAGCTTTGAGGAACCAGGAACATTTCTAGCCCTTTCCTACTCAAATGAAATGCTGGCCAATATATTTATGCTCGCCTTTTTTTCTAAAGCGTATGCCTACATTATGCTTATGTATTCTCAAAAATATGCAAACCCGCTTAGCGTTACAGTTATAGCCTCTACAGAACCCATAGTAACCATGGTTTTAGCTTTTCTTATCCCGGGTACCTTTGGCGTTACGGAAAGCTTTACCCTAATAAAGATAATAGGTGCTGTATTTATTGCAAGCGGTGCAATTTGTGCAGGTACAAACTTTTTAAGCAAAAGGGAAGTGAAGCCTCTTGCAGGAAATACTATCACCCTTTAAACAGAAAAATACATTACTACACATATGTTTGTGTGCCTTAGTGTTTATAGGAATGGCGGTTCCTTTTAAAGTGATGGTGCTGATTAAGGGAGTTACCGAGGTCCGCCCGGTCAATGCTGTGCCGGTTGCGGTGGGGCTCTTGTTTGGCCCGGCAGGAGCATGGGGCTGTGCTATTGGCAATTTGATTGCCGACTTGTTTGGCACTTTTTCCAAGGGATCTGTTCTAGGCTTCGCTGGCAATTTTATAGCAGCCTATCTGCCCTTTAAACTATGGCATATTTTTAGAAAGGGTGAGGCACCAAATGTCAAAAGCTTGAAAAATATTGGGATATATATCTTTATTTCGGCAATTGGAGCCCTTGCCACAGGAATTCTTATTGCTTGCGGAATGGATGTGTTTTTAGGCTTTTGGTCACGAGAACTTTTTACAATCATTTGCCTGAACGATTTTCTCTTCCCTCTGTTTATAGGATTGCCGGTGTTTATTGTGCTTACCTGTGAGGATAATAAAATTCCTCCATTTATGCCGCAAAGACAATCCGGATCACCTGCACTGAGAAACGCATGCGTAGTTCTGTCTGTTGTTATGGCTCTAAGTGTGTTAATTATGGTGTATTTAGGGTTTGCCATGTCGGGCAGTTTATTGATGCTTATCTGCGGCGGTGTGTTTTTGCTGTCGATAGCGGGGGTAATTGTTTTATAAAAGATTATTGACGATTTTTGTTACTATTCAGAATTCAGTAGTCAGAATACCTTAACCCGGTTCTATTATTCTGACTCCTATGTTGTTATAGATGCTGAATAGTTACCGATTTTTAATAGATGTAGATATTTATAGCGGAGGATATACTGCCATGTCAAAGGGTCACTGGATAAAGATCTTGATAAGTATACTGGTGACAAGTGTTTTATTTTTTGTAATGTTTGGCTTGTTTATGAGCTTCTCGAATAGAAAAGGACAGGTAGATATTGTAATTGGTGTGGCCTGGCCTTTTTCAGTAGAAGACGACCTGTTCAAAGAGGGGGTCGAATTGGCTGCGGAGCAAATCAATGCCAGGGGAGGGGTAAACGGGCACAAGGTACGTTTAATCGAGAAGGATGATCAAGAAACTATTACCGGCGGGATGAATGTTGCCCAGTCCTTTACGAAAGTTCCCAACCTGACGGCTGTGATCGGTCATAGTGTCTCTTTTATCTCCACCGCAACCTCAAGAATTTATGAGAACGCGGGCATTGTTATGCTTTCTCCCTCTTCAACCGCTCCCGCCCTTACTAAAAAGGGATACAAATATATTTTCAGAAATATTCCCAGTGATGATGAGATTGCCAGGCAGCTGGCCTTATATGCCGCCAGGCAGGGCCAACGGCGCATGGTGATTTATTATGCTGATGATTCCTATGGAATTGGCCTGGCCAATTCCTTTGAGGATTACGCCCGAAAGAACGGGATTGAAATTGTCGACCGTTTTTCCTATTACGCCGATACAAGAGATCTGGACAGAATTAGCGCGAAGTGGAAAGCACTTGATTATGACGGTATTTTTGTCGCCCATTTTATGCCTGACGGGGCTCAGTTTATTGCCGACGCTGCTAAGACAGGTGTAAATGTGCCATTTTTTGCCGGTGACGCCATGGATACGCCGCAGCTTTACCAGGTTGCCGGAAAGGCTGCGGAAGGAACAGTGGTCGGAACGATTTTTAATCCCCGGGATACCAGGCCAGAAGTAAAGTCCTTTATCAAAGACTTTTACAGCAAATATGGTAAAATGCCGACTCCATACGCCGCCCAGGGCTATGATGCAGTTAATTTACTGGTAGAGGCCGTAAAGGAAGCTGATTCGGCAAGTCCTTCCGCTGTCGCCCAAAAACTACGGACATTCAAGAACGTACCCGGTGTGGCCGGCTCGCATACTTTTACGGACAACGGAGATGACATTGGAGATCTGGTGGTGAAAAAAATGATCAAAAACGGACAATTTGAGTATATCCATTAGTGAAATAATGACGTAATGCAGAGTAAAGAGGTGGCTTGACTCATGGCACAGGGTTTGTTCCGCAAGGTAGCGTTGGACAAGCTTTCATCCCCCGAACAACTTGACCAGCTAATAACAGTGACTACGCCCAGGGCATGGTTTGCTTTGCTGGCAATGGCATGTATTCTGGCAACGTCCGTACTGTGGGGTATTCTCGGGAATATCCCCACAAAAGTTTACGGGCAGGGAGTTATAGCCAATAGTTTTGGCATATACAATATCTTCAACAGTAGTTCCGGCCAGATTTCCGATATCCGAGTCAGAGTGGGCGACCATGTTAAAAAGGGAGAAGTGGTGGCAAGAATTGATCAACCCCAGCTGGCGGCACAAATTAACGATTTAAAGACTGTACAGAATCAGTTAAAAAAGCTTGACGAGAACGGTATCAAAGGGGATGGCGATAAAAACATCGGTTCGGAATTAGTAGACCTGTACAGTTTAACCCAAAAAATTACGGAGGCCGAAGCAACCCTTACATACGCAGAGGCTGATTATAAAAATGCCATATCGGGACAGTCGTATGATATACAAATGGCAGAGATTAATTTGGAACAAGCCCGGGTTGGTGAAAAGGACAAACAAAGTTACCTGGATAAAATGACAGTTCTTTATAAAAACGGCGCAGTTTCTGAAAACGATTTTAATAATGCCAAAAGAGATTATGACTTGCAGCACCTGGCAGTGCAATCGGCCCGGGAGAATTTAAACAAGCTGACAGCCGGCGATTGGGAGGATACCATAATTACCTACAGGGAAAAGTTGGAAAGTGCTCAGCTTTCGCTGCAGATGCTCAAAGAGCAATTCGCCACTACCAGGGCGACAAAAATTGCTGAAACCGGGAACAAGATTGAAAAATTACAGAATGAACTGATCTCTTCCTCGGAAATAGTAGCGCAGGTGGACGGCCGGGTGGTGGAAGTCATGGTGAATAAGGGAGATATTGTTCAACCGGGGACAAGCCTTTTTAGCCTGGATCGCGAGGGAAGCACCATCAAACAGGAAGCGGTGCTGTATGTCCCGGCTGAGCTGGGAAAAAGGATTTCACCCGGGATGGAGGCGCTAATTTCCCCCAGCACAGTGAAAAAGGAAGAATACGGCTACATACTGGGCAGGGTGACTTCGGTGTCCGAGTATCCGGCTACCGACCAGGACATGATGCATACCCTGGGGAGTGAAGGGCTGGTGGCCAAGCTGGCGGGGCAGGGCGCAGCACTGGAAATACATGTGGACATTACGGTGGACAGCTCCACCGTGAGCGGGTTTAAGTGGACATCTACCGGCGGGTCGCCGCAAAAAATCAATAGCGGCACATTTTGCGACGGTTCTGTGGCCATAAGTAAAGAGCGTCCCATCAGTATGGTTATACCCACGCTAAAAAGAGTCCTTTCTATTTATTAGTTCATTTTACTAGTTCATTTGCAACGGGGGTTAACGGGTGAGGAAAAAAAGTATTAAACGGGCTAAGGTTCCCACCGTGCTGCAAATGGAGGCGGTGGAATGCGGGGCGGCTTCACTGGCCATGATCTTGGCCTATTATGAAAAATATGTACCCCTTGAAGAGGTAAGGATTGCCTGCGGGGTTTCCCGTGATGGCAGTAAAGCCAGCAATATCCTGAAAGCGGCGAGGAATTACGGGCTGGAGGCCAAGGGTTACCGCAGGGAACCGGAAGCCTTAAAGGATATGAAACTGCCGGTGGTTATTCACTGGAACTTCAATCACTTCTTAGTGTTGGAGGGCTTTGACAAAGGGGTTGTTTACCTGAATGACCCCGGCAGCGGACCCAGAATCGTTTCCGAAGAGGAGTTCGACCAGTCCTTTACAGGAATTGTGCTGGCATTCGAGGAAGGGCCTGATTTTAAAAAAACCGGCGGTAAGCCAAGTATAATAACTGCCTTAAAAAAGCGGCTGAGGGGATCGGAAACCGCCCTGGCCTACGTAATTTTGGTGGGGCTGGCTTTGGTCATACCCGGTTTGGTTATTCCTATTTTTTCTAAAATATTTGTTGATGATATTTTACTGGGCGGGAAAGAGAACTGGCTGGTCCCCCTGCTGCTGGGGATGGCCTTGACTTCCGTATTACGGGGTGTCCTTACCAGCTTGCAGCAGTATTACCTTTTAAGACTGGAAACAAAAATAGCTTTAAGTTCTTCCGCCCAGTTTCTGTGGCATGTGCTTTGTTTGCCGGTGGAATTTTTTACCCAGCGCTATGCCGGTGATATAAGCATGCGTGTACAGAGCAATGACAGGGTGGCCCAGCTCCTGTCGGGCCAACTGGCAACAAATGCCTTAAACTTGGTCATGATTATTTTTTACTTTGCCCTGATGGTTCAGTATAACATTTTACTGGCGCTGACCGGCGTTTTGACCGCCGCTGCCAATATCTTTTATATGAAATATGTTTCCCGCCGCAGGGTGGATCTAAACCGGAGACTGCTGCAGGATCAGGGCAAGCTAAGCGGTACCGCCATGTCCGGCCTGCAGATTATTGAGACCCTGAAAGCATCCGGAGCGGAATCCGACTTTTTTGCCAGGTGGTCGGGATACCAGGCCAAAACCTTAAACGCGGAGCAGGAGATGGGAGTTTCCACTCAGTTTTTATCGGCTATACCAACCTTCCTGACTACTCTGACCAATACCGTGGTTTTAGTTTTAGGTGGCTTTCTCATTTTCAAAGGGGAACTGACCATAGGGGCGCTGGTTGCTTTCCAAAGCCTGATGAGCAGTTTTTTGGAGCCGGTTAACGGGCTGGTCTCCCTGGGCAGCCAGCTTCAGGAAATGGAAGGGGATATGAACCGCCTGGATGATGTTTTGAAATATCCCGTTGACGAGCAGACGAGAGAGGACCTGCCGGCTGATGGTATCAAGGATGATCATGAAAAGCTGGAAGGATATGTCGAGCTGCGTAACTTGACCTTCGGTTACAGCCGCCTGGAGCCGCCGCTGATTGAGGAATTTAGTTTAAAGCTGACCCCTGGCTCCCGGGTGGCACTGGTAGGAGGGTCGGGGAGCGGCAAATCTACGGTTGCAAAATTAGTCTCAGGAATTTACAAACCGTGGTCAGGGGAAATTTTGTTTGACGGAAAGCAGAGGAAAAGCATGTCCCGTTTGGTTTTAAACAATTCACTGGCGCTAGTGGACCAGGAGATCTCTTTATTTCAAGGGTCGATCCGCGACAACCTTACTTTATGGGATAAAACTGTGTCTGAATTTGATTTGATCCGGGCGGCAAAGGATGCCTGCATTCATGACGAGATTACCGTTAAAGCGGGCGGGTACGATCAAATGCTGAGTGAAGGCGGAAATAACTTCAGCGGTGGGCAGCGGCAGAGGCTGGAGATTGCCAGGGCTCTGACCGGTAATCCTGCGGTTTTGATTATGGATGAGGCGACCAGCGCCCTTGATCCGCTGACGGAAAAAAAAGTGGATGAAAGAATTCGACGTCGCGGCTGCACTTGCATAATTGTTGCCCATCGTTTGAGCACCATCCGTGATTGCGACGAAATTATAGTTTTGGATCAAGGGAAAATAGTTCAGCGCGGCACTCATGATGAGTTAAAGGATGTAGAAGGGCGTTATGCTGAGCTGATTAAGGCTATTTAAGATCATAAGAAATGCTGGTGGGTGTGGATGAAAGCAAATCCTGACTTTTTCCTAAAAGAAGGGACAAGGGTTGGACTGGCGGGAAACAAGCCTTTACTGATAACTGACCCGGGCAAGCTGTGGGTGGTTGAACAGGGAAAGGCCACTGTTTTTTCTGTTCAAATCTCTAATGGTAAAAACTGGGGTGAGAGAAAATTTTTATTTGAGGTGGAAGCAGGGGGAATCATTTGCGGCGTCAGGCCGGAAGGGGAAGAACAGGCCGGCCTGCTGTTGTCAGGTTTACCGGGTACCCGCCTGCTGCAAATTGACCTGGCCGGTTTTCACCAACTGGTGAAGCAGGATTTCGACAAAACACTAACCACCCTGCTCAGCCAGTGGATTAATCATCTGGCTAAAGACATTGCAGCCGGAATAATGCCTGAGATCCAGATTCTTCATGCCACTGAAGACGTGATCTGGATTAAACATTCAGCCTTTGGTGACGATCTTATAACCTTGGACCAATTTCACAGTCTGGCCTTACAGGCAATTATTGACGACCGCCAAAAGCAGAAGCAGGTTGAAAAAAAACGGCTAAGGGAAAAAGAAAAGACTAACCTGCTTTTTTTTGAAAATGCCCTCAAGGGAATACTGTCTGTTGCGGAACCGGGGCGTACGGAAGATGTATTGGAAGATGTTGCGGACGACCCCCTCTTGGCGGCCTGCCGGCTGGTGGGCAGGGCCATGAGGATCGAGATGGTTCCTGCCCCCCGGGCTGAAAAAGGAATGGCTAAGAAAGATCCCCTTGGTGACATTGCCAGGGCTTCCCATATACGTATCCGTCAGGTGGCCTTAAAAGGGGACTGGTATAAGCGGGACAATGGCCCCCTGCTGGCTTACCTGGAAGAAGACAATCGACCGGTAGCCTTGCTTCCACTGTCAACGACACAATACCGGCTGCACGATCCGGCCAATAAAGCTGTTATTCCGGTAAATGATCAAATTGCCGCCCGGGTAAAGCCCTTTGCTGTTGCCTTTTACCGCCCGTTTCCCAAAAAAGAGCTAAACTTGCGCAATGTTTTAACTTTTGGCCTGGAAAGCTGCTGGAAGCGGGATCTGGCGATGGTTGTGTTAATGGGTTTGCTTGGCGGTTTGCTGGGCATGGTCATCCCGATAGCTACAGGAATTGTCTTTGACACCATCATTCCCGGGGGAGAAAAGGCACAACTTCTGCAAATTGCTTTTTTCCTCGTTGCCGGTGCCCTGGCCGGGCTTTTGTTTCAATTAACCCGCTCCCTGGCCATGCTGCGGCTGGAAGGGCGGATGGAGGGAGCCATCCAGGCGGCTGTCTGGGACAGGCTGCTCAGCCTGCCGACCCCCTTTTTTAAAGAATATACATCCGGAGAGCTGGCTATGCGGGCCATGGGCATAAGCCAAATCCGCAGGATGTTATCCGGGGTGGTCATTACTACCATCATCTCCAGTTTATTTTCTTTCTTTAACTTTGGCCTGTTGTTTTATTACGATTCCCGGCTGGCGGGTGTGGCCACTATCCTGATAGCAGTGGCTGTAGCTGTGACTGCTTTCTTTCAATTCAGCCAAATGCGTTACCAGCGGCAATCGGTTGATAAGTCCAATAAAATTGCCGGTTTGATATTGCAATTAATTGGCAGTGTGGCCAAGCTCCGGGTTGCCGGTGCGGAAAAAAGGGCTTTTTATTTATGGTCAAAGGAATTCACCGGCCTGAGAAAAGTTACCTTTAAGAGCAGAACCATATCCAACCGGTTGGCTACCTTTGACTCGGTTTTTCCAATAATCACTTCTATGGTTATTTTTTATATTCTGGTAAGTGTACAACATAATACTATGGGAGCGGGCAAATTTGTTGCTTTTAATTCGGCGTTAACCAGCTTTATGACCGCTATTATTGCATTATTCCAGGCATTAACCTCAATAATCGTGATTATCCCATTGTATGAAAGAGTTAGGCCAATTTTGCAGACCTTACCGGAATATGACGATTCAAAAAGCGACCCCGGTGAATTGACCGGTTCCATTGAGGTTAGCCATGTTTCTTTTCGCTATAAACAAGAAGCGCCCCTGGTTTTGGAAGACGTTTCTCTGCAAGTTCAGGCAGGGGAATATATAGGCATTGTGGGGACCTCCGGCAGCGGGAAATCCACTTTGTTCCGTATTCTGCTGGGGTTTGAGAAGCCGGAATCGGGCCAGGTTTATTATAACGGCCAGGCTCTTGAAAAAGTGGATATTCGTTCGGTGCGCAGGCAGCTGGGGGTGGTTCTGCAAAACGGACAATTGATGTCGGGAGGTATTTTCACCAACATCGTAGGGGCAAATATCCATTTAACCATGGACGACGCCTGGGAAGCAGCCAGGATGGCCGGACTGGATCAGGATATTAAGGCGATGCCAATGGGTATGCACACGGTGGTCAGTGAGGGGGCGAGCACCCTGTCGGGAGGGCAAAGACAAAGGCTGCTGATCGCCCGGGCCATTGTCAACAGGCCTAAAATCGTTTTCTTTGATGAAGCTACCAGTGCCCTGGATAACAGGACTCAGGCTATTGTCAGCGAAAGCCTTGACCAACTTAGGGCGACACGGATAGTAATTGCCCACAGGCTGAGCACAGTGGTCAATTGCGACAGGATTGTGGTAATGGATAAAGGTAAAGTCGTTGAAAACGGAACTTATGCGCAATTAATGGAGCAGGGCGGTATGTTTGCGGAACTGGCCAAGAGACAGCTGGCTTGATAAAATAGGAGTCAGGAGTCAGGAGTCAGAATAATAGAACCGGGCTAAGGTATTCTGGCTCCTGAATGCTGAATAGTAATAAATTTTTTTAAGAAAAGTATGTAATGGATAGCGCCTTGCGGCGTATTAATAAAGAGGAGCCTTATGATAAACAGTGAACCGGAGTTTGATCTCGTTAACCGCCGCTAAGACTCCCGCCTCTACCAAATCTTCTTTATTACGCAAGCTGCTTAAGACCGGTCCGGGCTTGCTGCCGAGGGGTGAAATACGATATGAATGAACGGGAATTAGCTGAACGCTTCAGCAAAGATATTGATAGAATCATACAAGATAATAAAGCGAAAATCACACCGGCAGGACCGGACCGGGAAGAGTACATGAAAACTATTGAACTGGCCAGGCTGCTGGCGGAAACCGATTTTAGCGACGAATGCAAGATAACCCGGGACCTCCGGCAGCGTTTGCTGGATAAGATCAAGGTGCTTGGAGGCAGACAGATTGAATCACCAGAACTTGATGAAGATGATTTGGAAAATGTGGCCGGTGGCATAGAGCCTCACCATGGACACCAGCCGGATGAGTAAAGACTCAATGCACCAGGAATACACTGTTTTCAATCCTAAAAGATGTGGTAAAGCGAAAGGAAACCAGTGACCCGCCAAGAGCTTGGTAAATAACTATCAAACTCTTGGCGGGTCATTGGTTTTTTTCATCTCGCACTATAAACGATGCCTGGGAAGCCGCAAAATGTGTTACGGGTGGTCTGTGTGAATGAAAATGCAAAAAAGTTTGTAATAAAAAGATGGTCAGATCGTATTACCCATTAGGAAATTAAATAAAAAAAGGAGAGACGAGCATGTCAGTGGAAAATGTGAAAAGCTTTTATGCAAAGGTAAAAGAGGATGAAAAGCTGCAACACCAAATTAAAGAGCAGGCGAAGGGCACTGCGGAGGAAAGCATGCAGGCATTGGTCGGACTTGCCGCCGCGCAAGGGTTTCCATTCGATAAAAAAGATTTGGAGGCGTTTATCGATGAGGAGACAAAAAAATTTAACACACAGGGTGAATTAAGCGATGCAGAACTGGCTGAAGTAGCTGGTGGTGATCTATTTCATTGGGTTGTGTTTTCGTTGGCTTCTTTAGGAGGTGCCTGTACTGCTTCAGCACTGACTAACGTTACAATAAAACACTGTGTTTTAGATGAAGAACCAGTTAATCCTAAACCGAATATGATTCTTCGCTAGAGTTGCATAAAAGAAATCAGAGGCTTCACAGGGTATCCGGACTGCAATTGTTAAATTGGTACGGGAACAGGGCTTCAAATTGACAATGTATGAAAAGATAAAAGCGAAACGGTAGGTAGAGGGTATGGCATTGACAGAATACCAGAAAACTATGCTGGCGGCCAGGGGCGCTTTCCTGCATGAACGGATGGGTGGCAAAACCAGGCCGTTGCCGGCCGGGCAAGGGGAGGACTTGAGCAAGTCAAGGTATAGGCTTTGGCAAGAGAAGGCGGGAGGTAACGGGGGTAACAAGGCATTTCTAAAGAGGTTGAAATTGGATAATCTCACCGGGGGAATGGCACGGAAGATTTTACGTGATACGGTCTGGAATGAGGATCATCCTGTTCCGGACTGGGTTACGGTGATTGATGAGATAATGAAATTGTTTCCGGCGGATGTAGCTGAACTGCAGCAGGAGATGTTCTTGGCGGCAGAAAAGGAAAACCTGTCAAACCAGCACATGGTTTGGGCCGTGCTGCCTTTTGTTGATTATGCGGAAGGATTGCTGCAAAAGAAACTGGGTCCTGATGTTGAGTTGTTTTCCCCCCGGTCTTTTTCCAACATGAGCGCATCCCTGGTTAACTCCCTAAGTACATTGTGCTTTAATACTTTGCAGTACCGTTACAGAATCTATGCCGCGGCTAAAAACCCTGTCAACTTTTTACTCAACATAAAACGCACTAGGAAGGAAGAACTTTTAAACCAGCAGCAATTTACCGAACATGTCCTGAAGGAGGGCTGGCGGGAGATACTGCTGGAGTTTCCTGTCCTGGCCAGGTTTATTGCCACGACCATTTCCCAGTGGGTTGAAAACTATACCGCAATGGCGGTATTTTTGAAAAAAGATACAAAAAGCCTGGAAAAAGTCTTTTGTGACGGCAAGCCGTTAGGCCAGGTTCAGGCAATAGAAGCCGATTGGTCTGACCCGCATAATCATGGGAAATGTGTTAATATACTCAGCTTTGCATCGGGTATCAGGCTGGTATTCAAGCCACGAAGCCTGTCCATCGACCGGAGTTGGTCCAAATTCAACGACTGGCTTGGTCAAAATGGCATGACTTCATTTATTAAAACACCCGTGGTATTTGACGGCGGTGACCATGGATGGGCGGAATTCATTGAGCGCCTTCCTTTAAAGGATAGCAAAGAAGCCGAAGAATTCTACTTCCGGGCCGGTGTCTTGCTGGGACTGTTATATGTTCTGGGGGGCAACGACTTCCACCGGGAGAACTTGATTGCCCGGGGCGTCTGTCCGGTACTGGTAGACACCGAAACACTGCTGCTGCACAGAGTAAGACCCTTTCAAATGGATGCTGCAGGTATGGATGCCGCCTGCAAGGCCCTTGATGTTCTAAGTGATTCGGTGCTGCGTACGGGTTTATTGCCGGTATGGAAAGTAGACGCTTCCGGCAGGTCGGAAGATTTAAGCGCTCTGCTTGGAGGCAGTGAAAAAGACGGCAACTTGCCGGTATTGTCGGGAAAACAGTTAACCGTGCGGGATTACCGGGAAAAACTCCTGGAAGGGTTTTCCCATATTTATGATTTTATGCTTGCCCACCAGGAAGCACTTATAGGGCCGGAGTCGTCTTTTGACCTGTTTAAACAGAGCAATTTTCGATTTTTAATCAGAAACTCTCAAATTTACGGGGACATACTGGACCACACCACAAAACCGGAATTTTTACGGGACGGCCTGCTATATTCCCTGGAAATTGAAAGGCTGGCCCCCGCATATTTATTATCCTCGTCTGAGGAGATTTTACCGGAGGTTTGGTCCCTGTACCTGTCAGAAAGTGAGGCGCTGCACCGTCGTGATATTCCGCTTTTCTATGGGGAGGCGGAGGGACTGGCAATAAAAGATGAGTCAGGTGTCGTGTATGGCGATTATTTTCTCCAATCGGCCGTAGCAAGGGCCAAGGAATTGGCCGGCCGGCTCAGCCCGGCGGATAAAAAGACGCAATTGGGGTTAATTGAAAACGTTCTCTCCATGTATGAAAAAAACCCTCACGAACCATCCGCGCCAATACCTGCCCGCGCGAAAATCAGACTTGACCGCCTGCCCGGCTTTGATTACGGGCTGTTAATAGATGAAGCGGAAAAAATATATGAACAAATTATTAATATGGCTATTACCGGCAGCAGCGGGGATATCACCTGGATTGTACAGCAGCATGATATACGGACCCAGAGGCTTACCCTGGGGCGCATCGGTTTCTCCTTCTATGACGGGATACTGGGATTAGGACTGTATATGTCGGCGCTGTATCATCTAACTAAAAAGCCAGAGATCAAAGACAATGCGTTACGCACTGTTGATGGTTTTAGAAAAATATTAACAGATACTGAAAATCCACTGCCCGTCCGCCGGCTTACACTGGGTCTGGCCGGCGGGGTGGCGGGAATGGCCAGAACGATTACGGCCATGGGTGACTATCTGGAGGACGCATCCCTCTGCCGGGATGCCAGGCGCATACTGCATAATATTCAGCCGCAGCAAATTGAAGAAGACAAGGCGTTTGATGTAATGGCCGGCTGTGCCGGGCTTATTTTAGTGTTGGTAGAGGCATACAAGCGGTTTGGTGATGAGAAATTGCTCCAAGCGGCCCGGTGGTGCGGCCAACGACTGCTTAGCGTCAGAATAGCGGCCAAATCCGGACACATGGTTTGGGACTCGGAATTTGCCGAAGAGCCGCTGACGGGGCTTGGTCACGGTGCGGCAGGCATTGCCCTGGCGCTGCTCCAGCTTTATGAATATACCAAGGATAGGAATTATTACGATGGCGCCCTGGAGGCGCTGGATTATGAGAGCGGTCTATATGATGAAAGATACAAAAACTGGCCGGACCTGCGCAGCAATCCCCGCAAGACCGGGGGAGAACAGTATTCTATGGCCGGCTGGTGCAGCGGTGCGCCCGGGATAGGTCTGGCGCGAATAGCAGGTTTAGATAGACTTAACAGTGATGCGGCCCGTAAAGATATAGAAAATGCCATTGCCTTTACCCTGAACTACCCGCTGGACTCCAGTGACCATGTCTGCTGCGGCAACAGCGGCAGAGTGGACTTCCTGGTGGAAGCGGCTGTAAAGCTGGGCCGGCCGGAACTGCTGGCTGAGGCCCGGCAGAGAATGATGGCAATGGTACTCAGGAAGCGGCAGACCGGCGCCTATACTTTAAACAGCAGCAGTACCGGAGTAGTATTCAACCCTTCGTTTTTCCAGGGAACATCAGGCATTGGCTATGAAATCCTGCGTTGCCTGGAGCCGGAAAAAATTTATAGTGTGTTGTATTGACACTGAAAAACAGTTTTTGATTAGGGAGCGATGTAAAATGTCAATGGAAAATGTTAAATTATTATTTGATAGCCTGGCAAATAATGAGAACCTGCAAAAACAATTAAAGGATTTACGCCATAAAAAGAACGAAGAAATGATCAATGAAATAATTAAACTGGGAGAAAAACAGGGCATTCAATTTACCAGAGAAGAATTTTATGAGTATATTGCAAAAGCAACCAGGCAATCTCAAAATGAAGATGACTTAAGTGATGAAGAATTGCAAGGGGTGGCGGGAGGATTGAGCGGCTGGATAGCAACATCTGTCGTTACATGCCCATCATCAATGATTATGAAGGTCATTTATCAAGGTGATTATACCTGTATTGCAGATAAAGATGTTGAAATACCAGGGATACCTGGATTGTAAAACCAGCGCGGCGCCTCAACTGTCGAGGTTTTTATCTTGGGCCTCTGAAACTGGGGAACAGTTTCAGAGGCCCTCAACTATTTCCTCCACCCTTCCTTATCTTTATTTAGCATTCTATGACATACCAGTGCTCCTTTCTATGCACAACCCGATTTTCTAAGACCTAAACAGCCGGACGAGCAACAGCCGGCCATGCCATCAGATGTTCTTCAGTCAACTGTGTTGGGGCCTCGGCGATGCCGGGGCTAAAATTATTAATACAAAAAAACTACTGAAAGTGTGTAATGGATAACCGGTAGCAACGTATTAACATACAGCAAGTCAAAAACAAAAGGGCAGGTAAAATGGTCAAGCAGGCCGCTTGAAGACATTGCCCAATTTGCTGTTCAACCCCCGGGGATTAAACCCTAAATGAAAAGGAGTGGATTTAAATGTCCAAGGAAAATGTTAAAAAGTTTTATGAGGCTGTTGTCGCGGATGAAGGGCTCAGAACGAGATTGAGCGATATTAGCAAGCAATATCAGGGTGAAACAATGGATGAGGAAAAGAGCGCCGAGCTGGTGGAAAAGTTAATTTTGCCCATAGCGTCGGAAATGGGTTTGGAATTTACCATTGAGGAACTGCGGCAATATGAACAAGATTTGGGGCAGGCAAATGTGAATCGTGAGCTTGACAGTAACGAGTTGGATGCTGTAGCAGGTGGACTTAGTGGAGGAGCCTGTATCATTGTTGGTGTCACAGTTGGAGGCAGCGGTTTTTGTTTTGGTCCTGGGGTGATTCTTTAAGTATACATCCTTGATGCTCCAGTACACTATTAACCAATTTTATGTAAGTAAGACTCGTCTTCGGAAGGAGCGAACTTAGATCAAGCTATTCAGACTATAGATCTCCAGCCTCCAGGTACGGTATTTTACGGGATGCATAGCGAGATAGGAAGTAAGATTATCGAGAAACAATAAAGAATAAAAAGGAGTAGATTTAAATGTCCAAGGAAAATATCAAAAAGTTTTATGAGGCGGTCGCTGCGGATGAAGGTCTTAGGACGAAATTGAACGATCTTAACAAACAATATCAGGGTGAAGCAATGGATGAGGAAAAGAAAGCCGCGCTGGTGGAAAAGTTAATTTTGCCTATAGCGGCAGAAATGGGTTTGGACTTTACCCTGGAGGAACTGCGGCAATATGTAGAAGACATGGGTCAGGCAAATGTGAATCGTGAGCTTGACAACAACGAGTTGGATGCTGTAGCAGGAGGTGCAATAGGAGCCTGTCTCTTGGTTGGTGTGCAAGTAGGTATGATTGGTTTTTGTGCTGGTGCTGGTTTTGTTTTATAAGCATACATCCTTGATGCTCCAGCACACTGGTAATTCCTAATATGTAAGTAAGCCTTGGCTCCGAAAGGAGCGAACTTATTCAAGACAACCTGTAAGATCTCCGGCCTCCGGGTACGGGATCTTACAGGCTGTATAGCAAAATGAAAGGAAAGTAGAAATGTACCTACGATTAAAAGATAAATTCGTCTTGCGCGGGTGGGAGGGTATACCGTACGGCATGACTGATACCGGCACCGGGCGGACCATGCTGTTGGATACCATAACCTTTCAGGCGGCAAGCTTTTGTGACGGAAAGACGGACCTTGCCTCGCCGCTCATATTACCTGCTCACAAAGAAGCAATTGATAAGCTGGTTAAGGAAGGTATTGCCGGGGAATGCGCCGGAGGCGAGGGCCTGGCCGGGCACCAGAAGTACCGCCGGACAGAAGCGCGCTTTGCCGATTCGGTGCACTGGTCAATTACCGGCAAATGCAACCTGCGCTGCCGCCACTGCTTTCTGTCGGCGCCCCAGGCCAAATACGGCGAGCTGACTACCGAACAGTGCCTGGAAATAATCGATCAAATTGCTGGCGCCAATATCGGCAAGGTCAGCCTGACCGGCGGCGAGCCCCTTGTCCGGCGGGATTTCTGGCAGCTTGTGGATGCTTTAAGAGAAAAAAGGATTGCCATACACCAATTATATACCAATGGCGTACTGGTAACCGACGAGCTTTTGCAGCAGTTGCAAACAAGAGGCATAAAGTGCGGTATTTACTTGAGCTTTGACTGCTGCGGCTGCCACGACTGGCTGCGCGGCGTGACGGGAGCGGAGCAGGCGGCTATTGCAGCAATCAAGCGGGCGCGCCGGCACGGTTTCGAGGTGGGTATAGAAACAGCGCTGCATAAAGACAATCTCAATAAACTGGCCCAAACCTATGAACTTTTAAAAGCACTGGGCATATCCTCCTGGAAAATATCACCAACGATGAGCGTCGGCAACTGGGCGCACGAGCAGGGGCAATACGACATCCCCATCAAGGATTTATACGATGCCTATCTGCAGCTCATCAAAAAACACCACGGGGATGGAGCACCCTTTGCCCTGATGCTGGGCGGGTTTTATTACTGCGGTAAAGAAAACGATCAATACATAATCCCTTTGATTAAATATGACGGTACGGAAAAGGCGCTCCGGCAGACAGTCTGCAGAAGCTGCCGCATAAATCTGTATATTATGGCCGACGGCAGGCTGCTTCCCTGTATCCCGATGACCGGTACGTACATGGAAAAGGAAATGCCGAACCTTTTGACCACAACCATCACCGAGGCCATGAATAGCTCGCGGTATTTTGACATCATTGATACGAGACTGGAAAAACTGTTTCGGGAAAACAATGAATGTGCCGGCTGCGAACATAAGCTGAAGTGCGGTATGGGCTGCCGGGCCAATGCCATTAACTGTTCAGGCAGCTTTTACGGTGTAGATGCCGGCAGCTGTTATTTTTTCAAAAACAGATATGAAGAAAAGATAAAGAAAATTTTTTAAACATTAAAAGTGTATAAATAAGATCTACAGCCAGACAGTTTAAACGGTCTGGTTTTTTACTTTTCTCTCAATTATGAAATTTCAAAAGGAATTGAGCAAAAAATGCTGAAATATCCAGAAGGATAGAGCGGCACTAAAGTATATAAGCCAGACTGTGGCGATTAAGCAGATGATATTTGGCTCTCAAAAACAATAAGATAGCCCTCGGGCGGTTAATCCGAGAGTGTTACGTTACGATATAATATTTTAGGAAGGGACTGTCAAAATGTATGAAATGATTTTATCTGCTTGTATTCTATTTGCCATTTTGGTTTTGGGAGACATAATTTCTCTAAGAACAAAAGCAAGGGTTCCGATGATGTTTGTAGCCTTAATAACCTACCTTATCCTAACATGGGTCGGAATGCCAAAGGATTTTCCCACGGTTTCCAATCTTGGGATGTTTGGTGAGCTTATGATTCCTCTATTGGTTATCCACATGTCTACTCTTGTACCTCCCCACGAATATATCCAACACTGGAGAGCAGTGGTAGTTGCTCTTATTAGCGTCACAGTTTCTGTCCTGATTATTATTTTTGCCGGCGGGTTAATATTTGGCTATCCCAGTGTGCTGTCCAGCGCGGGTGCAGTCTCCGGAGGCGGTGTAATTGCCGCATTGGCGTCAATGAAAAAACTTCAGTCAATTGGCCTGGGGGCACTTGCTGTTATTCCGTTAGTTATGGTCGCTCTCGTAGATCCTATTGGTCAGCCTATTGCCGCAAATATGCTCCGAAAATATGCAAAAGCTCTAAAACAGACAATAAAAGCTGAGACAATTATTATTGAGGCTTGTGAACAGCTTGCTGCTGCAAGTGATGTAAAAAACGTGCCTTATGGCACCGATGAAAACCCCAGTATCAGATACAAAGCAATTATTCCCAAAGAGTATGAAACTGAATTTGTAATGCTATTTAAACTTTTTGCACTCTCCTTTATCGCAGTTATCCTGGAGAAATATAGCGGTATTAATATGATATTCTGGTGTCTTGCATTAGGGATAATAACCACGCATTACGGAATTCTGCGGGGAAAAATGTTGGAGAGAGCAAATTCTTTAGGTATAGCTATGGCCGCACTGTTATTCTATGCCTTCACAATGATGAATGATATCACTCCGCAGGTTTTGTTACAGGAAATAGTAACTGTCGTGGCTATACTATTCATTGCTGTTATAGGCTTGATTCTAGGAGGTTTTTTAGGTGGTAAAATGGTCAAATGGCCAAAGGAATTGGGCATGGCCGTAGGTATAGGTATTATGTTTGGGTTTCCTGGAAATCTCATTGTATCCACTGAAGTGTCCAGGAGTATCGGTGAAACTGCCGAGGAGAAAAAATATATTTTGGAACAACTATTACCGCCTATGCTCGTTAGCGGTTTAGCGGGATTCGCCATTGCCTTGGGCATCACGGTAAGCATTTTGCTTAAAACATTATAATAAGGCAATCTAATCAATAAACCAGCTAATAAAATTAATAATTTTATAAATTATTTTGTTTATAAGATGTTTCGTATATAAAGATCAGTTTTAATTTCACTAACTGGCGAAAAGCCCCCAAACATGGAGGATGACACTATGATTGAAAAACAGGCTTTTCAAACCAATATCCATTATTTTTCTCCATGGCTTCTTAAAAAGCTGGGAGGTATTCTAACCGCGCCGGTAACGGTGGTAGAAGCCCCTTCGGGGTATGGCAAGACCACGGCGGTGCGGGATTATCTTATGGACAACCTGCCCAAGGGCACACCTGTCTATTGGTGGAGCGCAGCCGAGGACGCGCCGGGGACTTCTTGGACGAGGCTGTGCCGGGAGTTTGAGCATATTGATCCGGCGGCGGGAAAAGAACTGCTTTCCGCCGGCTTTCCCAGAGTGATGACTGCCTGGGAGATCGGACAGGTAATCGGCAGCCTCCGCTGCGATACGCAATCGGTGCTGGTGCTGGATGATTTTCATTTTTTGCAAAAGGAACTGCCCCGGACCGTTATGTCGGTGCTGCTCTCCTACGCCGGAACGAAGCTGCATCTGGTCATCATCACCCAAACGGTGCGCCCATTCTCCCTCTCTTTTTTTGAGCAGGCGGGCGTCCATTACATCCGGATAGAGGACCTGCGTTTGAATGCGGAAGATGTTCGGCACTATTGCCGGCTTTGCGGTGTTGCTGTTTCACAGGCTGAAGCCGGGCAGCTTTACGGATATACCGAGGGCTGGATCGTGGCGCTCTATCTCACCGTGCTGCAAATGCAGCGGGGAGAAGGGCTTTCTCCGGGCCTCAGCGTCCTCCAACTCATGGAAAATATCGTATGGGATGGCTTGAGCAGTCAGGGGAAAAATTTGTTCTTTCACATTGCGCTCTTTTCCGGTGTGACAATCGAGCAGATTTGCTTTTTGCTCCAGGCCGATCCCCTGCCGGAAAGCGTGTTTACCCTGCTGGAAGAAACGCCCTTTGTCCGTTACCAGGCTGAAGAGCGGCGCTATGTGCCCCATGCTATTCTCAGGGAAATGCTGCTGCGCAGGCTCAAGGCGGCGGATACCCAGACGAAAATCAGCTGCTATAGCCGTGCAGGTGCATGGTATACACGAGCGGGTGAGACTGTGAACGCCCTCTCCTGCTTCTTTAAGGTGGAGGATTATGATTCCATTCTCTCCCTGCCGTTGACCGGGCTGACCCTGGCTCGAATCGACGGCGTATCCTTTACCCAGCTTGCTGCCGGTCTTTTGGCTGATTGTCCTGCGGCGATCAGGGGCAAATACCCCATCTCACTGCTGCGCATTGCCTATGCCCTCATTGGAGCCGAAAGGCGCGAACAAGCGGGCGCGCTACTGGAGGAAATCAAGAACATCATCGGGGAAGTGGAGGACGAAACTGAGCGCAGTGCTTTGTTGGGGGAATGGACGCTGGTTTCCGCCTACATGGAGTTTCCCGATATCGAAAAAATGGAACCCCTGGTCCAAAAGGCGGCTGAGATGATCGGAGGCAGATGCAGGACGCTTACAGCAAGTGAGCCCTTCGCTTTTGGTCTGCCCCTGATGATTTTCTTCCACCGAAGGCCTGGCCGGCTGGAGAGGGAAATCCAGGCCCTTGCCAACGTGGCGAGCCTGCTTTATGCCCTCACCGGTGTGAAAAGCGGTGCGGATGTGCTGCTGAAGGCCGAAACAGCCCTCTATCGCGGATGTCTTCCGGAGGCGGAGCCCCTTTGCTATCAAGCCGCCTATCTGGCCGAAGGTAGCGGGCAGTGGACAGTGCGGACAGGAACGGTCAATTTGATGGCGCAGCTGGCCGTTAAGCGCGGCAGCAATAATGACTTGTCGCAGTATATCAAAGAATTGGAGGAAACAGTAGGCACGGATGCTATATGTCCTTTTGTCACGCAAATGCTGCAGACGGATTATTATATGTGGCTGGGCCTGACCGAATTGATTCCCATATGGGTTCGGGATGGCAGAGCAACCTTCTCCGATGCACCCTCATGGGTAAAGATTTATTTGGGATATTTCCATCTTGGTGTCCTTTTGCAGGAGGGAGAATATATCCGGCTGCTGGGGGCGGCGGAGGCTGCCATATTGGAATGCCGGGAACTGGGCTATCTGATGGTGGAAATATACATGCATATCATAGCGGCAATGGGCTGTTTTAATACCGGACGGCGCAAAGAGGCTTTTTCCCATGTGCGGGAAGCCCTTGCCAGAGCCATACCCGACGGTATCTATCTCCCCTTCATGGAATTTAAATCGGTGCTGGGCGGTTTGGTCGAGAATGCTTTTGCCGAGCTGGGTGAGAGGATGCCGGAGGAAATCGCCACAAGCGGACAGTTAATCAGTGATAACTGGAAGCTCCTGATCCGGCTCAGCTCAGAAAGCGGGACGCTGCCCCACGGCCTGACCGAGCGGGAAATGGAGGTGGCTACCCTTGCCGCCAGGGGCATGAGCAACAAGGAAATCGCTTCAGTATTGTTTATTTCGGAGGCTACCGTTAAATTCCACCTGCGCTCTGTGTTTTCCAAGCTGGGCATCAACCGCCGAAGCAAGCTGGCGGGGATTCTTGAATAAAAAAATTGCAATAAAAAACTATCCTTTCGAACGGGGCGAGAAATAAAATTCTGCTTTATTATATAAGGCAGAATTTTTCTTTTTTACGACAAAAACACAATGGAGGTACTTTTTTTAATGGGAACCATTCATTCAGTCATCCCTTTGGAGGGCTATCGGCTGCTTATAGAGCTTGATACCGGTAGTAGCATTATCGTGAATTTAGCGGGTAAGCTGAAAACCGCTCGCTTTGCGGAGCTTTCCGATCAAGCGGTATTTAACAATGTAAAAATCTATAGGGAAACGGTCATATGGGGAGACGGTGTGTTAAAAATACCGCTGTTCGAGCTGATTAATGTTGCTGTCAATGGTATGTAGAAGGATATTCGTAATGTTTTATCAGGAGGATCTTAGTCATGGGAAGAAATGAAGGAGATTTAGAATGCCGGGCTATTTATGACCCGGCTGACTTGATCAAAATTTACGATTATTACTTGCCCCGCGTCTATAAATATATACGCTACAGGATCAATAACCAGGACGAGGCTGAAGATCTAACCAGCAAGGTCTTTGAACAGGTGCTGACCAATATCGGAAGATATAATCCCGAACGGTCGCCGTTTACCACATGGATTTTTACCATTACCCATAATATCATTACCGATTATTTTCGCATGCGGAAGCGGCGCCAGATTGTGTCCATTGATTTAATTGGTGAGCTGGCATGCGCCAGAAGCGGGCCGGCTGATGCGGTAGTTCAAAACGAAACGCGGGAAGAACTGTTAAGGACATTATTCAGGCTGAGTGAACGGGAACGAAATATTATCGGACTTAAGTTTGCGGCAGGTCTGAGCAATCGTGCGATATCCGAAATGACCGGCCTGACTGAAAGCAATGTGGCCGTTATACTTTACAGGGCTTTAAAAAAAATGAAGTCTGATTTGTCGACTGAGAAGTGAATGAAATAAAATCGCACCTGAGCTTTCACCAGCCGCTTTGTTTTCCTTCTCTTGCTTAAACCGATCCCGGACGCTCATTTTTGTTGGCCTCCTTAGTATTTTTTTTGAACGGTTTACTTTGACGAAATGCCCATGCCAAAGTTGTCCGTGAATGATCTGTAGCTGTCGCCCCTTACGGATTCATCAATATCTACCTCTGCACTGTACGATGCACAACTCCCGCTCCAATTCACCCTCCAGGTGACTGCACTGGACATATCAGATTTCAAAGCCGCCGGCGACTGCGTTGAGCTCATTTTCCGTTAGCTCGTCCCCGTCCAGCAGGGACGCAATCCTGGCGGCCACCTCCGGAGCATGCTCGATAACAATGTCGTCCAGCGTATCTCCGGTCACCCGGATCCGGGTACCGTCGGCAAAACTGAACCCCTCCCGGCGAAATGTCTCCAGCGGATTTGCCAGCAGTTCTTCCCGAAATGCTGCATCCGTTTCGAACCTCTTTCTAAAATGATTGAAAAGCCTCTGGAATCTCTCGAATTTTTCTCCCATGCAAAACCTCCTCGTTTATCTTAAACCATTATCATACTTTCCGGAACAGATACGCCTCGTGCGGGCATCAGCGGTTTTTGGTTTCTGTATGTTAATACGTCCCAGCTGGTTTTTCATTACACTTTTTAGTAATATTTTTTATGATAGGGGAAAGGGGATGATCGCTATTGGCAAAAAAATATACAGCGACATTTTAGCTGATTTCGGAGCTACAGAACCGGAAATTCTGGAGTTACTGGCATATAATAATAATTTTTTCGACCGTGAGCTGTTAGAATCGGTATCTTTTCCCCTTGCTGACGAACCATTTATAGAAGCATGGGAAATGTACGGCCGGGAAGCTCAGGAAAAAGGAACTTTTGCTGTACTGCGGGACCGTCTGGTGCAGTTTCGTTTCCCAATCCAGTCAGGGATCAGCCGGACAGAAAGTTATCGCTCGGCAACCCTGAGGGGGAAATGGGTTGAAGTACCCCAGGCAGGTTTAACATTGGCATGCCCCGAAAAACTGGAGCTTTATTTACACCAGACTCTGGCGGGCAAAATCCCGATACTGTTTACAAGGCACAGGCCGGATTTCGTTACACTGGTGCAGGCCTTGGCCCATCACAACGAACCTGGTGAAATTCCTGCTTCCATGGGAGCTTGCCTGATAAAGGGGTACAATAACTGGGACCGGATTCAATTCTACAGAAACAAATGGCAGGAGGAAAACCCTCTCCAATGCAGCGAAAAGGATTGGCCGGAAGAATTTAGGAAGTTAATTCCCCGTAAAGAACTGTACCAGGATACTTTTATTATTTTAAGTGATGGGGATTACAGTGGTATAACGGCAGAAGAAATGAAACTAACCTGGGAAAAATGGAGAGAAATGTCACTGGTTATTCGCCGGGAACACGAGGCGACCCATTATTTTACCCTGCGTGTTTTCGGCCTGGCCCGCAATCATATCCTGGATGAACTGATTGCCGACTTTATGGGGATTATCGCTGCCACTGGTTCCTACCGGTCCCATTGGTTTTTGCGCTTCCTTGGTTTGGAGGATTACCCTGCCTACCGGGAGGGTGGCAGGCTGGAAAATTATCTCTGCCACACAAAACTCTCCCAGGGGGCTTTCAAAATACTTCAGCGTCTGGTAAAAAGCGCAGCAGAAAACCTGGAGCAAATTTATCACCAATATGGGGAAGGAATAGATTGGCAACCGGTGGTTTTTACCGGCCTGACCATGATCGATCTTGTTTCTAAAGATGCGGAAAAATTTTTGCGAAACTCCGGGGCAAGTAATTATTTATGACTAAAATTTATTCAGCCATTGTGTAATGAAAGCCCGGCTATAACGTATTAACATACAGAAGCAAAATTCCAGTATGGAGCAAATCAAAAATAAGGAGGGATAAACAAAATGAGCGAACATAAAAAGTACACTCAAAAGCTGCCCACCTGGCAGGAGTTCCAGAACGGGCTGATGGTCAGAGCGCTAAAAGACGAGAGTTTCCGCAAGGAACTGCTGGTTAATCCCAGGGCGGTGGTGGAGAAGGAAATGGGTAAGCTTAAGCAAGGGGCTAAACTTCCTGAAAACCTGGAGGTCAAGGTAATTGAGCAGCCCCAAAATGCCCTGTACCTTATACTGCCAACCATTTCGGATGAACTTTCTGATGAATTGCTCGACGAAGTGACAGGCGGGATGAACTCAATGGAATATATGATTCGTTATTGGCTTAAACAATTTGGCTTAGCTTAAACAATTTGGTAAATATAACGTGGTAGGCGGTGTTTTCACCGATGATATTAGGTATTCAGTTTGCAGCTTTTTTCCTTTTGTTGCCGTATGTGAAACAATACTTAAAAAAAATGCCAAAAACCATCCTTTCGAATGGGGCGAGAAATAAAATTCTGCTTTATTATATAAGGCAGAATTTTTCATTTTTAAGAAAAGGAAACAATGGAGGTACTTTTAATGGGAACCATTCATTCAGTTATCACCCTGGATGGCTATCGGCTGCTTATAGAGCTTAACATCGGCAGTAGCATTATCCCGAATTTAGCGGGGAAACTGAAAACCGCTTGCTTTGCGGAGCTTTCCGATCTAGCGGTATTTAACAATGTTAAAACCGATAGGGAAACGGTCATTAACCTATTTCCTTAAACTAGATCATTTCTGTCCGTACGAACAATTGCTTCCGGTTTAAGGGTTATAAAGACCAACAAGGAAAAGCAAAGAGATACCTCGAGGGTATAAATCAAAATACTCTTTAAGCGACTCCACAATTCATCATGAAAATACTTTACATCGATATCTGTGCCAACTATTCCGACGATATCGCCGTTTTTATTAATTAAAGGACTATAACCGGTGATAAAAGTACCCCACTTATCGTAGCTCTTCACACCGGTATGCAGTCCGGCCCTGCTGGTATAGGCCTCGGGAGTAAAAAGTTTATCCGCTTCACCCAGGGAATCCTTTTCGGCATCAAAGATGTATTCAATTTGTGAATCAGAAATTTTATGTTTTACGTAAAGGTATTTTATCCCCGTTTGTTGTTGTACCTCGCGAAAATAGTCCTGCATTTGATGAAAATAGGCGTTACGCTCCTTTGTGTTGACTATCTGCTCATATTGGTTGGCATCAATTGCCCCGGCAACCACTTGGGATATGGTTAACGCCTCCTTGCCGATATCATTGGTTGTTCTTTCATACCAATGATCCAGGAAAATTGTTTGTACGGAAATAAAAAAGATAATAATGGCAATGTATAGAATGATTAATCGTGTCTTCCTTTTCATCAGACTTTCTCTCCCTTAAACGTTCTTGGTGTTCTGGCTAGTTCTTTTTACTTTCGGCCTTGAGATGTTCCCCGGCTTTTTCAGCCTCCTTATACATATCCGAATTCTTTGGCGTTACATTCTTGTAGTCTTCGTTAACGCAAAACCACATGCCTTGACACAGCAGATAGAGTTTTCCTGTTTCCTTTAGAAAGTAATATTCCCTTGGTGACGCCTCGGTGTCCTGTTCGTAATAATATATGTCCTTGCCCCTGATCTCCTGCGGAACTAAATTATCATTATCTATTTTTTTTATGCCCTGGAATGATGCCTTCACATTTTCATATTCATTTATAATCTTTAAGCCTGCTGCCGAATCAGCTCCTTTGGCAGGTTTTGCGTTGCACCCGCCAAGTAAAATTGTGGATGCTGCTATAGCAATTAAAATTAAACTTATGGTAATTGCTATTGATAGATTTTTCTTTTTCAATATGGGAAGCTCCTTTACCCTTTAATTTCTTTTTCTCGCATAAACCGATCCCGGATGTAATGCTCCAGACTGTATTTCCACTCCGCGCAATCGGGTCGGTCCTTGTTTACAAACATGGCCCGGTAGCCGCATCCCCCCATACAGATGGGCAGCATCTTGCATGCCACACAGTTGGCATATTCGAAAGGCTCCCAGGTGAGCCAGCGGATCTCGTGCATGCGCTCTTGCTTGGTTCGTTGCTTGAAGTCTGTAATATTGCCAATGCTAGCAGGCTTGTCGCCTATTTCCGACCAGCACTTGTACATGTCACCGTCCGGGCCAATGACATAGGAATTTACCCGGTTAGCCCCGCAGGCATGGGCGATACGGGGGTAGTAGGATATCTGGCCTATTTTAAAGCCTCTTTGTTTTAATGTTTCGTGGAAGGTCTGATTTAACAGGGTGAACTCTTCCATGGTGGTACAGGAGCTTTCAATAGATTTGCAGCCTGCCGTATCTGCGAAAACATGGCCCAGGTGGATGGCTATATCTTTTAGGTTGTTGTCCTCCAGAATATCCAGGAGTTTCAATGCCTCGTCCATGTTGGAACGGTCTACATTAATTCGAAGGGATACTTCCAATTCATTAGCAGTCAACAGCTTGATGCCTTCCAAAATCCGGTCGAAGGTGGGGGTGTTATCGCCTTTAAGCATCCTGCGGCTGTTATGCACTTCGGGCGGTCCGTCCAGGGTAATCTGGAAAGTTTTTATCCGGCTGTCTTTCAGCTTTTGCACTATGTCCGGGTCTTTGGTAAGCAGGTAGCCGTTGGTAATCATTCCGGCAGAATAACCCATTTTGTTTTCTTGGGTGATAGCAATAATTTTCTGCGTCAGGTCATAGATAATTTCTTTGCCCAGGAGCGGCTCACCACCATACCAGGTGATGGATAAAAATTTTATTGTCTTGGCTGCCCGTTCGATATATTTCAGCAATTCTCGCTGCACGTTTTCCCGCATAAGAGCATTTTGGCCGTCCCGCTTGGCCTGGATTTCCTCCGACTGTTCATAGCAATAGGTGCAGGCAAAATTACAGCGTAGAGTGGGCGCAATGGTAAACCCCAGCCCCAGCCGGTTGTATTTATTGCTGTTATAGGCGAACTTCAATATTTTTAACTCATCGGCTGCGTCGTCCAGAACGAATCCTCCCTGCTTCAGCCCGTCGATAAACTGCTTTGTGTCTGTAGGCAAGGTATCGTAGTCAAACTGCGGAAGGTTTAACAAATCTATGTGGGTATTCTCCACCTCGGCCAAGGAAGTGGTCAGGCTATTAAAAAGCATTGCCTTTTCCGGGTTGTCAGTAGGCCAAATAAAGTTGTAAATGGAAGGTTTCATTATGTTTCAGCTCCTTAAAAAGATCCCGGAGAAGAAAAGCTTCTCCTCCGGGCCAAATGTCACTATGGAACAACCACTCACCGAAGCGGCCGGAACGGTGTCAGGTATCTAGTGCAGCGACACAAATAGAGTCAAAATATCACGCGACACGACCCGCCAGCGACCGTGTTCAGTTGTTCATCAGTCAACTCGTCAGGATTATATGGTAGTACAAGGTACACTACTTTAGCCGATTCCTCAAGGACTCTAACCTCGACTTCTTCAGGAACCTGAACGCCTAATTGTCCAAGGGTTTCTTTGGGATTGTCTACCAATGCTTTCTTAAAATCTTTGTCTGATTGCGCCTTCAGGATAATTTGTTGCTTGAATTCTTTACGGGGCGTAGATTTAGATAAATTTTCGTTTTTACTCATTTGGTTTGCCTCCTTGTATCTTTTTGAACGTTTTACTTTTGGTTTCTGTATGTTAATACGTCCCAGCTGGTTTTTCATTACACTTTATAGTAATATTTTTTATGATAGGGGAAAGGGGATGATCGCTATTGGCAAAAAAAATACAGCAACATTTTAGCTGATTTCGGAGCCACAGAACCGGAAATTCTGGAGCTGCTGGCATATAATAAAAATTTTTTCGACCGGGAGCTGTTAAAATCGGTATCTTTTCCCCTTGCTGACGAACCATTTGACGAACCATTTTATAGAAGCGTGGGAATTGTACGGCCGGGAGGCGCGACATGGCAAATGTGCCTTGTCGCGCTGTTGTCTTTAGGATGTGTAAATATCTAATTAATTAAGGACGTATGGTGGGACCTGCTGGTTTTTCAATCTTTGGACTGCATTTTCCAATACATAACCCAAATAACATAAAATCGCCCCCTGCCACGCTGTCCAGCTGTTCGTCAGTCAGTTCATCGGGATTAACAGGCAGGACCAGATACTTAACTTTTGCTGTTTCTGCAACAACTTTTAATTCTAAATCCGGTGGCAATTGGACCCCAAATTCATTAGCAATAACTTTACCGGGGTTAGCTAATACTTCTTTTTTGAAGTTTTCGTCTTGCCAAGCTTTCTCAACAATTTTAGCCTGTAGTTGCTCCCTGGTGAGTATGTCCTTCATGTTCATCACTCCCTTTGGATTTATTATCACGGGTTGACAGAAAGGATAAAGTATTTTTCCCCTTCACCCACGCCAAACCAGAGTTGCCCGTTGCCCACCATAACGCCCATGTAGTTGACAAATAAATTATCAACTTTTTGTTCCGCAACCGCCTTTTTTACATTTAGAGTAAATACAGTGTCATATTGTTTGAGCATTTCCTCTGCATTTTTTATTGTTACCTGTTGATTATGAATCTGCAAAGTCACCGGATAACTAAAATATTTCACCACCTCTTCCCGGTCATCACTATTAATTAATGATTGTACTGCGTAGAAGTACTGTTCAAAGCCCACAGGGTCATTTATGCCGGCTGCGGCATACCTGTTCACGCCTTTTGTCATAGTCTGTTCTGCAGTATCTTCCTCATTTCTGGCTTGTTCTCCAGTTTTTTCAGAGTTATCTTTTTCCGTCAGGTGCTGGGTCGGGCTGTCTGTCTTAATTCCTTCTCTGGTAAGTTCCAGAAGAGCACCGTCCAATATCATAATAAGCGTGTTCTTATCCTTGACCAGAAACATATTGCCAATTTCTTTTGAAATCTGCTCATAATTTGCATCATCGAACACAGTAACCATGGTTGCCTGATTTTCTGGTATATCTGTTTGGGCAAAAGGAATATTATATTGCTCTGTAAATTCCTGTACGGAAATTGTTTTTTCCCGGTAATAATTTCTGTCGGCAATATTTCCTTCCATATATGCGAATACATCGGTGTAATAAAGTTTTTTCCCTATCAGTTGGCGGGCAATTTCGGTGTCAGCATCACCTGATGCGGCTAATAGCCGTTGGATTTTCCATATGCCATAGAATTTTTTGTCCTCGCTTTCGTTGTTAATAGGCTTGAATGATTTTAAGACAACGTCTAAAGAAGAAATAATTTCTGTATATTCCTTCTTATCGGTAGGACTTTTATCGTCATAGGGAAAATCGAAGGAAGGCATGCCGGCAAAAACGTTTCCATTTATAACTCCCAGTTTTTCATACGGAAAAGGCTCATCTTTCTTGTTGGCATCCTGCTCCCATTTTTTCTCACTTCCATAATTTATGACATTGAGTATTACAGGATTCTTTGCGGATACATTCTTGGAAGTTGTCCTATGCTTAACCGTAAAACTGTCATTTTCTTCACTTATAACTACTCTGCCGCTCCAAAACATGGGCGCTTCCAGATAAAAACCGTATTTTTCACTTATAAGGTAAACCAGATTTTCTTGCAGCTCTTTTGTGACTTCCTCACCGGCAGCTGTGTTTTGGTTTTGGTTTGCCGGCACATTTGTAGTTGAACCTTGAGTGGACGAATGCTTGCTGCAAGCTGTTAACCCCAAAATAACAAGCGCAATGATGGTGATTCTTACCGTCAATACCATGACCTTTTTCATGACTTTTACCTCCCTAATTAGTTCTTGCCTGATTGAGCTTTTATGACAAGTTGTTCTGTTTCCTTGCGGCCTTTAGCTTTTTCTCATTTTTTTTGTATTATTGTTTGAAAATGTGGCTTTACTCCAGCTTTGCATTAGCCTCTTTATGTTAGTACGTTGTAATCAGTTTTTCATTACACTTTTTATTAACCACCTTTCCCGGATTTTTTAATAGTCCCTTTATTTTTAAATTAAACAAAAGCAGGTGTATAAATTTACACCTGCTAATTAAGACTTACTTTTCAATTTGTATATTTATTTCCAATTGCTCGGCAGTCGGTGCTTTTTATAGCTTGCGTCATGCAGCAATTAAATCAAGCATATTTGAATAATGATAGTCATTATCATTATCTGGTCGAAAAATCACCCGGTTTTTTGGTGTTTGTGGAGCTTTGCTGCGCGTCTTCAGTATGGCAACTGGAGCCCTGGCAATTACCGCTGCAATTGCAGCAAGAGCTTTCGGAACCACAACAAGTGCCATTTTTCAGGTTGGCTGCTTCCCGGCGAAATCCCCGGAAGGTGAAAAAGCCAATCACCGCCGCCAGGATTACGGTTGAAAGCACTCCTGAATAGCCTTCCATCATAACAACCTCCGTTCATAATTTTTTTACCCCAATGAAATTTAAGTCTGTATTATCCGCCAAAACCCAACAATAAGCCAATCCAGTAAATCAAAAGGGAGACAAGCCAAGCTACGGCAAAGGTATATGCGGCTGCAAATAAAGCCCATTTAAAAGAACCCAATTCCTTTTTAATTGTCCCCAGAGCAGCCATGCACGGGGTGTACAGCAGTGTAAATACCAGGAAAGCATAGGCCGAAAGGGCTGTAAATGTCGCACCTATGGAACCTTGCAGCTGCGTGGCCGCCTGTACTGCTTCCTCTGCCACTTCGCTGATGCCGTAAATTACGCCCAGGGTGGAAACCACTGCCTCTTTGGCCAGTATGCCGGTTAACACTGCAACACCCGTTTGCCATGTACCAAATCCATGGAGGGCAAAGAGGGGGGCGATAACGCCGCCGATGGCAGCAAGAAAACTGTCGGCGATATCCGCCGAACCTGATAAATTATAGCTGGAAAGAAACCAAATAATCACCGACATGCTGAAAATAATGGTACCTGCTTTAACCAAAAATCCTTTGCCTTTTTCCCAGGTCTGCAACAGAACAGTCCTCAGGGTGGGAATCCGGTAAGGAGGCAATTCCATTAGAAATGGCTCCGCATCTCCTTTGAAATAGGTAGATTTGAATATTAACCCCATGACAATTGCTATTACTATACCAAGAAGATATAAAGAAAGAACCACGGTGCTTTCACTGCCGGGAAAGAATAATGCGGCAAACAACGCATATACCGGAAGCCTGGCGCCGCAAGACATAAAGGGTGCGATCAAGATGGCAATCCGGCGGTCTTTTTCAGTGTCAAGGGCTCTGGCGCCCATAATAGCCGGAACGCTGCAACCAAAGCCCACCAGCATGGGCAGAAAAGCTTTACCGGATAAACCGATTCTGCGCATGGCCCGGTCCATAATAAACGCCACTCTAGCCATGTAGCCTGTTCCATCCAGAAAGCTGATCAAAAAGAAGAGGGTAAAAATTAAAGGAACAAAGACTACCACGCTGCCGACGCCGCCGATGATGCCGTCTGCTACCAGGGATTGCAGCCATTCGGCAGTCCCCATTGCCGCCATGGCGCCGCCAACCCATTCTAGCAGGGTTCCGTTGACGAGTTCGTCCAAAAGATCTGAAACCGGCTGGCCTACCCAGGCGAAGGTTAACTGGAACATCATATACATAATGCCGATGAAAATAGGAATCCCCAGTAAACGGTTGGTAAACAAATTATCCAGTTTATCGTGCCATGATTCTACAGCTTCATTAATAACCAGGGCCTTTTCCAGAACTTTATTAATGAATTCATAGCGGGCTTCAATGATTCTTTCCTCAATTAGCTCAGTGTCTTTTTCAGTTTTCTTAATGTTCTCTATCTGTTGGAGATGTTCAGCCAACAGCCGGCTGTCGGCCTTGCCGGGCAGCAGCGCGGCAGAGGGGTCCAACGAATTGACCAGTTGGTTTAATCCTTGTTTATTGGTTGCCACCGAGGATATAACCGTCACTCCCAGTTGTTTGCCCAGAGCGTTCAAATTAATGTCATAGCCTTTGCTTTTAGCTTCATCCATCATGTTCAGGTTGACGATGGTGGGGATGCCCATTTCCAGTAATTGGACCGTCAGGTACAGATTGCGCTCGATATTGGAAGCATCTACCACATTAACTACCATATCAGGCTTTTCCTGCACTAAATAATCTTTAACAATTTTTTCTTCCAGCGAATAGGCACTTAGGCTATATGTACCCGGCAAGTCGATAATGTTGATTTGTTTATTGCCTTTGGCATATTGGCCCATTTTTTTGTCGACGGTAACCCCCGGCCAGTTGCCTATATGTTGCCTGGCTCCGGTCAGTGCGTTAAAAATAGTGGATTTACCGGTGTTGGGGTTGCCCGCTAGAGCTACGTTTAACACTGACATTGCGCTAATCACTCCTTTATACTATATTTACAATAATTTGCTCCGCTTCGGTTTTACGAAAAGACAGGTTATAAGATTTTACCAGCACCTCTATGGGGTCACCTAATGGTGCCACTTTAATAACTTTCAGCCTGGCTCCTTTCATAATTCCCATGGCCATAAAACGTCCCCTGGCCTGTCCTGTGACCTGAACACTGTCCACAAGTGCCGTTTGGCCCGGTTTCACATCTTTTAAGGTAGTCATTTCTTACACCCTCTCCAAAATTATTTGACCAAAATATACCTGGCCATTTCCTGTCCAAGCATAACTTTTCCGCCACGTATGGCCACAACAAGGGGACCTTTATTACAACAGCGGCAAACTTCCACGGGAGTACCGGGGATAAATCCCATCTCTTCCAGGTGGCGCTTGCAATGAGAACAATTATCAATGCTCTGAATGTGAACGGTTCTACCTTTTTTAATGCAGTTTAACGACCTTGGCATAAGATTCACCTCAATTGTAATTATTTAGTTTACTAATGATTATCATTATCAGTGGTATTGGAAAAAAACTCGCCCCAAAGGGTGTCAGACCTCTATAATCCTTCTGGAATTTCTGGGACTTCAACGTCAAGCCTTAGCCAATGATTGACTGACCGGCCGGGGAATAAATGATAATGATAATGATTATCGTATTCATTGTATCTCTTATGAGCCATTTAATCAAGCCCAACTCAATTTCTTTTTAAAAAAATTTGTATTTTTAAAGCTTATGATCATGAAATGTGCCGGCGACGACGCATGCAGCCGAGCAGGAAAAAACCGGCGACAGGCACATTTTTAATTTACGTCACCTTGGCCCGGGGACGGGTTGTCAGCAGCCCCGTCCCCTTGACATGTTGCCGCCCAGCCAAACGGGGCATTTGATCGCCCGGAGCAATTTATTGAGATTAAATTTCAACCCGGCCTCGGCAGGGTGTCCGGCTGCGTAAGGATTGGGCAGCACCAGCAGGTCCGCTTCCCGGGCAAGAGAAATAAGCAGCTTTGCGGTATTGCCCGCCAGTAGTTGTTTTTGCACTTGCACCTGACGGGATTTCGCCAGGTCACAAAATTCATCCAGCACGGCAGAAGCCTGTTTTTGCAGGCCTTCCCCGAGCCAGCTGAAAAATTTGGCCCGGGTAACGGCCCCGCTCATCCACTCATCTCCCAGGATATGAGCCCAGCTTTGATCAATGATAAAAACGGCCCGTATGGACGCGTTCCATAAGCCGGCCAGTTCCAGCGCCGTCAAGCCTGCTTCGCGGGCCGACGGTGAGCCGTCGGTTACATATAATATTTGCGCCGGCATGGCATCCCTTCTTTCAGCGTTATGGCGGGTCACTATGATAATATTTGACCAGGGAGTATGTTGTATCCCAACTCAGACAGGTAAGCAATAGTTATAATAAAATGAAATTGCTAAATGACGCTATACTTGTCAACAAAAAGCCGGCCCGGGAAATCCAGAGCACAGTGTGTGGCTATTGTGTTGTGTTGCATGATATAATAAACTTCAATAACAAATTTAAATAACCTTGCACGGACATGATTTAAAGATCGGGCGGAGCCGTGAGGACGGCTGGGCGTCCGGCGGTTTTACGTTCCGTAAACTGTTGCGAAAGGCCGAAGGGAAGACGATGGATAAAAATAATATTACCTGCATTCAAAAAGCCAAATTTATCTTTGAGTTTTATGAAAAAAGAAAGTGGCAGCCGGGAGAAGAACCTCCGTTAAGCCGGGTTGTTAATGCTGCCACGGTTGACCCCGGGGCGGTCAGGAATTTAGGTACTTTCCTGTCCGGGCGGCTTGATCGTATCGCCCGCATGATGGAAATCCTGCTGGCCGCCCATAACCGGTGGGGAGTAAGCGGCAAAAAAGATAGGGTAATTATGGAAACTGACTCCTTTGATTTTAACGATGCGCTGAAACTGCTCAAGGAAAACGGCTTTAACGATGATGAATTTGTGCTTAAGGTGGAGTATGAGCGTAAATGGGGACTGCTGTAGCACCTGTCATTCGTATGCCTGATCAAGCTGCGCTGCAGTCAGCTCATTGCAGTCAACTTCGCCGTCGGGGAATGAAACGCGGCCAAAAAAAATAAAACGATGTGCCAATCCATAATTTGCGATTACGGCAAAAAGTCCCCGGGTACACGATAGTGTGCACCCGGGGACTTTTATCGTGGTAATTGTTTGGTTGAATTGAGTTATTTGACGGCCACGGCGACCCAGTAGCCGCCCAGTACCAGGATGGAGAAAATGTAACCCAGCGGCACGTTGATTAATACACCGGTGGTGAAGGCCGCGAAGGGACGCCAGCCCACCGAGGTCAGTTCTTTAAAACGAGTGGTCAGGCCGATGGCCAGGAAGCAGAATATGAAAGCCCAGGTTCTTAAGGTGGTAATGGGTTTAATGATATTATCAGTTATCGATTGGGATGTTGGCGCGTCGCTGCCGGCGATAACCATTGTGATCAGCGCGGAGGCCACAAAGAAACCAAGTACAAATTTAGGGAACCTGAACCAGATTTCCGAAGTCTGGGGTTTGGTTCCGTCTTCCCTTTTCTCCCACATGGTGATGGAAACAATGGCCAGGATAAAGCACCAGATACCCACGAACATATCACGGCCCACAACCTTCATCAAAGTAAAGGTGGTGATGGCCTGGTCGCCTATGGCGGCCGCCGCGGCCATACCGGCGGCGTCGGCGAATTCCGAGGTGCCGATCCAGGCCCCCGCGGGGCCGGCGGGAATGCCAAAGACGGAGATGAATACCGGCAGGGCGTAAATCATGATAATAGCCCAGACAACCACCAGTGATATGGCTACGGACACGTGCTGCTTATCAGCTTTTACCGCGCCGCCGATGGCGATGGAGGCGGAAACGCCGCAAATGGAACCGCCTGCGCCCAGGGTGGCGGCAAATCTTTTATCTAGGCCGAACAACCTGGAACCCGCAAAATAAATGGTTAAAAATGTGGAAACGGCAATAATCGTGGCCTGAGTAAAAGCCACCGGGCCGGCTTGCACGATTTTGGTAAAGGGCAGGGTGGCGCCCAGTAAAACAATACCAACTTTAACGTAAAACTCTGTGCGCAATGAAGCTTCCATCCACTTTGGCATTTTTACAATGTTGCCGATGATGAGCCCCAGGGCCAGGGCTACCAGCGGAGCTTCCAGGTTATATTTGCTCGCCCATTCCCAGGCGCCGAAAATTGAGACCAGCACGCTGGCGATAAAGATCAGGATAAAGCCGGGAATGAACTCGCTTAATTGGTGTCCCAGAATTTTCACGGCGATGGAGAAAACCACCGCGAAGGCTATGAACATTAATACCAGCGAGCCGAAATTGGCGCCCAGGAATGAGGTAACGGAGCCGAATTCCGACCATTTGGGGATAGATACACTGATGGAGCTGATGGAACTGCCGGAAAGCCACAGCAGCAGCGCGGCGATTACCAGGCCGAGTCCAAGCCATACCGCCCACCAATCTTCTTTTTTGTAAAGGTCTGACCAACCTCCGCTTACGGCAGGTTTGTTGGACATGGCATAATTCCTCCTTTAAATGTACTAATGAAATGCACTAATTTTAATGTACTGATACAATTTTAATAATCAGTTGATCAGTGATAAGTAAAGGGCCTGTAACAGCCGGCAGTTAACAGGCGCCATACACTGCCCGGGCTAAAGCTGTGCAAACAAATATTACCGGAGCTTATGGCTGAAATAATCAGGGCTAATAATTGCTATAAAAATCTTACCTTATTTTTTAACGCATTCATATCCTTGGGGTGCAGGATGGTTTGTTTCTGCTTGCTACTTGGATATAATGATGCAAGAGGGTGAACACTTTGGTTCAATTAGCAGATCGTTATGATTCACAAAGGAAATAAACGTATAATAATAAAGAAGACTTGGTTCAGGTGGGGTTTTGACCCCACCTGAACCTTAGCTGCACTTATTTCGAGTTTATCGCCGCTAAGACTCCTGCCTATAGAGGCGGGAGTCTTAGCGGCGGTTAACGAGATGAAATAGGTAGTGGGGTGAAAAATGATGGCCATAAGCAAAAGGGTGCGCAGCTGGTTTTACGCCACCCTGGTTCTGTTATTGCTGGTGCCGGCATTGCACCTGTACAACATACAGGTAACGGCGGCGAGTATTAAAGCCTTGTCCGGTGATTTTGAACTGCTGGCGGAAAATTATGCCCTGTCACCGGATATGGGGCTGCTGGTCTATTATGCTCAGGCCTATATTTCGTATAACGATCAAAATTTTTTAGACAAGTTCAATGAAATGGGCGCCACGTTAATTAAAAAAGAGCTGGACCTGTTAAACCGGGCTGATGAAGATGCCAGAAAAGCCGAGCTGAAAAAAATGGTCCTGTTAACCCAGGATTACGTTGCCTATGTGCGCGGGGAAGTGGCGCCGCTGATCCGGTCCGGCAACCGGGGGGATTTCGAGGCGTTGTACCGGGAGCAGTATGACCTGCTGGCTGCGCAGCTGCTGGATGCATCCCGGCGCTTGCTGGCTGAACGTCAAAACACCGTTGCTAAGACGGCTGCCGGTGAAGTGCAGTTACTGGGTAAAACCGGTTTTTTAGCGTCTATTTTGGTTTTGCTTGCCCTGGGCATTACGGCGCTGGGCGCCCGGCACCTGATTTACCCCCTGTCAATAAACTACAGCCACGCGCAAAAGTTGCTTGATTACACCAGAGATGCCGCGCTGGTGATTGATCCCAGGGGCAACATCACCCGGGTCAACCCGGCCTGGGCGGAGCTGATGCATATTCCCGTTTCTGAAATCGAGGCCGAATCACTTAACAGCCTGCACGTGAAATATCCCAAAACTCAGGGGTTGACCCAGCCGCTGTTTAATGTGCTGCTGGACCATAATAAGATATTAAATAACCAGGTCATTTTAAATGAGGCGGAAGAAAAAACATTCATCAATATTGATTACTACCCGCTGCTGAATTTTAATAAGCTGACCGGGGCGGCTATGCTGGCCCACCCCGTGGAGATGCACAAAAATAAGCAATATTTGTTTGACACCATTGAGGCGGAGCGCAAGAAAATATCCATTGAAATACATGACTGGATCGGCAGGGGCATGTCCCCCATCATCCACTCGCTGGACTATATACTGCGGGCGCACCGGCAAATCCCCGAGGAGGTTTACGCCGACCTGGCCAAGCTAAGGGAACACTGTCAGAATGCCGCCATGGATATGCGCAGTATTATGAATGACATCCACCCGTACTTAATTGACAAAGTGGGGCTGATCCAGGCCCTTGAGTCTTATGTGTCCAATTTTGAACAGATGCAGGGTGTTAGGGTGTACATGTTTTACAAGGAACGGACCTTTAATGTGAGTAAAACCGCGGAAATTGTTATTTACAGGATAATCCAGGAGGCGCTGAGCAATGTGGTCAAGCACAGCAGCGCCACGGAAGTGGACATTTATTTTAAAGTTGAAAATGATATTCTTAAGATAGAAATAATGGACAACGGCCGGCCGCCGGAAAATTTAACGGCGGGCAAAGGAATGTGGGGCATGAAGGAAAGGGCCAATTTAATCGGCGGCGACATGGTTTACGCCGGTGATGAAGGCGGTTTTGCCCTGACCTTGACCATTCCCGCCCAGCCGAAAGGGTAATGCAGATGGGTAAGATAAAAATAATGCTGGTGGAAGACCACAATATAGTGCGCGAGGGTCTGAAAAGGCTGATTGAAATGGAAGAGGGGATGGCGGTGGTAGCCGAGGCCGGCACCTGTGCCCAGGCCAGGGCCAACCTGCCGGATGATGCGGATGTTATCCTGCTGGACATCAAACTGCCCGACGGAGATGGGCTGGAGCTGTGCCAGGAAATCAGGCAAAAGGCTTCGCGGGTAAAATTTATCGCGCTGACCACCTATGACGATGCACTGTTTATTAAAAAAGCCCTGGAGCACGGTGTGCATGGGTTTATCCCCAAGTACGCCTCTTTTGACGAAATCAAATCGGCTATCCACATTACGCTGCGGGACGGCCGTTACCTTTATCCCGGGCTGAACATGCAGGCCTTGATGGGACTTTCGGGAACGGGCCTTTCGGAGTTTGAAATACAGATACTGCGCATGATTGCCGACGGCGAAAACCAGAAAAATGTTGCCGCCGCTCTGTTTATCAGTATCTCGACCTTAAGAAGAAGGATCAAGGGAATTTGCACTAAAATGGGCGTGGATACCATTGAGGAAGCCCTGGCCTCCGCGGTTAAAAAGGGGTTGATTCAGTAGGTGGAGAGCTTGACCAGCAAAAAAAAAATTCTGGTTTATTTTGCCGTAATCTTCTTTTTAACGCTGATAATCTTTTTTTTCATCCTGGAATTCCGTTATCTTAACCGGGTGGTCACGGAAAACCGGGGCAATATCAGGCAGATCGTGTTAACCGAAGTATACTCTTACCTGCGCGACCTGCAGCTGTTTACCGAAGATGCGGCCAATTTCGTTGAGGACGAAAACGGGCCGACCGGCCAGGCGCTGCGGTCGGTTGCCGGCAGGGATAAAAGGATTACAGCCGTCTGCCTGCTGGATCGGACGGGGAAAATAATCAGCTCGTTTAAAGGAAACGCACCCGGAGGGAATGAACCCGGAGCAGATGAACCCGGGCTCTACCGGGGTGCCCTGGCCGGCAGCGCACAGGGCATTCCTTATATCTTCGGCGTGGAAAAAAACGGCCGCCTGGACCAGGTGGGGGCTGCCGCAGTTGCCGTGGGGCAGGCGGGCAACCGTTACCTGGTGGTTATTTTCAATGTTAATGACTTTGTAAATCAGTTTATGCTCAAGTACAATACCGGTCAGGTCAAGGCGGGTATCCTGAACCGGGCGGGGGTGCCGCTGGTTTGGCCTTTTGAACAGTCCTCTCTGGCCAATTTCAGCCCCGGCGCTGAAACATTCAAGTTCCAGGCCGATCGTTACAATGTCAGCAGGGCGGACCTGGAAAACTCCTCCCTGGAGGTCTACTTTTTTGACCGGCAAAGCAATTTTGCCGCTTACAGAATCATCACCATCATGTTTTTGCTGTTTACACTTTATTTCTTGATTTACCAGTTTATCGTAGAATTGCTGAACGCCAACAATATCCAATCCTATTTTGAAAACATTGATTTTAATATTTTCAATCATTTAAAAGAGGGCATCATCCTTTCCAATAAGTTTAACAGAGTGGTATTTGCCAACAATGTCATTCACGAGCTGTTTGCCGAAAAGGAAATAATTTTAAAGAAAACCTCTTTGAAGGAAATAACCGGGCCTTTGGATAGCTTTGAGAGCAAGGTGACATTAAAAAAAGCCAATAACCTGCTGGAGATTATTTCCGCCCCGATTGTGAAAAACGGCAGGCTGCTGGGCGCGCTGGTGGTGGTTAGTTTAAGCCATGAAAAAGAAAAACTGTACGGCCGGGCACTGGACAAGGTAATTGAGTTTTCTTCCGACGGGGTGGTTTTTGTGGATAAGGACGGCAAGGTGGTTACCTGTAACATGATGGCCAGTTATTACCTGGGCAGTGTCAAGCCGGATGCCGATATTAATCATGTGAACACTGAACTGGCCGGCCTGGTTGAAAGCAATATCGGGTCGGGTTCTGTAACCAGAAGGAATTTATCCTTCGGGGATGTTTACTGTGAACTGGCGCCCCTGTACGACGCCGGCGGGTTTTATGCCGGCACGGTGGTGTTTTTAAAAGACAGCGGCCAACCGGGCTAATGAAACAGCAGCACCAGGATTAAAATCAGGGCCGATACGGCCAGGGCGGCGTAATCCTCCAGCCGGTCGGAATTAAAAAGCAAATTTAAATTATCCTGTTCATAATTGTGCCGGTCGTGTTGGTCTGACAATACAATGCCCTCCCTTGCAAGCAACTTTATCCAATTCTGAGACTCCCGCTTCTATAAGTGGGGGTTCCATTTTTCTGCCTTGGGTGGGGTAGAGTCCCCCGCTGAAGTTTCGCTGTTCGGCTGGTGCCGTTACGGTTGCTGGCGAATGAACAGCAGCACCATCACCAGCGCCCCCACGGCTTTGACCACGGCGGCGGCTGTACCCACCACCAGCGGTTTACCACCTGCTTTACGCAATTCATCGAAGGATATCTGCATACCCAGGCCTGAAAGGCCGATGGCAAAAAACCAGTTGTACAGGTTGCGGATAAACACCAGCTCGGCGGATGGCGGGGATGTTTCACCCAGCAGGCCAAATGAGGTCAGCAGCACCACGACGAAAAACCCGATTACGAACAAAGGAAACTTCTCCCAAAAGCTCGTGTGAATGGCGTACTCGTTTTCTTCCTCCTCCAGCCGGCGGCTGTTATACACCGCCAGGGCCAGTACGACAAACGGGAGAAAGATGATCCTGGTTAAATTGAAAATTTCTCCCGTTTTTAAACTCTCGGAAACCCTGTGGGCGGTGCCGTGGTCGAAGGCCAGAGCGGCTGCCAGCACCTGGCCGGAATTGACTATGCCCGTGCCGGCCCAGACCCCGAACTGGTGGGGACTCAGCCCCAGCACCGTGCCGATGGTGGGGAAGGTTAATAAAAAAATCAGTCCCACGGCCAGGATGGTGGCTATGGAATAAGCCACGTCGGATATTTTGGCCCTGACGGCGGGAGCCGCGGCTACAATTGCCGAGACCCCGCAAACGGCCGTGCCGGCTGCCAGCAAAGAAGCGGCGGCCGGGGACATGCCCGCCTTTTGGCCCAGGTAAAGGGTAAATAACAGGGTCAGGGAAATAAACAAAAAGATGATTAAAAAGGCGGTCAAGCCCAAGCTGGCCAGGTCGGAGACGCTGTATAACGAGCCCAGCAGAATTACGCCGATTTTGATAAACAGCCGGGAAGTCCTTACGCCCGGCATGAGAACCTCCGGCAGCCCCACCAGGTTTCTTAGCAGCATGCCGGTTAAGATGGAAATGAGAATATAATTCAGGTGCAGTACGTCAATTAATATTTTGCTGGTCAGTGGTTCTGAGGCGAATATCGTTTCCAACCCCGGCCATTGGGGAAAGCCCAGGTCGGCACCGCCTCTGGCCAGCACGGCTACCGCCAGCATCAGGGCTATGCCCGGTAAAAGTTTGGATATCAGGTAAAGCATTCGCACCAGCATAAAAAACCCTCTAAAAGTTATTTAATCCAACTTAAACTAAGTATAATAACTTTTACCCGGGGTAGCAAGGCAGATAAAAAAAGACCGGGCGACCAGAGGACGGGGTTTCTGACAACTATGTCGGTAACCCCGTCCTCTTGTCACTTGGGTTATATTTCTTGTAAAACTTTGTAATAATTTTAAATATATATAAAATAAAACATTGTTTGTGGGTGATTAATGTGAGCGGAATCGTTATCAAAGCAATGCTTGCAGCGCTGGTGTTTACTATCGCAATTACCCAGCGGATTAGGATTTTCGGCATCTTGCGGAACCGCAGCAAGCATATGCACAAAATGTTAAAATAGCCTACTTTGCATTAACACCGTTAATCCCGTTATTTTTTATTTTCTTTGTGGGATGAATTGTTTGATCCAACTACCAAAGCCTCTGGGGTTCCTTGTTTGGATAATCACCGGGCCGGGACCCCGGAATTTGCAAACAGCAACCTCACCGGAGGTAAAGGTGGAGATCCAGCCCTGGGAGGCTTTCTCAATGCTGTATTGCATATAATCGGGCCAGGCAACCAGGTGGCTGTTATCTACTATATATTCCTGACCCTGTTCAAGATTGATGACATGGATGCCGCCGTAAGAGTTGACAAACACCATGCCCTTGCCGCTAACCTTAACCACAAAGAAACCTTCCCCTGAAAATAGCCCCTGTGAAAGGTTTTGCATCTTGGTGGACACTTCCAACCCCGCGGAGCCAGCCAGAAAGCCATCTTTTTGTATTACCAGGCTGTAGGAGCCGTCTAATTCCACATCAACAATGTCTCCGGGAGCGGACGGGGCCAATAGCACCTCTCCCGGACCTCTGCGGGCGGTAAGGGTTTGGAAGAAAAAACTTTCCCCCGCTATCATCCGGCTAAGCCCGCCCAGCAACCCGCCGTCCATTTTTCCTTCCACGTCCACTGTGGTGGACATGGCAACCATGGCATCGGATTCCGCCTTGATGGTTTCTCCTTTTTGCAGGTTTACTTGCACCAACGGGAAAGCACCCTGGTAAAGAATTTTATAATCCACAGCTGATCTCTCCTTGTATGACAGTTCTTATTCACGATACTTGATTACTGGTGGCCGGAATTCATAATACTGCGATACGATAAACGGTTCTCATTCCGACTACTGACTCCTGACTCCTGACTCCTCCTGTATCGTTTTTAACAGCTCTTCGCCGGCCAGTATGCCTGATGCTGCTGTAAACAGCCAATTGCCCTGCAATCTGGCCGGTGCATCGCCAAATTGCTCGAAAAGTTCGCCGTGAGCGGGGGATAGGGCCAAATCCGCGCCCCGGATAAGGGGCAGGTCCAACAGAGAATCGCCGCAAGCTACTACGTAATCATCACCTGTGAGCTCGGAGACTTTTCTTAACGCCACCCATTTATTGATAACTTCAGGGGTCAGATAAAGCTTCCTGCCCTGTATTGACACAACCCATTTTTGGTCCCGCGCCCAGTTGCTAAAAGCAGCCAGCTCTGTTAGAGGCGTTTTTGACCTGTCAATAAGGCAATAATAAAAAACCCCATCGGCATTACGCATTGGCTGAGCCCATTCACCGGCTTCCAGCCTGCTGAATTCCGTTAATATATCCTGCCCCGCCAGGCACTCACGCTGCAGCGTTTGTAAAACGTCATTGTGGTAAGTAATATCCACAGCGCCATCCACCAGGAGATTGGCTCCGTTACTGACAATAGCATACTTGGGCACAACTTCGCTTTGGAAAAAACCAATGCGCAAGTATTGTTCAATCGTTCTGGTGGTGCAGGGAACAAAAAAAGCTTTGCCGGCAATGCTTTTTAGCAGCGCTGCTGCGGTTTTAGTCATGTAGGAACTGTATTTACCGGTTTCCACGGCTACAACTTGGCCGGAAAAGTTCCGGGTGAACTTATCGGAATAGATGAGGGTGCGGTCAAGGTCGCTGGCAAAAATCATTAATTATCCCCCATCGGCTGAATCAGCCCGTAACAGGAATAGCTCATGTCGGGATACTCGATTACCTGCACCCCCCGGGCCTGAGCCAGGATTAAAACATGCTTGATATTAGGGCTGGCCATGTCTTTGACTAGTATTTTCCAGGGGACCCGGCGCAAAAGGACTCTGGTCGTTTCTCCCACGCCGGGTTTTACCAGATTGATGTTTTTTATGCCAAATGCGGCCATGATTTTTTTAGTTTCTTTCCTGCCCCGCCAGGCCGGTCTTTGATCCACCCCGATTGCGGGTTGTTTGGTTAAAAGGTGTTGTGCCTGTATCCGTGCGGTATTAAAGTGACCGGTAATACTGTCGACAAAATAATTGGAGAGGTCTTCCCCGGCAAGCTCTCGATAAAACTTAACCCCGTGGAAATCCGCAGGTCCCACCAGGTCATCCCGGTATATCGTTCTGGACACCAACCCGGATATAGTTGCGTTAAGGCAGGCGCTGGGAATTAAAAAATCGTCTCTGGTACCAAAGATATTGGCGCAGCAGCCCGGGTCCGCCAGCACGGCGATATCTTGGCAAATGGTGTTTTCCGCCAGCCCGAATTCCCTGGCGAAGCCGGCAATTGAGTAAAGCAATTCCCTGGTAATGGTACCTTTGCCGGTCCACCCGTCAATAAACTGCAGCTCATAATTCATGTGCCTTTGGAGGATATAAAGCAGGGCATTTTTATCAATGCCCTTGTCACGAATAATCGAAATGCTGTAATGCGGAGCGTTAATTCCGTAAAAGTGTTTGATATAGCGCTTAATCAGCACTCCTACCGGCGTGCCGGCCCTGGCCAGGGAAACCAGCACCACATTCCTGCCGCGCTTGTTAAGGATTGTCTCAGCCACAATAGCCGTGGCCAGTGCCAATCTATAGCTTGTTTCCTTTAAAGCCTGATGGAAAAGGTCAATATATTCTTGATTGGGTTTATATTCAATCGGCAGCATTTCAGAATAGTGCCGGCCGCTTTGCATGGCCCTTTCTCTTTCCTCATTGCCTTGCTCTTGAATCAATGGGCCAATGTCTTTTAATAGGAAAATGACATCATCTGCCGGGTAACTTCCCAGCGGGGCCGGGTCATTTATTCTGGGATAATCCTGCAGCTGCTGACAGAGGTGGGCTTTAGCCGGAATGTTTATTTTTAACACCTCCAATAAAGAAGACTTGGTTCAGGTGGGGTTTTGACCCCACCTGAACCTTAGTCGCACTTATTTCGAGTTTATCGCCGCTCAGGCTCCCGCCTATAGAGGCGGGAGTCTGAGCGGCGGTTAACGAGATTAATTGCATAAGCTAACGAAGTGAATTTTATCAATCCCCAATTGTTTAAATGATTGGACTAATGGCGCCGCCTGCTGCGGCAAGGCGCGCCTTTCCCAAAATACAAATACCTCATCGTAACAGCCGGGAGGAATATTATAAACAAAATTTTTGATTCCCGGGTTAAAAGGGTCCTCGAAGGTTATGGCATATTGGACGGCGTAGTCCTTTTTTAAAAGAGGGTGGACCGGACTCCGCGTTGTTGACTGCACCCGGACACCATCGCCCATAAACGACGCTATTAAAAAAGGCAGATACATAAATTCACCGGTGCCAAGACACAGGGTTTTGTTGCCCTGCCTGATTTTACAGAGTTTTTCTCCCAGTTCCCCGGCCTTGACCAGCAAATTGCTGTTGTCTTTTGCAGTTAGGCCAAAGCGTCCGGTGTAACCAAGATAAGTGACTTTTTCCCCGTTGGAGTTGATTAGCTCAATTTGGGGTTCTAGTTGGGGCTGCAGGATATGAACCTGGGGAATTGCCCCTCCGGTTGCGATAAAGGAGCTGTTGACCACCGGGGAATTTCCTTTTGACCAAAAACGTCCTTTTAAGAGGGATAAGACTTCGATTGGCGCCCCCAGCTCCTGTTCCATCCGGCGGAATTTTTCTTGAAAATCTTTGGAGCGCCAGTCAAGAATGGTTAAAATGATATACTTTGGTTGGGGATATTTAGCGTGAATAGATTTGATGATATTCAGACAGGTATTGCCTGAAGTGACTTCATCGTCGATAAGCACTACCAGCTCATTATCCTTGACGATATCCAAACTGTTGATTAATAGCCTTTGGTCCGGTGCGTGACAGTGATCTTCAGTGAAATAGACAGTATCGTGGAAACCTTTAATATTTTCCCTCGTTGTATGCAAATAGCCGGTGTTGCCGGAAAAGCTGCCAAACACCGAATGGCCGAGGGCGGTGGCGGTTTCGGCGAATCCGACAAAAAGTGTCTTGCCTGGCCAATGGTAGGGTTGTGGCTTAAAAAAGTGCGCCATATCATGCGTCAAACAGCTGACGGCTTGAGCTATTGCTTTTTTGCTGACTGGCAGGCCCAGGGTTTGCGCCAGCCTGGAAGCTAAAAGGTATCCTGTAATAAATGGGACCCGGGGGTGAACCGGAATATGCTTGCCAATTAATTTACTTACGAATAAGTAACTTCTTTTGGCATTATTTCTGGCCGCCATGGCAAAGAGGTGCCCGGGTGATAAATGATAAAAGCTTTCTTCAACGCTGATGCCAACTTCGAGATTATCCAATACCGTGTAGCTTTTCTCCCTCGTAAATAATGCTGGTGTAATCATAGTGTTCATTGAGCACTCCATAAATTTTTGATAGTAGCATGATCCTTTTGGCCCAGTTGGTGTGGGGCTTGGGTTCGTTCATCTTATTGTTATAGACGCTTTTGGTAACCCCGCCGGTATCGCCGTTGGCCAGGATGTCGCCGGCGTCACAGTATTCCTCATGGGTTACGGCATAAAGCGCCTGGACCGGCAAAATATGGGACGGATGTATTATGGTCTTGCCAATTAAGCCATTGGCTTTATCAAGCATTACTTCTCTGATTAGCCCGTCAATGTATCTGCCAATCAGACTCTGCCGCACTCTTCTGCCTTCATTGCCGTAGTGTTCCTGGAAAGGGGTTTGCCTTAACTGCGGCTTTAACATTCTTGAGCCCGAGGGAAAGTATTCCCAGACCGGACCCGAAATTACATAATTATCCTGCGGTCTGCCGAAAACATTAACCAGGTCGGCAATAAAGTCCCTGATAACCGCTATATCATAGATGGTCAATTCAGGGCTCCTGCGGAGGCTGTATAATCCAGATAAATCAGTGGCCCCTATCCTGATATTGAGCACAAGGTCTTTGTAGCTGTCCAGCAGTTGTTTTAAATTAAGGATGTGTTTAGCCCTGGATTCCAGATATATTGTTTGGGGCCCCTCAAATATAGGCATACCGTAAAGTGTTCGGCCAATTAATTGATTGGTTGCGATAAGCTGTTCAAAATACTCATGTCCAACCTCAATATTGAATTTGGGGAACACAAAGCCGGTTAAAACCTGCAAGGCCGGTCCAAGATGAGTTACCAGTCTTTTAAACTGCTGCGGATTTCTAACCCTAATAAAGATAAAGGGGAGCGAACTCCCCTTCTCTTTTAAAGAAAGTAAAGTTTTCAGCTGCATCAAAAGATTCTTTTCCGCAACATCAACTTCTCTGTCATTTATGGCATCTTCCAGGCAGATGACGGCGGACATCAGTCCGGGTATTTTATTATTAATAATGTCGTTCAATGCTTTGTTTGATGTTCCGGGCATATAAAGGGTTGCACCCAACGCATGGGCTAGCGTTTGCTTGTCTGCATTCAGGGGACCCTGCGTTGGTGGAAGATAAAAGATCTTTTTCTTTTGCTCCTTGCTTAAATAATCAAAGTGAATCATGCTTCTTTTTACCACCTTCACGCAAGTGATGAAGAGCAATGGTTCCAAGTAATACAGCTCCCATGACAGAGAAGAGAACAACATGAGGTACATGGATATCAAATGTTTGGGCAAAAAGCTTGCCACCAATCAAGGCGATTAAAACGTAAGCTGCAGATTCCAACTCGGGATATTTGTCCAGCAGCTTAATGAAGAGTTGAGCGACACCCCGCATCATTAAAATTCCTAACATACCGCCGATAAACAATACCCATACTTTATCGCTCATGGCGAATGCAGCCAGGATGCTGTCAACACTAAAAGAAATATCCATTAGCTCAACTGTAACCACAGTACCCCAGAAGGAAGTCCAAAAACCACTACGCTTATTAAGTACGGCTTCATCGTCATCTTCTGCAGTCTTTTTGAATTTTGAATAAAAGAATTTGGCCGACATCCATAATAAATAGCCGGCACCTAAAATGGCAACCCACTTGAACTTAATTAAATAAGTTCCAAGCCCTATAGCAATAAAACGGAAGAAGTAAGCGCCCCAGATACCGTAGATTAATGCTTTTTTACGTTGTTTTTCGGGTAAATGATTAACACACACTGCCAGCACAAGAGCATTGTCGCAGGATAGTAAGCCTTCTAAAATAACGAGCCAAAATACAATACCCCAAGTGACAGGATCTGTTATTACTCCGTATAGGGCGTCCCAGGAAAAGAATTGTGCGTAATTAGCTAACAATCCGGTTATAAAGTCCACTTAAAGTATAGACCTCCCTAAAATTGATTGATTGGTTGCTGAATTAAAATACTACGATGTTTTGTTTGGTTTTGGTACAGTTAGCATATAGTAGTGGATGCCGGGTTATTTTAAAAAAGGGTGCCATAGCGGCACCCTTGCATGTAATCAAGCTGCCCTAGCCCGCGCTTAACCCGTAGGAAGCGGCAAGCGCACCCAGACCGCCCTGGAAACCGCTGCCCACCGCACTAAATTTCCACTCGCCGTTATGCCGGTATATTTCCGCGGCAACCAGCCCTGTTTCGATGGAGTAATCTTCACTCAGGTCGTAACGGAGCAGTTCTTCGCCGTTGTCGTCATTTACAACCCTTACAAAAGAGTTGGCAACCTGGCCGAAATTTTGGTTGCGGGTATCGGCCTCATGGATATTAATGCAGATAGCTATCTTTTCTACATCAGCAGGAACACCGGCGAGGTTGATTTTAATGGTTTCATCGTCGCCTGCGCCCTCACCGGTACGGTTATCGCCGGAAAGAACAATGGAGCCGCTGGGGTCCTGTTTATTGTTATAGAAGATGAAAGCGCCATCGCCGGTGGCTTTACCGTCTTTATTTACCAAAAAAGCCACTGCGTCCAAATCAAACTCATTGCCTCCATCATACTTGTTCAGATCCCAACCAAGGCCGACCATAATTCTGGTTAACCCGGGATTAGTCTTGGTTAAATCAATTTTTTGACCTTTGGACAGAGAAATCATCTGGGTAACCTCCCGTTAATCATAATTAATTTTGAGTACTCAGGAGTCAGAAGTCAGGAGTCAGAATAAAAAACCGGGGAAAAACGGAAATCCAGATGAAAGAAAAAGATGCTTCGTCTTGAATTATTCTGAATTCTGAATGCTGACTCCTGAATTCTGCTATAAAAACCGCCTGGTCAGGCTTTTCAGGCCTGGATCGGTAGTAGATTCTCCGAGCGCGGCAAATTTCCACTCGCCGTTATGACGGTAAACTTCTCCGGTAATCAATGATGTTTTGCCCTCATAGCCCTCGGAAAGGTTAAACCGGCATAATTCCTGACCGTTGGTGCTGTTGACGATACGGATAAAGGCGTTGCGGATCATGCCAAAGTGCTGCTTGCGTTTTTCGCATTCGTAAATATTTACTACAAACACCAGGCGGTGGACATCAGCCGGCACTCTGGACAAATCGACATTAATCTGCTCATCATCACCGTCACCGGCCCCGGTCAGGTTGTCGCCGGAATGGCGGATACTGCCGCACGGGCTGGTCAGGTTGCCGAAGTAAACCAGGTTTTTGGGGTTGGCCAATTTACTGTTGGCGTTTAACAGGTATACTGAAGCGTCACAGTCAATGTTGGCTTGTTTGTTGCCTCCGCCAAACAAACCTCCCAGGAGCCCGCCTCCGCCGCCTCCTTTGGCGTTTTCTACGGGGTCCCACCCCAAACCTACCATAATATTTTTTAGTCCCGGGTTGGACTTGGTGAGATCTATTTTTTGCCCTTTTTGTAAGTTAATCACTTATAAGCTCCTTTCTTATTCCAGCCCATAAAGACGAACCAGGCCGGCCAGCCCATCATTAAAACCTTGTCCCACGGCAGCAAACTTCCATTCGGAGCCGTGACGGTAAAGTTCGGCGAAAACCAGAGCCGTCTCAATACTGTAATCTTCACTCAGGTCGTAGCGCAGCAGTTCTGCACCCGTTCTTTCGTCAACTACCCGGACAAAAGCGTTGGAAACCAGGCCAAAATTCTGGTTGCGTTCCTTGGCCATGTGAATGGTAACGGTGATGGCAATTTTGTGGATGCCGGCGGGAACCTGGCTGAGATCAATTTTGATCTGCTCATCGTCACCTTCACCTTCGCCGGTGAGGTTGTCCCCCAAATGTTCAACAGAGCCGCTGACATGCTTTAAATTATTATAAAACACAAAATCTTCGGCACCGGTGCATTTACCGTTTTCAGCCAGCAGGAAAGCGGAAGCATCCAGGTCAAAGTCGGGTCCGTCAAATTTGTTGGTATCCCAACCAAGCCCTATAACAACTTTGGCAAGACCGGCATTACCCTTGGTTAAATCGACTTTTTGCCCTTTTTGTAAGTTAACAGCCATAAAAAGCCCTCCTTTTTAATTTTTTGGTATTGCTTTCAAGTATGATTAATTTTAAGTGCATTACAAAATCTGTTTAATATTGTTTAGGTTGAATCTTCGTCTTAAAAAGTCGTAAGACTGCTATTGAATCAGCTATTATAAAAATTATAAACCAAAACAATACCCAATCATACTCTAAAAAAATGCCAGAGTGGAAACGGTGGACGAAATAATCCCGCCATACCCGGATCAACTCATGCGATTAGTCATGAGATGATCTAATGACGGTTTTTCTCCATAATGTGCTGATAACCCTTCTATTTTGATAAAAAAGTTATATATTTCACCAGTTGCTTGATAATTCGACGTAGAAACGTTTTAAAATGTTCCCAAAATAATAAGCTCTTTATTAAAGAACCTATTAAAAAAAAGCGAGTCAATCACTTCATATGATTGACTCGTCCCATGTAAGCGCAACCAAGACGACATTCATTTAGTTATATACAACGGGCGGTATTTTTCCATGGCAGAGCAATTTAGCTTAAACGGTGGTTTAACCGAATCCGGGATAAGTGACTTATAACTTCGCCCGGCGAGCCGTTCTTTTAGTTCGTTTTTCGCATTTTCGATAATTTTAGGATATTGTACAAGGTCTATAGCTGAAGCTGCCAGCACTTTGGCTGCTGTATCCATGCTCTTTTTGCCGATACTGCTCCCCGCACAGGCAGTAACCATCCAGTTATGGAAGCCAACCCCCGGGGGCGCCATCGAAATCCAGGCTGTGGCGTACGGAGCATGCCAGCTGTATTCCGATGTATCGCACACTGCTGTACCTCCACTTCCGAATGGAAGAATGTTTTCCATTAAGCCGGTATCCGCTACCCCGGCATTCCTTTGCATTTTTTTGGCAAATTCATGTTCCTCTTTGGTAAATTTAGGGGTACCAATGGTATCTAAATTTTTATGAACCACTTCAGCAAGTGTTTTATTAGGTATTTTTTCGTGGGTTGCGCTTATTAATTCTATCACAACTTCGGTTTCGGTTGCCATTGCCGCGGCTTCGGCGCACTTGTGAATACGGGAAATGATGTTGGCCGCTTCTTCTGCCGTAGTAATCCTGCCGATATACCATGCGGTTGCTCGGTCTGAAACTACACTTGGAAACTCGGGCCCAACATCAGAAAAAGTATAATTGATCGTGTTGGCTGCATCGGCTGTGCCAGGTGGAATGTGCTCCCTGAGCATTTCAACGGCATGTGCTTGGAGCATGGCCGCGTCGAGGGCACTGCGACCATACCATGGGGCGTTACCATGAGAGGTTCTTCCTTTAAAATGATAATATATACTGAAATATGCATTACAAGTATCGTAATCCGCCCGGTTATAATGCCAAGGATGCCAATCCAGGAAGGCATCCACTCCTTCAAACAGGCCACTGCGGGCCATAAAAGGTTTACCAACGCATAGTTCTTCAGCTGGTGTACCAAAAACCTTGATCGTTGCGGCAAGATTAAAATGTTTTAGGGCTTCCTTAAGCGCAATGGCAGCTTCTATGGCACCGGCTCCCAACAAGTTATGACCGCAGCCATGTCCGGGAGCCCCCTCAATAACAGGATTCTTTTCCGCGCTTATTTTCTGGGACAAGCCGGGCAAACAATCATATTCAACGCTAAAACCAATTACCGGCTTGCCGGAGCCGTAAGTGGCAACAAAAGCCGTAGGCATATCGGCTACTTTTTTTTTCACGCTGAAACCGTTCTTTTCCAATAGATCAGCCAAAAGCGCAGATGACTTAAATTCTTCCATTCCCAATTCCGGATAACTCCAGATGCAATCGGCTGATTGATGAAAAATAGACTTGTTTTGCTCAATCCACTCTATTACAAATTGCTTGATATTGTTTCTTTCCATAAAGCAAAACCCCTTTTGTATAATCAGTTGATGCCAAACCGGCCAGGTTTTTATCTGCATGCCATGCAATATATATGCCCAAAAACATTAGCTCTAAAAAAACCGGTTTTTAATGGACATTATAAAAAAAGAAAATCCTGCATAACCCGATAATGAATTAAACAGGAATTTTTGTTTTGATGTTTGACCTATACGAAAATAGGATGACAACTTAAAATAACACATAAAATTAATTTTAATTTCACATAAGTTATTCCTGAGTTAAATAACCCAAGAATGAATTACCAAATCAATCTTTTTGAATGTATTCTTGAATTTTCCGGTGTGCGCTAGATTGGCTGATGCCTAGTATTGACGCTATCTTATAACTGTTTTCCGAAATTTTATAGGCCATGTGAACAAGCTGTCGTTCGACTTCCCGTGTTGCTTGCTTCAACGGCATAATTTTATTAATAACAATTTGATTATCCGGGTAAAAAACATTGGTCATGAATTGAGGAGGTAAATCTTCCTTTTTAATTATGCCGCTGTTATTAGTAACAACCATTCTTTCAACAAAATTTTCCAGTTCTCGGATATTACCGGGCCATTCATAGACAAGTGCTTCTTGATATAAATCTTCCGTGAATTTAACTTGTCTATGATACTGTTTGTTGAATTTATGCAGAAAATAATCTATAAGAGGAATGATGTCATCTTTTCTTTCCCTCAAAGAGAAAATATGCAATGGCACCACATTTAAGCGATAAAATAGGTCGTGTCTGAATTTTCCTTCCTCAATTAATTTTTTCAAGTCTTTATTAGTAGCAGCAATAATTCTAATATCAATATCGATTAATTTTGTCCCACCGACACGAATTATTTGCCGATTTTGAATTACTTGTAATAGTTTTACCTGTAAGTTTAAAGGCATTTCACCGATTTCATCCAAAAAAACGGTCCCTTTATTGGCTATTTCCAGCAAGCCCGGTTTCCCATCCGTTTTTGCTCCTGTAAAAGCCCCGGATTCATAACCAAAAAGTTCCGATTCTAAAAGAGAATCCGGAATCGCTCCGCAGTTAATTTCAATTAATTTTTCATTTGCTCGATTGCTTTGTTGGTGAATTAGCCTTGCTATTACACCTTTGCCAACTCCTGATTCCCCGGTAAAAAGAATGGTTGAGTCTACTGTAGCGATCTGTTGAATTAAATCTATCAGTTCTTTCATTTTCTGGCTTTTGTAAATAATGCTGTTTTCCGACATATCATCGTTTTTATTAAAAGTAGGTTTTTTATTTTTATAACCTAAATACTCATTTAGTATTTTAAGATCTTCAAAATCCTTTGAATTGCAAACTATGCGGAATATGTTTCCTTTAGTGTCGTAAACGGGAACACCCGTTACTACGGCCTCTCTTCCATTCCTCATTTTTTGGATGATGGTAATTTTCCGTTTTTCTTTCATTACAAGTGCACTTACGGACGGGTAAAACAGCCCTTCTTTCTCTAATTTTTTGGCGTTTTTTCCTAACACCTCCTTTCGTTTTACTCCGGCCATTTTTTCAAAGGCTATGTTTGCTCGCAAGGTATTCCCCCGCCCGTCAGTTACATAAATACTGTCGGATGAAGCTTCAATAATTTCATTTAATTCTTGGTTTGAATTTTTTAGTTCATTCAGTTGGTCAAATAAACGGATTAATTTATTTTCGTTGGGCAAGCTTGTAAGTTCATCATCCGTTTGCTGATCATAAAAATGTTGAAGCAAAGTATCTAAATAACTCTCCAAAAAAATTTTTTTTGATAAAATTCCTTTTACTTTCCCGTCATTACCCAGGACAACTATGTTATGGCTTTTCTCGAAGACTTTTTCAAGCGGTTGATCTTCTTTGACCTGGACATAGCTCCGGTCCAAAATGCACTCTACAGGTAATTGCACAGAAACCTGTTGCTGATAAGCATCTAATATTTGTTCTTTGGAGATGATGCCAATTAATTGGTCAGATTGGTTGCGGACTAATAAAAATTCCGCCGCCTGCTCTTTAAATAACACAATGGCTTTTTCTATTGGAGCACTGTTTGCAATAAAATGTGCTTTTGCAAAGGTAAGGTCTTTAACCAGCATATAGCTCCCCCCAAAGGTGTGTTTTTTCATCTCCAATTTATTTGTGGGTTTATTAACCCAATAATGAATTAACGCTAAAATTAAAAATATATTGCTTTAAAAGTAGAATAATGTATAACCATGTTAAATTTAATTCATTTGTGAATTGCGCTTGACTGGTTATCTAAATACAAAGCCTAGTAAATTCAGGTTAATTCCATACTTTTGTGGATTACTGATTATTGGAATGCTTCTTGCAATTAAGTATTGACTATACTCAATTTCAGGACATTTAAGTCTTTATACGCCAAAATACAACAACAAAACACCTTTATTATCGCTATTTTTGTAAATAGATGGAGAAAAGATAATTTCTTACGCTGATTAATTCTATCAAATTGTAATATAATTGAACAGAAAAGGTTTTTTGGGGCTTATATAATGTTGTGTTAAGGGCGAAGATGTACTTGGTAAGGTCAAAAATTTGAAACATAATTGTGCAATGAAGTACGGTTTGGCAAAGAAGCCGGTGCAGGGTCTGTTTACAGGCCCCTGCACCGGTTTTTAATTTTTGTGCGTGGTATGTCAGGTTATTAAGCACAGGGGGAGCAGGTTTATAAATTTTGGAATGGGGGTTAGCGGTATTAATGAATAATAAATGGGGTTTCTGTGCAGAAAATCTAGTCAATTTTACTCAAAAGCTAATCCAAATCCCCAGTTTAAGCACGCAAGAGCAGGAGATAGCTAAAGCAGTAGCCGGGGAAATGAAAAAATTAAATTACGATGAGGTATATATAGATGAAAAAAACAACGTTGTTGGAACAATAAAGGGCGTTGGAGGTGGCCCAACTTTATTATTCAATGGTCATATTGATCATGCTGGTGTGGGAAATATGAAAGAGCCATTTTCAGGTAAAATCCTGGATGGAACAAAATATGGTCATCCCGGACCTGTTATTTATGGACGTGGGGCCAGTGATATGAAAGCCGCTATTGCAGCCATGGTCTACGCCGCCGGTGCAATTAAGGAGCAGGGTATTTCTTTGCGGGGTGATGTTTTGGTAACAGCCGTGGCCATGGAAGAGATGGCCTACGGGGAAGGAATTTCATATCTGCTGGATAACGGCCTTAGAGCTGATTTTGCTGTTAGTGGTGAGGCTACAAATCTCAATGTTTATGTCGGCCACCGGGGCAAAATAGAGTTCAAAATCATAACGAAAGGCAAAACCTCGCATGCAGGTTTTCCTGCCGGCGGGGTTAATGCGATATTTCTGATGAATAAATTCTTAAATAAATTACAGGAAAAATACTCGCTGCCAAATCACCAGTTTCTAGGCAAAGCTTCATATACAGTAATTGATATTGCCGCAAGCCCGGGTCGTCTGACGCCAATTGTTCCCGATCACTGTGAAATTATCTTGGACCGGCGCTTTTTGCCGGAAGAAACGCCGGAAATGTTAGCTGAACATATATGGAAAATTATAGGGGAAGTTAAAAATGAAGATCCCTTGTTTGATGCAGATGTTGAACTGGTTAAAGTGTTTCCGGCCATGTTGACCGACCCCGGAGGCAAAATAGTAACGGCCGTTAAGGAAGCTCGCCGCATGGTAATGGGGGATGAAGGGGAAATAGGTGCCTGGTATTTCGGGGTGGACGGAACATTTATCGAGCGTGCGGGAATTCCTTGTGCCGGTTTTGGTCCGGGTAATGAACACTACGCTCATACGCCGGAAGATCATGTTCCTGTGGATCATGTAGTAACTGCAGCGAAAGTATATAGTCAATTAATTATTAAGTTATGTTGTTAATTAGTACAGATCAATCATTATTGAGGAGGTGGTTTATAAGGAGGTAGCCGGGTGTAGGGGATAGTTGAATTTATGGCTGAACTTAAACAGAAAAAGCAGGAGGTGCGTTTGATGAGAAAATTAGCAATAGTGTTTGGTTTGTTATTAGTTTCCCTGTTGGCTGTGGGATGCGGTTCTTCCGGCAAGAGCGGCGGCTCTGCAGATGTAATAAAAATTGGTATGGTTGGCCCGTTAACAGGCCCGGCGGCAGAAGCCGGCATTGCGCTAAAACAAGGTGCCCAGCTTGCTGTTGATGAGTGGAATGAAAAAGGCGGCATAGCTGTTGACGGGAAGAAAACCAAGGTGGAAATATTGTTTGAAGACTCGCAAAGTAAACCGGAAGCAGGAGTCAGTGTTGCTGAAAAATTAATTACCCGGGATAAGGTAAATGTTTTAATCGGGGATGCTTTTGCGAGCTCGGTAACCATGGCGGTTATGGAGTTGGCTCCCAAGTACGGCATTCCGGTAATGAGTATTGAGCCTGTTAGTGGCGAAATAGCCAAGAAAGTAAAGTCCGATCCGGAGAAATATGCTACTTATTGGAAAGGTGATTTTAACAGTGATGCATATGGACAAACAGTATTTGAAACATACCAATACTTAGTTGAAAAAGGATTATTTACTCCAAAAACAAAAACGGTTGCCTTTGTTGTTGAAGATACCGACTATGGGAGATCAAATGCGGAAGTTGTGAAAAATCTCTTTGCGGGTATTGGCTGGAATTCTGTGGCTCTAGAGACTGTTCCGTTGGGTTATACTGATTTTTACCCGCAGTTGAATAAAATTAAGAATTTAAATCCTGATGTTCTGGTATCTTGCTTTACATCACTATCCTCCGGAGTTGCTTTGGTTAAGCAGTTCCAAGAAATTGGTTTAACCGCCAGTCACATGGCCATTTATTACCCACTCAGACCGGAATTTACCGAGCAAGCAGGTAGTGCTGCGGAAGGATTGCTGTGGACTCCGCTGATTTTTGATCCCGAGAATCTGGATCAGCAAAAAGCAATGGCGGATCAAATTAAATCCAAGTATGATGCTGTTCCTAATTACGACCACGCTGCCGGTTATGATGGGATCAACAACATGCTTAGCGCAATTGAGGCTGCCGGTTCCTTGGAACCTAAAGCGATTGTGGCAGCTCTGAGTGAAACTGACCGCAAGGGTGTTCAGGGCCGGTTTGTTTTTGACCAGGAAAGCCATACCATCAAGGCTGGCGAAGAGTTCGTTCCTGTACCCACTGCTCAAATTGAGGGAGGTAAAAATTGCATTATCTGGCCTGAAAACGTTGCCTCTCATGAATACACTAAACAATCTTGGGTGAAATAGTTTATGAGTCAAAATATAATTCTTCAAGTTGATGAGGTTTGGAAAACTTTTGGCGGGCTGGTTGCCCTTGGTGGAGTTTCATTGAAACTCCACCAAAATGAAATTTTAGGTCTGATCGGACCAAATGGAGCAGGCAAAACTACACTATTTAATGTGATCGCGGGGGCATTTCGACCCGATAGGGGGACCGTTATCTTTAAACATGAGAACATAACCGGTCTTAAGCCTAATCGCAGGTGTCATTTGGGGATTTCCCGAACCTTTCAAATTCCGAAACCATTTTTAGATATGTCCGTACTGGATAACGTAGTTGTCGGCGCTTATTTTGGGTCGGCCCGCCGGATAGGGATTGAGGCAGCCCGGGATGCCGCCGTGGAAATTCTAAATTTCGTAGGTCTGGATAAGCAAAAGGATTATCCGGCCAAAAATTTGACCATCGGTGAGAGGAAAAAATTAGAGTTATGCCGGGCTTTAGCTGCCAAACCTGATGTACTTCTCCTGGATGAAGTGGTGGGCGGTCTTCACTCTTCCGAAGTAAAGGAAATAATGGAAGTTATCAAAAGAATTAACCAATCGGGAGTTGCTATTTTAATGATCGAACATGTGATGAAAGCAGTTATGGGTGTGTCGCAGCGCATCGTTGTACTGCAGTACGGCAAGAAATTGGCAGAGGGTACACCTGACGAAATTGTGCAAAATGAAGAGGTAATAGCTGCTTACCTGGGAGGCAAAAGGGATGCTGCAAGTTGATTCGATCAACGTTTATTATGGAGACGTTCAGGTACTATATAATGTGTCTTTGCAAGTCGGCTGTCAAGAAATCGTTGCCCTGCTAGGCTCTAACGGTGCCGGTAAAACAACTACCTTAAAAACTATAACAGGACTGTTAAAGAAGCAAACAGGGAATATTTCCCTGCAGGGAAAAACACTGGAGAAAATGCCGGCCTACCAGATGGTTTCTCATGGGATAGCTATGGTTCCGGAAGGTCGCAAGCTATTCCCCAATATGACTGTGCGTGAGAACCTTATGATAGGAGCGTTCCATCCTGAAGCTTTTGCCAGGGCCAAGGAAAGCATGGCATGGATTTTGGACATGTTTCCCCGGGTCAATGAACGTCTTAATCAATTGGCCGGTACGCTATCCGGTGGCGAGCAGCAGATGGTGGCCATCAGCAGGGCATTAATGTCCCGCCCCAGGTTATTATTGCTGGATGAACCTTCCCTGGGTTTAGCCCCTAACTTGGTGGAACAAATTTTTGATACGATACAGGAGTTGAATATAAAACAAGGGCTAACAGTATTAGTGGTTGAGCAAAATGCCCAGATGGCTCTTCAAATAGCCCACCGGGCCTATGTACTGGAAAATGGGGAAATTGTATTGTCCGACAATGCCGATCAATTGCTTAACAGCGAAAAAGTGCGAGAGGCCTACCTTGGCCTATAGTAAGGTGGTGAAAATAGTTGGGTTTAGAAGTCATAGAACAAATTGTTAACGGGCTGGTTTTGGGTTCAATGTACACTCTTGTAGCAAGTGGCCTCTCACTAATCTGGGGCTCCTTAAAGATGTTAAATTTTACGCATGGGGAATTTTATATGCTGGGTGGATTTATGACCTATCTTGCCATTACTTCAATGAAACTGCCACCCCCCATTGCTTTGTTGTTTGCGGTTATTGTAGTGTTTATTCTCGGCGCTTTTTTTCAAAAGGTATTCATACGCCCGCTAATTGATAAACCGGGATGGGATGTCAGTCATATTGTAATGACCCTTGGCCTCTCAATATTCTTACAAAACTTTGCGTTAAACGTTTGGGGAGAGAAAATTCAAAATGTGCCGTATTTTATTTCCGGAAACCTTGAGGTCTTGGGGTTGCGCCTGTCTTATCAAAGGATAATGATATTGCTGGTGACTATCATAGTTATGTTTCTGTTATCCTTCCTGCTTAAAAAAACCCGGTTGGGTTGGGCTCTCAGGGCAACGGCACAAGACCGGGAATCAGCTACGCTGTACGGCATCAATATTCATAATGTTTATATGTGGACTTTGGGACTAAGCGCCGCATTAGCTGCATTGGCAGCGGCAATGTTGACACCTATTTTCTCTGTTAACCCCTGGATGGGCAGCGCCATACTGACTAAGGGCTTTATTGTTTGTGTCCTTGGCGGGCTGGGAAGTCTCGAGGGAGCTATTTTAGGAGGAATTATCCTCGGAACAGCGGAAAGTTTATGCGTCTTAGTTTGGTCATCTGAATGGAAAGACGTTGTTTCCATTGCCATTCTGGTACTGGTGCTATGGTTTAGACCTGCAGGATTATTTGGCACGAAAGAGTGGTGATAAATATTGAATCCAATTACCAAACAAAACCCCGCAAATCTGCTAAAGGATTTGATTAACAGCCGGTGGCTGGTGGCAGCCTTTTTGATCTTATTGCTGATTATGCCTTTTCTGGTCCCGGACCCGTATGTAATCCATATTCTTATCTTGGCTATGATGTATGCCGTGCTGGCCGGCAGTTGGAATTTTCTTTGTGGTTACGTTGGTATTTTTAGTTTTGGGCACCAGGCTTTTTTTGGCATAGGAGCATATGTTTCCGCGTTGTTAAGTATGCATCTGGGAGTTTCGCCGTGGCTCGGGCTAGTCATTGGCGGTATGGCAGCCGCAGCGGTTAGTGTTATAATTGCCATTCCTTGTTTACGCCTGCGAGCTGCGCCATATATCGCCATTGCTACATTAGGCATGGCAGAGATTATCCGGGTTGTAGCTCAGAATCTGGTGAGCTTGACTCGTGGAGAATTAGGGTTATGGGGTATTCCCGGATTTACCAAATTTACTCTGCCTGTATTGGGTGAAGTAAATTTTAGTGGTAATAGAACTCCCTATTATTTTGTTATGCTAATACTATTCTTTTTAATTACCGGAGGCATCTCCTGGATTGTCAGATCTCCTTTTGGTTTGTCTCTTAAATCCATTCGGGAATCCCAGGATGCTGCCGAAAGCTTGGGTGTAGACGTGGCGTTCTATAAAATATTAGCTTTCATTATAAGTTCCTTTATTGCAGGGGTAGTCGGCAGTTTTTATGCCCATTATATTTTGATACTCACACCCTCGGCTGTTTTAAGCACCGGGGTTGTAGTTGAAATTATTACTATAACCCTGGTTGGGGGGCTTGGGATTATCTGGGGTCCGGTGATGGGAGCCTTTGTGCTAACATTTGCCCTTGAGCTCCTTAGATTTCTTGGAGATTATAGATTGCTTTTCTATGGAGCCGTACTGGTATTGGTTATTTTGTTTTTGCCTGAAGGGATAGTTAGAAAGATATTCCCGGAGAAAAAATTGGTATAGAAGGTGCCGGCAGGTGAAAGCAATAGCTAAAAGCGCCAGAAAGTTTCTTGATCAAACACGAACCCACGAGACTGCTGCTACACTGGCGGTCTCGTGGGTTCGAAGTTTTTATGGGCTTACAGAAAATACGAGCTGATGTTTCCTGGCAGGCGATCGTACAATAACGATACTCGTATATCTAACATTAATTAAGCATTTTTTTATTTTTAAATTCTTCCTTGAAAGCAAGCAGCTTTTTGCTGTCTTCAATTCTTTTCTGGCGCATGTCCTCTTGAATTTGCTTGGTATCTTCAATCCCCTTGACGATTGTTTGCCAGGATTTTTGCAATGTTTCCACGCTGACAAAACTGCCGGAGGCCAGCTGGGCTGTCATTTTGGATTGGAGAGCCGTATTTTCGGCATTTCTTAAAAGGAGTTCGTTGGTTTTTTGATCCAGCGCTTGCATCGCCTTGGCTTGAACGGCTTGTCTCTTTAACATAATAGATTGGATCAGGCACTGCTTGAATATCGGCAGCGTAATAATGAAGGCGGAATTTATCTTACGCACTAAATTATAGTTGCCGTTTTGAATGGACTTGATGCTGGGCATGGTTTGAATGGCAATATTTTCAGCCAATTTTAAGTCATGCACCCGCTGCTCCATCATCTCCAGCATTCTGCCGGCATTATTCACCGCCACCTGGTCAAGCTGGTTGCCGCTGGCTTCGGCTTTGCTTTGCATTTGGGGAATGATATTATCTCTCATTTCATTAATCGCCAGTTCTCCGGCGTAGATGTATTGCTCTAGCTGCTCGTAGTATTCCAGGTTTTTAACGAACATTTCCTCCAGGTCGGCATTGGTTACGTTAATTTCAGACTCGTATTGTTTCAAGGTGACATAGATTTTATCTACTTCGTCACCCATAGTGTGGTACTTTTTAAATAATGCCTCGATAGAGTCTTTCGCTTTGTTGAACAGCTTGCTTAAGAAGCCCTGTTTATTTTCTTCGAAGTCCTTGATGTCAAACTTGTCCATGATCCGGTTAAGCTGCATCAGCATATCACCGGAGTCTTCCACTTTGGTGGTTTCCATGCTGTGTAAAATTTTGTCGGAAAACCTGGCTATTTCCTCAGTAACGTTGGCGCCAAAGGTCATGATGGTATTGGCATTGTCAAGATCAATTTGTTCTATAATATTGTCCACTTCAGGCGATCTTTCGACTTTGACTGCAATTTCCTGTTTTTGTTTCTCCAAATCAAAAGGAGCTACTTCAATCGCCTGTTCATTTTGCCTTTCGGGTCTATTAATTTTCAATGAAACTTCCTCCTTATTTTTTGTGAAACATTATTTAGGAAAGCACTAAGTTTATTTTCTTCAGCCGGCAAATCAGCGAAGTCCGGTACCGGTAAATCCAGCTGTACTGCCGGCAGCTGGTGGACATCCAGCAGTTCTTCCTTCAGTTTAAGCTCAAGGTTATTGTAGTTGGTTGGTGTAAAAATGGCAATGTCTATTCCCACCAGGTTAAGAAAAGCGATAATTATGGCGTCTTCATCACTGAAAATATCCTTGGTGCCGTCATAAATAATGAGTTTGGGCACTTCCGCAGGGAAATCAAAGGTTTCTATCAGCCGTAAAATACGATCATCCATAGTTAAAACGGCCATTAGTATTTTTAATCGCAATTCTTTGTCATTGCCGCTGTTAATAAAAACATCCGCTTTAATCAGCTCATCGGTTTTATTGATGATAAACTCCTGCAGTGCGGTTTTTAAATAGCTAAACCGGTAAAATTCACTTTGGAACAGTTTTTCTCTGTCTATCAAGCCGGAGCTGTTGAATAAAAAAGCCGACGCATATAAATCCCGCTTGCTGTAGCTTACCTTGGTAAAAGGAACGCTTGTTATGACGTAAGTGTTGCCGGCTGTTGCCAGCTCTCTGTAATCATGCCAGTACTGTGGCAATTCTTTATGGGTACCCCTGATCTTGGCAAAGAGGTTGGGCACATAAACATTGTTATCGGCCACTTTAAACTCCGGCCGTATCTTTGCTTCTTCCCGCCAGAGAATTTTCAACTCATCGTAGGTGGTTTTTAACGTTACCGGTTTGGTCAGGCTGTGCTCGAACTGCCAGGGCTTAAATAATCCCACGTCTCCGGTGTAAATAACCTGCTCTATTTCCCGGGCGGCGTTATAGGCAACTGTGGCTTTCCTCACTGTTCGTTCATGTTGGGGGAATTGTTCCAGTGCCGCACTATGCTCATGTTGGATCAGTTTGGTGTGGTTCTGTTCAGGGTCAATTTGTTTAAAGACATGATCTTTTTGTACATCAGAATTAACATATAAAACATCACAGCCGATTTTGGAGAGATAAATTAACAAGTATGCTTCATGGCATTTAATGTTGCCATAATATAGGATTTTGGGGCTGTCCTGAAAATCAAAGGACTTATATAAAGCAGCAAAGTATTTATTGATCCAGCCAATTAATTTTAACGCAAAATTTTCTGTTTTGGATAGGCTGCTGCCGGCCTCTGTTTGATCAAACAAGTCGATGGTTTCCTTAAAGGCTGTTTTGATGGTGTTCTGTAAGGGCTGGCTGGCGGTAGCCGGTAAAATTCCGGCATTGATAATTTTGTTGATTAAAAGCTCCTTCTCGCTGCCGTGCAGCAGTGTTGTCCGCGCCTGCCCCAGTTTGGATTTATACAGTGCAATTGCTTGATTCCCGGGCATAGCCACATGGTCCGTCAATCTGATAAAGCCGTTTGGTTTGTTTTGCAGAGTTTTATCCAGCCGGTAGAGGGTATTGTAATATTCGTCCACTGCTGAATCTATGCTTGCGTTGATGCCAATGTGCCTGTAAAAGTATACAGGTATAATGGGGGCCGGGTTGCCCAGATAGCCGCTTCTTTTATTTAACGGCAGCAGCAGGTCCCTGAATATGTCACTGGAGCTTTTAAGTTTAACCACGGCGGTATGGCCGGTGACGGGCACTACTTGATCCAGCGCATCCAAATTCACCGGCTCTGTTGGCTTGGTTATGGCCTTAACCGGCGGGTGGTCAAGTTTAACTTTGATGCTTCCCTCCATGAGCATGGAAAACCGGTTACTGTTATCCACTTTGGAGTAATCTGAATCGGAACAGGGATTAATGTATAAAACATCACAGCCTATTTGGGACAACAAAATCAGGTAATAAACACAGTGCTTTTTAATGTCGCCATAATATAATATTTTGGGGTTCCAGGGTGAATTGGTTTGGTATAATTGCGGGATATGTTCGTGCAGCCATAGCAGCAGCTTGGAAACAAAATTTTTTACCATACTGATATTAACAGACGGTTCATTTTTTAGATACTGGGCAAGGACAGTTTTAAAAGGCCCTTTTATTTCTGCGGCAGCTGTAGGAAATAAATTGTCCCTTGCCAGGATATCGCACAAAGCGTCTGCCTGGATATCGTTTAACACGGCCAGGGCATTGTTGATGCCGCCGGTCAGGTTTTTATTAAAAGGGAGCGGGATGTCTTCAATAAAATAAAGATATAAGCTGCCCAGGTTGCTAAGTCTCTCATGCAGCAGGGTTGTTTGATTAATAAATTCCGTCTGGTTGTTGAAGCCGATGATTCGGTAAAAGAAAACGCTTTTGCCGTTGTCCCGGGGACGTTCTTTTAAAGGTAGCAGTAGATCATTATAAATATCCTTTGATTGCTTTAACACAATCTGCCTGTCCCTATTTCTGCTAATCTTCATCAAAAACTACCCTTTCCTATCAAAAAACTATCTGTTTTTAGTATCTCATGTTTTAGTATCTCATGGTATGGCTAATCTGCCAACACCTTTGACATTTCTTCTTATTTCAATAAAGAAGACTTGGTTCAGGTGGGGTTTTGACCCATACGTTGGGGACATTCCTCGACCCAAAAGTTTAACCCATAAGCAGAGGTGTGTCCCCTGACCGCTAAACCTTAGTCGCACTTATTTCGAGCTTACAGCCTGTTAATCCCCGACCTAAGAGGGAGGGGTTTTACAGGCTGTGCGAAGATTAATAGTTGATCCTTGACAATTAATATTTTGCAAGATATAAGTAATAATAAATTGTAATTAGGAATATTACTATTTAGGAGACGGTATGACCAAGGATGATTATGCCATTGAGCAGTTTTGCGAAGCATGGCTTTGGGATCTTCGGCTATTGCGAGTTATGTAGGGAAAAGCGGTAGCAGGATAAGCTTGGGCGAGAGGGGGGAGATGGGATTGCGTGTGTTGATATTAAATGTTAAAAAAATAGCTGTTTCTTTTTTAATGCTGTCTTTGGGTATATATATTGCCTGGCACCTGGCAAAATTTTTAACAGCGGCAGTACACTTAAATAATACCGGGATGAATATAGCCTGGTCCGATCTGTTAAATTTTAAGATAATTTTTTTGAGCATAATTATTGAGGCACTGCCATTTATTCTGATCGGAGTCTTTGTATCCGCTGTTCTGCAAAATTTCGTTTCAGAAGAGACTATCCGTAGAATTCTGCCCCGAAATAAAATGGCCAATTTACTGCTGGCCAGTTTTTTGGGGATTATTTTCCCCGTATGCGAATGCGGCATAGTTCCGATCACCCGCAGGCTCATCAGTAAGGGGGTACCTCTTTACAGTGCTGTTACTTTTATGCTGGCCGCACCCATTATTAACCCGGTAGTTGCCTCTTCGACAGCGGTTGCCTTCAGCGCCGCCCCCCCAATGGTTTGGTTTAGATTGGGACTGGCTTTCTTTGTTTCGTTCGTTGCCGGGCTGCTTTTAAGCTTCTGGTTCGACAGCAGGGAACTGAAAGGCGGTGCACTGCAAAGCCTCTGTGGCTGCGGTTGTACTCACGATCACCATAACTATAATTACCACGCACGACCAACTATGGCGACTAAATTAATTAACACCTTCCAGAATGCCTGCGATGAGTTTTTCGACATGGGCAAGTATCTGATTATGGGTGCTTCCCTGGCCGCGCTGGTTCAAACCTTTGTGTCACGGGATATTATACTTCATATTGGTCAGAATTCACTGTCATCTATAGCAGCCATGATGACTTTCGCCTTTGGGGTTTCCGTTTGCTCATCAGCCGACGCTTTTATTGCCGCATCATTTGCAGGCAACTTCACTACCGGTTCACTGCTCGCGTTCATGGTATTCGGTCCCATGATTGATATGAAAAATATCCTAATGATGCTCAGCGCTTTTAAAACTCGTTTTGTGCTGGCGCTGGTTGTGATTATTGCTCTTTTGGTTATAGGCAGTACTTATTTGATTAATTATATGTCAACCGGGGGTATGGGGTAGATGCAAAGACAGGTGTCTTATAATAAAGAAGCTTTGTTAAAATCTTTAATTCTGTTGGGATTTAGTGTGTTTCTCTTTTGGCTTGTGAAAAGTAATAATATTATCTATTATATTAACCCCCGATTTGCAGGGCTTACTAAATTGGCGGCAGTGCTGATTTTTCTGATGTTTCTGGTGCAGGCAGGCAATTTTTATCTGCAGACGCATTCAGACCATCGTCATGCTCATGCCGGCCGGGGCAGAAGTAAACTGGTTTTTTTACCGTTCGTGATCACCCTATTGATGGCTTTCCTATTGCCCAACCAAGCTCTTGATGCCGGCATGGCTCAAAATAAAGGAATGGATCTTGGTTCGCGGACCGCCGTTTCTGTCCAGTCCGGCCAAGCCGGTGCAAACCCGGGTAATGCGACTTCTGCGGAAACAAATAACAGCGATGCGAATAGCCGGGGCTACACCGAACAGGATCAAAATCCCGTGCAGACTAAGATTGATGAACTCCGTCAGGCCAGTTTAATACAAGTCAGCGAAGAGAATTTTACTCTGGTAAACAGTGAAGTCTACACTTATCCGGATAAATATGCCGGCAAAGAAATCACCATGCTTGGTTTTGTGGTTAAAGATCAAAAGTTCCAGGCCGAACAATTTGGCTTGGTCCGCTATGTAATTACCTGCTGCTCTGCTGACGCTCTGCCTGCCGGGTTTTTATGCGAATATACCAGTGCGCCTGATTTTAATGAAGGCGATTGGCTGAATATCAGGGGAACAATTGAATTGGGAAAATATGAGGGCGAAACCGCCCCGGTCATTAAGGTTGCTTCTATTAGTGCAGCACAACAGCCTGAAAACCCGTATATCTATCCTGTTTATTTTTGAATTTAAAAAGAAATTATACAAAACACGAGCAAATTACTGCCAACATAAAATGACAGCCGATGTCTGAGTGTTACTTTGGGTATTTGATACCCTAATAAGGCAATACCCGCAAAACCCAGGGTTTGGTTATAAATGAATAATCTTCAAAAGACAAACATAACAATTAATCATATTCGTCATTAATATGTGCCTTCGGCTGTCTAGTGCAGCTACATAAAAGTCTTGCAAGTGAAAGCCAACGCTTTTAAAGCCAAGGGATTTTAAATCTAAGGAATGAGGGTTTTTATGATTAATCGGGCGTTATTTTTGTTACTGGGCACAGTTATATTGACCATCATGGGCATATCTACGGCTTATGGCCAGGAAAATGAACCGGAAGAGGATTGGAATGCAGGCCAAATTATCAGGGCCGAGGTTCTCGACGTACATACTGAAATGGAAACCGGAGCGGCAACGGGAATATCGGGAAAAGAGAAAAATCAATTGGTTACTGTTAAACTTATAGGCGGCCAATATAACGGACAGTTGCTTCAGCTCCCTCACGTGGTAATGGATCAACCGGGCTACGATATAGAGGTACGGCCGGGGGAAGAAGTTATTGTATATGTGGAATATGATGGAAACAACATAAAAAATGCATACATTGAGGATTATGCGCGGGACAAGAAGTTATTTTATCTCGTAGGGTTATTTGTATTGCTGTTAATATTAATAGGAGGTAAAAAGGGGATAAAATCGGTTATCTCCCTGGCCATTACCGGGGGGGCAATTTTTTTGGTGCTGCTTCCCTTGATATTTCGGGGTCATGATCCCATCGTAGTAACCATCCTGGTATCTGCCGCAGTGGCTGCAGTAACACTGATCATGATTGGAGGAATATCCGTTAAAACAATAGCGGCCATTATTGGCACCACCGGTGGAGTTCTGACAGCGGGAACACTGGCCTTTATTGTAGGTACGGCTGCCCGGTTGACCGGTTTCAGCGATGAGGAGATGCATATGCTGCTGTATATCCCGCAGCAGGTAAATTTCGATTACCGCGGTATATTATTCGCAGGTATGATTATTGGCGCGCTGGGCGCCGTGATGGATGTGGGGATGTCCATCGCGTCTGCGGTCGAAGAAATAAAAAAAGCAAATCCCTTCCTGAGGGCAGGTGCGTTAATTCGGGCAGGTATGAACGTTGGCCGGGATATTATGGGCACCATGGCAAACACTTTGATTCTGGCTTATACCGGTGGGGCTATTCCGCTCATGCTCGTATTTATGGCTTATAATATGCCTTTTATTAAAGCAGTTAATCTTGACTTGATAGCTACTGAAATTGTGCGTGCTTTGGCGGGGAGCATCGGGTTGATACTGGCTATTCCAATTACGTCAATTATTGCCGGTTTATTGTTTGGACAAATGAAGGTTCAACCCCAAGAAGTTTATGATTATAGAAATGAGAAGGGCCCTTTAAATTACTGATAGGATTTTAAAAAACCATTGCCGGCATACTGTTTCCGGCAATCCTGATGTGTTTATCCGCATACAAACCCACCTGAACCATCCATAACCTAATTTCCATATATCGCTGCGAAGTAGCGGTCTTTCTGATATATTATTAAATTATAAGTGAAATTCAGACACCAATCAGAAATGGGCAGTGGATAATGCAAATGTACGGCAAGGATTTTTTTGCGCGGGTTCCGGAAAATTTTTTTTCGATATTTAGCCGCAATCTCAAAGAAATTTATGTGGATTTGATATTTTTGGTCTACCAGGAGTATAACCAAAGAATTTATACCCTGTCGCGGGATCACATTATCGAGCTATTTACGGAATACCTGGAGAGTATGGGGGAGCAAACCTGGCAGGTTGACGAAGATAGCTCCCCGGAGGAAGCGGGAAAAAGCGCCCGTGAGCAGGCGCTGCAATATTTGCGCCGGCTGGTGGATTCGGGCTGGCTGAACCTGGAGCCGGAGCTTGATTATACTTTTAGAATATCCATCCCGGATTACGCCATTGTCATGCTGGAAGCAATGAATAAAATCCGCACGGGTTACCGGGTGGAATTTAAGGGCAGGATACTTAGCATTTATCAGAACCTTACCGGCAGCGAAGGGTTTTCCTACGTTGCCCTGCAGCAGGCTTATGAGTCTACGCAGGAGTTAATTGACGGTTTAAAAAGCTTAAATCACAGCATTAAAAATTATACCGAGAAGCTTCTGGAAGCTGAAGATGTGCGTGCTGTCTTGAGTCAAATTTTTGATGTGTACCAAACCAAGGTCCTGGGTGAGCAATACTACAGGCTAAAAACTTCGGAACATATCTCCAAATACCGCGTCGGTATTTTAAAGCGCACCAGGGAATGGCGTTCCAGCAGAGACGAGATCATCAGGCAGGCCGCTGTCATGGTGCGGGAAAAACGGGTGCCGGATACGGGAGCAGCCGAAAATCTTTTATATGAATGGACGGAATACATCGATACTTCTTTCGGCCGGGAGATGGACAGGCTGCTGAGTGAAATTGACCGGCGCAATGCCAGGTATGCCAGGTCGGCGGCTGACCGCCTCAGGTTTAAGCTGCACCAAGGCCGGGGTGCCGGTCAGCATATCTATACGGTGCTGGCTTATCTGGGTAAATTAGCTAAAGAGTCGGGCGAAAAAACTTTGGTTCCCGGGGAAATTACCGGTTTCATTGCTCTTTTCCCCCAGGTGGCAGTGGACAACCACAGCCTGAGAAGGCCGCCCGCGGCGCGGCAGACCCATAAACCCCAGCCGCTCCGCGCTGTTGCCGTGCCGGAGGAGGTACGCAGAAAACAGCTCCAGCAGTTTGGCTCAAGGGTGGCGGAAGAAGTTACGGTGGAACAGGTAAATAATTATGTGGATAATATCCTGGGTGAAAATGATGTCTGCCCCATTGAGCAGGTACCCCTCAACAGCCGCAACCAGTGGGTAAAACTAATTTACATTATCCTGTTCAGTCAGTCCCCCACGGCCAATTACCGCCTGGAAGGGGAAAGGGGAGAAACGGTTGCCATCAAGGAAGGGTCCATTGAGGTGCCCAACCTGGTTATTAAAAGGAAGGGGAGGAAGCGTTGAGCCGGTACCTGTAACCCTTTGCTTCTTCCTTTCTTAGCTACCATGAAAAAAAGGTTTTAAGTTACTTGTATCTGGCGATCCGGTGGTTCCCTTCATGCGCTGCGCTTACTTCGGGAACCACCGGATTACCTTGCCCGCGGTATCTATTTTTCATCTCGTTAACCGCCGCTAAGACTCCCGCCTCTACAGGCGGGAGTCTTAGCGGCGATAAACTCGAAATAAGTGCGACTAAGGTTCAGGTGGGGTCAAAACCCCACCTGAACCAAGTCTTCTTTATCATCTATCGTCCAAAATGCTCTGCCGGCGTATTCCTCTCACCCGCACGCGCATTATAATGATCTATCCCCCATATGGTATATCTCGTTTTCACTTTCCTCCCCAGCCTTTTTAATGTTTCTTGGCGCTGTAGCCGGAGGTTTAACTGCTTCCCGGCGCTATAGGTTCTATTAGGGCTTTCAATAGGCTTTCAAAGATCGCCTAATAATCTCCCAATAAGCTCCTTTTGGCGGGCTGTAAATAACGTTTAACAGTCTGTTGTTGGCTAATCTCGTTAACCGCCGCTAAGACTCCCGCCTCTACAGGCGGGAGTCTTAGCGGCGATAAACTCGAAATAAGTGCGACTAAGGTTCAGATGGGGTCAAAACCCCACCTGAACCAAGTCTTCTTTATTGCGCCTGTTGGGGCAGTGGCACAAAAATTGCGAAACATGAAAATTGTGAAATATAGTGAAATTGGATTAGCGTCCAATGTTATCAAAATACCACAAATGGAGAGAGGGAGAAGAGGTGGCAAAATATAGTATCGGAATTTTGCAGGGCGATGATATCGGACTGGAAGTTGTGCCGGTGGCGGTTAAGGTTTTGCAGGAAGCGGTGGACAGATATCCCGGAGTGAAAATTGACTGGTTGGACCTGCCGATAGGTTATCCTTCCTATCTTGAATGTGGTGAAACTATGCCCCAAAGGACACTGGATGCCCTTTATGATTTGGACGGCTGGTTCCTGGGGCCCATTGGCCACATGGCCTACCCGCGGGATGATCCCAAAGCGATGAATCCGCACCCGTTCCTGCGCCGGGAATTTGATTTGGTAAGCAACATACGGCCGACAAAATCATTTTCATCCTTGCCCTGTTTGCATCAGAGTGTCGATTTGGTCATTATCAGGGAGAATAATGAGGGCTTCCAGCCTGACCGTAATATGTTCAGAGGGACGGCCGAGTATATGCCCACACCCGATCTGGCGATGTCGGTGCGCGTCATTACCAGGAGAAACTCGGAATTCGCAGCCCGTACCGCTTTTGAGCTGGCCAGGCAGCGCAATAGCCTGAAGAAAGTAACGGCCATTCACAAAAACACTGTTTTTAAGTTAGGCTGCGGATTATTTATCGACACCTGCCAAGAGGTGGCAAAGGAGTACCCTGATATCGAATTTGAAACCATGGTGGTGGATACATTTGCCATGGCTCTGGTGATGCGGCCGCAAAAATACGATGTAGTGGTGAGTACAAATATGTTCGGTGATATCTTAACCGATGAGGCCGCCGGTTTGGTCGGCGGTCTGGGCATGGCCCCCGGGCTTTGCGTCGGTCCGCGCTACGTTATGGCCCAGGCCACCCACGGTTCGGCTCCGGATATTGCCGGCAGGCATATAGCCAATCCTTATGCGATGATCATGTCGGGGCAAATGATGCTTTCCTGGCTGGGGAATAAAAAGGGCGACGGTGAGGCAATCCAGGCCGCCCGGGACATCGAGCTGGGCGTAGGCAAGGTATTGGATGAGCTGGCAGCTGTTACGCCTGATTTGGGCGGCAAGGCCTCCACGGGAGAAATGGGAGAAGCCGTTTGTGCCGCTATGCGCAATCTGCCGCCGGGGGCAGGCAGCATTTACTAGCAGGAAGTTTTATTTTCTGCATGAAAACAGTAATGCCGGCCCGGTTCACCCCACCCTTGCGTATTGTTGCCGATCGCGGCGGTTGTTGGGGTTGCTTGGTAAAAAAATTGAACAATTAGTGATTGGAGGATTTTATCGTGAAAATTAAGTCAGTTGATGTGTATGCCACTGACTTGGATCTCTCGGGTGAGCACCGCAGTGCGCATACCCGGTATACCGTGACCCAGGACGTTTTTGTACGGATTGTAACCGATGAAGGCAATTGCGGGTATGGTTCCACGGCACCCAAATATTATATCACCGGAGAAACCCAGGATACCGTCATTGCTGTTTTAAAGAAAAGGCTGATACCGGCCGTAATCGGCCAGAACCCTTTTGATCTGGAAAAAATTCATGATGCCATGGACCATGCCATCAAGGGCAACACATCTGCCAAAGCGGCGCTGGATACAGCCATATATGACTTGATGGGCAAGGTTTTAAATGTACCGGTTTACCAACTGCTGGGCGGCGCCTACCGTATTGAAATGCCTGCTTTTGACCTTATTGGACTGTGGTCCCCCGAGGAGGCCGCTGCCAAAGTCGAGCAGCGGCTTGCCGAAGGTTACCGGGAGTTCAAAATCAAGGCCGGGCCGGACCCGGCAGCCGACCTGCGGCGGGTGGAGGCGGTGAGTAAGGCGGCGCCCGGGATACCGCTGAAAGTGGATGCGAACCAGGCCTGGAGCACCAAACAAGCAGTGGAGCTGACGCGTAAATTCGGCGAGTTGGGCGTATCGGTGATTGAACAGCCCGTGCACATGGATAATATCGAAGGCTTGTGCATGGTGAGAAACGCCTGTCCGCAGGTGGAAGTAATGGCCGATGAAAGTATGAAATCCCTGGGTGACGCCCTGCGGCTGATCCGGAGTCAGGCTGTGGATATGTTCAATATTAAGCTGATCAAAGCGGGGGGCATTTACCCGGCCAGGAAGATAGCGGCGGTGGCCGAGTCGGCCAACATGTGCTGCATGGCCGGCGGGACCATTCAGAACAGCTTGCTTGATGCCGCCACGGCACACTTTCTGGCCGCCACCCGCAATATTATTTTCAATGAAATCAAGTCTCCGCAATGGATTAAAAATGACATTGCCAGCGGCCTGAAAATTGTAGAGGGCATGGTGCGTGTCCCCGACGGGCCGGGGCTGGGCATGGAAATTGATGAAGAACGTTTGCAAGCCTGCCGCGTGGCCGGCTAGCTTTAAGATGTAAAATGGGAGGGAACAGTTTTGGGTAAGACTTTAGTTGAAAAGATAATTTCCCGCAACGCAGGGCGCGAAGTCAGCGCCGGGGAACTGGCCGTCTGTCCGGTGGATGTGGTAATGATTCATGACGGCACAGGAATTTTAAGCATCAAGGAATTTCAGCGTTTGGAAGAGGCGGGGCTGACCCTGGCCAAGCCGGAGCGCACGCTGGTCTTTCTGGACCATGCCGGGCCGTGCCCGCGCATGGAACTGGCCACCGACCATGTCAAGCTGCGGCATTTTGCCCGTGAGCGCAATGCCGTTCTTTATGATGTAGGACAGGGGGTCTGCCACCAGATTCTGGTGGAGAAGTGGGTCAGGCCCGGCACTGTGGCGCTGGGGGCGGACTCCCATACTACCACGGGGGGAGCGCTGGGAGCTCTGGGGACAGGCATGGGCTCAACCGATGTGGCCATGGCTATGGCCATGGGCGAAAACTGGTTCCGGGTGCCTGAAACCTTGCGGATTGAACTCGGCGGGCAACTGCCGGACGGAGTTTACCCCAAAGATGTTATTTTGTATCTGGCCGGGCAGATCGGCAGCGACGGCGCCACGTACAAGGTGCTTGAATTCGGCGGTCCGGCCGCTGCGGCGATGGAGATGAGCGACCGCTTTACCTTGTGCAACATGGCCATCGAGTTCGGAGGCAAGGGAGGTCTTTTCCCGTCGGACGAAAAGACCCGCGCGTATCTGGCGGCCCGGGGAAGGGAAGAAGACTGGGTCGCCCTGGCGCCGGACCCTGACGCCGTGTACGAACGTGTTATTAATGTCCGGCTTGAAACAATAGAACCCATGATTGCCAAGCCGCATACCGTTGACAACGTCTGTCCGGTGGGGGAAGTGCAAGGCCGGCCCGTTGAACAGCTTTTCCTGGGCTCCTGCACCAACGGCCGCCTGGAGGATCTTGAAGTGGCCGTTAACATGTTAAAAGGCAAGCGCATAGCCGCTTCCACGCGGCTGCTGGTTATGCCGGCTTCCCCGGCCGTTTACCGCGGCGCCCTCGACGCGGGTTATATCAAGGATTTCATGGAAGCCGGAGCGACGGTTTTGCCGCCGGGGTGCGGTCCATGCTCCGGGGTGCACCTGGGAATTCTCGGGGACGGGGAAAGCTGTTTAAGCACCACCAACCGGAACTTTAAGGGCCGCATGGGCAATCCCAACGCTTTTGTTTATCTGGCCTCACCGGCGACGGTGGCGGCATCGGCCCTGACCGGCGTAATTACGGACCCAAGGGAGGTAATATAAATGGATTATTTGGAAGGTAAAGCCTGGGTGTTTGGGGATTTCATCTCCACGGACCTGATTGCTCCGGGACGTTATTTTCACCTTAGATCCAACTTGCCGGAATTCAGCAAGCATGTTTTGGAAGACGCCAATCCTGATTTTCCGCGTCTGGTGCAGCCCGGCGACATTGTCGTGGCGGGCAAAAACTTCGGCATGGGGTCAAGCCGTGAACACGCGCCGGCCATCATGAAACTGGCCGGGGTGAGCGCGGTGCTGGCCGAATCATTCTCCCGCATCTTTTTCCGCAACGCTATTAATATCGGGCTGCCGGCCATAGCGGTGCCTTCCGGCGATTTTGTCGCTCAGGGAGAGCGCCTGAGGATTGATCTGGTAAAGGGCATAATTTATAACCTTGATCGGGATCGGGAAATACATTTTAATCCGCTGGCGCCCTTTATGATTAATATTCTAAATGACGGGGGGGTTGTCGATCACGTAATCAAGCACAAGGGTTTTCAGATTTAGCCGTTATTGGCAGAAAAGCAGCATTAGAAAATTATTGAGATTAGGGGGTTTGAAAATGAAGTTTAAACGAGGGATTTTGGTTTTGGTGTGTATAGCGGCCATCGCCGCGCTGCTGGCCGGATGCGGGCAGGGGTCCACGGACCAGCAGAGCGGGGACAAGGAACAGGCGGCCAAGGTCACTGATTACCCGAACAAGCCGATCACCATCATAGTGCACAGTTCACCCGGCGCCGGCGCGGACCTTTTCGGACGCCAGGCGGGTAAAGCCCTGCAAAACGTGCTCGGCAAACCGGTGGTGGTGGAGAATAGAACCGGCGGCTCGGGCGCCGTGGCCCTGCAGTACGTGGCCGATTCCAGGCCCGATGGCTATACTCTGATTGGGATGACGGATACTTTGATCACCACGCCTTTAAAAAACTCGACCCCGAAGAGTATTCACGACCTTGTTCCGGTAGCCCGGCTGGTGCTTGACGGAGATGTGATTTACGTTAATTCCGACAGCAATTGGGATTCTCAGAGCGTACTTGACGCCATTAAGGGAGGGTCTGCCAAATTTAAATTGGGCAGTCCGCAGGTTGGCTCTCCGGAATCCATAGCCGTAAACACATTGCTCAATCAATACAAGGCCAATATTAACGCAGTTACCTACGGCGACGGCTCCGAAGCTTTAATGGGTGTTCTCGCCGGGGATATTGACGCCGGCATCGCCGAATTGGCCGAGATCCTGCCGCAGCTTGAGGCCGGCAAGGTCAAAGTCGTTCTGGCCTTTAACTCGGAGCGGAACCCGGCCATACCCGATATCCCGACCTTTGTTGAAAGCGGTTACCCGGATGTGATTGTGGATAAATTCCGCGGCTTCAGCGCGCCCAAGGGTACGCCGCAGGAAGTTATCGACGTGCTGCAGCAGGCCTTTCAGCAGGTTATGGACGACCCGGATTACAAGAAAGCTTACACTGACAACCAGCAGATTCCCGCTTACCAGAACTCAGCGGACTTTCAGGCATTTTTGGATGAAACCGAGGCGAAGTATAAAACTTTCTTTGACGCCCAGAAGTAAAAGCAAGTTGGCTGGGGACGTGGAACTGCGTTTGAGGCGTCTGGCCTGATGTGGTTCCACCACCCCATTTGAGATCGGCAAAGGAGGTGAAGACGATGGCACGAGATCGTGTCACGGCGGTGGCGACGCTTCTGCTGGGCATCTTTGTCATTGTCAGCGGACTGAACATGCCCCGGGCAGCGCTGCACAGAGGACCCGGGCCGGGGGATTTCCCCCTTTTGATGGGAGTGCTGCTGCTGGTCCTGGGCGTGGCTTTGTTGGTAAACGCCGGACGAAAAAAGGCGTCGAAGGCGCCTGTGGAGGTTGCGGAAGCACAAAATGAGGTTGTCCAGTCTCCGGATGAGTCCGGGAGACCTTGGATCATAAGTGTCGGCGGTGCGGTGCTTTTACTGGTGCTGTACCTGTTGCTACTGCCGCTCCTGGGTTTTGTGCCGGCCACGCTTATTTTCAGTATGGCCTATCTTGTATTGTTATACGGACAGCGGTTTATTCAGAGTCTTGCGCCAACGGTATGCTTTACCGTTTTGTGCTACGTGCTTTTCCAGATAGTTCTTAAAGTGCCGCTGCCGACTTTTCTCAATCGCTAAAAAGCATAACTGATGGAAAGGAGGTTTGTCCATGGATGGATTTGAACAGCTGCTGCACGGCTTTGCGATTGCCGGTACGCCTGTGAACCTGCTTTACGCCCTGTTGGGGGTTTCGGTAGGCACACTGATTGGCGTTCTGCCGGGTGTCGGTCCGGTGACCGGCATCGCGCTCTTGCTGCCGCTGACCTTTGGCCTTAATCCGGTGAGCGCTTTGATCATGCTGGCGGGAATATATTACGGGGCCATGTACGGGGGGGCTATTACATCTATCCTAACCAGCATCCCCGGAGACAACCCGGCGGTAATAACCGCTTTGGAAGGGCATCAACTGGCCAAAAAGGGGCGTGCCAGTTTAGCTATGGGCGTGGCGGCCATATCATCCTTCACCGCCGGAACCATTGGATTGATTTTGCTGGTTTTACTGGCGCCGATCATTGCCCAGGTGGCCATCCGGTTTGGTCCGCCCGAGTACTTTTCGTTAATGCTTTTATCCTTTACCCTGGTGGCGGCCCTGTCGACCAATAATTTAATCAAGGGCCTGATTGCCACTGTGCTGGGGCTTTTGATTTCCACGGTGGGAATCGATATCATGTCGGGTGAACCCCGATTTACCTTCGGTTTAATAGGGCTGTTGGACGGTATTGATTTTATCATAGTTGCCATTGGTCTTTTCGCTCTGTCCGAGGTCCTGATCAGCCTGGAGCATAAAGCGCCGCCTATTCAGCGTCTGACGAACTTTCGCCTGCGGGAAATGATTCCGTCCCGGGCTGAATTCAAACGGTGTATCGGCGCCATCCTGCGGGGTACGGGACTGGGGTTTGTGGTCGGGATACTGCCGGGTGCCGGGGCGAGTATCGCTACTTTTCTGGATTACGGCATGGAAAAAAGTATCTCCAAGCACCCTGAGGATTTCGGAACCGGTGTGATAGAAGCGGTAGCCGGCGCGGAATCCTCCAATAACGCCGCGGCGGATGGTTCTCTGGTAGCCTTATTGACCCTGGGCATTCCCGGTTCCGGTTCGACGGCGGTGCTCCTGGGCGGGTTCATGCTGTTGGGAATCGCTCCCGGCCCCACCCTTTTTACGCAGCACCCGGACGTGGTCTGGGGGCTGATAGCCAGCATGTATCTGGGCAATGTAATGCTTTTGGTGATGAACCTGCCGATGGTGTCGGTATTTGTCCAGGTGCTGCGCGTTCCGTATCCGGTGCTTTCGCTGGGGATTATTATCTTTTCCGTGCTGGGAGTATACAGTGTTGGCAACAACATCTTCCAGCTCTGGCTGCTGGTATTTTTCGGGGTTTTGGGGTACGTCCTGCGCAAACTGGATTTTCCCCTCGCACCTTTGCTCCTCGGCGTGGTCCTGGGGAAGATTATGGAAAAGTCGTTTTTGCAGTCCCTGCTTCTTTCCGAGGGGAAATGGCAGATTTTCTTCCAGCGGCCCATTTCGCTGACCCTGTTGATTGCGCTGGGGATTGTGCTGGTTTTCCAACTGGTGCAGATTGCACGGCGTAGCGCCTACGCCGGCGGGAAGTAGTCCGATGACGGATAAAGGAGGACCGGGCGATTGAACAAGCAAACAATAGCGCAAATTCTCGGAGATTTTATAAACAAGGTGCAATACGAGGATATTGATTCGCCAACGGTGTGGCGGGCTAAAATGTGTATCCTGGATATGGCGGGGGTGATCATTGCCGCGCAAGCGGAAGAGAGCACGCAGATTTTGCTCCGGTATTTGCAGCGGCATGGCGATAATCCGGAGAGCAGTGTTCTCGGTACTGCATTCCGGCTCCCGGCGGCGCACGCGGCCATGCTCAACAGCACCATGGCCCATTCGCTGGAGCTTGAGGATCACCACAGCCACAAGCGTTCACTGAATCATCCGGGAGTATGCACTACTCCGCCCGCCCTGGCCATAGCCGAAAAATTGGGCAGCAGCGGCCGGGATTTTTTAACGGCGGTGGTTTTAGGTTACGAAATAGGCAGCCGGATCAGTGCGGCAACCAGGCTCGGGGTATTAAATCTCGAACAGGGATTCCATGAAAGCTCGGTCTGCGGTCCTTTTTCCGCGGCCACGGCAGCAGGAAAACTGACAGGCATTACTGCCGATAGACTGGCCCAGGCTTTTGGCATTTGTGGCAGCCTGGCGGCCGGCTCGATGGAATTTAAAAGCAGCGAAGCCTGGTCAAAGCGCCTGCAGGTGGGCAGCGCCAGCCGCAGCGGGGTTATGGCCGTTGAACTGGCAGACGCCGGGTTTACCGGACCGCCCACGGTTTTTGAGGGCAAACACGGTTTTTTCCATTCCTATGTGCACGAGGGCAACTATGATTTAAGCAGGGTTACGAAAGACCTGGGAACTTCCTGGGATATCAACAATATCCAGTATAAGCCTTTCGCCTGTGCGGGGGTGCTCCATTCGGCAGTTACGGCGGCCCAAAAGGCCGGGCGGCTGCATCATCTTCACCCGGATGAAATACAGCGGGTGCTGGTCCGGACGGCCTCCAAGGTGGTGGAAGAGTATGCGCAGCCCCATGAGCGGAAAGCGGCGCCGGAAAATCCGGTCGGCGCCCAGTTCAGCCTGCAATATTCAGTTGCGGTAATGCTGGTCCGGGGCAAGGCGCTGCTGGAGGAATTTTCGCCGGAAGCTATCCGGGACCCTGATATTCTGCGGGTTGCGGCCCTGGTGACGCCACTGGCCGATTCGGGCATCGACGCGGGGTGGCCGGGAATTGACCCGACGGAAATGACGATTATTCTTAAAGACGGCAGAGAAATTTTGACCAGGGTTGAAGAAGCCAAGGGAGACTTGGTTAATCCTGTGACTGACGATGAACTGCTGGACAAATTCAGGGAGCTCACCGCGCCATATCTGTCGGCGGAGGCCATTGAAAACGCGCTTGAAATGTTTCAGAAGCTGGAGACTGTCAAGGATATGAGGGAATTAACCGGAGTACTGACACCGCTCTCCCGGTAGCTGCTATTTATAAAGTCAACCGGAGACAAGTGCTTGCGGGGCCGGGGAACGGCTCGAGCGTCCCCGAAGAGAAAGCCGGCGGGAAGGTGCTGGAACCGTTACCGCGGCGCGGCCAATAAGGAGATAAACAAGATGAGTGCAAAGAAGCTGGAACTTTTTGTTGATGGACGTTTAGACCAAAAGATTGAATTCATTGCCAGCAAGGTGATTAATACCGGCTATTCCGGCCGCAATCAGGCAGAGATTAAAAAGCATGTAGATGAGCTGAAGGCCCTGGGAATTCCCGCGCCGGAAAAAACTCCGCTTTTTTTGCCCAAGCCGGCCCAGCTGCTCAGCACGGCCGGCAGTATTGAGGCTATTGACCGCAGCAATACCGGTGAGGCCGAAGCGGTGCTGCTGGTAGGCAAGGAAGAAATCTATGTGGCCGTGGGCAGTGACCATTCCGACCGGGAACTGCATGCTTTCAACATCCCCAAATCCAAGCAAATTTACCCTAACTTTATTTCCAGAACGGTATGGCGCCTTGCGGATGTGGAAGACCACTGGGATGACCTGATACTCAGATCAAGCATCAGCGTGTCCGGGAAACGGCGGGTATACCAGGAAGGCCGGCTGGCAGCGCTGCTGGGCCCCCGTGAACTGCTGGCCTCTGTCAGTCCGCTGGTCGGTGGGGATTTAACCGGACTGGTGATTTATTCGGGCACTCTGGCCGCCAGGGGAGAGATTAGGTTCAGCGACCGGTTTGAGGCTGAACTGGTGGACGAGGTGCGCGGGCAATCCCTTTACTGCGGCTATGCAATTGAATTGATTGACTGGTTCCGGAATTAAGGCTTGATCCGGCACTGCGGCGCAAGTTAGATGTTGGCAAAACCGTAAGCGGAGCCAATAAGCATTTCATTTAGTAGGGGGATAACTTATGAAGCCAATGACCATTGTGGAGAAAATATTAAGCCGTAAAGCGGGCGCTCCGGTGTACGCGGGGGATTTTGCAACCGTGCCGGTTGATGCTCTGATGATTCACGACAGCAACGCCGCCACCACCATGGAATCTTTCCGTTCTTTTAAACGCAATGGGATCATGCCGGGAACAGACGTGGTCATGGTTATGGATCACTTTGCGCCCTGCCCCACAGAGGCGGCGGCAAATATGCACCTGAAAATGCGTGAATTTGCAGCCGGCCACAACCTCAGGCTTTACGGGGAGGGAGACGGCGTAGGACACCAGATAATGTGCGAAGGGCACGTGTTCCCGGGGGATATTGCCGTGGGGACAGACTCCCACAGCTGTACATACGGCGCGCTGAACGCTCTGGGAACGGGCATAGGGTCAACGGAGGCCGCGGGAGTGCTGGCCTACCGGAGGATGTGGTTTAGAGTGCCGGAAAGCATCCGGGTAGTCTGGCATGGCGAACTGCCGGCCGGGGTGACCGCCAAGGATCTGGCGCTGAAGACGGTGCAGGAAATCGGACTGCGCCGGGCCATTTACAAGGTGTTGGAGTTTGCCGGAGATGTGGTTTCGCGTCTTCCGGTGGAAGACAGAATGACCATATGTAACATGGGGGTTGAAGTTGGCGCCAAGGCCGCCATTATGCCCCCCGACGATAAACTGCTGCAGTGGATTGACCGGCGTCCGGGAACTGCCCGTACATTTGAGGCAGCCGGGGCGGACCCCGGCTGCGCCTACTGCGAGGTGCTGGAGCTGGATGCCGGTCAACTGGAGCCTCTGGTGGCCTGTCCGCCCATGGTGAACCTGGCGGCTCCGGCCCGGGAGTTAAGCGGCAAGCCGGTGAGCCAGGTGGTGCTGGGGTCATGCACCAACGGGCGGGCCGGGGATTTTCACGCTGCCGCGGCGCTGCTGGCGGGCAAAAAAGTGGCCCCCGGTGTGCGGCTGATACTGGTGCCGGCCTCCAGGCAGGTGTTGACCGAACTGATCAATGACGGCACGATGGAGGCGCTGGTCCGGGCGGGCGGACAGCTGATCCCCCCCGGCTGCGGCCCCTGCGCCGGCTATCACGGCGGCATTGTGGGCAAACAAGAGGTGGTAGTGGCCACAACCAATAGGAATTTTATCGGGCGCATGGGGAGCCAGGACGCCGAAATATATCTGGCCTCACCCGTTACCGCGGCGGCTGCGGCCCTGACCGGCATGATCACTGATCCCCGGGAGGTGCTATAATGTCATTAAAAACGCTATTGCAGGGAAAAACGCATAAATTTGTCGATGATATCACCACTGACTACATTATTGCAGGAAAACATCGATCAAAGGCGGAAAATGTACTTGATTTAAAGGATTACGTATTTAACGAAATCCGGCCCGGTTTTGCCGGGAGCGTTACCCGGGGCGACATAATTGTGGCCGGACATAATTTCGGCTGCGGGTCGTCCCGGGAACATGCCGCCACACTGATCAGGGCCTGCGGTATTGACGCGGTACTGGCCAAGTCCTTCGCCCGTATTTTTTACCGGAATGCGATTAATATCGGTTTGCCGGTGATTGAATGCGACACTGACCTGATCGGGGAAGGCGATTTGCTGCAGGTGGACCTGAAAAGCGGGACGGTCAAGAATCTTTCGACCGGGGCGGCAACATCCTTTAAACCCATACCGGCGTCACTTAAGGTAATATTGGAGGCGGGCGGGCTGGTCAACCACCTGACCCGAACCACGTAGCACAGAACGGCAGCAAAAATGACAGCAGGGGGTAAGCGCTTTGAGTAAAAAAAAGAAAAGTGTCTGCTTTATTGCGCAGTACAAGGTAACCTGTGATTTTGTCGCCCGACAGCTCTTGCAGTTTTTGGACAAATTCATTACGGTGAGAACCTGGTGTTTGAAATACGACAGCGCGCCCCCCGGCCATTTTTTTGATAATGATATATTTATTGTTTCCTGCAATACCACAATGGAACTGGTGCGCGGTTATTTCCCGCCCGGTAAAGCGGTATTGCTGGCGGCCCGCAACATTAACATTAAAAGGTTGGAAAAACTGCTTGAATTTAAGCCGGGCACCAAGGCCCTGGTAGTGGCCGGATCGGCGGAGACGGCGGCATCGGCCATTAATTTAATGAACGGGTTTGGCGTAAATTATCTGGAACTGGTGCCGTATTATCCGGGCAGCTCAATTGAAATCCCCGGAGATATTGAACTGGCCATCACCACGGGACTGTCTCATATAGTGCCGGAGCAGGTTAAAAAAATAGTGGACCTGGGGAACAAAGGCATCGATCTTTCTACCTTTGCCAACTTAATGCAGCATTTAAATATCCCCATTGAGGTGTTAAATGAAATCTCCCACCATTACCTGGAGGCAATTCTCAGTGTCAGTCATAACCGGCTGAAAATAGCCAGGGTCAACGAAAACCTGAAGCATAACATGGAGGTTGTGTTGAATACCGTTAACGACGCCATCATAGCCGTTGACGGTTCCAATCATATCATCATGTTCAACCCCACGGCGGAAGAGATTCTGAACATCAAAAAAAGCGAGGTAATGGGTAAAATCGCCGGGGATGTGATTCCCCAGCTTGATTTTACCGGCTGCCTTAAATCCGGGGAAAGTATTCTTAACGAAGTTAAAAGGATCAACGAGACCCATTATGTTATTACCATCAACCCGATCCGCAACGAACCCGGACTGAACAACGGGGTTGTGGCGACGCTCAGGCCGGTTGACGAGGTTCAGGAATTGGAGACCAAGGTTAGAAGGGTGCTGAAAAAGAAAGGCAACGTGGCCAAACATACCTTTGCCGATATTATTGGCGAGTCCGCGGAGCTGAAGAAAACTATCGCCCTGGCTAAAAAGTTCGCGGAAACCGAGCTGACTGTTTTACTGGAAGGGGAAAGCGGAACAGGCAAGGAATTGTTTGCCCAGGCTATACACAATCAGTCTTCCAGGCGGAAAGGACCATTCGTAGCCCTTAATTTTGCGGCTCTGCCGGAAAATCTGGTGGAAAGCGAACTTTTCGGCTATGAAGACGGGGCTTTTACCGGGGCCAAAAGGGGCGGCAGACCCGGGCTGTTCGAGGAAGCCCATTTGGGCACGATATTTTTGGATGAAATTGGCGACTCCTCGCCGGAAGTGCAAAAAAGGCTGCTGCGCGTCCTGGAGGAGCGTGAAATAAGAAGAGTTGGCGGGAGTACGGTTACTCCCGTCGATGTCAGAGTTATAGCCGCCACCAACCAGAACCTTGAAAGCCTGGTTAAACAAGGCAAGTTCCGGGCGGATTTGTTTTTCCGCCTGTGCGCGCTGCCCGTGTCATTACCGCCGCTGCGCAGCAGGGACGGAGATATTATCCTGCTGGTTAATTATTTCTCCGGTAAGATTTCCGGCAGACAAATAACATTGGATGCATCAATTAAGGACTTTCTACAAAGCTATAGCTGGAAAGGAAATATACGGGAACTGGAAAATGTGGTGAAATATATGTGCAGTGTGCTCGGCTTGAAACAAGTTGCCGGGCTTGGTGATTTGCCGCCTTATCTGATGAGGAAAAGCTCGCAGCTGTTGGATGCGGCAAATGCCGAACCGGTACGGCGCCAGGCGGCGGACAGGTATAAAACATTGGTCTCGGCTTTGAAAAGCGAGGGCAGCCTGGATACGGTGTTAATCATGCTGCAGGAAATACAAAGCTGCTCCCTGCTTAACCGGGGAGTCGGGCGCAACGCGCTGATGGAAAAGCTCAAAGCCAGCCGGGTGCCTTTTTCTGATTATAAAGTCAGGCAGCTGCTGAGAATGCTTAATGAATTAGGCTATATTGACTCCGGCGTTACCCGGCAGGGCAGCAGAATAACCGCATTGGGCGAGGAGCTATTGTCGTTTTTGGAATCAGGGCAGCCGCATTTGGGAAATGATGGTATTGATAAGCTGTACTTACTTTAAGTGCTAATCATGGGAGGAGCAGTAATGCCAGTGTCAAGCATATGGCCGATAATAAAAATACTCGCTGTTTTTTTGCTGATGATTTTAATGCTGCGGAAAAAAATCAGCCTGGATATAACGCTCTTGGTGTCAACGGGCGTTCTGGGCGTTATTTTCGGCCTTGGCGCAATAGCGCTGTTCAAGCAGTATGCCTATACGCTTGCCGACATATCAACTCTGGATCTTATTGCCGTCCTGGTGCTGATTATGGTTTTGGAGTCGGTGATGCGGCGTACCGGTATGCTTAAGGCGATGACCGATTCTTTAGCCGGCCTGCCCTGGAATAACCGTTTGCTGACCGCCGCCATACCGGCCATCATCGGGGTGCTGCCGTCGGCCGGCGGCGCCAGGTTTTCGGCGCCGCTGGTGGGGCAAGCCACGGAAGGGCGGCCTTACGTGGTTGAAGACAAGGTCTTTATCAACTACTGGTTCAGGCATATTTGGGAGTTTTCGCTTCCTTTGTACCCGGCCCTGATCATTGCGATCAAAATATCCGGTTTTACCATGTCACAGATTTTAGTTTGGCTCTGGCCCTTTTCGGTGTTATGGGCCTTTCTTGGTTACTGGCATCTGTGGGGGCCGTACCAAAAAGTTAAGCAAGGTGCTTATCCCGGCAACGACCGGCTTCATTCCGGCGCCGCAACCGGATCATCTCTCAGGATGCTGATCGCCAATACGTGGCCTTTGTGGGCTACCGTAATCCTGGTGTTCTGCCGCGTGCCCATGGCAATTACACTTGGTATAGTTGTTTTATCGCTAATTATTCAGAAGCGATATGCCTGGCGCTACGTCTTTAAAACTTTGATCGAGCGGCTAACGCTGCGAATTGTCTTTTTAATTTGGGGTACGATGACCTTTAAAGATGTTCTTGTATTGTCGGGAGCCGTCGACCAGGTAAGCGCGGCAATATCGGCCATGGGTATTCCGGTTCTGGCTATAGTGGTGATCATGCCCCTGCTGCTGGGGGTAATGACCGGCATGGTTCAGGCCAGCATCGGCATATCCTTTCCCCTGGTGATGTCTATTATTCACCCTTCACCGGTCTATGTGATGCTGGCCTATGTATCCGGCACCATTGGCGTGATGATCTCGCCGGTGCACCTGTGTCTGGTGTTGACTATCGAGTATTTTAAAGCCGACTTTGCAAGATCATATAAGCCGCTGGTGCTGCCGTGCCTGTTCATGGTTTTAATGGCCCTGGTGGTGTTCAAGTCTCAATGGTGGTTAAGTTCCATTTTATAGAAAAAACTAGACATTGTTTCACTAAAAGCCGGTAATTCCCGGGTACAGGCTGGGAATTACCGGCTTTTTAATATATATTATTAAATAATGAAAAAGCTAACCTGCTATTAGAAGGAAGGGGAATAATCGTTGAGCTGGCACCAGGAGTACGAGGAGCTTTCGAATAAGGATAAAGACACCTTCAGTAAAGCGGCAAATCTGCTGCTCGGCCAGAGCTTTCTGGTCTACGAGCGGGAAGAAGACCGTCTATTTTACCGGTTTGTTGAGCGTTATTTGGATATCTTCAGCGAATATTTTTTCCTCTCCGGATGGGATTTGCACCACAACAAACGATTTTCCGTGCTGCAGCTGTACAATCGCTATGGCCGGAACCGGTATCGTTTTACCCTGCAGGAAACAATAGTTTTATTTATTCTCAGGCTGCTTTATGATGAAAAGCAGCAAGCCTTGCGGCTGACCCAGGAGGTATTGATATCAGGTGAAGAGATCCAGGGGAAATATATGGCCCTGGAGATCAAAAACCGCTTGCCGGCCCGGGATGACCTGGAAAAGGCGTTAAAGCTGTTCAGCAGCTTTTCCATTCTGGACTTAAAGCGCGGGCAATGGAAGGATCCCGACGCTGTGTATTTATTATATCCGACCATTCTATTAGTTGTTGACGTGCCCAGCCTGGAAAGGCTGGCGGACTGGATCAATGCAGGCGAATCAAAGGAGGACAAAGAAGATGCTACTGACCGGAATCAAGCTGATTAACTGGCATTACTTTACTGACGAACACATTCCAATTGCGGGCAGCGCCTTGATCACCGGCAACAATAAAGCGGGCAAGTCCACGCTGATTGACGCGCTGCAAGTGGTTATTGTTTCCAATATGAGAAAGATTATGTTCAATTCCGCCGCCTTTGATGAAAAGACGGCCAGGGACCTGAAAGGTTATTTGCGTGGCAGGACCGGCACGGAAGGCAAGTACACCTACTTAAGAGGAAACGATGAGGATTTCTCCAGCTATATCGTGCTTGAATTTACCCGTTCTTCCAGCAATGAATCTTGCTTAATCGGCGCGGTGTTTGACTATTATTGCGACACCGGGGAAGAGGATCACGTATTTTTCAAAATTGAAAATTGCAGGCTGCGGGAGCATCTGTTTTTACAGGACGGTTACCCCCGCAACCGGGAGCAGTTTGTCCACTACATGAAAGCCAGGGGGCTTAATTTTCGCCAGTACCGCAATGACCTGGAAGGTTACAGAAACGATTTGCGCCAGCTGTTTGGCGGAATCAAGGAGTCCTTTTTTTCGCTTTTTGTTAAAGGCATTTCTTTTAAACCCATCACCAACCTGAGGACGTTTATTTACAGCTACATTTTGGATGAGCGGCCCGTAGATGTGGATACCATGCGGGATTACGCCGAAAGATACCGCCAGATGGAAACCCAGCTGTTAAACACCGGCGCTGAAATTATGGCTCTGGAGGAAGAATACCAGGCGTATGAGAAAGTTGAGCATTTGAGGCGGCAGGAAGCAGCGGGTCGCTATATGTTGCACAGGGGCGACTATGAGCAAAAAGTGCGGGGGCTGGACGAGGCGCAGCAGCAGTGCCAACAATCGGAGGAACGGCTGCAGTGGCTGTTGACTGAACTAGGCACACTGGAGGCCGGTTATAAAAAGTTAACTGCTGAAAAAGAACAGTTAATCGAAAAAATAAACGGCATAGCGGTTGTGCGGCAGGAAAACAAATTAAAGCAGCAGATCGGGGCTTTAACGGAACAAATCGCCAAGTTGGAACAAAAACAGCTCAACCTGCTGCAGCAGGTCAAGGCAGACCTGCGGGACAGGGAAAAGCTAGTTGATATTTTAAGCCTGCTGCAGGCCCCCGGCCAATTAACGGAAGCGCTCAAAGAAGACGAACGTGCCTGGAAGATGTTCATGGAGGCGGGGTTCTTTCCGGCCGAACCGGATAAGCATACCCGTTCCTGGAATGAAAGCATGAAATGGCTGATCGTACAGGCAGCGGAACTAAAAAAACAGCGGGAAACAGTGCAAAAGCAGGCTCAGGAACTGGCTGAGGTTATTAGAAACCTGGGAAAAAACCGGGTACTAAACAATGCTTCCGCCACCATGAAATTAAAAAAAATGCTGGAGGAACAGCTTACCCCCCGGGAAGGCCAGAGCCGGGTGCCGGTGGATATTCTTTGTGAAGCCATCGACATACGTGACCGCCGCTGGCAGAATGCCATCGAGGGCTATCTTTCCACCCAGAAGTTTGATCTTTTGGTGCCGCCCGGCTATTTTGACCGGGCACTGAGCATTTACGAGCGCCGTAAATTTACCCACGGCATGGAAAACGTGGGTTTAGTCAATACCGACAAGCTGGTCAAGGAGGTTAAACCACCGCTTGCTGGAAGCCTGGCCGAGGAAATATCAGCCGATAAAGAGCACATCCGCGCTTACGCCAACTGGCTTTTAGGCGGTTTGATAAAATGTTCGTCAGAGACGGAGTTCAAACGACACAAGCGGGCTATTACCGCTACCTGCATGGTGTACCAGAATTACACCGCCCGCCAAATTCCCCACAAACGATATGAGGTGCCCTATATAGGAGCACAGGCGGTAAAGCTGCAGCTAGCCGTAAAACAGGAGGAATTAAGGAAATGCCAGCAAGAGTTAACCCTGTTGAACGAAAAGATCAAAAAAAGTGACAGTGTTTTAAGCTTGAACAGCGATAAGCATTATCTTTACCAGCAGTGGTTAACGAATTTCGAGCAGTGCAAAAATTTAGACCAGCTGGAATGGGAACTGGTACAAACAAAACAAGAATTGCTGCACCTGGACCGTTCGGAACTGGAACTACTGGAAAAGGCCAAAGAAGGTAAAGAGCTGGAATTACGGCAGTGTGAAAAAGAAATAGCCGGTTTAAACACAGAAAAAGGCCAGGTACAGGCGAAACTTGAATTGCTTGAACAGCAGCTGCGGCAGCTTGCCGGTGAAAAAGATGCCGCCTGCCGAAAATATCTTGCTTACCTGGATACACTTGCAGATGAATTAAAGGAAACCTGCGAGGCCAAATGGGAGCGGGAAAGCCAGCAGCGCTCGCCTGCGGAACTGGCGCACAATTATTACATCAGTATTCAGGGACTGGAAACCAAAATTAAAAATAGTATGGACCAGGTAGTCAACGCCAGGCACGATTTTAATAAGAAATTTGATTTTTTAGCTGACGTTACCGCCGCCGATAACGAAAAATATGCTGAAAGGCTGCATTTTTTAAAGGATATTCACCTGCCTGAATACAGCAAAAAAGCCGGTGAGGCCCGGGAAAAAGCAGAGCAGGCTTTAAAAGAGCACTTCCTGTCCCGCTTGCATGAGGCCATCAAGCTGGCCTATGAAGAAATAGACGAATTGAATTTTGCGCTGCAGGATTTGAAATTCGGCAGTTATTCCTACCGGTTCAGCCTGTCCCCCAAGCCCGAACTGCGGGAGTTTTACGAAATGATCGAGGGTTACCAGTTGGGCTCAACCGAGCTGCTTTTCAGCACGGTGTTCCAGGAGCTATATGGTGATAGTTTCAGCCGGCTGTTTGAAGAGATCACCTCCGACAGCCAGCAGGATAAATTGCAGGAGCTTACCGATTACCGCTCCTACCTTGATTTTGACATCATCATTACCGATGACCGGGGCAACAAAACCTATTTCTCCAAGGTGTCCCGGACCGAATCGGGAGGCGGGGCCCAGATTCCCTTTTATGTGGCCATTTTGGCTTCCTTCTACCAGGTTTACCACCTTTACCGCAATAAAGAAGATACCCTGCGCCTGGTGGTTTTTGATGAAGCCTTCAACCGGATGGATGCCGACAATGTTGAGGAATGCATGCGCTTTATCCGCAAATTGGGTTTTCAAGTCCTTATCGTCGAGCCCACCGGTAAAATCCAGCTGGTGGTGCCCTTTGTCAATACCAATATAATTGTGATGCGTGAAGGCTTCAACAGTTTCGTGGAGCGCGTAACCTGCAGGGAAATCGAGCAGTGGGTCGAACATGAACAGCAGCAGTCAATGGCAGCCGGCAGCTAATGTTTTACGCAGCCGCCTGGCAGTGGAAAAGCTAAGTGGACTGTTTCTGTCAACCGTATTGTTATGAACAAAACCCATGGTGAATGGTGATGTTTATTGCAAGGGAAACGGCAGTTGGCAGCCAGTTTGTTGCTGGCTGAATGGCGGGAACTAAAATTAACAAAAGGAGAAACCGGATTGGATCGGTTATGCTTTGCAAAAAAGATAACCTGTTGATATGTTTCCTCAGACGAGTCATGTGGAGACAGTGGTAGTGCTATATTTGAAATGAGTTAAAAGCTTTGATCCAGGATGGTTTTAGAATGGATGTGTTCTTTTTAGTGTAAGTTGCGATGAAAGGAATATATATTCTGGGTTTCATAACAGGATCGTTTCTAGGTGGTCTGGTTTTTTTATTGGTGTGATATTTTTTTGTACAAGAATTAGAAGGCATATTCAGGGAATGTGTTGAATGTTAAAACAAAATGATGTATGCTTTGATAGTTTGCTATAAACCTCATTAATAGCAATTCCACGTTGGGAGCGCTGGTGTGCCGTGTCGGGCATATTTCAGCCACATCTGGACACCTAAATCGGCGGGACTCTAGGACACATTGTCAAAGGTGAATAAGCCTGTAACTTTCAAAAATATCATCGGAGCAAGGTTGATGGCAAAATAAAATATAATAGCTCTAACATCCTTGATAATAGCCTTCCTAATGATGTCCATCTAAACTTTACAGAAGGCTGAAATTAGAAGAATAGTTATGTCTTAAGGAGATTACTTGATGTTTTAAGTGACTAATAGATTGGGACAAGGCAATTGTCATCGTCATCATGTTTGTTTTTATTACGGGGTTTACCATCGACATAGGTTTCATCTATTTCAATGATAGTATCAATAAATTCCTATTGTTATTGGTTTCCCATTGCAAATTTATTTTGTTGTAACATCCTCCAAGCTGTTTTTATTTGTTGCGCCTATTTCACGTTGGAGTTGCAGGGCAGATATGCCCTTCTTATCGTTAAGGAACAAATAAATGGCAAAGAACCATTTGCGGAGATCGGCTGAAGATTTCTCGAAAATGGTTCCCTTAAATGGAGTTGGATAGATATGCCGAACTAATTTAATTCTTTTAGAACGAATTCTCATTATGTATAGGAGGGAGCGCGATGGCAAGTGCTGACAACACAAGCAAGCGAAAAAAGATAACGCAGATTCTTGCCGAAGAAACAGGCGGCAAGAGCTATAAGGCTCACAAGTATAGCCTTGACTCAGAACGCTCCACCTTGGATTACAATGAGACCGAAGATCGCACCTTCTTTTGGAAAAAGAGAGGAGAAACCGAACCTCCGATCACTTATAAATCGCTTGAATCGCTGGCAAAAATGCTCGCAGCCCGAGACGAGCAAGTACTTACGTATTTTCTCGATGGTTCACGACACGTTTACAAAGTCGATGACATGGCATATTCGCAATCGGGTGATAGGAGTGTAATTTATCCAACTATTGCCGGACAAGTTGGGGTAGGTATCTGCAAACGTGAAAATAAACAGATGATGCCGGAAATTTTAACAAGAGAGATTATTATTTCTATTCCAAGCATCGCTGACCCAAGTGGCAAAGGAGGCTTTTTTGAGTCGCTGTCAGTAAAATTGAATGAGAGCAACGAGTTAGCAAGGATTAAACAATGCGGATGGAAATTCTCCACACCTGTTCCATATGACACGAAACAAGACGAGAGAAAATTTGAAGACCGAGGTACCGCTCGCATTCAAGAAGCAATGATAGAACGTGAGAAGGAAATGGTTAAGAAACTTGTACGGGAAGGGAAGCTGAATCAGGACAACTACCTTGTCAAAGATGGTTCGCTCGAATATCGCTTAACTAAAACCGACAAAGACGATGACAAGAGTTTTCAGACATTCAGGCAGAATTATAACTGGGTAATTGGAGTATCGAAATCATTTAACCCCGAGGCGTGCTTTGATAAAGGCAAGGCTAACCCCGGTTTAATTGCTGACTTACCGCTATATCATCGAACACCTGTGGCGTACTTTGGCAGTGAAAAAGAGCCACTTGCTTTTGCTGTTTGGTATGTGAGGCTGAGAGATAAAGGCAGAACGCGAACACCATTTGATGGCATACTCAAGGTGGAAAAAATTCTTGTACGTGACGACGAAATTAAGAATGGAATGGAAACAGAAACCGTTGATAGGCTTAGCGCATTACTTATTAATGAACGAAATCCAACTTGTTATGGTACGGACATACGATGGGCAAATCACATCTACCCGATTTATCTCACAGAGAGATTCATTAAATCTCAGTACCTAAGCGTAGAGAGCTTTTTACATCTGTTTTAAGGAGAATTTCAATGGCTAAAAACAAACTTATCGGCAGGGTTCTTGCGACCGAAAAAAATCCGACGACCATTGACGAGTTTTACTTCTGGACTAACTCAGATACTAAAATTAACGCATTTGACATCGTCCTTTCGCCGCAGTAGGCTAACATAGGCCTCCTCCACGTAAAGGGCGACCAGATACTTGTAGTGTTTCAATGTATAATCAAAACATAGGAATTAGCCATTTACACAAACTTTATTGCACTCCCATGAAAATTGAAATATCAGACCTAAAACATGCCGAATACAATCCCCGTAAGGATTTAAAATCTGGTGATGCTGAATTTGAAAAAATCCGCAACAGTATCACAGAGTTTGGCTATGTGAGTATGCCGGGTAAGATTGAACAGTCTAACCGTTTAAAATTGAACACCCTTACCGGCATAATTAAACACCACATATGACCCTTCTGAAGGCAAAATCTCTATGAGGGAACGCAAAGGTATTCCAGAAGATAAACGTTAAGCAGCCTTACGGCTGTTGAGGGCTCTGCCCTCAAACTCCCGAGGTTTAACGCATTGGTTTTCCAAAGGGAGTGATGTAGCCTTAGCGGTTTAGGTGTTCAATTACGACGGTCAAGGTGTTTTTTCCCACCGGTATATTCAGCTATGTGGAACCGATTATTGTTAATACTGATTTGACCATTGTCGGTGGCCATCAACGTTGCAAGGTATTAAAGGAATTAGGATATACCGAAGTTGACTGTGTTGTTATTGATATTGATAAAACCAAGGAAAAAGCCCTGAATATTGCCCTTAATAAAATCTCCGGCGATTGGGACATGGAATCACTGGCAAAGTTGCTGGATGAATTAAAGGAAAGGGATTTCAACATAGAATTTACCGGCTTTGATTTTTCCGAAGCAGAAAATTATGGGATGAATTTATGCCAAAGGATGATAAGAAAGAGGAAGATGAGATTCCCGATGTGCCGGATAAGCCGGTAATTCAATCAGGTGATATAATCCTGCTTGGCAAACACAGATTAATATGTGGCGATGCTACTAAGAGTGAGGATTTAGCATATTGATGAACGGTAGAAAGGCAAGGCTAACCGTTACCGATCCCCCGTACGGGATTTCGTATGTTGGGAAAACAAAGGATTCATTAACCATTCAAAATGACAACTTGGATGATGAGGAATTTTATAATTTTTTGCTAAGTGCTTTTAAGAGAATATATGAAATATCCGATGACGGGGCAAGTTTTTATGTTTTCCATGCCGATGCCAAAGGATTAATTTTTAGAAGGGCTTTTATTGATTCCGGTTTTAAACATTCTCAATGTTGTATCTGGGTGAAAAATGCTTTTGTGATGGGAAGGTAACCGTACCAATGGCAACATGAACCAGCAATTTTTGGTTGGAAGCCAACAGGTTACATTATTGGAATAGTGATAGGAAACAGAGCACCATATGGAATTTTAATAAACCGTGAGCAGGATAAATTTAATTAGATGGGTTTTTATAGGGGTGAGCCAATGGAAAAAACAGATATATTAATTTATCAGATGGAAGATGGAAAAACCAGAATATAGGTAAGACTTGAAAATGAAACAGTCTGGATGACACAGAAAGCAATCGCAGAGCTCTATCAAACTACACCTTAGAATATTACTTTACATATTAAGAATATTTAAAAGGAAGGGGAACTTGAGGAAAAAGCAACTTGTAAGTATTACTTACAAGTTCAAAATGAAGAGAATAGGCAGGTTGAACGTACGATTCGATCTTATAATCTTGAAATGATTATTGCAATTGGCTACAGGGTTCGTTCTAATCGTGGGACTCAATTTAGACGCTGGGCAACGGAAAGACTAAATGAATATTTAGTGAAAGGTTTCACCATGGATGATGAACGGTAAGGGGAATGATTTTTGAGTTTTGCCAAAAGGTTTGTACATTTTTGTAAAAGGATATAATTTAGCAAAAGATAGGAATGGGAGGTTAATCAATATTATAGTAAGGACATTAAGAAAATATATACATAAATATGGAATTCTGTTTTTATTACTATGTTTATTTAGTACCATGACTGCATGTGAATCGAAGGATATATTGGGTGATGATGAGCCGGAGGTTTCACAAAATGCAACGGAGGATGGCACTATGGGAAGTAGCAATGATGGAGTAAATACCGAAGCGGATAAAGGAGCAGAACAATCTACAGCACCAAATGAATTAGAAGACACTGTATCAGGGCAAGATGGCGAAGAGACACAAATGAACGAAGCAGATATTGACAGAGAAGCTATGATGAATGAATACAAATCGATTTTGAAGGGCATCTATGACAACCATATTTTCCCGGATGGTCAAGCTTGTGATTGGGATGGTCGTAGTGATGTAACGCAGAATCAATTTGCAGTATATGATATAGACCAGGACACCCAAGACGAATTGATTCTTGCGTATACAAATAGCTCCATGGCAGGTATGATAGAATTGATATATGATTTTGATAACGATACTAAAACTGCGAACGAAGAGTTTCGAGAATTTCCGACTCTTACCTATTATGATAATGGTATAATTAAGGCAGATTGGTCACATAATCAAGGGTTGGCAGGAGATTTCTGGCCTTATACCTTATATCAGTATGACAAGAAATCGGATAGCTATGTCGATGTCGGAATGGTAGATGCATGGGATAGGTCGTTATCAGCGACGGATTATAATGGTGATCCATTCCCTGCAGAAAGTGATACTGATGGGGATGGAATCGTGTATTATATCATGCAGGATGGAGAGTATAAGTTGGATCATCCAATAGATGGAGCAGAATATGAGCAGTGGCGTGATTTTTATATAGGCAATGCGAAAGAAGTTAATATTCCATTTATAAATTTAACTGAAGAGAATATAGATAACATTCAATAGTATCATCCTTTTAGCATGTTAATGGGTTATGGTTTTTTTAATGGGATACCGGTCAATATAGGTAGAGCTTAATATACCCTGCCGCCAAGGCCCCACCAGGCTCGAGTGGCATCTTTTTTGACCGTTCAAGGCATGTTGAGACCGTAGTAAAAATAGAAAGAAGACTGAGAGAAAAATAGGGAGCGATTTAGTTGGGTAATAAAAAAAGTGCGCGGACAAGAAATCCAAACAGGGCTTTTTTAACAGTTGCCATATGGGTTATACTCAGCAAAGGAAATAAGTGGTTTTTGAAGGAAATGAGAAAGTGGCAGTCATCCTCGGCAAACAAAATGGCGAATATATCCTAAAATTAGCAACGCCCATGCGTTTATGCTATAATTATACAAAATGATCATTAAAATACCTGATCAAGGAATTGATTTATGTATGACTGTATCGCTACTAAAACCAATTATAGAAACAAGTTACTTAAATGCGCAAAATGTCGGCCGGTACCGCTGCATCATGCGCTATTTTTATGAGCAGCACCAGCGGCTGCGCTACTGGTTGAAGCCGCAGGAGGTTTACGACGGTGTGGTTGCTTTCGGCCTGCTGGAGGAAGATTACACCCTGGAACAGTGCCAGAAGGATTTAAACCAACTGGTGGAGTGGAACAACCTGGTACCCCGCCACGACGGGGGCCGTTCAGCCACGGTGGAGGAATATCTGCGCAAAAAATTCCGTTATCAAATGACCCCCTACGCGGTGGAAATAGAGCGTCTGGTTGCGGGTTTGGAAAAAATTCGCGGTTATGGCGGTTCACTGGAACCCTCTTTGTTTGAAAGCATCGACGAACAACTGAACCGGTTGGAAAAGGATGCCGGTCAGTTTCCGCCGGGTGAAGCGGCTGCGCTGTGGGATAAAATTTACGGGGATTTTATCAAGCTGACCGAAAATGCTTCCGACTATATCGCCAGCTTGCAGAGCACCAAAGTGGAAGAGCTGATGCTGACCGAGGCTTTTCTGGCTTACAAGGACTCCGTAACCCGGTACCTGCAGGACTTTATTCAGGGATTGCAGCGCCATGCCTATAAAATCGAGGCGGTTCTGTCCACCGTCGACCGGGGTGTCGTCAGCAACTTTCTGTCCAATGTACAGCGGGATCTGTCCGCCCGGCCTCAGTTGGACGAACCGGTAACACCCGAAGAACAACTGGACCGGCTGCAGCTGGAATGGCAAAGCATGGTGCGCTGGTTTGCGGGACACGATAACGAGCCCAGCGACGTTTATTTCCTGGAGCAGACCACCAAGGACACCATTGCCCGGATCGTGCGCAACGCCCTGCGGATTCAGGAAAAACACCGTCTGGGCGTCAGCCGCAAACGGGAGTTGGATTACCTGGGCAAGTGGTTTTTCTCCCTGGAGGATATCAACGATTCCCACCGGCTCGCAGCCCATGTGTTCGGCCTGTACCGCTGCCGCCATTTTCAGGGAGTGGACGAAAGGGGCACCGACAACGCCGACGTATCCATGTGGCAGGCCGGTCCCAACATACGGGAACTGCGTTCCCGCAGCAGAAAACGGCTGCGGGATACGGGCACCGGTTCCATTAGGGACCGGCGCGAGCGCCAGCAGCAAGCCAAAGAGAAGTTTCTAATCACCCAACAGGAGGAAATGGCGGTGCTGCAAGCTTACCTGGCCAGACGGGAAATCCGCATCGCCGATCTGGACCCGGTATCCGCCAGGGAACGCTATTACCTGCTGTACTGGATCGGCCGGTGCATGGCCAATAAATCGCGACGGATATTAACCCCCGAGGGCATCGGGATCAGCCTGGAAATGCCCGCCGGACGGGAACGGGCCAGGCTGGAATGCGAGGACGGGGAACTGGACATGCCCAATTATCTATTAAAATTCAGCGCCGTAACCGCTGATCAAACGGACGGCAGAGCGAACGGAGAGCAATATGAGCAAAACCGGTGAAAGTGTGAAAGATATTCGCCAGAGGTGTATCCAGGCCCTGTTGAACCGCAACTGGATCACTAAGCGGGACGACCCCGAACTTTTCAGCTACATCAGGGCGCAGTACCAGGACCTGCGGGACTGGTTTGGCGAATACTGCGGTTTTGCTTTGCTGCTCAACAGGCAATTTGCCAAATTGGAGAAAGCACCGGGGCGGGCGCAGCCCTGGATGGGTTTCGACAGCTTTTCCGAACCGCGGGATTACGCCCTGTTCACCTACTGTCTGTGGTATTTGGAGGGTAAAAACGAAATGGATCAGTTTCTGCTTACCGACATGGTGGAAGAAATTCGGGAATACCTGGCGGGCCAGGACGTTTTTCTGGACTGGACCCTGTACACCCACCGGCTGTCTATGGCCAGGGCCTTAAAGCAGCTTAAAGCACTGGGCGCGCTGGTGGCGGTGGACGGAGACGAATCCGATTGGGCCCGGGCGGGCCACGAGCACAATGTGCTGTACGAATCTTCCTACCTGGCCCGCTATGTTTTACGCCGCTTTCCCCGGGACCTGACCACTTACGACTCCCTTGCCGCCTTTGAGGCGGGCACCTACCCCGCCACACCCGAAGGTCAGCTGAAAAAGCGCCGTCACCACGTCTACCGCCGCCTGCTGCAGGAACCGGTGGTCTACGACCGGCAATGGGACAACGAGGAAGAGCGTTATTACGTGCGCACCCAGCGGCATACCATCCTGGAAAACCTGGCTAACTTTGCCGGACTGGAAGGGCAGCGTTACCGGGAAGGACTTTTGTTCTACTACCCCGAAGCTTCCGGTGAAATGTACCTTTTTCCCACCGGGCGCGGGGTTTCGGATATCGCACTGCTTTTGGCCGGTGAACTGCGGCGTATGCTCGCCCGGGAAGAAAGCGGCCTCTATATTGAGGAAGACGGGCGCATCGGTTTGACCATAGCGGAATTGGAGGGAATTGTGCTGAGACTGAAGGAACGGCATAAAATGCTTTGGAGCCTGCAATACCGGCAGTCCCGGGGCAGCGAGCTAGCGGAGGAGGTGCTGGCCCACCTGGAGGAATGGGGACTGGCCGGTCGGGAAAACGACGGGCGGCTCTGGATTTACGCCGCTCTGGGACGCTGGAACGGAGATTATGATGTTTATGGTGGGGATGAGTGATGACAGAGCGCTGGCAAATGAACCGGGCGGGGATAATTAATTTCTGGTATTACGACGAGGCTGAATTTTATCTGGCCGGGGGGCGGTTGATTTTACGCGGGGCCAACGGTTCGGGCAAATCGGTGACCATGCAGAGCTTTCTGCCCCTGGTGCTGGACGGGGATAAACGGCCCTGGCGGCTGGACCCCTTCGGCTCAAAAGACCGGCGGATCGACTATTACCTGCTGCTGGAGCCCGACAGCGGCCATACCGACCGCACCGGTTACCTGTACCTGGAATTCTACCACCCGGCACAGGACCGCTACCTGACGGTGGGTATTGGCCTGAGGGCCCGGCGCAACAGTCCCAACCTGGGTTTCTGGGGATTTGTGATTACCGACAACCGCCGGGTGGGACGGGATATCTGGCTGTATGAAAAGGATTACAGCCAGGGCCGGGAGGTGAAGATTCCCCTGACCCGCGCCCAACTGGAAGAAGCCATCGGCAGCGGCGGGCAGGTAGTCACCGAGCAGGGCGAATACAAGCGGCTGGTCAATAAAGTATTGTTCGGTTACGAAAAGATTGAATCCTTTCAGGAGCTTCTGGACCTTTTGATCCAGCTGCGCAGCCCCAAGCTGTCCAAGGATTTCAAGCCTTCGACCATTTACGAAATACTCACCGGAGCGCTGCCCGCCCTGCAGGAGGATGAACTGCGTCCGCTGTCCGAAGTGCTTGAGGATATGGATGAAATCAATGACCGGCTCAATGAACTGGCGGTGCATCTGCTGGAGGCGGAAAAACTGCACCGGTCATACAATAAATATAACGAGTACCTGCTTTACAATGCATCCCGCTCATTGCTGCAGCAGAAAAAACAGCGGGACGACCGGAAACGCGAGGCCGGCGAGCGGCGCGACAAAACCGCCGGTTTGGCCGCGGAGCTTGCGGAAAAAACCGGCGACCGCGAAGAGGCCGGCACCGGGCTGGAACGGACCAAAACCGAATACCAGACCTTGCTCACCAGCGAAGCGGTGGAAAAAAGAACGGAACTCAATCGTCTGAGGACGGAGCAGGGGGATTTGAACCGGAACCGGGACAATTGCGCCGAACGGCTGCGGTTCTGGCGGGACAAGCAAGCCCGGGCCGGAGAGGAACAAAAGTCTTTAACCGGGCAGCGGGAAGAACTGGCCGGACGGCAAAACGATTTATTGCTAGAATTGGAGGATCTAGCCCGGGATGTGGACTTCGGTTACCATGATACCTACCACCGGCGCTGGGACGGCGACATTCCAGCCGACGGTTCCCTGTGGCCGGCCTGGGAGCGGGACATACGGGAGCACCGGGAGAAAATCGGCCGGGCCGTCAAGCTGGCCCGGGAGGAAAGCGCTTTAAAAACCCGCCGGGTGCAGGCAGAAACAGAGGCCAGCCTGGCCAGGGAAAAAAGAGCGGCGGCTGAGGACCAAACGCGCCTGGAGGAGGATAAGCTGGAACAAGCCCGCCGGGAACAGGAAGAAAAAATCTTCCACTGGCGCCGGCAGCTGTCCCGCCTGTCCCTGGCGGACGAGGATCTGCACCGGGTCATGCAGGCTTTGGCCCTGTTCCCCGACAGATCATATGATAATGTTCGCGAACCCGTCACCCGGGCTTATTACACCGCCAGGGAGGCTATTACCGCGGAGCGGCTGGCGTGGCAAAACCAAATGCGGCAGCATGCTGAGGAAAAAGACCGCTTGACCAGGGAGTGGCAGCAATGGCGGGACCTCCGGGAACCGGAACCGCCCCGCAGCCCCGCCCGGGAATATTCCAGGCACAAACGCCCCGGCGCCGGAGCTCCCCTTTACGCCCTGTGTGAATTCATGCCGGAATTGACCGAGGAAAAAAAGGCGGCCTTGGAATCCACCCTGCAGCAGGCGGGCCTGCTGGATGCCTGGGTGTCGCCGGAGGGTATGGGTGTGCTGGGTGCCGACGAAGAAGAAACCTGGTTAAAGCCGGCCCCCCAGCTGCTGCGGCCTACCCTGGCGGATTACCTGGTGCCCACCCCGCCGAAAAACAGCGGCCTGACGCCGGAAATTATCGACGACGTGCTGCGCACCGTCTGTCTGGCCGGCGACGCCGACATGCCCGGCTGGGCCGGCAAACCGGATGAGGCCGTAATCACCGGACAGGGATACTTTCGCCTGGGCGCGCTGTGCGGCAAAGCCGCCCTTAAAGAGCGGGCCGAGTTCATCGGCAAGGAAACCCGGCAGCGCACCAGACTGGCGGAAATGGCCAAACTGGAAGCATTGATTGAAGAAGAGGAAAAAGCCCTGGCCGCCTGCCGGGAGCAGCTGGAGCTGCTGGATGAGACCGCGAAACGGCTGGAGGCGGACCTGCAAGCCTTTCCGGACGGCGAGACCCTGCAGGAGGCGCTGCGCGGTCTGGAAAAAGCGCGGCTGCGCCTGGACGCCGCCCTGGAGGAAGAGCAAAGCAAGAACACCGTGCTGCGGGAAGTCATCAAACAGCTGCAGGAGGCCGCCGCCCGCCTGCACGAACATATGGCGGGCTGGAATATCCCCCGCACCGAAAGCGCCCTGGAACAGGCCGCGGAACAAATGAGCGTCTACCGGAACAACCTGGGGGAATTGAAATCCTTTTGGACTGAATATAAAAGCGTCCTGGCCGCCCTGACCAGAGCGGAAAAAGATCTGGCGGAAGCCGGGGAAAACGCCGGGCATGAAGAAGAGGAACTGGCCGGATTGCAGGAGCGGCTGCGCAAGGTGCAATATCAAATAGAAGTTTATCAACAGCTGCTGGAGGAATTGGGCATTGCCGATATCGACCGGCGGTTGCACCAGCTGGAACAGCGGCAAAAAGAACTGGAGCGGCAGATCGACCGGATGGACAGGCAGATAACCGAGATAAAAATTAACCTGGCCGTGGCGGAAAAAGATACTGCTGAAGCGGTTCGCCAGCTGGAGCAGGCTGAAGCGGAACTGGAACGGCAAACCGTCGGCTGGCTGGTAGAGTGGAACCGGCAGCTGGTGGCCGACTGGGCGGAGGTAACGTTTGACCCGGCGGACAGTCCGGCCGTTTTCCGCGCCGCCGGTCAGGTTGACCAGCGTTACCGGGAACGGTACGGCGGCAAAACATACCCCGAGCTTTCCGACCAACTGCACGACGTGTTTCACAACACCCGCCAGGCGCTGCACGATTACGCCCCGGAAACGGTCACGGAAGCGGAAACCCACCGCTTGCTGGTGCTGTTCACCAGAGATCGGCAAAACCCGGTGCCGCCGCACCTGCTGGTGCAGGAATTAAAAGAGCTGGCAGAGGAACAAAAACACCTGTTAAGCCAGAAGGACCGGGAGCTGTATGAACAAATCATCCTGCACAGCGTGGGCAAGGCCATTCGCGACAAAATATACCGGGCTGAAAAATGGGTGCGTCAGATGAACGATTTGATGCAGCAGCGGGATACTTCCAGCGGCTTGCGCCTGCACCTCAAATGGGAACCCCGGGCGGCGGCCAATGAAAGAGAACTGGATACCGCGCAGCTGGTGCGACTGTTAAAAACCGATCCCCGGCAGCTGCGGGACGAACATATAGAGCAGATGATCGAGCACTTTCGCTCCCGGATCACCCGGGCCAAACTAGAAGCCGACCAACAGGACACTTTGCGCCAGTGGATTTTCCGGTTGCTGGATTACCGCCAGTGGTTCCGCTTCACCCTGTATTACGAAAAAGGCGGGCAGCCCCGCCGGGAGCTGACCGACGCCCGGTTCAACGTGCTCAGCGGCGGTGAAAAAGCGCTGTCCATGTATATTCCGCTTTTCGCGGCGGCCAACTCCCGTTATAACGACTCCCGGCCCGGCGCTCCCCGGATCATCTGCCTGGACGAGGCCTTTGCCGGGGTGGACGAGGAAAACATGCGGGACATGTTTGAACTGCTGACCCACCTGGGCTTCGATTACATGATGACCAGCCAGGTGCTGTGGGGCTGCTACGATACCGTGCCGGGACTGTCCATTTACGAAGTTTACCGGCCCCGGGACGTTGATTACGTTACTTTGATCCGCTATTACTGGAATGGCACCCGCCGGGTGCTGGTGGACGAGCAGCAGGAAGATAAAACGGAGGAGCAGGTCGGCTAGCAAGTGGGGGGAATTTCCGTGAACAGTCACCTGAAAACACACCGGGAACTAGAGGAATACTTCGACCATAGCAGTTTTCAAAAACTTTTTGGCGCAATCAGCCAAAAATACAAATCGCTGAGCCGCATAGGCGGCACAATTAAGCTTATTGGTCTTTCCCCCGAGGAATGCGACGTGCTGTCCGGTTTTTTGGGCCGGGACTGCCGGGACCGGAACGAGATTACGGTCAAACTGCTGGAAGTCGATAACATATTGCGGCAAAGCCGCTTTGACATAACCCTGCCTGATTTTCTGTCCCTGTATTTCGGCAACAGAATTTTGTCCAACAAAGAAGCGGTTCTGCTGGAGAGCCGGAAATGGTCCGTGTTCTTCACCGGACTGCAGGAGCAGACACGTACTCCTGTAACCCGCGCCTGGCTGACCGAGCTGTCTGCCGGCCGGGGAACGGGCTACCGAACAGTACTGGCCATATACCGGCACAATGAGCGTGAAGCCGCTGAGCTGCTAAAAACCTGCGTTAACGCAATGGATCTGCTGGCGCAGCACCCGGACCGGCGACAGCGGCTGCCCGTATTTGCCGCCCGGCTGACCGGCGATCCCCACGCCCTGGATGGTGACAGGCCGCTGGGGCGGCTTTTGTTTTTCGGTCTGCATCATCTCTACCGGCTTTCCGAAACTGAATACGGAGCGGAAAGAAGAAAGATTCTTTTCAGCCGGGCCGGTTTGGAGGAAGATGACGTGTCTTCCAATGTCATCGTGGCCGGGCTGCGAGTTCGTCCCGGAGATCCCCGGGAGCCCGTGTTCACCGCCGCCACCGCTGCCGCCAGCCCTTTGCTGCTGCCGCTGCGCTTCGTGGAGCAACCTACCGCATGGCTGCCGGCAGCAGTTTATACGCTGGAGAACCCGGCCGTTTTCAGCGCTATTTTGGATTTTGCCGAGGAGGAGAGCATTGAAATGCCGTCCCTGGTCTGCACCAGCGGGCAGCCCAGTGTGGCAGCCCTTAAGCTTCTGGACCAGCTCGTTCAAGCCGGGTGTACAATCCGCTACGGCGGCGATTTTGATCCCAAAGGTCTGGAAATCGGCCAGCGCTTGGCCGAAAGGTATGGCGCCTCTTTTCAGCCCTGGTTTTTTAACCATACCACTTATCTAAACGCGCCCCGGGGCGTCAGGCTGGCGCAAGAGCAGATCAAAAAACTTACCGGTCAACAAGCGTCATGGGACAATAAACTGATTGAAACCATGCTGCAAACCGGCAAAGCGGTATACCAGGAAGTACTGGTGGAACAAATGATTCAAGAGTTGATCTTAGACAAAAAACCATAGAATCGTTTGAAATATATTCTTGACAAGTAATATACCTGGAAAGATACTTTTTCCTTGTAACCCGGTTAGTACACCGAAAATTATAAAAAGATTGTTGCAACGGATAGGGATAATTTACTAAAATTATATCTAACTAACTGATTGGAGAGATATATTTGAAAAAATTATTCCTTATTGTATTCATTTTAGCCATTACTACTTTCCCCTCAATATGTTCAGCTTCCGTAAAAATAATACTTAACGGAAAAGAAATGAACTTTACTACACCACCTACTAACTATAACGGTCGAATGTTGGTCCCTCTTAGAGATATTTTTGAAGCTCTTGGAGCAAATATTGAATGGAATGACTCCAGTAGAACTGTTACTGCTCAAAAGGATAGTAATCAAATAATACTTGTGGTAGGTGGACAAGCCACTAAAAATGGAAAATCAGTTGATCTCGATGTTCCTGCAAGAATTATAAATAATAAGGTAATGGTTCCTCTTCGATTTATTTCAGAGTCATTTAATATAGATGTTGGCTGGGATAATAATACCCAAACTATCTCGTTACTCACAGAACGGGTTCCTGATAGTAAAGACAACATTGCGCCAACTAATAATAGTAATCAAGAGAACACCTTATCACAACAAAAACCTTCTGGGAAAATATATACACTAACAAATGAAGATTTTCGTAAAATAAAAAATAACTCGCCTCCAAGTAAAATGGATTACGATAGTTTTACTTTCAAAGATGGTGAAAAGGAAATCTGTATATATTTTCCTAAAAAAAGCTTACCGGCTAACCCAAACCCAATAAGTCCTTGGAGTAACCCCGATACTCTTCGTACTATAGGGATTAATGATCATGTCACTGCTATATTAATTTCTTCCCACCTACATCTTGACCCTGAAGTCCTCCTTAAAGCGAAGCAAGGTTCTACATGGGAGGAAGCAATTAAAAAGCTACGACCAGATGCTATGACCGAACAAGATTTTATTAGAATGGAAGAGGATCTCAAAACTCCAAATCAGCAAGAAGTCGCTGAATATAGAGAACATCTCCAAGAGCTTATAACAAAATACCCAGAAGTTTACCAGGAAATAAAGGTTAGATATGAAAAATTAAAGGGCGAGAAGGATCACCCATTACTATATGAGTCTATATTTAGATGGCATGTGGAAGATGGCTTGGATCTAGAGACAATGTTTGACGCACTAGCAAGTGGCGGACAAAAGAATCTGTTAAACTATGTTTATATTCAAACTCAGCGAAATAAATAATCTCAGTTTTATATAATCTATGGAAATTAATCTAAGGCACTGTCCTTCCTTTATCAATTCAGTACCCGTACATCAGAGACTTGTCACAAGGCAAGTCTCTTTTTAGTAGGTGAATAATTAGGGCTTGCTGCACCAGTCCAATTTTCAATTAGGATAAATTACAGGAGCTTACCGATTATCGCTCGTACCTTGATTTTGATATTATCATTACCGATAAACAGGGGAACAAAACCTATTTCTCCAAAGTGTCCCGTACCGAGTCGACGGGGGTGCCAGGCGCCCTTTTACGTGGCGATATTGGCTTCCTTTTACCGGGTCTACCATCTTTATCGCAAAAAAGATATCCTGCGCCTGGTGGTTTTTGACGAAGCCCTTAACCGGATGGATGCCGACAATGTTGAGGAATGCATGCGCTTTATTCAAATATTGAGTTTTCAGGTGCAGATCGTCGATCCGGCCGGCAAAACCAAGCTGGTGGTGCCTTTTGTCAATACCAATATTATCGTAATGCGGGAAGGCTCCAACAGTTTTGTGGAGCACGTTACCTGCAAGGAGATCGAGCAATGGGTGGAACATGAACAACACCGGGCCTTGACAGCCAGCCGCTAGCGAAGACGGGCCCGGATAAGCTCACGACGTTATTGTGGGTCTATTACGTTAAAAACCATACTCACCCCCTAACGAAAAAAGGGACGCCTTTGGTCGAGCGTCCCTATCAAAACCAGGCTCGAAGCAAATTCAAATATCAGGAAATCGATAAAATGAAAAAGTCTGTGCACAAAGCTAGTTCAACCAGACAGCATCATCGCCGATATCGATATCGTGAAAAACACGCACTGGGTGGTGCAAATAAGGTAGTAAAACGAGGCTATTGGCAAAGTCTTTCCAGTTAAAAATATACCAGAAGGCTTTAAAACCTTGTCCGGGTCATGAAAACGCAGCAGGGAGGGCTTGGTGCGGTGCCACCAAAATCAATATAATCAATAAGTTCTCGTTGTCAAAACCAAGTGTGTTATAATAGCTCATGGGAAAGAGATCCAGTTGAATGTTGGCCATAAGTATACACCTCGCTTGGTTTTTGGGTGCTTTTATCGCTATTAATACTTAATTGGAAATGACGGTGTTTTTCCTATTTATGGCTAGATTATTTCTCTAATCTAAACTTTACGAACAGGATCTATAATTATATAAATTACAGTAGTTATGCAGTTTCAGGATAATACTCCCAACTCCATAACTTAAAATCTAAAGAATTTGGCCACAATTTATCAATCAAACTTGCAAAACGCTCGGTTGCCGTGTCAAAATAAACATGGATCTGCTGGTTACAGCAGCTGATCCGACAACCGGCGTTGAAAAAGTACCCAACAATCATTTTGCACAGGGAGAGGGCTTGTTCAGCGCCGCAAACCCAGGCAGCGTAACAAAGAGGGGTTTTTGCTGTGAACAAGAGCTCCACATGTGCGAAATGAGCCGACTCAGACTGGGTGTAACAAGATATTAAACCAAGATTTTGTTTAACTGCTCGGTAAAAAACTTCTATTCTCCACCGTCTGTTATATGCTTTCGCCGCATCTTTGGGTGCATCAACGCGGTTACTGATAAGAAGATACGGTATCCTTAAAAGTTGCCGGAACTTCTTCTTCCGGTAAAATGATGCTCGTTTCTGATGCCTGTTTATTATAAGTTGCTGCAATAACTGCAATAGGTACTAAAATTTGCCGGGTTATAGGTTTTCACTTACGGGTAAAGGTTTCAAAAGACAGCTTGATGTAAATATCCGGGATACTAATTACCGATCCATTCACCAATGCTCGAAGCATGGGATACACTTCTTGAAGCAACTGTTTTGGATTCAGCTTGACATAAATTTCTTTCCGTTGCCCGTAGTCGTAGATTTTCCGAAATAAGACCGTGTTTCTTTTGGCTTTGGTAACCCAATCAAAGTTTTTATCCATGAACCAGCGCAGGAACTTCTTACACAAGAACCAGCGATCCATAGCAACCCAAAGCCTGTTTCAGAAAAGTCAAGTGTTTTTGGAAACTATTGGTGCTATTTTATAAATATTTTTATGTAGTTGTGTATCTGGAATCAATTTACATCAACTGCATAGCTCCTGTAAATTAAAATTGAGATTAAGTGATTAATCTAAGGTATTTAACAATTTATTGAGATAGGAGGTCGTTGCCAAAATGTCTTTAACGTTAATTGCACAAATACTTAGCCTAATTATTGTGTTGGGAATAATATTTGGAATTAACATCTTAGTTCGTTCATTTAAGAATATAAATACTAGATTATTAACTATAGAAAATAAAATTAAACATATGCCAATTGACAAAGAATGAGATTGTCCCGCTAAAATAAACACACCAAACGGCAAGTTTTCTCATGATTGCAGAGTAAGAGTCTTTTCGAAAAGTTTAAAACTTTATTTGACGACCATAAATAGGAAATGTACCGTCACTTGCCGAATTAAGGGGAATGTAAAATTTACGTGTAGTGCGTCCGGGCAAGGCCGCTGATTCTAGTGGGTCCCACCAGGGTAAAGCCTAACCAGTAGCCCTGTAGCTAGTTCTTGGAGGCTTACAAGTAACTGTAAGTTTTAAGCGTAGGACGGCAAAATAACGGGCCGAAAGCGAAAGCTGATTACACGCACAGAAGGCAACATCAGTATGGGCGTTTTGGTGAGTCTCTACTTCTAAGAGCTTGGCGCGTTAAACAACGAGAATTAGTGGTAACCCGGGAGAGACCCTGTCCTTCCTTGGCAACGGGTATGCCCTACAAGCGATAACCAAGTAAGGAAGGCAAATGAGGGACAGGGAGTCGGATGACTAAATAATATCTATGAAACAGCGTAACGGCTGTAGAGAGAAGGCAGTCACACAAGGAGACCTTTGCAAAGGACACAATTACCACACACAGAGGTGGAAGATAATTGGAAACAAAACTTGCAAGGATAGTGCAAGTAGCAAAAGAACGTCCCAAGGAACAATTTACAAGTCTAGCCCATTTAATAAATGTGGGAATTTTACTACTTAGCTCCTGTTTCTATTAACTAATGATCTTTCTTGACTGCATCTAATATTTTTCTTATTAATTTCCAATACCTGGTGCGTAACGCGTGAGGATTGCTACATAACTCGCAAGGATACTTGCTTGCATCGTCAATTTTTGGGTATAAAAAATCAGCTCCATAACTTGGAACTGATCGGAGATGTAAAAATCAATATGATAATTTTCATGGAACTAAATCCTTAGCTTCCAGGGAATATAAATCAAGAATTGCACACCCGGATAGTTTTCAGGTTCCATTAAATACATCTGTCCGTTGTAGTGATCCACAATCTGTTTGATAATGAACAAACCCAGGCCACTGTGACAGTTTGTATCTTTGGTGGTATATCCGGCGGTAAACATTTGATTCCGTAAACCTTTCGGAATGGAAGCACCGGTATTGGACACCCTTAATTGCATGCCCATCTTATTGCTGTTAATTACCAGGTCTACCCTGGGAGAGTGGCTTGATATTGCCGCTTCCAGAGCATTATCCAGCAAGTTGCCGGTTAGTCGGGTCAAATCTTCCGGCGGAAGCGGCAGAACGCCATTTTTTATATTGACTTGCCAATTAAAATCAATACCGCGTAACTTAGCTTCTTCTCGCTTTACGCTGAGGAGAGCGCCTAATTCCGGTGGGTTCATACTGATTAAATCTGCAATCTGACAGACGCTATTATTTAAGGTCTCAATGTAGCCTTCAGCTTGTTTATACTGCTTTGCATTCAAGTACCCGTAAACTGCCGTAAGGTGATTATAAAAATCGTGACGCTGAACTTGCATTTTAAGATTCAAGTTGTGCATCTCTATATTATGAAGCAACTTTGTTTCCAACCTGGCTTCCCGCTCCGCCAGTTTTAATGAATAGCCGGCCACAAATACGGTAGCAAGAGCAGAGGTAATAATAACAATACTACTGGTTGTCACCATGGTTGCGAGGGTAAAACTGGGATATACGTCCGCGGCATAAATATAAAAGCTGATGTTAAGCAACACCAACATCAAGGCTTGCACCAGGCATATGATAAAAAGGTAGCTCCGGCCAATTAAGCGCTTGTTTGAATCCTTGCCTAACATAATCATATTTTCAAGTAATGGGAGCCGCCATTCACGCCTGGCAGCTACGCAAGTCACAGCGGCCAATAAAACCAGGTGCGGCAAGGTGAATACTATCCGCAGCAGGGGATCGGGGATAATGTCCTCCAGTTTTGGTACGAGGTCCATATTTACTTTCCCTTCAACATTATGATTCCAGCAGCCCCAACAGGGTATTTACCCGGTCCCGGCTAAGTAAAGCTTTACCTGTGTTGTTCTTAAACTTCACCTCATAGTAAGAAGAGCCTTGGAGATTGATCACCCGCTCAACCTGCTCGATATTGATGATATAGGACTTGTGTGAGCGAAAAAATTTTGTGCCCAGCCGCTGTTCAAAATTCTGCAAGGTTTCCCTGGTTGTAAACTGTCCATTAATATAATGAACAAGGGTATGGCGTCCCTGCTTTTCCAAATAATAGATGTCATTGAGTTTTAAAAACACTCGTTCATAACTCGAATTTATGGCTATCCTAGCTTTTTTTAGGCCGGAAGCGTACTTGGTTAGGAGCTTTTCCGGTGCTTGTACAGCCTTTTGAATGCGGCGGACGGTGTTTTTTACCCGGTCTTTATCAATAGGCTTTAAAATGTAATCGTAGGCGTAAAGCTGATAAGCTTCCAGTGAATATTCTTGATGAGCTGTGATAAAGACAATATATAAATCTGGTTTCAGTTTTTGTATTTTTTCAGCCAGTTCGATACCTTTCATGTCGGGTAGCTCAATATCCAGTAAGGCCAGATCCGGATCTCGCTCTTTAACAAGCCTGAGGGTATCTACTGCATTTTCTGCTGTCCCAACTAATTGAATATCATCTAATTCGCTTAGAATCGAGTGGAGCAATAGCAACACTCCCGCTTCGTCGTCAGTTGCTATGACTTTAACCGGTATCACATCTAGTACCTCCCGCCAATTCTAAATTAAAAAATCCTAGTGCTTTGACTTTATAAGAAAAATCTTTGAAAATGGAGGAAATCATTGTTGTTGATAAGAAACCGATAATATTTACTTAATTGTTTCAAAAACAGTTTTTATTAGACATTTTACCATTATTTGTTTATATAATCAACCTGTTCCCGGCAGGACTTATCAGCGATGGTAGAGGGATGCTAATCATTTGAATTAGTACCTTTTTGTCGTACAATATAAAAAAGTCGGAAAAATGGAAATGAGGAATGTCGGGGGTGAAAATATTAGATATATAGTTTGTGAAATCTAAAAAAGTAAGGGTGTGGGGAAAAGGACAGCCAACGATACCGGTTGGAATAAGAGAAAGGCTGGACATCAAAGAAGATTCTTATCTGGAGGTATTTCAGGTTGGCAAAATCATTGCAATACCTGAAAGGTTGATTGTAAAAGAGCTTGCCAATAGTTTTCCACATATGTTCGATGTCGGGGAAGAATTCCTGAACAAGCTTTATAGTCATGATTTTTATTATTGATTGGTAATTAAATTAAAAAACCGGGGCCGTTTTATCGGCACCCGGTTGATGTTAACCTCCTATCATGAGCTCCTGGTAACGTTCCGAAGCTAATTCTGTACTCACAACTTTAGGCTGGCATTCCGGATTCACCTCGATAGGTAGGCCTTAATTAATTATAAACTGTATCCAAAACACTATCTTCATTTATTTCTTTTTTGGCTTTCAGTTTATCCATCATCGCATCCCATTTTTCTTTATCATGCTTTTCAATTATACTGTCGCTTCTTGTAGCAAGTCTTTTTGCTGAAGCACCATCATCCCTCAAAAATACCAGATATTCTTCTCCCGCTTTTATTTTTGCTGGAAGTGGCAGAATTCTCTTATTTAGCTTATCTCCCTTAAATTGATTTACAACTTGAAAGCTAACCAGAGCAACATTTTGATTAAATTTTACTACAGAATGCGGTATGATATGAACAACGTAATCAGAAGAGTTGATAAGATCCTCGGCATCTTTTGCTTTATCCTTAATATTATAGCTTTTCTTTTGTTTTACTGTTAATAACGGTGATTTGGAAATTAAATGGATTAACTGTTCCTTATCCATTTTACCAATAATTCTTGAATCACCAAGCAATGAATTACCTTTAATTTTTATAATTGAAATATCAGAAGCAATAGATGTATGAAGAGGATTTGGATATAGCTCACTCTCCCAAGAATCAAGAAAAAGTAAATATTTGTCACCTACATGTACTTCGTCCTTACCTTCATACAGGTCGATTTGATTAGAATTCTCCTCACCTTTTAAATATTTATCCACTTTAAAACTATATTTGTAAGTACCCATATTAGATTCCATAAATTGTTCTGCATTTTCTACTTTGCCTACAACTATGCAATCAGCATTTTTAATCAAATCATCAATGCTTTTGAATTCATAAAGTAATTCTGCTTGACTACTCAAAGATGTATGGGCAACATCTGCTTCACTTTTACTGATCGACTCACGGCCAGTATAAATTGACATAAAAGCAAATGCAGCAATAACTGTCACAAAAATAATCGGTATAAAACCTTTTATGCTTTTCACTTACATCCCTCCAAATAATATTTATGAACAGTGTCAATAAATAAGTAATTTAATAAATCTGTATCAGGTGATTTTTGTCACGCGTAGTCAATGAAGTTGCGCTGCTTGTCCATAACACATAACGTCACTGGTATTTTTCGAGTGACCAACCCAACCGAATGCGTGTCCAAACTTTCCTATGACAAAAAGATTTGCATCATCCATGTCATCAGCACCATAGTGATACACACCTGCACTTCTCCACTGTGAAGAAGCATGGTTAATATAACTGGACAATGTCGAAGTAGGCATATATTATCTCCACTATAGGCATAAACGGCGGGAGCTGCATGCCACTGCTGGCGTCACTATACCAGTAGGAAAGGGTTCCAAGAGTAGCAGCAGATGCTATGCCTGAAATACTGATAGTTAAAATAGCGATAGCTAAGATTAAAACCAATTTTTTCTTTTTGATACATAATTCCTCCTTTTTTAAAAAAATTATTGCTATAACAATGTGGATTAATGATTTTATTAAATGGGTATTGCAATTATAATGGACATAATTTTTAAAAAGTGTTAATATACTCATAAATTGTATAACTTGTTTAGGTTCCTCCGGTTTTACCGGGGGTGAAAAGGGAACCGGGTGTAAATCCCGGGCGGGTCCGGCCACTGTAAGTGGGGAGCGGCTCCCAAAGTGCCACTGGGTTTTTTAAATAGCCCGGGAAGGCGGGAGATGTGCTGTGAGCCACGAGTCAGGAGACCTGCCTGAACAATACACGATAACCTCCCGCGGAGAGGGTTGGTGTAGTTGCCTTGGATAAACAGGTGGTAACTTACTGGTTTGATAACCTTAGCTTATGGGAGCTAAGGTTTTATTATTTATTTAATAAAATATTATAACAGGTGCTGCCGTTCGAGAAGCGGTAGCTGAAATTCGGTTCACTTATCTGCTGTGAGGGCATGGTAACCCAAAAAAATACTTGGGGCCGTAAACCTAAAACCAGCAAGCCGGGCCTTCAAACACACCGCTGATAAATTGGGGGGTGGTTGGACTATGGTTTGCTAAAGTGGCCGAAATAACTTATAGCCCCCGGCCATATAGGGGGCTTATATTTTTTTGGTGCGCATTACGCGGCTATGTTAAAAACCAAAAGGGTTTAGTAAATTTGCGGCTTGCAAAAGAAGGCGATAAATATGCTATGGCTACAGGGCGGTTTATTGATTGCCACTTTAATTCTGGGTATTAAAACAGGGTTGATTTTAGGGACATCCCGGCTGAGCCGGCGGTGGTTGATACTGGTTTCAGGTATTTTCGGCATCAGCCTGTACTGTTTGGTGCTGGCTTTTGGCTCTCACCAGCAAATGCTGGTTGCATTTTTGGATCGCTATACCTTTGTTGGTTCTCTACTGATGGCCATACTGTTGATTTACCTTGGCCTGCAGCAAGAACCGGAGCAGGGATGCTCTTCATCCGGACAACCGGTTGAAAGAGCTGTAAAACCAGGATTCAGGCCCGGTCAATGGAAATTTATCCTTGGCTTTTTACCCTGCCCGCTGTGTTTGGCTGCCCTGTCTTTTTCAGTAATTTTGTTCAGTCCCATGGTGGGCATGTCCTTGTCCGGACTTGGCCGGACTATAGCCCTTTTCTTTTCAGCCCTGGTGCTGGTTGTTTCCGTAGCAATCAGGAAAATTGTTCAATTAATTAAATTTAATCCTGCCGCTGTCTTTAACATGTTGTTATTATTTATCGGCATACTTACACTCACCTTTGCCCTGACTGTCCCCAATTTTGTGCAGTCTATGGACATGCCCTTAACCCCTCTGACCATAAGCTCACCTTACCTGGTGGCTCTGGTGCTGGTTGGGATGGCCGGCCTGGGGCTTTGGGGGTATATCATGCACCAAGTTAGTTATATAAAGGACGGTGATAAACAGTGAACATTCCCGGTTCAGAATATTTGACAAAAATTTTACATGCCGCTTCACAGAGCTTGTTAATCCCCGTTATTTTAGGTCTGCTCTTTTTTTTGGTAATTGCTTTTATCGAGTTAGGCGCCTTTATGGCAGAGGCCAAAAGGAGGAAGGCCAACAAACCGGTAAATATGATGGAAGTCTTTCACGATGTGGGAAATATTGCACCCTGGCAGATGAAAAACCTGCAGCAGGTTATCGATAGCTGTTCCCTGCTGCCCCGCCAGAAGAGACCGCTTACCGACCTTTTAGCCAAAATCTATCTTTCTACTGAACTCAAGAAGCTGATTGCCCGGGATATCCTTGACCGTGAAGAATTCCGGGCCAAGAAGGTACTGGGGAAAACAGACCTGCTGGCCAAACTGGGGCCGGTGCTGGGACTCATGGGCACTCTTATTCCCCTGGGCCCCGGCCTGGCCGCTCTTGGTCAGGGCGATGTGCGGGGGCTGTCCGAGGCGGTAATTATCGCTTTTGATACCACGGTGGCGGGCATTGCAGCCGGAGCCGTGGCTGCCTTGATCTCCAAGATGCGGCGGCGCTGGTACGAGCAGGATCTGGGCAACATGGAACTGCTCTTGGAGTTGGTGGTGGGAGGTGAAACCCGTGCTGTCCAGGAAAATGAGGCGGGGCCGGCTGTCCGAAGAAGAAGTTGATCCTCTGGGCGGGCTGGGCAACCTGGTTGATGTGATGCTGGTTTTTTGCTGCGGCCTCATGGTAGCTCTGGTGCTTTCCTGGAACCTGCAAAACATTATTTTTGCCAAAGTTAAGCCGGAGGAAAAACAGCGCCTGATGCAAAGCATGCAAAAAGTAATTGATGTAGAGCGGGGCCGGGAATTGAATGAGGTGCCTCAAATACAACAGGGCGGGGGGGCCGGATACCAGGAGATGGGTACGGTGTACCGGGATCCGAAAACCGGAAAGCTGATTATGATTGAAGATGGCAAAGAATAAAGGAGGTGGCAAAGGCTAAATGTTCTCAAGGACATATAAATTACGTAAAACCATAATCTTTACCTTTCTCATATTTTTGGCCCTTGTTGTTGCTCCGCTGATTAAGGCACCGGTGGCTGCAGCGGATGAAAATGCGAGCGCCAGGGTGGTCATGCTTTTGGGCAGTGAGGGTTTTTTGATGCCCCTGGTGGATGCTTATGACAAGCTGGGAAATTACCCTATTGAGCTAAAATTATATACTTCCAATGACTTGAAAAATGAAGAAAAAGTTCAACAATTAAAGGAAGCTTTACAGGATGCCGATGTGTTCTTGCTGGAGATGATTGGTTCCACCGGTATTCAAACGATAGGGCCGTTGCTGCAGGACCTGCCTGAGGAATGGAAAGGCAGGGTGCTTTCCGCCCGGAGCGGTTCTTTTCCGGAATATCCACAAATTGATGAGAGTCAGGATGGCTTTCTAACCAATTATTTTAATTATGGCGGTGTGGAAAACATGCGGCGGCTGGTATTGTATCTGGCCTCTGCATACGGGCAGGTAGCAACCGGGGAACAGTTGGATCCGATCAATATGCCCGGCCGGTGCATCTATCACCCGGATGCTGAAGGATTAACCCTTAACGTAGACGGGGTGTACCGGACGGTGTGCGATGCGGTCTATGGGGCTGTTAACGGAACGGTCCGGGGGTTGGTGGTAAATGAAGTCCACCGGGCGGTTTATGACAGTGTTTCAGCTTCCGTATCCCAGCCGGATAATAATACGAACCTGACACTGGCCCGGTTGACGGTCAGCCAGGCCGTATACGACCGGGGCGGGGATGCTCCGGCACTTGACGCCGGGGAGCTTTACCAAACGGTGGCCGGGGCCGTATCCCTGGCCGAACAGGGGGATGACGGGTTACAGGCCTTATATAACACCGTGCGCCAATCTGTTGGCGAGGCGGTTTACCAGGGCGGCGGTTCAGATGCCGGGTTAGCTGTGGATATAGTGTACAGCGCTCTATACGACCGGGTTGCACAGGACTTTTCGGCAGATGCCCGGGCTGCGGTTTACCGGGCAATATACGATGCCCTGTGGGGGCCGGAACTTCCCGGGTTTGACCCTGCTCAGGTATATCAAAGTGTGTATGACGCCGTATACCTGCCCACCGGCGGGGGAGGCGGTATGGGACTTCCGCCGGGTACTTTCGATACTTTAGGCGGTTATTTGGTCTGGTATAAAGCCAGCGGGCATTTTAAAGAAGGGGCTCCATGGGTCGGTATCACTACCTTCGACAGTTTCTTTAAAAATAACGATATCGACATGTTTCTGGCCGTTCAAAGGGAACTGGAAGCCGGAGGGGCCAACGCGCTTCTGATTTTCAGCGACAGCAGCAACCGTAAAACGGCGTTCCAGGATTTTTTCATGCCCGGCGGCAAAAGACAGGTAGACTTTCTCATTGCCGCGCTGGGATTTAACTTTATCTACGGCCGGCCGGAAGAGGGTATCGAGTTATTTAAACAGTTAAATGTACCGGTTATGGCACCGGTTTACAGCAGCGATCTGAAAGAATGGCAGAATAACCCGGCCGGTATCAGCAGCGAGGTGGCCTGGCAGATTGCTTATCCTGAGCTGGACGGGCGTATTGAACCGGTGTTCATGGGTGGCAGCACGGTAGTCGGGATAGATAAAAGTACGGGAGCTGCCATAGTGAAAAAAGTACCTCTTCCCGACCGCATTGAACGCCTGGTAGGCCGGACACTGGCCTGGGTCAACCTGCAGCAAAAAGACAATGCGGATAAAAAAATAGCAATTGTTTATTACAATCACCACGGAGGTAAAGATGATATCGGCGCTTCCTACTTAAACAGCATTGCCAGCGCAGCGGCTATTTTAGAAGCATTACAGGACAACGGCTACCGGGTGGAAGGTGAGATCAGCCCCCGGGCGGTAGAAGAAATCATTCGCCGGCGTGGAAGAAATGTCGGCAGCTGGGCGCCGGGGGAATTGGACGCACTGGTACAGGCGGGGGCTTTACTCTTACCGGTAGAGAAATACCTGGAGTGGTACGCCACCTTGCCCGCGGAGCTGCGGGCGCAGGTAGAAGAGGAATGGGGTCCGCCTCCGGGCAACATCATGGTTTATAAGGGCAAACTGGTTATTCCCGGCGCTACACTGGGCAATATTTTCCTGGGCCCGCAGCCCGTGCGGGGATGGGGGGATGATCCCTCCAAAATCGCCCATTCACCTGCTCTGCCCCCACCACACCAGTATATAGCTTTTTATTTCTGGCTGCAGAAGGAATTCCAGGCCGACGCGGTGATCCACCTGGGCACCCACGGCACGCTGGAATGGCTGCCCGGCCGGAGCGTGGGGCTGGGGCAAGATGACTGGCCGGATGTATTAATGAGCGATCTGCCGGATATCTATCCTTACATCATGAATAACCCCGGTGAAGGAACGCAGGCCAAGCGGCGGGGGTATGCGGTAACCATCGACCACCTGACGCCGCCCATGATCCAGCCCGGGCTCTATGGTGCACTGGCCGAACTGCAGCAGCTGGTAGTGGACTACGAAGATGCGGTAAACGCAGGCAATACTGATAGAGCAACCAACCTGCAGGAACAGATTATTGAAAAAGTTAAGGTAAATAGCCTGGACCGGGACCTGGGCCTTGATCTGGAAACGGCCGATTTTGCACAGGTGGCCTCCCTGCTCCATGAATATCTGGAAGAGCTGGCCACGGAACTCATGCCCTACGGCCTACATACCTTCGGCTTGCCGCCCCAAGGAGAAATGCTGGACCTGATGGTTGAATCCATCGTTAATTACGATAAGACCGCCAGAGCAGGAAGCCGGGAGGAAATCAGAGAACGTTTGCTTTTGACTACTAACGAAATAACCAATTTGCTCCGGGCTCTTTCCGGTGAATTTATTGAGCCCGGGCTGGGCCGGGACCCGGTGCGGGTACCCGATGCATTACCCACGGGCAGAAACATGGTTTCCTTTGACCCGCGCATGGTGCCCGACGAGGCGGCCTGGAAAACGGGCAAAGAGGCGGCCGATCAGTTGGTGGAAAAATTTTATGCGGAGCAAGGGCGTTATCCAGAAACGGTGGGCGTGGTTCTCTGGGCTACTGAAACCATGCGTACCCAGGGAGAATCCGTGGCAATGATCCTTCGTTTAATCGGCGTTGAACCGGTGTGGGATAAGAGTGGCCGGGTAAGCACAGTGAAGGTTACTCCCCTGGATGAACTGGGGCGGCCAAGGATTAACGTGCTGGTGACCATCTCCGGCTTGTTCCGGGATACCTTTTCCCATACGGTAGGCGTGCTGGACGATGCTTTCAGGCAAGTTGCTTTACTGGAAGAAAACCCGGAAAACAACCGGGTGCGCAAGGTCTATCTAACCTTGCGGGACAAGCTTCGGGAGCAGGGCCTGTCGGAGCAGGAGGCGGACGATCTGGCACAAGCCAGGATCTTTGGTGATGCTCCGGGAACCTACGGGACAGGTGTTTCAGAGCTGGGTCAGGCCACCAGCGCCTGGGAAGATAGCCAGGATCTCGTGGACACCTACATGAACCGTATGTCCTACAGCTATGGTAAGACTGCTTACGGTGTGCCGGCCCGGGATACCTTCCGGGAAATTTTAAAGAGCGTGGATGTGGTTACGCAAGTGCGGGATTCCCTCTGGGGCACGCTGGACAACGATGATGTGGCCCAGTATCTGGGCGGGCTGAAACTGGCGGCGGAAGCGGCCTCCGGCAATAAAGTGCAGTCATATATCGTCAACACGCGTACCGGCAGTCCCCGGGTGCAGACTTTCGCCGAGTTTGTCGGCACGGAATTACGCAGCCGGCTGTTAAACCCCAAATGGATCGAGGGAATGCTCAAAGAAGGCTATGCCGGGGCCCGGGAGATCGGTGAATATGTGGCGAACATGTTCCTGGTGGATGCCACCCTTGAGGGTATCGACGGCTGGGCCTGGCAGCAGGTGGCTGAAACCTTTATCTTTGACGAAAAGATCATGAGCCAACTGGATCCCTATGTGGTGCAATCCATCATTGGTTGGAATCTGGAAGCGGCGCGGCGGCAGATGTGGCAGGCCGATGAGGAAACATTGTCCAAATTGGCCGATACTTATATGCAAACGGCCGCTCAATATGGGGTGGTTTGCTGCCACCATACCTGCAGCAACATTGTCTTTAACGAGTGGCTGGCCAGTTATGCTACAGTGGACAGTGAGACCATGGATAAGTTCAAGGAAGTTTTTTATGCATCAACTGACCAAAAGCTGAACATAGCGCCAAATCAAAGTCAGAATCAGGATGATGATTCACCGCAGCCAGCCATTTCACATTCCCATAAGGCTTCACCTGAGCCGGCAGTACCTGTTCAGCTGATACCGCAACCGGCGCCATTACCGGAACCGGTACCTGAAGCGACAGTTGAAGAGCATGAGTCACAAAATGCTCAACCGGTTGGTTTGACACCGGCAGGGGCCGGGGAAGAGCAAAACCAACCTCAACAACTGGCTCAATCTAATACGCTGGCGGGAAATAAACCGGCTCAACATATACGTCCGAAAACACAACAGCCTGTGCCACAGGAAATCGAAAAGCCGGAACAGGGGCAAGAAAATGTTAAAGCATATGAACTTAAAGAAAAATCAGCACATCAAGCAACCAGTACCGGTACCAAAGCCGTTTCCTTGCTGGCATTGTTAGCTGCCCTTGGACTGGTGGCCATATTTATCAAGGGGTATATTAGTAAGCAACCTTAAGGTTGAGGATGTTAATTTGGCAGATGGAATTTTAACTGTCCATGATGCCAAGTTTGGGAAGGATCAACTCCATACAACGTATGTGGCCATTATAGGAAGTGATTCCCTGAAAAGGAAATAAATTTGCTAATTTTTAAGCAACACTTCCCATAATCGGTTACTTCCCATAGTGGCTGATATTTTTATGCCTCACAGCATAAGTTATATCCGCATTGTATTAACATATAAGTCGGCGGGGAGATGCGCGACCGGGTATCTCCCCGCGGCTATTTTTAAATTTCTGTATGATGCTGTACGTAGAGTCTAATTATTGATGCGTGCATAGAGCTGGGTTTGAATTTATCCGCTTTCCTTAGCTACCGGCACGACCAGTCTGCTGTTATACAGGCCCAGTTGCTTCAACAGGAATTTTCTATGTTCTTCTAGCATGAATGTCACTTATCAGAGTGTTATCAATCAATTTAAAAGCTAATTGTTTTTGGCTGTTTAATAAGATAGAATTGCCTAAAGTGCTACATGAGGTGACGAAAGGCATCATCTAATTGCAACTGGTGTCAAAAAAAGGACAGGGTTACACAACCTGATCATGCTAAAATTAAGGGGAACTGCTAATTCATGGTGAAAAAGACACGGCGCAAAATGGTTTCCATTGCCGTTATGGTATCGGTTTTGCTCGTAGCTATAGATACGACCATTGTTACTACCGCGATGCCTAATATTGTAAAACAATTAAGCGGGTTGAAGCTGATCAGTTGGGTATTTGCTATTTATCTGCTTACCACATCCGTAACCACGCCGATTTTTGGCAAACTGGCCGACTTGTTCGGGAGAAAGTCCATCTTCATCTTCGGCGTGGCGCTTTTTGTCATCGGTTCCATGCTGTCCGGGGCAGCGCAATCGATGCAGCAGTTAATCTGGTTCCGGGCATTTCAGGGGATCGGCGCCGGCGCCGTGATGCCGCTGACCTTAACGATTTTCGGCGATCTGTACACGGGGGAAGAGCGCGCCAAGATGCAGGGGCTGTTCAGCTCGGTTTGGGGCATTGCCGGCTTGCTCGGCCCTTTGGCAGGCGGACTGTTTGTCGACCACATCTCGTGGCGTTGGATCTTCTATATCAATGTGCCGGTCGGAATCGCCGCTATTGGACTTATACTTGTCTTTCTGCATGAAACTCAGATCGAAAAAACGAAAAAAAATATCGATTATTGGGGGGCGGCGCTGTTCACCCTTGCGATGGGTTCGCTGCTCTACGTGCTGATCAGCGGGGGGGAGTCGTACGCCTGGAATTCCGCTACGATAATTTCTCTGTTTGCCGTCGCTGCCGTATTTCTCATTTTATTTATTGTAGTGGAAGCAAAGGCGAAGGAACCGATGCTCCCGCTTTCATTGTTTAAAAGCTCGGTGATTGTTGCATCCAATGCCGTAGGCTTTATGGCCAGCTGCGTGCTGATCGGCGTCAATGTATATTTGCCGGTCTGGATTCAGACGCTGCTGGGCCACAGTGCCACCAGTTCGGGACTCGCGCTGATGCCGATGTCTTTTGCCTGGCCGTTGGCCTCGACATTGGCGGGGCAGTTTATGTACAGAGTAGGCTCCAAAGCAACAGCCGTATTCGGTGCAGTGCTGATTACAGCGGGATCGGCCTGGCTGGTGTTTATCCATACAGGCTCCCCTTATTGGTATTTCGTGGGAATAATGATTGTCATTGGTTTTGGCATGGGGTGTTCCTCAACGCCTTTAACTGTTTTGATCCAGTCGGCTGTAGGTTGGAATATGCGCGGCGCGGCTACGGCTTCCAATATGTTTTCGCGATCACTTGGACAAACGGTCGGCATCGCTGTGTTCGGCACAGTGTTTAACAATGCTTTAAACAAATACGTGCAAAGCCATATCCCTGGCGGTTGGCAGGGCGGGGATATCAGCAATGCTTTGATGTCACCGGGCGCAAACATTCCTGCAAGCGTTCTTGAACAGCTGCGCCATGGCATGGCCCAAAGCCTGCACTTGATCTTTATCCTGGGATTTGCCATTTCCATAGTGACCCTGCTGGCTAGCTTCATGCTGCCTGCCCACAGCAAAGTACTGGCGCAGCAGCAAGCGGATTGAAGCTGCATCTTAATAATTGGCGCATTATTAACGTTTTGTGGAGCGCGTTACCGGCAAAGAGATCGAGCAATGGGAATATATTAACCATAGTATCCTAATTAAATAAAGATATAAATTACATGTTGAAGGACTTGATTGAATAACATAAAGAATAGATTAAACAAAAAAATTGCCAATAAATAAGGCAATTTGTGGTACAATGCGATAAGGGAATATTGAAATACGGGCCTCACCTGCCGGGGATGGAAACATCCAAATAAGGAGGTGAGGCAGAAATGATTCAAATATCGGACGTAATACAAGCCGTAATAGCCGTTATTCTTCTGCTAACCCTCGTTGTGCTAATAGCTGACCGGCGGAAGTAATGTAAAACCCCTGAAGTTGTTCTCAGCAACTTCAGGGGCTTAAATGAAACCCCGACAGGCGAGGCAACCGTGCCGTATTACCAATATTCCCTACCTAATAAAATAATATAACGATAATTAGTAAAAGTCAAACCGGCTAAAGGCCGGTTTCTCTGATTACCTGGAGGTAATTTTAGATAATTAAAGGAAACTTGCCGGGTTAAATGAGAGCGGGAAAGACAACAGCGCATGCCTGTGGAGTTGGCGCATAATTATTATATAAGTATTCAGGGTCTGGAAACCAGGATCAAAAATAGCCGCTGACGGTTTAAACCAGGGGGATTACGGTGAAAAAGGAGCAATGATATTATGGGTTCCAATATTAACCAATTTGTCCAGTTAATAAATGAGCTGCATACTTTGCCGGCTATAATTGAATTGCTAATTATACCATGTGCTATTTTTTTAGCTTTTATCCTATTTAGCAATATCTTTGCCAAGTATATTTTTTCCGCCATTTTAAAGTTATGTTCCAAAACCAAAACAGAGTTGGATGAAAAAATATTTTTAGCTTTTCAAAGACCGCTAAAGGTTTTCCTGGTGATTTGTGGCTTGTATGTGGCGGTAATGTGGCTGCCTTTAGATGGTGGTTATCAATTAATCATCAATAAATTGTTTCGCTCGGCAATAATAATTTTAGTTACATGGGGCTTGTATAACATAGAAGATATTAATACTATCTTTTTTGATAGAATACAGCAAACCCTGGACATAGAGTTTAATAAAATACTATTGCCCTTTATATCCAAATTTTTAAGGATTGTCACCTTTATTTTTGCATTTACAATTATTGTGCAGGAATGGAATTATGATATTAGTGGTTTGATCGCCGGTTTTGGTTTGGGAGGATTGGCTTTTGCATTGGCTGCCAAAGATGCTTTAAGCAATATCTTTGGCGGAATAGTAATTATTCTTGATAAGCCGTTTTCCATCGGTGATTGGATAAAAACTTCCAGTGTTGAGGGTGTTGTAGAAGATATAACGTTTAGGAGCACCAAAATAAGGACTTTCGCCCAGGCGTTGGTAACAGTGCCGAATACAACTTTGGCCAATGATTCTATAACTAACTGGTCGAGGATGGGCAAACGCAGAATAACGTTTAATTTAGGAGTCGCGTATTCAACACCGGTGGATAAATTAAAAATTTTAACGGATGAAATAAGGGAGATGTTATATAACCATCCTGGCATTGACAATGAAACTATCTTTGTCAGGTTTGACAATTTTAATGAAAGCAGCCTGGATATCTTTTTATACTTCTTTACGGTAACCACAGACTGGTCGGATTTTTTACAGGTGAAAGAAGATGTTAACCTGAAAATTTTGGAGTTAGTGGAACAGAACAATATAACTATAGCATTTCCCAGCAGAAGTCTTTATATTGAAACGCCGATATCTGTTAGCAGCAAATAGCAAGTCAAGTACGTCGGAAGTAATACTGCTTTTGGCTTGACGCATGTTTTCTGGGTTTGCCAAAGGTTATCGCCGGGAACAGCGCCGCTGCAGACATGACGGATAGGGCAAGGATGTGGTTGCCGAGGTAATGAACCCCTAATCCTTTCAGGGTGACCAGTCGCAAGCCTTCAGCCATCCAGGTGAAGGGCAGTAAATGTGCCAGGTCGTTGATATAAGCCGGTATATATCTGGTGGGCCAGGTATAACCGGAAATAATGAAAAAGGGGACAGACAGCAGCATTATGTACCGGGTAACCTGCAAGGAGGTGGCTGCCTTTACCGAAATATAAAAGCCTGCGGCAATGATAACAAGAATATAAAGTGCGCCTAAAAGGATGATTAAAAACAGTGAACCTCCGATTTTTACGTGTATCAAATAATCGACCAGCCAGAGCAGCAGGGCGTAGTTAAAAAAACTGCTGATATAATAAGGCAGGGATTTACCCAGGAAAATTTTCCACGGGGGTACTGATGAGCTGAGAAATTGGAGCCAGCTATTTTGTTCTTTTTCACGGGTTACAGTTAAGCCGGCACTTTGCAGGCCAATCTGGTGCAAAACCATCAGAACGATACCTAAAAGTATAAAGGTGGCATAACTGTACGTGGGGTTATACCAGACTTCCATGTTCAAGGAAACTGTGTCCATGGTGTTTTGAACTTCCTCTTTGGTTAAGCCCAGCCCGGCCAGATAAGCCGATGTGTGGTCAATATTAAAACTGTTAATTACTTCCCGGGCATATTTTCTGGTATTATAGCCCCAGATCAGGTTAGAGCTGTCATAAACAATTAAAACCTCAGTGTTTTGATGTAAAGAAACCTTTTGGGCATAATCTTCAGGAATCACCAGGCCGGCCCGCACCGTACCGTCTCCCATTGCCCGTTCCAAACCGGAGTAGCTGTTTATTTGTTTATTTAACTGAAAATGCGGGCTGTTGGCAAAAGCAGTAACAACTTCCCGGCTTAATTGTGAGTTATCCAGGTTAACCACACCCAGGGGAATATTGTTTAAAACTCCTGCTATATAAACCGCACCGAGCAGCAGGGTGTAGAGAAAGGGTACGAAAAATATTTGCCCCAAAAGCAACCTGTCCCTTAATATATGAACTATTTCATAATAAGCTATAGTTAATACCTGTCTCAAGTTAAATCCTCCCTAAGAGCTGCGATGCTTTTATTTTCGTAAAGTAATAAGAGCCGCCGCCCCATAGCAGGCGACTGTCACCAGGGACAGCATCAGAAAGTAATGTCCAATAAAGGCCGGTCCGGGGTTTTTAAAGGTTAAATAGTTTATACCCTGAAAAAACCAGGTTTGGGGCAATATTTTTACCGCCTGCTGCAGGTAATGGGGCATTGACTCCATTGGCCAGGTATATCCGGAAAGTATAAAAGAAGGCAGAGCAATAAGCATGCCCAATCTGGTGGAATCCACGACACTGTGGGCCAAGCTGGAAGCCAGTGTGCCAATACTGTGCAGGGCCAGAGCAAATACCAGTGTAAAGAGCAGCAGCAGCCCAAAGTTACAGTGTATAGGGATGTGCAAGATAACAAAGGCAATGACGTAGACAGGTAGGACCAGAAGCATAAACATGGCCACCTGTACAATTGATTTACTGAAAAACAATTTTAAAACAGAAATACCGGAGGCTTTAATCTGGTACCAACTCCTGCGGCCGGTTTCGCCGATTACGTTGATACTCGCGGCTAGCATGCAACACTGCTGCCATATATTCAGGGCCAAAGCCAGCACCAAAAAATAAGCATAGTTCAAGGTGGGATTAAACCATGGCTCTTCCCGAATATTAACGCCCTGATAAGCCTCCCGGGCCTGATTGAAATTTATACCGCGAGATATCAGGGCATTAATGCCTGCCCTGGAACTGACGGTACGGGTAACAGCCATAACAGCACTGGCGGCGTTAGTAGCATAAATCATATTACTACCGTCCACCGTAACAAAGATATTTGTCCGGCGGTGTAAGGCAACCTGGCGGCCCAGGTTTTCCGGAATAACTATACCAACCACCACGCGGCCTTCTTTAATCAACTCCTCCAGTTCCTGGTAGTTTGAGGGGTAGGCCACAACCTTTAGGTATTCCGCATTCTTCATATCCTTAACCAGTTGCCGTGCGGTGTCGGACCGGTCCAAACAGACTATGGCAGTGGGTATGTCTTTGATTACCTGGGCACTGTAGGTAGCGTAAAATAAAAACAATCCCAGCAAAGGGCCAATGAGCAAGAGGTATCGCAGATCCCGGTCCCGCCACATATAGGTTATTTCCCGATACATAACGGACAGGCATTGTTTAAACATAATGATCACCACGTTTTAAAAGTAGGTTATAGCAATATTAAGATAGTACCCGGTGTTCCTCATTTGTTCGAAAAATATTGCGATATTCTTCTACCAACTCCTCAGGCCGGTAGATGGTAATTTTCCCTTTATCCAGCCGGCCTACCCGGTCCATGTAAGCACTGTATTCAAGTCTGTTAAAAGCCCAGAGGCAAGTGCCCCCGCCGTATAAATAATTTTTTATTGCTTTAATAATTAAATTATGAGAATGGAAATCAAGGCCATCAATCAATTCATCAACCAGCAACAGCTTGGGTGCGTTTAGCAAAGCACAGGCCAGGGCAAGTCGCTGGTAAACACCTTCCTCCAGGGTGTCAATCGGATCATTTAAGTAATCTTGCAGTTCCAACTGCTCCACTACCTGCCGGATGTTCTGTGAGCCGGCTTTTTTTAGAGCGGCGATAAAGTCCAGATTTTCGCAAGCCTTTAAGTCTTGAAAAAGACTTTTTTCCTGAGTTACCAGCCCCAGGTAGCTTTTAAATTTTTCTGTTCTTCTGATATCATAATTCATTATCCTGACGCTGCCCGCCCTAAATCTGTCAATACCGGCAAGAACATGCAGCAGGGCTGTTTTTCCGGCGGATTTGTTGCCGAATAAGCCGAAGCATTCCCCTGTTTGCACTTCCATGGATAGTTCATTAAGAACACACTTTTTTCTTATAACCTGAAGCAGGTTTTGGACTTCTATAATAGGCGGCATAGCTCTATATCCCTCCAAGTTTATTTGCTCTCCTCCAGCAGTTTGACCGTAGCTGTCATGCCCACTTTCAGTGTCAGGTCCGGGTTGGGGACATCCACCTTAACCTCAAAACTGCGGATATCATGGCTATATTGTTCGTTAACCGCCTTTTGCACGGCAAATTCTCCGGCATCGTTGATCCAAACCACCCCGCCCCGGAAAACCTTACCGGGATAGGCATCTACTTTAATTTCCGCCTCTTGTTTGAGATGTACCCGGCCAATTTTTTTCTCATCAATAAAAATCTTGACGTATGTATGATTTAAATCGGCAATTTCCAGAACAGGGGTGCCGGCGTTAACCATTTCCCCCTCTTCCAAGTATTTTTGGGTAATATAGCCGGTCAGCGGTGACTTTAGCAGGGTATTGTCCAAGGCGGCTTGGGCTTCCTGCACAACTCCCCGTGCTTGTTCCACCTGGCCTAACGCAGCCTGATATTGTGATTGAGATACCTGCACCTTCAGGCGGGCCGACAGTGCCTGGTTTAAAGCAGCCTCGGCCTCTGTTAACTGGTTTTGGGCCAGAGTATAGCTGGTGACTGCTTTATCATAGTCATTATCGGATATGGCCTGTTCCTGGTGTAAGGCGGTCATCCGGTCATAGGTTTTTTGAGCATTACTCAGGCTTGTTTTGGCCTGTGCTACTTTAGCGCCGGCCTGATCTATGGCCGCTTCCACCTGCTGACTGTTTAACGGAACAGCTTCACTTGCCTCACGGGCCTGTGCTTGAGCTGATTGGTAGGCGCCCTGAGCCTGACTTAGCTTGGCTGCTATTTCTATGCTGTCCAGGTTAGCCAATTTCTGTCCTGCTTGTACATTGCTTCCTTCGTCACAATAGAGCTTAGCAATTTTCCCGGGTACTTTAAAAGAAGCCACCACGCTTTTAGCTTCCACTGTTCCTGTAGTAGTTAAGCTGTTTTGTGCGTCGGCGAGGGCGCTTTGCTTGCCGGCAAAGTAGTTATTGAAAATAAATACGGCAGCAACAATGAGCCCTAAAAACAGGACTGTAACCAGGGCTTTTTGAAAATTAATTTTTTTAAAGGCATCGGCAGACATTTTTGATCCTCCTTCTGGTTTTGTATAAATGTAAGCTAACAGGAGATACCTTCAAAAATAAGTTCCAGTATATGCTGCAACCTTTTTTCCAGCATAGCCGGGGAAATTATGTCTTCCTCCCACATAAACTGCAGCATGTATCGGCGGGTGAAGTAAAACAGGCACAAGGAGTTTACGCTTACCAGAACTTGGCGAATATCAATGTGGGGCCGGAACAGTCCTTCTTGAACACCCGATTTCATAATCTCATTTAGCACGGGCCAGCTTTCCCAAAGATAGTCGGGCAGTAATTCCCTGGCGTATTTCCCGCCCTGCATGGCTTCCCAGCCCATGATGCGTACATACTCAGGGTTTTCCGCCAGGAAATAAAAGTAACTTCGAATAACCTGCTCAGCTTTTTCCCTGGGACCGCTGCCCTCTTGAACAGCCAGCATGCCTGTAGTATAGATCTTGTTAAAATTTCTGTTCAGCACGGCCTGATAAAGATTTTCTTTACTGCCGAAGTAATAATAAAGCATGCGTTTATTTATTTTAGCAAGCTCGGCAATTTCATCCACCCGGGCACCGTCTAAACCTTTTTGGGCAAAAATTTTTTCTGCTGATTGCAAAATACGTTGTTTGGTTTCCTCAGCTTTTGATTCGATATCCTTCAATAGCAGCACCATCTTTCCAGGTAACTAACTAACTAATTAGTTAATTACCATTTTATAAGCATCTATATTTTTGTCAACTATCCTGAAAATAAATAAAATGTATTTTCATCCTATGATGGTGCCGCGCAGCGGCATGGTGGTATAATCAGAAAAAATCTTTACTAATATTCCAAGTAACTAACATTTCCGTTTTTCACTCTGCCTGGTAAAAGCACGTTATCAGGATAAAATCCGGGAGAAACAGCACAAATGACAGCATCTGGATAATCTGTAAGACATACAGGTTCCTGGTGACCAATAAGCAACTTTAATCAGGTTGACAATTGCAACGAATGCATGGGTATAATGGCCAAAATAAATACACTGCGGGTTGCAGTTTGGAGGAGATGTAACGTTTTGATTTTCCCATTGCTGCATAGGGAGAAAAGAAACAAGCGTTAAAAAAATGTCATGGAAAAGATTTTGCAACTAAATCCTTACAAGGAGAAAAGAGCGGTCGATCAAATTGGCCCTCTGGTTGTTCCGGCACCGGTTCTTGCTGATCGGGGCTGGGTAAAAGAAATGGAGTTGCTTCGCGGTATGTCCTGCATTGGGGTGGTTGTCGGGCATTCGGTGGTTTATCCGCATACCACCGGGGTTTTGGAAGTGATCAATCAATTTGTTACTATTGTCGTTCCGTTTTTCCTTTTTCTCTCCACCTTTTTGGCGTTTTATACCAATCCCAACGGAACTCCACGCGGTTATCTGAAAAAGCATTTTTGCCAGGTGGGGGTACCCTACCTGCTGTGGGCCACTATTTACACCTGGCTTCCGGTCTTAACGGGCATAACACAGGCGCCCACTTTTTCGGAATACCTGAAAAAACTAACGGGTGGCGCCTTTGATTTATATTTCATTCCGATTGTATTGCAGTTCTACCTGGTTTTTGCGTTGAATCGCTTTGCCTGGTTTCGGCGGTTGCTTTACTCACCTTGGGCTCTCATAGTCAGCCTGGGGCTGATGCTTAGTATACAAACACTGTTCAGCGGCCCGTTCCGACCGGTTTTCCCGTACTTTTATCTGACCTTTCCCGCCTGGTGCTTCTATTTCGTGCTTGGTGCCTGGGTGGCCCGTTGGTGGGAGCCCATTCGGGAATGGCTGACGCGGCCTTGGCGATCGGTACAGTTGGCTGTGCTTTTTCCAGCGGGTCTTTGGGCTATCATTCAATTGCCGCAGGCGGCTTCGTTTCAGCCCCTCGTCCAGGTGGCATCGCTGTTGATGTTGCCCTTTCTGCTGACTCTGATCAGCCGTATTCCGAAAGGCACATGGCTGGAACTGGTTGCCCGTCATTCGTTCGGCATTTACTTGATTCACCGGTTACCGTTCAACCAGTTTCAGCATTTCTACGCTACTTTGGAGCCATATTCGTTTTTTTTAACCAGCTTGGTCGTGCAGGGAGGTATTGGATATGGCCTGACCCGGATTCTGCACCGCCTACCAGGCTTGGGCTGGACGATTGGCGCATGGGGCAGGGCGAAAGTGTTAAAGAGGGTTGGGTGAAAGCGCCGGGATAAACCGGCGAGTTTACCGTACATGTCCCCGGTTTATGGCTTCCCACAGGTAAAGGGAGGCTGCCGAACGGTACGGCCGCCACTTTTCACCGTATTGTTCAAGATCTTTGGCGCCTGGCATTTCATCCAGGTGATACAGCCATTGCACCGCTCTCCGCAAACCAAGATCGGCAATTGATAGAACATCGGGGCGCCCCAAAGAAAATATTAGGAACATTTGGGCGGTCCACACACCGATGCCCTTTATTATGGTTAAGGTGCGGATTACCTCGTCATCCGTCATTTCGGGCAGCCTGGCCAGGTTCACTTCACCGGACGACACTTTCCCGGCCAGGTCCTTAACATATATAATCTTTGGCCTGGAAACCCCGGCGGCCCGCAGCTTATCCTCGTCAAAGGCCAGTATCATCTCTGGCTTCATTTCTCCGCAGGCTTGTACGATTCTATTCCATATGGTTGTAGCCGCCTTTACAGATAGCTGCTGACCAATAATAGATCTGACCAACGAAGCGAAATAATCGTCCCTTAATGGCAAAGTTAGCTCACCAATCAGGTCGATTAATTCCCCCAGCAGGGGGTCGGTAGCGGTAAGGCTTACGATGGCGTCACATTTTGTAGTTAGCGTAAATTGTCCTGTTACGGTAATCACCTGTCATACTGTATATAATTATTTCCCTAAATATACACATAAATCAGGTATCAGGCAACCCTGCATAACTATCACACGGGGTTATGGTTAAGCACAGGAACATGGGTTCGATACCAACATATAATCGCCCCGCAAGGGGGTTGTTAGAACTAATATATCAAGGCAGGGTGAAACAGCCATACCCTGCCTTATATAGTTTTTATTTATTTTCATCTTTCTTTTCCGGTTGAGAACACATGCCAGGTGCACCAGGGCAAACGGGACCGGTGTAACCGGGCATTGACATTCCGGCAAAAGCCCTACATTCTCTAGCACAATCCATACAGACCCGACCGCAAAATTGTGATTGGGGATCAGGCATTCTCAAACAGTGTTCTCCGCAAACTTCACAGACTTGAGCGCATAAGGCAGCTAGTGACCTGGCAAACATACTACAACGGGCAATGTATTTAGCTGTCAGTGTGCAGATGTCCGCACAATCACGTAAATACTGAAGTTGGGTTGCTCTTGCTTGGTCGCACATTCCAAGTACTGCGGTGAAGGTATTTTCGCACACGGCTTCACAGTGTTGGACGACGTTTAATACACGTTCATGGCTTTCTATGGGGTAGTAAGCATAACTTGCCGGGTTTTCAGACATAATACCACTCCTTTCAATTTATTGACATAATATGCCAAGGGATGCATAACGGTACCATAAAAAAAATATTCTCCCATGATCTCACATGAGTTTAACTGTGTATTTCAGCCATGCTGTTTATTAAGAAGGAGATATGGCTATTTTTTGGCGCTAAGACCAAAGATATGGATGCCCGGTTCATGCTCTTCCAGCGGGAAGAAGGGGAAGAACGGAGCCTTGCAGATGGCATGTATTGATGCCGGTAGGAAGTTTTTGTTTTACATTAGCTAAATATGATACAATTACGCTAAAAAAGGTGTTTAGCGTGCTTGATCGTAAACTACTGGACTTTTTAAAAGCATATAAGAATTCATCCATTACTTTGGGCAAGCTTGAACAATTCTGTCCCGGTTCAACAACCTATGAGGATTTTGCTGCAGCGGTACTGTCGTTGGAAGAGCAAGGTGTCTTAAAGAAAATAGATTCGTCAGGCGAAAATTATAAAGATCCCTCGTTAGCTAACAAATATGCAATAAAGAAAGATGCTCTAAAACTGCACCACCAACAAATTAAACAGCTGCAGTTGACTGTACACCCGTTAATCAGCCTGGACCGCTATTACAAACTAAGCGAAAAAGAATGGGAGAAAGATTATAAATATATTAAAAAAATAGATGCTTATTTGAAAAATAAAGGAGTTCCCCAACTGCCTGTTTCCATGCCCCAGCGCTCCTATGAATTGGTGGCGGATGAAAAATGGCTGGAAGCCGGAGGCACTAAAGTTCTAGAACGGTTGGGTGTTGGGGAGCAGCTGAAAATAGAACAAACCCCGGACCCGCTAATGCTTGCTGTTGCTCCCAAACGGTTTACTTCCTTATCGCATCTGCATCTGGTTGTGGAAAATAAAACCACCTACTATGCCCTGGCTGATATTCTTTGCGAAACGGCATTTACCTCATTGATCTATGGGCAAGGCTGGAAAGCATCTGCCAATCTGGCTTATTTGCCAAAGCAATTAAATCTCCCGGGGTGCGAACATATAATTTACTATTTTGGTGATTTGGATGCCGAAGGAATACGCATCTGGTGGTATATTAACGAGAAAATAAAAACAACACCCGCCGTTGCTTTCTACCGGGCGCTTTTAACCAAACAGGCGAAGTATGGCAAACAAACTCAGCGCCCGGACCGGCGGGCATTGGCACAATTTTCAGCTTACTTTAGCCGGGATGCCGGGCAGCAGCTGTCAAACCTCTTAGCTGAAGGCCGCTACTATCCTCAGGAAGCGTTAAGCAAAGACGAACTTCAGGAAATATGGAGGAATAGCGCATGGACGACCAGCTAAAAGGAATTACCTCCGGTTATCATGAGCGGATGCACCGCATCGGATTATTTGAGCCGCTGTTTAAACTTAAAAGTAAAAGCGGCAAAGACAGAGACGGAGTGCCCATTGACTATTATGGTTTGGGCATGCTGACGCTGCTTTTTTTCTTTGAACATATGCTAATGAGAAAAAAGGCCGGGGTGCGTGAACTTGCCAGATATCTGGCCGATCTGACGAGTAATGAAATTTCACTGGACGCTAAAGGCTATGAAAGTTTAGCCCGTTCCATTATTGAAACTTTCCGGCCCCCGGGAGGGAAAAGGGCGGCCCATCTTTTTTATAATTGGGAAACACGCCGAACCGAGGAGTCATTATACTCGTATTTAAAAGCGGCCAAACATGACCTGGAATCATACAGCCAGTATTATGTTTTAGATGAGCACGGGCTGGAGCTTATCTTTGCCACCAAGGAGTTTTTCAGCGAGTTTCAGCTGTCAATCAACCAGCTGCTGTTGCGTAAACAGCTGGAAAAAGGGGAGTTTGCGGGCGCCCTCAGGCAAATTGAAGAAATGCGCATGAACGTTGAACAGCTGCAGGAACGAATGAGAAAAGTAAAGCAGGAGATTCAGCGCAATATTATTTCAGACGAAGCTTACCAGCGCTATGAGCAGACTATACAAGATGTGCACCAGCGGCTGCAGCGCGAAAACGAAGAGTTTGAGGAACTGCTGGCCTTTGTGCATGAAACCAGGGACCGGTTGAGCTACGAAAAAACAGATCGCCGCGATCAAAGAGCTTATGAGCTGATTTTAAGAATTGATGGCGAACTGGGTGAAGTTCACTACCAGCACAGCTTATTATTAAAAAAATCTATAGAACTAAATACCACCGTTTTAAAAGCCGCCAGGGAGTCCTTATATTTTGTTGCTGTAAATTCCTTTAACTTTGACCAGGAAATTGTGGCCCGGCTGATCGCCACACCACTGCCTGTTCAGGCGGCCCGTGTGCTGGTGGAGCCGGTTTTAGCGCTGGAACAATACCAGGGCTGGTCCCCGTTAACGGTATTTGCACCGCAGCATATTGGCGGGGATGAATCCACAAATGAAGCAGCTCAATTCTTATCGATATCCTCGGAAGAGCAAAAGCGCATTGACCAAAAAATACAAAGGCAAAATTTCACCAGAATAATGGAAATAATTAACCAACTATTTCAAGATGCCGGGACATTTACACTCCGGCAAATGGTTGAGCAGCTACAAGCCACCGGACAAGCTCAACTGCTTAACCACAGATCCTTTTATGACTTTTGGCTGCTGCTGCACCAAAATTCTCCTTTAGAGATAGCTAAATTCAAAAATAATGACGAGCAAGTATTTACTTTTGCCGGTGCACAACAAGTATTTGGTAAAAATGTAAAGAGGATTATTGTTGAGGAACTACCGGAAACTGTAAGTGTAAACGAGAGGTATGAGATCCAGAACTTTATCTTTCAGTTGGGACGGTAAAAAAATATGCTATATGAACAAGAACAAATTATTCAGGCCTTTCGCTTGTTCTCCAAGCTTAGTATAGACGGTAAAGGCAGCGAAGATGAGCTCAGGCTGTATTTCAGTGATGATCAGATCAGGGGTCTGGTTGATCAGTTTGCCCAGGAGGTTGAATGCACCATTATCTCCGCCGGGGACAATTTATATTTTGTTCCCCTGGCATTGAGCTCGCCCCATCATATCAAGAACGAAACCTTAAAGCGGACATATTTAAAAGCCAACTCAACCAATAACGACATTTATTTGATGTATGTGTCAATCGTTGTTTTATTTGGGGCTTTTTATAATAGTTATCAAACCATAGAGCCCACAATTGATTTTATCTCAATGAGTGAATGGCTTAAACTGCTGGATGAGCGCCTGCAAGCCTTAAAGGAACATGACCGGGAGACGCTGGCGGAGGCGGAAAAGGATTACAAGTATAATTGGTGCGCTATCCTGGAAAAGTGGGATGCCCTGGATGACTTAAAAGAAACGGCCAAAACCCAGGATAAGCGCACCAACAGCCGCCTGGGCTTTCTCGATAGCGTCAAACGTTTCCTTGAAGCGCAGGAGCTTGTTCACGATATTGGCAATTTTGAACTTGAGTTAACTGAAAAGGCCAAAACCATTATTCAGCGGTATTATATGGAAATAGAATACAACCGGGGGATTTTGGAGTTCATGTACCAGTTGGAAGAAAAGAAAGGGGAAGCTGAAGTTGCCGGCAATCTCTAAGATTAGATTTACCAATGTAATCTATGAAGGCGGGGCCAAAAGATATAACGATGATATTTTTCAGTTCGACGGGTACAATGGCATCATCCTGCTGGAAAATGGCGGCGGTAAAACAGTTTTTATTCAGGCGGCCATACAGGCGGTATTGCCGCATCAGGATCTGGCGGAACGCAAGATTAAAGACACCTTGCTGCTGCAGGGCTCCAGTGCCCATGTGGCCATTGAGTGGATCATCAATGAGCATCCCCGGCGTTATGCCGTAACTGCAGTGACGCTGTTTATAAGAAACGATAACCTGGATTCCTACCGCTATGTTTACGAATACGAGGCCGGCGGCTCCGGTGCAATCGAGGATCTCCCCTTTGTCCGGGAAGGGAAAACCGGCGAAAAGCGTCCGGCTGCTGCCGGGGAGATGCAGGATTATTATTATGAAATGACCAGGAAATCCATGCTGGCCCAAACGTTTCCAACGATTTCGGCCTATCATCAATATATAGAAAACAGTTTTAAAATTATCCCTTCGCAGTGGAAAAAAATTGTGGATATCAATGGGGCGGAAGGGGAAGTGGAAGGCTTCTTTGAAGGCTGCAAAACCACTACCCAGCTGGTTGACCAGCTGTTGATTCCTACCGTCGAAGAAGCGTTGGCCGGTAATGGCGCCAAGGATTTTGTAGAGCTTTTCGATAAACAGCGCTCTCATTTTAAGGAACACAAACGGCTGCAAAAACAGCTTGAGGAAAATAAAAGCATTGAGGAAAGAGTTAACTTTTTTGTGGAACATTATCAAAACCTGCACCGGGAGCAGCAGAAATGGCTGCGGGACAAGCAGAGAGCGAAAGCGTTTTTTGAGCTGACCACGGCGGAAAAAGGAGCAAACGAAAGGCAGCAGCAGGAGTTAACAGGTAAATATGAGCAATTAAAGGCGGCTAAAGAGACCTTAAAGCGCAAAAGAAAATCCTTTGAAATTAGAAAACTGGAACAAGAACAGGAGCAACTAAAAGCCGCGTATCTGGACGCCCGGGAGCAATACCTGGAATATCAAAATCAGCTGAAAAATATCGAATTGCGCTATCAATCTCTGGAAATAGCGCAGATAAGGAAAAAAATCAGAGAATACGGGGAGTACAAGACAGAACTTGAAAAGCAGCTGCAGCAGTTGGAACAAAGCCCGGCGGCAGCTGAATTGGAACAGGAACTGATCCAGGTAATGCGGGAGTTGAAGGGGTATTTTGTAACTGAAGAACAAAAAATTGCAGCTGTGTTAAACGCCCGGCAGGAACAATTAGCCCGCTATGAAGAGAATAAGGACAAATTAGAATCGGAGCTGAAACAGCTTGGTGAAAAAGAAATTGAAATCGCCGGTAAACTAGCTTCTTATACCGAAAAAATCAATTCCGCTGCCGGACGTATGGATAAATTAAGAATTAAAATTTTAATCAACCCTGACCAGGAACAGGTGGAGGCTGTTTTACCGCAGTTAAAAAAAGAGGCGGAAGAGCTTGAAAAAAACCAATGGGATTTTCATAAAAAGCTAAACGAACTGGCTCAAGACAAGAGTAATTTAGATCAACTGATTAGACAAAAACGTGAGGATGCAGGCCAGTTAACAGCAAAAGCAACCAAAGTTTCCAGTGCTCTTCAAAATATTAAAGCCGCCGAAGAACACTTGAAAGAACAACTTATGCAGCGAAACCCTGAGTTTGCGCGCTATAATTCTCTTTATACGGATGAAGCGTCAATAAATGCCCAGGTGGAAGAAAAAGTAGAATACTTATACAAAGAAAAGCAGACTTTATTGAATAAGGAACGACTGGCTTACCGTTTTATTGACGACTATCAAGACAGTGAAACTTTTACCGCCGATCCGTTATTGGAGAAACTGGTGCACGGCTGGCAGTCGCAATTTCCTTATTTGGAACTGGGTTCTTCATTTATTGAGCGGGCTTATGCGGCCCGGCCGGATATTGCTGCAGATACATTTTTGCTATGGCCCATGGCTTTAATTACCTCTGAAGACGATACGGAAAAGTTAATTAAAAAGCTGGCATTGCAGCGGAAAAGGTTTACCCACCCGGTGCTTGTTTTGTCATCCAGGCAGGCGCGGTCATTTTTAGACGGTTTGGAGACAGACTTAACCTTTGTTGAGCCGCAGGACTGGCAGTTAAACATATACAAGGATAAATTCTCAGCCTGGAAAGAAAGGCTAACCGGTGAAGCGGAAGAAATCAGACAGCAGCGGGAACAGTGCGATGAAACGTATAATAGCTGGACGGTACTGTTGGCTAACACCCGTGATTTTTACAACCGGTACCCTTACGCCCAATTTGCAGGGCTGAAGCAGAGCCAAGTAGCTTTAGCCGAGCAGCAGGAAAAGGTTAAACAGGAATTGCAGCAAGCGGAAAGCAGGCTGAAGAAAGCTGATGAAGAGAAGGATTTATATCAAAAACGCCTGCAAGAAGCAGAGAGAAACAAAAATGATGTTGAGCGCAGGATTGCTGACGCCGGGGAGTACCTGGAGCAAAAAGCCGTCATGGAAAACGCCCGAAAAGAAAAATATGAGTGGCTGCAAGAGCAGGAACACAACCAAACAGCCAAAGAAAAATCAAACAATAATTACCGGCTGCTAACCAACGCAATGGAAGAATTTAAATTGGGCACCGGGGAGATCAAAAACGAACTAAAGTCTTTAAAAAGTGATGAGGATTATAAACGTGTTCAGAATGCCCAACATTTGACACCCATTTTTTCACAAGTGCTATTAACTACCTTGAAAGAGCGTAAAAAAAATACTGAAGCTCTACTGCGTAAAGAACAAAATAACCGGCAAAACATTCTTGATCACATTGAAAAATGCAACCGGGATTTAAGTGATCAGAAGCATCAGTTGGAACTAAAACAAACCAGTGCCGATGAAGGCGTTGATTGGGATATGGAGTTTCCGGCTAACGGCAATGAAGAACTTTTAAATCTGGCCGGACGGAAAAAAGACCACGAAAAAAAATTTAAGCCCGTACGGGCCAATTATGAAAAACTGGAAAAAGAATTAAATATTAAAGAAAGCGAATTGAAAATTCGTCAAACGGATTTCAATAGAGATTTTTCACCCCACCCCGTAGATTTGTTTCATGAACCCTTAAACATGGTGCCGGAAAAGTTGCGGGAAGAAGAAAAAGAGCTGCAGGAGCAGCAGCAAGAACTTGACGGTGAACAAGCCAAATTGCAAAAAGAACATAGCAAATTGGTGGATGCCTATAACCAGCTTAACGGCAAAAACGAGCGCTTCGGTTTCTTGTCCGAGGATATAGAGGCAGCAATTTTAGAAGGAAAGATTATTGCCAATTATGCCTATCAGCGCAAGCAAATGCTGGAGAACCTCTTTAAGCAGCTGGACGAAGGGGAACAGAATGTTTCCAGGCTGCAGGATCAGATTAATGACCGGCGCCAGAGGCTGGTTGATTACTGCAATCAAGAAGTAAGAGATATACGCATGCGTGAGGATGTTAAAGCTGGTTTACGAAACAGAAAAACTTATGCCGAAGTAATTGAGTGGCATGGCAGAATGCAAAAACGAATCCAAAGTATTATTACCATTATTGAAAAAGATTTAAGAAATCATAATATTGAGATGGAACAGTTCATAGCCTATCTGCACGGTCATTTAAACAGAATCAAAGAAGAATTGGAGCAGATACCCAAAAAGACCAAAGTTAAAGTAGATGATAAATGGAAAGAAATATATCTCTTTAGCGTTCCCGGCTGGCATGAAGAAGAAGGCAAGGAGGAGCTGAGAAGGCAGATCTACTGGATGCTGGGGGAACTTGAAGACGGCAGGTTTAAAGATGAATCCGGCCAGGAAGATGAAGCTAAAGTGAGAAAGGCCATTGAAAAATGGATTCAATCAAAGCAACTGTTGAGAGCGGTTATGAAAAATGAAACAATTAAAATAAAATGTCGAAAAGTGAGTAATGATGGAAAAGTCAGCGGGGGTATATACTCGTGGGAAGAATCAAACCGCTGGAGCGGGGGAGAAAAATGGAGTAAAAATATGACCCTGTTTTTGGGTATTTTAAATTATTTGGCAGAAAAACGGCAATATGTTAACCAAAACGTCAAACGCTACAGCAGTGTTATTGTGGACAACCCGTTTGGCAAGGCCTCAAGCGACCATGTGTTGGAGCCGGTTTTTTTTGTTGCCGAACAGCTTGGCTTTCAAATCATAGCGCTTACCGCACACACTGACGGTAATTTTATTCGCAAGTACTTTCCTGTGGTCTACAGCTGCCGACTGCGCCAGGCCCAGGGCAGTGACAAACTGATTATGACCAAAGAGAAAGAGTTAAAAAAGGCTTATTTTAAAGACCACGACCCGGAGGCGCTGGAAAGACTGGGCGAATATAAACAGTTAACTTTATTTGACTTAGATAGCTATTAATAAACTTAAAAGATCCGCCGGTTGAGGTTTCCATATTCAACCGGCGGATCTTTTTTTAAAATTTTTAATTAGTCTGATAGTTAGTATTGACAAAGAAATGATAAGTGATAGTATAAAAGTAGACATGTATATACGTGTAAAGACATATGTGCGCAGCAGCTGATAAGGGGGAAGTTATAAATTGATCATTATCGGGGAAAAAATCAATGGAACCATCCCAGGCGTAAAAAAAGCCATCGAAGCAAAGGACGAAGAGTTTATCCGAAATCTGGCCGTCAAGCAAGCCGAAGCGGGAGCCGATTACATTGACGTGTGCGCCGGCACTGCGCCGGAGGTTGAAGTTGATACTCTGAAATGGCTGATGGACATTGTTCAGGGTGCCGTTGACACGCCGTTATGTATTGACAGCCCCAACCCCAGAATAATTGAACAGGTTTTTAAGTACGCTCAAAAGCCCGGGATTATCAATTCGGTGTCTGAAGAAGGTGATAAATGTGAAGTCATTTACCCCATGATTAAGGGTACGGAATGGCAGGTTATTGCTTTAACCTGTGATAGTAAAGGCATTCCGTCTGATGTTCAAACCAGGGTTGATATCACCAAAATCATGGTGGAAAAAGCCCGGAAGCACGATATAACTCCCGACAGGATCCACATTGATCCGCTGGTGATGGCGTTATCAGCGGACAACCAGTCTCTGTTAAACTTCGTTGATACATTAAAAACCGTCAAGACTATCTATCCCACCATCAAAGTAACCTCAGGATTAAGCAACATTTCTTTTGGCATGCCTTTAAGAAAAATAGTAAACCAGCACTTTTTGACCATTGCAGTTTATGCGGGAATGGATTCAGCGATCATGGACCCCTGTAACAGGGATATGTTGACCACCCTGCTGGCAACTGAAGCATTGCTTGGGTGCGACCGGTATTGCCGTAATTTCTCCAACGCCTACCGAAAAAATAAAATCGGCCCGGACAGAAGTAATGAGTAATAAGGATAGGATAACTAGTTAACCAATTAAAGATAGATTTAAAGAGTAATTTTTTTACTGTGCCCTGTATATACAGGTATGTATCACATGCCGCATTAAGTTAACAGAATAGTTTAGTATCTCTATTTTCTGATAAAACAAAAACTGTTATTTACCGCTGCGCGCACAAAATATTTATGCAGGGGGGAGTGAACAGCAAAAGTTAATAGAGACCGGCATCTGGAGATAATTTATCCAACCACCAGACATTTAAAAGGAGGACTTATCAATGTTAGATATGCAAGCGTTAACTAAGGCAGTAGGAGATCTCGACGAACCGAAAGTATTGGGCATGTTAAAAGACTTTGTGGCTGCCAACCCCGGCAGCGAAGAAACCACAGAGGTGGTCAACGCCTGCCAGCAAGGGATGGCCATAGTTGGCGACCTGTTTGATCAAAAAGAATACTTCGTCGGGGATTTAATATTTGCCGGTGAATTGCTGACTTCTGCAATTGATATTTTAAAACCCGTCATGGGTCAGGAAAGCGCCACCAAAGTTGGGAAGATCGTTCTTGCCACGGTAGAGGGAGATTTGCACGATATCGGAAAAAATATTTTCAAAAGTATGTCGGAAGCGGCCGGCTTTGAAGTTTATGACCTGGGCATTGATACATCGGCCAGCGCTTTTGTGGAAAAAGTAAAAGAAGTTAAGCCGGATATTTTAGGTATGAGCGGCGTGCTTACCCTGGCTCTGGATTCCATGAGAAACACTGTTGATGCGCTTAAAGAAGCTGGATTGCGTGACAGTGTCAAAGTGATCATCGGCGGGAACCCCGTTACCGAACAGGCGTGTCAGATGATTGGCGCGGATGCTTTTACAACTAACGCTGCTGAAGGCGTTAAATTATGTCAAGGGTGGGTGAAATAATATGACGGACGTTGTAGCATTGGCCAAGGAAAGGGAACAAATTTTTCGGGATCTGTTCAGTGGCAAAACTCCCAAAAGAGTGCCGGTAAGCAATCCGGCAACATTGGAATTTGCCATTCAGTACTACGGCGAAGACCTGGCTGAAGCCCAATGGGATTTAGCCAAAGCCGAGCCGGCGTTAGATAAGTTTTGCAAAGAATTTCCTACCGATACAACCCCTATTGGTAGTATAAGGCCTCCCGCTTTCTATCAATTATTAGGTTCTAAAGCTATTGTCATGGGTTCCGGCGGTTTCATGCAGCACCCGGAGGTCACGGGCATGTTCCCTGAAGAATACGATGACTTTATCGCAGCTCCCTATGACTTTATTATTGAAACAATTTTGCCCCGGTTATATACCGAACTTGACACTGAGCCCAATAAAAAAGCCATGGTTTTGGCCAAAGCAATGCGGGCCCATCTGGATGATTATACATTTGTGGGGCAGATGAGAGAAAGGGTTAATGCAAAATATGGGATGGTAGCCCCCGCGGTCGCTCTGACAGAGGCGCCTTTTGACTTTTTGGCCGACTTTATCAGGAGCTTTAAAGGGATTTCCAGCGATTTAAGAAGGTATCCCGATAAAATTTCGGCGGCTTGTGAAGCGGTGCTGCCATTGATGATCAAGAAGGGCAGGCTGCCTGATCCTGCTATGCTTGGGTACTCGTTCCTTCCGCTGCATATGGCTCCTTATATGCGTAATTCAGATTTTGAGAATTTCTACTGGCCAACATTTAAAAAGCTGGTGGAAGCATTGGCTGACGAAGGGTACAATGTGCAGTTGTTTATAGAACACGATTGGATGAGGTTCCTTGATTTTCTGTACGAATTGCCTGAAAACACCATTATGAGGTTCGAATATGGAGATCCCAAGGTTGTTGCGGAAAAACTGGGTAAAAAACACATCATTTCCGGTTTTTACCCAATAACATTATTGCAGATTGGAACACAGGAACAGTGTATTGAAAAAGCCAAGGAGCTGTTAGATATTCTTGCACCAACCGGAAAATATTGGTTTCAAGGAGACAAGAGCATTGTTAGCGTAGATGAAACCGGTAATACCGGCAAAAACCTCCGGGCTGTTTTGGAATATGTCATTGAGAACGGCACTTATTAATGAAGGGAGAGAAAAGTAATGAAATCAAAATACTATACAACCTGGGAAGAATACAAAGAAAATCACCCGGAATTGGAAGGAAAGCCCGAACAGGCAATCGCCCCAAAAATTCAGAAATATGAAGATATTATGTTTAATTTCATATTGAGTCTGTTATTGTAAACCGAGCCGGCGAAGAAATTTTTTGCATAAAAACCGTCGATCCAAGTTGATTTGGGAGGTGGGATGTTAATGGAAAAGGCTTTAAAGAGGTCTGTCATTAATCTTTATGGATTACCTTCATTTGGATTTCAGTTGTTTGTAAATATGGAGGTAATGTATTTTGCAGCGTTTATGACTGATTTTGCCAAGCTGCCAATGGCCTTGGTGGGGACTGTATTGTTGATAACCAGCATATTTGATGTTCTATGGGTTCCCACTGCAGGCGTTATCCTGGAAAAGAGTAATATGAAATGGGGTAAATACCGTTCGTGGCTGCTTGTAGGACCTCCTTTTGCAGCACTGTTTTTTATTTTGCAATTCGCTAAAATAGGTTCCCCGGTAACCAATGCCGTTTTAATTACAATTGGATTTGTGGTAAGTCATTTGATCTGGAACATTTATTACGCGGGACATATCGCTCTGAACTCCTCAATGACACCGGTAAGAGAAGAAAGAATTGCCATGTCATCAAACAGGGGGATGTTTAATGGATTAGGAGCCCTTGCTTTCTCGTTAATTGGTATGCCGATGATATTGGCCCTGGGAAAAGACAACCCTCCCATGGGATACACGCTTACCGTTGTTATGACAGGTATCATTATGATTGCTTGTTATTATGTGCTATTTTTTATAACCAAGGACTATGCTTTTCACGGAACTTCTACTCAAGAAGGTAAACCCGCGGAAAAAATGCCCGTCACTGAGATGCTTAAACAGATATGGGTTAATCCGCCGCTTATGGGATTGATGCTGGGTGAACTGGGAAGATATTTAGGAAGGTTTGTTATATTCGGGCTGGCGTTTTACTATTTTCAATATGTTGTAGATAACCTGGCGGCACTTACCATATTCTATACCGGACTTAATGTGGTAATTTTCGTTGGCGCTGCGCTTGCAAATCCCCTGGCCAAAAAATTTGGGGAAAGAAATATATATATATTGTCAATCTCGATATTTATAGTTGGGCTGCTGACTGTATGGGCGTTCCCGATGAATTACATTTCCTTCATGGCAGTAATGTTCATAGCTTATTTAGGATATGCGATGCCCGACGCATTGGGCGTTGCCATGTATTCGGCCACTGTTGATTATGGCGAATGGAAAACAGGAAAGAATGCCAGAGGTTTTATCATGTCATTAATCAATTTTCCAATTAAGTCAGCCATACTTGTAAGAAGTGTTATCATCACCGCCGTGCTTGCGGGAGCAGGATATGTCGCCAATATGGAACCTACTGTGGAACTGACAAGGGGTATAATAAATGGAATTGCGCTGGTTCCTGCGGTTATTATGCTAATCGGGTTGTTATGTATTGTATTACTATATAAAATCACTCCTCAATCTCTTGCGCAAATGCAAAAAGAAATTGCGGCAAAATAATTCCGGTAAAAATGATGATGGTTTTCTTGCAAATTACTGAAAACTAAAGGAGGACTTATCAATGTTGGATATGCAAGCGTTAACCAAGGCAGTAGGAGATCTCGACGAACCAAAGGTATTTGGCATGTTAAAAGACTTTGTGGCTGCCAACCCCGGCAGCGAAGAAACTACAGAGGTGGTCAACGCCTGCCAGCAAGGAATGGCCATAGTTGGCGACCTGTTTGACCAAAAAGAATACTTCGTCGGGGATTTAATATTTGCCGGGGAATTGCTTACTTCTGCAATTGATATTTTAAAACCTGTCATGGGTCAGGAAAGCAGCACCAAAGTTGGGAAGATTGTTCTTGCCACGGTAGAGGGAGATTTACACGACATCGGAAAAAATATTTTCAAAAGCATGTCGGAAGCGGCCGGCTTTGAAGTTTATGACCTGGGCATTGATACATCGGCCAGCGCTTTTGTGGAAAAAGTAAAAGAAGTTAAGCCGGATATTTTAGGTATGAGCGGTGTGCTTACCCTGGCCCTGGATTCCATGAAAAACACTGTTGATGCGCTTAAAGAAGCCGGATTGCGTGACAGTGTCAAAGTGATCATCGGCGGGAACCCCGTTACCGAACAGGCGTGTCAGATGATTGGTGCAGATGCTTTTACAACCAACGCTGCTGAAGGCGTTAAATTATGTCAAGGGTGGGTGAAATAACATGGCTGATGCGAAGGCGCTGTCCCAGGAAAGAACTCAATTGTTTCGTGATATGATTGATGGCAAAATTCCTAAAAGAGTCCCTATATTTGTAGGTTTTCCCATTGAGTTTGCCATTCAGTACGCGGGCAAAGACCTGATGGAAGCCCAATGGGACACCACTCAGCTGGAAGGAATATTTGATAAAATATGTCAGGACTTTTGCTCGGATTTGCTCCCGGTAAATGCCTTTAGATTTCCTTCATTTTACAGGCTTTTAGGGGCTAGAAACTTTGTTATGGGCTCCAACGGCTTTTTGCAGCACCCTGAAGTTGAAGGACTGCTGCAGGAAGAATACGATGATTTTATTGCCAACCCCTATAACTGCATTATCGAAAAAATACTGCCGCGTTTATATACCGAACTGGATACGGATGCCAGCACCAAAGCATTGAACCTGGCCAAAGCCTTTAAAGCTTTTCAGGATGAAATGGGCAATGCGATAATGACTTACGGCAAGCTGATAGAAAAATACGGTTATGGCGATGCCAACTTCTTTGCCGGATTTACCGAGGCGCCACTGGATTTTGTAGCTGACCAGCTCAGGAGCTTTAAAGGGATTTCCACTGATATGAGAAGGGTTCCCGACAAAGTGGAAGCAGCCGCCGAAGCCGCCACTCCGCTGATGATCAAAGCCGGTCTGCACCCGATTCCGCCGTCAAAATACAACGCCACCTTTATTCCGCTGCATATGGCGCCGTTTATGCGCACCAGCGACTTTGAAAGGTTCTACTGGCCGTCATTTAAAAAACTGGTGGAAGCACTGGCGGAAGCCGGCCATCCTGCAAATCTTTTTGTTGAGCAGGACTGGATGCGCTATCTGGATTATTTATATGAACTGCCGGAAAACACTATCATGCGCTTTGAATATGGAGATCCCAAACTGGTTAAGGAAAAGCTCGGCCAAAAACACATCATTTCCGGTTTTTACCCGACCTCACTGTTAAAAACCGGCACCAAACAGCAGTGCATAGATAAGGCTAAGGAAATTATCGATATCCTGGCACCGGGCGGCAGGTATTATTTTGACTTTGATAAGGTTCCGGTTACCCTGGATAGTGTTAACGTGGAAAACACACGCGCCGTGTTGGAGTATGTGGCCACGAAGGCAAATTATTAGGAGGGTTGGGTTATGTATACAACATATTATAAGACCTGGGAGCAGTATCTGGCGGTGCATCCTGAGATTGATGAAAAGCAGGCCAAGGCGATGGCTCCCAAAATGCAGGGCTACGAAGATATGATGTTTTCGTTCATTATGTTTCTGTTGATGTAATGCGTAGTGGTAGGGGCACGGCATGCCGTGCCCCTACCACTACCATGTCTTTAAATCCGATTGAAACAATTTTGTATGTCATTGCTATGAATACAATCTCCAACCTATTTAACCTGCCAATGTGATTAAAAGAAGGAGTCTGGAGTCATTCGAGAGTTGACAAAGAAGCGGGCAAACTCTAAGATGAAAACTAGGTATATGGCTGTATATACTTCTATCCTGAGAGCTGTCCCACCAGGTTTTATAACATGGGCCTAACTTTTATGTCAGGGGTGCGGAGGTGAAGTTTAAATGAAAGAATTGGGTAAAAAGGAACAGCTGTTAATCACCCATGTGGAACAGTTAAATGAAGAAGAAGTAATTAAATTATCAGACGAGCTGTTGAAAGAAGGTATGGCACCGCTGCGCCTGCTGGACTTAATAAATGAAGGCATGAACCGGGTAGGGAAACTTTATGAGAGTAAAGACTATTATATTGCAGACTTGATTATGGCCGGGCTGATATTTAAACAGGTGCTGGAATTGGATAAAATGACCGCCCATTTCCGGGTTAGACATAATGACAAAATCGGCAGAGTTGTTTTAGGCACTGTAACAGGAGACATTCACGACATTGGCAAGGATATTTTTAGAGGTATGCTGGAAGCCAGTTGTTTTGAAGTGATTGACCTGGGGGTGGACGTGCCCAAAGAAGTGTTTTTAAAAAAATGTGAGGAATATAAACCGGATATTTTAGGCCTTAGCGGAGTATTGACCAATACAGTCGATACAATGAAAGAGATAGTGGATGCTTTTCAGGAAACCGGCGTCAAGGACAAAGTTAAGATAATTGCCGGCGGCAACCACCTTACAGCGGAAGTCTGCGGGTTTATCGGCGCGGATAACTTTGCCAACGACGCTTCATCCGGCGTTAGAATCTGCAAAAAGTGGATGGACGGTATTAATGAGCGTGAACGGAGAGTAATTGATAATGGTTAGTCCGGTTTATCTAAGTATAGTTGAAGACATTAAAACCAGGATCAACAGCGGCGGCTTAAAACCGGGCGATGCCGTACCCTCGGAAAAGGCGTTATGTGAAGAATACGGCGTCAGCAGGATGACGGTAAGAAAAAGCCTGACCATTTTAGCCAACGAAGGATATATCTATTCCATCCCGGGGAAAGGAAATTTTGTTCAGGAACCTGTATTAAACAAGTACACCATTTTTTACGATGAAATGAACAATTCTATCAACAGTGTTGATCAAACAAAATTGTTGGAAGTTAATATCATTATGCCTGATGAAAAGCTGGCCAATGATTTGCAAATTACCAAAAACAAAAATGTAATTATGATTCGCAGGCTGTTTTACACAGATGGCGTCCCCGTGGCTTATGATGTTAAATATTTGCTCTATCAAAAAGGGATGCCTATTGTGGAGAAGGAAATCGAACATGCTACTTTCCCTGAAATGTTATCCACTAAAGTTTCTCATTTTGCGTTAAAGAAAGAATTAATTATTCATGCCGTAATCCCGGATGAACAGATAAAAAGACACTTAAATATTTACAACGAGCTGGCCTTACTGGTTGTTGAACAGAAGCTTTACAGCAGTGACAACAAACCGATGGGACTTGGGATAACTTATTTTAGAGGAGACTATATTAAACTGCAGGGAATTAGCCAGTAACCCTGATGAGGAAGATTTAAAGGATTATAAACAAGTTGCAATGCTGCATCTGTAACCGGTGCAGTTTAGTTTTTTCCAAGCTAAACGTGTGAGTACTACAACGTAATTTGAAGTTCAGCGGAGCTTTAATTATTGGGGGGGATCTACTTTGCAGGGCTATAAAGTGATATTTCAACCCGGTGACCTGGAAGTTGAAGTGCAGCCGGGCGGCACAATCATGGAAGCGCTGGACAAGGCGGGCATTAATGCTGATTTTCCCTGCGGCGGCAGAGGCAAGTGCGGAAAATGCCGGGTTAAAATTTTAACGGGAGCAGGCGAACCTACTGCTGTGGAGCAGGACATACTGGAGGCGCAAGAATTAGCGGAGGGGATTCGCCTGGCCTGCTCGACAACAATCAGTAATGATTTAACCGTACAGCTGCCTAGTTATATCCAGCACAACATTTTAATTACCTCGGGAGAAAAAACATTTCAGGTTGAGCCGCATCTGAAAAAAATAGCTGTAGAAATAGAAAAGCCCTCGCTGGATGCATATAGTTCAGACTGGAGCCGCCTTAAAGGCAGCCTGGTTGGGCACGGCTATGATGGTGCTGACTTAAAGGCTCAGGTTGCCCTTTTACGGCGGCTGCCGGAGGCCGTCCGCAGGGCCGGTCATCGCCTTACTGCGATTATGCACGACAATGAGATTACGGGCATTGAGGAGCAGGATACCACCGGGATCATGCTGGGCATGGCTTTTGATATAGGGACAACCACCATTGTAGGCTATTTGCTGGACCTTTATACCGGGCGGGAGCTTGGCGTGGTTTCGATGCTCAACCCGCAGACCAGGTTTGGTGCGGACGTTATCTCCCGCATTACCTTTGCCAATCAGGAAGAGGACGGACTGGCCAAACTGCATGCCGCTGTGCTGGAGGCCATCAATAAACTGATCGGGGAAGCGGCGGGTAAAGCCGGGGTAAATAAAAATGATATTTACGGGATAACCATAGCGGCCAACACCACCATGCACCATCTCTTCCTTGGCGTCAGCCCCCGGTATATTGCGGTGTCGCCATATGTATCGGTAGTAAGTGAACCCCTGGTGGCAAGCGCCGTTGATCTGCAATTAGAGATCAACCGGGCAGGCAAAATATTTGTTTTGCCAAATATCGCGGGTTTTGTCGGGGCGGACACCACGGCGGTGCTGTTGGGCACAGAACTGGACCGGAGTCAAGATGTAAAATTGGTCATTGACATAGGTACAAACGGAGAAATTGTCCTGGTTTCCAGGGAAAGAATGGTTGCCTGTTCCGCCGCGGCCGGCCCGGCCTTTGAAGGAGCTCAGATCAGCAGCGGCATGAGGGGGGCCGCCGGGGCCATTGACCATGTTTATTTTAGGGACCGCCTGGATTACACCGTAATCGGCGGGGGCAAGCCCCTGGGTATTTGCGGTTCCGCCTTGCTTGATACCGTGGCGGGCTTGCTGGAACTGGGTATCATTAATAAGCGGGGCAAGCTGTTGCCGTTTGAGCAAATTACCAATACCAATGCGCAGGCTTACCAGGATCGTCTTTTACAGCACGAGGGCGAACCGGCTTTTTTACTTGCCGACGCCGGTAAAACCGCCCACGGCAGACCGGTTATGGTAACCCAGAATGATATTCGGGAGCTGCAATTAGCCAAGGGGGCAATGGCGGCCGGTGTCAGGGTTTTAATGGAAACTTGTGGCGTTACAAGGGGCGACGTCAAAGAAGTACTATTGGCCGGGGCCTTTGGCAATTATTTAACCCCGCACAGCGCGTGCGTGATCGGACTGATACCACTGGAACTGGAAAGCAAAATTAAAATGGTTGGCAATGCGGCGGGTACCGGGTCCAAGCTGGCCCTGCTATCCGCCGGGGAGTACCGCAGGGCGGCTGAGATAGCTGAATCGGCCGAGTTTGTTGAATTGGGCAGTTATCCCGGGTTTAACAGTATTTTTGCTGAATGCACTTATTTTCAGCAGCTCCGTTAAACTTCCAGGGGGAAATCGTCAGTGCCGGTGCCGGCAGTGTCAATAACCCCCGTCCCTTGACATTCTGATTCATCTCGTTAACTGCCGCTAAGACTCCCGCCTTTACAGGCGTGAGTTAAGCGGCGATAAACTCGAAATAAGTGCGACTAAGGTTTATCGGTCAGGGGACACACCTCTGCTTATGGGTCAAACTTCTGGGTCGAGGAATGTCCCCAACGTATGGGTCAAAACCCTACCTGAACCAAGTCTGCTTTAATAGCCTGTACAGAAAAGGATGGAAGCATAATCATGACGGAGCCAAAGATTTGGGAAATGCCCCTGCCGGATGTCAGGGTGGAGGATCTTTTTCAAGCGGAAGGTGCGGTTTATCATAAACGCCCGCCACGGCCAAGCACGCTGGAATTGCACCGCCGGGCTCTGGCTGAGGCGAGTGCTCTGGTCCGTCCGGTGCTGATTTGGCGTGAAGTTGAAATATTGGGCGCCGGGGAGCGGGAGCTTTTGCTGGAGGGAGGGCAAAAGTTAACCAGCAGGCTTTTGGCTGAGGTGGCGGGAACTGCGGAGAAGTTGATTTTTTTCGCCATGACCATCGGCAGCACCCTGGACGACCGGGAGGATAATTATATCAAGTCCGGAAAAACATTGGAAGCCTTTGCCCTGGATGCTGCCGGAACAGCATATACCGTAAAAAGCAGTATGTCGGCGGTGAATAAAATTGAGGAGCACTGCCGCAGAGCAGTTCTTCAAACAACCTTTCCCATGGGGCCGGGGCACTCATACTGGCCCTCGCTGGAGGATTTGCAAACTATTTTTCACTTTCTGCGGCCCGGGCAAATCGGCCTGCGCCTGACGGATTCAAACTTAATGATGCCCCGCAAGTCAATCGCCATGGTAATGGGCGTGGGACGCGGCCTACCGGACTATCAAGGTAAAACTCACTGTGACTTCTGCAGCCTGCGGCAAAAGTGCCAGCTAAGCCACTTTGGTCTTGACATGTTGACAGAATGAAATTATAGTTATTATTGTGTTTAATTTTACTATTGTATCATTTGTAAAAACCACAATTTGCTTACCCTAAGCAATTAATTGATTCAATTATAGCGAAATTAAAGGTTAGTTACAGCGAAATCAGTAACAGGTGGACCAGTTTGGAACAGCTGGTCCAAAACAGGGCACCGTAGTTGTGAAATAATTGTGAACACGACGGTGCTCTGTGCTATTAATTCACTAACTTATCGTTTTTACCATGGCACATTTTTTGCGTTATTAAAATATTGTTTATAGTCCTGGGGTCATAACAATAAATATTATTTATAGATAAGGGGTCTGACAAATGTCGGTGGCATTTAACCTAACGAACAGTCTTAAAGATAATATGGATTTCATTAATATAGTGGGCAAAGAAAGTGGCCAGCCGGTAGAGCAATGCTACCAGTGCGGTAAGTGTACCGCCGGGTGTCCCGTGGCCTTTGCCATGGATTATCCACCCCACCGCGTACTTCGTATGGTGCAGTTGGGATTAAAGGAAAATGTGCTGAAGAGCCAGGCTATTTGGCTTTGCGCCGGCTGTTCCACGTGCACCTCAAGGTGTCCCCGTAACGTTGATCTGGCCCAGGTTATGGATAGCTTGCGCGGTTTGGCCAAGCACGAGGGAGTTCCCCTTGATGACCGCGCCAGGGATGTTTCCCTGTTTTATGACTGCTTTTTAAACACGGTTAAAAATAACGGCAAGCTTCATGAACTGGGCATGATGCTTAACTATAATTTAAAAAACAAGCATTTATTTAAAAATGCCAATACCGGCCTGGCTATGTTCACCCGAAGCAAAATTAAATTTTTGCCCGCTAAGACCAAAAACCACCGGGACGTGGCGAAGATTTTCCAGCGGGTTCATGAACTGGAGGGGGAAGCCAGATGAGATTTGCTTATTTCCCGGGATGCTGCGATCACACCAGCGGCAGGGAATATGATATTTCCACCCGGGCGCTTTGCCAGGCTCTGGATGTGGAATTAGTTGAAATACCCGACTGGAGCTGTTGCGGTTCAACACCCGGACACAGCACCAGTCACCTGCTGGGAGTTGCCCTGGCAGCGCGCAACCTGGCCCTGGTGGCGGAAATGGGGCTGGATTGCACCGCTTCCTGTGCGGCCTGCTACCAGCGCCTGGCTATGGCCAATGTGGAAATGCAAAATAACTCAGAACTATGTGAAAAAATTAACTGGATTACCGGAAAACCTTACCATGGGAGCGTTAAAGTCAAGTCGATAGTGGAGATAATTGCTGAATTAGATCCGGAACAAATAACCGGCCGGCTTGTCAAGCCGCTGCAAAATTTAAAGGTAGCCGTGTATTACGGCTGCTTAATGGTCAGACCCAAAGAGGTGCAGGTTGATGATCCGGAAAATCCTTTGGTTATGGACCACTTGCTGGAGGCCGTTGGCGCTCAAACCCTGGATTGGAGCAGTAAAACCGAATGCTGTGGCGCTTCCCTGGCCATATCCAATGAGGATGTCGTGTTGAAGCTAACCGGTAAAATCCTTGCCGATGCCGCCCGGGCCGGAGCTGACTGTATTGCCACAGCCTGCCCGCTTTGTCACTTCAATCTGGATATGCGCCAGAAAAAAATAAACCAGGTATTGGGAACCGGTTACCAACTGCCCGTGTTTTACTTCACTCAGTTAATCGGACTGGCCATCGGGCTAAAGCCTGAAGATTTGAGCTTTAACACGCATTTTATAGATACAAATAAGGTACTTAAACTGGTTGGATGAATTCTGCTAAGTATTGGAGCGATGCGTTATGAGGATCGGCGTATTTGTTTGCTGGTGCGGGTCCAACATTGGCGGGGTTGTTGATGTCCCCCGGGTGGCCGCTCAGGCCGCCCTGTTACCCCATGTTGTGCACAGCGTTGATTATAAATATACCTGTTCCGAACCGGGACAGAACATGATTGTTGATGCTATTCAAAAGCACCATTTAGACAGGATAGTGGTTGCTTCCTGTTCACCCCGCCTGCATGAACCAACTTTCCGCAAGACCATCGCCCGGGCGGGGTTAAACCCTTATCTGCTGGAAATGGTCAATATTCGCGAGCACTGTTCCTGGGTGCATAGCAAAGAACCTGATCAAGCCACTGCCAAAGCCATAGACCTGGTGAGAATGGCTGTGGCCAAAGCGGCCCGCTTGGAACCGCTGTATGAGGGAGCCATTTCCGTAACCAAAAAAGCAATGGTTATCGGCGGCGGCATTGCCGGCATTCAGGCGGCGCTGGATATCGCGGAAGCCGGGCATAAGGTAGTGCTCGTTGAAAGGGAGCCGACCATCGGCGGCAAAATGGTGATGCTGGACAAAACTTTCCCCACTTTGGATTGCTCGGCCTGTATCAGCACGCCCAAGATGGTGGCGGTGGCCCAGCACCCTAATATCGAACTGCTCACTTATGCCGAGGTTACTGGAGTAACCGGTTATATCGGCAACTTTTCAGTTACAGTTAAACAAAAGGCGCGTTATGTTGACCACACCCGCTGCACCGGGTGCGGCACCTGCTGGGAAAAATGTCCGCAAAAAGTTTCCAGCGAATTCAACCAGCATATTGGCAGCCGTAAAGCCATTTATATTCCCTTTCCCCAGGCGGTTCCCAATAAGCCCTGCATAGATGCGGCCAACTGCCGCCGCCTGAACGGTAAAAAATGTGGTGTTTGCGCCAAAGTATGCGCGGCGGGGGCAATTAATTATGAGCAGCAGGATGAATACCGGCAGGTGGAAGTGGGCGCCATCGTTATGGCCACCGGTTACGATCTTTTCGATTGGGCGCAGGCTTACGGCGAATACGGCTATGGAAAAATTCCCGACGTAATCACGGGACTGCAGTTTGAACGCCTGGTCAATGCCGCCGGCCCCACCGGTGGGAAAATAACCCGTCCTTCCGACGGCAGGGAACCCCAAAATGTGGTTTTCATCAAATGTGTGGGCTCCAGGGATGAAGCCAAAGGTAAAGCATATTGCTCCCGGGCTTGCTGTATGTATACCGCCAAGCACGCCCATCAGGTGCTGGAAAAAATTCCGGGGTCCCGGGTGTTTGTCTTTTATATGGACGTCCGGGCGCCGGGCAAAGCTTATGAGGAATTTTATCAGCGCACCGTTAACGAGGGGGCCCGGTATATCCGGGGCCGGGTATCGAAAATATTCCGCCGGGGTGACAAATTGCTGGTTAAGGGGGCGGATACCCTGCTGGGCTGCCAGGTGGAAATTGAAGCCGACCTGGTAGTTTTAGCCACGGCAATGGTGCCGTCCCGGGGCTCCCGGGAAATTGCCCGGACGGTGGGCTTTACCGCGGACCAGGACGGATTTTTCCAGGAGGCGCATCCCAAACTACGCCCGGTGGAGACGAACACGGCAGGGATCTTTTTGGCCGGAGTTTGTCAAGGTCCCAAAGATATTCCCGACACAGTGGCCCAGGCCAGCGCGGCGGCGGTTAAGGTTTGTGCGCTGCTTTATAAGCAGGAAATTGCCACCAACCCGATGATTGCCGAGGTTAATGAAGCAAAATGCCAGGGTTGCCTGTTATGCCGTGATGTATGCCCGTTTCAGGCAATTGAAACCAAAACCATTCCCAACAGCGCTCATGGCCAGGTTAAAACGCAAACAGTTGCTCATATTAACAGCGGCCTATGCCAGGGCTGCGGCAGCTGCGCCTCATCCTGCCGTTCGGGTGCGGTAAACTTGAAAGGGTTCTCCAATGAACAAATTGCCGCCGCAATAGAAGCATGCCTGTATGAAAACGATTTTACTGGAACCTCCGGGGCATAATAATTACAGTAGTCAGGTTGTAGTAGAAAGGACGCAAGAGGGACGGACGTCTCTCTTGCGTCTTTTTTGCTTAAAGTCCGGAATCAGGACCCCCTTTATTTAAAAATTAACAAAAATAAATGTTGATTTTACTCGATCTTTGCAGCCAGTTTACATCGAGGAGGGATAATGTCGGTATGATTAAAATAAGCCCGTTAAGTAAGGGGTCTTTTAATGAAGGCTATGTTTGGTGCGGTGGCACAGTCATTAGTATCCTTAAAATCCTTTGTTAATACCGGTATAATTCCTGCACAAGGGGTCAAGGGGTGCAGTAGCACGCATTTATTTATTAACGCCAGGGCAATACAAATTTTGTTTTTAGATGGTCACCAATTTGCGGCGAGAATACTTAATAAATATAAGTCGGACCTTAACAACGGTTGTTCCTGGGCTGACAGGGGTGTGCGAAGTGTTTGCCATCATTATAATCCCGTTACCGGCACCGGCTTATGGAAATGGCCCAGTGCATATCAAAAATGCAATGATTATCTAACACAAGCTAAGCTGTTGTGGCTTAACGGCAAATTTAATGATGCTATTTTTTGGTTGGGCGCTGCAGCGCATTTAGTACAGGATTTATGTGTTCCGCACCACGCTGCCTGCAGTTTGTTCGAAGGCCACCTTGATTTCGAAAATTGGATAGAAAAGCGTAAAGAGCAATATGCAGTATTTGATGACGGCATTTATAATTTGGGCCGGACACCCGGCGAGTGGGTGAGTCAAAATGCTTGCTTTTCCATGGCTTACTTGGACCTGATTTGCCCGGAAAGCCCGGTTAAAGACTTTGACAGGGCCGGTGATATATTGGTTAAAAGGGCACAGCGCACCACCGCCGGCTTTTTCCTGTACTTTTTTCAAATGGTTTATCAATTAAGGGGGCCAATATAATGCGTGTTGCCATATTTACTGACACTTTTGTTCCGCAAGTTAATGGTGTGGCCCAGGTTGTTGCCAAATTTGTAGCTTATCTTAAACAAAACAACATTGCCAATGTGATTTTTGCACCAAATTATGGAAGAAGATCAACTTACATTAATAATTATAATGTTTTTACCGTACCTTGCATTAACTTTCCGCTTTACCCCGAGTGTAAATTAGCATTCCCCGGTTTAAGTGCAATAAGGCAACAGCTCGAAGAGTTTTCCCCGGATATTATTCACCTGATGACACCTTTTTCGATAGGTCTATGCGGCCTGAAAATGGCAACCAAAACAGGTATCCCATTTGTAGCATCGTTTCACACAGATTTTCCGGGCTACTTGAACTATTATCGATTGAGCATATTTGAAGGCCTGGCCTGGCAATATTTGAGATGGTTTCATAACCGGTGCGGCGCTAACTTTTGCCCGTCCGAGGACACCTCTAAACTGCTTAAGATAAATAATATAAATAATGTAAAAATATGGGGAAATGGCGTCGACATTACTCTATTCAACCCGGCCAGATACAGCAACATAGTGCGCAGAAAGTATGTACCTGAAGATAAAATTGCTTTTCTTTACGTGGGGAGACTGGCGCCGGAAAAGAACCTGACGCTGCTGTTTAACGCTTTTCAAAGGGTTTATCAGAAATATCCCAACGCCCACCTCGTAATTACCGGTGATGGCCCATCATATCATGAATTGAAACAAAAAGCACCCCAAGGGGTTACTTTCACCGGCTACTTAACAGGTGCTTTTTTAGCTGAAATTTATGCGTCCTGTGATGCTTTTGTTTTTCCCTCCACCACTGAGACATACGGTTTAGTAATACTTGAGGCTATGGCATCGGGACTTCCGGTTGTGGCGGCTTATGCCGGAGGCATTAAAGAGAATTTAATTCATAATTACAATGGCCTTGCGTGTGTGCCGCAAGACGAAGAAGACTTGTCCTTAAAAATGGAGCTTATGCTGAGAGATCAAAAACTAAGGTCAAGGTTGGCCAAAAATGCAGTATATTATGCAGCTCAAAAATCATGGGATCATGTCTTTAATGAGTTGTTGGAAAATTACTATGCCATTAACAGTGTACCAGGCAATAAGATATTAAGTTATCAATAGTCCATGTTGTCCCCTTCCCCGTTTAGCCGGAAATGAAATAGCGGTGTGAAGTTTTTGGGGATACATACAATACAGTCCGCAATCCCAATACTGCAATAATGGATTGCGGACTGATCTTCGACATTTAACGGCTAAGAATATCAGGCTGCCCGGTGAGCTTATTGGTAAGCTTCGTGTCGGGCAGTTTTTTTATTTCAAGATATATTATGCTGATGGTTAACATTACTGACAGCGCATCAGCGATAGGCGCCGTTCTCCAAACTCCGTCAATGCCCCAGAAACGGGGTAGGATCAACAGCAGTGGGATAAAGAGCAATACTTGTCTGGATAAGCTGAGGATAGTTGATTGAACCGGTTTACCAACAGCTTGAAAATAAGTTGAACACATTATTTGTATAGCCAGAACCGGAAGCAGCGCAAAATAAACCAGCATGGCATGTGCAGTCAATTGTGTTAGTGCGGTATTGTTTTCACTGAATAACCCGATAATTTGGGCCGGCCAGAGATGAATTACCAGATAAAAGACTAAAGCAATGCAGGTTCCAGCTAATATAGCTTTTTTCAAAGTTTCTTTGACTCTATGGTATTGCCTGGCCCCATAATTATAACCAATGAGTGGCTGCGCTCCCTGACTTATGCCCAGTAAAGGCATTAACAGTAAAGTTGCGATACTCATCATTATTCCTACAGCGGAAAGCGCCAAATCTCCACCGTAAGCCAACAGGATTTTGTTTAACAACAATTGCTGAATGCTGTTGGCGATTTGCATGGCAAAAGGGGCAAAACCAATGGACATGATGCTGATAAGTATGGGCAGCTGCAACTTAAGATTTTTTAACCTGATTTTAACCACACTTCGGCCTGACCAGTAATAATTCAGCACCCAGATTGCTGAAACCATTTGACCGGAGATTGTTGCCAAAGCCGATCCTTTGATCCCAAGGCCTAACTTAAAAATAAAAGTATAATTTAAGATTATATTAACAAACACGCCAATGAGCTGAGTGAGCATGGCAATTCTGGGATTGCCTTCAGCCCTGATAAAGTTGTTCATGCCCATACTGATGGAGCCAAAAATCGACCCCAGCATAATGATATGTGTAAAATCACGGGCGTATGGAAAAACCTCTGGGCTTGCTCCAAACAGTCTTAAAATTGGATCAGAAAATAAAAGATAGATTATCGTTATCGTCAGCGGCAATAATATCAACATTACCGCACCATTGCCTGCAATCTTTTCCGCATCTTTTTGCTTCTGTTCTCCTAAACGTATGGAAATTAATGCCGTAGCGCCAACACCTATTAGAATTGACACACCCATCATGATCAGCATGATGGGAAAGGCCACTGTTGTTGCCGCTAAACCCAGAGATCCAACCCCATGCCCCACAAATATCCTGTCAATAATATTGTAAAGCGCGTTAACCAGCATCCCCACTATAGCTGGTAAGGAGAACTTCCAGAGCAGGCTGCCGATTCTGTCATCTCTCATCTCGGTGCTATGTTCCATTTATGAGCTCCTTTACATTTTTTTCATAAACCATACTACATACCGTAAGCTGTCAATAAAGCGTGTTATCTCTTCCGCATCAACTTTTTGCAGAAACACGTCAAGTTTACGGGTGTAAAAATCCATGACCCTGTTCATCTCATCCCTGCCAGCGGTGCTAAGGGATATTAAATTCCTTCGTCGGTCATTGGCATCATTAAAACGAATAACCATGCCCTTTTCTGCCAACTGGTCAATAATGGTTGTAAGGCTGCCTTTTTCAATATCGAGCATTTTGCCAATCTCGGTTGAAGTCAAGTGGTTGTGCTGGTATAAAATGTTCATAATCTTGGCATGATTTTTTTTAATCCAGGGCAGACCGTCATATTCATGGCGAAAACGGATTAAAAACTTTTCATGAAACATACCCATGAATGCATACAATAAATCATGTAATTCCTTGGTTTTTTGAATATTCATAGCATCACCCACAGTATTATTGGAATGGAAAAGATTAGAATGCAAACAGTTAGAATACTTACTATATTACTGTATTATATTTTTTCCGTCAACAGCTTTTGTTTAACGATGCTGCCAATGATTTCTTGCTAACAGGCATTAGAAATATTTCTTGACCGCTATTTACAGAAATGTTATGATATTGATCAAGTAATAGGTTAAAGGTAATGAAGGGGAAAAGTAGGCGGCACACAGCCTTTCAGGGAAGAAGCGTCGCGACTGAAAGCGCTTCCAAGGTATGAATCGTTGAAGTTCTCCCCCGAACTGTCGGGCTGAAATATTTTAAAAAGTAGGCCCGAACGGAAACTTCCACCGTTAAAAGGAAGGGGGTATAAGGAATATTTCCCGTACCCTGCTAAGAGTGGACCTTTATGGTCAACAAGGGTGGTACCGCGAGAGTAACATTTCGTCCCTGGGGGATGAGATGTTTTTTGTTTTTAGTACACCTGTAACTACTCAGGAGTCAGTAAGCAGGAGTTCGTAGTCAGAATGAGCGAACGGTTTATTATCTCAAAATATTCTGAATTATGAACTGCTGAATTCTGAATACCTGAATAGTAACGTACACCTTTTGGCAGGCAGGTGTGCAGGTATTCCCGTACCCTTTAGAAGAGGGTTTTTGATGAAACCAAACGGGGTGGTACCGCGGAAGGCCACAGCTTTCGTCCCCACGAAAGCTGTGGCCTTTTTATATGCGTAAAACCCGGAGGTGATAGTAATAAATTCATATAAGTAAGTTTAATATGGGGGTTTGTCCGGAATAATCAATTAAATTCAGGAGGGATAAATTTGAATAAATTGGTAAATAAAATGGCTTTAACACTATTGGCAATAGTTTTGTTAATAGCTGGCATAATAGCAGGTGGGTGTGCCTCCAGCCAAAATAGCGCCGGAAATGAAAGTGCTGAACAGGGAAAAGAACAGGGCAATGAGCCTTATCAAATAGGCGCGGTGGTTGATATTAGCGGCAACTCTTCATCTCTGGGCGTCCCTGAGCGGGATACCTTGCTTATGCTGGTTGATCAGTTGAATCAAGCCGGTGGGATTAACGGCCACCCGGTGGAATTAACTATTTTGGATAATAAAAGTGAAGAAACCGAAGCGGTGCTGGCAGTTAAAAAGTTAATTGAGAAAGATGTGCTGGCTGTCCTGGGCTGTAGCTCCAGCGGCCCGTCCATGGCGATGATCAATACTGTCCAAAGTGCAGAGGTGCCCATGATGTCCATGGCTGCGGCCAGCAGCATTGTTGAGCCCGTGAATGAACGGCAGTGGGTGTTTAAAACCGCCCAAAGTGACATTGTAACAGTTGAGAATATCATTACCTATCTTAAGGCGCGGGAACTGACCAAAGTGGCTTTCCTGTATATGAATAATGCTTACGGGGACGGGGGAAAAGCGGCGTTTACCACTGCAGCCAAAGAAAACGGCATTGAAATTGCAGCGGAAGAAAAATTTGAGGCCAGCGATAAAGATATGACGCCGCAGCTCACCAAGGTAAAAGCCGGCGGGGCACAGGCAGCTGTTGTATGGGCCATACCTCCTTCCGCATCAATTATAACTAAGAATTTCAAGGATATGGGATTGTCCATACCGCTGATCCACAGTCACGGCGTGGGTAACCAGCAGTTTATCGAACTGGCCCAGGGGGCTGCGGAGGGGGTTATTTTACCTATCGGTAAGTTAGCCGTGGCTTCCCAAATTCCTGACAGCGATCCCCAGAAAAAGGTATTGGAAAGTTATATGGCGGATTACCAGGCCAAGTATAACACGCAGCCGAATTCCTTTGGCGGGTATGCCTGGGACGCTTTTAACCTGGTAGTGGCCGCGATTGAAAAGGCCGGTCCGGATCGCGCCGCCATCCGCGACGAATTGGAGAAGACCAGTGGATTCTCGGGAATATCCGGCACATTTAACATGTCGCCCCAGGATCATAACGGGCTTGGTGTGCATTCTATGGTACTGGTACAGATTAAGGACAGCAAGTGGCAACTAATTGAGTGAATAAAGAGGTGTTAATATGTCCGATCAGCTGTTGCAGCTTCTTTTTTCAGGACTTACCTTGGGGAGTATATATTCCTTAATTGCTTTAGCTTTGGTTACCACCTTTAACATTACCGGTGTTCTAAATCTCGCCCAGGGAGAATTTGTTGCCATCGGGGCACTGCTGGCAATCAGCCTGTATGCAGCCGGAATACCTATGATCGCTGCATTTATCCTGTCGATTTTGCTGGTGGCGATTATGGGCGGGATTTTGGAGCGGGCTGCGATTCATCCGGCCCGGCGGGCGTCGGGACTAACCCTGATCATTATCACCATCGGCCTGTCAATCGCCTTACGCGGCCTGGCGTTGTTAATTTGGGGCACTGACACATATTCACTTCCCGCTTTTTCCAAAGGCGGGCCCCTTTTCATCGGGGGGGCCGCCCTGAACCCACAGAGTATTTGGATTCTGGGTTTTGCTGTTTTAACCCTGTCGGTCCTTTACGCTTTCTTTGAACTGACTTATGCGGGCAAGGCGGTAAAAGCCGCTGTTATCAATCGAACCGCGGCCAGACTGGTGGGTATCAACCCCAATACCGTGTCCTTTTGGGCTTTTATCGGGAGCGGAGCTCTGGGCGCGGCAGCGGGTATCTTTATCGCCCCCGTTACCATGACGACTTATGATATGGGCTTCATGCTGGGGGTTAAGGGTTTTGTGGCTGCAGTTATCGGCGGGCTGAGCAATGTCGGAGGTGCTGTGCTGGGCGGCCTTCTGCTGGGAGTCCTGGAGTCCTACAGTGCCGGTTTGATATCCTCCGGGCTGAAAGATGCCCTGTCCATAATCATTCTTCTGGCGGTTCTCCTGCTAAGGCCGCAGGGTATTTTAGGGGTGCTGGGTGAACGCAAAATCTAGTGAATAAAAGGCGGGGAAACGTAATGTATCAACTTAGAGGTGTGGTTGAAGATGAATAAGTCCTTTTTATGGCCGGCGGTTATCCTGCTTTTCTTTGCCCTGCCCCTGGTAATTGACAGCAATTATTTGCTTAGTGTTCTTATTGTCATCGGCCTTTACACAATTATTGTGCAGGGCCTGGGAATTTTAATGGGTTATGCGGGGCAGGTATCCTTCGGTCATGGCGGCTTTTTCGGCCTGGGGGGCTATGCAGTTGCTATTATGACAACACGCTATGACTGGCCTCCGCTTTTAGCCCTTTTGGCCGCAATTATCCTGCCGGGGCTAATAGCAGCCGTTATCGGACGGCCGACGCTCAAACTGCGTGAACTATATCTGGCCCTGGGTACAATGGGTTTTGGCATACTAATCCATACCATGTTTAATGAGGCCAGGGAATTGACCGGGGGACCGTCGGGAATTGCGGGAATTCCCTACCTTTCAATTGGCGGGCTGACCTTTGACAATGATTTAAAATTTTTCTACCTTGTTTGGGTCGTGGTGCTGTTGGTTTTACTCGGCATTAACAATTTAATCCGCTCGCGGATGGGCAGGGCGCTCCGTGCTGTCAGTGAAAGTGAGCATGCCGCTGAAACCGCCGGGATAGATACAAGCCAGCTAAAATTAAAGGCCTTTATTTTCAGTGCTTTGCTTGCGGGACTGGCCGGCGGGCTCTATGCCTTTTATATCACTTTTGTCAGCCCGGCGCCTTTCGGCTTTAATATCTCGGTGCAATTTGTGCTGATGGCTGTGGTCGGAGGGTTGGGTACTTTTCTTGGCCCCTTGCTGGGGGCGGCGCTGGTGGTGCTGCTGGGAGAGCTCTTGCGCTGGGCGATACCGCTGGTTATCCCCGGTGCCGGTGGTGAGTACGAGATAATCTTTTTTGGACTGATACTGGTGGTTCTAATGATCTATCGCCCCGAAGGTCTCGGGTCCTTCGGCCAAATTATCAAATCACCTGCGGCCAAAACGCCGGCCGTACCGGATGCGGGCTTACCCGAGCGGGTGGAAATTAATTGAGATTAATTGAAGTTAATTGAAGGGGGTTTCCAGTGTGCTGCTGGAAGTGCAGGGTCTTACAAAATATTTCGGCGGTGTTGCCGCAGTAAAGGATGTTGGCTTTCAAGTAACCGAGGGCACTATTTATGCTCTGATCGGTCCTAATGGTGCCGGCAAAACCACGGTGTTTAATTTGATCACCGGGATGCTTCAGCCCGACGGTGGGGCCATTAACTTTTTGGCTAAACGGCTCGACGGGCTAAAAACCTATCAGGTTGCCGCGGCGGGCATCACCAGGACATTTCAAAACCTTCAATTGTTCAGTGGTATGACCGTACTGGAAAACGTAATGACCGGCGCCCATTTAAAAGGCCAAACCGGCTTTGTCAAATCAATGTTGCGGCGGCCCGGTATAAACGCGGAAGATAAAAAAATTATTGAGCACTCCATGGCTTTGCTGGGCGAGGTGGGGCTGGACGGTTCGGCCGGCCTGCCTGCCGCGGCGCTTCCCTTCGGGCAGCAAAGATTACTGGAAATAGCCAGGGCGCTGGCCTCCGGCCCCCGGCTGGTTCTGCTGGATGAACCGGCAGCGGGCTTGAACAGCACTGAAACCAAGACACTGGCCGGTTTTCTTAAAAAATTGAAGGAAAACGGTTTAACCATGATTTTGGTGGAACACGATATGGAAACTGTGATGGAAGTGGCCGACCGCATCACGGTGTTAAACTTTGGTCAGGGAATAGCTGAAGGAACACCGGCTGAAGTGCAGGCCGACCCGGAAGTAATCAGGGCTTACCTGGGGGAGGATGAACAGATTGCTTAGAATAGAAGGGCTCGACGTTTATCACGGATACGTGCAGGCAGTCAGGGGACTTTCCCTGCATGTCAAAGAAGGTGAATTGCTGGCTATCCTGGGTGCCAACGGGGCCGGTAAAAGCACTTTGCTTGGAACTTTGGCCGGTCTGAATAAACCGGTTAAAGGGAATATTATGTTCAAGCGGACAGGTGACACACCTAAAGATATAACCGGTAACTCTCCCGAAAAAATGGTGCGCCAGGGCATCAGCCTGGTGCCGGAAAGAAGGGAAATTTTCAGCTCTTTAAGTGTGCTGGATAACCTGATGCTCGGCGCCTATCATCGTTACCGCAGCGATAAAGCCACTATTTCAAATGACGTCGGTGAAGTTATGGAAATTTTCCCGGCTTTAAAGGGCAGAGAAAAAGAAATGGCGGGAACATTAAGCGGAGGTCTGCAGCAGATGCTTGCCATCGGCAGAGCGCTGATGGCCCACCCTAAAATGCTGCTTTTGGATGAGCCATCGGTTGGCCTGGCTCCGCTGGTGGTGCGCGAAATTATGTCTATCCTTTCCCAACTGAAGAAAACCGGGGTAACAATTATGCTGGTGGAACAAAACACAAGGGCTGCGCTAAAGGTGGCGGACAGGGCATTGGTTATGGAAAGAGGTACCATTACCATTAGCGGCAGTTCGGCTGAGTTAATGTCCGATTCCAAAGTGCAGCAAGCCTACCTGGGCCGTGCCCGCATCCAGCCCGCCATAGCGTAAGTGGGCGGCTGTCATTTTTTAAAAAGATTGTTTTACTTTAAAGGATAATCTTGCATATTGTCGAAAAATGAAAATATTGCATCCATTCTTGAAAAGCGTCCGGTACTGGGCGCTTTTTTTAAAATGGGGGTTACATATTAGCATGGAACATGTTGTTATTGGGGCCATATCGGTTGTGGCAGTATTTACAATTATAATTTTTAGCCTGTATCTGCAAAGCTGGGAAAAGTGTATGTACATTTGGGCCTGGTCCTGGTTAATTAATCTTGTAGGATTGATTGCGCTGCTGTTTTTAATATTCCACTACAATGATAACCTTATCATTACTCATACTATTGCATCGGTATATGTTGCCCCTCTGTTGTTATACCTGGGTAGCTGCGAGTTCTTTGATCGGCCTGTTAACAAAAGCATAATCCTTGGCATTTTGGCGGCCGGTATTTTTAACATTACAGGCATTTTTATCAAATTGCCGTTTATGCTTTATTTTATTCCAGCCTGCATATGTTTGTTTATCATGTTTTTTGTAACTGGCAGAATGTTTTTGCAGGATTCGCTTAAAAGTTTTGCCGGTTGGTTTATGTTGGCCAATGGTGTGCACATATTGGGCAGCCCGTTTTTATATCCGGTTGATCAATATCAGCACTGGGGGTATTTCCTGACGTCGTTCTTTTTTACCGGCATTTCCATCAGTTTACTGGTTCATTATTTTCAGAACAGGAACAATATGCTGGCCCGGAGCGAAGCCAAATATCAGGAACTGGCCGATTTTTTGCCGGATGTTGTTTATGAAATGGATTTAAACGGCAGGCTCACCTATGTTAATAAAAACGCCTTTGCTTTTTGGAAGGCCACCCGGGAGGATTACGATAAAGGACTTAATGTGCTTGACTTTATAGTGCCGGAAGACAGGACAAAGGTTAAGGAGAATATTCAGAAGTTGATTATGGGTGTGGATACCGGTCCCAACGAGTACACGGGCCAGCGCCGGGACGGTACCAGATTCCCGGTTATCATTAGATCAACACCGATTTATCGTAAAGGGAAAGCTGTTGGGTTTCGTGGTTTTATCATTGATATCACCGAGCGCAAGAAATTGGAAATGAAAATGCAGTATTTAAGCTGCTATGATGCTTTAACAGGTCTTAAGAGCCGTTATGGCTTCCAACAGGACGTTGCTAGATTATTAGAAAACAATACATATAAGTTAGGGGTTATTATATGTGATGTTGACGGATTAAAGCTGGTGAATGATACCATGGGGCATCACGCCGGTGACGAGATGCTCAAATGCGTTGCCCGGATAATTAAAAAAATGACCAGGGATATAGATGTAACAGCAAGAGTTGGCGGGGATGAATTCTGTATTGTGGTTCCGGTTACTAGATCCGGTATTGTTGAGGAAACTGCTCAGTTGTTGCGTAAGGGCATTACAGGACACAATAAAACAAATCCCAAGCTGCCTCTGAGTTTATCTGTTGGATACGCAATAGGGGATGATCCTGCCAATGATCTAATGCAGTTGTATAAGCAGGCAGACGACTTTATGTATCGTAATAAGCTGCACCACAGCCAAAGTAACCGCAGCGCCATTGTACAAACACTGATGAAAGCATTGAAAGCGAGAGATTTTATTACTGAAGGCCACGCGGAACGCTTGCAGGATTTGGTTATAGACATAGCGTCGATTATTCGTTTATCGGAAGAAAAATTAAGCGACCTTCGCTTGTTGGCCCAGTTTCACGATATCGGTAAGGTGGGTATACCCGACCGCATCTTGTTTAAGCCGGGTCCTCTTACCGGCGAAGAGAAGAAAGAGATGGAACGTCACTGTGAAATTGGGTTCCGCATTGCCAGGTCTTCCAACGAGCTTGCTTCAATAGCTGAGTGGGTACTAAGGCACCATGAGTGGTGGAACGGCGAGGGATACCCGCTGGGGCTGAAAAGGGAGGAAATCCCGTTGGAGTGTCGCATACTGGCCATAGCCGACGCCTATGATGCTATGACCAGCGACCGGCCGTACCGCAAGGCGATGTCGCACTTTGAGGCTTTGGTTGAACTAAAAGCAGGGGCCGGTACTCAGTTTGACCCACACTTAATTGCTAAATTTATTAAGGCTGCCGGCAAAAACGCATGTGATCAGGCGGCAAATATATAACCCTCGTTCTATGGAGCGGGGGTTTTTCCATTTTAATCGTTTTTTCAAGTTTAATCGATGAAACTTTCTGAGGTAAATATACGTCTAAGATGTAGAAAGTCGAAAATCAGGAAGATGGGTCATCTAGCGTAATTATTTGTTATTAAGTGACCAACGGAGGTATTTATGAATTTCAAGAAACTCTGCACTGCTTTAACTTTATCGGCCTTATTGGCATCCCCGCCCCTCTGGTCAAACGACACTGCTGCATACGCTCAGGATACCACTGAACAGGATACCGCCAAAAAGGTGGTATTAACTCTGGACAGTAAAGACGCTTTGCTGAACGATGCCCCGTGCCAGCTTGAAATACCGCCTGTGCTGGTAGAAGGCACGGCATTTCTTCCCGCTCGCTTCGTGGCGGAGGAAATCCTCGGCGCCGCGGTAAACTGGGATGCAACCACAAGAATCATGGAAATAACCAAAGGTGAAGTTGATGTTAAAATGCCTTTGGATACCGGAATGGCTTCAGTAAATGGTCAGGAAGTGGAAATAAGCAATCCGCCCTTTATAAAAGACGGGCGCACCCTGGTGCCGCTGCGTTTTTTGGCGGAAAACCTGAACATGTCCATAGAATTTAATGCTGAGGAAAAGACCATTACCATCACCGAAGTCATCACTGATGAGGCTGAGCCCGCACCCGTCAACCTGCCCCCGGTAATTACTTATCTGGGGTTGCCAAATGACGTGATTAAAATCGGGGAAGCGCCCAACTTTAATTATACATATGATAATGAAGAGGGAGAAATTATTACCGACGAGGAGTGGAGTTATCAACTTCCAGGCGATAGCCGGATCATGACAGGTAAACCCCGGGCCTTCTTCCAGCCCGGTGAATACACGGTCAGCCTTAGAATAAAGGATGCCGCCGGAAACTCGAGTGAAACCTTTTCTACCGGTGTTACTGTAACTGATGAAATGCTCATGTCTGAAATGGCCTTTAGATTTTCCTCACCTGTATATGGTGAGCTGTTTGAGAATGCTCAAAATTTTAGTTTTAATCTGGTTGAACCCGGCGAGAACGTTGCTTTTGAACGAACCGGGCCTGTTCTGCACCTGAGTAACAGCCCGGAGGTGGTGACCGGTTCCGGTATTCTTTATCAGAGCGATGCATCGGGCGATTTCAGGCTGTTGTATCATCATCTGAATGGCTCCTCGGAAAAACAGTGCCTTTATGTCATCGCCGGAAACAACGGCCAGACCCCGGTTACCCTGAGTACCTTGAAATCCGGGGTGGGCGGCCCGGTAGCCGATTACATGAACCTGGGACAAACTGCGGCAATAAGATACCTGTCGTCTCAACCATCCGACTCCGTGACTATTCAACCCGGGAAAAAAATCATTTTAAACCCGGGCCTGCGCCCTTTGAATTATCAAGAAGCCGTTACAGGTATGCAGGACTTTCAGGCGGACGGTAACATAACCATCAGTGTGATTATGGGCCCGCAGGAAGCACCGGAACAGGAGCAGGAACCTGAATTGGAACAAGAGCCGGAAGAAACACCGGGACAGGAGCAGGTACCTGAACAGGCGCCGGAAGAAACTCCGGCGCAGGGTGTGTCAATAATATTCTCCGATAACCCGCAAGAGGTGGAGCCGGATGAGGTTACGGGTGCTGACGGTGCTGACAGTGAGCCCGTTCCGGTAAAGACACCGGAGGAACTGCTGCAGGAAAAAATTGAGTACCTGTTATCCCTGCCGGTGTTGCCCCGAAACTCTAAACAGGTACGGGGTATTTTCTCCAACGCGGACTACCTGGTGGACATACAGGGGAATGGCGGGCGAGAGGAAAAAATTGCCCTGGGCATGGAAACGCCCGGATTTGATACCTGGATTGAAGGCATAGACCCGCTTACGGGGGAAACTGTAAAGAACGTTGGCAATTACGGTGTGGTTTACCATTTAAAGATGTCTGCTTCCGAAAACACAGGCGTGCTGTTAAATCCCCGGGGCAGCGTTTTTAAAGGGGCTTTTCTGGGTCCTGACGGAAATGTTTACAAGGCTCCGTCAACCAGTTATTTCAACGGACTTAGACAGGCTGCCGTGCTGGGTGTTCTGGAAGCCGGTCAAACGGATGAATTCGTATATACGCCTCCCAGCGGTTCGGATACACCAATAATTTTGACATTGATACCCGAGGCATTTTGGGATAAATAAAGTAATGTCAAGGGCATTATGATCAGGGGGCGGGGTTGTTGATACTTAACAACTCCGTCCTTTTATTTTTTTTTGGATTATGGTGATGGTACATTTTTTATTTTTTGGTTGAAACTTTTTGGTGATAAAGGGGTATAGGTAATTGAAGGCCCAATAAGGAGGAACAGCGGTGGAAGATAACGCCGACCAAAATTTGATTATCCGCTGCCGTGAAGGTGATGAGCAGGCCTGGCGTCAGCTGCTGGCCCGCTACGAAGTCTACGTTTATCGCCTGTGTTTACGCATCGGCGGGTCGCGGGATGAAGCCCTGGACCTCACCCAGGAAGCGCTGGTTAAAGTGCTGACAGGGCTGAGCAAGTATCAACTTGGCCGGCCTTTTAAGCCTTGGTTGCGGCAGGTTACAGTCAATGCCTGCTTGAATTGCCTCAGGCGCCGTGCACCAACCACAATCTCTCTTGAACAGCCTGTTGCTGAAGACATAGTACTGGGAGATACACTTACCGGCAACACAAACGACCCGGTGGATGCCGCGGAATGGCAGGATGCCCGTGAGGTACTCCGTCAAGCGATAAACGGGCTTTCTCCCCAGCAGCGCTTAGTACTTGTGATGCGGCACCAGGAAGGGCTTAGCTATGAAGAAATAGCAGTTACTACCGACCTGCCTATAGGCACGGTAAAAACCCATCTTTTCAGGGCTCGACAGGAGTTGAGGCGGAAATTGGGCAGCGTTTATGAATGGGAGGGATAAAATTTGAAGTGCAGCAAGGAAGCATTACAAGCTTTTCTGGATGGCGAATTGCAACAAAACGAAATTGAAGCTGTCCGTCGGCACCTTGGTTGCTGCCCCGCCTGCCGGCAGGAATTGTCCCGGCTCAGACTGCTCTGGCTGGAATTGCAGCAGGATGAGAAAATTGAAATTCCCCCGGAACTCCCATTTATTCGCCAGCAGGCTATAGCCAGAGCCAAAGCAATCATCCAAGAAACAAAGGATACAGAAGATGTGGAACAAAGACCGGGAATCAGTCTTTGGGAAGCCCAAAAGCTAGCCTGGCAGCCGGCCCTCGCCGGGGTGTCCCGGATTCCAGGCCCGCGACAGTTGGGGCGTTTAGCTAAAGCAACCGGGCGCGAACTGCCCGCTGTGTTCCGGGGTGTTTCAGCTGTAGTGGGCAGGATTGTCGGCAAAAGGCGTGATCAGCGTTGAGTGGGAAGATAATATTATTCTTTATTCTGGTCCTATTGCCTTTGGGGCTGTTAAGCGTGCCGGTAACCTTTAAAGCCAGGGGGGCCTGGGGTCCCGGGAACAAGATGATGAATTTCAATCTAGCCTGGGGCTGGAAGCTGCTTTGCACGACCATAGGAATTAACGGAAGGGAAAAGTTGATCCGGATTCGTTTTGCCGGAATAGCATTTTCTCCCCCTGGTAAAAAAACTGAAACAACTGCAATAAAGACAAAAACGATTCCAAAAACAGTTCCAAAGAAAATTTCTAAAAAGAAAACCAGACGGAGGGAAGAAAAAAACAAATTCAGCCCTGCAGCAATTAAAATGCTGTTGAATAAGGAATTGCTGACCGTTACTTTGGGGTACCTTATAAAGATTATTAAATCGATCCGTCTCCGGCTGCTAGTGAACGGTGTATATGGCACCGGCGACCCGGCTTTAACCGGAATGCTCGCCGGGTTAATCGCTGCGCTGCACGCCGGGCATTTCAACCTTGACCTGGAGGCCGACTTTAGCGAGCCCATTATTGATATAGCCGGGGAAATATCCGGCCGGATCATACCAATTGCTATTGTGTGGTTTACCATATGCATTATCCTGACCAAGACGGTCCGGCGGTTGTGGTGGACCCATCTTAAAACCAAATTAATCTCGTTAACCGCCGCTAAGACTCCCGCCTCGCATAAGGAAAGGGGACACACCTGCTGAAGCTTGGGTATTTCTCTGGGGATAGGAATGTCCCCAACTAATGGAGTTAAGCGGCGATAAACTCGAAATAAGGGCGACTAAGGTTCAGGTGGGGTCAAAACCCCACCTGAACCAAGTCTTCTTTATCAGAAGAAAACCAAAGGAGGCAACACAATATGTTTAAGGAAAACATTGAAGCTCTGGTATCCCATTTGGAAAATATTATATCGACCAAGACCATTGTCGGCGAGCCTATTATCAGCGGCAACACAACCATTATCCCCATCGTTACCGCCGCTGTGGGTTTTGGTACCGGCAGTGGAGAAGGGCAGGACGATAAGCATCAGGGAGGCAAAGGAGCAGGCGGCGGCGCCGGGATGAAGCTTACTCCCTCAGCACTGCTGATCATCCAGGGGGATAATGTGCAGGTATATTCCCTTGCCCAGAAGGGCAGTCTGGCTAAATTGGCGGAAATTATTCCTGAGGTAATCGGGAAGTTTAAGCCCAGTGATAAAGTTGAACAATAACACTCCATAAATATAGCTAACCCTCGTTCCGTCGAACGGGGGTTTCCTTGTTGGATGCGAAGCGGCGGTTGTCAATAACCCCGGCCCCCTGACATGCGCAAGGATTTTGTCATTAGATTTGTTAAATTATTTACGTAATTTTTACAGCCAAACCTATTGCGTCTGTTGTGCTTGGTACAATATAGTAGTTAGGAGATTTTGTATACATAGCGTCTGGATTTAGCATGCAGCAGTGCGATGTTTCAACGGTGAAACACGACTTAAGAATATTTTAGCCAATTAATTGATAAAGGAGGGACAGCCCGCAGCTTTTCGTTACAGGAAAAGCAGAAGGCAAAGGCTTTGCGCAATAAAAAAATAACCTGGTTGGCAATAAGCTTGGTATTAGCCATATTAATAGTTACTTTTACCCTTAAAATAAAAAATAAACCTTCAGGACAACCCGAGCCGGCGGAAGCAAAGGCCAAGCTAGTGGTTGTAGAAACAGTTACCCGGGATAAGGCCCAACGTTTGTCCGAAATTTCAGCGACCCTGGAAGCTGACAATGAAACTTTGCTTTCCTTTGAAGTTCCCGGTCAAATAGTGGACTTGCCCTACAAGGAAGGTGACAGGGTTAAATCCGGTACTGTTCTGGCCCGGGTAAACGCGACGGAATTCAGTCTGCAGGTGGCTCAGGCGGATGCGGGGTTAAATAAAGCCCGGGTTGGTTACCAGCAAGCCCAGCAGGATTTTGACCGCATTGAACAGCTTTACCGGGAAGGCGTTGTTGCCCAGTCTGATTACGAAAAGGCCCGTGACGGTTTGCAGGTGGCAGAAGAGGATTATCTCCAGGCACAGCAATCAGCGGATTTACTGGAACAGGATAAGACAAGCCTGATTGCGCCAATTGACGGCACCATTCTTGTCAAATACGTCACCCGGGGGCAGATAACGTCCGCGGGCTCGCCTGTTTATAGTATTGGCCGGCTTGACCCGTTAAAAGCTGTTTTACCAATACCGGATAATGAAATTGCCAATTGGCACCAAGGCGACAAAGTACAACTAACCCTGTACGGAGCAGAGCGCGAGGGGCGGGTTTCCCGTATCTACCCGTCCACCAATAGCGGCACCGGCACGGTAGGGGTGGAAGTGACTGTGGCGAACCTGAAACAAGATTGGTTGCCCGGTCAGGTAGTAATGGCCAACCGGCCTGAGACGAGGGAAGGTTTGTATGTTCCCGTAAGCGCAGTGATCAACCGGGGCGAAGATAAACCTTACGTATTTCTGGCCATAGCAGGTAAGGCAGTTAAAAGATCGGTTACCATTGGTGAACTTTTTGGAGATAATCTGGAAATTACCTCGGGCTTAACCGCAGGGGACAGGATTGTGGTAAAAGGGGCCGACCAATTATTTGAGGGCGATGCCATTGAAGATCCGGGAGGTAACGGTAAGTGATTGAGTATTTTTTACGCAAGCGTAAGATCACCCTGCTATTTTTTATTATGATAGTTATTCTTGGTATTCTTACCGCTTTCCAACTTCCCCGGCAAGAGCAGCCCGATGTAATCATCAGTGTAGCGACGGTGACCACAATTTTCCCCGGTGCTTCTCCCGAGAAAGTGGAGCAGACAGTTACCAATAAGATTGAGCAGCATATCAAAGAAATTCAAGGCATCAAAACAATAGAATCGGATTCGGGGTCCGGTTACTCATCCATTGTTGTTTATCTTAAGGACGACGTTGACCCGAAAGAAAAATGGGATGAACTGCGCAAAAAGGTTACAGACGCTGAGGGAGATTTGCCGGATGGTGTGGAAAAGCCGCTGGTTAATGACGACCTGGCCGCCATAGCGTTTTTTTCCTTTAATATTGCGGCCAGGGATCAGAGTCAACTTTATGGCCTGCGGGAAACCATTGAAAACTGGAAAGATCAGCTCAGGACGGTACCGGGCATAGCTGATGTAGAGTTTTGGGGACTGCCGGAACAGGAGGTCCGGGTTGAACTGGATACGTGGAAGCTCAGACACTACGGTATAACTTGGACTCAAGTGATGGCCGCTATTCAGGGTGAAAATGAAAGGGTGCCCATTGGTGACATGGAAGTAGCGGGCCGAAACTACCAGTTAAAATTGCCTGAAGATTACCAATGGGAGAATTTGAATAAGGTAATCGTAGCCGTTACCCCGGAAGGATTTCCGGTATATTTAAAGGATGTGGGCAAGGCCTATTTGACCACGGAAAAAGCGGATGTCTACGCCTATCAGGACGGCCAGCCTTGCGCCATTATGGGCCTAAGCGTTGAGAAGGGCACGGACGTACCTTCGCTGCACCGGCGTGTTGAACAAATGCTTAATAAACTTTCTCATAATTTGCCTCCGAGCGTCAAGGTTACACCGGTATATTCCCAAAAAAAACAGGTTGATGACATGTCCCATGAACTTTATCGGGAAATGATCATTGCTGTTTTAGCGGTATTATTGGTCTGCACCCTGGGGCTGAACCTGGTAACCGCAATGATGGTGGCGATAGCCATCCCCATTTCCATGGCGGTGGGGCTGATATTCCTGCCTTTTCTGGGGATTACCCTCAATATGATGTCTATTTTCGGGTTGATCGTGGTACTGGGTGTCCTGGTGGATGACGCGGTGGTGGTTAACGATAACATTGAAAGGCGCCTGGATGTGCTGAAGGAATCCAATTTTAATGCTTCCGTCAAGGGTGCCAGGGAAGTTTCCGTGTCCATCCTGACCGCCACTTTAGCCACCATATTTTCTTTTGGACCGCTGATGTTTATTTCAGGCATCAGTGGGGATTTCATTCGGCCCATACCAATAGTGGTTAGCCTGACCATGCTGGCTTCAATGGTGATGGCCTTAACGATCATACCTATTTTCCGCAACTGGTATGAAGCGCGTCATGGTAATGTTGATAATGGCAATACTGAAACAAGTGGCCACAGGTCGGCGGGCCTGCTGGGGACACAGTTTAAACGCCTTACCCGGTGGTACTCGGGGCGTTTGATGCCCCGTATACTGGAGCGTCCTTTGCGTGTCGGTCTGACCGGTGTTTTAATCGGCACTCTGGCATACGGCCTGATACCCTTTACCCCTGTGGAATTATTCCCGACGGCCAACCGTGAGGAACTTCCCATCAATATCCGTTTGCCCAAGGGGAGTGATATTGAAGAAACCAATAAAATTATTCAGGAAGTGCAGGCGTGGGTGGCCAAACAGCCTGGAGTAAAGGAAGTGACAGCCTGTGCGGGGGGGCGTCCGGGGCTTTGGTACGGGGGCGGAACAGGCCTTGATGGAATGTCCGATGAAAACGGCCAGGTTATGGCCAAGGTTGACCTGGATCAGGTCAACACCACTGAATTAGTGGATAAATGGCGGGATGAGCTTGGCCCCCAATACCCTGGTGTGACTATTAACCCCTGGGAACTGAAAACCGGGCCGCCGGTGGGCAACCCAATTGAAATTCACCTGTACGGAGAGGATATTGACCAACTGCGGGCCATGGCCCAGCAAATTAAAGACAAAATATCAAGGGTGCCGGGCGCCAGGGATGTGCAGGACAGCTTTGGCTTGGACGATAATACCCTGGAATTTACAATCAACAGGGGTATGATGGAACAAAAAATGATCACCTATACCGACCTATCCCGTACTTTACGTTTGGCCGGTGAGGGGATCACAGCCGGCGAGTTTGACAATGGGAAAAAACTCCTCGATATTAACATCTATGCCCAAAGCCCGGGCACCGATCCCATGTCCGTATTCCAGCACCTTACGGTGCCAAATGCGTCGGGTCAACAAATTCCGCTGACGGAGTTGGCTGCTGTGCAGCCCTCTTTTGACATACAAAACATCCCGCATCGCAACTTGACCAGATCAGTTTCCATAACCGGCGACGTGCGGGGGAGGACGGCCACCGAGGTAATGGCCGATATTACCCCCATCTTGGAAAAAACAAATTTTCCGGATGGCTACCGCTGGGAAGTGGGTGGGGAGATGACAGAACAGACCGATATATTCATCGACATGGGCAAACTCTCAATTATTGTATTTTTCCTGATCTTTATCCAGATAGTCATCCAGTTTTATTCTTTAAGCCTGCCCCTGTTGATTATGAGCACCGTTTATCTGGCCGCGGCGGGCAGTTTAATCGGACTGTTTATTACACAAACGCCGCTTGGCTTTATGACCATGATGGGGGTCATTTCCCTGGCGGGAATTGTGGTGCGCAACGGTATTGTGTTAATCGACTTCATCGAAAAGGACCGGGCCGAAGGAGCGGAATTGAAACAGGCGGTGCTCCGGGCCGGAGAAGCGCGGCTACGACCAATCCTGCTGACCTCGATGACAGCAGTGGCCGGCCTGACACCTCTGGCCCTATCAGGCAATCCGTTATTCGCACCCCTGGCGATGACCATTATTTCGGGTCTGATATTTTCCACGATGCTTACATTAATTATCGTACCGGCTTTATACACGGTACTGGCGCAGTATAAAAATGGCCTTACCGTGAACTCGACAAATGATCTTAAACGGTCTTAATTACCTTCTTAAAAAAACCCCGGTGTATTTCCTGGCAAATTATGCCCAGGAAATATTTTATAAATGTATACATGCTGTTTAATGCAATTGTTGAATTAGAAGTGTTTCGTTGTATTTTTAACTAAGATGATGCGGCTAAGGCTGTGGCTTTTTCTTAAACCGGAACTGCTTTAGACTTGAGGTTTCCTTCCTTGTCCAGCCACAAGCGTATGTCTTTTTCCTCCCTGTCAAAACGATAAATTATGCCACCTACAGATATGGAGGTATTTTCAAAGGCATAATCAAGGGTAACCACGGCTTTCGGGCCGGCCACCACCTTGGTGGGTGTCCCAACTTTGGAGCCTACTATCCCCAGGTGCACATCTCCGTCAGCCTGGACCTCACCTCCACGAAACACACCGGATATAGTTACTTCTTTACCGGCCTGGATTCGTGAATTATAACAACCACTGCCAATCATCCGAACACTACCGGTAGCTATTATAGTAGAATTGAGAATGCTTGACGCCACGATATCACTTTCTGATGAAGATGGCAGGTATGCGGTAAAGGTCTGTTTCCATTCGGCAGCTCGTTGGGCTAGTGTTTCTATCTCTGTGAGGTCACGTATGCCCAGAGGGGTTTGAACCACTACCCGTTCGAGTAACCGGACAAATTCACCCAGATTATCACCGGCTAATTCCGGAGGCAGAATTTCCAGCCTATTCTTTAAAGCTTTGGTCACTACAGGAAGATGTCGAAATTTTTCATCCAACAGCAGTTTTACTAGTGGGCCGATACCGTGCTTAAGATCACCCTGCTTGAACGCAGAGTGACTCAGCAACTGCCGGATAGCCATGGTCATTTCTTGTAAGCCATTAGACAGAACATTAATCTCCGGTAAAATACTTTTTTGAAAGGCGGCGGTTCCTCCCGCGACTACTACTGATGAAATAATATTGCCCTTAATCAGGATAGAACCCGTGGCCTGAACATTTGCATCAGAAACCAATCCTGCTACCTTTACATCTCCTTCCGCTTCTACCGTCATTCCTTCCTCTACATTACCAGTGATGTGGATATCGCCTTTAAATAAAATATTGCCGGATGCAAGATTTACATCTCCATTATGCACAAGTCCAGGCAGCACACTTACCGTAACCAGATTATGCCGGCGGGAGGCCAGAGGACGCCCGGCCCGGGCTGCTATAACTTGTTCACCATCGCCGGTCAGCACCGCTCCTTGACCGGCAACAAGCTTAAAATCCCGGGGCGACACCGGTATAATTACATCACCCTTGACGTTAGTGCCAGGATTCCCCAATGTGGGTGGGTGCTTGACAGCCAGGATTTCCCCCGCCTCTACTGAATTAAAAACATACCGTTCCCGGAAATCCAGCGTTTCAGTTTCCTCTATCTGTACAGGTACTTTGGACTTAGAAGAAAAAAGTAATTCCAACCGGCCATCTTTCCCTGGTTCCGCCGGGACACCTTGTGCGATAACCACCTCCTCATCGGTACAGGATCTAACACTGCTCAAGCATGCTTCCCAATTTACATTATAGTTAACTCCCAGCCGGGATAATTCTTGTAATAGTTCGTCCCATGTGAGTACCGGTAATTTTTCTTTCCGCTCAACTACCGCCAGTTGCAGTTTGCGGGCGGGCGGAAGTTCCGCCAGTTCACGGTAAACTGCAATTGCGGGGCAGGTTCTCAATATCGCTTGAAGGCCATCTGGGGAAACAGTTACAGACCATTCGCCTTCTTTACGTTCATTTATTGTTTCCACCCTAACCGCATCCTTCATACATACGGGGGTGGGATAAGTGCGTTCCTCGCCGTTTACAAGCAGTCTAACCCCCGGGCAGGGTATTACTAACGGATAAGGTCCTTCCGCCCGGTGGCGGACATTAATGCGTCCTCGTTGCACAAATGCATAAGGAAGGTCGTTCGCCTCCCTGTTCAAATATGCATTGTCAGCTTCGTTCGCTGTTACTGTCAAGGTACCGCAAGTAATCTCACTTTTCATTTTGAATCTACCCCTTACTAAACGTTGGAGTTTTTTCTTAGGACCTCCAGTACCCGGAAAAAACCTATCACATCCAGGTCTTCACGAATTAGACTGGGAATGTGGGTGATATTCAGAATGCGTCCCTGGTTAAAAAGGAGCCTTGCCTGGCTCAGGAGCATACCCGCCCCGGAAGAGTCAATGAATTGAAGTCCGTGCTACCTCGACCCATAAGTTTTCCTGTAACTTTATTACGTACTGTCCTGGAACCGGCGCTTGTGTTTTTAACCCAAATTCTTTGGTATTTAGTGCTATGATTTGTGCCGGATATTGGTTGAAACGCTCTCCTTCCAATATTACCTGGACCGGTGGCGATAGTATCCGGTGAAGGGGGCCCGGCTGAATAAAATATTTGCACTCCAAACAATGACGATCCGGTTCTTGCTTAGCGCAGTCAAAACACATTTGCATTTTTACACCGCCCTTCTAAATGTGCGCCTATTTTACATATCTTTTCAATTGCCAGGCTATTATCAATAAACGGTCCAGCCATTGGCTTTGGGCAAATACCAGCGGATGAGATAAATTGCCATATGAATCCGCCAACTGAACAAGCCATCTCCTTTCCTTGTCCAATTGTTTTTCCAGTTTGGCGGAGTCTTTATAGGTATCAATTTGCCAAAAGGATTCTTTGGCCAGAGTCGCAACCAGTTTCGGATCAAACTGGGAACCGGCACACCGGTGAATTTCTTTAATTGCCTCGCATATTTTAATAGGCGTACGGTAAGGTCTTAAGGACGTCATGGCATCCAGTGAATCAGCTAGTACAATGATGCGGGCGCGCAGGGGTATACGTTCTCCTTGCAGTCCTTCATACCCCTTCCCATCCCACCTTTCGTGGTGATAACGAACTATTTCCACCAGGGATGCGTCCGCTTCCATTTTTTTTAATAATGAGGTGCCCCGTAAGGAATGTTCCTTTAATTCAGCCCATTCATCCCGGGTAAGGGGTCCCGGTTTATCTAAAATCTCGCGTTTAATATGCATCTTTCCCACATCATGGAGGAGCGCTCCGTTTACGATAATTTCTCGATCCAATTCATCCAGATGAAGAACAGTGCATATTTTTAAAGAGAAATTCGCAACGTTGGCACTGTGTAGTAATAATCCCGGTCGGAACTTTTTCATTGTCCCTAACAGGTCGTCTATCCCTGCTGGATTCACAAATAACACCTCTTGTAACTTTTTTTGCATATGAATATTAACGAATGGTTATAACTACAGCGCCGGTGTTACGATACCTGCGTTGGCTTAGGCTTTACGCAGCAATAAAGGCTAACTTAGGCAGGCCTTTTCCAGCAAGCAAAAACGGCAGTCTAAAAACTGCCGTAAAAGAAACCATTAAAAAAGCAACCCCTTTATCACGGCAGCCTGGCAGTCATGCCTTAAAGGTTTAGACCCATGGCTTTGCGTCCCACCCTTTCGAGTGGTTTGCCTTTTATACAATAAAGTTTAAATGAGTTAAAAATTTATTGTTTACTGTGCGCATGGTTAGCCGAAAATATTTACCAATATTGGGGGGGGTATTACCTTGAAAGTGTATAGCTACTGATTGAGATGTAATAATTATAAGCAAAATACCTCATATGATGGTGTCGGAATATATCTTATTTTAGCACTGTGAGTTTATATTATCAATAAATATTTGGACTTATAGTTTCTAATATATCATTAATACCGCCTTTACAATGTAAGAGAGGTGATATAATGGACGATATTCGATATGTTATGGGGCAAAATATCCGGCTTTTTCGAAGATCTAAAGGTGTAACCCAGGAAAAATTGGCGGAAATGGTTAATGTAAGTGGGTCATATATAGGGTATCTGGAAAGGGGTAAAAAAAGCCCATCCATTGACTTGCTGATTAAAATTGCGGGTGTTTTAAAAGTAGATCCGGCTATCCTGTTAACTTCCAATGAAAAAAAAACAAACCAGGAACTAAAAAAATTGATAATACTTTTATCGGACAAAGGACCGGAACCAATACGATTTCTAAATGAGGTAGCTAAAGCATATTTTAAATCGTTGGGGCCCGAGCGACCAATTACTAAATAAAAATGTTTATTTTAAAATCTTCTTATTATTGCTAAGCTCGTTGGCAACTTTAGCCACAATAACCTTGAGTTTATCAGTTCATAGCTGATTTTGCCCATATTGATGCCTTAAAGCCCCATAAACTAAGGCTTCTATGTTGTTGTGTTAATATGTTAAGTTTTGTCGGATTAGATTAGATTGAGAATAATCCGAGTATCTAACAGCTAGCCAAACGTTTACAGAAATTATCTAATGCTAAAAACAGGGTAAATCTTGACTCTTTCTCCGATGCTCGGCTGGTTAACTGGGGTTATATTGTTTACAAAAAGCTGGAAGGAATTTGATTTGGATAATATTTTGACGGCTATTACGTACTCCAGACCGGTGAACAAGGGTTCAATGTGCAAGATGTGTTGATACGGCACTGGCGCAGTATAAAGAAAAGCGGAGAGCTAACAGGAAGTTCTTGCTCCCAACAAAGCCACTCCTTAAATTGCACTTGTTATTATCAGGCTAAATTAGTAGTATGATATAGAAGGCTTAAATAAGTTTGAGGACTATTGGGGTACTGATTAATATCAGCTAATGCTGTAGCTTTCAAAGGGTTTTAATTATACGAGAGTATTGAGAATAGGTGTGATAATGTTGCATCAATTAATTGAGTTACTTACTTCCTTTGCTACGGGTTTGATCAATACGCTAGGTCACTGGGGTGTTTTTATTGGCATGGTCCTGGAAAGTGCCTGCATCCCTTTACCCAGCGAAGTGATTATGCTTTTCGGCGGTTTTTTGACTGCCCAGGGTACGCTAAATTTCTGGGGCGTTGTCTGGGCCGGTGTTTTGGGCAATGTGGTTGGATCAGTGCTGGCCTTTTGGGCCGGCGCAAATGGCGGTCGCCCTTTCCTTGAAAAATACGGCAAGTACATCCTGTTTAACCATCATCACTTGGATCAAGCAGATCGCTGGTTCTCCAGATATGGTGAATGGGCGGTATTTTTCGGACGCATTTTGCCGGTAATCCGGACATTTATCTCTTTACCGGCAGGTATTGCCCGGATGAATTTTGTAAAATTCCTTATTTTTACCCTGATTGGCTGTATACCCTGGAATATTGCGCTAACTTACATGGGACTGAAACTTGGTCAGAACTGGCAATCCGTAGAACCCTATTTCCGGCCCGTTAGCTATGCAATTATCATAGCTGTAATCTGTGGTATTATCTGGTTCTTTATTAACAATAGAAGAAAGAGATAGACCGGCCATAAAGAATGTACCTTTGGCTACTAGGATATATAATTTAATTTTAGTAAGGGAGGAAACTTATGTCCAAAATCAAAATGAGAGTCCCTTTAGTTGAAATGGACGGGGACGAGATGACAAGAATTATCTGGAGAATGATCAAAGTAACTTTGCTGGAGCCTTATATTGAGCTAAAGACTGATTACTACGATTTGGGTTTGGAAAAAAGGGATCATACCGATGACCAGATTACTATAGACGCCGCTATGGCCACAAAAAAACATGGTGTTGCCGTAAAATGCGCTACTATTACCCCCAATGCCCAAAGGGTTGAGGAATACAACCTGAAGCAAATGTGGAAAAGCCCCAACGGCACTATCAGGGCCATTCTTGACGGTACCGTGTTTCGCGCTCCCATAATTATTGATAGCATAAAACCCTTTGTCCGGACCTGGAAAAAGCCTATCACCATTGCCAGGCACGCCTATGGCGACGTCTATAAGGATGTGGAGTACCGGGTGGAAGGGCCAGGCAAGGCGGAGCTTGTTTTTAAAACTGAAGCCGGTGCTGAGCACCGTGAGACAATTTTTGACTTTAAGGGCAAGGGTGTAATCCTGGGCATGCATAATATCGATAGTTCAATCGAGAGTTTTGCCCGGTCATGCTTTAACTATGCTCTTGATACAAACCAGGATTTATGGTTCGCCACCAAGGACACGATATCTAAAAAATATGATCATACCTTTAAAGATATTTTTAATGACATATATGAACAAGAGTATCAGGAAAAATTCGCCGAAAAAAATATTGAGTATTTCTATACCCTGATAGATGATGCAGTGGCGCGCGTTGTCCGTTCAGAAGGCGGTATGATCTGGGCCTGCAAAAATTACGACGGTGATGTAATGTCGGATCTGGTAGCCACAGCATTTGGCAGTCTGGCGATGATGACCTCGGTTTTGATGTCGCCGGAAGGGTTCTACGAATTTGAAGCGGCCCATGGTACCGTAACAAGGCATTATTACAGGCATTTAAAGGGTGAGGAAACTTCAACAAATCCCATGGCAACACTGTTTGCCTGGACCGGAGCCCTGAAAAAGAGAGGCGAACTTGACGGTCTCGCAGACCTGGTTGGTTTTGGGGACAAGCTGGAAGCAGCCTCCGTCAAAACAATTGAGGACGGCATCATGACTAAAGATTTGGCGATGCTGTCCAGCTTGCCTGAGAAGAAAGTAGTCAATACAGAGGATTTTCTTTTGGAAATTAAGAAACGGTTGGATAAGATGTTATAGGAGATAACCGGTGTCAGGAGGAACGGAGTTGTTGACACTCAACAACTCCGTTCCCCCTGACATTAGACTGAAGAAGATTGTCAATAACCCCGTCCCCTTGCCGCCACCTGATTTAATTACTCTGTTATTATTTGCGCTTTGATCTTGATTAGCATACACATACTGTGGACAAAAAACACGAATGGAAAAACAAAACTCATTAAAAATGCTATTGTTTATATGGACGCAGATATACACCTTCTACTGTACAAATTTTTTCTATTAGTTGTTTATGGCTATCATCTTCAACATAGAGCGGCATTACTAAATCATTTGTCCATATAATTGTTTTAAATATAGGGAATATAAAAATAGAAGATACGCGTTCTCTTAGCCCTAGTTCAAGTAAAACGTCCAGATAAGATATATTGTTGATTTCGAATAACAAATCATTATCTTGTTTACATAAATCAGTTTTCAGTTTTAACAATGTTGTTGATTTTTTATTGGAATTTAAAACTTTTAATAAAAAATCAAACTCATTTTCAAGCAAGGATGTTTGAACCAGCACAGGGTTGTTATAGACCCACATCTTTTTTATAACATTTTTAATCTTTGCTTCTTCTACTAAATACTCCTTTAATAAATTATTATTATTGGCTCTGTCAAAGAAAACTTCTACTTGGCTATATACTTCAGGTTCGCTAATTAATAGCGGAAATCTATCCAAATAATGACATCTTTCTGGAAATTCACTACAAATGCTAGTAAAAATATCAAATTTAGCTGGATAATTTAAATTAAAAGCATTTAAAATATCCTTTAATTTCATAAAGCCTCCATATAAACGAATGTATTTATTCTCTTTTTCATTATGGATAATTTTTCAATAATATCTATTTAAACTATTGATAAATCTATTTTTAGTGCCAACTATTTGAAAAGCTATTATCCGTAACTAAAATTATCTAGATCCTATTCGGGTGAATTCATCATCAAATTTTAAATAAACATTATTAGTTTTTTAGCGGACAGTCCATTTAGTTCATCATTTGTTATCTGGTGATTTTCTTCATTAGTTAATAAAATGCTTGTATCTTTTGTGAAATATGCATTAACTTAATAAAACAAAAGATACATTTAATTTAAACCTTAAAAATAGATGTAAATTTCCTATGTGGTTTCATTATGAATTAAAACAAGCTGAAATCAATTAGTATAATGCAAAATGTTGATGCAACTGATAATATAGAGTTGTTTTAAGGCCGGGTTATCAATAAAGAGACGTGAAGGTTGAGATGCTAATTTAAAAGAGTAGTGGTAAAAGCGATTAGTGTATGTAAAGTAGCCAATATAATTGTCGATATGGTAGCATAAGTAGCCAATTTTAACTTATTATATTGCACCATTATACATGTTAAGATAAAACTAATGCTTGCCCCTAATGTAAGTATAAGTTGCGTCAAGGGGCTAACGTCTTCGTATCTCCAAGTAAATGAAACTAGCGTTAAAGAAAGTGCAAGCGTACCTGCGGACAGAATCTTTTGGGACATGATTTTTTGAGAAGAAATATTAGTCTTGTTGTAGATAAAAATGATGCTACCTATAGATGTGGTAGTAGCCAGCAAACTAAGTAATCGTGCAATTTCGGACATTATAAAATTATACTCCTTTCGTTATAAAATGTTAATAATAATTTCTGGCTTATTTGTTAAAAGGCTTTAATTGCCAAGTAGGGGATAGTAATAATCTTGAGTGTAATAAAAAAGGCGCTGAACAAGCCCTCTCCCTCTGCGTAGTGATTTGGTATTTTTTCAACGCCGGTTGCCGGGCCCGCTGCTGCAACCAGTAGGTTCAAGTATATTTTGACACGACAGCCGAGCGTTGTGCAAGTATCCTGAAACTGCATAACTACTGTAAATAACGTATATTAAATGATAACTTACAGGACTTTCTGTTAAAAACTATACTTTAAATAAACTGCTTAATTATAGCCAAAACGGAAACCCATTATGGATGAATCCGTTTTGGCTATAAAAGACCAATGTAATCTAGTAACTAGCACTGTTGTGATTTTATTGTAATTACTTCACCAGCGGGGTCATAATCTGTAACGATTCCGCACCCAGTACGATTATAGTAAGCTAGAGTAGCTGCGCCGAAAGCCATAAAACCAGCTGCAATTCCGAATGCAACAGATGCTGGAATACTTACCAAAGCAGCAAGTGCAGCTGCAATAGTGCTTAACGCAGCACCGGCACTCAGTTGGGCTATTCTACCATTGGTATCACATGAATCTAACCATACCCTCCAGCCCCAAGAATATTCCTTAGAATCAGTTACTCCACCGCAATTTGCTAATATTCCGTTCTCGTTAATAATCTTAATGTCTTTTTGGACATTAGTTACCATTTCTTGAGTTGCTCCAGCTTTTAATGCCCTGAGCCATCGTTATTAATTCCTCCTACTTTTTGTAGAGGACTTTTTATTTTTTATAAGCATCCAGTTGGAAATTCGTATCGAAAATTTTGTTTTATAAAACTTGTCAAAAACATTCCAGACGTTCTTGTCAATAATGACTGGCTTATCTCAAAACTTTGGATCATTGACCTGACTGAAATAACGGCGTTACTTCAAGATGGTCACAGCGCTAGGGGTTCTGCTCCACGCGATCCTACCTCCACGATCCGTTCGTTTTTGCTTTTTTTTACTGACTAAATAATTAGATTTTTTTAATTACCTATTCATCTAATATTATTGCGCATAAGCCTCATAACTACCGGATACTGTTTCACCGGTACCGTTTCGGTAAACTGTTGCAGTAATTGTCAGCCGATATGAATAGCCTGTTGTCACATAATAGGTCTTATCGAAGAGCAGTTTTTCACCTGTAGCCTCAAGATCACTCCATGTTTTTACAGCGGTATATGTTCCATCTGAGTTCTTGCGTGCCAACACCACTTTGCCGGTGATTTTTGTCGTACCGGATTTGCCAAGCACACGAGCGCCGCAAGTTCCTTTTCCGTCGTCAAAAGAAAGATTTACATTTACTGAAGTGGTGTTTGTCCACTGCGGGGACATCGTTATTTGTGGATTATTTACTGCGGCGAGCGACATCCCTCCCAGGGAAAAGTAGAATGCAAGAGCCAGAAGCAGAGAGGTACATTTCTTCATTCTCACAATCATTGTCATTCCTTCTTTCGTTTATTTTTGAGGGATTATTTCACCCTTTACTATATAAACGTTTGAAGGCATGATTTGGTAACACTTTTATCTGAAAAATTTTCAAATTACTTTTTCAAGCTTTCTCCGATACGTATTAATTCCGCGCTATCTATTTTGGATGTCAGCTCATAAACTAAGCCGTTTGATTGCCAAATCAATACATTGGCATCATCCGCAGTCAGTGCCTTAAACAAATATGCTGTATTTCCTGATACTTTAACTTTTGTGTACTCTGTATTCTCATTGTCAACTAATGAAGTTCCTGATTCTGCCGGCCGCTGGTCAAATAGAATTTCATCCCCGGCATTATTTGCGTATATTAATGTAAATGTATTGCCATATCTTTCAGCCGATGTTTCTTTATAGCCCTCCGGCAAATAAGTTGGGCGGTAAACATTCTCTTGCTGACTTTCTTTTTCCAACTCACCAAATTTCACTTCCGTATATTTTTCCTGCCAGGCAATAATAGCGTTAAATATTGAATTTCTCGTCGCTTCAACGCTCAACAGCACAGCGTTTAACAACGTAAATACTATGGCGATACAGGCAGCGACCTTACCAAATCTCCTTGCCAAATGCCGTATTTTTGACTTTCTGCGCCTTTGATAAATAAGCTTTTTAATTCGTCTGTCCAGTTCCGGCGATGCTTTAACTCCATTTTAAGATATAAAATATCGGAATAATTCTTATTCAGCTTGGCTATGGAGTCCGCTATTTTATCACAGGCACCCCTTGCGGCAATATCATCTAAAACCGGCTCTTTATATTCAGAGTATTCAATATAGTCATCAAGCGGCTTTGTTTGATTGCGGTTTTGCCTCCGCAATAGATCAAGTGAGATATTTCTCACTATAATAACGACAAACCCCCTTGTTTGGTGATCGTTAATTGTATTAATTTTTTCAAGGTTATCAATTATTCTGATAAAAGCTTCGGATACGGCGTCCTCTGCCAGATGGGTTTCATGCAAGATGCTGTTTGCTATGTAGAGCATGGTTCCACGATATAGCTTATAAATCTCGACCGCCTTATACCGGTCATCCTCATTTTTTATTGCCATTATAAGTGCAAGCATAATCTTACCCCTGTAGTTAAATAAAATATAGCTGCTTTTATATGTTTATTATATCGTAATTTTTTACTTATTTCCGTCATGCTTTCAAGTTGTTGCATGCTTGATCAGTACATTTGGTCTCTGAACAAGAGTATCAGGAAAAATTCGTTGGGAAAAAGATAGAGTACTTATACATCCTATAGATGACGTGGTGGCGCGTGTTGTCCGTTCCGGGTCTGCAAAAATTACGACGGTGATGTAATGTCTGATCTGATGGCGACGGCATTTGGCAGTTGGCGATGATGACCTTGGTTTTAATGTCGCCGGAAGGGTTGCGAATATGAGGTAGTCCATGGAACGTCCAACAAGTATTATTGCAGATATTAAAAGGGCAAGGAAACTTCCACAAACCCCTTGGCAACATTGTTTGCCTGGACCGGGTCACTGAAAAAGAGAGATGGACTTGACGGGTGGCTCTATCATGTCGGAATATACACCTCCGTCAAGACAATTGAGGACTATATAATGACTAAAGATTTTGCGCTATTATCTAGCTTATCTGAAAAAAAAAAGTGGTCAATAAAGAGGATTTCCTTTTAGAAATCAAGAAACAGTTAGATTAAGGTGTTATGGAAGATAAAAGTTTTGTGCGCAGGGGGGAAACTTCCTTTATAGTATATTCTCAGTTATTGCTGCATTTTGTACTAAGTCTGGAAGTGCTCGTTGCAGTAGCATGTGTATACACTTTTATAATATAATAAATAATTAGTCCCCAATATAAATGAATTTTTTATTTTTTGCCTTGAGTGTAGCGAAAGGAATGAAAACAATGCAAGATGATAATCAAGAGAAAAAAACAGAAGACGCTAGTAATAAAAAAAAGCAAACAGTGAAAGAATTTTTTTTATTATGGATAATTATGTCTATTTTGCTTATTTTAATTAGTAACCGATCTATTTTTTCTCTGCGCTTTATTTTTGAAGCCATTATCGGTACTGGTTTAACTGCTGCTGTTGCTTGCTTTTTTCCTTATGACCGAATTAAAAATTTTAAATTTTGTAAAAAAAATAGCTGTTGTAAAATTTTTTTCTAAACTACAGATGAAAGCCCCAAATCCGACTGGATTCAGGGCTAGATAGAATTCTTCGTAGTAAATTTCATTCTCAATCTCAGTATATATGGTACCTATACCATTCACAACTGCATACATTGTCATTACTCCTAAAGTACGCCTACCATCTATAATACTGTAATCTTTGTGTTTTTGTTCCTATCTGTAACCAAAAGGAAACTGAAAACCTGTTACCCATTAACCTATATTCGAGCAATTACTAAACTTGCCATATTTAGAAAGTCTAAACTATTGGGTATCATCGATATTGGTCTGAGGAAATATAAGCGTTAGTAAATATCTAGCATCGGTACGCTCGGGAAATCGGGGCGGACGGTTACGCCGCAGACGCTGTGGCCGCCACAGATATGTGCAAACAATTCGCCGGCTAAAACCATAGCCAACCGGTTTCCGCTGTTTATAAAAAAACCAGTCCCTCGTGAGCATGTAGTATTTATGGCTCCGGAGGGCTGGTTTTGTATTTGTTTGAAGATGTATAATAAATAGAACAAATATGCCATGGTAAACCAACATTGGCAAAAACGCAGGAGGTGTCGAAATTGGAACTGGTGCAGATCGGGGTCATTCACAGCCCTTATCTGGAACGGAGTGCTGCGCCCCGCCAGGAACGTTTGTCCGAAGAAATAATGACCCTGGAAATTTACCCGGCCTATGTGAATGGGCTAAAGGATATTGAACAGGTGAGTCATTTAATAGTGCTTTACTGGTGTGACCGGACGCAGCGGGATACTTTACAGACGGTGCCGCCCTCCGGCACGGATTTGCGCGGTGTATTCGCCTGCCGATCCCCTTCCCGTCCCAATCCCATTGCCTTTTGTGTTGCAGAGTTATTAGGGCGCGAGAACAACCACTTGCGGGTTCGCGGCCTTGATGCGTTGGACGGCAGCCCGCTGCTGGATATTAAACCGTATGCCTCTGCCATTGATAGCATTACCGGCGCCCGTATTGGCTGGCAGGAAAAATAATCGTTCAGAACCGCGGATACGGTTCGCTTTAATTATTAACTCAACTTTCACAGAACCAAAAACCCCTTTAAGCTAGGCACAACCTGAAACCAGCAAGTCTTAATTGCTTATGTTGACAATTTAAGACGCATTAGCAACAGCAGGTAACATCTTTTTCCTTATATATGTTGGCAATTGTTGTAACCATATATCGACTTTTTCGGCAACAGATATTGCTTGAGATTCCACCGTATTACCAATCACGATAGAGTTCATTATGGATAACAATTGGGTAAGGGCTGTTTGATAGTCAAGCTCCTTTACCTCATCACACATTATGAAGAACAGCTCCCCCAATGACTT